>CAZYXX010000002.1:0-935088 GCA_964651805.1 uncultured Hyphomicrobium sp. | reverse complement strand
CCGAGCCTCCGCTCAGTTACGCCGCAAACTGTCTCAAAGCATTCGACGACGGACAGACCGCTCAGAAGGCGACCGATGACGCTCACGAAAAGAGCGCCATGCAGGCGAAGTCCTGAAACAAGTGTGGCGAGTGAGCGATTGAGTGAAACATGATGGATAAGCGAAACTCGTCACTGAAATCCGACCACGGCGCGCATGCTCATGATGAAGCGAGCAGCGATCAACGCGCTGAGTATTTAGTCAAAGACCTTGTCTGCGGCATGGATGTTGATCCCCATGCCGCCAAGCACAGCGCAGAGCACGAAGGACACCCGTATTATTTTTGCTCGGCCGGGTGCCGCACAAAATTTATCGCCAATCCCACCACCTATCTGGATAAGAGCGCTGGCGACGACCATGCGGTGCCCGCAGGCACGGTCTACACCTGCCCGATGCACCCGCAAATTCGTCAGATAGGCCCCGGCGCTTGCCCCATCTGCGGGATGGCACTTGAGCCGGATATTGTCAGTTTGGAGTCTGGTCCAAATCCTGAATTGGCCGATATGTCCCGGCGTTTCTGGATCGGTCTGGCGCTTGCCATTCCCGTTCTCATTTTAGAGATGGGCGGGCACTTTGCCGGTCTTCATACGATAATCGCGCCGCGCATATCCAACTGGTTGCAGCTTATTCTGGCAACGCCTGTTGTGTTGTGGGCCGGATGGCCATTCTTTGAACGAGGCTGGGCTTCGCTGCGGTCCCGCAACCTCAATATGTTCACGCTCATTGCTATGGGCACCGGCGTCGCTTGGATTTACAGCGTTGTGGCGACGGTGATCCCAGAGTCGTTTCCGTCTGCATTCCGCAGCATGGATGGCGCGGTGCCCGTTTATTTCGAAGCCGCCGCCGTGATAACCGTGCTGGTGCTCTTAGGGCAAGTTCTTGAATTGAAAGCGCGAGAGAGCACGGGCGGCGCGATCCGCGCTTTGCTTGATCTCGCGCCTAAGACAGCGTGGCGCGTATCTAAAGCTAGTGCCGATGAAGAGATTTCGCTCGACCAGATCGCTGTTAGTGACCTTCTGCGAGTCAGGCCTGGCGATAAGGTTCCTGTTGACGGCACTGTTCTGGAAGGACGCAGCACCGTCGATGAATCCATGGTGACGGGCGAGTCGCTGCCTGTCACCAAGTCTGTCGGAGACAGTGTCATCGCTGGCACGATCAATCAATCCGGAAGTTTCGTCATGCGTGCCGACAAGATCGGCCGCGACACCATGCTGGCCCGCATCGTTCAGATGGTGGCGCAAGCGCAGCGAAGCCGCGCGCCCATTCAACGTCTCGCGGATCAGGTCTCTGGCTGGTTCGTGCCTCTCGTAATTGGCGTTGCGGTTCTAGCATTCGCTGTCTGGGCAATCTGGGGGCCAGAACCCAGCCTGACCTATGGGCTGATCGCGGCTGTGTCCGTGCTCATTATCGCCTGCCCTTGCGCGCTCGGGCTTGCTACGCCGATGTCGATCATGGTCGCGGTCGGTCGGGGCGCGCAGACAGGCGTGCTGATTAAGAACGCAGAATCGCTGGAGCGGCTGGAAAAGGTCGATACGATTGTCATCGACAAGACGGGCACGCTTACCGAAGGTAAACCGAAAGTGGTAGCGCTAAGAACGGCGAGCGGCGTTTCTGAAGGTGACCTTTTACAACTTGCCGCCAGCCTTGAACGCATGAGCCAACATCCGCTCGGTGCTGCGATCGTTGCCGCAGCGGAAGCCAAAGGCCTTGCTTTATTAACGGTCGAGAATTTTGACGCGCCCTCCGGAAAAGGCGTGACAGGTCTCGTTGGCGGCAAACGCATGGTGATCGGCAATGCGCGCATCATGACGGACGCCGGGATCGACACGACGTCCTTGGATGGCGAAGCGGATCGGCTGCGCGAAGATGGCGCGACCGTCATCTTTATCGCGCTTGATGGCACGCTCGCAGGTATTCTCGCTATTGCCGACCCGATCAAGTCCACGACGCCAGAGGCGCTACAGGCGCTTATAGCTGCGGGCCTCACCATTGTCATGCTGACTGGCGACAACAAGGTCACCGCGCAAGCGGTCGCCCGCAAGCTCGGCATCACCAAAGTGGAGGCGGAAGTGCTTCCAGAAGACAAGAGCCGCATCGTCGAGCGGCTCAAAAGCGAGGGTCATATTGTTGCGATGGCCGGAGATGGCGTCAATGATGCACCCGCTCTCGCGGCCGCCGATGTTGGCATCGCCATGGGAACTGGCACCGACGTTGCCATCGAAAGCGCAGGCATCACGCTCGTCAAAGGCGATCTCACCGGCATTGTTCGCGCACGCCGCCTATCGCAGGCGACCATGGGCAACATCCGGCAAAACCTGTTCTTTGCCTTTATCTATAACGCGGCCGGAGTGCCGGTGGCGGCGGGGGTCCTATATCCTGTCCTCGGCATTTTGCTTTCGCCCATCATCGCAGCCGCAGCCATGGCGTTGTCATCGGTGAGCGTGATCGCTAACGCGTTGCGGCTAAGGGCTATCAGGCTTTAAACCATGGTGGAATGGAACGAGCGCTTTCGAGTAGCAGGCATTTATCTCGGCGTTTCTGCATTCGCTCATCTCGCCTGGGAGACTTTGCAGCTTCCGCTTTTCACACTTTGGACGAGCGCCCCGCGTTGGGAGATCGTTTTCGCTGTCGTACACTGCACGGTCGGCGACCTCATGATTGCAGCAAGCAGTCTCATTGCCGCCATTTTGGTCGGCCGCAGCTGGTCGTGGCCTCGCGGAGACTGGAAACAGGTTGCGGTGCTGACGATTATTTTTGGACTGAGCTACACGGCCTACAGCGAATGGTTTAACGTCTATGTTCGTAACGCGTGGGCCTACTCGGCCTCCATGCCGACGGTGCGGATCGGTGGTATCGAATTGGGTGTCTCACCGCTTCTGCAGTGGCTCATCGTGCCGATCGTGGCCCTTGCCAGCGTCAGGCTTGCTGTGCCCAGCAAAGCAGCGTGATGATGGTCTGGACGCCTTAGCACCCCTCGACCATTAACCGTTCAATAGTTCAGGTACCGAGGACCGGCCGGCTGTGAACAACGATATCGAGCGGCTCAATACTGATTGTACCTGCGTAACGCTTGATCGCGATGCGCTGTGTCGGGCAATAGAAAACGCGGTAGCCGATCCGGAATTCTGCCGCGCATTGGCGTTGACCCATCCCTATCTGCTCTCGGCCCAGCCGGTATTCCTTACAAAGGCGCACGCCGAGCGGATGCAGCAGATCATCTGCGCCATCGAGACGGTTGCACGCTTGTCTCAATACCAATCGGCTGTGCTCGGGCACGCTAAGGAGATCGTACGGTTTCGGTCCGGCCCCATTGGCGTCTTCATGGGGTATGATTTTCATTTGGGCGACGACGGTCCGATGCTGATCGAAATCAACACCAATGCCGGTGGCGCGCTCATCAACGCCTTCTTGCTGCAGGCGCAGCGGGCTTGTTGCAATGACATGAACCTCGCCGCATCCGTGCGGGTTGATCTCGAATCGCTGTGCTCTGACTTCGTCGCAAGTTTTGACGCCGAGTGGAAGAGGCAGGGCCGGGGAGTACCACTTGAGACGATCGCCATCGTCGATCACGCACCGCGCGGACAATACCTTTATCCCGAGTTTGTCTTGTTCCAGCGGCTGTTCGAAAAACGCGGGATCGGTGCAATCATTGCGTCACCGTCCGAACTTACGCATCGCGACGGTCATCTGTGGCACGAAGAGCGGCGGATAGATCTCGTCTACAACCGGCTGACTGACTTTCAACTGGAGCAACCCGAGAACCTTGCGCTTCGCAGCGCCTATTTGGCCGGGGACGTTGTCGTAACGCCAAACCCGTGGACCCATGCCATCTACGCGAACAAGTCCAATCTCGTGCTCTTAAGTGACGGGGACCTACTCCGAACTTGGAGCGTCTCTGACGACCTTGTTCGCGTGCTGCAGAGCGGCATACCTCGCACAATTGCGGTGACCCCAGGCTTTGCCGCCGAACTATGGAACGGGCGCGATCAATGGTTTTTCAAGCCAACAGCCGGTTATGGCGGCAAGGCGGCGTATCGGGGCGATAAGATCACACGCCGGGTCTGGGCCGAGATACTGAACGCTAGTTACGTCGCCCAAAGGATCGTCACGCCAAGCACGCGAAAGATTTCCGTCGATGGAACGCAGCGCAGCTTAAAAGCGGACCTTCGTAACTACACCTATGACGGCAAGATTCAACTGATCGCAGCGCGCTTGTATCAGGGCCAGACGACGAACTTCCGGACCGAAGGGGGCGGCTTCGCTCCGGTCTTCATCGCTGACGGAGCTCCCGCGCAATCATGCCGATGACGCAATCCTAGGACGCGCGCGCAGGTCTCCATGCTTGATGTCCCAACCACAATCGGAGATCTCGCAGGAACGGAAGTCAACGCCATGCGTTACAACCAATCGTAGCCCGCCCAGAAGGTTTAAGAGACGTGCGTGCTTTTGTACGTTTAACAGTGGCTCTGGCGAATGCGAACCGCGACACCGCTCTTTGCCCTTTCTCCCGGAGCGCTTTGGCTACGTCGTAGCCGATAGCGCTAAAATCCCGGCAATCTCTTCACGCATCACAAATCGCCGGTTGATACAAAACTCTGGCAAACATAATTGGAGGCCGACATGCCTGCCGGTGATCATTCGCACCACGATACGTCCTCGCCTCAGGGCAGTTTCTGGACGTCGCGGACATTCTTTGTCTGTTTGGCATTTTTGGCCATCTCGGCGTTCCTGCTCCTGAGCGAGCACCGGGCACACGTCTTGGGGGCTTGGCCTTTTCTGCTGCTGCTTGCGTGCCCGGTGATGCACATCTTCATGCATGGAGGCCATGGCGGGCACGGATCTCGTGATGCAAGCGGTCCACCCGTGCGTGGTTCAAAAGGATCTTCGTTATGAACGAGCAATTGCCGACCTATGGACTGTGGGGCTTGGTGGTGCTTAACTCCTTGATCTTCATCATGTTCGCGTTCAGTTTCTTCAAGCCGGAAACCACGCGGGATTGGCGCTCCTTCGGCGCCTTCAGCGCATTTATCGTGGCACTTTTCACCGAGATGTACGGGTTCCCTCTCACGATTTATGTGCTGTCAGGATGGCTACAAAGCCGGTACCCCAACGTAAATTGGCTCTCTCACGACTCGGGTCACCTGTTCGAGATGATGTTCGGTTGGAAGGCAAATCCGCACTTTGGGCCATTCCACATCTTGAGCTTTGTTCTGATCGGCGGTGGCTTCATGCTGATTTCAGCAGCCTGGCGAGTACTATATGAGGCTCAGCGTCAAAAGGCTCTAGCCACAACTGGGCCCTATGCCTATGTCCGCCACCCTCAATACGTCGGCTTCATTCTGGTAATGTTTGGTTTTCTTCTGCAGTGGCCAACACTCCTGACTCTCGCCATGTTTCCCGTGCTCGTATGGATGTACGTGCGGCTCGCACGCACCGAGGAGCGCGAAGCGCTTGCCATGTTCGGCGATTCCTACCGGCGCTATGCGGCGCGCGTTCCGGGCTTTTTCCCAAGATCGCTGCGGCCCATCGATGGGTCGCGTCAGATCGAGCGGTAAGGCATGTGTTTTTCGGCAGAGGTCAGCTTTGCGTCGGCCGCCGTCCTCATTCCGGCTGGCGCGTTTGCAATGCGCAAAGCGTACCGGCGAGATATTCGATATCTACCGTTTGCGACTCTACCGCTGCTATTTGGCTTACAACAATTCTTCGAGGGCATGGTTTGGACCGGCGGCCTGTTGGATGACCCCGAATGGGTCGAGCGGTTTTCGTTAGCGTATATGTTCTTCTCATGGCTCGCTTGGCCCGTATGGGTTCCCTACTCGACATACTTCCTGGAGCCCTGCGGCCGGCGTCACATTTATTTGTTGCTCGCAATTCTCGGCGGAATGCTAGGCGCGCTGCAATACGTTCCCTACTTCGCGCACGACGGTTGGCTGGTCACGAAGTTTTTGGACCACGCCATCAGTTATCAGGGCACGCACTTGCTGGACCTCGTCGTGCGCTATGAGTTCACGTACTTATTGTACGTGTTCGTGATCATCGCGCCGCTCGTGACGTCTTCGGTTAAGGACGTCAACATATTTGGATACCTCGTCGCGCTTGTCCTGTTCATCACATTATTCTTTTTCAAGTTTGCATACATTTCGGTCTTTTGTTTCGGGGGAGGGGTCATGTCGCTTTTCATTGTCTACATGATCTCGCGCAATGACAAGAAACTGCCGGCTCGCCACAATGTCCCGGCTGCACCGGCGTTGAAAGTTATTTGACGAGCGCGTTGGATGGAGAGTCGGGTGGCATGACCAAGACGCAGGACAACAAGCTCCAGTCTCCAGGAAGGTAGAGAGCGATGAAGACGATCAATCTACATGTCGGCGAACTGTTATCGCCGCTTGGTGCCCTTGGGGTCGAAAAGCAGCTGTCGAAGCTCGACGGCGTGAAGGCAGCTGCAGTCAATCAGGTTTCCGGTAGCGCGACGTTCACGTACGACGAATCTAAGATATCGCCCGCAGACATCGCGAGTGCCATCGAGCAATGCGGGCATCACTGCGCCGGCGAGCTCTCTCCCTCCCATCTGTGTGAACCTCGCGCGCTATCCAGCAAGTTGTCCCCAACGCGCGCCGATACCGGCATTGGTAACCATGACCATGCCGCCATGCGCCAGGGCGCTCCGGCGTCCGATGCGGCTCGATCGCCGACGGTTGATCACAAGCCGCATGGTGGCGAAAACAAAGATGCTATGGCTGCGGAGATGGGCCACGGCAGCGGCGTCGATATGCAGTCGATGGTTCTCGACATGCGCAACCGCTTCTTTATCGCGCTCGGCTTCACCGTGCCGATTTTTTTCCTGTCCCCGATGGGCATGGACTCGATTAAAATCTCGCCGCCATTCGGCCTGCGGCTCGATCTCGTGTTGTTCGTTCTGGCCAGCGGCGCCATCGTCTATCCGGTTTGGCCGTTCCTCGTTGCAGCCTATCGTGCGCTCAGGAATGGCGTTGCGAATATGGCGGTGCTGGTCGTCCTCAGTGTCGGTACCGGATACCTGTTCAGCGTTGGGTCGACGTTCATTTACGGCGGCGAGCAGTTCTACGAGGCGGCGGCGCTCCTGCTCGTCTTTATCCTGCTCGGACACTGGCTCGAAATGCGCGCCCGTGCCGGTGCCTCCGAAGCCATCCGCGCCCTCATGGATTTGGCGCCACCAAAGGCAAACGTGCTGCGTGACGGCAAGGAGGTGGAGGTACCCACCGCTGAAATTATTGCCGGCGAAACGGTCGTGATCCGGCCGGGTAACAAGATCCCGGTCGATGGGACAATCACCGAAGGAGCGTCTCTGGTTGATGAGTCGATGCTTACGGGCGAATCGATGCCGGTTGATAAAAAGGTCGGCGACGCAGTAATCGGCGCGACCATCAATAAAAGTGGCTCGTTCCAGTATCGCGCCACCAAGGTCGGCGCGGACACCGCGCTCGCCCAAATTGTGAAGCTTGTCCAGGAAGCACAGAACTCCAAGGCGCCGTCGCAACTCTTAGCGGATCGCGCGGCGCAATGGCTGGTCCTGGCCGCTGTCGTTACAGGTCTGCTCACTTTCGCCATCTGGTACTGGTGGATCGGGCAAACCTTGCTTTTCGCTCTCAGTCTCGCGATCACCGTCTTCGTAATCGCGTGCCCCGATGCACTTGGGTTGGCAACCCCGATGGCGATCATGGTCGGAACCGGGCTTGGCGCCAAAAACGGCATCCTGTTCAAGAACGCTTCGGCGCTGGAGGACGCAACCAAGCTAAATGTCATCATCTTCGACAAGACCGGCACGTTGACGATGGGCAAGCCTGAAGTGGTGGACCTGGTGGTTGCATCCGGCGCCACTGAAGAACAGCTGCTGTCTGCCGCAGCAAGTGTGGATGCCGGATCGGACCATCCCTTGGCGCAGGCTATCGTCCGGAGGGCCGCTCAGGTGAAAGTTCCCAAGGCGACCGGATTCAAGAATATCGAAGGCAAGGGCGCGCAAGCCGATGTTGACGGCAAGACGGCCTTGCTCGGCAACAAACTGCTGATGACGGAGAACAAGGTCGAGCTTGGCGAACTTAAAACAAAATCAGCGGAATTGCAGGGCGCTGGACGAACGGTCGTTCACCTTGCCGTAGGCGGCAAACTGGTGGGATTGATTGCTATCGCCGATGCAGTCAGACCAACTGCAATAGAGTCGATTAAGGCCCTGCGTGCGGGCGGTGTCGAGGTCATCATGCTGACTGGTGACAATCAGGGAACCGCCGAGCGCATAGCGAAGAGTTTGGGAATCGACCGCGTATTCGCTGACGTGCTGCCAGGCGACAAGGCAAGCAAGGTCAAAGAACTCCAGGCCCTAGGCAAGAAGGTTGGCATGGTCGGCGACGGCGTCAATGACGCTCCAGCTTTGATCCAAGCAGATGTCGGCTTCGCCATCGGCGCCGGTACGGATGTCGCGATGGAGAGTGCCGACATCGTGCTCATGAAGAGCGACCCTTTCGACGTGGTCGGAGCCATCGAGCTGTCCCGCGCCACGCTGCGTAAGATGCACCAGAACCTCTATTGGGCGGTCGGCTATAACGTCATCGCTTTTCCGCTGGCAGCCGGCGTGCTCTATCCATTTCTGCTCAGCCCGACCATCGCCGCTATTGCCATGTCCGGCAGCTCCGCGGTCGTCGCGATCAATGCTTTGATGCTGAAGCGCACCAAGCTTACCGGTATCAGCAGTCAGGCCGGCAGGGCAGATATTCCCGGTCAGCCCGTTGTGGCACGCTCGTCGCAACCTACTCTCGCACCTCCGATGGCAGCAATACCGCGACCGGATAAGGCACGCGTTTGATGGTCAACGAGCGAAGTGCTGTCGGGCTCGTCCCCAAACACTAGATATTGGAACCAGACACCGCAATGAAGCCCACGATGTTTCTCGTGGGCTCGCTCTAAAAATAATTATTACGTGGCTCGACGCGATGCTGCTTGAAGATGCCGAATGTCGCCAATCACCGCTACAAGTAGAACTAGCCGGCGTCGTTTCGGTGCCGGATTATTGACAGGAGACCACAATGGCCGGAGCTAATCTGACGATGTCTCCATCGACGCTCAGCTACAAGCGTAGCGTCTCGACGGGTGCTTTCTCGACGCTTATACTATTTGCGCTGTGTTGGTTGGGGGTGCTGATCGGGCTGCCCCTCATCCTCAGTCACGCTTTTATAGGCCTGTTCACGGTGGACCCCGCCGGATCGCTGTCATCGCTATTGATCGGCGGATTGTCTGCGTTTTTGTCCGGCGGTCTCGCCGGCGCGATCATCGCCCACTGCTACAATTTGGCTGGAAGATTTTTCGGCGACTGACCGGCATCGGCGGCGAGCCCCTGAGACGCCCTTTGAAGGCAGAGAAGACAAACGAAGGACATCTCGATTTAGGAATGTAAGCAATGACACGCCCACCGAAAGACGATGACAGCGATTATGGCGCATCGCTGCGCAGTGCCCAGATCCAGCTCGTGAAGTTTCAGAAACACGTCATTAAACGCGGACAAAAGATCGTGCTGATTTTTGAGGGCCGAGACGCTGCCGGCAAGGACGGCGCAATCAAACGCATCGTCGAGCATCTTAGCCCGCGTGATACGCGTGTCGTGGCACTTAGTGCCCCTTCGGACCGGGACCGGAATGCCTGGTACTTTCAACGTTACATCGAACATCTGCCGGTTGCTGGAGAAATCGTTCTCTTCAACCGCAGCTGGTACAATCGAGCTGGCGTCGAGCGTGTGATGGGCTTTGTCTCAGATGAGGATGTCGAGCAGTTCTTGAATACAGTCCCGATGTTCGAACACCTTCTCGTCCATTGCGGTTTCACGATCATCAAATACTATCTCGATATCAGCCGCGATGAAGAGGAACGCCGTCTTAAGAAGCGCCGGAAAGACCCGTTGCGGCAATGGAAATTAAGTCCGATCGACGCGAAAGCCATCGAGTATTGGGACGAATATTCCAAGGCCCGGGACGCTATGTTTCCTCGCACTCACGCAGCCCATGCACCCTGGATCATCGTGAAGGCGGATGATAAAAAATCAACGAGGCTGAACATCATCCGCGATATTCTTTCGCGTTGCGAGTACCACGGCAAAGACAAGCATGGCGAATTGCCCGACTCTAGGGAGATATTTCAATTTGATGAGAGCCATCTCAAGGACGGAGTAATCGCGCACTGAGCACTGGTGTCAACTTATCGACAAATAGTTGGAAGCAGATCTCCGTAATCACATCACTGCTCATGGACCCACCAAAAACCAGCCCCGCTCGTTGTGCGGGCCTTCGGCCCATGTCGCTCTTGCATCCTGCCACCTCCGGGCGGCTTTGATGCTTCAGCGACGGGCAGGCCTATAGAGAAGTACGACGATAAGCTTCGTCTGGCCCTGATCCGGCTCGCGAGGCAGTACGGCCGTTCAGGCTATCGCAGGTATTGCGGCGCACGCATCGTTGCGACGTCAGTCGGCACGCAATGCAACGCATATCTTGCGCACCGGTACTCGGTCTGGTTTGGGTCAAACGCGCAGGTTTCGCGTGCGATGTTCACATGACGCGATAGGTCCCTAAACGGTCGCAAGTCGCGAATACCTATTCGAATGGTATGCAGTGCAGCATTTCTCATGGTGGCCGGTGTTGATTTTTGATGTGCGGGAAGCACAGGCGGTCTGATGATCCGCCTTTGGCCGATGGCGCTTATGGCCCTTCGCGTCGAGAGGGCAATGTCTGCTCTGAAGGGTGATGCTGACTGATCTAACCTTATGCGACCAGAATCGCTGGATCCCGCTCCAAACAAAATTGGATTCGCATAATCGGGCTTATGTTCAAACGACTTCCTTCAGCTCAAGCTATTGGCGCTTGAGGACTTTGACTTGCCTGGTGGTTGCGGATCGCACCGTGTCGCCGGCGAGGCGGCGTATCGAGGAATGCCTTCGACCAGCTGTAGTACAGCCGTTCGGCGATGTCCTCCCGGCAGAAGAGGCGTGCCAAGACAGCCGCACGCGTGCTCGTTACAGTCTGACTCCACCATATCGGCCACCCTGGTCATCTCACAGCATAACCGCAGTGCGCGGTGTAACGGTTGGAGCCCATCATGACTTGGTTTCCGTGATGGTGGTGCGGCTTGCTCGAACTGAAGTCATACCGCTTCATGCACGGGCCTTTGGCGCAATGGCCAAATCCTTTGATGCGAGACTCTCCATCACGCCAAGGCATGACATGTGCCATAGCGGACGTGCTGAAGGTGAGCAGCGCTGCTATCAAGGCAACTAGGTAAAGCCGGGTCATGATTTGTCTCCTGCGAAAACGGCGGCGTTAGCCGCCGTCCTTTCTGCTCAATGATGGCGGTGATGATGGCGATGACCGCCGCCCCAGCCGTAAATCCGCGGCACAAAGCCATAGTACCCGTGTCTACGATGGCGATGCCTCCACGAGCGGCGATGATGGTGGCCCCATCTCCGGTGACCGTGGTGCCCCCAATGACGGCGATGCCGATGTCGGACCTGTTGGACATCGGACCTGACAGTCTCAGACAGAACGATTCCAGCGTTACCGACGGGAACCAGTGCCGTTGCGGCTGAAATCCCGCCAAATGCTGCAAGTACGGCGGCCAGAATTATTACGACACTTTGATTTCTCATGGCACTTCCTCCTTTAGGATTAGCTTTCACTTCTTGTGGTCGTGATCGGTGTCCTTGTGGTCTTCACCTTCGTGCGACGATGCCTCAAACGTGGCGCCGTCGATTTTCGCACATTCATCTTTCGTCAGCTCCTTCCAGCCCTGCTTTTCGCATGCGGCATCACCCTGACAGACGGACGGGCCCGAGCAGTGACCGTGCTCCTCGCCAGCAAAGGCCGTTGCTCCAAAAAGCGATGCCGTCGCAATCGCGATGATGATTGGCTTGATCATAGGGATACTCCTGTTGCGCATTTGATTGCCGTGACGGTTGTCGGTCGCGTTACCTCCTTTCAAGGGTTACCCAGATAGATGCGGAAGGTCAGCGCACCGTGCTTCGGCGTAAAAGCCAGCGCGGTGAGCAAATTGCCCTTGCCGTGCGCAAGCTGATAACGCGTCACCTGCTGACCCGGCCATGCGGGCGTGTCGTGTGGCGTCACGCCAAAACGCGCCTCGAACCCGGCCTTTACATCGTCGAAGAGATGCGGGTTGATGGGCTGGGTCGTGAGCGAGCAGACGTAGACTGGGGGCTTATGGTTGCTTTCCGAATGAACCAACGCATACGCACCGAACCTGTCGCGGAACGTCCACCCTCCGTCAATTTGGGCAGCGGTGGCACTTCTGCGAGTCAGCTCTTCTTTCGGAGCAGGTTTCCATTTGCCAACCAGAGCAAGGGTCGTCAGGCCTTCCAGACTATCGCCGTGCGCGATACAGGTATTTGCGACCAGTCGCAGGAGATGCTCGACCTGCCGAGAATGCGCGATCTCGGCTGTGATCTTGGCCGTATCGACCGTTGCTAACCCGCCTTCCTTAGTTGCCCCGAGCAGGTCCACCAAACGCTGCCGTGCCGAAGCCGCTTCCTGGTCCTCAGCGTCGCGGCCGATGGCTGCTTCGTAGTCGGCAAGCGCCTGCTCAAGTTCTCGGCGGCGCACATGCACGATCGCCCGGTTGAAGTAGCTGTCGCTCACTTCGGGCTGTAGGCGAACCGCTTCGTCCAGATCTCTAAGGGCTTCATCAAGCCGCCCGAGGTTGGACAACGCGTTTCCGCGATTCATGTTGGCGTAGGGTAGTCCAGGGCTGATCCTCAGGGCCTCGGTAAAATCGTGGATGGCCGCGCTGTAGTCGCCTTTCGCATAGTAGACATTGCCACGGTTGTAGTAGGCCAAGGCACTAGCCGGATTGAGTGCAATCGCGGCGTTGAAGCCTGCCAAGGCATCGTCCAGTTCGCCCTTCATGTAGTCGGCTGCGGCACGGTCATGGATAGTGGCGAAGTCGGCGGCCTCAGCAGACTCTCCGCGTTCAGCCGTAGCCCCTCGCGCCAAAGATGCGCCTGTCACGCAAATGAGCCCTGCGAAAAGGATGGCCAAATAGCACTTCGGCGTCAGGGCAAGAGGCATGAAACGCGCACTCCATCGTCAACAGGCCCGTGGGGCCGCTGGTGTCATTTCAGGGTGCCGGGCGGGTAAAGACCTTCGACGAGCGGCAAAAGCCCCTTGATCTTCGTTAGCGCGGTCGAGGCAGCATCAGCCTCGTTGTGCTCGGCGCCGTGGTGTAGCTCGTCAACAGCCTTATCGAGCTGCTTGAGCGCAGAGGTCAGCTTGGCCTTCGATCCTTCGGCGACCATGTCCGACTTCTCTTGCAGCGTGTGCACCGCCGCTTCCATGTGCTCACCCGCTTCATGAGCCCCGGCCAGTTTATTGCCGCCAATGGCCGTCTCGGCTTCGGTTAACTTCGCCGTGATTAGCGTCCAGGCCTCTTTGACGTTGGACGGTGGTGTTATCTTGAAGTGGGCCTCGTCCTCGCCATGTGCGTGCTCCTTCCCATGCTCGTGCCCCTTGCCATGGTCGTGGCCCTCTTCGGCCATCACAGGCAATGTCATGGCAATGACGACAGCGGCGGCTGCAGCCAGAGTCGTTCGGGTGATGCTCATGCGATATGTTCCTTCACAGGTTGTGGTTTGGCTTCGGTATCGGCGGTGAACTCTTCGTTGAGGCAGAAGCGCTTGTAGAGCGCCGGCAGCACGAGCAGTGTCAGCAACGTGGCGGTGATCAGACCGCCAATTACAACGGTTGCCAGCGGCTTTTGCACTTCGGCGCCGGTCCCTGTCGCGATCGCCATCGGAACGAAGCCGAGCGAAGCGACCAGCGCGGTCATCAGGACTGGACGGAGGCGGGTCATCGCGCCTTCGAAGATGGCCAGGTCGCCCTTAATGCCCTTGAGCCGAAGCTGGTTGATGTAGGTGACCATGACGAGGCCGTTCAGCACCGCCACGCCCGACAGCGCGATAAATCCGACCGCCGCTGAAATGGAGAACGGCATGTCACGGAGATAGAGCGTGAGGATGCCGCCGGAGATCGCGAGCGGCACGCCGGAGAAGACCAGCAGTGCCTCACGGACTTTGCCGAGTGCGGTAAACAGCATCAGGAAGATGATGAAGAAGCAGGCCGGCACGACCACCATAAGTCGGCTGCGCGCTGCCTGAAGGTTTTCGAACTGCCCGCCCCAGGCCAGCCAGTTGCCCGGAGGCACCTGAACCTCGGCATCGATGCGCCGCTGCGCCTCTTCGACAAAAGAGCCAATGTCACGCCCACGCACATTCGCTTGAACGACCACACGGCGCTTGCCGTTTTCGCGGCTAATCTGGTTTGGGCCTTCTTCGACCACAAATCGCGCCAGAGTCTTGAGCGGGATGAATGACGTCTTCGCGCCATCGCCATCGGTATCCGGCACGGGAACCGGCAGATTTTCCAGGGTTTCGAGATTGTCTCGCAAGCGGTCGGGCAGGCGCACCAGAATGGCGAAGCGGCGATCGCCCTGAAACACAAGGCCGGCTTCGCGCCCGCCGACCGCAATCGAAATCACGTCCAGAACATCACCGATGTTGAGACCGTAACGGGAGATTGCCTGCTTATCGAGCTTGACGTCTAACATCGGCAGCCCCGTGGTCTGTTCGACCTTTACGTCAGCTGCGCCAGGGACCTGGCGCAGTACGGACGCCACCTTGGCCGCCGTTGCTCCAAGTTCATCAAAGTCGTCACCGAACACCTTGACGGCCACGTCGCTGCGCACGCCAGCAATCAGCTCATTGAAGCGCATTTGGATCGGCTGGGTGTATTCGTAGTTGTTGCCCGGCAGCAGGCCGACGGCCGCCGCAATCTTCTCGACCAGTTCTGCCTTGGTCATGCTCGGATCTGGCCAATCCGACTGAGGCTTGAGAATGATGAAGGTATCCGAGACGTGGGGCGGCATCGGGTCCGACGCCATCTCCGCCGTGCCTGTCTTGGAAAACACGAATGCGACCTCGGGAAACGCACGAACCGTCGCCTCCACCTTCAATTGCATCTCCTGCGACTGGGAGAGTGACGTCGAGGGAATCCGCATGGCATGCATGGCAAGATTCTTTTCATCCAGCGTCGGGATGAACTCCTGGCCAAGGCGCGTGAAAAGGAAAAGCGAGAACACGAAAAAGGCCACCGACATCCAGATGACGCTGGAGGTGTCGGCCAGCGCGCTGCGCAACGCTGGTTCGTAGACGCGCTTGGAATAGCGGATGATCGCGCTTTCCTTTTCTTCAATGCGTCCGGTCACGAACAGCCCAATCATGGCGGGCACGAAGGTCAGCGACATTACGAATGCGGCGAGCAGCGCGATGATGACGGTCAGTCCCATCGGCTCGAACATCTTACCTTCCACTCCGGTAAAGGTGAGGAGCGGCAAGTAGACGGTGATGATGATGATTTGACCGAACACCGATGGCTGGATCATCTCCTTGCTGGCGACCATCACCTCGTGCAGACGCTCGTTGACGTTGAGCAATCGGCCTTCATGGTGCTGACGCTCGGCAAGCCTGCGCAGGGCGTTTTCGGTGATGATCACCGCGCCGTCGACGATGAGCCCAAAATCGAGTGCGCCAAGACTCATGAGGTTGGCGGAAATCCCGGCTTCCACCATGCCGACCGTGGTGAAAAGCATCGTGATGGGAATGACCAGCGCCGTGATGAGTGCGGCGCGCAGGTTGCCGAGCATCAAAAACAGCACGACGATAACCAGCAGCGCGCCTTCCGCAAGGTTTTTGGCCACCGTCTTGACGGTGGCATCAACCAGAACCGTGCGGTCAAGCACCGTCTTGATGGCGATATCCGGTGGCAGCGACTTCGATATGGTTTTTATTTTCTCGTCCACGGCGGCCGAGACGATGCGGCTGTTGCCGCCCTTGAGCATCATGGTCGTGCCGACGACCACCTCGTAACCGTTCTCGCTGGCCGAACCGGTACGTAGTTCGCGGCCAATCCCAACTTCTGCGACGTCTTTCAAGTAAACCGGCACACCGTTGCGATTGGCGATGATAACATTGCCGATGTCGGCCGCTGTTTCGAGGCGCCCGTCGGCCCGGACGATGTAGGATTCACCCTTTTGCTCGATGTATCCGGCACCGACGCTGGTGTTGTTGCGCTCCAACGCGTTGATGACATCAGTGAACGTCAGCCCCAGCGACAACAGCTTCTGCGGATCAGGCTGCACCTGGTATTGCTGCTCGTAGCCACCGATAGCATCCACCTCGGCAACGCCGGTCACGCCTTTCAGCTGGGGCCGGATGATCCAGTCCTGCACCGTGCGCAGGTACATGGCAAACTCGAAGTCCTTACGCAGAACCAGGCCTTCCGGCGTCAAGTAACTGCCATCGCTCTGCCAGCCTGGCTTGCCGTCCTTGACCTCCGCACCCTTGCCGCGCGGATGTTCGAAATGGACGGTCCACATGTAGATTTCGCCGAGGCCCGTTGAAACGGCTCCCATGCGTGGTTCAGCCCCCGCCGGCAGATTGGCTTTGGCCTGGTTCATCCGCTCCGAAACCTGGGAGCGCGCAAAGTAGATGTCGACGTTGTCCTCAAAGACCGCCGTGACCTGCGAAAACCCGTTGCGCGATAGCGAGCGAGTGTAGGAGAGCCCCGGTATCCCCGCGAGTGCCGTCTCGATCGGGAAGGTGACGTTCTTTTCAATCTCGAAAGGCGACAAGGCCGCCGCTTCCGTGTTGATCTGGATCTGGTTGTTGGTGATGTCCGGTACGGCGTCGATTGGCAGCCGTTGCAGTGAATAGAGACCGAATGCTGATGCGGCAGCAACCAGCAAGACCACCAGCACGCGGTGCGTGAGGGAGAAACTGAGGATGCGTTCAATCATGGCTGATTCCCTCCCCTCAATGCTCATGCTCGGCTTCGGCTTTGCCGAGCTCGGCCTTGAGCGTGAAGGTGTTGGAGGTGGCGATTGTTTCGCCGAATTCGAGCCCCGACACGATCTCGACGTTTCGCGAATCTTCACGGCCCGTTGTGACGGGCCGCACGCGAAACCCGCCGCTTTCGCTGACGAACACGACCTTTGACCCCTTCACCGTCTGAATGGCGGCAACAGGCACCAGAATGTCGACCTCCTGCTCAGACTCGATGAGACGAGCATCCACATAGTCGCCGGGCTTCCATATGCCGGCTGCGTTGTCCAACTCGGCAATGGCTTTGGCGGAGCGTGTCTCGGGATCAATCACCGGACTGAGCGCGATGATCGTTCCGCTTGCTTGTCTGGCGCCCGATTGCACGCGTACAGTTTGGCCCTGTTTGGCGAACGCTAAGTCATTGGGCGGAACGGCAAGCTCGACCCAGACCTTTGCCGGATCGGCGATCGTAAACACCTCTTTGTCGGTGCCGACGGTCTGACCAAGCACCAAATCGCGTGCGGCTATCTGCCCAGAGATGGGCGCCCGTAATTCATAAATGCGAAAACTGCTTTCGTCCCCGATCTTGGGCAGCCGTTTGATTTCATCGTCGGAAATCCCGATGGCATGCAGCCGCTGGTGCGAGACATCCAACCTGATTTTGGCTTCGGCGTGAGCATTGCGGGCGGCAAGGTATTCCTGCTCAGCCGTCACCTTTTGCTTCCACAGTCGCTCTTCCCGCTCATAGGTTGAACGCGCCAGCTCCTCGGTGCGCGACGCCGCCAGGAAATCGGCCTTTGCATCAGCCATTTCGCGGCTGTCGATCGTGGCAAGAAGATCACCGGCGCTGACTGTATCGCCGAGCTGCTTGTCGATACTCGCCACCGTGCCGGTGAGTTTCGACACAATGCGGGCCTGCGCATTGGCGTTCATCGTGATGCGGCCAGGCGCGGCGACCTCTTTGCTGAGCTTGCCGGAAGCCGCCGGCTGCATCTCGATCGTTGCAGCCTTGATCTGTGCGGCACTGAGCCTGATCAGCCCTTCCGAAGATTCACCTTCTTCCTTGCCGTGTGCATGGCCGTCCGCGTCCTTCTCCCCGGCAGCCTCCTTACCGTGGGCATGACTGTCCGTGCCCTTCTCGCCGGCAGCCATTTTACCGTGGTCGGCGTCCGCTTTCACAACCGGCGCCATGTCTGCGCTGGAAGGCCAAATCGATTCCCAAACGGCCCGGACGACTCCGTCCTCACAGACCTTCGTGCCGAAGCCCTCAGCCGCGTGACCAGCCTCCTGCTCTTCTCCATGACCGTGGCCATGCCCATGCGCATCCACCTTCGCGGGTCCGCACATGGCGCTGGTCTCGCGATACGCCA
Organism: uncultured Hyphomicrobium sp.; assembly: GCA_964651805.1. GTDB lineage: Bacteria > Pseudomonadota > Alphaproteobacteria > Rhizobiales > Hyphomicrobiaceae > Hyphomicrobium_B. The sequence continues at coordinate 916,782 of CAZYXX010000002.1, read as the reverse complement.
CGAACAGGCCCAGAAGAGCTGCTGCAGCGGCTAGGGTAAGTTTCGAGGTGGGCTTCATTTAACAACGCTTTCCTAGAATTCCTTGATGTCGCGCCCGATCAGGGCTTCGACCTTGACCCGTGCCTTTTCGTAGTCGGCTCGGGCGTTGAGCAGATCGAGCCGCACCTCGAACACTGAGCGCTGAACATCGAGTACGTTCAGGAGATCGAACTTGCCCTCGTCGTAGCCGAGTTTGGTTCGGTCAAAGGCCGACTGCGCCACGGGCAGGACGTCGCGCTTTAACCCATTGAGCTGCGTCGCCGCCACTTCAAGTTCACCAACGGCTTCAATCAGCGCGCGCAGAAGATCGTCGCGCACGGCTAATGCGTCGGTCTCAGCTTTCGTAAGTCGGCTCTCGGCGGCGGTGATATTGCCGTCATTGCGATCAAAAATCGGTAGCGGAATCGCGACGGACGCAACGATCGCCGTGGAGTCGTTCTCATTGAACTGACGCACCCCGGCGCCGACGCGAAGATCGGGGATCGATTTGGCATGCTCCAAATCGACCTGGGCCGCACGGCGACTAACCTCGTCAGTCCAGCGCGCCAGCGTCGGATTATTATTAAGGAAGCTCTTTAATGCTTCGATTGAAGGCACGCTGGTACCATTACCAAGCCGGCCAACTGCTGCGCCGAAATCGGGTGCATGCGCGCCCCATAGTGTCGAAAGCTTGCGCTTGGCCGAATCCAGCCGCGCCTTCTCGGCGCCTTGCAGAGCCTTTGCGCGCGCGGCCGCCACCAAAGCACGATCCAGTTCGATCGGACTGGCCTTGCCGGCCTTCACGCGGGCATCGACGCTTTTGCGCGTCTTCTCTGCTATCGAGACAAACTCACCCAGGACCTTCACCCGCTCTTGCGCGGTCAGCACATCGACGAACGACTGGGCGGCCAGGGTCGCCATCTGGACACGGACACCCTCGTAATCCCACGTGGCGAGAGAGGTCTCTAGCTGCGCGGCCTGCAGACGCGCATAGCGCTTGCCGCCGAGTTCAATGAGTTGGGTCAGGCTCGCAGTTTCCTCGGCGACGTCGAAACCGCTTTTGTCCTTCGAGCCACCGAAGTTCTCGACCTCAAGCAACAGCTCCGGATTGGGCCGGCGCGAGGCTTGAAAGGCCTCACCATCGCGCGCCTGAATTTCATGGTAGGCCGCGCGAACCGAGGGATTGTATGCCAACGTCCGGCTGACTGCGTCGCGAAGCGTCAGACGTTTTTCATAGCTTAGGGTCGACGTAGCGCTGACTGATGGAAACATTACCGGTCCGGCTTCCCCGGACACTACCGTTTCCGTAGTCCAGCTGGAAAGCTCTTCCCCCGTTGCGCCATAGCCCGAGCAGGCCGTGGCCATCGCCACAGTCAACCAGAAGTAAAATTTAGAAGGTTTCGCCATAGGGCCCCCAGGCATCGAATCAAGTTTTGCGCCGTCAGCAAGTGTGCCGACGTGCGCAGCCAAAGATCAGACGGGAGGCGCTAAATAAGGAGGATAACCGTGCTCAGGGCGTCAAGACGCGGATCGCCGGCCGCACGCAGCTCAGCATAGCCGCCCGAAGCGACGAGGTCTTGCTGCAGCTGAAACGCGGAGGGTGGGCTTGCGATTTGGAACGGAGAATCACCACCATCGTCTGTCGACTGCTTCTTGATTGAGGAGAAGGTGGCTGTTGCCGTTGCCTGAAGACCAATATCGACGCAATCCGGACCGTTCTCCAGATTGGCGGTTTGCGACGCCTTTTCGTGAGCAACGTCAGTAAGTTGGTCATTCTGGTGGTGCATGGAGCCGTGGACGAATTCCACCATCTGGTGGCCGTCGTTGCCGATGCACAACCGCATGGGCCCGGCAACCACGGTGGCCGGGATAAACAGCGCAAGCAGCAGAGCGGTTAAGACGCGTCGCATGTTGTAATTATAGACTCCTCACTCAGAAGAACTATCACGATTTTCTGCCGCATGGAAATCCGGCAGAGCGGGTGTTGCCTGTTCGCACATCAGTTATATTTCTGTAACGAGGAGATCATATGAGCGCCGGTCACGATCACGGGCATACGTCATCCAGCGCGTCCGCGCTGACCAAAGCCCTGGTGCTGACCGGGACGTTTCTGGTCGTTGAGGTCGTGGCCGGTATCTTGACCGGCAGCCTAGCGCTCATTTCCGATGCCGCGCACATGCTGACCGACACGGCCGGGCTCGCGATTGCTCTCGCCGCCATCAAGGTCGGCGAACGGCCCGCCGACAGTCGGCGGACCTTCGGCTATCGCCGGTTCGAGATTCTCGCCGCAGCCTTCAACGCTATCCTGCTGTTCGGTGTGGCTGCATACATTCTGTATGAAGCCTACCAGCGGGTTCTCGCCCCAACTGAAATCCAGTCTTTACCCATGCTCTTGGTGGCGTTCCTCGGCCTTCTCGTGAACCTTGCCGCCATGCGACTGCTTGCAGGCAACGCACAGTCGAGTCTCAACGTGAAAGGCGCCTATCTGGAAGTCTGGAGCGATATGCTCGGCTCGATTGGCGTCATGGCCGCTGCGATGATTATCTGGCTCACCGATTGGCGTTGGGTCGATCCGTTGGTCGCTGTGGCGATTGGATTGTGGGTGCTGCCGCGAACTTGGCAGCTTTTTAGCGAGACCATGAACGTTCTGTTGGAAGGCGTCCCCGAAGGAGTTGACCTAGCTGCAGTTGAATCGGCGTTGCGCGCCGTCCCCGGCGTGCGTGACATCCACGACCTGCATGTGTGGGCACTGAGTTCTGAGGTGCCGTCCTTGTCAGTCCATCTCGTGCTCGGGGACGCGCCGGACGCGGATAAGGTTCGCGAGAAAGCAGCCGAACTGCTCGGAGAACGCTTTAATATTGATCACATCACGTTGCAGACCGAGCGAACGGATTGCCGAGCCGGGCGCGATCAGCACGGTCTGCACTAGGCCAGACTGTAAGGAGCGTTTCCACCAGCGGCTTTCGTCAATGCCGTGGATCGATCGGAGCCAGCGCTTCAATAATTCGGCACTCGGCAATGGTGCCGCAACCGCAATGGCGGATGATACTGTCGAGTTCGCGCCGTAGAGCCTTTAAATCGGCCAGTTTGCGATCGACGTCTGCGAGATGGTCGCGCGCGATGACATCGACAGCTTCGCAGGAACGCTGCTTCTGATCCGACAGCCCCAGAAGTTCCCTCACCTGCTCCAGGCCAAAACCCAGATCGCGGGCACGACGAATGAAGCTCAGTCGACCGAGATCGCTTTTCCCATAGGCGCGGTAGTTTCCACTCGTCCTATCAGGGGCGGGAAGCAATCCTATCCGCTCGTAATAGCGGATCGTCTCGACCTTGGTGCCGGTTGCTTTGTACAAATCGCCGATCGTGAGGACGCCTGAACTCATAAGTGTTGACCCTGTAGTTACTACAGGGTGCAGTATGATCTCATAACGAGAGAAAGTCCAAAAAACGTGACAGCTGTCGAACGAACCTCAACAAACATCCACACGCTCAAGATGGGCGTCGAGGGCATGGATTGCGGTGCGTGCGCGCTCAAAATCGAGAATGCCTTGAAACGTCTCCCCGGCGTGACCGACATCAACGTCAGCTATGGCACCGAGACGCTGGACCTGAAACACGACGCGGATCGTAGCTCGCGCCAAGCGATAGAGGACAAGATCCGCAGCCTTGGCTACACGCTGCGTCCACTGGCGACTGAGCAGGTCGACTCGACTCATTCGACCGAGCGGGCCGACCGGCCGTGGTGGCAAACCCGCAAGGCGCAACTCGTCCTAGTAAGCGCAGTCCTGCTTGCGGTGGCGGCCATTGTCGCTTGGATCGCGCCCGATCTCTCGTTTTTTGCCTATCTCGGAGCGGCGGTCATTGGTCTCGTACCTATTGTGCGGCGTGCGCTCGCCGGTGCCATGTCCGGCACGCCTTTCAGCATCGAAACGCTCATGAGCGTAGCGGCGGCCGGAGCCGTTGCCATCGGCGCGACCGAGGAAGCAGCGGTTGTGATTTTCCTCTTTGCCGTAGGCGAGCTTCTGGAGAACGTTGCGGCAGGCCGCGCAAGGGCTGGCATCAAAGTACTAATCGGATTGGTGCCGCGCACCGCCAAAATCGAGCAAGACGGCGACGTGCGGGACGTGCCTGTCGAACAATTGCGTGTCGACGATATCGTCGTAGTGCGACCCGGCGACCGGATTCCATCAGACGGAAAAATCATCGAGGGGACGTCGGAACTCGACGAAGCCCCCGTCACGGGCGAATCGGTTCCCGTCCTCAAGACTATTGAGGCGATGGTCTATGCCGGCAGCATTAACGGCAACGGCTTGCTTAGGATATCAATCACCAAGACCGCAGCCGACAACACCATCGCGCGCATCATTCATCTGGTGGAGCAGGCACAGACTTCTAAAGCGCCTACGGCCCGCTTTATCGACCAGTTCGCAGCGTACTATACGCCAGCGTCAATGGTCGCTGCGGCGCTGATCATCATCATACCACCGTTGCTCTTTGGGGCAGACTGGGAAACCTGGATCTACCGCGGTCTCGCTACCCTACTCATTGCCTGCCCCTGCGCGCTTGTCATCTCGACGCCTGCCGCCATTGCCTCCGGTCTCGCGGCGGGGGCCCGCCGCGGGCTTCTCATCAAGGGCGGTGCAGCCTTGGAGACTCTGGGCAAGATCAAGACCGTCGCCTTTGACAAGACCGGCACCTTAACCGTTGGCAAGCCACAGGTGACCGATGTCATTGCAATTGAAGGTGATGGCAATGAGGTGCTGGCGAAAGCTGCCGCCGTCGAGCAAGGGTCCAGCCATCCGCTCGGGTTTGCGATCGTTGCTGCGGCTTGCGCTCGCTCTCTCGCCATACCCCAAGCTTATGGGGGCGCATCCGCCGTGCCCGGCAAGGCCGTCGTCGCTCGCCTGAGCGAGGGTTTTGTATCCGTCGGCTCGCCGCGCCACGCAGCTGAGCTCAATCTGTTGCCGCCTTCATTTGACGACGCAGTGCAGAGGCTTGAGGCGGAAGGAAAGACAGTCGTGATCGTGGCCACGAATGAGCGCGCGCTCGGCCTTATTGCGCTCCGCGACCAACCGCGCCCCGATGCCGTAGCCGGGATCAGGTGGCTAAAGGCGCTCGGCGTGCACACCATCATGCTGACCGGCGACAACCGGCGCACGGGTCAAGCCATAGCCAGCACCCTTGGCCTCGATGTACGCGCCGAGCTGTTGCCTGAAGCAAAACTCCAAGCCATTGCTGAACTCAAGACGGCTGGCCCAGTGGCCATGGTGGGCGATGGCATCAATGACGCGCCTGCGCTTGCGGCATCTTCAGTCGGCATCGCAATGGGGGGCGGTACCGATGTCGCGCTGGAGACCGCCGATGCAGCCTTGCTCAGCAACCGTGTCACCGGCGTTGCCGAGCTTGTCAGTCTCGCGCGGGCGACGTTGTCCAATATCTGGCAGAATATCGCGCTCGCGCTCGGGCTGAAGGCCGTGTTTCTGGTCACGACACTTCTGGGCGTCAGCTCGCTGTGGATGGCCATCCTCGCAGATACAGGGGCCACCGTGCTGGTGACCGCAAATGCATTGCGCCTGCTGCGATTTCGTCCGGCAGCGACAGCATCGTCTCAGGAGATCGCATGAGCTGCGCAATGGACACTTTGGCACCGCCCCACCTGACACGACTATTCGGATTGGCGGCGATCCTTATCGCCTTCGTTTTGGATCAAGCCACGAAGTTGATGGCGTTAGCGGCGCTTGAGCGTGGGAGCGTCCAATTCGTGCTGCCATTCTTCGATCTGCGTCTCAGTTTTAACCAAGGGGTATCTTTCAGCATGTTCGCTGAGACATTCGCGGGCCGCCCTTTGCTTCTGGCCGGAATTACGCTCGTCATCGTTGCGCTATTTGGATTTCTCCTGATCCGATCAACCACCCGGTGGGAGGCCGCCGCGTTCGGATTGATCATTGGCGGCGCGCTTGGCAACGCTTTGGATCGTATTCGCGTTGGCGCGGTTGTTGATTTCCTCGATTTCCATGTGAGCGGCTGGCACTGGCCGGCATTCAATCTCGCGGATACGGCAATCGCGGTGGGCGTCATACTCCTGCTGGCAAACACATCATTGGGCAAGAATGACGGTAGCGCGTCGCGAGGGACTGGATGATGACGACAGCCCTTCAAATTTACCGACCGTCACTTTGGAAGGCGGCGCTGTCCAACGGCCTTTTTCCGGTTGCTGCAGTTTCGGCGTTGCTTGAAATGATGACCACCGGAGGTTCTGTTCTTGCTGTCATGCGTGGACCCACAATGTGCGCGCAGCCGGTCACGAGGTAGTCGTCAAGGATCTTGTCTGGGATTGTGCAACGGCGACGCTCGTGCAGGACGGCACAATGGCACTCATAAGCCCCAAAGTCCTATGAGTACTTGGTTCTACCCGTGTGGCATGCGCCGATGCTCGGGGTCCCTCGCGCCTAGGTCAAGGGGCTGATCGGGTTCCTATCGCCAGCGACCAACCTGGAAAGAGCCTTGATCCAGCTCAAGTACGAAGCACCAACGCCAACCTAAGATAACAAATAATGCCCTATTGCTGCTGGCAGCACCAACGAAGAACAGAACGTGGAAAGACGTAGCAACACATCAAGGAGCAATGCACATGACCATGCGTAAATGGGTGATCGCAGCGGCGCTCCTGGCGGCGGCTGCGACTGGTTCGCTGGCTCAAGACCAACAACAGGGTCAGCATATGCCGATGGGTCAGGGCATGGGGATGATGGGTGGCTGTCCCATGATGGGCGGCAACATGGGAAGGGGCATGATGGGTCAGGGTATGCAGGGAATGATGGGCCCAGGCATGATGGGCAACATGCCGATGGGCATGGGAAGCATGGGTCAGGGAATGGGACCCGGCATGATGATGGGTCAAGGGCCGATGATGGAAGGCCGTCTTGCCTATCTGAAGGCCGAACTGGGCATCACCGACGCGCAGGTCGCAGCCTGGGACGGATACGTGAGTGCCGTCAAAGCCCGCAGCGATACCATGCAGAGTATGCACGCAACTATGATGCAGGTCATGCAGTCAGGCACAGCCGTGGCACGAATGGACGCTCACACGAAGCATATGGAGGCCATGCTCGATGCGATGAAGGCACTGAAGCCCGCAACGGAAGCTCTCTATAAGGTGTTGGACGACGACCAGAAGAAGAAGGCCGACATGCTGCTCGGCATGGGCTGTTGTATGATGTGAGAGAAATCATGAGCTATTACTTCAACAAAGTTTTGTTGATGAGTTTCGATGACGTCGTCACTCTGACGGCCGAGAAGCTCAAGGAGCAGGGTTTTGGCATCATCACCGAGATCGACGTGACGAAGACACTCAAGAGCAAAATCGGCGTTGAGTTTCGTCCATACCGCATTCTGGGAGCGTGCAACCCTGCGCTGGCTCACGAGGCGCTCAAGCTCGAGGACAAGGTCGGAACAATGCTGCCCTGCAATGTCATCGTTCAGGAGCTGGCGCCGGGGCGCGTCGAGGTGGCAGCGATCAACCCGGTCGCCTCGATGGCCGCCGTCGACAATCCTGCGCTACTGGAGAAGGCAGCGTTTGTCCGAGCAAAGTTGGAAAAGGTCATTGAATCATTGTGAGGGGGCGACAGACGACAGCCACACGTCGTCTGTATTGGTCTGCACTCCTGGCGTTAAGTCTCTCTAGCTGGCCTGCCCGCGCCGACGCTACGTGTACAATCGCTCGCCGTTGATGTTCTGGTAGAGATGCGCCACCTGCTCGCCGTAGCCGTTGTACGGCAGCGTAGGCACGCGTGTCTCGGTTCCAAGGACACGTTCGGTCGCTTGGCTCCAGCGCGGATGCGGAACTTCAGGATTGATATTGGCCCAGAAGCCGTATTCTGCCGGCAGGATCTTCTCCCAAAAGCTGACCGGTCGCTCGGCAACGAACGAAAACCGCGTGATCGATTTAATGTGCTTGAAGCCGTATTTCCATGGCACGGCTAAACGCAACGGCGCGCCGTGCTGCTTGGCCATCGGCTTGCCGTAGGCGCCCGTGGCCATGAACGCCAACTCGTTGGTCGCCTCTTCGATGGTCAATCCTTCAACGTAGGGCCACGGGTTCCAGGTCTGCTTCTGGCCCGGCGCGACAGCAGGATTGTTGAACGTCTCCATCCGCACGTATTCGGCGGACGACAGCGGTTTGGCCAGCGCGACGAGGTTTTTCATCGGAAAGCCGGACCAAGGGATCGTCATGGACCACGCTTCGACACAGCGGTGGCGATAGAGGCGCTCTTCGAGCTTCATCTTGGCGAGGAGGTCGTCAATGCCAATTTCAAACGGTTTTTCGACCAATCCGTCGAAGGTGACCATCCAGGGACGGAGTTTCAACGCCTGCGCCGCACCTGAAATCTCCTTGTGCGAGCCAAACTCATAAAAGTTGTTCCACTTGGCATTGATGCTCTCCGGCGTCAGCGCCCGATCGAGCGTGAACGCTGTGTTACGCGAAGCGGGATAGAGGCCGGCCGACGGATCGATTTCAGCGGGAGGGAGACTAGGCCCGTCTTGACCGAGCAAGACAGCAGCGGCCGCAAGACCACTGACCCCGAGTCCTACCCCGGCCAGGAACTCGCGACGGTTGGCAAACACGCTCTCAGGCGTCGCGAGGGCCTCTTTAAGAGTCCACTTTGGGGGCTTGCTGATGTTCATCTCACTTCTCCATACGCAAGCTGTGCGCCTTTGAAACATTCTCCGGGGATTTGTCGCGAACCTCAGCTTGCACCGGCGGACATGGCATGGTCCCGTAGCTGCAGAACACACAGCAGTCGCCGGGTTTAGGTTTCAATACGTGCCCGCAGCAGGAACATTCGTGGATGTAGACGCAGGCGTCGGTCGGCATCGTTGAAGTCGACTGATGACCGCACTCCGGACATGTGATTGTCGATTGTAACTCTGTCATAGGATCGGTCCTATCTTCGTCTTCAATGCCAATGAAATACTAATCAGCGAAGGGTTCCATAGTTGTCCGCTATCACAGCGGCGGACACACAACGATGCCAGCAGCTGATGAGGGAGGCCTGCCCGTCGCGAATGGACAGGCAGGCTTACTTTGATGTCAACGCACGTCAGGCAAGGGCCGCGACATCAGTTGTTCCAAAATTTGCCGCTGAATTGCCGCCCTTCTTCGGCTGTGGAACGGTCGGTGGCGACGTCCTGGGCAGACCGTCGTGATACGGTGGCTTATGGTGTGCGATGACGATCGCGGACGCTTCGGCAATCGCACCGTGCCGGTGCATGTGCTTCCGGACGGTGTTTGAACGCACCGCCGGCTTTTGGTGCTCATGGGGAACTGCGTAGGGCGCGCTCTTAAAGGGAAAGCGCCAGACGGTATGGGCATGAGCGGCGGCGCCGCTGGCTGCCAGAGTGACGGCCACGAGAGCCGCCTTGATGATCGATTTCATGGAATTGTTCCTTCATTTCCTGAGCATTGCTTGTGTCTGATTGCTGTGAATGGCAGGCCTCTGCGCGCGGGCCGGACCTTGAAGCCCGGCCCGCGCGCGAGGCCGCAGGTCAGCGGATGACCTGCGTTTTGCCTGCGACCAGCTTGTGAACGTGCTTGCCGTGACGCACGATTTTGACCGGCGCGGCTTGTGCCGCGGGTGCAGTCTGCGTCGCGTACGGCGCGCCCTTGTAGGGGAAATGCCATACGGTTTCGGCTTGGCCAGCGGTGGCGCCAGCAGTGAGGGTCAGCGCAACGATGGCTGTCTTAATGATCGTCTTCATGGTTGTAGTCCTTCTCAATCGAGAGTTCAGGTTTCGACGATCAAGCGAGGAATCCCGAGATAGCCTGGTGCGCTCAGTGGCGCGGGTTGAGGCGGTTCGGATCGCAAGATGTCGTGGATGATGCTTTTCAGGGTGCGCGAGGCACGCGCTCGCAATCACACGACCATCGATGGTCGCACGTGATGCGCTGCGCCGCTTAAAGCGACGCTTAGACCGTCAGCCTCGCGGTGGCGGAGCGGGCGGCTGAGTCGAGAGGGACTGGCCGAGCGCGAGAACCGCCAACGTCAGGACATCGTGGTCCGGTGTCAAAGGCGTCGACGCGCTTGAAACAATACCGCATGTGGCCGCGCATTGGCTGGCGCAACCTGCGGACGTCTGACATTGCGGCATCGTTCCGCAATTCGGCATGGTGCTGTGGCACGGGCAATCGGCCATGATGCCGTTCGCCGCAATGTCGCCGGCGCCCGTGCCGTCGTCCGCCATTGTCTGCTGCATGCCCTGACACGACTTAGTCATTGTCATTGCAAACCCGGCCACCGGCGAGAACGCCAGCGTCAGGGCGATGAAGAGGGCCAACAATGGTCGAAGACGTTTCATGATAGTGAGTTCGGATGTGTCGTTGAATTGGTTACAGTCCGATCTGCGGATTTCGGTTCGCGCATGCCTTTGTTGTGTCGCAAAAGAACGAGCGCGGCGATGGCACCCAACAACGGCCAAGCCGGCAGCAACAAGACCGTTACGAGCATCGGATCCCAGAGTGCCGGGAAGAGGTATCGCTGAACGATGGCCTGCACGAGGTTCAGGCTCGCACCGTTGATCCGGGCCCAAAGGTCCCCCAAAGTTGCGAAGCCGAACAGGCCCGAGGCCGAGAATCCATTTGTGAGGTCAAGGACAAGAACGGCGACCGAAAGTGTGGCCAGACCGAATCCCACGATGCGTCGAACGAACATTGCTTCACCCTCGTTGTGAGCGGGCCAGAATCGGAGCGGACAGCCGCTGCTGCCTGAGTTGAACCGGAACGAGCAGGACGATGGTTGTCATCACAGCGACAGTCGCAAGACCTAAAAACATGGCAGCCTCACTGGAGTTTTGCTGAAGCCAACGGCACGTCGAATTTCTCGCACCAGATCCAAAACTCATTGTATTGGCTGAGATCGGTTCCAGCCGGAACCGTATACTCCTGCGCACCCTTGAATTTCGCGAGCGTCGCGAAAATGGTTCCGCGCTTGTATCCGTCCTTGCCCCACGCGAGACGCGACGCGGGCGCATCCTGAAGCGTGAAATCGTCCCTAAGCACGACCTTGACCGTTTCGGCGCTGCGGACAATCTCCACATACCCGGAAGCCTTGTGACCACCTGCTCCTTGTAGAACGCCCGACTCGGCGTGGGCCGAGCCGATGAAGCGGAAGCACAGGAACATGATGACGGCCAAGGCAGCGATCATGGCTGCAGGCACGACAATCCACTTCGACATGCGGGTCTCCTTGCTGACCGTGCCGGTCCTCGGCATGAAGGAAAGGTAGCGGCCGCATGCGCGTTCTGGAAATAACGCCTGGCGATCTATTTGATAGGTGATCGCTATCATGGCCGACCTACTGCCCTAAAGTGTCGGCGCAGCAATTGCAGCGCCACAGGCGGTATCACGAGCCATTGCAGAAGTGGCGACGCGCCGATGCCGAGTAGGGGGACAACTGGCATGAGACTCGAGTAGGCCCACCGGTTCGCCCAATAGACGGCGTGCCACTCAAAGACGATGGTGAACAGCACGCCCGTGGCCATGTAGGCGACGAAGGCTCTGGTGCTCGGGTGCAGGAACCAGGTGACATTTCTGTCCAACAATGCGCCGGCACTGAAGGCTGCGAGCGCGATCCCGATGTCGCCAAACGTGGCCTTCAAGCAAACCAGCGTTGCCTGCCAGTGGCTCATGACCGGCATGCGGGCAAACAGCGGCGCCTGCAGGATCTCCCAAGAGAAATGCAAGAGGAACATGAACAGGATGAAGATCGCAAGGAATCGAACCCGGGCCGTGAAGGGGACAGGCCCTGCGTCTTCTGACGGGGTTGCGAACTGGTTCACGCGGCGCTCACGATCTGAGGTATTTGATGAGCGCTGCGATGGCTAGGATGAGAACGATGGCGACCAAGAGCCACACGAGGCCCATACCCCACATCATTCCACCCATGGGTTGATCCATCATAGCATTCACTCCGTGGCGTAAAGTTGCGCCGGTTCTGGTTTGCCGGTGATCGTCAGGATTTCGAAAGGGCCTTCCTTTATGCCGCTCATTCCCGGCGAGCCTTCCGGCATTCCAGGCAATGAGATTCCCTTGATCACCGGTCGCTCGGCAAGCAGCCGCTTGATGGGGCCAACCGGGACATGGCCTTCAACGACATAATCGCCGATGACCGTCGAATGACAGCCTTCGAGGTCTTTGCGCACTCCGTGCTTCCTTTTGATCTGGCTCATATTAGGGTGCTCGATCACGTGAACTTCGAAGCCATTCACTCGCAGGTAGTCAGCATAGGCATCGCAACACGTGCAGCTGGGATTCTTGTAGAGCGTGGCGTTGACCTTTTCCTCAGCTGCAGCGTGGCTCGACATCAGCGCTAAGAGTGCAGCGAACTTAGATGCGGATTTCATGAGCTTACTCCTGTGTTGCAAAAACGTGGCTGTTACGGTTCTAACCCCAGGGCATGGTTGACATCCGAACGGGCGCGTTCGATGGCGACGCGCGCCGTGGCACGCGCTAGATCAGCTTCATAAAGTTGCAGTCTGGCGCGGATCAGATCGTTCAGTGGCGTCTGACCGGCTTCTTGCGCTGCTTGCGTCAGATCGACGACCGACGCCAGGTCTGCGCGTCGCGCTTCCAGCGCCGTCAGCCGACGCCGCGCACCTTCGAGACGCACGCGCATCTGCGCCGTCTCGCCAGCAATCTCGCGCTCGGCCAGCGCCAGCTCTTCCTGCGCTGCGACGACTTCGGCAGCGGCGGCGGCGCGTTTGGGCTGGTTGACGCCGTCATAGGCAAAAGGAATCCGCGCGCGCACACCAATCGTATTCGCGTTGGGTTCAAGGCCCGGCGCATCCACGTTCCATGAGAACACGCCGACGGACGGCCGCTCCCTGTCGACCGTCCAGGCTAGAGCTTCATCGGCTGCGGCCTTTTCAGTTGCGCGGCGACGCAGATCAATGCGTGGGTGCAACGGCGGCATTGCTGCCTCAAGCTCTCTGAACTTCCTGGGGGGTTCGACACCTGTCAGAACGCGAAATGCGATCAGCGCCTCTTCCAATTCGGCACGCAGCCCGGCCAGTTCTGCATCCGCGTCGCGTGCCTCTGCGGTCGCCAGCTTGCTTTCGATAAGTTCAGTTTGTCCGGCCGCGGTTTGCCCTTTTTGGCTCTGCGCCAGTCTTGATGCCGACGCGCGCCGCCGTTCTGCAACCGCGATCCTCGCACGGGCGTCTTCAACCGCCCAATAGGAATCACGGACCCGCTTTGCGACCTGAAGCCGTCGGTATGTGATCTCGGCTTCCAGCCGCTCGCCTTCGGTCAGCGCAGATGCCAGAGCCGCACCGCGTTCGCCCCTCAACCAGACCGGTACGTCGAACTCGGCCCGAAATTCACGCAGTCCCCGGTCATTCGTCAGTTCGTCATCGCGGTAGAGCACTGTTGCCCAAGGTCCCCCGGGCAACAGTGCCTCTGCAGCGTTGGCCTTGGCGCCGATTTCCGCGCGTCTCGCTGCGAGCGCCGGAATGTCCGGCGTTCGTTCGCAGGCTGCTTCGAAAGCGGCCGTCAACTCCGAGGCCTGCGCCCGACTAGCGAAGCCGACGGCTAGCAAAGTCATGAGTATCGCCACCAAGCGCATTGTCGGTATCCATGATGTGCAAAGAGTTTCACGAACGCAAAAACGCAACGGAAAGCGACGGCTGAGAGCGGGCCGAATCAGTCGACGAATTGGAGCGTAGGCCACGACCGCGGCGCGATACGTGAACGATGAAAGGTTATCGACACTCATGCTGTGGCCTCCGCCATTGCTGGCGTCGCAGCGGAGGTTTTGGGCAAGCCGCAACCTTTGACCAGCGCGTAAATCGCGGGGATGACGATCAACGTGAGCACGGTGGACGACACCATGCCGCCAATCATCGGCACGGCTATGCGCTGCATGACTTCGGAACCGGTGCCGGTGCTCCACAGGATCGGCAGCAGACCCGCCATGATCGCGACAACCGTCATCATTTTCGGCCGCACGCGCTCGACGGCGCCTTCCATGATGGCGGCTTGCAAATCCTCGCCGCTGAACGCGCGGTTCTCCCGCGCAGCCTTGGCTTTTTGATCGGTCAGCGCATGGTCGAGATAGATCAGCATGATGACGCCGGTCTCGGCGGCAACGCCGGCGAGCGCGATAAAGCCAACGGCGACGGCCACGCTTAAGTTGAACCCGAGCCACCACATCAGCCATAAGCCGCCGACAAGAGCGAACGGCAGCGACAGCATCACGATCAGTGTTTCGGTCACCCGGCGGAAGTTCAAGTACAAGAGCAACAGGATGATCATCAGCGTCAGTGGCACGACAATCGCGAGACGCGCCTTGGCGCGCTCGTAGTATTCGAACTGCCCGCTCCAGATGGCCTGATAGCCGACCGGGAACTTTACGTTCGCCTCAACCGCCTTCTTGGCGTCTGCGACGTAGCTGCCGAGGTCGCGATCGCGCACATCGACGAAAATATAGGCGGCGAGTTGAGCGTTCTCGGTGCGAATGCTGGCCGGACCTGTGGTCAGCTTGACAGTCGCCACCTGCCCTAGGGGGATGGATGCGCCGTTGGCCATCGGCACCTGCACATCGCGAGCAATCGCCTGCGGGTCTGACCGCAACTCTCGCGGGTATCGTACGCTCACTCCGTAACGTTCGCGGCCTTCGACCGTGGTCGTGACGGTTTCGGCGCCGAGCGCTGACGCGACAACGTCCTGCACGTCGCCGACCATCAACCCGTAGCGGGCCAACTGTTTACGGTCCGGTTCGACTTCCAGGTAATAGCCGCCGATGATGCGTTCCGCGTAAGCGCTCGCAGTGCCGGGCACGCCCTTGATTGCGGTCTCGATTTCGCGCGCGAGCTTCTCCATCTCCTTCAAGTCTTTGCCGATGACCTTGACGCCCACCACCGTGCGGATGCCGGTCGCCAGCATGTCGATGCGGGCCTTAATTGGCTGGGTCCAAGCATTCGAGACGCCCGGAAACTGCAGCGCCTTGTCCATTTTGGACGTGAGTTTGTCTAGCGTCATGCCCGGCCGCCACTGATCCTCGGGCTTGAGATTGATCAGTGTTTCAAACATTTCCGTCGGCGCGGGGTCGGTCGCCGTAGCGGCCCGACCAGCTTTGCCGAACACGGACTCAACTTCGGGGAACGTCTTGATGATCTTGTTTTGTGTTTGCAGCAGCTCCGCCGCCTTGGTGATCGAAAGACCGGGCAGCGTCACTGGCATGTAGAACAATGTGCCTTCGTTCAAGTTCGGCATGAATTCAGAGCCGAGTTTGGACGCCGGCCATGCGCTTCCGGCAAGTATGGCCACAGCGACCATAATCGTCAGCGTTTTGGCTTTGAGCACGCCGCGGATCATCGGACGGTAGGCCCAGATGAGGAATCGGTTCACCGGGTTCTTGTGTTCAGGAATAATGCGCCCGCGAATAAAGATAATCATCAAAGCGGGAACAACCGTGACGGATAGGAACGCCGCCGCCGCCATCGCAAACGTCTTGGTGTAGGCGAGTGGATGAAACAGCCGTCCTTCTTGCGCTTCGAGCGCGAAGATCGGCAGGAACGATACGGTGATGATGAGCAGCGAGAAGAAGAGTGGCGGGCCAACCTCGCTTGCCGCCTCAATGAGGATTTCTGTGCGCGGCTTCTCAGGTGGCGCACGCTCCAGATGCTTATGCGCATTTTCAATCATAACGATCGCCGCATCGATCATCGCGCCGATGGCGATTGCAATGCCGCCCAAGCTCATGATGTTGGATGAGAGCCCGAGCACATGCATAAAAATGTAGGCGATCAGGATGCCGAGCGGCAGCGTCAGGATTGCGACGAAGGCGCTGCGAAAGTGCAATAGGAACACGACGCAGACAAGTGCGACGATAATGCTTTCTTCGATAAGCGTTATCTTCAGAGTTTGGATGGCGCGGTAAATCAGCTCCGAACGATCATAGACGGGCAGAATGTCCGTTCCATCAGGCAGGCTGGACTTGATGGCGGCAAGCTGCGTTTTGACATTGTCGATGACTTCGAGCGCATTCTGGCCGTAGCGCTGTACGGCTATGCCGCTGACCGCCTCCCCCTCGCCATTCAATTCTGCAATACCGCGCCGTTCGTCCGGGGTGATCTCGACACGCGCTACATCGCGCAGCAATACTGAAGCCCCGTTCTCCTCTTTCAGCACAATCTGTTCGATATCGTCGACGCTGCGCAGATAGCCGCGTCCGCGCACCATGAATTCGGTTTCGGCAAGTTCGATGACCCGGCCGCCGACGTCATTGTTGCTGGAGCGGATCGCGTCGCGAACTTTGGTCAGCGGAATACTATAGCTGCGCAAGCGCGAGGGATCGACGACAACGCTGTATTGCTTAACGAAGCCGCCGACGCTCGCAACCTCGGCGACGCCTTCGGCTTTGGCAACAGCAAAGCGGACCTGCCAGTCCTGCGTGGTGCGCAGTTCTGCCAGCGTGCGCTTGGCTGCGACGACGGCGTACTGATAGACCCAGCCGACGCCGGTTGCATCTGGCCCGAGCGTTGGCGTGACGCCTGTCGGCAAATTGCGTTGCGCGGCGCTGAGATATTCGATGACGCGCGATCGTGCCCAGTAGATGTCGGTGCCGTCTTGAAAGATCACATAGACAAACGACACGCCGAAAAAAGAAAACCCTCGCACCACGCGCGATTTCGGAACTGACAGCATGGCCGTCGACAGCGGATAGGTGACTTGATCTTCGACCACCTGGGGCGCCTGCCCGGGATAGTCGGTGTAAATGATCACCTGCGTGTCCGATAGGTCAGGGATGGCGTCGAGCGGCACGTTCTTGACCGCATAGATGCCAAAGCCGGTCACGAAAATCACTCCGACCGCAATCAGCAAAAGGTTGTTCGCCGACCAGCGAATGAGGCGCGCGATCATGGCTTCGCCTCCGCGCTGTCTTTGGCTGGTTTCATCGGTTCCGACATTGGCGGCTCGGACAACGGGCTGTCCGTCATCGGAGGCGCCGATATCCTGTCAGGCGATGCCTTGGGCATGGGCTCGGACATCGTCTTGCCGATGCCACTGCCCTCCGTCGGCTTCATAGAGTCTGATTTCGGCGCAGCCATTGGGTCAGCCATCGGCGTCGCCGCAGCCGGAGACGGAGCGTCCGCGGTGAAGCCCTTCAGCGCTGCCTTGAGGTTGCTTTCAGCGTCGATCAGGAAGTTTGCCGACGTCACGACGTTATCACCAGCAGCCAGACCCTCGGTGACTTCGACGTAACCTTCGCCGCGATAGCCGAGTTTCACCGGACGCGGCTCGAAACGGCCCTCGCCCTTGTCGAGCAGTACGACCTGCCGTGCGCCGGTGTCGAGAACGGCCGAGGCCGGGACGACGAGGCGCAGATCATCTCCGCTGCCGGTATCGATCGTCACATCGGCATACATGTCGTGACGGATGCGGTGGTCCGGGTTCGCGATTTCGATGCGCACTTTTGCTGTGCGAGTCTGCATCGCGAGTTCGTGGAGAATGAACGTAACTTTGCCTTCGAAGGTTTCGTTCGGAAATGCTCGGAAGATTGCCTTGGCCGGCGCACCCACCTTAATCGGTCCGATGTCCTGCTCAGCGACGTCGGCTACGACCCAGATGCTGCTGAGATCGGCGATTTGATAAAGCATGGCGCCAGCCTCGACCTTCTGGCCTTCGATCACCTTCTTTTCGATGACCACGCCGCTGACCGGCGACGGCCAATCGATTTTCATGGGCGGCATATCTTTGCTGTTTCGCAGAGATTGAATGATGCTGTTGGGAACGTCGAGGTTTTCAAGCCGCATAGCGGCGCCTTGCAAATCTCTCTCGGCATCATTTCGCGACTGTCCGGCAGTGGCCCGCAGCGCCGTCCTGTAATCGACCTCGGCTTTGACGATGTCGGGGCTATAAATGCGAAACAGCGGCTCGCCCGCTTTCACGTGCTTGCCCATCTCAGCGACGTAAAGCTTTTCGATGTAGGCATCGGCGCGCAGCGTGATTTCGCGCAGCGTGCGTTCGTCGATCTTGGCGACGCCCGGCGCGCTCACCGGCCGCGCCAGCTTGCGCAATTCGGCCGGCTCAGACTTCACACCGGCGCGTTGTATCTTATCGAGACTGACCTTGACGGTAGACCCATCCTCTTCCTCTTCGCCCTCGTAGACAGGAATGTAGTCCATCCCCATCCAATCCTTTTTGGGCTCCTGAGACGTGTCGGGAAGTCCCATGGGATTGCGATAGAATTTGATCTTGCGTTCGCCGCTCGAAGGGGCGTCGCTCATCGCGGTTTCAGAGGCAGCCGGGGCATCGCCAGGAAGCGGGGGCTCTTCATGGTCGTACACGGCAACGAAGTCTCGGCCGTCGGCGGTCTTGGTCGGACTTGCGGCATAAGCGGGTTTGCCATCCGGATCGCGCCAATAGAGGACGCGGCGGCTCGCAGTCGACATTGGGTCTGGTTGCGGCATCGGCGCGCCATCGACCATCGTGCTCGAAGAAACGAGTGGCCAATGTCCCGTACCGATTCGATATCCGATCGCGGTCGGCACCAAAACCGTCAAGAGACCGGCCAGAACAAACGCTAACTTGCGCATGGTGTCTGTCCTCACTCTTTCGCCGTGAAGACGACAGTGCCCTGCACGGTCTCTGGCTCGCCCTGAACCTTCGCCTGAAGCTTCAGTGCCCACCCGCCGGCCATCGTGAAATCGGCTTTGAACTTGTAGACGCCGGGCTCGCTTTCAGTCAGCGGTTCGACTTTGGTCGTCATCGACTCCATGCTGTCGGGAGACATGTCGAGGCGCGTCCGAAAAATGACTGCGCCCGCAACCGGCTTGCCGCTCGGTTTGTGGACCAGCCTGACGGCAATCTCACTTCCGGCGCCATTGCGCGCTTCGGCGTTAACTGGCTCGAACGCATAATCAGTAGCGGCTGCATGTGCGGGCAGGGCACTCGCAGTCGCTACAATGGCGGCAAGCAGCACGGAAGCTGTGACAATTTTCATTTCAATCTCCAAATGACACGAAGTCGGCAGCGCAGATGCGCAGCTCGTGTACGCTTGCTCACAGCGGACGCGATTAAGCGTACGACTGCAAACACGCACGAACGTTCTGGAGATCAATTGATAGGGATAGGGGGAGGCGGCCTGGCAATGAATGGGTCATAGGCCGTCGAATTCCAGGCGACAGTCGATGCCAAGGCTGACACGAGCATCGGCGCTGTATCGGTAAGCGCCGCCGTGGCAAGCGGCGCCGAACATTTGACAGAGCAACCCATCATAGCCCCGTCGCAGTTGCCCTTGCAGCAGTCAGCGTCGCCGCCTTGACCATGCATCGGGCATGGTGTCGCGAAGGCCTGCTCGGTTGCTGCGGCAACGCCGATCATGGACCCAAGGGCAAACCCCAGGGCCAAGAATAGAACAGCGATGGTCCGTGACGGGCTCATATGTTCCAGAAGGTTGAAGCGAGTCAGCTTAATTCAAGGATAGCACACTTAGCCGAAACGAGTGTTACTGGGATGTCTACGCAGCCGGGTCGCGGCGTGTTTCCGAGCATAGGAATCTTTGGAAGCCAGTGTTTCTTGCATTTCTGTATGGGAACCCAACATCTGGGTGCCCATAACTCCTTCATTTTGCATAAACTTTCACGTCACTGGGTCACCCCACGCGAGCCGGGGATCGCGCGGAGCGGTGCCTGGAGCGGCACTTCCGCCACCGCGACGCGAGGGTCGGCCGCTAGTTCGCCTTCTCAATCTTCGTAACGCTGATCTGACCGTTGACCGTGTCAGCGGTGAACATGATCTTGTCGCCGGGTTTGACGTCTTTTAGCAATGCCGGGTCGTTCGCTTTGAACGCCATGGTCATCGCACCCATGTCGAGGTTAGTGATTGGCTCGTGCTTGATTGTTACCTTGCCGCCAGCGCTATCGACCTTCGTCACCTCGCCATTGATCATGGGCAAGCTTTTCGCGTCATCGGCGAACGCCGCGCCGCCCAAGGCGGCCATTCCCAAGGCAATTGCGGCAATTGCAGATTTGCGGGCTGACATGTGTTGTGCTCCTTACTTGCGGACTTTGCTTGGCTGTGTTGGGCCCATTTTCTAGTTCGGGGGCTACCTGCTGCAGGTTACAGGTGGGGGTCAGGTTTCTTCGCTGCCAAACCAGCAGCCCTGCGTCCCGTTCGGCCTAATTTTTTGTTGCCGTGATGTAACCAAAGCCGCCGCTGTTGCGGATTAGCAGTAACAGGGAGCGCAGATGACAGCCCATGAACCCGAGTTGAGACGGCTTATGATTGCCGGCCAAGCGGGGGACGCGGCGGCGTATCGAACACTCCTCGATCATTTGAGCCGGCACTTGCGCGGCTACTATAAATCGAAGCTGATCAACTACGGCCGCAGTTCCGCCGACGCTGAAGATCTGGTGCAGGATGTAATTATCGCCATTCACACGCGACGTCATACCTACAGTCCTGATCAACTGTTCACGCCATGGGTGCATGCGATTGCGCGATACAAACTGATCGACCATTTGCGCCGACGGAATACTGGGTTTGCGGACATCCCGCTCGACGGCATGACTTCGGAGATCGAGGCTCACGACGATCGAGACGCCGTTGAGAGCGGCTATGATCTTCAAAGGCTTCTCGCCGCACTGCCCGCTAAAATGCAGCAGGCAATTCGGCATGTAAAGATTGAAGGGCTGAGTATCGCTGAGACCGCAGAGCGGTGCGACATGTCGGAATCAGCGGTCAAGGTCAACATCCACCGTGGACTAAAGAAGTTGGCGGACATGATCTCGCGCGAGGTAAAATCATGAAGACCGACGAACTAATCACCGTACTCAGCACAAACGTCGAGCCCATCGATCGCCGGCAACTGTCACGAGAAATCGTTGCTGCGGTTATTTTAGGTACCGTCGTCGCCATCGGAACGGCCTTGGCGTTGCCTGGCATGCGGATGGATCTAGGCGCACCAAACGCGCTGACGTATTTCTGCGCGAAGATAATCTTCGCAACCGTGATTGTGATAGCAGGAACCGCGTATTTATTGCGGTTGGCCCGGCCAGGCAGCGTGTCGTCTACACACGCAGCGCCAGTAACCTGGCCGCCGTTAGTTGTGGCTGCTCTTGCCGCAGCTAGTCTCGTATCAGCGCCGCTCTGGCATTGGCATACGATGGCGATGGGTGACAGATGGCTCGAGTGCCTCGTCTCTATACCTCTTATCGCCGTCGTGCCGTTTGTGGCTGTTGTTTGGGCGGTTCGGCGGATGGCTCCGACCGATTTAATTCGGACAGGGGCGCTCGCTGGTTTCGTTGCGGGTGGCATAAGCGCTGCTGGCTATGCGCTGCACTGCACCGATGATTCTTTGCCGTTCATCGCTCTTTGGTACGGTGGCGCAATTCTGATGTGCACTTTGGCCGGCGCTCTCCTGGGACCGCGCCTGCTGCGATGGTAATAATGTTGAACCTGCAGGACGAATGAATTGTCGCCCGTTATCTAAGTAGCAAAGGAGTTCGCTCTTTTCGGAGCGCCACCTGTTGCTCTGTTTCCGACTTGGGAAGCCCCGACAAGGCGCTACTCCGTTCGTTGTCGCACCCGGTCATCAGTGATGGGCGCGCGATATCGCTGTTCGAACGTGACCGAGAATGAGGCCAACTGGACGGGCGATGTTTCGTCAGGCGCTCGGCGCACAAATTTCAATTCCGCCCGACGACAACTGCTGCTCAACCGCAATGGTCAAATTTCTCAGTGAGTAAAGATATCTACGAAATATCCTCAACGGATATGCAGCATGGAGCGGTAAAGCGATGCCCGAACACACTAACCGCACTGACGGCGCGTGCTGCGCGAACGGCCTGCACACCAATGGCCATAGCGCTCAAGTCGGCAATTCGACTTTGGTCAATGATCCTGTCTGCGGCATGGATGTTGATCCTCGTACCGCCAAGCACAGAGCCGAGCACGAGGGACATCCGTATTATTTTTGCTCGGACGGGTGCCGCACAAAGTTTGTAGCGAACCCTACCAACTTTTTGGGGAAGAGCACCGCCGATGCTCCGGCCACGCCCGCGGGCACGATCTACACCTGTCCCATGCACCCCCAAATCCGACAGATTGGCCCGGGTGCTTGCCCGATATGCGGCATGGCACTTGAGCCGGAACTCGTCAGTCATGATTCCCGTCGCAATCCTGAACTTGCTGATATGTCCCGGCGATTCCTGATCGGTCTGGCGCTGACCATTCCCGTTCTCATTTTGGAGATGGGCGGGCACTTATCCGGGCTGCATATGCTGATCGCGCCACGCGTATCCAATTGGCTGCAGCTTATTCTGGCAACGCCTGTTGTGCTGTGGGCTGGATGGCCGTTCTTTGAACGCGGCTGGGCTTCGCTGCGCTCCCGCAACCTCAACATGTTCACGCTCATTGCCATGGGCACTGGGGTTGCTTGGATTTACAGCGTTGTGGCAACCCTCATTCCGGATTCGTTTCCAGAGGCGTTCCGCACGTTAGAGGGGGCCGTGCCCGTTTATTTCGAGGCCGCCGCCGTGATCACGGTGTTGGTTCTATTGGGGCAAGTCCTCGAACTCAAAGCCCGCGAAAGCACGGGCGGTGCTATCCGCGCATTACTGGATCTTGCGCCTAAGACGGCTTGGCGTGTTTCGCAAAACGGCACCGATGAGGAGATTTCGCTCGACCAGATCGCGGTGGGAGATCTTCTGCGGGTCCGACCCGGCGACAAGGTGCCAGTCGACGGCACAGTTGTTGAGGGACGCAGCACAGTCGATGAATCGATGGTAACCGGAGAGTCTCTACCCGTCACCAAATCCCTCGACGACAGCGTGATCGCAGGTACCATCAATCAATCCGGCAGTTTCGTCATGCGGGCCGATAATATCGGCCGCGACACGATGCTGGCCCGTATCGTTCAAATGGTGGCGCAAGCACAGCGAAGCCGTGCGCCCATTCAGCGCCTCGCCGACCAAGTGTCAGGCTGGTTCGTGCCGCTCGTTATCGGCGTTGCGGTATTGGCATTCGTAACTTGGGCGATATGGGGACCAGATCCCAGCATGACCTACGGACTGATCGCGGCTGTATCTGTGCTCATTATCGCCTGCCCCTGCGCCCTTGGACTTGCCACCCCGATGTCGATCATGGTCGCGGTCGGTCGCGGCGCGCAGACCGGCGTTCTAATCAAAAACGCCGAAGCGCTGGAACGACTAGAAAAGGTCGATACGATCGTCATCGACAAAACCGGCACGCTGACCGAAGGCAAACCAAAAGTGGTTGCGGTGCGCACGGCAGGCGGCGTGTCCGAAGCCGACTTGCTACAACGTGCGGCCAGTCTTGAACGGATGAGCCAGCACCCGCTCGGCGCGGCAATCGTTGCAGCAGCCGAAGCAAAAGGATTAGCCTTGCTAGAAGTTGAGAACTTTGACGCACCCACGGGCAAAGGTGTGACCGGTGTTGTTGGCGGCAAGCGCATGGTCATTGGCAATGCCCGCATCATGACTGACGCGGCAGTCGACACGAAGACCTTGGATGGTGAAGCGGATCGGCTGCGCGAAGATGGCGCGACCGTCATCTTCATTGCGCTCGATGGCACGCTCGCAGGCATTCTCGCCATCGCGGACCCGATCAAGTCCACGACGCCGGAGGCGCTGCAAGCACTCAAAGCTGCGGCGCTGAACATCGTCATGCTGACCGGTGACAATAGGGTCACCGCGCAAGCTGTCGCTCGCAAGCTCGGCATAACCCAAGTTGAGGCCGAGGTACTGCCCGAAGACAAGAGCCGAATCGTCGAGCGGCTCAAAAGCGAGGGTCATGTCGTTGCGATGGCCGGAGACGGCGTCAATGACGCGCCTGCGCTTGCTGCAGCCGATGTTGGCATCGCCATGGGAACTGGCACCGACGTTGCCATCGAGAGTGCCGGCATCACGCTCGTCAAAGGCGATCTTACCGGCATCGTGCGCGCGCGCCGCCTGTCGCAGGCAACCATGGGCAATATCCGGCAAAACCTGTTTTTCGCCTTCGTCTATAACGCGGCCGGCGTGCCGGTGGCGGCGGGCGTTCTCTATCCCGTTCTTGGCATTCTGCTCTCGCCCATCATTGCCGCAGCAGCCATGGCGTTGTCGTCGGTGAGCGTGATCGCCAATGCGCTGCGGCTGAGGGCTATCAGGCTTTAGACAATGGTCGACTGGAACGAGCGATTTCGGACAGCGGGCATTTATCTTGGAGTGTCCGCGATTGCTCATCTCGCTTGGGAGACGTTGCAGCTTCCGCTCTACACAATCTGGACGAGCGCCGCACGATGGGAGATCGCCTTCGCTGTCGTCCATTGCACAGTCGGCGACATCATGATTGCTGCAAGCGCACTTATTGCGGCAATCTTGGTCGGCCGCTTCTGGTCGTGGCCTCGCAGCGACTGGAAACAGGTCGCGGTTCTGACGATTATTTTTGGGCTGAGCTACACGGCCTACAGTTAATGGTTTAATGTTTATGTTCGCCACGCTTGGGCCTACTCGACATTCATGCCGGTGGTGCGCATTGGCGCTATCGAATTGGGTCTATCACCGCTTATGCAATGGCTCATCGTGCCGGTTGTTGCCTTTACCAACGCCAGACTTTGTATACCCCGCGAAGCGGCGGGATGATGGCTGTGACGCCCTCGTGCGTTGCGCAAGCAGGCCGTTCAATTATTCAGGCACTGGGAGCACCGCAGACTGTGAGCAACGATATTGAGCGCCTCAATAGTGATTGCACCTGCGTGACGCTTGATCGCGATGCGCTGTGCCGGGCAATAGAAAAGGCGGTCGCCGATCCGGAATTCTGCCAAGCATTAGCGTTGACCCATCCCTATCTGCTGTCGGCCCAGCCGGTATTCCTTACAAAAGCGCACGCCGAGCGGATGCAGCAGATCATCGGGGCCATCGAGGCAATTGCACGCTTGCCGCAGTACCAGTCGGCTGTGCTCGGGCAGGCTACGGAGATCGCTCGGTATCGGCCCGGCCCCATTGGCGTCTTCATGGGGTATGATTTTCATTTGGGCGAAGACGGCCCGATGCTGATCGAAATCAACACCAATGCCGGTGGCGCGCTCATCAACGCCTACTTGCTTCAGGCGCAGCGGGCTTGTTGCAATGACATGAACCTCGCAGCGTCCATGCGGACTGATCTGGATGCTCTGTGCTCTAACTTCGTCGCGAGTTTCGGCGGCGAGTGGAAGAGACAGGGCCGGACAGGGCCACTTGAGACCATCGCCATCGTCGATCACGCACCGCGCGAACAATACCTTTATCCCGAATTCGTCTTGTTCCAGCGACTGTTCGAAAAACGCGGGATGAGTGCGATTATTACGTCGCCTAACGAACTTGCCCATCGCGATGGTCGTTTGTGGCACGGGGAGCGGCAGATAGATCTCGTTTACAATCGGCTGACTGACTTTCATCTGGAGCAACCCGAAAGCGTTGCCCTTAGTAGAGCCTACTTGGCCGGAGACGTTGTCGTCACGCCCAACCCCTGGGCCCATGCGGTATACGCCAACAAGTCCAATCTCGTGCTTCTGAGTGACGGAGATCTACTGCGGACTTGGGGCGTCTCTGACGACCTCGTGCGCGTGCTTCAGAGCGGCATACCACGCACGATCGCGGTGACGCCAGAATGTGCCGCCGAACTATGGAGCGGGCGCGATCGATGGTTTTTCAAGCCAAATGCCGGTTATGGCGGCAAAGCGGCGTACCGGGGCGATAAGATCACACGTCGAGTTTGGGCCGAGCTATTGAACACTAGCTACGTCGCCCAGAGGATTGTCACGCCAAGCACGCGAAAAATTTCCATCGATGGAACGCAGCACAGCTTAAAAGCAGATCTTCGCAACTACACGTACGACGGCAAGGTTCAATTGATCGCTGCGCGCTTGTATCAGGGCCAGACAACAAATTTTCGCACACAAGGCGGCGGCTTTGCTCCGGTATTCGTTGCTGACGGCGCTCCAGCAAAAATATGCCGATGACGCAACTGACCCTCTCCCCGGTTTTCGGCGGCTTGATGTGCGCCGTGGATGTCACCCGTCCACATGGCTCACTTGCGATGTTACTCGCGAACTTACGAGTTTCTGCCAGCTCGTTCCGCAAGAAATCCTGCGCCACGCTCATGGCTAGTCGAACGGTTCTGGATCACCCAGCGGCCCGTCCTTCGGCGAGTATTGAGACACCCACTCCTCGGGGGTCAGCTCTTCAGGCACGATAAGATAGCCGACCGAGTGTTGCGTCGTCGCCTGTGGATTTTGCCGCTCGCTGAGGCGCAAGTAGAGCGCCGAGGCGCCCGACCTGCCAGCTGCGGCGAGCTGCTTGAGCGTCATAACAACGACCTCAAGTGTCGTGAAGCGAACGCGAGAGCCCTTCGGTTGGCCTGAGACCCGCTGAGTTTCGCCGAACACGCGACCAGCGATGGCCCTATGGCTTCGTGACTTCGGCGGCCGTCCGAGCGGATTGCCAGACTGCCCCTTCTTGAACTGCGACGCCTTCGGCGGCCGGCCATAACCGACCGCCTCGTCGCGCGGATTTTCAGTCTTATCCTCCATTGATACACCTCTTCAGCCTTGCGATCCCGAGCGCTTTGAAGACAAGCATCATGGTTGGGATGATCGAAACCGGCTCTCCATCAGGATTGTCGGGCACCGCGAAGATCTCTTTCTGGATCTCTTCGGGCAGGTCCTTCGGTACGACGAAGACACCGCCCGAGACACGGGGCTGCGGCGGCTTGATGAGCTTATGCTTTTCGGCCTCACTGAGGACAAGTTTCATCGAGGCGACGCACTTTTCGATCAGCGACTTCCGCACGTGCTGGCGCAGCATCGCCTCATAAGGGTCGATCGCTTTGGTTTCGCCGTCGCGCTTCATGCGAACGGGCGCGTTAAGCGCTGAAGTGAGATCGATCTGGTCACTTTGGCGTCGAGCCGACCTTCGGGGCCGCGTATCCTTCGTTTCGTCGGTCCTGCTCATGTGGCGGTCTCCTCACGCGTTAGTTGTTCAGAACCGACTTGCCGCTCGCGAGCGACCTCCGAGAAGGTCTGGCCTGTCGCTGAAAGAACGGCCTCGATCTTCGCAATCTTGGTCAGGCGTTTCAGGATGACGTCACAGTAGAGCGGGTCGAGCTCGATGCCGTAGCCGCGCCGCCCGGTCTTGTGAGCAGCGACCAGGGTTGTGCCGGAGCCGGCGAAGGCGTCGAGAACTATGGACCGGCGGATCGAACAGTCGAGGATCGCGTCGGCGACAAGAGCGACCGGCTTTACGGTCGGATGCGAGGCGAGGTCCTCGTCGCGCGTGGCGCCGAAGGCGTTGGCGCCCGCGTAGGTCCAGACGTTTGTGCGGTATCGGCCGTGCTTGCCCAGCTCGATATTGTTGACGTGCGGCGCCGCCCCGACCTTGAACGCAAAGACCAGCTCGTGTTGAGAGCGATAGAGGCTTCCCATGCCCCCGTTGGTTTTCGCCCAGACGCAGAGGTTCTTGAAGTCGTGATAGCGGCCGCGGGCGGCGGCCATCACCTCGCCTATGTGCCGCCAATCCATGCAGATGAAGTGGATCGCGCCGTCGACCGAAACTTCAATGAGGTTGTCGAAGATCTTGGCAAGGAAGGTCGTGAATTCGGCTTCGGTCATTTCGCCGGAAGCCATGGCGAACTCGCGATGTTTGACCGCGCCGAGCCCCGAGACATGGCCCTCGATCGGAACGTTGTAGGGCGGGTCAGTGAAGACCAACTGGGCCTTCTCGCCGGCAAGGAGCGAGCCATAGGTCTCCGGCGCGGTCGAGTCGCCGCAAATCAGCCGATGCGGGCCGATCTGCCAGATGTCACCCAGGCGCGTGACCGGCGGGCCCTCGACCAGAGGCACCTCGTCGGCCGGATCAGCCTTTGCCGGCTTTTCGTTGAGCTCGTCGATCAGGACGTCGATCTCGGGCAACTCAAACCCGGTTGCCGAGATGTCGAAGTCGAGCTCCAGTTCCATCAAATTCTGGAGTTCGATCGCCAGGATCTCGCGATCCCAGCCTGCCTTCTCGGCGAGCTTGTTGTCCGCGAGGATGTAGGCGCGCTTCTGCGCCGCAGTCAGATGCTCGAGCCGAATGGTTGGTACGGTCGGAAGACCGAGCAGGTTGGCGGCCTCGACGCGCCCGTGGCCGGCGACGATGCCATCGGCTTTGTCGATCAGGACGGGGTTGTTGAAGCCGAACGCCTTGATGCTCGCGGCTATTTCGGAGATCTGCTTGGGACTATGGGTGCGGGCATTTCGGCTATAGGGTTTGAGCTCGCTGGGAGAGCGATGCTCGACGCTTAGGCTAGTCATGGAAAACCTCTCATAACGAGAGGTGTCGCCTGCTATCGGACGGGAAAATCCGGGGCACGATGCAGCGACACCTCGTTGACACGAAGTTGTCGCCATCGGTCCGTCCCTAATCCCGATCGATATTCCGACTATTGCCCGTCACCGATCCCACTTGCGGGGCGAATAGGTTCTTGGGGCTCACGGTTCGTTTCGCGGCTCGGTCCTTCAGCGCTCGAACAAGTTCATTACAAACCCCACTGCCGGGAATCCCAGTGAAGCGCTGGCGATCAAAATATATGATAAAAACGCTGAACTTTCAATGGCCTGACGAGACTGAGAACCCGAGCGAAGTTAACCATAGCGGCCGGCTGAGGCCGCTCTTTGCGCTTCCCTAATATCTGCGCCTAAACCACTGCTCCGACCGCAACTCGCTCTGATCAGCCCGCAAAATTCTCTGTTATTTTCGCGGAGTCAATGGCGCTATAACCCACTGTAGTTACGCATAAAATCGGCGTTCCGGGCCGAACTTTAAGCCTAGAAAGCGCGGAAATACCCTGTTCCTGAGAACCGTTCGCGCCAGACTGCCTCCACAGCCAATAAAATCAAAATAACTGCACGTCGCTCAGATGAGCGATTGCCCCTCCGGGCCTGTTCCGTTACGTCCCATTCGTGCCTCGAATAGCAGCGCAACTCGACAGCCAAGATCCGCACGAAACGATCGATCGAGCTGCTCAAGGACAGCGTCCGCAGAAGCGAACATCGCAACCGGCAATTGGGAGAACGCGCGATCCGTGCGCGCGCTCGTCCAACGAGCCCAGGCCTCTCGCGCCATATCCTTAGGTAACAGCAGCGATCGCGGATCGTAACTAATGCCGGTCTTTCTACCCGGCCTCAGCCTTCGTTGCAGTTGACTTCGCCGGGTATCGCAAATCTTTGCGATACCAAGAACCGCCACGATCGGTGCCATTCTCATGACGAAAGAGACTGATCCTTCGATCATCAACGGGACGTGGCAGCCGCCTAAAGTCGTCAAAGTCCGCTAGCGCTTGATGCCGAGAACGGTCCCAGGCGAACGAGAGGCGCAGCGGCAGAAGGGATTTGGCGATTTGTGCGAACACAAGATGGCTAAGGGCTCAAGCACCCCTTTATGATCCAAGCGGTCTACGAGCAAGGAGCCCTTAGTCTAGCTGCGCGTGTCTCAGTCGCAATGCGTTGCCGATCACGCTGACCGAGGATAGAGCCATGGCCGCCGCGGCGATGATCGGTGAG
Organism: uncultured Hyphomicrobium sp.; assembly: GCA_964651805.1. Lineage (GTDB taxonomy): Bacteria > Pseudomonadota > Alphaproteobacteria > Rhizobiales > Hyphomicrobiaceae > Hyphomicrobium_B. The sequence goes on along the minus strand of CAZYXX010000002.1, from coordinate 887,188 downwards.
AGCAGGACGCCGAACACCGGATAGAGCACGCCCGCGGCGATGGGGACGCCGGCCGCGTTGTAGGCGAATGCGAAGAACAGGTTCTGGCGAATATTCGCCATGGTCGCCGACGACAGGTGGCGCGCGCGCACGATACCGGTGAGATCGCCCTTCAGCAGCGTAATCCCAGCGCTCTCCATGGCGACGTCCGTGCCAGTTCCCATGGCGATACCAACGTCGGCCGCCGCGAGCGCCGGAGCATCATTTACGCCATCGCCAGCCATGGCGACGATCCGACCCCGTGCGCGCAATCTTTCGACGACCTTGCTCTTGTCCTCCGGCAGGATTTCCGCCTCGACATCGGCGATCGCGAGTTTCTGCGCCACCGCGCGCGCCGTTGTCGCGTTGTCACCGGTCAGCATTACGACGTGCAGACCTGCCCTTTGCAGTTCCGATATGGCGGCTGCCGTCGTCTCTTTGATCGGATCGGCGATTGCGACAACCCCTGCCGCCTTGCCATCAATCCCGACGAAAATCGCGGTTGCCCCATCGCCGCGCAGCGCGTCGGCCTCCGACCCCAGCGCGGAAATGTCGATGTTTTCATCTTCCATTAAGCGCCCGTTGCCGATGGCGATCCGGCGGCCCTCGACGATACCGACCGCACCTTTGCCAATCGGCGAGTCGAAATCGCTCGCGTTGGCGAGCGGGAGGCCCTTTTTCTGCGCGGCGCCGACAATCGCATCCGCCAGCGGATGTTCGCTTCCCCGCTCCAGGCTGGCCGCCAGACGCAGAAGTTCACTTTCGCTCATCGAACCGGCAGGCTTGATCGCGACGACGCGCGGCTTGCCCTCGGTGAGCGTGCCGGTCTTGTCGATTACAAGCGTATCAACCTTTTCCATACGCTCCAATGCTTCGGCGTTCTTGATGAGAACGCCGAGCTGGGCGCCGCGCCCGACGCCGACCATGATCGACATGGGCGTCGCAAGGCCGAGCGCGCACGGACAGGCGATGATGAGAACCGAGACGGCGGCAATCAGCCCATAGGTCAGTCGCGGCTCCGGCCCCCAGATCGACCACGCCGCAAAGGCCAGGAGCGCGATCAGGATCACCGCAGGCACGAACCAGCCGGAGACTTGGTCGGCAAGGCGCTGGATCGGTGCACGGCTGCGCTGAGCTTGCGAGACCATCTGGACGATTTGCGCCAGCACCGTATCGCGGCCGATCTTGTCGGCGCGCATCACGAAGCTGCCGGACTGGTTCATCGTGCCACCGATCACAGCATCGCCCACGGATTTCGGGCGCGGCATCGACTCGCCTGTCACCATCGACTCATCGATGGCGCTGCGGCCTTCGAGGATCTGACCGTCCAGAGGAACGCGCTCACCGGGCCGAACGCGAAGGCTGTCGCCGACCTTGATCTGATCGAGGCTTACATCCTCGTCGGCCCCATCGTCCTTCAAGCGACGCGCCGTCTTGGGCGAAAGATCAAGGAGCGCCTTGATGGCGCCGCTCGTTTGCTCGCGCGCGCGCAATTCCAACACCTGCCCGAGCAAGACAAGAACCGTGATTACGGCTGCTGCTTCAAAATAGACCGGCACCGCGCCGTCGGACCCGCGCAATGCGTCAGGAAACAGTCCCGGCGCCAGAGTCGCAACGACGCTGTAGACCCAGGCAACGCCCGTGCCCATCGCGGCAAGCGTGAACATGTTGAGATTGCGTGAAACGATAGACGCCCAGCCGCGTTCGAAAAACGGCCAGCCAGCCCACAGGACGACGGGCGTTGCGAGCGCGAGTTGCAGCACGTTGGAATTCTGCTGACCAAGCCAGTGATTGAGGCCCGTTAGATGGCCGCCCATCTCCAGCGCAAAGACCGGCAATGTCAGTAGCAGGCCGATCCAGAGACGCCGAGTCATGTCGGCCAGCTCCGGATTGGGGCCGGTATCGGCGCTGGCGACTTCCGGTTCCAGCGCCATGCCGCAGATCGGGCAAGTGCCCGGCCCCACCTGACGAATTTCCGGATGCATCGGACAAGTGTAGATCGCGCCTTCGACGACTGGCTGAGGTGCGCGCTCGGTCAGATACGCCTTCGGATCGGTGATGAACTTCGTCCGGCAGCCTGCCGAGCAAAAGTAAAAAGGATGACCTTCAAAGTCCGCCCGGTGCTTGGCGGTATGTGGATCAACTTTCATGCCGCACACAGGATCGCGCACGGCTCCCGCGCTGGCCGGTCCGCCCGTGCTGCCATGGCCTTCGTGTCCGGCGTGCCGATGATGACCGTTTCCGCCGCAACAGCAGCCTTTTTTTGCGGATTTGCCTTCCTGGCTATGGGGGTCGCCGCTCATACTGCCTCCTCGTACCCCATAGGGGTATAACGAGTTGACACCTATACCCGGCAGGGGTATGAGTCAACCATGAACAAGGACACGGCGCAGGCCTGCCTCAAGCGGCTTGGAAAAATCGAAGGCCAGGTGCGCGGCGTCTCGCGCATGATCGAGGAAAATCGCTACTGCATCGATGTGATCACGCAGATCGCAGCCGTGCGCGCCGCGTTGCGGCGTGTCGAGGAAGCCGTTCTGAGAGACCATGTTGGCCATTGCGTCGAGCACGCGATTGCCAGCGGCAACGCCGCCGAGCAAAGAAAAAAAGTAGCCGAATTGATGGACGTGATCGAGCGTTCCAACCGCTAAGACCAACATATGCGATGTCCTCCGGGCCGGCGAACAAACGCCGGCACGGAGCTACGAAACGGACTTACGCAAGCTTCGCGGCAATCGTTGCGACGTGACGGCCCTGGTAGCGCGCGCCTTCAAGTTCGATCTGCGAAGGCTGGCGCGAACCGTCGCCGTCCGCGATCGTGGATGCGCCGTACGGCGAGCCGCCCTTCACTTCACCAACACCCATCTGGCCCTGGAACGCGTACGGCAGTCCGACGATAACGAGCCCGTGGTGCAGAAGGACGGTGTGGGTTGAAAGGATCGTGCTTTCCTGCCCGCCGTGCTGCGTCGCCGTCGAGGTGAAGACACTGCCGACCTTGCCGATGAGCTTGCCCTGGAACCAAAGCCCGCCCGTCTGATCGAGGAAGTTCTTCATCTGCGCCGGCATGTTTCCGAAGCGCGTCGGAACGCCGATGATGATGGCGTCGTAGTCGGGAAGTTCGTCGACGGTCGCGATCGGCGCCGCCTGATCCAGCTTGAACCCCGACTTGCGCGCGACCTCTTCCGGAACGAGCTCCGGTACACGCTTGATGACGACCTCAGCACCCGTTTCGCGCGCGCCTTCAGCAACCGCCTGCGCCATTTTCTCGATGTGGCCGTAACTCGAATAGTAGAGAACGAGAACTTTGGTCATGGCAGTGCTCCGATAGCTGAATTGAGCAAGGGAGGCCGTCACACGCCCGACAGGGAACCTATGTGACGGCCCGTTTGATCCGGACGAAACAGCGCGTCAGCCCCGGTCAGGCGACCCGATCAGGCAACGAGGTCAAACAGCAGGACTTCGGCGCTTTCGGTGGCGGCGAGCGTCAACTCCCCGGCCGCCGGCACCGCGAGGCCGTCGCCTGCATCGAGCCGCTGCCCGTTGACGCTGACCGACCCACGCGCAACCTGCACCCACGCGCCGCGACCTTCGCGCACGACGAGCGAGACGCTCTCGTCACGCTCGAGCAGCGCGGCGTAGAAATCCGTGTCCTGGTGAATGGTAACGGAGCCATCGCGACCGTCGCGCGATCCGATAAGGCGCAGCCTGCCGCGCTTCTCCTCGGCCGGAAACGTCTTCTGCTCGTAGCTCGGCTCGATGCCGCGCTTTTCCGGCACGATCCAGATCTGCAAGAAGTGGACAGGCTCTGTCTTGGACGCGTTGAATTCGCTGTGGCGGACGCCGGTCCCCGCCGACATGCGCTGCACGTCGCCAGGGCGGATGACCGAACCAGTCCCGAGGCTGTCGCGGTGCTCAAGCGCACCCTCCAGCACGTACGAGATGATCTCCATGTCGCTGTGCGGGTGGGTCGGGAAGCCGCCACCACCCGTCACGCGGTCCTCGTTGATGACGCGTAGCGGGCCGAAACCCATGTGCGCGGGGTCGTAGTAATGACCGAACGAGAAACTGTGGCGGCTATCCAGCCAGCCGAAGTTGGCCTTGCCGCGATCTTCAGATTTCCTGAGTTCTGCCAGCATGTTACTCACCCTTCTCGCGCTCGAACGAGCGTCGCTGATGTCATGCCGAGATAGCTAGGGCCTCGCGCCGCCAGCATCAATTATGTATGTTTTCGACATACTGCATCCTAATTGGAACCAATGAATGGATAAGCTCGAGGCCATGAATGCGTTCGTGAAAGTCGTTGCGCTCGGCAGCTATGCGGAAGCCGGCCGCGCCCTCGGGCTAACGCGCTCGGCGGTCAGCAAGGCCGTCATGGAGCTCGAGCAGCTGCTCGGTGCGCGCTTACTCGATCGGACGACGCGGCGTGTAGGCCCGACCGAGGCCGGTCTCGCCTACTACGAGCGCTGCCTCGACATACTGGGTCGGGTTGAGGAGACGGAGCTTCAGGTTTCCCGCCTGCATGACGAGCCGCGCGGCGTGCTGAAGGTCAACGGCCCGATGACGTTCGGCGCACTCTATCTGGGGCCGGCCATCGCCGAGTTCATGAAATCGTACCGCGACCTCAAGATCGAGCTGACGCTGAACGACCGCTTCATCGATCCGATCGAGGAAGGCTTCGATGTCACAATCCGCATCGCGCGGCTTGCGGATTCAAGTCTGATCGCGCGCAAGCTCGCGCCTGTGCGCCGCGTACTCGTGGCCGCGCCGTCCTACATCTCGGCGAACGGAATGCCGAAAACGCCCGAGGATCTCGCCGCACACCGCTGTCTGACCTACGGCCACTCGACCACATTGCAGCGCTGGCAACTGGCGCGCGGCGGCGAATACGGCAACTTCGCCGTCAACTCCGCGCTTTGCTCCAACAATGGCGATGTCCTGCGCGCGGCCGCCGTCGCCGGGCAAGGGATCACGCTGCTGCCGACATTTATCGTGGGAAAGGACATCGCCGCGGAACGCTTGCGGCTCGTGCTGGAAGACAATCCACCGACCGCGCTCGATGCCTTCGCGCTCTACCCGCCCAATCGCTTCCTCGCGGCAAAGACGCGGCTTCTTATCGACCACCTGGTCAAAACCTTCGGCGCCACGCCCGAGTGGGACCGCTTCTAGGTGAGAATGCCGGGCTGGAGAACCCCAGCCCGGCATTGCTTTCCTACATGATCATGTCGCCAGCGTTCGGCAGCACGTTGCCGTTGAGCTCCAAGTGGAACTCGTTGGACGCATCGCCGTCGACGTTGGCTTCGATGATGGTCTTGCCAAGCTCGTAGTCGAACCAGACGGTCATCTGCCCGGCCTGAAGCACCTGGTTCGGACCGGTGTACGTCACCATCTGAAACGCTTGGTCGCCGGACAAACCCTCGTTCGCATCGATCTTGGAGAAGTCCAACTTGTCGTAACCCTGTTGGAAATCCGTGATCGTGTCGAACTTGCCCCATAGCTTGAGCGAGTCCTGCACGCTCTCGAACACGAACATGTCGCGACCGGCGCCACCCGTCATGACGTCACCGCCGCGACCGCCGATCAGCGTGTCGTTGCCCGTGCCGCCATCCATCACGTCGTTTCCCCAGCCGCCGAGCAGGCGATCCGTGCCAGAGCCGCCCGACAACGAGTCGTTCCCGGAGCCACCGCTCAGTAGATCGTCGCCCAGGTTGCCGATCAGTGTATCGTTTCCGGCCTCGCCAAAGAGGCGGTCGTTGTCGTATCCGCCGTCGATGTAGTCGTTGTCCGCGCCACCGGCGATTTCGTCGTTGCCGCGGTAGCCGTAGAGCTTGTCATTGCCGTCGCCGCCGCGGATGACGTCGCGGGCGCGACCACCGTAGACGGTATCGTTTCCGCCGTTGGCGTGGATCAAGTAGGAGTCGCTGAGACCGCTGGCATCGATGATCTCGCTGCCGTCGGTGGCAATAACCCGATGATCGCTATCCCAGCTGCCGACAAACGTGACGGGCTCGTCGACCACCCGCGAACCTTCCACCGGAATCTCCGGGTTGCTCAACGGAATTCGATAGTCAAAATCTGCAACCATCGCACCGCTTATTAAGGCGGCATCAGCCACGACAAAGCCGGTGAAGGCGGCGGTTGTGCCCGAGGTCGTCTGGGTCGAAGCGGTTTTGGAAATGCTCTTGCTAAGTGCCATGATCCAATCTCCATTAAAAAAGTATGCGTTGGCATGGCCGTACCTTTGGGGGCACGCGGCCACGACTGCCGACCCCGCTAACACGAAGCGGATAGCGCCCGCTGTTCCCTGCATGACTCCTGCATAAGCGAAGTCTGAGCGCCGACAGCCGAAGCCATGATCTATCGCAAGGCCGATGCATTGAATCGCTGCTAGCGCTGCGTCCATCAGGACAGGCTCGAACGAGCCGCCCCTTGAACCGAAGGGACGCCCATGGACCACGTCATCCCCGCGCTCTACCCCGGCGTCGTCATCGGATTGTTGTATGGGTTTACCATGCGAGGCCTTTGGGGCCCGCCGCTGGGTGCTCTCGGGGGATTGATGGGAGCGGCCGCGACACTCGCGATTATCGCACAACTACATCTCGCCGAAGGGCCGGCCACAGTCGGTGTCCTCGTGGCTCTATCCGTTGTCGGCGCCCATCTCGCGACGCGGTTCGCGAACATTCTCGCGCGGCGGGCGGCGCATAAGGATCACCAGATCTAGGCGTCCGGCCGTGCCAAGAAAGCCTGATCGCATACGTCGGAAGTCTATGCCCCCCGCTCGATCCGTTGCGCGCGTGCGGCTTTGACGCAAGTCAAAATCACACATATCCTTCAGTTTGGTGCTCACGCATCGTGCTAGCAACAAGGCCGCTTGAGCCCTCTGGCGTAAGCCATCCACGGTTCGTTAGCGCGTGTGGACTCGCAATCTTTTGCACCAGATTTTGGAGTTTCGGCAAAGTGGCAAGCGCATCGATCCGTTGCGACACATGCGCGGTTCGTCATCGTGCGGTTTGTGGTGCGCTGACGCAAAACGAAATCGGGCGACTGAATGCGATTGCCCATCACAAGACGCTCGAGCCAGGCGATTTTCTTTTCGGCGAACAGGAGCAGGCGAGTTATTTCGCCAACATCATCTCCGGCGTCGTCAAGCTGACAAAGACTTTGAGCGACGGACGCCAGCAGGTCGTCGGACTGCAGTTTGCGTCCGATTTTCTGGGTCGACCCTATCGCCCGACCAGCCCCTACTCGGCTGAAGCCGTCACCCGGATTCATCTCTGCACTTACGAAAAGCGCCAGTTCGAGCGCCTGGTATCGGAAATGCCGGGCTTCGAGCACAGATTGTTCGAGAACACGCTCGATGAACTCGACGCCGCTCACGAGTGGATGCTGCTTCTGGGACGCAAGAGCGCACAGGAGAAAGTCGCGAGCTTCCTGCAAATGGTGGCCCACCGCATCGATGCGGTTGGCTGCAAAGGCCGTCTCCCAGGCACCCCCTTGCAGTTCGACCTGCCGATCACACGCGCCGAAATCGCTGATTTTCTGGGCCTCACGATCGAAACAGTGAGCCGCCAGTTCTCGAAGCTGAAGGTCGGCAAGGTCATCGGTCTTGAGGGCAGCCGCACGGTCATCGTTCTGGATCAGGCACGTCTGCAGCGCGCCGCCAGCGCCAGCGAGTAACGTAAATACGTTAGACGCCGCTGGAACCGGAGCGATAGCCGGCATCGAGATAGGTATCGAAGCACGCCGCGATGGACCGCACAAAGGGCATCCCCTTGGGTGTCACGCGGAACCCGTCGGCGGTGCGCTCCAGCAGGCCCTCCTCGTCGCACTCAATGAGTATGCCGGCATCCCGATCGACCCTCTCGGCAAGCGCGCCGAACTCCGCCCGCACAGCATCAACCGAATAAGAGAACTCGCACATCAGCTTATCGATGACGAACCCGCGCATCCGATCCTCGTCATCAAGGAGGAAGCCGCGTGCGGTGGCAAGCCGTGTATTGGCGACGCGGCGCAAGTATTCGTGACGCTGCGTGGCGTTCTGGAAAAATCCCGCCGGCAGGTGTGAGATTGCGGACGAGCCGACCCCGATGAGAGCTTCCGCCGCATCGCTCGTATAGCCCTGGAAATTCCGCCTTATCTTGCCCGTCACGAGCACATCGTCGGGACGCGCGTAATGATCGAGGCCGATGGAGACGAACCCACCCGCAGTGAGAAGCCGGCGCGCCCGTTGCGAGAGCGCAAAACGCTCAACCGTATTGGGAAGAACCGAACTGTCGATCAGTCTTTGATGCTTGGCCCTGTCGGGCAGATGCGCATAACCGAATATTGCGACCCGATCGGGCGCAAGCTCCAACACGCGCTCGACCGTGCGCGCGATGCCGCTTCGGGTCTGATACGGCAGCCCGTAGATGAGATCGATGTTGACGCTGGCGATTCCGGCCGCGCGCAGCGCCTCAATGCAATCCTGCGTGATCTCGAACGATTGGATGCGGTTGATCGCCCTCTGGACGGCCGGATCGAAGTCCTGAACACCGATTGAAGCGCGCGTCACGCCGGCATCCGCGAAGGCCTTGGCCTGCTCTTTGGAAAAGGTGCGGGGATCGATCTCGACCGCAAACTCGGCATTCGGCGCGATCCTGAATTGCGCGCGCACGTCGTCGGCCAGTCGCGCGATTTCGGCCGGAGTCAGAATGTTGGGCGTGCCTCCGCCCCAATGCAGATGCGAAATGGGCTGCCCCGACGTCCTGAGCGCCGCGACCATCGTCATTTCCTGGGTCAGTGCATCGAGATACTCTGTGATCGGCTCGCGGCTGCGGATCACCTTTGTGCTGCAGCCGCAGTACCAGCACATCTGCGCGCAGAACGGGATGTGCACGTAGAGAGACAGGCTGGTCTTGCTGCCAAGCTGTGCGAGCGCCTCGGCATAGTCGACGGGACCGACGTCGCTCGAGAAGCTCGCCGCAGTCGGATAGCTCGTATATCGCGGCACCGGCTGGCTCATCCGGCGTATGAATTCTGGCGTCATGCTGCTGAACCCTTGCTGCCGTTGGCCGCGCGCGCGCCTGCCCCGGCGGCCGAGCGCGTACGCAGCGTCCGCAATCGCGCCTCGCGCAGGGCTTGCCGATTGTGGGCACTGCACCGTGGGTGGTCGGCGCGCGTGATCCAGGCTTCCAGATCGGCAATATCTGCTCCAGTCAGCACCGAATGCGCGGCCGGCAGGACAATCTGCTCTTCCCAATAAATGTGGCGGCGCTGACTTTCGAAAAAACCGCGCAGCACGAAACCCAGCGTCTCCGCCCTCTCAACGGTCGGCGATTGAACCGCAAGCTTGAGAGCGTCGACCACCTCGCTGAGGAGCCCAGTGTCGCCGTCGTGCTCGCTCTCAAGACAGCGCAATGCCTGGATGACCGGGTCACTCGGCTTGAGCCGGCGCCGCAGCAGCGGAAACAGCCCTTCTTCCTCAAGGCGCGTGTGAGCGGGAACCGCGCCGCGCAAAGTGCCGATCGCCGCGAGCGCGAGCGCCTTATCGAGTTCGGCCGGCAGGCCATCCGCGATCGTCTCCAGCAGATCGCAAAGCTCCAGTTGAAGCGCGTGCTCCTCCTCGATCAGCGTCAGGCAACCCGGATGCGAGCACGCGTCTTCGGCGCTTGGCTGCGCCAAATCGCTTGCTGTCGGGAGCTTCTTGCCACCCATCCGACCCTCCAATTCGATCAGGTGCGACCTTTATGTTGTTCCGCACCCCCCGTTGCTTTGACCCAAATCAAGGTCCCTTGGCCGGAAACCTCCGAGAATTTGATCTAGCGCAGCAAAACCTAAGCACCAGCTAGGAAGCCGGGAGGAAGTATGAGGGCGAGAGACACGGCCGACGAGTGGTCGGGCCTAGGCGACATGCTGGCGATTGCCAGTGCTGTTCTGGTCTCATTGTTCGGCGCGAGCTTCGCGTTCGGCGGCACCGACGAAGTGATGAAACTTCACGGACTTATGCTGCTCGTCGCCGGGATCGCCGCCGGCTTCTACATCATCAATAATCCAACCGACCTTCGCGCTGAAAAGCGGGCCGGTTACTTCGACGGGCCTATCCGCGTCGCGACCATCGCCTGCGTCATCTGGGGCATCGTCGGCTTCCTCGTGGGCGACATCATTGCCTGGCAGCTGGCCTTCCCGGCGCTGAACTTCGACCTGCCCTGGACGAACTTCGGCCGGCTCCGCCCGGTGCACACCTCAGCCGTCATTTTCGCCTTCGGCGGCAACGCCCTGATAGCGACCTCGCTCTATGTCGTGCAGCGCACCTGCCGTGCGCGGCTTCCTGGCCGATGGGCGCCGTGGTTCCTCGTCTGGGGCTACCAGCTTTTCATCGTGCTCGCCGCGTCCGGTTACGTACTGGGGGCGACCCAAGGCAAGGAGTACGCCGAGCCTGAGTGGTACGTCGACATCTGGCTGACCATCGTCTGGGTCGTCTACCTGCTGGTCTTCCTCGGCACGCTCGCCAAGCGCGAGGAGCCCCACATCTACGTTGCCAACTGGTTCTATCTCGCCTTCATCGTCACCGTGGCGATGCTGCACATCGTCAACAACCTGGCGCTTCCCGTCTCGTTCTTCAGCAGCGCGAGCTATCCGCTCTTCCCCGGCGTGCAGGGAGCGATGACGCAATGGTGGTACGGGCATAACGCCGTCGGCTTCTTCCTGACCGCCGGATTCCTCGGCATCATGTACTACTTCATCCCGAAGCGCGTCGAGCGGCCGGTCTATTCCTACCGTCTCTCCATCGTGCACTTCTGGTCGCTGATTTTCATCTATATCTGGGCCGGACCGCACCACCTGCACTACACGGCTCTGCCTGATTGGGCGCAAACGCTCGGCATGACGTTCTCGATCATGCTGTGGATGCCCTCGTGGGGCGGCATGATCAACGGCCTGATGACGCTTTCGGGCGCCTGGGACCGCCTGCGCACCGATCCCGTCATCCGCCTGCTCGTCGTGTCGGTGGCCTTCTACGGCATGTCGACCTTCGAGGGTCCGCTGATGTCGATCAAGGCAGTCAACTCGCTCTCGCACTATACCGACTGGACCATCGGACACGTTCATTCCGGCGCGCTCGGCTGGGTCGGCATGGTGTCGTTCGGTGCCGTCTATTGCCTCGTTCCCTGGCTCTGGAAGCGCGAGGGCCTCTACTCGATGCGTCTGGTCGAGTGGCACTTCTGGCTCGCGATGATCGGCCTCGTTCTCTACATCAGCTCGATGTGGGTCGCAGGCATCACGCAGGGCTTGATGTGGCGCGCCTACGACAACCTGGGCTTCCTCAAGTACTCCTTCATCGAGACCGTCGAAGCCCTGCACTTGCCCTACATCATTCGTGCCGCGGGCGGCGTGCTGTTCGTGCTCGGCTCGATCATCATGGCCTACAACGTCTGGCGCACAATTCGCGGCGACCAACCCGTCGACATCAAGGATCAGCCGGGAGTCGCAGCCGCGCCCGAGCTTCGTCCTGGCGTCATCGCCGTACCCGCTGAATAACGGAGGCAGCTCGTGGACCACGGAATTTTCGAAAGAAACTCGCTGCTGCTCCTGATCGGCACGCTGATCGTCGTCTCCATCGGCGGCATCATCGAGATTGCGCCGCTGTTCTTGGTGCAATCGACCATCGAGAAGGTGCAGGGCATGCGGCCCTATACGCCGCTGGAACTTGTCGGCCGTGACATCTACGTCCGCGAGGGCTGCTACAATTGTCATAGCCAGATGATCCGCTCGCTGCGCGACGAGGTCGAACGCTACGGCCACTACTCGCTCGCCGCCGAAAGCATGTACGACCACCCGTTCCAGTGGGGCTCGAAGCGGACGGGACCCGACCTCGCCCGCGTCGGCGGCAAGTATTCCGACGCCTGGCATGTCGATCACATGCACAACCCGCGCTCGGTCGTGCCCGCGTCCATCATGCCGGGATACGCGTTCCTTGCCGACCGCACGGTCGATCGTAGCGAGATCAGACAGCGCATGAAGACGCTGAAGACGATCGGCGTTCCCTATACCGACGACATGATCACCAACGCCGAAGCGGATCTCTTGGCGCAGATCGCACCCGATACGACCGCCGCCAAAGGTCTCGCCGAGCGTTACCCAAAAGCACAGATCAGGAAGTTCGACGGCCAACCGGCAACGGAAAGCGTAACGCCGACCGAGATGGACGCCATGATCGCCTATCTGCAGATGCTCGGCACGCTTGTCGATTTTACCAAGTTCGACTCGTCAGGCCCGAACCTGCGCTGAGTGGAAAACCACGATGACATACGAACAAGCACAGTTGATCTCGCAGCTCGTCTCCATGGCGCTCTTCATGGGACTGCTCGCCGGCGCCTTCTTCTACGCGTTCCGCGCAAAGAACAAGGCGAAGTTCGAAAAGGCGTCGCGAGCGGCGCTTGACAACGACGACACTCCAGAACGGCGGACACAGGCATGAGCTCAAAAAAACACGTCGACGAGGTAACCGGCGTCGAAACCACGGGCCACGTGTGGGACGGCGACCTGATGGAACTCAACAAGCCATTGCCGCGCTGGTGGCTGCATGTCTTCTACGCCTGCATCATCTGGTCGTTCGGCTACTGGTTCCTGTACCCGGCGTGGCCGACGCTGACGGATTACACGAAGGGCTACCTTGGCTACAGCCAGCGTAGCACCGTGGCCAACGAGGTGGCGGCCGGAAAAGCCGCGCAAAGCCAATACTACAGTGCGATTGCCGCAACCAAGCTCGCCGACATCAAGTCCAATCCGCAGCTTCTCGATTTCGCGCGCGCCGGCGGCGCGGCACTCTTCGGCGACAATTGCGCCGGCTGCCACGGACGCGGCGCGCAGGGCGCCACCGGCTATCCCAACCTCAACGATGACGACTGGCTGTGGGGCGGCGACCTCGACGCGATCCATAAAACGATCTCCTATGGCATCCGCTCCGGCAATCCAAAGGGGCACGATTCGGCCATGCCGAAGTTCGGGCTCGATAAGGTACTGGAACCGGCACAGGTCTCAGACGTCGCCAACTACGTCCGTTCGCTGTCGCACTTGAACACAGACGCCGCAGCCGCAAAGCGGGGAGAGGCGATCTTCGCCGAGCAGTGCGCGGCGTGTCATGGACCGGACGGCAAGGGGAACCAGGAAATGGGCGCTCCGAACCTGACCGACGCCATCTGGCTTTTCGGAGACAGCCAGGACGCGGTCGCTCAGAGCGTTCGCACCGGGCGAGGCGGCATCATGCCGGCATGGGTCGATCGCCTCGATCCCGTTTCGATCAAGATGCTGACGCTCTACGTCCATTCGCTCGGTGGCGGAACACAGACTTCCGCCGCTGCCGCCACCACGCCAGCCGAGGCTCCTAAGTGAACATGGCCGAGCGCCAGAACCGCTTTATTGCCGACGAACCGGCGTCTGCTGGCAAGACGCCGGCTCCGGCCAGCGCCTACATGCGCCGCCAGAAAATATACCCGAAGGCAGCGCACGGAACGTTCCGCAACGTCAAGTGGGCCGTGATGGCCGTCACGCTTGGCATCTACTACCTGCTGCCCTGGATCCGATGGCATCGCGGCGGCGACCTCCCCGACCAGGCGTTCCTGCTCGACTTCGCCAACCAGCGCCTCTTCTTCGGTCCCATCGAGATTTGGGCGCAGGAGTTCTACTACATCACCGGCTTGCTCGTGCTCGGTGCGCTCGCACTCTTTCTTGTCACCTCGATCGCCGGCCGCATGTGGTGCGGATATACGTGCCCGCAGACGGTTTGGACTGACTTGATGGTCGCGGTCGAACGCTTCTGGCTCGGCGATCGCAACGCGCAACTGCGATTGAGCGAACGCGGCTGGACCTTTGAGCGCGTCTGGAAAACCATTGTCGTCCACAGCTCCTGGCTGTTGATAGCGCTCGCGACCGGTGGCGCCCTCGTCTTCTATTTCCGCGACGCGCCCACACTGGCGTCCGAACTTGCGACTGGCACGGCGCCGACCGTCGCCTATGTGTTCCTCGGCGTATTTACCGCCACCACGTATGTGCTGGGCGGCATGGCGCGCGAGCAAGTCTGCATCTACATGTGCCCCTGGCCGCGCATCCAAGGTGCGATGCTCGATCATGACTCGCTGTTGATCTCGTACCGTGACGCGCGCGGCGAACCGCGCGGATCGCACAAGAAGGGCGACACCTGGGAAGGGCGCGGCGACTGTATCGACTGCACGGCCTGCGTTGCCGTCTGTCCCATGGGCATCGACATCCGCAACGGTCCGCAGCTCGAGTGCATTCAGTGCGCGCTGTGCATCGACGCGTGCAACGAGATCATGGATCGGGTCGGACGTCCGCGTGAGCTTATCGCCTATACCACGGCCAAGAATTTGGAAACGGTGACCGCCGGCCCGCGCGACGGCTGGCGCGTCGTGCGGCCGCGAACGATCCTCTACAGCGTACTGATCTCCCTCGTCGCCGGCTTGATGGGATACGCCCTGCTGACCAGGGCCGATTTCGAACTGAGCGTCTCGCCCGACCGCAACCCGTTCTACGTCGTGCTGAGCGACGGCGGCATCCGCAACGGCTACACGCTGAAGATCACGAACAAACAGCAGGCACCGCGTAGCTTCAAGGTGCGCGTGACGGGTGTGCCGGACGCCACGATGAAGTTCGTATCCTTCGACGAACCCGACCCCACGATCGAGGTCGCCCCCGACGAAGTGCGCGCGATCAAGCTTTTCGTCCTCGTTCCGCCGAGCGCACGCACGGGCCTAAAGAGCGGATCGACACCACTCGAAATCGCAATCGCTGATGTTGCGACTGGCGCCAATACATCGAGAACAACAGCTTTCATGAGCCCGGAACCATGAACGGAACGAATCCAATGGATTGGGAAATTCGCGGCGTTCACGTGCTCGTTGGCATCGTGGGCTTCTTCCTGACGGTGGCGGCGGTCGACGCGGTGATGATCTATCGCGCCGTCTCGACCTTCAGCGGCACCGACACGCAAGACGCCTACCGAAAGGGCCTCGCCTACAATGCGCGCATCGCCGAGGAAGGTGTGCAGAATGCACGCGATTGGAAGGTGGAGCACGCCTTCGACACCGCAACCGGCGCCTTCAGCGTGATTTTCAAGGATCGCACGGACAGCACCGTCGATGGCCTGATCATAACAGCGCGCGTTGGCCGCCCGGCAACCAACCAGTTCGACCGCGATATTTCGCTGACGCCCGAGGGCGGCGGCCGCTATGCGGCAACCATCTCCGGATTGACGGAAGGCACATGGGTCCTCATTCTTGAAGCAAACGACGCCAATGCCCCGCAGACCAACACCCTCTATCGCGCGAAGGTGCGTCTATGGAAGCAGCCCTAGCCGGCCCGCTCGCGGCCGAACCACCGTCAACGATCAACGTAACGCAGGACGCCTGCACCGCCACGCTTTCCGTGCCGGAAATGATGTGCGGAAGCTGCATCCGCACGATCGAAGCAGCGCTGAATACCGTGCCCGGCGTCTCCGCGGCGCGCGCCAACTTGAGCTCCCGGCGCGTCGTCGTTGCCTATGACGCCGAACGCACGTCCGTCCCGCAACTGACAGCGAAGCTGAAAGATGCCGGCTTCACCGCCGCTGAACTGGCCGACGGTGTCGAGCCGGCGGGCAGCACGCGCGCAAGCGAATTGATCCCACGCGTCGGCGTCGCCGGATTCGCGGCGGCCAATATTATGCTGCTGTCGGTGTCGGTCTGGTCGGGCGAAACCTCCGACATGGACGCGTCCGTGAAAACGCTGTTCCACTGGTTGTCAGCGGTTATCGCACTGCCGGCGATCGCATATTCGGCTCAGCCCTTTTTCAAGTCGGCGCTCGCCGCGCTGCGCGGCGGACGCCTCAACATGGACGTTCCGATTTCGCTCGGCATCACGCTGGCGACCGCCATGAGCCTGTTTCAGACCATGCGCGGCACGCATCACGTCTACTTCGACGCCGCGACAATGCTGGTCTTCTTCCTGCTGATCGGCCGAACGCTGGACGAGCGCATGCGCGCACGTGCGCGCGGCGCGGCGGAAAATCTGCTGAGCCTGACGGCCACCAACGCGTCGGTCGTCTTCAACGACGGCGCCACCCGGATAGTATCAGCCCGCCAGTTGATCCCCGGCATGCGCATCGCAACGGCAGCGGGCGAACGCATCGCGGCCGACGGCATCGTCCGCTCCGGCGCAAGCGATATCGATGAAAGCCTGATCACCGGCGAAACCCTGCCGCGCCGCGTCGCGCCGGGCGATCGTGTCCACGCCGGCACCGTCAACGGCGGCGGCCCGCTGCAGATCGAGGTAACATCCGCAGCCGACAACACCCTGCTCGCCGATATCGGACGCATGATGATCGCAGCCGAGCAGAGCCGCGGCCGCTACGTGCGCCTTGCCGACCGCGCCGCGCGGCTCTACGCGCCCGCCGTCCATCTCCTCGGCCTGATGACGGTCGTCGGCTGGATGATCGCCGGGGCCGGCTGGGAGCAGGCGCTTACAAACGCGATTGCAGTACTGATCATCACATGTCCTTGCGCGCTGGCGCTCGCGATTCCCGCCGTGCAGGTGGCGGCAACGAGCCGGCTCTTCAATCGCGGCGTTATCGTCAAGGCCGCCGACGGTCTGGAACGTCTCGCCGAGGTCGACGCGATCGTATTCGACAAGACCGGAACGCTGACGCTCGACGCGATGACATTAGCGCCGGATCAGAAAATCGACAGGGACGTTCTGGCGCGGGCCGCCGCCCTAGCAACCGCCAGCCAGCACCCCTACGCACGCGCGCTGGTACGTGCCGCAACAGATGCCGGCATCGACGTGAAGTTGCCGGAAGGCGTCCGCGAAATTCCCGGCTCCGGCCTCAGTCTGACCACGCCTGGCGGCGAGGAGCGCCTCGGTTCCGCAGCCTTCGTCGGTGCGAACACAAGCAACGGCGTCGCATCGCTCTGGTATGCGCGCCCGCTCGAACCCGCCATCGGCTTCCATTTCGTCGATCGTCTGAAAGCAGATGCACGCGACACGGTCGCAACATTGCGAGCCGCCGGATACCAGATCGAGCTTCTTTCGGGAGATCGGAACGCGGCGGTCACACGCGCGGCAAAGGAATCGTCGATCGCACAGTGGCGTGGCGAAGTGCGACCCGACCAGAAGCTTCAGCGTCTTTCGGAGCTGAAGGCCGCCGGCCGCCAAGTGCTGATGGTCGGAGACGGCTTGAACGATGCACCAGCTCTGGCGGCCGGTCACGCATCCATTTCTCCGGCATCGGCCGTGCACGTCAGCCAGACAGCCGCCGACGCCGTCTTCCAAGGCGACTTGCTCGCGCCAATCATCGAGACGCTGAAGGTTGCGCAGGCCTCCCGTCGTCTTGCATTGCAGAACCTCGGCATCGCGCTCGCCTACAATATCGCCTTCGTACCGCTCGCCGTGCTCGGTCACGTGACCCCGCTTATTGCGGCAATTGCCATGTCGACGTCGTCGATTGCGGTAACCGCCAACGCGATCCGCTTAAGAACGATGCAGCTCCGCGCCCCGCAAGCAAGGAGGGCACCATGACGTCGCTCGCATGGCTTCTGCCTGCCGCTCTCGCACTCGGCTGCCTTGGCATGGTGGGTTTCTTCTGGGCTCTGCGAAACGGGCAGTTCGACGATCTCGAAGGTGCAAGCTGGCGCGGTCTCGAAGACCGCGAACCGGGTGATGAGGAGCATTCGCCGCGATGACGATCATCGAGCCGCAGCTCATCAACGGACTTCTGATGGGGCTGGCGAGCTCGCTCCATTGTGGTGCCATGTGCGGCGGTGTCGCCTGCGGTGCACTGCGGCTGCTCAACGCCTCCGGCGCGCGCGACGTCTCCCGCCGCCTGGCGATCATGCAGGCGGGCCGCATTCTGGCTTACACGTTGATTGGGGCGCTGGCCGCGATGATCGGTGCCGCCATCATTCCCGAAGGCGCCGGCTTCAAGCTGATGCAGTGGGGCGGCGCGGCCGCATTGATGTGGATCGGCCTAACTCTCGCAGGTGTCATGCCGCGCCCCATGGTGCTCGATACCGGGATGCTGCAGCTGCGCACACACGTTGACGGCGTTCTGCGCCCATTGCGAACACATCCCTTCGCCGGACCATTGAGCCTCGGCATTCTGTGGGGCTTGAACGCCTGCCCGATGATTTACGGCGCCGCCTTTTTCGCATCACTCACGGGGACCGTGACGCAAGGTGCAATCTTCATGGCCGGCTTCGGGCTCGGAACCGTTCCGGCGGTGATCGCGGCAGCTGCGGGCGTATCCTTGCTGCAAACCACCGCCCACAGCGATCTGGCCCGCAAGCTCGGTGGTGGCGCAGTCGCGATTGCGGGCATGGCAAGCCTCTACGTCACCCCAAGCATGCTGATTGCGCTTTGTTTGACCAAATAGTGAGCACGCGCGCAACCACGAGCGTTACCCACGCCTAAGGCGCGCGACGCGCCGTAAACGGTCGTGCATCGGAAATATGGCCGATGTACTCTTGCGCCACGATGAGCCACGCGACCGTCGCCACGTACCTGCTTTCCCGGCTGCAACAATGCGGCCTGAAACACGCATTCGGCGTACCCGGCGACTACGTGCTGACCTTCATGGACCGGATGCTCGAATCCGGTATCGACCTCGTCGGCACCTGCAACGAACTGAACGCCGGATACGCCGCCGACGCCTATGCGCGCATCAACGGGATCGGCTGCATCTGCGTAACCTGGGGCGTGGGCGGCTTCAGCGCCATGAACGCGGTCGCCGGCGCCTACGCCGAGCAGGTACCTCTCGTCGTCCTCGTTGGCAGTCCGCGCACCACCCAGCGCCAGCCCGCCATGTTGCTTCATCATGGCGTCGGCGAGTTCACGACCATGCAGCGCGCTTATGAGCACATCACGGTCGATGCCGTACTTCTCGACGATCCGGGACAGGCGCCAAGGCTGATCGACCGCGCGCTCTCGCGCTGCATGACGGAAAAGCGCCCGATCATGATCGAGATCCCGCAGGATATCGTTGATCGCCAGTGCGACGAGCCGGCCCCTTTCACGGCCGCCAAGCGGCCCGTTTCCGATCCCCACGCCCTGAAGGAAGCGCTCGACGAAGCCATGTCGCATCTGTCGACCGCACGGCGCGCAGTGATTCTGGGCGGCGTCGAGCTGCACCGCTACGGACTGATGTCGGACCTCTATCGTCTGGTCGAGGCGAGCCGCCTGCCGGTCGCAACGACACTGCTTGGCAAGACCGTCATTTCCGAAAACCACCCCCAGGCGATCGGCGTCTACGAGGGCGCAATCTCGCGCAAGGAAATCCGCGACATCGTTGAGAATGCCGATGTCCTGCTGTGCCTAGGCGCCTGGATCAGCGACATAAATATGGGCGTCTACACGAGCAAGCTCGAAGGGCGCCGTCTGATCCTCGCCAACTCCGGCCGCTTGAAGATCAGCCAGCATGTGTATGAGCAGGTGTGGATCGGCGATGTGGTGACCGGCCTTGCCGACCGTATGCCCGTGAAGGGACTTTCGCACCCGCCGTTCAAGAATTGCGCTCAAGCGCTCGACACAAATTTTGTCGTCGAAACGGGGCGTCCGATCAGCGTGGCGCGCGTGATGAAGCGCATCAACGCCTTTATCGGCGACGATACGACCGTAATCGCCGAAACGGGTGACGCAATCTTTGCAGCCGCCGATCTCGTGATGCACCATGACGTGGGCTTCATCGGACAGGCGTTTTATCTGTCGATCGGCTACGCCTTGCCTGCCACGCTCGGCGCCGCGCTCGCCGACCCGAACCGCCGCCCGGTCGCGCTCATCGGCGACGGCGCCTTCCAGATGACCGCACAGGAACTTTCATCGCTATGCCGGCGCAAAACCAACGCCATCATCGTTCTGCTGAACAACGATGGCTACACGACCGAGCGCATGATCCACGAGGGACCCTATAACGACATCCAGCCGTGGGACTACCACAAGCTACCTGAGGTGTTCGGTGGCGGCTGGGGACGCCGCGTTTCGACCGAGGACGAGTTCGACGACGCGCTTCAGCACGCAAGCCAGAGTAACGAGGGGCCTGCGTTCATCGAAGTGATGCTTGATCGTTTTGACACATCCGACGCGCTGAAGCGGCTCGGCGCCGAACTCTCACCCGACAAAGAGCGATCAGCGGACGGCTAACCTCCTCATCAGTCCACACTGTAAAGCGGACAAGAAGCACGCCCACAGCGGAGAACCTCAACCATCCCTAACGAAGGAGCGCGCAAGCGCGTGATGCGGAATCACGCGCCTCCAGCTCGTAGGTGGCTTTATGCGGCCATCTGGTTGACGTTGTTCTCCGCCATCGACGAAAGCTTGGCATCGGTGCTCTTCTCTTCGTCGAGATTCTGCTCAAGGAGCGCGGCGCAATCTGCCCGGCCAAGAAGCCGCGCCCAGGCGACAAGCGTGCCGTATCGCGTGATCTCGTAGTGCTCGACGGCCTGCGCCGCCGCGATCAGCGCCGCATCGAGCACCCTCTTATCCTCGACCTCACCGGCAATCTCATCCGCTTCCTTCAGAATACCGTCGATCGCCGGGCAGTTGACCTGCTTTGCCTCGACGCCGTGCTGCTTAAAGATTTGCTCGAGGCGGGCGATCTGGCCACGCGTTTCCTGCAGGTGTTTTTCAAAGCCCAACTTGAGCTGCGAGTCCGTCGCCTTGGCGATCATTTTCGGCAACGCTTTCACGATCTGATTTTCCGCATAGTAGATATCGTGCAGCGTATGCACGAACAGATCATCCATCGTGCTGATGTCTTTGAAGAAAAAACCCATGGCATGGTGTCCTTCTTTTTTGGAAGCGAATAGTGGACATGAAGCGTCCACTCCCGAAACTGGACGCACGTCGCGAAGTTCCCGAGTTTGCGTTCCAAATCCGTTCGGAACCCTGTGCTCGCCGTCGCGTTGCCCAACAATGCTTGGCCAAAGCTAGCCGGGAGAAGTTTGTGGAACCGAGGTCGCATCGTTCGGTTCGCAAACCGCGATGAGAAGGGCAGCGCAGCCCGAGGAGATCGCGCCGGCTTTCGTATTCATGGCCGCGCCGTGCTGCTCAAGCTTCATAACGGGCAAGATCCTGCCCATCGTCGGCGGCTCTAAAATAGGTCGAAGGAATCATAACCATGCCACGCGGAGACAAATCCAAATACACGGCCAAGCAGGAGAGGAAGGCCGAGCACATCGCGGAAGGGTACGAGCAGCGCGGCGTAAGCGCGCGAGAAGCAGAACGACGCGCGTGGGCAACCGTCAACAAAGACGATGGCGGCGGCAAGATGCCGGGCGGATCAGGGCGCGGCGCCGATACCGGACATCCGGCTGCCAAGAAGGAAGGCCGTCTCGGTGGCCGTGCGTCGGCCAAACGACCGACAGCCAAGCGCTCCGCCTCCGCGAGAAAAGGGGCGATAACGCGCCGCAGCAATCAGCAACGCGCGAAGCGCGACTGACCCGGCCGTGATGTTGCGGCAGCGCCACTTTCGAAAATTTCTGTTTACGAAAATCTAGGCTTTGCCCGTAAGTCCCGCAGGCTGGCACGTCATTCGAGAGATGTAGTAGTTGGGATGTTCCGCCGCCCACTTTGCCGCCTCAACTTGTGACGCGACGGCGCAAGATATTGCAGTAACGCCATCTTCTATTGCGATTGCCGGCAGCTCGCGGCACTGGGCACCTTGCACAAGACTGCACGCAATCAGAATAAGTTCGTACATATCGACGCATCCAAATACCGTCCCTCGCACTATGTTTTTAAACACCCGAGCATCGACAAAGTTCCTGATCGTCCCATAGAATCGCGCGACCCCAGAACGCGGCCCTGACAGTACGGAGGCGGCGACGTGCACGCGAGGGCGGGAGGAAAAAACGATGGCCGTCGCACACGAAAAGAAAGTCGTCTTACTTCTAGACTCCGCTCCAACCGGCACCGGCGAACTGTTTTTCGATCGCGCGGTCGACCTCGGGTTCGAGCCTGTTCTTGTAACTGAGCACCCCGAGCGTTACCCGACGCTGACGGCTTATCGTCACGTCCGCGCCGACGACATGAGCGTGACGTCCATCGAGCGCGCTCTCCGCGATGCAGGCGTTGCTCGCGTCGCCGGCGTCTGGTCTTCGCTCAGCATTCGCGCCGAACTGGTAGCGCGCACGGCGAAGGCCCTGGGGCTTCCACACGCAGACCCCGAGGCGGTCGGTGCATGCTGTGACAAGTTTCTCGCACGAGATACGCTTGCGCGCGCTGGCATCCGCAACGTCGGGTTCGGTTTGGCGCACTCTGGTCAGCAAGGTTACGACATAGCGCGCGGTCTGGCCGGAACGGTCGTTGTGAAGCCGCGCCTTTCCTCCGGCGCCGTCGGCGTCAAGGTATGCCACACCCCCGAAGAAGCCCAAAGCCACGTGGAGCACTTGATCGACCGCTCCAAGGAATGCCGGAGGCTGGGAGTCGTGGTCGAGGAATACATCGACGGCCCGCAATTCGGAGTCGAGATTTTTGATGGGGCATCGCTTGGTGTTCGTCGCAAATTGATGAGCCCTCCGCCGGCATCAATTCCGATTGGCCATGACTTTCCTGCGACCGATAGCGCTGGCGTTTGCGACGAAGTCGCACGGCACGCCGAACGTGCCGTCGCCGCAGCCGGTTACACGCGCGGACCCGCCCATGTGGAGTTGCGGCACTCCCCGCGCGGTGCTCACCTTATCGAGATCAACCCTCGCCTGGCCGGCGCCATAGGACCTGAAAATGTCCGTCGTGCGAAGGGCGTTGACCTTATCGACGCGTGCATTCGCTTCGCGACCGGCCTACCCTATGACTTGACACCGAAGTTTTCGCGCGCGAGCGCCGTTCGCCACCTGCTGCGCGACGGATGCTCCGTATATGCTGTAACCGGGCGGGAGGACGCCGCGCGCGTGAAAGGCGTGGCTGCGGTAGGCATGTTCCCGCAGTGGTTCCATCGCAGGGGACCCGCCGGCACCTACGAGGACCGCATCGCATACGTGATCAGCGAAGCAGATACGCCGGAGGAGGCGATCCGCGCCGCCGACGAGGGCTTGAGCAAGCTCCGCATCGTACCCGAAACGACATGGCAATACACCAAGCGTCGCATCGCAAAACGATTCAAGGGCGGACAGGTATTGCCGCCGAGAACACCACCGCAGATATCTTGACGATGACAACCTGAATAAACGGCACCACGCGCCCGCCTGGAACCGCGAAGGGTGCGGCTCGCCAGTGTGAAGGAGCCGTCATCCGCACGCATCATGACAAGTTTTGAAAGCAAGGATCGAGGTGCGAGCACCCCGGCCATCGCTTATATCTTACGATTGCATTCCTCAAGAACGCAGTTTCAATGATGCACGTGATCGAAAAACCAAAAAAGCCGCACTCGCCAAGCAACGCGCAGGATGAGCGCTATTGGAATGCCGTTAAGGCGCACGATCGCCGCCTCGATGGCACGTTCTACTATTCAGTAGCAACCACAGGCGTCTATTGCCGCCCCTCATGCCCGGCGCGGCGCCCGAAGCGCGAAAACGTCGCCTTTCATGCATCCTGCCGGGATGCCGAAAGGGCAGGATATCGCCCATGCAAACGCTGCAAGCCGACCGAGCCCTCGCTGTACGAGCGCTACGCCGACAAGGTGGCCGCAGCCTGCCGGACTTTCGAGACGGCCGAGGAGCCGCCGAACCTCGAAGCGCTCGCGCGCAGCGCACACATGAGCCCCTACCACTTCCACCGGGTCTTCAAAGCCGTGACGGGCGTAACGCCAAAAGCCTATGCGAACGCACACCGTCACAAGAAGGTGCGGACAAATCTTAAAAGGAACGAAACGGTGACGGCTGCCATCCACGATTCAGGCTTCAACTCCAGCGCCCGCTTCTATGCCCGTGCGTCCGACGTACTCGGCATGAGCCCGTCGCAATTCCGCTCGGGGGGAAGCGATGCCGAGATGCGCTTTGCGGTCGCGGAATGCGCCCTCGGCTCGATCCTCGTCGCGGCGAGCGGCAAGGGTATTACGGCCATCCTGCTGGGCGATGATCCTGAAGCACTGGTGCACGAACTGGAGGAACGATTTCCAAAAGCGGCGCTGATCGGCGGCGACCCTGCCTTCGAGAACGTAGTCGCCAAGGTCGTGGGCCTCATCGAGGCTCCCGGCACGGACTTTGATCTACCGCTCGATATCCGCGGCACCGTATTCCAGCATCGCGTCTGGCAAACGCTGCGCAAAATTCCTGCGGGCGCGACCGTTAGCTATACCGAGATCGCAGAGCGCATCGGCATGCCGACAGCCGTTCGCGCCGTAGCCTCGGCAATCGCGGCCAACCACATCGCCGTCGCCATTCCTTGTCACCGCGTCGTGCGCAGTGACGGCTCGCTCTCGGGCTACCGTTGGGGCGTCGAGCGCAAACGGGCGTTGATTGATAGCGAGGCGCGGTCGCCCGACCGGCGATCCGGGCGGCCGAAACGCTCCGCACGTTGAATGTGCTTGGCGCCGTTGCAACGAAGCGGGCGCCATAGCATTGTCGCGCCCGGCGCTTAACCATCCCTCATCTCAACTCAGCGAAAGCGCCTCTGCAGCCGCCACGATGCGCCAGATGGGCTTGCGCCCCGACAACCCGACGCGCATTTTCGACGGCGATCCGGCAATGGAGTGATGTGTTGATGGCAGAACGTGTCGTGCTCGTAACCGGGTCGCTGGCGGAGCCCCGGGTTCAGCGCGTCGCCGACGAGGTCGCAAGCGAGGCGCTCGAGCCCGTCGTTGCCAATATCGGCGTGAAGGTTGCGGCCTTGATGACGACCGACATCGTCGAGCGGCGTCTGAAGTTGCCGAACGGCGTGGACCGCGTCGTAATGCCTGGCCGCTTTCGCGGCGACATCGACCGATTGTCGGATTTCTTCGGCACCCGCTTCGAGCGTGGACCCGACGAGGTCGCCGACCTGCCGCAATACCTTGGTGGCGCCAAGAAGAAGCTCGACCTTTCACAACACAACGTCACGATCTTCGCCGAGATTGTCGATGCGACGCTTCTCTCCGTCGACCAGATCGTCGCGCGCTCGCGCCTGCTGCGCGCTGACGGCGCCGACGTCATAGATCTCGGCTGCCTTCCGGACAGCCCGTTCCCCCACTTGGAGACGGCAATCGCCGCACTCAACGCCGACGGAGCGAAGGTGAGCGTCGACTCCTTCAATGCCGAGGAACTGTCACGAGCAACCCGCGCGGGCGCCGACTATCTGCTGAGCCTGTCCGAAAAGACAATTGGCATCGCGGACGAAGGTCCAGCCGTGCCTGTGCTCGTTTCCGCAGGCGCCGCTGACGCGGCGTCGCTCGACCGCGCCATCGACATCATGATCGCGAAAGGCAAGCCGTTCTATGCCGATCCGATTTTGGACCCGATCCATTATGGCTTTGCCGCCTCCATCGCCCGCTATTTCGATCTGCGGACGCGCCGGCCTGACGTACCGATCCTGATGGGGATCGGCAATGTCACCGAACTGACGGACGCCGATACCACAGGCGTCAACGCATTACTCATGGGTCTTTGCTCGGAATTGAACATCACTGCCGTCCTCGCCGTGCAGGTGAGCCACCATTGCCGCACCGCCATTCGCGAGTTCGACAGAGCACGGCGCGAGTATTTCGCCGCCAAGCACGAGAACTCGCTGCCACAGGGCTTCGGCGAGGGATTGATGGCGCTGCGCACACGGCAGGGCTTCTCGTCAACGCCGGACGAGATCGCAGCCCTCGCCGCCCAGATCCGCGACAAGAACTATCGCATCGAAGTATCGAGTGACGGCATCCACATCTACAATCGCGACGGACATCACGTGTCCGACGATCCCTTCAAGCTCTTTGCCCATTTGGATCTCGGCAACGACGCCGCCCACGCGTTTTATCTCGGTGTCGAGACGGCGCGCGCGGAGATCGCCTATCAACTTGGCAAGCGCTACGCCCAGGACGAACCGCTGACCTTTGGCGTTGTCGCAGAAATAAAGGGCTCCGCCGAAGATGCCCATCTCATGAAATTCAAGGAGGCCGGCGCGACCTTGAAGAAAGCCGGCTCAGACGACACATGACGAGACGGCGCGCCGACGCCGCTCCACGCAATTTCGATTTCCCTAGTCAAACTCCGTACACCGACAACCGGAGGCCATCCCATGACGATCAAAGCCTGGGCCACAACAGCTCCCAACCGGCCGCTTGAACCTTTCGAATACGACCCGGGCCCGCTCGCGCCTGACGATGTTGAAATTGCGGTCGAGACCTGCGGCATCTGCCACTCCGACCTCTCGGTGATGAACAACGAGTGGGGCTTTTCGACGTATCCGGTCGTGCCAGGTCACGAGGTCATAGGCCGAGTCTCAGCGCTCGGCACGGGCGCCAAGGGATTGAAGGTCGGGCAGCGCGTCGGCGTCGGCTGGGCGGCGTCCAGTTGCATGCACTGCCAGCAGTGCCTCGGCGGCGATCAGAATCTGTGTCCTCAGAACCAGCCGACGATCGTCGGCCGCTTTGGCGGCTTCGCCGACAAGGTCCGCGCCCAATGGCCATGGGTGATCCCGATTCCGGAAGGCGTCGATCACAGAGAAGCCGGTCCGCTGATGTGCGGCGGCGTGACGGTCTTCACGCCCTTCCGCGCCTTCGACGTCAGGCCGACGGATCGGGTTGGTGTGGTCGGCATCGGCGGACTTGGCCACATGGCGCTGAAATTTGCCAATGCCTGGGGCTGCGAGGTGACGGCATTCACGTCAACCGACGCCAAAGCCGATGAGGCGCGCGGCTTCGGGGCGCACAACGTCGTCAACACGCGCCGCGACGAAGATTTGAAGAAGATCGCCGGCACGCTCGACTTGCTGCTGGTCACGGTCAATGTGCCGTTGAACTGGCCGGCGATGATTGCAACGTTGCGTCCGAAGGGACGCCTCCACGTGGTCGGAGCGGTCTTGGAGCCCATTCCGGTTGCAGCGTTTCCCATCATCATGGGTCAGAACAGCATATCAGGCTCACCCAACGGCGCGCCGACGACATCCGCGCGGATGCTTGACTTTGCCGCCCGTCACAAAATCGCGCCACAGACCGAGCACTTCCCGTTGTCCAAGGTGAACGACGCGATCCAGCATCTGGTGGACGGCAAGGCGCGCTATCGCATCGTTCTCGATGTAGCGAACTGACCGATCTCCGTCATGCCCTGAAGAACGTCTCGCACTCGGCCGACGCTGTCTTCGTTCGATGGACAGCGTCGGCCTGCTTGCGATGTGTCCATGCTCGCCCTCCAACCAAAGTAGGGGGCGGACACTAGCTGAAAAACATCGTTCCCCAATTGTTCAATCCGCTGCGGTCAAGCTCGGTAAAATCGGCGTTATCCGGCTAGCGGGCTTCTCGGCGACGGGCCCACGACCTGCCAATAAGGCAGCGGCAATGGCCTAGGGGAGAGAACCGAAATGCGAATGTGGCGCTCACAAGCGACCCTGCTTGCACTAATCACCATCGCAACACCGGCACTCGCCGGTGATATAGATGACACCCGCCTGAAAGCGGCGAACGGCGACGCCGCGAATTGGCTGCTCCACGGCCGCGACTACACCAACCAACGTTTCTCTCCGCTCAAGTCCATCGACAAGACGAACGTCAAGAAGCTCGTTCCAAAGTGGATCTATCAGACCGGCTCGGCGGCAACATTTTCGACGACGCCTCTTGTCGCTGATGGCGTCATGTACCTGTCGCTGCCGTTCTCTCACGTCGTTGCACTCGACGCTCGTACAGGACGCGAGCTCTGGCGCTACGAGCACAAGCGCTCAACACAAAAGCTATGCTGCGGCCCGGCAAACCGCGGTGTTTCTCTCGGTTACGGCAAGGTCTTCATCGGAACCGTCGACGCTCACCTCGTAGCACTCGACCAGAAAACCGGCGCGAAGGTTTGGGACATCGCGCTTGCGGAAGCCGGCGGCGGCCCGACCGAGCAAACACAGCAGATCGATCCCAGCGACAAGCTCGCGAAATCTGAAATGACCGGCTCCACCGGAGCCGGCGCCTCCATTGCGCCGCTTGTGCACGATGGAAAGGTCATCATCGGCATTACCGGAGTCGGCTACGGCTTGCACCTGGACGCTGACCGCCCCGGCGCGCCGCTTGGCGCCGTCATCGGCTTCGCCGGCCGCTACGGTCGCCCCGGCTTCATCGCCGCTTATGACGCCGAGACCGGCAAACAGGTCTGGCAGTTCGACACCACACAGCCGGGATGGGAAGGCGATTTCGTTTCCGAGACTGCCTACGGCGCGAAACTGGACCGCGACATCGCCGCCGAAAAGGCGGAAGCGCCAAAACACCCCGACGCCTGGCGATACGGCGGCGGCTCGGTCTGGCACTCGCCCGCACTCGATGTCGAACGCGGTCACATCTATTTCGGTATCGGCAATCCCTCACCGCAATCGGCCGGCGACAGCCGCCCCGGAGACAACCTCTACACCGTGTCTCTCGTCGCGCTTGAGGCGGCGACCGGCAAGCTCGTCTGGCACTATCAGCAGGTTCCGCACGATATGTGGGGCTACGACGTGGCAAGCCCACCGACACTGTTCGACCTGACGATCGACGGCAAGACCATTCCGGCTGTCGGAGAAGCGGGCAAGATCGGATGGTACTTCGTCCACGATCGCCGCGACGGCAAGCTGCTCTACAAATCCGAGCCCTTCGTTCCGCAGGAGAACATGTTCGCGGCGCCGAGCGACGAGGGCACGCGCATCACGCCCGGCGCGGCCGGCGGCGCCAACTGGTCGCCGACATCCTTCGACCCCGCGACTGGGCGCGTCTATGTCGCCGCCTCGCACATGCCGTTCGTCTATCGCCGCAAGATCATTCCGGCCACATCCGATAAACCTGAGGTGGTCTACTACGCGTTGGAGCCGCTGAAGGAACCGCATTGGGGCATTCTGTCGGCGCTCGACCTCAACAATTCCGGCAAGATCGTCTGGCAGACGAAAACAGAAAAGCCGCTCATCGGTGGCGTGCTCGCCACCGCCGGCGGTCTGGTACTGACGGGCGAAGGCACGGGTGAATTCTCTGCATTCGATGCCGAAACAGGAGAACGCCTCTGGCAGTTCAACTGCGGCGCCGGTGTCAATGCGCCGCCCATCGCCTACGAACTCGATGGCAAGGAATATCTTGCGGTCGCCGCCGGCGGCAGCCAGATATGGGGCTTCCGGCAGGGTGGAGCCGTGGTCGCCTTCGGGCTACCTGACTGACGATCCCTCGCGCGCCTGCAGAGCCCGGCGGGCTTCACGCAGGCGCGCGAAATCATCGCCCGCATGATAGGACGAGCGTGTCAGCGGACTTGCCGCGACCTGCAGGAACCCTTTGGCGCGTGCGGCCTTCTCGTAAGCCGCGAACTCTTCAGGCGTCACATAGCGGTCGATCGCAGCGTGCTTGCGCGTCGGCTGCATGTACTGGCCGATGGTGATGAAGTCGATGTTGGCCGAGCGCATGTCGTCCATCACCTGCAGGACCTGTTCGCGCGTCTCGCCAAGCCCCACCATGATGCCGGACTTGGTGAACATCGTGCGGTCGATCTCCTTCACCTGCTGCAGAAGGCGCAGCGAGTGAAAGTAACGCGCGCCGGGTCGGATCGCCGGATAGAGACCGGGAACCGTTTCAAGGTTGTGATTGAACACGTCCGGGCGGGCGGCAACCACGACCTCCAGCGCTCCCGGCTTGCGCAGGAAATCCGGCGTCAGAACTTCGATGGTCGTGCCGGGGGTCGACCGTCGAACCGCTGTGATCACCTGCGCGAAATGAGCGGCACCACCGTCGTCAAGATCATCGCGATCAACCGACGTGATGACGACGTGATCGAGCGCCAGTTTGGCTACCGCTTGCGCGACGCGCTCAGTCTCACCCACATCGAGCGGACCGGGCTTACCCGTCCTAACATTGCAGAACGAGCAGGCGCGCGTGCAGGTATCGCCCATGATCATCATGGTCGCGTGACGCTTGCTCCAGCACTCGCCGATGTTGGGGCACGCTGCTTCCTGACAAACGGTGTGCAAACCGTGCTCACGCACGACGTTGAGCGTCTCGGCGTATTGCGGAGAACCGCCGGCTTTCACGCGGATCCAGGCCGGCTTGGGAACGAGCGGAGTATCCGGACGGCCCGCCTTCTCAGGATGGCGCAGTCCGCGATGCTCTTTGTCGCCGCGGTTGTCGATCAGTATCGTCATTGGCCCGGTGCCGATTTGCGTGAAACGAGATATGGACCACCGCACGCAACACCGCAAGCGACGGCGCGTGCGGCCATCATGCTCAATTAAACTCGACCGCCGCCGGAATGTAGCGGAAGCCGTCACCGGCCTTAACGAAATGGCCGATGCCGGGCCAGGGGAAGTGGAAGGCAATGGCCGGCATGCGGTTGGTCACCAGCATATCCAACACGCGCAGGCGGGACGCCACGGCCTGCTTGGCATCGGTATCGTAGGCGAATTCGATGCGCGGCTTCTCAACCAGCGCGATGTGGTGGTGCGCGATGTCCGCCAGCACGCATATCGATTGATCTCCCGATGTCACAACGAAGCAGGTGTGGCCAACCGTGTGACCCGGCGCCGCCATGGCCTGAACGCCAGGCAATACCTCTTGTCCATCCTTGAAGAAAACGAGCCGGTCACGCAGCGGCAGCAACTGCGCCCGCGACACCTCTACGAACGGCTTGGCCGCACCCTCGAGCTTCGCCTCGTCCGTCCAGAACTCGAAGTCCGACTGATCGATATAGATCTGCGCGTTCGGAAACACGGGCGTGCCGTCCGCCGCGACCAGGCCGCCAATATGATCGACATGCGCGTGCGAGCATACGACGGCATCAAAGTCCTTCGGATCGAGCCCGGCCGCCTTCAGATTGGCGAGGAGCCGACCTGTCGTCGGCCCGAAGAGCTTGCTCGTGCCCATGCCGGAATCGAACAGCACGAGTTTCTCGCCGGTGTTGAGAACGAGAAGGTTCTGCTGTAGGCGCACATTCTCGGGCGATAGAAAATTCGCTCTTATCAAATCGTCGACACCGACGGCTTCGCTTCCGATGAACACCTTGGAAGCTTCGCCCACGGGCAACGTTCCGTCCGATACGACGGTCAATTCCGCCGTGCCGAATTTCTGCCGGAAGAAAGCCGGCGGCTGCGTTCTGGCGAGCGGTGCACGTGCCAGAGCCGGAGCTGCAAGACCCGGCATCATCGGCGCCGCAAGGGCGGCAGCTCCGCAACCCATGACGGCGCGCCGGCTAAGAACGAACGAAGGCGATGCCATTTTCAAGGTCTCCGGTTCAAAGCGATATGGTCTCGCCGACGACACTGCCAGATCGTCGGCCCAGGCCGCAACGACCAGAGCGCTTCTTGCTCCCCGCAGGACATCGTTCTATTGGCCACTTGCCTCGCGACGAACCAGCGCGTTGTCGAAGGCCCATTCCAGCCAGGGAAGCAGCGCTTCGATATCCGCCGCTTCGACCGTCGCGCCCGCCCATATCCGCAAGCCCGGCGGCGCGTCGCGGTAGTAGGCGATATCGTAGGCGACCTTTTCCTTCTCAAGCAGCGCCACAATCTCCTTGACGAAGCTCGCCTGCGCTTCAAGCGGCGCGTGCGCGACAACCGGATCCGTAATGCGCAGGCAAATCGACGTATTCGAGCGCGTCGCGGGATCGACGGCTAGATTCTCCACCCACGGCGTGCGCGCGACCCAATTGTGGATGACGGCGGCATTGGCGTCGGCGCGCGCCATCAGGCCTTCCAGGCCGCCGACACCTTTTGCCCACGTCAACGCATCGAGATAGTCGGCGACACACAGCATGGATGGCGTGTTGATCGTCTCGCCCTTGAAGACGGCTTCGTCGAGCTTACCCTTCTTCATCAAGCGGAACAGCTTGGGCAGCGGCCAAGCCGGTGTATGGCTTTCAAGACGCGCCACAGCACGCGGGCTGAGGATGATGACGCCGTGCGCGGCCTCCCCGCCCAGAACCTTCTGCCAGGAATAAGTGACGACATCGGCCTTCGCCCAGTCGATCGGCTGCGCGAAGATGGCCGATGTCGCGTCGACCAATGTCAGTCCCTCACGGTCAGCAGAAATCCAGTCCGAATCCGGTACGCGCACGCCCGACGTCGTGCCGTTCCAGGTGAAGATCACGTCGCGCTTGAAATCGACCTTGGAGAGATCGGGCAGCTCGCCATAGCCGGCTTCCAGGACGCGCACGTCTTCGAGGCGCAGCTGCTGGACGACATCCGTCACCCAGCCCTTGCCGAAACTCTCCCAGGCGAGAATGTCGACGCCCCGCGCGCCAAGCATCGACCACAGCGCCATCTCGAAAGCGCCCGTATCCGACCCCGGGACAATTGCAAGACGGAAATCATCGGGCAAACCGAGCATCGCTCGCGTTTCATCGATCGCGAGCTTCAACAGACGCTTGCCTTCCTTGGCGCGATGCGAGCGACCAACAAAGGCACCTTCGAGGACCGCAGGCGACCATCCCGGTCGTTTCGCACACGGGCCTGATGAGAAGCTTGGGTTTGTCGGGCGAAGGTTTGGTTTGGAACTTTCCGTCATTTCTAGACCTCGCGCGGCGCGTCGCCGCATAACATTGAAGGCAAGTAAACTATCGTGAACGCGATGAAAGCGCGGCGGCTTCCCCGCCGATCAGAACGTCGAGAACGGACCTCAAGTCCGGCGATTCGACGAAGACATCCGCCGCGGCTCGAACGGCTTCGCGCGCGCAGACGCCGCCAAAGCCGATGACGTAGGCACCGGCCCGGCGCGCCGCCACGTCGGTCACACCGTCGCCGACCATGGCGAGAGCCTTGTGACCCGCCCCGAGCGTGCTGCAGACCACCGCCTTGCCGTCCGGCCGCGTCAAGGGCGACGACTGGTCGAAATCGCGATAGCTGCCGTCCGGCGCGAACACGATATCGACGGCGTGAACGCGGTTGGTTGCGATTCCCGCTTCCGCTGCAAACGGCAGGATGGCTTCGCGCAGACCACCGCTGACAATGTGAACCGGCACATTCGCCTCTTGCAGTGCGGCGATGGTCTCGAAGGCGCCCGTAATCTTTTCTTCGATGTAGCGCGCCGATAGCCACGCGATTGCAGCCCGATCCGGCCGCACGATTTCAAGACGGCGCCCGTAGATTTCATCGATCGCCAGCGTGCCGTCCATCGCTGCTGCCGTGAGCGGCGCGATTTCGTCCGTCACGCCCGCGCGCAATGCCAGTTCGTCGATGCCCTCAAGTCGCGAGAGCGTGCTGTCGAAATCGAAGCAGACGCAATCGAAGCGCGCATTCACAACTTGAACTCCACCGCCTTGATGATGGGCGTCAACGCCCGGATCTCCTTTAGCACACCCTCGCTTGGAAGCTCGGAAACGTTGATCAGCGCAACCGCACTGTCGCCGCCGTCGATGCCGACGCTCATGTTGGAGATGTTGATATTCTCGCGTCCGAGAATGTTTCCAAGCGCGCCGATGACGCCCGGCTTGTCGTGATGGCGCGTAAAGAGGAAGTTGCCCTGCGGCACGGCTTCGACGTGATAGTCGTCAATGCGAACCAATCGCGGCAGACGGCCGCCGAGCAGCGTGCCGGCAACCGTCGTCGCCTTGCCGCCCGATACCGCGCTCACTTCCACCAGGGAGAGATAGTCGCGGCCCTGGTCGGACGACGATACCCTGATCTCGATGCCGTGCGCCTTGGCGAGATGGCCCGCGTTGACGCGGTTCAAGCGGTCCGCGATCCAGTTTCCGAGGAGGCCGACCGTCGCCTCCGAAACCACAGGGCGGGCGTCGAGTTCACCCACGCGGCCGAACAGCCGCACGACGAGTTCCGTCACGGGTCCATCGCTCAGCGCACCGGCGAGCCTGCCGAGCGCAAGAGCCAGCGATTGATATGGACGCGACTGACCGAGCTGCTCGGAAGAAATGCGCGGCAGGTTGACGGCCGTCTGCGCTTCCCCGGCGGTAAGAAACTTGGCGATATCCTCCGCGATCCGCACGGCAACGGCCTGCTGCGCTTCCTCCGTGGACGCGCCCAGATGCGGAGTAAGCTCGACATTGTCGAGTTGCAGCAGCGGCGAGCCAACCGGAGGTTCCTTCACAAAAACGTCGAGCGCGGCACCCGCGACGTGACCCGATTTCAACGCTTCCAGCAGCGCCGCCTCGTCGATGATCCCGCCACGCGCGCAGTTGATGACACGCACACCGGGCTTCATTGTCGCGATACGGGCGGCATCGAGAAGATTGCGTGTCTTGTCGTTGAGCGGACAGTGGAAGGTTATGTAGTCCGACGATGCAAGCAAGGGCTCGAGAGCTATTTGCTCCGCTCCATGCTGGTTCATGATCTCTGGCGTGACGAACGGATCGAAGGCGACCACGCGCATTTTCAGCGCGGCGCAGCGCTCCGCGACAAGCCGACCGATCGTGCCGAAGCCAACGACACCGATGGTCTTGCCCGAAAGTTCCGTTCCAACGAACTTCGTGGGCGTCCATTCGCCAGCACGCACCGAGCGGTCCGCACGCGGCAAATGCCGGCTGAGAGAAAGGATGTGCGCGATCGTCAGTTCCGCCGTCGTCGTGGCATTGGCATCCGGCGTATTGAAGACGACGATGCCACGCTCGGTAGCCGCGTTCACATCGATGTTGTCGACGCCGATGCCGGCACGCCCGATGACCTTCAGCTGATTCCCCGCCGCGATGATCGGCTTGGTGACGCGCGACTTGGAGCGAACGATGATGCCGTCATAGTCGACGATCTTCGCAACGAGCCCCGCTTCGTCGAGGCCGGTTGCGACATCGACCTGGATGTTGGGATATGCCGCGAACACCTTCCGGGCATCCTCGTGAATCGGATCGGCGACGAGGATTCGAAACAGGCTGGTCATCTGCAAGCTCTCTTTGAGACAAAGGTTTCAATAGGAATTGCCGCGCCCGCGTCCGCGTGATTCTTACGCGGATCGGCGTTCACGCCAACAATGTGCTTCGGTTGCCGACGATGTCGGCACGAATGCGAACCTGCGCATGAGCGAGGCTCGTTGAGATTGCCCGCGCGCCATGCCCGACTGCCGGAGATGGCGCGCAAAACATTTGAATGACTGGTTCTGCGGAGCTGCGATCCTCAATGCCTGTGATGCCGGGGCGATTGCTCCTTCAGCGCCGGACTGGGCCAGATCTCTGAACGCGGAGAAGTGCGCGGAACATGCAGACGGGCACCGAAGGCGTCAATAGGTCTTGCGAATGATGCTGCGCCGCCAATAAAGTCGCCAAGTCTCCGTCAGAGTTGGCTAAATTATGCGCGCTATCACGGGCGCCCTTCGCCTATTTTGCATGTGCGACAAGCGACATGATACGCGCCCGCAAGGCATCGAGTTCGCCGCCGCTCAGCATTGCGGCGTCCGCCCACACAGGGCCGGGCCGCTCCTTCATTTCACTCACAAGCACCTTTGCTTCCGGTGACGACTGTCCATCGAGCCACAACAGCCATCGCTGATCGACGATTCCTTCCGCCGCGCGCAAAAGTTTGCGGTTGATATCGGGCTGTGCGGGACACGGCGTCGCGCTCGGATAGATCATGTGCACGTCGGCCTCGCGGCCATCGAGCGGATCGAACGGATCGGCAACGGGATGCCGACCGTGCCACTCCACGTAGCGTTTCGCACCCGTTCCCCAAAGCCAGAGGCCCGCCGTGACGCGCGGACGATCGGTGTTATGCAGCCAGACCTCGCGTCCGTCCTTCACGAGGTTTTCGATTCTGTTCGCGTCGATTCCGAAGCCGGGATTGATGATGATGGTGTCGTAGAGCTGTGCCATCGGTTCGTCGCCGGCACTATTGAGATGCGCCGCCAATTTCATTTCGGGTACGCGTGCACGCAGCGCTCCGACCAGCTCTTTAGCGCGGTCTGTAAAAGCGCCTGGCCCTTCCACGACGTTCCAAAGCGGCGCCGGTACTTTGTTTATCGCGAGCGCTTTTTCGACATTGGCGAGAAGGTCGGCGGTGCCGCCGGCACCATGAAGGCCCACAAGCTTCTGAGCGGTGTCATAAATGAGCCAGCCCGGGGCGATGCCGCTCTGCGCCGCAACCCGCATGTCGCTGACAAACGCTTGGAAGTTGCGCGGCCAGGGGAGCGACGCGGGTGGCGCTATGCTTGTAAGACCGAAGCCGCGCATCACAGCGAAGTCGCACGCGATCTGCTCGTCACGACGCGCCCGCAAGGCCCCGAACCAATTGAACTCCGGCGCCGCATCCAGATAGAACCCGGCCGGCTTGGCGGCTTGCGGTAGCGTCACCGCAAGGACCTCGATCGTGAGCGGCACTTCCGTTACCGCGCCATCCGCCTCGATCTTCAGCGCGCCTTGATAGAGCCCTGGTGCAGCAGCCTCCGGCGCTTCGACCCAGATTTCGTAAGCGCGCGGCTCATCAGCCGAGAGCGGCAATTGCCCAATGTCGGCGACAAGACGATCGTCGTTGATTGCCAAAAGATTGCCGGATGGCGTAACGCGTTCGAGCTTGCGTTCGCCCGCCCACGCCCGTGCCGACAGGCGAACGCCGTCTCGCTCAGGGGCCACAAGTGTCACGCTCGGCTTCACGGTCTTCGACGACGTAACTGCCAACCGAACCCTTACGCCGGTCCCCGGCGCGACCGCCGACTTGATGGCGTCCACGACACGCTGGCCGCTACCTTCGATGACGACTGGCGTCGCCGGCTGATCGTCCGTCGCCGTCGCTTGCACGACCGGATACCTGGAGCGGTACCAGTCCGCGCGCCACGCCTGCACCACTTCCAACGCCGCCGTCTGGCCGGCCGGCTCGATCAGCACCGCCGCAAGGTGGCGCAATTGCGGTCGAACGCCGATCACCTCAATCGTCAGTCCATCGCTTCCGATATCAACGTCGCCCGACTGAGCATCGCCGCGGTGCCGGCCGTAAGCCACCCACGCATCGTCGGCCGGACCGTTCTCGACATTCGCAAGACGCAAATAGCGCCGCGAAATCCAATCCTGGAAGCCGATCTCTTCCTTGAAGAAATCCTTGCCGTTGATGCGAATGTGTCGCGCGCTCGGATGCGGGAGATAGTCCCACTCACCCGGGTCTTCGAGCCAAAGCGTAACCCGGGCACGTCCCGCCGGGGCAGCGAGCTTCAATCGCTCAATGCCCGTAAAGCCGTTGGCGATAAGGGGATCGGGCGCAATTCGGCGCGTGGCGGTCACGGCACCCTCGACACGGCGGTCTCCCGGCGCGATGCGCTCGAAACCGGGAAACATCGGTGCGTTATTCTCACCCAGCGAATAGCCAACCGCACCGCCTGGCAGGGGCTTCGCTTTCACCCTGACGAAACGGCTTACCTTGACCGCCGTGGCGTCATCGAGGGCGCTGAAGATCACGCGACGAAGGTTGTTCTCATCCAGCGTTCGTCCTGTACGCACCTTCAATCCGCTGACGCCAATCCAAAAACGGAAGGAACCGGGCGGCAGCGTTCGCGTCTCACCGAAGCGACTCGCGTCATCGAACGACTGATCGTCGTCCACGCGCAAGGACACCCGCACCGGACGATCACCCTCGACAGTTCCCTCTACGACGATCTGGTCGTCCGCGGAAAAGGCGAGCGGCAGGGAAGACTCGAATGCGATTGGGAGCGAACCGCCGCCAAACGATTCCGGGACCGGCGCACTCTCCCGCGCCAACGTGGGCGAGGCCGCGAAAGCGGAAAGAGCAATAGCCGTAAGAATACGCCATCGCGCACGGCGCTGCGCGGCGCCGTGCCCCGCACACAAATCAACGCCGCCAGCCGGCTGCCGAGCCATCCCGCTTCCTCCGCTTAACTCGAACTTCAAGCGATACCCCTGCCGGCACCACCCGTCAGTTACGAAGCGCCATCCGCCTGCATTTATCGTAAATCAAGTCTGACTTGAATCGCTGAGGGCGGCCACTTCAGCTCTCGGCGCGGTAACTTTCGACGTAGGGGCCGCATTTGAGGGGGTCTTCGACGAACAAAAGCCGCAACCGGGCGAGGAACTTGGCGCATTCTGCCTCGGTCGCCCCTTCGCTATCGACGTTCTCCTCATACGACCCGCCGAGCACGACGTCGTTTTGACGGCAGAAAACGTAGGCCGAGCGCTGCGGTCCGCACCCGCCGCTAAAGAAATAATCGAGCCCGGACGGGTTCGGCAGCACCATGAGCTGCCCCTTGATGGGCTTCATATTGGCATCGTTGAAGATCGCCCTCGCACCAAGTCCGGTGCAATTGACGATAATGCTCTCCTCAAGCGACAGAACGTCAAATTCCGAAGCGAACGTTCGGCGGTGGAACGTCACGTGACGGGCCTCAAGCTCACGCACGAGCCGAGGCAGCATGATGCGCGGATTCATCAGCCAAGTCTGATAGAGCGCCCCTCGGACGCACCGCTGCGCGTTATTGAGGTTACGGAACGGAAGCGCGCCATATTCCGGTCGCCAGAAATCTTCCGTCGGCTTCACGCGCTCGAAGCCCGTGTTCATCATCGTCATGGGCATGAAATTGAGGCGTGGCGCGATCCCGTACGCATCCCACATGCCTGCCTCGCGCAGGGCGCGAATCTTCCTGACGCTCGCTGACATGTAGCCATTGAGAACGCCGATCTGCGTCTCGGGCGAATGGCCTTCATACTCGTTGCTGATGACGGAGGGCTCTATCTGACCTCCGGCAACCCACGAGCACGTACCCTCGAACGCGACACGGCTACCGTCATAGTTCGCAGTATAGATGCGGATGTCCGCCCAAGGGAAGGCGCAGCGCAACTCGCGCGCCGACGTGAGGCCGATGACGCCACTCCCCAAGACGGCGATCCTGTTGGTTGCTGTCGCCGGCAGAGCGGCGACAGCGGTTCGAACATGCTCGACAACTTTGGCCGCGCAACCCCAGCTCAACGTGATGCCAACGCCGCTGTGCCCGTAGTTGTGCACCAGGAACTTAACCCCTCCGCCGACATCGTGCCGCTCGAGCGCGAGCTTGATGCCGCCGACCCGGTGCGGACGCACGCCCGAGACGCAGCGTCCCTCGCGCATCAGCCGTGCGATGTCTTCAAGCTTGGGCAGGCGCGGTGCCGGACGCATGCGGCCGCCAAGCAGTTTGGGCTGCGGCTCGCGCGGCGCCTCAACAACCACTGGCCAGCCCGCCGCGACCACACAAGCCGTCGCGGCGCCCCCTAGGAACCGTCGTCGCGAAAATTCCATGCAAGACCTTGCCAAGGCCGCCGACACATAACCGGCGTCAGGCTAGTGCGGCGTCCTGGCCGCAGCAAGTGACGGGCGTGCTCGCATCTCCGCCTTTTGCTGAGGCGAGCGGCTGGCCGCAAATGCTGCACCGCGTATTGCCGCCCGGCTGCAGGTTATGATCGACCGCCACGCGATCGTCGAACACGAAGCACTCCCCGTGCCAAAGGCTGTCCCCGGCCGGGATCTTCGCAAGGTAGTTCAGGATGCCGCCGCGCAGATGGAATACGTTGCTGAAACCCTGGCCGATCAGATAGGCCGTCGCCTTCTCGCAGCGAATGCCGCCAGTACAGAACATGGCGACCGGTCGCGACTTATCGCCCGCAAGCGCGCGCGACACATAATCAGGAAGTTCGCTGAAAGACCGCGTGCCGGGATCAAGCGCGCCCTCGAACGTGCCAACCGACACCTCATAGGCATTGCGCGTGTCGATAACGACCACATTCGGGTCCGTGATGAGCGCGTTCCACGCCTCGGGCTCGACGTAAATGCCGGTAGCCTCGCAAGGATTGGCACCGGGCACACCGAAGGTGACGATCTCCGGCTTCACCTTGACCTTGAGGCGCCCAAACGGGTGCGTTTGCGCCACCGAACGCTTGTCCTCCAGATCCGCAAAGCGTGCGTCGCTCCGCAACCACGCGAAAAACGATTGAAGCTTGTCCGTATCCGCCGAGATGGTGGCGTTGATGCCTTCGGGCGCGATCAGGATGGTGCCGAGCACACCGCAGGCCCTCGCCGCCGACTGGATAGCCGCGCGCTGCGCCTCGCAATCGTCGACAGCAACGAATTTGTAGAACGTGGAAATCATGACCGTCATGGCCGCTTCCCGTCGCGCATCTTTGGCGCATCAGTCAATGTCGGGAGGAAATGGTGCCCAGGGCCGGAATTGAACCAGCGACACTGCGATTTTCAGTCGCATGCTCTACCAACTGAGCTACCTGGGCTTGGCTCCGCGGCCTCATAGCCCAGCGAAGTTCGCGTCTTATAGGGGGGCGATTGGGCGGATGCAAGCGCTTCCCCACACCCTGAAGGAGGTCCTAATCGCGGTCCTCGCCATTGCCGCGGGAAGGCTCCTGAGGAGCAGCATCCTCGCCGCTTTCATCCTCGCTACCGGCGATTGCGTAGCCACCTGAAAACCAGCGCCCGAGATCGATATCGGCGCACCGGCGCGAGCAGAATGGCCGGTAAGCACCGACGGCCGGCGCCTTGCATACCGGACACCGCACGGACTTTGAGACAGCTTCAGACACGGTACTTCTCGTCTACACGCCAACCGCGGTCAGTCGCGGTCGACCTCGGCAAACTTCAGCCAGTTGTATTGGATGGGAAAGCCCTCGCTGCTGAGCAAACCCACGACCTCCGTTATCGGCAAGCCGACAACGTTGGTGTAGGAACCGATGATGCGCTGCACGAAGCAGCCTGCCAGTCCCTGGATCGCGTAGCCCCCCGCCTTGCCGCGCCACTCGCGCGAGGCGATGTAGGATTCGATCTCCGAGCGCGTGACATAGCGGAAGCGCACGCGCGTATCGACGATCTTGGTTCGCACCCGATCATCCGGCGTGATGAGGCAAACGCTGGTCTGGACCTTGTGTGTGCGGCCCGAAAGCAACTGCAGCGACGCGGTCGCCTCCTCGACGTGCTCCGGCTTCATGAGAATCTTGCGTCCGATCGAGACGACCGTGTCGGCGGCAAGCACGTAGGCGTCGGCCAAGTCCGGATCGTTGGCAATCTGATCACGCGCGACCTCCGCCTTGGTGCGCGCAAGCCGGGCCGCATGCGCCCGCGGCATCTCTCCCCGCTTCGCGCTCTCGTCGATCGAGGCCGGACGCAGCGCATCGGGCGCGACCCCGACCTGGGCCAGGAGCGTCAAGCGCCGTGGGCTGGCGCTGGCAAGAACGAGCCGCGGGCGCTCGATCCCGCCGTTCTGGGCCTGCCGGTCGCGCGCCAGAGATCGCCGTAGCGTCTCACGGCTTGGCGCATCGCCCCGGACGAACGCGGGCAGGAGGTGGGTTTTCAGCGACGTAATCATGTGTAATCCAGGTAACCGACGGCTCAGCCGGAGGACGGCAGACATTGGCTTAAGCATTCGGCCAAAAGCAAGGCCCACCCTGCGTTGCAGCGTCATGCGAAACAAGGCATGAATAGCCCCGTCCCCGAGCAATATTGATGGCAGCCATGGCGAAGTCAGACGCGGCGGATCATTTGGCCCGCACACCGCTTTTCGGCGGCCTAGACGAGGCAAGCCGGCAGGCCATCGCGCAGGAATTGCGCGATTCGAGCTATGAGCCGGGGCAGAACATTTTCTCCCGTGGCGATGCCGGCACCGACATGCACATCATGATCAAGGGCCGCGTCCGGCTCTCGGTGCTGACGTCGGACGGCCGCGAACTGTCATTCGCCCACGTGGAGCCGCCTTCGATTTTCGGCGAGCTTGCGGTCTTCGACGGCCGCCCTCGATCAGCGGATGCGACCGCGGTGACGCGTGTCGAAACGCTGATGCTCTCCAAGGGTGGGTTCTCGCGCCTGCTCGCCTCCCGCCCGTCGGTGGCGGAAGCGGCGATCAAGTTCCTCTCGGGCCGCCTGCGCGATGCCGACGCGCAGCTCGAAGCCATCGCGCTGCACCCGATCGAAGCGCGCCTCGCCCGTTTCTTCCTGGCCTCGGCCCGCCAGAAGGATCCGGAATTGAAGGC
The DNA here is from genome assembly GCA_964651805.1 of uncultured Hyphomicrobium sp. Classification (GTDB taxonomy): domain Bacteria; phylum Pseudomonadota; class Alphaproteobacteria; order Rhizobiales; family Hyphomicrobiaceae; genus Hyphomicrobium_B. The sequence goes on along the minus strand of CAZYXX010000002.1, from coordinate 845,246 downwards.
GCCGAAAGTCACGTTCCCGCTGCCGATATCACAGAGCGAGCTGGCACTTCTGGTCGGCGCCAGCCGCCCGAAGGTCAACGCCGCGCTCGGGCTTCTCGAAGCCAACGGCGCCATCGAACGGCGCGGTCAACTCGTCGTCTGTACCATCGAGACGTTGACCGCCATCGGGGGCAAGGACGACAAAGCCGGCTAGCACTCGAGGTCGCGACAGATGCACGGCCAGGGCAACGCCATGAATTTCAGGCGAGGCGAGCAGGCACGACGACCTCTAGGCCCTGTGCTTGCAGCGCTTGGCTACGTCGCAGCGCCCGTGCGCCGGCTCTTCGGGCGCATCGCCAGCATCGGCATTGCCGGTTACCCCCCCGACACGCAACGGCGCTTGAAGATCGTCAACGTCATTGCCGCGCTCGTCGCCACGACAAATACCATCTATGCGCTGCAGCTTGCCGCCGCCGGCGACCCGGCCATGGAGCCTGTCGTGGTGCTCAACCTCGTGCTTGCCGTCGTCATCGCCTGCGTCCCGCTGATGCACCGCATCAACGACGTCGCCGGAAGCCTGTTGCTCATTATCGCGGAATTCGGGGCGCTGGTGGGCTTCGCGGCTTATTTCGGCAGGACGGGCGGCAACACGCTGCAGTACGTCGTCGCCGCGGCAGCACCCTTCGTGATCTTCGAGCGCCGCCGGCTTTGGCTGGTGATCGCCGTCGTAGTGACGGCGCTGCTTCTGCACCTTTACACTTGGTTCAACTTCCCCCGCTCCGTCGCCCTGCTGAGGGTGGACGACGACATGCTGCGCTCGCTCTACATCCAGGGCGCCGTGACGACCTTTGGCCTCATCGCCGCCTGCGTCTACTATGCCTTCAGCCTAGCCGAGAGGGCCAAGGCCGAGACCGAGACGGTCCTGCGCAACGTGCTGCCCGACAGCATCGTCGAGCGCCTGAAGGCGTCACCCGGAGAAACGATCGCCGACGGCTTTTCGGACGCCTCTGTTATGTTCGCGGACATCACCGGTTTCGTGGCCATGGCACGCCGCCTCGGACCGGAGCGAACGGTAGCGCTGCTGAACAAGCTTGTGATTGCTTTTGATGCCCTGGCGCAGCGCCACGGCGTCGAGAAGATCAAGACCATCGGCGACGCCTACATGGTCGCCTCCGGCGTACCGATCGCGCGCGCCGATCATGCTCCGGCTCTCGCCGCCATGGGCCTCGACATGATTGCCGCGACCGATGCCATGAGCGCCAGCGAAGGCACCACTTTAAAATTACGCGTCGGCATGGCCTCCGGGCCTATGATGGCCGGAGTGATCGGCACCAAAAAATTCAGCTACGACGTGTGGGGCGATCCCGTGAACCTCGCGAGCCGCCTGGAGCAGGCAAGCGAACCCGGACGAATTCTCGTCTGCCCTCGTTGCTTCGATGCGCTGAAGGACGATTTCGTGCTGCAGGAGCGCGGAACGCTGGAAATCAAAGGAGTCGGTCAGCAGCAGGGCTGGTACCTTGTCGGCCGCAGGCGCTGAGCGAACCGCAGGCCGAACCGTTAGCCCTTCCAATGAAGCGAGCAGACGAGTGTGAAAAGACGGCGTGCCGTATCTTCATCGACGACGATGCGCGGCGCGAGCTTTTCGCGCAGCACGCCGCTGCCCTCGTCGTGCAGGCTGCGCCGGCTGACGTCGATCGCCTGGATGCGCGCCGGCGGCGCGCTGCGCACCGCCTCGTAGTAGGACTCGCAGATCATGAAGTAGTCCTTCATTATCCGTTTGAGCGGTATCAGCGGCACGTAGTGCTGTGCGACTTCCGCACCCGCTTCCGACGTCACCGAAAATAGCAGCTTGTCCTCGACCACCGACAGATTCGTCCTGTATGGCCCCTCGTCTGCTTCATCGACGCGGAATGCGTTACCATCAATGATGTCGAAAATCGCAACCTCGCGCTCGTGCTCGATGTTCGGATTGCTCCGCCCAAGCGACTTCTGATCGAGTGTGATCTCGATGAGCCGGTCGCGCGAGGGCAGCGGATTGGCGGCGTCCATGCGGTTCAACCCGATTGCCCGATGCGGATTTCAACCGAGCGGCGATGTCCTTCGAGGCCCTCGGCGCGTGCGAGCGTCATGGCCGCCGGCGCAAGCGCGGCGAGCGAGGACGCATCCAGTTTCAGGATCGACGTTCGCTTCATGAAATCGAGCACTCCAAGACCCGACGAGAATTTGGCGCTGCGCGCAGTGGGCAGGACGTGGTTCGAACCCGACACGTAATCGCCAATGACCTCGGGCGTAACGTTGCCGATAAAAATAGCTCCCGCATTCCGGATGCGACCGGCCAGAGCCTCGGCGTCCGCGGTTGCAATCTCCAGGTGCTCGGCGGCAACGCGATCGGCGAGTACGGGAACTTCGTCGAGCGAGTTGAGAACGACGACCGCTCCGAACTGGTTCCAGCTCTCGCCCGCGACGTTACCGCGCGGCAGCGCACTGAGCTGGCGGCCAACGGCCGCTTCCACGTCTTGCGCGAACTTTTCGTCGTCCGTCATCAGGATCGACTGCGCTGCCGTGTCGTGCTCGGCCTGAGCCAGAAGATCAGCCGCGATCCATTCGGCGTTATTGTTCTTGTCAGCAATGACGAGAACTTCCGACGGCCCGGCGATGGAATCGATCCCGACCGTTCCGAACACCTGCCGCTTGGCGGCGGCGACATAGGCATTTCCCGGACCGACGATTTTGACGACGGGCTTGATCGTCTCGGTGCCGTAGGCAAGCGCGGCAACAGCCTGCGCGCCACCGACGCGATAGATCTCACTGACACCGGCGAGGCGGGCGGCGGCGAGCACCAGCGGGTTCAACTCGCCGCGCGGCGCCGGCACCACCATGACGATGCGCGGCACACCCGCCACATTGGCGGGAACCGCGTTCATCAGCACCGAACTGGGATAGGACGCGAGTCCTCCCGGTACGTAGAGACCGACGGACTCAACCGCCGTCCATCTATGGCCAAGCTCGACACCGGCCGCGTCGCGGTAGCGATCGTCAGCCGGAAGCTGGCGCTTGTGATGATCGGCGATCCGGTCGCGCGCAAACGCAAGCGCATCGAGAGCCTCGCTCGAACATTGCGCGATGGCCTCGTCAACCTCCTGGGCGCTGATCACAAGCCCCACGCGCCGCAGATCAACGGAGTCGAATTTCTGCGACAGTTCAACCAACGCCGCGTCGCCCCTGGCGCGAACGTCGGCGATAATCACAGCGACCGCATTGTCGACGTCGACTGACACCTCGCGCTTCAGGCCGAGAAGCTCCTGGAAGCGCGGCTCGAAATCGTCGTCCCGGCTGTTGAGCCGCATCGGCATGATGGATTTGCCGGATTACCCGGCCCTCGATAAGTGATCAGCCCTAGTCTTCCGGATGCTGGGGCGAAATCTTCGCTGCCCAGGCCGCGCCCAGATCCTTCATCTCTGCTTCAAGGCATTCGACCTCGAGGCGAATGGCGGCGCCGCCAGAAAAAGTCAACGTGACATCGCCTTCCGGCGTCTCCGACGCATTTTTGGGCGTGAATGTCAGGGCCAACAGAGAAAGCACGGCCTTCTTGTCCTTGAGGTCCACTCCCTGAACCTTGGCGGAAAGTACGCGCTCGAACCTAAGGCCCGTGCGCCGCCGCAGGTAACGGCTCGCCCCTTTTTTATTGACGCCCGGCGCCGGTCCCAGCGCAACCTCCCAGTCGAACCGGTTGGCGATCGTCGCAAAACGCTTCTCGCGCGGCAGATAAGCGAGGTCCACGACGCGCACGACGGCATCCTGAAGATGGGCCGACAGAACGGCCAGATCGTCCGCGTCGAGCGCAATCAGCTTCAGATCCGGCATGGAACCAGAGATTCTCCCTTGCCGTCCGGGATGGGCACGAGCCCGGCAGGCGCGCTGAAGTGATACAAAGCGCCACTCCGGCGCGCAACCGCGCGCGGGCAAATGGGCTTATCAGCCAGTCGTGACGCGTTCGATCTCCGCACCGCAACGCCCGAGTTTCTGCTCAAGCTGCTCGAACCCCCGGTCGAGGTGGTAAACGCGGTTGATCGTCGTCGTCCCTTCCCCCATCAGGCCGGCGATGACGAGCGAGACAGACGCTCTCAGATCCGTCGCCATGACCGGAGCGCCCTTCAACGCTTTCACGCCTTTGATCGTCGCGGTATCGCCGTGCAGGTGAATATCGGCACCGAGCCGGGCGAGCTCCTGCACGTGCATGAACCGGTTTTCGAAGATCGTCTCGCGGATGACGCTGGTGCCGGCCGCCCGCGTGAGCAGCGCCATGAGTTGCGCTTGCAGGTCGGTTGGAAAACCGGGAAATGGCTGCGTCTCGACGGACACAGGCGCGATCGCGCCGCCGTTGCGCCGGACGCGAACCCCGCTCTCGGTCTCGTCGACTTGCGCCCCAGTCTCGGCCAACACTTCGAGCGCGTTTTTTAGGTGCGCGAACTTCGCGCCTTCGAGCGTCACGTCACCGCCCGTCGCCGCAACGGCGAACGCGAAAGTGCCCGTCTCGATCCGATCCGGCAAAACGGTATGAACCGCGCCTTCGAGCTTGTCGCGCCCCTGGATGCGAAGAACCGACGTGCCTATACCCTCAATTCGCGCGCCCATCTTTGCGAGGCACATGGCAACGTCGCCGATCTCCGGTTCGCGCGCGGCATTCTCGATCACGGTCTCGCCCTTGGCGAGCGCGGCCGCCAGCAAGACGTTGTGCGTCGCGCCTACCGACACTTTCGGGAAAACAATGTGCGCGCCGCGCAGCCCCTTCGGAGCCTTGGCGATGACGTAGCCGCCCTCGATTTCGATCTCTGCGCCGAGCGCCTTGAGACCGGCGAGATGAAGATCGACCGGACGGGTGCCGATGGCGCAGCCGCCCGGCAGTGAAACCTTCGCTTCCCTCATGCGCGCGACAAGCGGCCCTAGAACCCAGAAGCTCGCCCGCATACGCGACACCATCTCGTATGGCGCCGTCGTATCGACGATGTCGCGCGCGGTCAGATGGAAGGTTTCGCCCAGGTGCATGCCCGCGCCCTGACGCTTGCCGTCAACGGCGAGGTCGACCCCGTGATTGCGCAGGATGCGCACGAGCAGGTTGACGTCGGCGAGGTTCGGCACGTTTTTGAGCGTGAGCCTGTCCTCGGTCAGAAGGCTCGCAATCAGCAGCGGCAGCGCGGCATTCTTGGCGCCTGAAATGGGGATACTCCCCTGCAGCGGCTTGCCACCCGTGATCTTGATCTTGTCCATGCGCGGTCGGTTGTTCCTATCCGGCCGATTGTGGTCATCTGGGCCGATTCCGGCGCAACCGCCGGGTTCGGCTGAATAGCGGTTGCGGGGTGATTGCCGCAAGCGGCAACCCTGCCGCGCACGACCTTTTTCGAGGCGCTGCGGACTAGACCTTCTCCGAATCGCCCGAGCGCTGTGGCTCATCCGCCGCGTCCGGCACGCCCTTGTCCGCGAGTTTCCGGGCGGCGTCCTTCCTGCGCCTCAGGTTGGCGCGTAGCGTCTGCGCCAGCCGCTCGGCATTCGGCTTTGCGCCCTTGGCGTGTGCTGACGAGTGCGGTTTGCTGGGCGGGTCCGACATGTGACAAGTCCGGGCTGAATTCGCCTTTGAGGGCACGATTTGCGGCACTTCACTCGCTATGGCTTTGCGGCTTGCCGGCCGTCAAGCCTTGTGGCAGTGTCCGCCCGCGTTGCACTAGGCCGCCTGCCGCGCATGCATGCGCGTTTCGCGAGGGCGCGGCCAGTCGCGACACGGGTTCCCAACGCTGCCGTAGCTCAGTGGTAGAGCACTCCCTTGGTAAGGGAGAGGTCGAGAGTTCAATCCCCTCCGGCAGCACCATCCTTGCCCTCTTCAATTTCAGCACCACGCGGGCGAGCAAAGCCTGCTCACCCTGCCTTTGCATCAACGGCAGGCGCATTGGCCCTGCGCGAAACGCGCTGGCCGTGGCCTTGCCTATGACACGTCATAGGTCATTATTCCTCGCACTGTCATGCAGATAGCCTAGGGTCCCCACCCGCTGCAGCAACCCCGTGGCGTTCGTTCGAGCGCCTGCTTTCTTGAACGAGGAAACGGATCGGATGGAAGAGATCACGATTGCGCTCGTCCTGCTTGTAGCAGTCGTCGCGAGCGCAATCCTGGCGCGTCTGATTGCAAGGGTATCGCCAGTCGCCATCCCGTTACCGCTCGTTCAGATCGCGCTCGGCGCGGCCATTGCGTCATCAGCCAAATTCAGCGTCGTGCTGGAGCCGCACATCTTCTTCCTGCTGTTCCTGCCGCCGCTTCTCTTCGTGGACGGCTGGAGAATTCCGAAGGAAGGCCTGTTTCGCGACAAGGGCACGATCCTGGAACTGGCGTTCGGTCTGGTGCTCTTCACCGTGGTCGGCGTCGGCTTTTTCATCAATTGGCTGATTCCGGGCATGCCGCTAGCCGTCGCGTTCGCTCTTGCGGCCATTCTGTCGCCGACAGATCCGATTGCGGTCACGGCCATCGCCAAGCGCGCGCCCATCCCAAAGCGGCTGATGCACATCCTCGAGGGTGAATCGCTCCTGAACGACGCCTCTGGCCTCGTTTGCATGCAGTTCGCGATCGCCGCCGCGCTCACCGGAGTGTTCCATCCCGGTTCGGCGGTCCTGACGTTCTTTCAGCTGGCGATCGGTGGCCTAGCGATTGGCATCGGAATTACCAAAGCGGTGATCTCCGTGAAAAACTACGTCGCGCACCGGCTGGGCGAGGAGACCGGCTCGCAGATTCTCATAAGCCTTCTCATTCCCTTCGGCGCCTATCTGCTGGCTGAACGCCTGCACTGCTCGGGCATTCTGGCTGCCGTCTCCGCCGGCATCACGATGAGCTACGCCGAGCAGGGCGGACAAGCGCTGGCGGTGACCCGCATGCGGCGAACGGCGGTGTGGGACACGGTCCAATTCACACTCAACGGCATTATCTTTGTGCTGCTCGGGGAGCAGCTTCCAAACATCGCCGCCGGAGCGGCGCGCGTCGTGCGTGAAACGGGCCATCACGAACCCGCCTGGCTCGTTTTCTACGTCCTTGCCATCACGCTCGCGCTTGGATTGCTGCGTTTCGCCTGGGTGTGGGTATCGTTCCGCTTCACCAAGTTCAGTATGGATCGCAAGTCACGGACGGTCCACAAGCCAAGCTGGCGGCTGATCGCGGCGACGTCGCTCGCAGGCGTTCGGGGCGCGATCACGCTTGCCGGTGTCCTGACGTTGCCGCTCATTCTCGGCGACGGCACGCCGTTTCCCGCCCGCGACCTTGCGATCTTCCTGGCAGCCGGTGTGATCATCACGTCGATGGTCGTGGCCAGCATCGGCCTGCCCCTGCTGCTGCACCGCATAGAACTTCCACCGGAGCCGCACGCCGATCGCCAGGAAAGAAGGGCGCGCCTATCCGCGGCGGAAGCGGCCATCAAGGCAATCGAGGAACGTCAGCACGCCTTGGGCGAGGGCAAGCCTGATGCCGACCTTTACGCCGAGGCCGCTGCCCGCGTCATGGAAGGATACCGCCATCGCATCGAGGGAAAGATGAAGACGGGCGTGGACGCCGAGCAGCTACGCAAGGTGGAGGAGATTGAACGTCAGCTGATCCTCGCGGGCGTGGAAGCCGAACGCAATGAATACTACCGGCTCAGCCGCATGGGTCATCTGTCAGACGATATATCTCGCAAACTTGTCCGCGAGGCAGACTTGGTCGATGCGAGATATGCCAATGTGTGATGGGGATCGACGCGCCGCCGATCCGGCTGCACAAGGCCGCGAAAGAACCCGCGGCCCTAGATCGAAAACCGACCCCAGGCCGCGAGCCGTCCCGCCGCATATTGACGTCCGCACGCGCCGCACGCTTGGACGCAACATCAGCGGTGATCAGTGATCACTGCCATTTGCCCTTGTAACGGCCGGCCGCGAGCGTATCGGTGAGATTGTCGTAGGAATACGTGCCGCCACCGCTGGCTTTGTCATATTTCCCGGTTCCTCCGGTGACTTTGAACGGCCATTCCTTGCTCGCGGAGCTTTCCTCCCAGGTCGAGAAAACCTTGTCGCCGCCCGGGAACGTCGCGGTACAGCCGCCGCTGCCCTTCCATGTCTGATCAGGCATGTACTCGTACTTGCCTGCACATTCTTCAGTCACCTTGGCGGCGCTCGCATCGTCCGGGACCTTGACGCAGCGGCCGGCGTAATCGACGAGCTTGTGACCCTTTTCCGGCTCCGTCTCATCCCACTTGTCGTTGATACAAACGATCACCCCGGCTTCTTCCGACCGGGCGTCCGTCCGCGCCGCGTCGATGGCGAAAATTGAAAGCGCGGCCGTCGCGGCCGCAAGAAGCGTTCTCGGCGTCATGATCAAATCCCCTTCGCTTGCCTCTTCGGATCGAGGACATCGCAAGTTCAAACAACGCGGCCTGACCCGGTGCCGTGTTTGGCTCCCGCGAGCCGCCGACGCGCAAGACCGCGCCAAGCCGCCAGCAAAGCGTGGCAAAGCAGCCCGCCTAGTCGTAGTATGTAACCGTTGCCCATCGCCGTTCGAATGGCGGTAAAAGTTTGTTTCGTATCGGTATTTTTTCTGTCATGCGCGCACCTTCCGGCGAGGCCTTGAGCGGAGAACAGCAGGCGGCGGTTCGCGATCAACTCGCCCGCATTGTCGGCAGCGGAACGTTCGCGCCGTCGCAGAGACGCCAGCGCTTCCTAGAGTACATCGTGGCTGAGACGCTTGCCGGACGCGGCGGCCGGCTGAAAGGCTACAACATCGCCACGGAAGTGTTCGGACGGAGCGGCGAGTTCGACCCCAACATCGATCCGGTCGTCCGTGTCGAAGCCGGACGGCTGCGTGATAAGCTGCGCGAATATTACGAGAGTGAAGGCCAGGCCGATGTGATCCGCATCGATCTGCCGAAAGGGTCCTACGCACCTCGCATTATGTTCCGGAATTCGGAAAACCCGCAGCATAACCACGCCACGAACACGAAGCCGCCGAACAAGACCACTTCCACCGGATTAGACACCCAGGCCGCGCAGGGCACTTCCCGTGTCGCAGGCAACTCAAACGGCGCGCCGGCCGCAAAGCTCCTCGCGACACCCCGCGCCCCGCCCTACGTGACCCTGGCCTTGGCCGTGCTCGCGATCTTAGGGATCGGCGTATGGAGAGTGCTCTCGCCGGGCACGCCCGAAACGCCGCTTCCAGAAAAAGCCTCGATCGCCGTTCTGCCCTTCAACAACATCGGCGCCGACCCCCAGTGGGAACGGCTCGCCAACGGCCTGACGCAGGATGTCGTCACTGACCTTTCGCAGTCGAAGGACTTGTTCGTGGTCGCGCGGCAGTCGACCGAGGCCTACCGGAACACCAAGACAGATCTGAGGGAGATCGGACGCCAGCTTGGCGTCCATTACATCCTAGAGGGCAGCGTCCAACCGGCCGACACCAACATCCGCGTGACGACCCAGCTTGTCGACACAAGAACGGGCGGCAGCGTCTGGTCAAACAAATACGATCGCCCGGTCACCGAGCTGTTTCAGGTTCAGGGCGAGGTCACGGAAAAGATCGTCGCGACGCTGACGGGCTATCAAGGCGCGGTCGCACAAGCGGAGCGCGCTCTCATCCGCCGCAAGCCGCCCCGCAGCCTGACGGCCTACGAGTATTATCAGCTTGGACTTGAAACCAAGCACGGCGGAGCGAGCGGAGCGGTTTCTAAGGCGGGGCTGGAAAAAGCCGAAGAGCTGTTCAAGAAAGCCTTGGCGATCGACCCGCAGCTCGCGCGCGCCTACGTAGGCCTTGCCTACATCTACGAATATCGCATCGATCTCGGCATCGATGACGCGCAAGAAAATATTGCAAAACAGGCCGAAGCTTCCCGCCGCGCCGTGAGCCTCGACCCCAACGACGGCGAGGCCCAACTCGTACTCGGCCACGCGTTCGCCTACCAGGGCCTGGCTGATCAGGCGCTGGATCAGTTTGCGAAGGCGGAGGCTCTCGCCCCCAGTAACGCCGACGTTCTGATCTTGATTGCGTGGTACCTGCCGCAGCTCAACCAAGCGCAGAAAGCCGTTGAACTTGCCGAGCGGGCGCTGCGCCTCAACCCGAACTATCCCGCTTGGTATAATCAAGGCTTGCGGCTCGTGTATTTCTACGGTGGCAAGTTCGACAAGTCGATCAAGTACGCGAAGCTGGTGAACGATCCCCTCGCACTCGACTACGCATATCTCGCCGCCGCCCAGGCAATGGTGAACAACCTCAGTGCCGCCAAGGCCGCGTCCGCAAAGGTGGCGCGGATCGACCCTAACTGGACGGTCGAAAAGTACTTGAGCGACAACGGCGGCATGCCTGACAACATCGGCCAAATCTTTACGGAAGGCGCCGCAAAAGCCGGTGTGCCGCCCTGCATCCCGGACGAGAAGCTCTCAACCGGTCCCGAGATCATTCGAGCCAAGTGGTGTGACGAACGAAGGGCCCGCCGTACAACAAACTGACTTCTGCCGCGAGAGCGACTAGCTTACGGACGCTCGAGCCAGCTGCGCTAAGCCGGAGCCGCGGCCGCCTCCAGCTTCGGAGGCGGTGTGGATTGGACGGTCGCTCCTTCCGCTTCGTCAGGCGGCTTAATCCGGAACCAGGTGACATAGAGCGCTGGCAGGAAGACAAGCGTCAGCAGCGTCGCGACCAAAAGTCCGCCAATTACCGCAAACGCCATGGGCCCCCAGAACACGGTTGTCGCAATCGGGATCATGCCGAGGATCGCGGCCGCCGCAGTGAGCAGGATGGGGCGCAACCGGTGCTGCGTCGCGCTGATCACAGCTTCCCAGGGATGTTCTCCAGCGTCGATGTGCTGATCGAACTGGGCAATGAGAATGACCGAGTTGCGAATGATCATGCCGGCGAGTGAAATGACACCGAGAATCGCAACGAAGCCCATAGGCACGTTGAACAGCAGAAGCGCCGCGGCAACACCGATGATGGCGAGTGGCGCCGTTAGCAGAACGAGCAAGAGTCGCTGAAAGCTCATGAGCTGAACCATGAGCGTCGAGATCATGATGAGGATCATGAGCGGGAATACCGCGAAGATGCTCGCCTGCGCCTTGGCGCTGTCCTCAAGGGTGCCGCCGATGTTGAGCTCGTAGCCCGGTGGCAGCTTGCTGCGGAATTCGCTAAGCTGCTTCTCAAGCTTTTTCACAACCGTGATCGCCTGCGTACCTTGAGCCACATCGGCCTGAACGGTGATGGTCGGCAGACGCTGCCTGCGCCAGATCAAAGGCGGCTCAAGTACATAGGAAAGGCTCGCGACCTGCGCCAACGGCACGCTGCCGCCGCTTGGCGTCGCAAGCCGCAGGCTGCGCAGCGTATCGAGATTAGCGCGCTCGCTTGGGACAGCGCGCGCCACCACGTCGATCAGATAGATGGAATCGCGCACCTCAGTGACCGTCGTACCCGAGAGAACGGCATTAATGTTGCTCGCCACCTGCCGCGACGTGAGACCGACCGCACGAGCGCGATCCTGGTCGATATCGACCTTCACCGCCTTGGCAAGCTCACTCCAGTCGTAGTTGATGTTGTTGACGTCCTTGTCCGCGCCAAGAACGCCCGCGAAAGCCATAGAGAGCTCCCGCACCTTCATGGCGTCCGGACCGCTGACGCGGAATTTGAGCGGCCAACCGACCGGCGGACCCAATTCGAGCGGACTAACGCGTATAAGCGCATCGTCAAAGCCGGTAGAAAAAGCCTTCTCTATGCGAGCTTGGACTGCCGGCCGCTGCTCGTAACCCTTGGTCACGACAACGGCTTGGGCGAAGAAGTCGTTGGCGAGCTGCGCATCGAGCGGCAGGTAGAAGCGGATGGCACCTTGGCCGACATAGAACGTCCAATAGTCAACATCGGGGTCAGCGCGCAGAATTTGCTCGATGCGATCAACCGTCTCGCGCGTCGCATTGAGTGACGCCGACTGCGGCAGCGTCACGTTGATGAGCAACTCAGGCCTGTCTGACGCTGGAAAGAACTGTTGTTGCACGAAACGCATGCCGACCAGCGCGGCTAGAAAGAGCGCAACGGTACCGGCCAGAACCCAAAGCCGCATGCGCAGCATCTTGTCGAGCATGCGCGAGAACCACGTCTTCTCGCCCGGCGCATGGTGACCTTTCATCTTGTCGGGCAGGATGTAGACGCCGGTCAGCGGCGTGAAGAGAACAGCCACAACCCACGAAACGCTGAGCGCGATCGCGACGACGGCGAACAGCGTGAAGCAGTATTCGCCCGCACCACTGTGCGCGAAACCTACCGGCACGAAACCGGCAATGGTAACGAGCGTCCCGGTCAGCATGGGAAAAGCCGTAGAAGTATAGGCGTATGTCGCCGCGCTGATCTTGTCGGCCCCTTCCTCGAGTTTGGAGATCATCATCTCGACTGCGATCATTGCGTCGTCGACAAGCAGGCCGAGCGCGATAATGAGTGCTCCCAGCGATATGCGCTGTAGCGAGATCCCGAAGTAGTACATGAACGCAAAGGTGACGGCGAGAACCAGAGGAATCGCAATTGCCACCACGATGCCCGGCCGCCAGCCCAACGCCAGGAAGCTGACACCGAGAACGATGGCAATCGCTTCCCACAGCGTCTTGGTGAATTCGTGCACCGATTCTTCGACCACATGCGGCTGGTCCGCCACGAGATGAACGTCGATACCGATCGGCAGGTTAGCGGTAACCTCGGCGATCTTTTTCGTCATCGCCTCGCCGAGCGCCAGATTGTCGCCGCCCGTCGTCATCGAAATCGCAAGCCCGATCGCGGGCTCGCCGTTATAGCGATACATCGGCTGCGGCGGGTCGACGTATCCGCGCCGGACCGTCGCGATATCGCTCAGTTTGTAGAAGCGGTCCCCCGATTTGAAGTTGACGGACCGCAAGCTCTCTTCGGAGTCAAATCTGCCGGAGACGCGGATAGAAATGCGCTCGGCCCCGGCATCGACCACGCCGCTTGGCACGATCTCGTTTTGCGCCGCCAGCGCGTCCATGAGCGTACTGGCGTCGATGCCGAGTGACGCCATCTGATTGGTCGAGAAATCAAGATAGATCTTTTCGTCCTGCGTGCCGATGAAATCGACTTTCGCGACATCGGGCACGCGCAGCAGTTCGGTACGCACCTGCTCCAGCTGGTCGCGCAGTTGCCGCGGCGTGAAGCCATCCGAGGTGAACGCATAGATGATGCCGTAGGTGTCGCCGAATTCATCGTTGAAGAACGGTCCCTGCACGCCTTCCGGCAACTGGACCTTGATGTCACTGACCTTCTTGCGAACCTGATACCAGAGATCCGGCACGGCGGACGCCGGTGTACTGTCTTTCAGGTAGACATAGACGACGCTATCACCGGGTTTGGTGTAGCTCTTCACGTAGTCGAGATACGGAGTTTCCTCGAGCTTTTTCTCGATGCGATCCGTGACCTGCTTCACCATCTCGTTCGTGGTGGCGCCGGGCCAGAGCGTCTTGACCACCATTGTCTTGATCGTGAAGGGCGGGTCTTCCTCCCGGCCGAGCTTGCCGTACGAATAGATTCCGGCAAGCGCCGATACGATCATCAGATAGACGACGAAGCTTTTGTGGCGCAGCGCCCAATCCGAAAGATTGAAGCCGTCGTGGCTCGTGCTGCTCATTGGGCGGCACCATCGAGCAGTCGCACCTTCTCACCCGGCCGCAACCGGTTGACACCCGCCGTCACCACGACATCACCTTTTTTCAGGCCCTCGCTGATCACGGCGCGGTCGGTTTCGAAGCGCGCCACGCTCACGGGCTGCAACAGGACTTCTGATGAACCGCTGTCATACACCCACACGGCTGGCTTGCCGCCACTGTCGTAGATCGCACTACCCGGCAGCACCACGACGGGTGCTGTCTGCGTCTTGAGGCGACCAACGACACTTGAACCAAAACGCATCGCAGGCGGCGGATTATCGAGTGTCACCTTCACCTGATAGGTGCGTGTCGTTGGGTCAGCCACCGGAGAGATTTCGCGCACCTTGCCCTCGGCCGTGATGCTGGGGCTGCTGAGCAGGGCCACGATCACTTGCGGGAGCTCTTTTCCCTGCCGCTCGCGAAAAGCAGACTCTGCAATATTGAAAACCGCGTCGATTTGATCGGGCTTGGCGAGCTTCACGACCATCTGTCCGACATTGACCACCTGCCCAGGCTCCGCGCCGACGGCCGTGATGATACCGTCGAAATCCGCCTTCAGATCGCTGTAGTTCAGCTGGTCCTTCGCAAGCTCAAGCGATGCCTTGGCCGACACCAGCTTGGCGTCGGCAGAACGCAAATTCTTCAGCGCCGCATCGTAGTTCGCCTGGGTCGTGACGCCCTTTTCGAGGAGTTGCTTCTGACGGTCCTCGGAGTTCTTTGCCTCCGCCAGCACCGCATCCGCCGAGCTGACGTCGGCTTCCGCCGAGCGCAGCCTGTTTTCGAAATCCTGCTTGTCGAGACGGGCGAGGACATCACCCGCCTTCACCGAAAAGCCCACATCGACCGTACGCGAACTGACCTTGCCCGAGACCTGGAAACCGAGGTCACTCTCCTGACGCGGCCTGATCTCGCCCACCGCCTGACGATCGTCCTCGATCGACTTAGGGTCCGCCACTACGGTCCGGACCGGGCGCACCCCGACCTCCGTCGGCTTCTCCTCCTTGCATGCGGAAAGTGCGAGGCTGGCATGAAAGCCGACAACGATCGCCAGCAGCAGGCGCTTTCCGCGACCGTGCGAACCGCCACAAACAATCTGACACGACTTGAAAATAGGCATGGTAAGACCTGTTGAAGGAATTCGCGAAAATGCGAGATGCGGACGTTACACCCTTGTCACCGGCGACACACGATCAGACGTAGGCGACTGGAAGATATTGCTTTTGGGCCGGTCACGAAGGGTGCGCGGTCTTGTGCCAACATCCAGCAAAACGTAGTCGGCAGCAAGCTCTAGCGTAGTGCCCAAGAACCGTTGTACGGTATGATTGAACAATTGCCGCCGCCTGGGTGTTGACTGCGCAGAAGCACGGGCGCCAATCCAAGCCTTCGACAACGAGAGCGAAATTCCATGACCCGGTCGATTTCAGTTGCCGCCGCATGCCTGATCGTCTTGGCCGGCGCGGGCGTTGCGTCCGCCCAAACGCCACCGCAGGGCCTACCCGTTACGGTGGCGCCACCACTCTTCAAGAGCGTGACAACTTGGGATGAATACTCGGGACGCTTCGAGGCCGTGGAACAGGTCGACGTGCGCCCCCGTGTGGGCGGCTTCATCGACAAAGTGCATTTCAAGGACGGCTCGCTGGTGACGGCAGGCGACCTTCTGTTCACGCTCGACAAGCGTCCCTTCGAAATCGCGGTAGAGTCTGCGAAGGCCGAAATCGCGCGCCAGGAAGCTCAGGTTCAGTTTGCATCCGCCGATGTCGAGCGCGCCGAACCGCTGGCGGCTTCAAAGGTCATGAGTGAACAGGTATTCGAGCAACGCAAGGCAACACTGAGTCAGGCGCAGGCTCAGCTGGCCGCCGCCAAGGCATCTCTCAGGTCAGCCGAACTGAATTTGGAATGGACTGATGTTCGCGCACCG
Source organism: uncultured Hyphomicrobium sp. (assembly GCA_964651805.1). Classification (GTDB taxonomy): domain Bacteria; phylum Pseudomonadota; class Alphaproteobacteria; order Rhizobiales; family Hyphomicrobiaceae; genus Hyphomicrobium_B. Next base: position 829,669 of record CAZYXX010000002.1, on the reverse strand, counting down.
ATTGCGGGCCGCATCTCCGACAAGAAGGTCGACCCCGGCAACGTCGTCGCCGGCGGCGGCGCCGACGCGACACTGCTCGCGCGCATCGTTTCGATAGATCCCATCCACTTCGTCTTCGACGTGTCGGAATCGGACTACTTGCGCTATGCGCGCCTGAACATTTCGGGCGCCCGCCAGTCGTCTCGCGACATCGCAAACCCCGTGAAGATCAAGCTCGCCGACGAGACGGAATTCACCCACCCCGGCCGCATGGACTTCGTCGACAACGCTCTGAACGAACGTGCCGCAACCATGCGCGGGCGTGCCGTTTTCGAGAACAAGAACAGCCTTCTCAGTCCGGGCATGTTCGCACGCCTCGCCCTCTTTGGCGGCGACGTCGAGTCATTTCTCATCCCTGACCCCGCAATCGTATCGGATCAGGCGCGCAAGATCGTCTTCACCGTCAACGACGAGAACACGGTTGTTGCCACCCCGGTGACGCTCGGCCCCATCGTCGATGGTCTTCGCGTAATCAAGTCGGGCCTAAAGTCCGCTGACCGCATCATCATCGAGGGTCTGGCCAATCCTGCAGTGCGTCCCGGAGCCAAGGTCGTGCCGACCGACGGCACGATTCAGACCGCCAAGAAGTAATCGCAGCACGCGCATCGGGACGGGCCATGGCATTATCCCACTTCTTCATCGACCGGCCGATCTTCGCATCGGTCGTATCGTTGATCATCACGATCCTGGGGCTGATCTCGCTGCAGTTCTTGCCGATCGCCGAATATCCGGAAATCGCGCCGCCTACCGTCAATATCCGCGCCACCTACCCAGGTGCGTCTGCTCAGGTCATCTCTGAGACCGTCGCCACGCCGATCGAGCAGGAGGTGAACGGCGTCGACGACATGCTGTACATCAACTCGCAATCGACCGGCGACGGACAGCTCTCGATCAACGTGGTCTTCAAACCGGGCACGAACATCGACCAGGCCCAGGTTTTGGTCCAGAACCGCGTCGCCGTTGCCGAGCCGCGCCTGCCCGAGGACGTTCGCCGGCTTGGCATTTCGGTGCGCAAGGCCTCTCCCGACCTCATGATGGTCGTGCACATGGTCTCGCCCGACGGCACGCGCGACCAGCAGTACATTTCGAACTACGCAACGCTCTATGTGAAGGACGTGCTCTCGCGTATCGACGGCGTCGGCAACGTCAACGTGTTCGGCGCCCGCGACTACGCGATGCGCATTTGGCTCGACCCCGCCAAGGTCGCCGCGCGCGGCCTCACCGCCGGTGAAGTCGTCGATGCGCTGCGGGCGGCCAACCTCCAGGTCGCAGCCGGTGCCATCAATCAGCCGCCCGCAACGTCCGACGGCGCGTTCACGTTGAACGTCAAGACGCTCGGCCGTTTGACCGACCCCGCGCAGTTCGAGGACATCGTCGTGCGTTCCGAGCCTGGCGGCGAGGTCATCCGTGTGCGCGACATCGCCCGCGTCGAGCTTGGCTCACAAGACTACACGGTCAATGCGTACCTGAATAACAAGACGGCGACGGCCCTCGTCATCTTCCAGAAACCAGGTTCGAATGCGCTCGCGACCGCCGAGGCGATCAAAAACCAGATGGAGGTCCTGAAAAAAGATTTCCCTCCGGGCGTCGGCTACACGGTCGTCTACAATCCGACCGAGTTCATCCAATACTCGATCAACGCGGTCGTTGAGACGCTGCTCGAAGCGATTCTGCTCGTCGTGCTGGTCGTCATCCTGTTTCTGCAGACTTGGCGCGCCGCCATCATACCGATCCTAGCCATTCCGGTGTCGCTGATTGGCACGTTCTTCATCATGAGCGCCCTCGGCATCACCTTCAATACGCTGTCGCTGTTCGGCCTCGTGCTTGCCATCGGCATCGTGGTCGACGACGCCATCGTCGTCGTCGAAAACGTTGAGCGCTACCTGCGCCAGGGCCTCAGTCCAAAGGAAGCCGCCCACAAGACGATGGACGAGGTCGGCAGCGCGCTTATCGCCATTTCGCTCGTTCTGATCGGCGTGTTCCTGCCGACCGCCTTCATCACCGGCTTGCAGGGTACGTTCTACAAACAGTTTGCAATCACGATCGCTGCCTCAACCGCCATCTCCCTCGTCGTATCGCTGACGCTGTCGCCCGCAATGGCCGCGCTCTTGCTGAAACCACATGAGGAGCACCACGAACAGAAACGCGGCCTGCTTGCCATGCTGGCCATGCCGATCAACTGGTTCTTCCGCGGCTTCAACCGGCTATTTGAGGGCATGTCGCACGGTTACGCGTGGCTGACAGGCAAGCTCGTGCGCCTCGGCGTCATTCTGCTCGCGGCCTATGCCGGCTTGCTGTTCCTGACTTACGAGCGCCTAGCCGCCACGCCGACGGGGCTTATTCCGCAGCTCGATCGCACATACTTCATTGCCGTGTTCCAGCTTCCGCCGGGCGCAACGCTCGAGCGTACCGATACCGTCGTTCGCAAGGCCGGCGACATCATGCTGTCGCGGCCGGGCGTCACGGCAGCCGTCGCGTTTGTAGGATTCGACGGCGCGACTTTCACCAACGCACCAAACACCGGCGTCATATTCGTGCGCCTCGCACCCTTTGAGGACCGCATCAAGCTGCACCTGACAAAAGACGCGATCCTCGGTGACTTGCGTGGGCAGATGGCGCAATTGACGGACGCCTTCGCTTTCGTTCTGGAGCCCCCTTCGGTACCGGGCATCGGCACCGGTGGCGGCCTGAAAGGATACGTTCAGGATCGCTCAGGCCGCGGCTTTCCGGCTCTCGAAGGTGCAGCCTGGGCACTCGCCGGAGCCACCGGACAGACGCCGGGATTCGCGCAAGCCTTTACGCTGTTCAACGTGCGAACGCCCGAAATCTACGCTGACATCGACCGGACACGAGCCGAGCAGCTGGGCGTACCCATCAGCCGCGTGTTCGAGACCCTGTCGGTCTACATGGGTTCCGCGTTCGTCAACGACTTTAACATCCTGGGGCGCACCTATCGGGTCACGGCGCAGGCCGACAATCCCTATCGCCTGTCGTTGAGCGACGTCGCCAACCTGAAGACGCGTAACGCGACCGGCGATATGGTGCCCATTGGATCCGTCGCGGTCTTCAATGATACGACCGGCGCCTACCGTGTGCCCCGATACAATCTCTACCCGGCGGCCGAAGTGCAGGTCCAGTTGCAGCGCGGCTATTCCTCAGGCACTGCGATTCAGACCATGGAGGCGCTTGCCGAGAAGGTCCTGCCATCAGGCTTCGGCTTCGAATGGACGGAAATCGCTCTTCAGGAAAAGCTCGCAGGCAATACGGCCTTCATCGCCTTTGGTCTCGCCGTCGTCTTCGTGTTTCTGCTGTTGGCGGCGCTTTATGAAAGCTGGCTGCTACCGCTCGCCGTCATTCTCATCGTTCCGATGTGCATCCTTGCGGCGATGATTGGCGTTAATATCAGGGGTCTCGACCGCAACATCTTGGTGGACATCGGTCTTGTGGTTCTTGTGGGACTTGCGGCCAAGAACGCGATCCTGATCGTGGAGTTCGCCAAGCAGGCAGAGGACCACGGCAAGAATCGCGTCGATGCCGCTATTGAAGCCGCGCGCACAAGGCTGCGTCCGATCCTGATGACATCGCTCGCCTTCATCCTGGGCGTCGTACCGCTCCTGATCGCGACGGGCGCCGGCGCCGAGATGCGTCAGTCGCTCGGCACCGCCGTGTTCTACGGCATGCTAGGCGTCACATTCTTCGGTCTGATCTTCACACCGGTATTCTATGTACTGGTCCGCAAGCTATCGCGCGACACTCGGCACGTCGAAAACAACCAGGCACCGCCGCAGACAGCGCAACCCTAAGCGGTTTATGATGCCGGCTGCAGTTTATCGAATGCGGTCTCATCGGGCAGATTTGCGCGAAGGGCAACCGCGTACATGGAAGCGCACAGCGCAAACATGGCAATAAACCATGCCTGCCACATACCGTAACTTCCCGCCGCCATAACGGCTGCTGTCGCGAACGTCGCTTGTCCGCTCGGCGCAAACCGGTCCCCCAGCCTCTGCAGACGTTCGATCAGCGCAAGGCCAACGAGCGTCAGCAGTGCCGCGCCAATGGCGCCCAATTCGAACCAGGTCTGCAGGTAGACATTATGTGCATGCGGCTGCTGTCGCTCGAAAATCGAACCGGAATCTGCTTTTACGCCTGCAGGATCAAGTTGGTACATCATACCCGCACCGATCCCGATGATCGGAGACTTAAGCGTCTGCTCTGCAGTGTAGTTCCAGATCACGATCCTATGGCGAAGCGAATACTGCAGCTCCGGCATCGTGTGCAGTTCGAACCGATGCAGCGCCAGTGTCACAGGAATGACAGCGAGGCACGCCCCAACCCAACCGATTTTAAGCAGCGTATTGCCGACACCAGGCCGCCACGTCGCAACCAGGTAAGCGAGCGTCCCGATGACGAAGGCAACCTTCGAGGACTCATGCTCCGACGCGAATATGATGATGCCAGCTACAAGATACAGACCGGCGGCGTAGAGTCGTGTTCGACCGTGTGGTGCGGTTGTGCGCAACGCCAGGATTGCCGACCACACGAGCAGCGGGATAGGCGCGATACTGCGCGCGAGATCGACGGGCGAAATGGCCACCAACTCGTTGCCCCGCCATGTGAAGAAACTGTATGGGCGAAGCCATTCGCGCGGCACATCCAAGGCGCGATACAAAGTGAGCTTTATGATCTGGCCTGAGAATATCTCGATGCCGAGGTACACGATGCCCGCCATGAAGCCCAGCCAGAAGCCTTCCGCGATATGAAAAGCGTTGCGACGCGGCTCGTGCAGCATCGCAGCCGTCATGATCGCGCTGGCGAGGAAATATCCCGCCGCCGTGCCGACCGAGACAAAGACGGCCGTCGGCTTGTCGGCCCAGAGAGCGCTTCCAAGCGCAAAAACGAGCATGCCTACCGCAAGCATCGCACCGGCGCTTCGCGTCGGACGCAAGTCCGCGATCCGCCCTTGCCGCAACGTCGAAACAAGAGCGAGCGTAACGAGAAAGGGCAAGGTGACAGCGATGGTGCGGGGGCTGACCAGCGCCACAGCCACTGCGACCATCACCGCCGTCCCTACGAGAACACCCCACGTTCGCGTTTGGATAGGATAGCGCTGCCTGTCGAGTTCCCCTGCAAATACCAATTCCGGCCCCGCCCACGGTTGGTTAAAGCTATTTGAGCGCTGATCTTTAACCTCTCGCAAGCCGTAGTGGGAGCGAAAATCCCGACGGAACCGGCTACTATCATCGTCGCAGTTATTCCCTCCGGCTGAACAAATAACGAGCACATGAAATCAGAAAAGAAACCGACACGTGCCGAAGTCGAAACGGCGTTCAAGACCATCATTCGCTGGTCAGGGGACGACCCTGGCCGCGATGGATTGAAGGAAACTCCCGCTCGCGTCGCGCGCGCTTTTGAGGAATACTTCAAAGGCTACGCCGATGATCCCCACGCAATACTTCAAAAGACCTTCGAGGAAATCGAAGGTTATGACGAAATGATTGTGTTGCGTGGCATCCGCTTCGAAAGCCATTGCGAGCATCACATGGCCCCGATCATCGGCCGGGCCTGGGTTGCCTACATCCCGCGGGGCCGAGTCGTTGGCATTTCGAAGCTCGCCCGCGTTGTCGATGCTTACGCCCACCGCCTCCAGATCCAGGAAAAGATGACGGCGCAAATCGCCAACACCATCCAGGAAGTGCTGGATCCCGAAGGCGTGGCCGTCGTCATCAAGGCGGAGCATCACTGCATGACCACGCGCGGCGTCCACAAGCCTGGCACCGACATGGTGACGAGCCGGATGCTGGGAGTCTTCCGCGACAACTCGATCACACGCCAGGAGTTCTTGGCGCTCGTGACGGAGGACCAGCGTCAGTGCTGAGGCTTTAGACCACGATCGTCTGGGTCGCAGATCCGTAGTCAACGCGGTCAAGGTACAGCCCGCATGCCGGCGCCACAGGGCCGCACGCCGCCCGATCGCGCACGTCGAGCGCCACCGCAATGTCGGCGGCGGTCCATTTGCCGTCGCCAACGAGTTTCAGGCTGCCCACCATGGATCGTACCTGATTGTGCAGGAACGATCGTGCCGTCACGCGGCAGACAATCAGGTCACCGGCGCGCGCGACCGAGAAGATGTCCAACGTCTTGACCGGCGAACGGGCCTGGCATTGCGCGGCGCGGAAGGTGGAGAAATCGTGGTTGCCAACCAGAAGCTGCGACGCATCCGCCATGGCTTCGGCATCGAGATCGTGCACGACCCACCAGACGCGATCCCGCTCGAGAATAGGCGGGGTACGCCGCGTCAGGATACGATATTCGTAGTGACGTTTGACGGCGCTGAAGCGGGCGTCGAAGTCCGCCGCGACATGAGCGCAATCGAGCACGCCGACGGGTTGCGGCTTCAGATGGAAATTGACGGCATCCCTCACCCGTCCCGAGTCCCAGGTCTTTTCTAGATCAAAATGCGCGACCTGCCCGCGCGCGTGAACGCCGGCGTCCGTTCGCCCTGCGCCGCGCACGCCAACGCGCTCACCGGAAAATGCGTGGATCGCGTTCTCCAGCGCACCTTGCACGGAAAGGCCGTCCGCCTGGCGCTGCCAGCCGACGAACGGCGTGCCATCATATTCGACGGTAATGCGGTAGCGCGGCATTCAACCCGGCAAGCCTGATCGTGTTTCGACCGGGCCACTGCCTAGCCCGTCAGGCGCGCGGCGACAAGAATGCCCGTAGGCCTTTAGAAACCGCGAATGCGCGGTGGGTGCTTACGACCACCATGATGACCGGTGCCGAGCGGCAGACCGTACGCCGGGCGTCCCACGTAGGCGGGATAGTCGGCGTCTGGCCCCGAGGAACTATCATAGTTGTTTGTGTTGCGCTGCTCGTATACGCGCGTATCGCTGATACCGAGGCTGAGCGGCGTGCGGTGATCCGGATTGATGATCACGTAGCGATCGGGCGGCAACGGGCGGAAGACGCGGACGCCTTCCTCGAGCGTGACGGTCGCGCCGTAGAAGGGACGCGGTTCGATGCGGATCGTGCCGCCTTGCGCGAGCGCCCCACCGGCAGAGGCAATGAAAATCGCGGTTGGGACGATAGCACGGAACGCGAGAGTGCGGAGCATGAGCGTATCCTCGGAGGGCAGGCTGCTAATCCGAGATTAGCCATGCCGCGCCAAGGCCGCACCCACATCGCGGAGTAATGTTAACGCGTTGAAGTGATGTAACAGTCCTAACCGACTTTCGTCCCGGGTAGCACCCTCAAACCCCTTAGCACCTCGCCAGCAGATGCGGCTTTCTTACCGGCTCGCTGCATGATGACGGGCCGGATCGCATTTTCCGCGCACGAGATCGTCAGCGCCTCGTCCAGCACTTCGCCCACCTGTGTATGGCCATTGGACACGACCTCGACGACGAGAAGCTTGATCCGTTCTAGCCCGCCCCCCGACGACACTTCGAACCAAGCGCCCGGCGACGGAGAAAGGCCATGAATATGCGCCCGGACTTGAGCCGCAGGCTTTGAGAAGTCGATGCGCGTCTCGCGTTTGTCGATCTTCGCGGCATATGTCACGCTCTCGCTCGGCTGCGTCGTCTGCACCAGCGTGCCCGCTTCGAGCTGCCGCAGCGCCTCGACCATCAGGCCGGCACCGGTTTGCGACAGCGCATCATGAAGTGCGCCTGCGGTCGTGTCGGGCATGATCGGAACTTCGGCCTTGAGGCACATGGGGCCTGTATCAAGGCCCTTTTCCATGCGCATGATAGTCACTCCCGTGACCGTATCTCCAGCCATGATGGACCGCTGGATGGGCGCGGCGCCACGCCATCGCGGCAGAAGCGAAGCATGCACGTTGTAGCATCCGAGGCGCGGAGCGTTGAGCACGTCCTCCGGCAGCAGCAGACCGTAAGCGACGACGACAGCCGCATCGGCCTCGTGCGCAGCGAATGCCGCCCGGTCCGCAACTTCCTTGAATGACCTCGGCGTCAACACCGGCAGGCCAAGTTCACCTGCGCGAAGGTGCACGGGCGAAGCGGTCGAATTCAGTCCGCGACCCGCCGGACGTGGCGGCTGCGTGTACACCGCGACGACGCGATGACCTGCGTCGTGTACGGCTTCAAGAACCGGAACCGAGAATGCCGGCGTGCCCATGAATACGATAGACAGCGCCATGCCTGCTCCGGTCTCATTCCGAACGCCGGGGACGCGTCAAGCGCGCTCGCCGCGCACCTGTTTCTTGAATTTTCTGATCACCATGTCGCGCTTCAGCCGCGACAGGAAATCGATAATCAGCTGACCGTCGAGATGGTCAATCTCGTGCTGGATCGCGGTCGCGAGCAGTCCTTCGGCCGCAAGTTCCTGCTGCTTTCCCGCGCGGTCGATATAACGGACTGTTACGGCGTCTGGCCTTTCAATCTCGACCCGGACGTCGGGGATCGACAAGCAGCCCTCTTCGTAGAGCCGAGTCTTGGGACTGAGTGCCACGATTTCCGGATTGACCATCGCGAGCGGCCTTTTCTCCTCACCCTCCTCGCTGGTATCGAGCACAATCAGCCGCCGGGGCACGCCGACCTGTATGGCAGCGAGCCCGATGCCCGGCGCGGCATACATTGTGTCCAGCATATCGTCCATGAGCCGCTTGACGGCAGCGTCGACGTTCTCGATGGGGTCGGAGACCTGGCGCAGCAGCGGGTCGGGGACGGTGATGATCGGCAGTACGGTCATGACCGTGACATATGAAAGCCCGCGAGGCCGGTCAATGGCGCCTTACGGCTTCACACGGCCCTGCAGGACGCGGCAAGCGCTGTGAGCGTCTCTTCCGGCGCCGTCCAGCCGGTCGCCCGCAAACGCGCGGCATCCACGACCAGCTCACCGACGAGCCGGTCAGCCAATTCTCGCCGCTTAGCAAGCCTCAAACCGGCGGCAAGCGCCGCCTGCGGCACCGGGACCAGAAGCGCGCTGCGTCCCAGCCCCCGCCGCAGCGCTTTGATGATTTGAGCGATCGTCACCGGCACATCGTCGGCCACCAGATACGTGCAGTTCTCGGTCGTCTCGTTCGCGAGCACGTGCCGTACGGCGCTAACGAGGTTCGCGATGCTGACGAGAGAGCGTCGCGAGTTGAGTGCGCCGAAGGGAAGCGGGACCGGCAAATCCGCCATGCGTATCAGCGACGCCATGTTGCCCTTGACGCCTGGTCCGTACACCAGCACGGGCCGCAAGACCGTATAGCGCGACTGCGAGCCTTCCAAAACGTCGGGCAATAGCGCTTCGGCCGCGAGCTTCGACCGGCCGTAGGCATCGGTGGGCTCCGGCGGCGTCGCTTCCGTGATGACGCCGCCATGGCGCGGCCCAACCTGCGCGCGCACCGACGACATCAAAACAAAACGCTTGATCCTGACCGCTCGGGCCGCGCGCGCGAGTTCGCGCGTCGCATCGACATTGATCGCCGTGTATAGAGCATCCGGCAGATCGGTGCGCGCATGCGCCATCCCGGCAGCGTGCACGACCAGATCGCAGCCACGCACGATATAATCGGCGGAAAATGAGCGCGACATGTCGCCGAGCGACACGCCCTCGATACGCGGATGCCGGAAGATAACTGGCTGGCGCGACGCGGCGCGGACTTGATATCCCTCGGCGGCGAGGACCTCGACCAGATGCCGGCCGATAAAGCCCGACGCTCCCGTCACGAGTATGCGCGGCGCGGCCGTCACGGAACCCTTAAACTCCAGGCGATGGATCCGCCGACGGCATAGCACGATGCTGTGGCAAGATCAGTGCAAGGTGCGCGACGGCGCGACCCAGTTCGAAGTGGCGACCGCCGCTGTCGCGTTGACGTCGGCATCGGGGCGGTAGCCCTCGACGGTGCGCATCAAAACCGCCTGGATCGTGGCCGTGTCGCGGGTACCCATCGCGGCACGCAAAAGCTCGATCTCGCGAGAGAGCTCAGCCTGATCGATCACGGGCTCGTCGAGCCTGAGGATGCGCGGATGTTCCGTCGACGTGGTGTTGGCGCCGATGAGCAGCTCCTCATACAGCTTCTCGCCCGGACGCAGCCCCGTGTAGACGATCGCGATATCGCCTTGCGGGTTGCTCTCCTCCCGCACGTCGCGGCCGCTGAGACGGATCATGAGCCGCGCAAGTTCATCGATCTTGACCGGTTCACCCATGTCGAGAACGTAGATCTCGCCGCCACGCGCCATGGCGCCCGCCTGAATGACGAGCTCGGCCGCCTCCGGGATCGACATGAAGTATCGGATGACCTCCGGATGCGTGACGGTGACTGGGCCGCCCGCCTTGATCTGACGGCGGAAACGCCCGACGACCGAGCCCGAGCTGTCCAGCACATTGCCGAAGCGAACCATCGTGAAAACGGTCGAAGGCTTCTTGGCATTGCGGGCCTGCAGCACGAGCTCTGAAAGACGCTTGCTGGCACCCATGATGTTAGTTGGCCGGACTGCCTTGTCGGTCGAGACCAGAACCATGCGCTCGACATTGCACTCGATCGCCAGCTCCGCCACCGTATCGGTACCGAACAGATTGTTCGACAGCCCGACCACCGCGTTGTGCTCGACCAAAGGCACATGCTTATAGGCCGCCGCATGATAGATCGTGTCGACGGCATTGCGCTGAAGCGTATCGCGAACGAGCGCAACATCGAGCACCGACCCCAGCACGCTGACGATCTTGGGCCGCGGCACGTCCTCCGGCATGGCATTGAGGATATCGCGCAGCTCGATATCGATGGCATAGAGCGCCGGTTCGGATACATCGAAAAGAACGATGCGCGCCGGCCCTTGCCGAAAAACCTGGCGCGCCAGCTCCGACCCGACCGACCCACCGGCACCCGTTAGCAGAACGTTCTTGCCCTTGATGTTGCGCGCAAGCAGTCCCTCGATCGGCGGCACGCAATCACGCCCGAGCAGATCCGCGACGTCGAGCGGCCGCAGATCAGAGATGGCAACATGGCCAGCCGCAATCTCCTCGAGCAGAGGCATCGTCTTGACGACCACCGGATAGGTCTCAAGTTGCTTGAGCACCGCGCGGCGTTGATTGCGATCCTCGCCGGGAATAGCGAGTAGGACTTCCTTGACGTTGAAGCGCTCGATGATGCGCGGCAGCTTCTCCGGCTTGAAAACCTTGAAATCCGCCACATACTGGCCCCACAGCGTCGGCGAATTATCCATAAAGCCGACAACGTCATAGCCCGGAACCCGTTCGATCGCGCGGGCGAGCTCAATGCCCGCATGTCCCGCACCGAAAATTAGGATCGCTGTACGATCCTTGTTCGCCTCGAACTTCGGTAGCCTGATGCCGTAGTTTTTGAGCCCCCAGCCGATCATATGGCGCGAGATGACGAGCGTCGCGGCACCCATGATGCCGTAGAACATGATGACTGTGCGGGGAATGCCCTGTTGACCGAACATGAAGACGATAAGCGCCCAGATCAGCACCGAAACGGCAACCGCTGTGGCAATCCGCGAATGCCCATGCGCTCCGAGATAGCGCGTGACCAGGCGATAGAGCCCGGCGTAGGCGAGTGAAATGATCGTGAGCGCAGGCGCCAGCAGCATCAGCAGCGCTGTTTTCCAGTTCTCCGGGATGAAGACGCCGCCGTAACGCACCGACATTCCGAAGAGGAGAATGAGCGAGAGCGCGGAGAAATCGATGATGACAAGAATCGCGCGCTTGGTGCGGCGCGGCAAATCCAACAGATAACTACGCAGGCCTATCAAAGACCTCGGACGAACAGCCTGATCTGTCACTGAATTCCGCCCCGATTGCCCCCACGCCGGGGGCCCGAACCCTGTAAGACTCGATAACGCGATTTCGCATCACAACCAAGCCGACGAATTCACGCAACCCCGCGCTCGGCAAAACTGCTCGTTAGCAAGTGCAAAAGTGCAACTTAACCTTGCAACGAGGCAAACATTTTACCGAGCCTGTCGATGAGGCGGTAGGCGAGTACGACGCCAATGACGCCGAACACGATGCCGCCAATGAGATTTCCCGCCACGACACCCTGAGCGCCGCCCAACATCCCGCCCGCGAGTACGAACGGAACGGTGCCGAGCGTTGCACGTGCCCAATTGAGGGCGGTTGAAAAGTGAGCGTGCCCCAACGTGTTGAACACCGCATTCGCAATGAACAGCGCGCCAAGAAACAGGAACAATGGCGAGAGCCAACGACAAAAAACAATGATCAGTTCCCGCGCCTCGGGTCCGGCGCGGAACGCCTGCGCGAGCGGGTCCGCAAATATCGCCATCATCATCCAGGCGACCACGGTGAAAGCGCCGACCGTTAGGAGCGATAATGTGAGAACCTCGCGCATCCGTTCCGCAGATTGCGCGCCGTAGTTCTGTCCGAGAATCGGCCCCACCGAGCCTGAGAGCGCATAGATGGCACCAAAGGCAACAGGTGTGATGCGACCGATGATGGCCCAACCGGCGACCGCCCCGTCGCCATATGCGGCGATCGCGTGCGTAACGTAGGCATTGCCGGCGGGAGTCGCGACATTCGTTAGGATGGCCGGCACCGCAATCACCGCGAACAGCGGCATATCCTCGCCAAGCGTCGCCGTGTCGGGCCGGCCCATGAGATCGTGGACGCCGATCACGCCGTACAAGCCAATGACCATGATGGCGACGCGCGCCAGCACCGAGGCGAACGCCGCACCATCGATTCCCCAGCCCAGGTGCACGATAAAGAGGACGTCGAAGGCTATATTGAACAACGCACCAGAAAGCGTGATGTGCATGGCGCGATGCGCATCTCCAACCGACCGCAAGACCGCGGCCGAAGTCATGCCGAGCGCCAACATCGGCAGCGTTGGGACCAGGATCGACAAGTAGCCACTCGCCAGATCGTGCGTATGGCCTTCTGCTCCGAGCAGGGACAGGAGCGGATCAATGGCGAGCCAGAGCAGAACGCTGAAGGCCGCCGAGACCACGAATGTCAGAACGTGTCCGTTGGCCGACAGCCGCCGCGCCCGCTCGCGCAACCTCGCTCCGAGAGCGGGTGCCACCAGCGATGTCGTCGCTATGGCAAGGCCGATACCGATCGCCGTCGAGAAGAACAGGATCGTGCTGGCATAGCCTACCGCCGCGACGACCGCTTCATCGCTACTCCGCGAAAGGAAGAAGATGTTGGCGAGGTCGCCGATGAAAATCGCCATCAGCCCGACCGCGCCGGTGCCGGTCATCACCAGGATGTGCCGTAGTAGGGAGCCCGTAATGAACTTGGGCGGTGGATGCTGCGCCTCCGCCACGGGCGTGAAGTCATCTCCGGTGTTGCGCTGCATGTTCTGGACTAAACCCGGCGCCGTGCCTTGAAGGCCGCAACCAGCGTGCCATCGTCGAGGTAGTCGAGTTCGCCGCCAATCGGCACCCCTTGTGCAAGACGCGACACCGTAACGCCCGTCGATGCCAGGCGATCGGACACGTAGTGCGCCGTCGACTGCCCCTCGACGGTCGCATTCAGTGCAAGCAGCACCTCCTTGACGTCTCCTGCCGCTGCGCGGTTCACGAGCGACGCGATATTGAGCTTGTCTGGCCCGACGCCATCAAGCGGCGACAGATGCCCCCCCAGCACGTGATAGAGGCCAAATACGACGCTTGCGCGCTCCAGCGCCCACAGGTCGCCAACCTCCTCCACCACCACGATCAGACTTTGATCGCGGCGCGGATCCTGACAGATGCTGCAAGGAGAAACCGTGTCGAGGTTGCCGCACGACGGGCACTGCACGATGCGCTCGACCGCCTGCTGCATTGCCTCTGTCAGAGGTACAAGCAGATCATCCCTCCTCTTCAGCAACGACAGCACGGCCTTTCGTGCCGAGCGCGGACCAAGGCCCGGCAGCCGCGCGAAGAGCTGAACCAGCCGCTCGATCTCGGGCCCTGCGATCTTCTTGGACATCGATTAGAAAAGTTTGAGCCCCGGCGGCAGCGGTAATCCGCCCGTCACTTCGGCCATCTTCTCCTTCATGGCCGCATCCGCTTTGACGCGTGCGTCGGCCGCCGCCGCGACGATCAGATCTTCCAAGATTTCCGCCTCATCGGGCTTCATGAGGCTCGGATCGATCCTGACGCGCTTCAACTCCCCTTTACCGTCGAGCGTCACGTGGACAAGCCCGCCGCCTGATTGGCCATCGACCTCGGCGCGCGCCAACTCCTCCTGAACCTCTTTGAGGCGGGCCTGCATCTGGCCAACCTGCTTCATCATACCCATCAGGTCTTTCATAATGTCCTCGTTCTAGGATCAGCTCGCCTGGCTCTCGTCCTCGTCGTCGGCGCGCGTCCGCGCGATCTGCCGGACTTCGGCTATTTTGGCGTCAGGAAAGGCATCAAACATGGCCTTGACGGCCGGGTGCGACTTGAGGCGTTCGAGTTCCGCCGCCTCGCGCTCACGACGCACGTCGCCAATCGTTCGCGCGCCCGGCGTCTTCGACAGAACGACAACCCAGCGTCGACCCGTCCACAAGTTGAGCTTCTCGCGCAACTCGTTCGCAAGCTCCGGCGGCGCTCCAGCCAAAAGATGCAGATCGATCGAGCCCGACGCAGCGTCGAATTTCACGAGACTCACCTTGTCTTCAAGCAAGAGCTTCAGCTTTGCATCTCGTTTCGTTCCGACGAGGGCTACGACGTCCTCGAACGAGCGCAACGCCGGCACCGAAACTTGCGGCACGACCGATGCTTCTTCCTCGAAGTCGAAACCATCGGCGGGCGGGAAGTCCGCATCCGGTACGTCTACGTCGTCCATATAGTCCTGCTCGTCCGCAGGCAAAGAAAGCTGCGGTGTTGGCGGGGCCACGTTGAGTGGCCCGCGTGCCGGCACTTCGCCACCAGCCTGCAGCGCCGGAGGGCGAGCAGGCTGCACCTCGCCGCCTAGCGTTCGGATGAGTTCATCTGGCGTCGGCAGGTCGGAGGTATAAGCGAGACGAATCACCGCCATTTCAGCCGCAGCCCGTGGGTTAGCAGCACTTCCCGTTTCGTCGATGCCTTTGAGAAGCATCTGCCAAGATCGCGCCAGATACGCCATCGAGAGCCGTTCTGCGAGATCTTTGCCGCGCGCTTTTTCTTCAAGTGATAACGCTTCGCCCGCAGGCTCTGTGCCGACCGCCTTGATGCGCGCCACGACGTGCACGGCTTCGGCCAGATCGCTGATGATCTGCTGCGCGTCGGCGCCGTCACGATAGAGGCTCTCAAGACCGTCGAGCGCACCGCGAACGTCGCCCCGAAACACCGCTTCTGCAAGATCGAAGACGCGCGCCCGGTCGGCAAGACCGAGCATGTCGCGCACCTTGGCGGCGGTGACATGACCTTCACCCATGGCAATCGCCTGGTCGAGGATGGAAAGCCCGTCGCGCACCGACCCTTCCGCGGCGCGCGCGATCAACGCCAACGCGTCGTCGGCAGCGTTGGCATCCTCCTTTGCAACGATACCGCGAAAATGTTCAACGAGTATGGGCTGGTCGACCCGCCGCAAATCAAACCGCTGGCAGCGCGACAGCACGGTGACGGGCACCTTGCGGATTTCCGTTGTGGCGAAGATGAAGCGCACATGTGCCGGCGGCTCTTCCAGCGTCTTGAGCAGCGCATTGAATGCGCCCTTCGAGAGCATGTGGACTTCGTCGATAATGAAGACCTTCATACGCGCAACAAGCGGCGTATACTGCGCGCTTTCAATGATCTCGCGAATATTATCGACGCCCGTATTGGAAGCGGCGTCCATTTCCAGCACGTCCGGGTGCCGGCCCTCCATGATGTCCCTGCAGTGCGCGCCAAGCCCAGGCATGTCGATGGTCGGCTTATCGTAGCCGGGCGCTTCGTAGTTGAGCGCGCGCGCCAGTATTCGTGCCGTCGTCGTCTTGCCGACGCCGCGCACGCCAGTCAGCATATAACCCTGCGCGATGCGGCCCGACAGGAACGCGTTGCGCAGCGTGGTGACCATCGCCTGCTGGCCGATGAGATCGTCGAATGTGGCGGGACGGTACTTGCGCGCCAGCACAACGTAGGGCTTCGCGGGCATATCGCCACCTGCGCCCTCAGCTTCGCCACTGCCTGGTTTCTTCTTCGCCATTGATCCGGATGAGCTTCGCTCGCTGGCGAGGAAAAAGGCGACCCGCATCGAGCCGCGCCCCCGCGATAGGACCGTTGGCCCATGAGCGCGATGATACAAAGGAGGCTGGCGAACGACCCGACTTCTGATCGTTAGGGCTGCTTCCTTCCGGACCTGACCCGGTTGGCGACGAATTCGTCCGCCGCCAACCTCCCAATCCCATAATGGGCGTTTCCGGGTCCCCGCACAACCCGCTGCTTCATAGTTGTGCAATACGCAGCTGCAAGACGGCCTTGATCGACAAAGTGGCGGAGGAACCTTGGCAATCCCGGGCCGTTCTCCCATCTAAGGAAATGGGCTGCGGGGGCGTTCCACACCTGCTGGCAAAGCGTACTGCGACCAATCGTTCGTCTGAAGAAGGGAACTGCCATGGCACTAACCATCAGCGTGAACGGCGAAAAGAGGTCCATCGACGGCGATCCCGAGACACCACTGCTGTGGATTTTGCGCGACGACCTGAAACTCACTGGCACGAAATTCGGCTGCGGCGCAGCCCTGTGCGGAGCCTGTACCGTGCATCTTGACGGCGAGGCCGTGCGTTCATGTCAGATCCAGCTGCGCGACGTCGAAGGCCGTGACGTAACGACAATCGAGGGCGCCTCGGGACCGCTCGCCGAGGCCGTCAAGGCGGCGTGGATCAAGCTAGATGTGATCCAGTGCGGCTATTGCCAGCCGGGGCAGATCATGTCGGCCATAGGCCTACTGTCCCAGATCCCGAAACCAACAGACGACGACATCGACAAGGCGATGGAAGGCAACGTCTGCCGTTGCGCGACCTATCACCGTATCCGCGCCGCCATTCACACCGCCGCACAATCGATCTGACGCCGCTTCGCGCGACAGCAAACGGGAGCGGCGCATGAAAATTCGATTGAACGGCTTGCTCCTTCCGGCCTGCGGCGGTGCGTTGATGCTCTCCATCGCGCTGCCGCTCGCAGGTAACTTCGGAACGACTGGAAGCAATCCGCTGGCGTCTTTTCCGGCCGCCGCCAACAACGAGCTGTTCGCACCGATCGCCGCCGTGCTCAGGCACCCTCGCTGTTTGAACTGCCACCCACGCGATGATCACCCTCGCCAAGGCGAGAACCAGCACCTCCATTTGCAGGGCGTTACGCGCGGCGAAGACAACCTCGGCTTCGTCAACATGCGTTGCACCGCCTGCCACCGCGACGAGAATAACGTCTACAGCGGCGTGCCCGGCGCGCCAAACTGGCATTTGGCGCCGCAATCGATGGGATGGCAGGGACTGAACGATCAAGAGCTCTGCTCGACCCTCAAAGACAAAGAGAGGAACGGCGGCAAGGACATCCCGGCCCTCGTCGCGCACATGACCGACGACAAGCTTGTGCTGTGGGGCTGGGAGCCGGGAGGCAAGCGCGAACCGGTTTCGACCCCACACGCAGAATTCGTCAAGCAGCTTCAAGCCTGGGCAGGCGCTGGTGCGCCATGTCCTGGTTGACCGACCCAACCGCGAGATCTGCGATGAACAGCTTCAATCTGACAGGCATTTTCGCTCTTCCCAAAACGCAGCCCGTGACGACACGGCGCACGTTCCTGAAGCTCTCGGGCGGAGCAGGAGCAGGGTTGGTTCTGGGCCTTGCGGCGCCCATCTCGGTCAGCGGACCAGGCGTTCCGCAGGCACTGGCAAAGGGCGGAGCTCTTGCGCCCAATCCATTTTTGGTTGTCGCGCCTGACAACACCGTGACGGTCATCATCAAGCATCTCGACAAGGGCCAGGGTGCTGCCACGGGCCTTGCGACGCTTTTGGCGGAGGAACTCGATGCCGATCATGCTCAGATCAGGACCGAATTCGCTCCTGCCGACCCGGTGAAATACAAGAACCTGGCGTTCGGCGTGCAGGGTGTCGGTGGTTCGACCGGTCTGCCTAATTCCTACGAGCAATACCGCACCGCTGGCGCAACGGCACGCGCCATGCTTGTCGCCGCCGCTGCCCGCACCTGGGGCGTTCCGACCGGGGAAATCAAGGTGCAGGCCGGTAAGCTCTCGCACGCATCCGGCAAGTCGGCGACATTCGGCGAGTTTGCCGATAAGGCGGCCGCCGAAGCGGTGCCTGCAAAGCCCGCGCTCAAAGATCCCAAGGACTTCGTCTACATCGGCAAGCCGTTCCCGCGTGTTGACAGTCCGGCAAAAGTCAACGGCACGGCCAAGTACACGATCGACTACCAGTTCGACGACCTGCTGGTGGCGACGATCGCCCGGCCGCCCATGTTCGGTGCCAAGGTGAAAAGCTTCGACGCCGGAGCGGCCGAGAAAATTTCAGGCGTCGTGAAAGTCTTGCAGGTACCGCAAGGCGTCGCGGTACTCGCCAAGAACACCTGGGCGGCGCTAAAGGCCCAGCGCGAATTGAAAGTGACTTGGGACGAAAGCGGCGCCGAGAAGCGTAGCTCGGCCGATATCGCTGCGGCGTATCGCGCCAAGCTCGACCAGCCCGGCCTGATTGCCAAGACAGCTGGCAGCGTTGAGGACGGCTTCAAATCGGCGGCCAAGGTGGTCGAGGTCGATTTCGAGTTCCCATACCTCGCGCACGCGCCGATGGAGCCGCTTGATTGCGTTATCAAACTTGACGGCGGCAAGGCCGATATCTGGACCGGTTCGCAGTTGCAGACGGTCGATCACGGCACGGCGTGCAAGGTGCTGGGTCTCAAGCCCGAGGCCGTCAATCTGCACACGGTTTGGGCCGGCGGTTCATTCGGCCGCCGAGCCATCGCAGATTCGCACTTCGTCGCCGAAGCCTGCGAGATCGCGAAGGCCTACAGTGAACCCGTTCCGATCAAGGTCATCTGGACCCGCGAGGACGACATCAAGGGTGGCTGGTATCGTCCGATCTACGTTCATCGCATCAAGGCGGGCTTGGACAAGGACGGTGCCATCGTCGCCTGGCAGCACCGCATCGTTGGCCAGTCGATCCTGGCGGGTACCCCGTTCGAGCCGATGATGGTCAAGGATGGCATAGACGGCTCGAGCGTCGAGGGTGCATCGACCCTTCCCTACGCAATCCCGAACCTCTCGGTCGAGTTGCATACCGAAAAGGTCGGCGTGCCGGTGCTGTGGTGGCGCTCTGTCGGCTCGACCCATACCGCGCACGCGACCGAGCACATGATCGACATCCTTGCCAAGGAAGCGAGCAAGGACCCGGTCGCCTATCGCCTGGACATGCTGAAGAACCATCCACGCCACGCCGGCGTGCTGAAGCTCGCGGCCGAGAAGGCCAAGTGGGGCGAAGCGCCGCCGGAGGGCGTGATGCGGGGCGTCGCCGTGCACGAAAGCTTCGCGTCATATGTGGCAAACATCGCGGATGTGCGCTTGAAGGACGACGGTACGGTCAAGGTCGAGCGCGTCGTCTGCGCGATTGATTGCGGCGTTGCGGTAAACCCCGACGTGGTTGCAGCCCAGATGGAGGGCGGTCTCGGCTACGGCCTAGGCGCGGCACTAAAGGGAGCCATCACGCTGAAGGACGGCCTCGTCGAGCAATCGAACTTCGACGGCTACGACGTCTTGCGCATGTCGGAGATGCCCGACGTCGAGGTGCATATCGTGCCGTCGACGGAAGCGCCGACTGGGGTCGGCGAACCAGGTACGCCCGTCGTTCTGCCGGCCGTCGCCAACGCACTGCTGTCAGGAACCGGCGTCCGCACCACCATCCTGCCTATGACCAAACAGAAGTACAAAGGGCAGGCGTAGCCGCGAGGGAGCGCGACCTTAGATGCAGCGGCCGCCGTCCACCTCGATGGCCGCGCCCGTGATGAACGCGCTCGCCGGATCCGCTAAGAAAAGCGCGACATTTGCGATATCTACCGGCTTCGACATGCGCCCGAGCGGAATGCCGGCAATGAACTTGGCGCGGTTCTCAGGCGTATCGGGGAGCCCCATGAAGTCTTCGAGCATTCCCGTCTCGCCGATGACGGGATTGATGGCGTTGACACGGATATTCTTCGCCGCAAGTTCCGCCGCCATCGACTTCGTAAGCGTCAGCACTGCGCCTTTGGAGCCGTTGTACCAGGTGAGCCCCGGCCTGGGCCGGACGCCGGCGGTCGATGCCGTATTGATGATGGAACCACCGCCGCGCTTCTCCAACTCGGGAACGACAGCAAGCGTCGTGAGATAGATCGACTTCACGTTGACGGCGTAGATGCGATCGAAGTCCGCTTCGCTGACCGTCAGCAGCGATTGGTTCTTGTGCGTCGTCCCGGCGTTGTTCACCAGAATGTCGACACCGCCGAACGCCTCGACCGTTTGCCGGACGAGCCCCTCGACCTGTGCCTTTTTCGTGACGTCGACGGCGACGGCGAGCGCACGACCGAGCGTTGCCGCGACCGCCTTGGCTTTCTCGAAGTCGATGTCCGCGACAACGACGCGCGCGCCTTCGGCCGCGAACAACTCCGCGATGCCGCGCCCGAAGCCCGATGCTCCACCGGTCACGATCGCAATCCTGTCCTGAAGCCGCATCCGACGCCTAGACCGATCGCTTCAATGGCACGAGACCGTTGGCGGCGAGTTCCGCCGCCTCTTTGCGATAGGGGCTCGCCGGATAGGTCCCGAAGATCTTTGTCTCCGTCGAGAAGAACGACAGTTCTTCAAGCGCGAGTTGCACGGGTCGATCGACCGGATGCCCCTCGATATCGGCAAAGAACATCGTGGCGTTGAACGTACCCTCGGTCTGATAGCTCTCAAGCTTCGTCATGTTGACGCCGTTGGTCGCAAAACCACCCAATGCCTTGTAGAGCGCGGCCGGTACGTTACGAACGCGGAACAGGAAAGTTGTGACCACGGGACCGTCGCCGGGCTCAGCGTCATCGGGCTCCTTCGCGAGAACAACGAACCGCGTCGTATTGTGGAGCTCATCCTCCATATCGCTCTTGAGGATCTGCAGCCCGTAAATGTCGGCCGCAAGCCGCGAGGCTATCGCCGCCGTCGTCAGATCGTCGCCTTGCGCCACCATCCGCGCCGAACCGGCGGTGTCGGCCTCAGGCACCGGCGTCAGTTTCAGCCTGCGCAGTGTCGCGCGGCACTGACCGAGCGCTTGAGTATGGCTCATCACGCGCTTGATTGATTGCAGCGTGGCGCCGGGCTTAGCCATCAATTGATGGCGGACGCGCAGAAAGTGCTCGCCGACGATGTACAGCCCCGCATCGGGAAGCAGATGATGAATATCGGCAACGCGCCCCGCGACTGAATTCTCAATCGGGATCATCGCGTAGTGCGCCTCCCCCGACTTCACGGCTGCAAGCGCGTCCTCGAACGTCGGATAGGCGGCGCTTTCCATGTCTGGAAACGCCTCACGGGCGGCAAGATGCGAGTTGGCTCCAGGTTCGCCCTGATAGGCGATGCGTGCGGAACCCGATTGCGGGCGCGAAGCGTGCGTCATGGCTGTCTGTATTTTCTGGACAAGGGAAGCGGCTTGCTAGGGCGCGAGCAGGCGCCGAGCGCGCTCGAGATCGGCCGGAGTATCGACACCGAGTGGAACCGTGTCAACGACGGCCACGTCGATCCGCATGCCGTTTTCGAGCGCTCTAAGCTGTTCGAGTTTCTCACGCTTTTCCAAAGGCGAAGGCGCAAGCGACACGAACCGCTCAAGAGCCTGGCGGCGGTAAGCATAAATGCCGATGTGATGATAGAACGGACCCTCGCCCGCCGGCGCCGTTGAGCGCGTGAAATAGAGCGCGCGCAGCCTATCGGCCCGGATCGGCGTGCCAACGACTTTTACGACGTTCGGATTGGTCGCCTCTTCCGACTCCGTGATTACCGCCGCAAGTGTCGCGATGTCCGCATCACTCTCCGCCAACGGTGCAAGCGACGCGGCAACGAGCGCCGGGTCGAAAGTCGGCAAATCACCTTGAAGATTGACGACAAATTGCGCGGTCCGGTCCGGGTCCACCTTCGCCACCGCCTCCGCGATACGATCCGATCCCGAGGCGTGGTCGGCGCGCGTCATGACGGCCTCGCCTCCGGCATCGCGCATCGCCGATTCGATCTCGGGACTGTCGGTCGCGACGATCACACGCCCCGCCTGCGACGCCACCGCCCTGCGCCAAACATGCACGATCATCGGCACTCCATGAATATCGGCAAGCGGCTTGCCCGGCAGGCGCGTGGCCTGCATGCGGGCGGGGATAATAATCAGGGCTCCGGGCGGCACGGTGCAAACTTTCGCGTCACCAAAAGCGTCGGTGACAAAGAGTCTCGCTAAGCTCCCGGCAAATCGCGCGTTGCGTGCTTGCCAGAGCGGCGCGAACTTATATACGACGAAGCGCACCGTCACCTGCGAATTCCGCCCGGGACAGGCTCTCGCAAGGGTACCTTTGGCATGGATAGCTTCGAATTCACTAAGATTGCTGGCGCAGTGCTTTCAGCGCTTCTTTTGATCTTCGGCACCAAAGTGCTAATCGAAAGCGCGACGGGACATCACGCCGAGAAACCTGGCTACACGCTCTCAGCCGCGCCGCCCGCCGAAGCAGCACCGGCAGCTGAAGGCGCCGCCGCCGCACCTGTCGATATTGTCACGCTCCTGCCCAAGGCAAACGCTGACAACGGCAAGTCGGTGTTCGGCAAATGCAAAACCTGTCACTCGTCAGACAAGGGCAAGCCGAACGGGGTTGGTCCGAATCTCTGGGGCGTCGTCAACCGCCCGAAAGGTCACGCCGAGGGCTTCAAGTATTCCGACGCCATGAAGAGCAAGGGTGGCGAGTGGACGTTCGAGAATCTGAGCGAGTTCCTGCGCAATCCGAAGGCCTACGTTCCCGGCACCAAGATGGTGTTCAATGGCATCCCCAATCCGCAGGATGAAGCCGACTTGCTCGCTTATCTCGCAACGCTTGCCGATACCCCGGTTCCGCTGCCTAAATGACAGCAAGTTAACTCGATAAGCTGGGGAAAGTTTGCGACCCTGCCGGGCGACCGGTGGGGTCGAATTGCGTCTGCCACCGCCAGACTTATCCCCGCCCCTTTCGGGTGTGGTAGATTCCCCTGAACAGTTGACGAGGATACGGGAAACGATGCGGATTTGGATGGCGTCACTCGCTCTTGGGGCTCTATCCGTTCTGCCCGTCTCGTTCTCCGGCACGGCTCTGGCTGACGAGCGCGTGTGCCACCACGCCCTTTCGCTCTTGGGCGAGCCCAAGATGCCGGCCGACTACAAGCATTTCGACTGGGTCAATCCGGACGCGCCGAAGGGCGGCACGCTCCGCATCGCCGAACTCGGCAGCTTTGACTCGCTGAACCCCTTCACGATCAGCGGATCCGTCGCCGACGGGCTTGGCTCCACCGTCGACAGTCTCTTCAGAAGCAGCCCGGACGAGCCCTCGACGGCCTACGGCTTGATCGCCGAGTGCGCGACCTACCCCGACGACTTCTCATCGGTGACGTTCAAGCTGCGTCCTGAGGCCCGCTTTCACGACGGCACCCTGATCACGCCGGAAGACGTGATCTATTCTCTGGAAGCCCAAAAGAAATCCAATCCGCAGTTCGCGCTCTACTACGCCAACGTCAAGAAAGCAGAGAAGACGGGCGAGCATGAAGTGACATTCACGTTCGACTCGACCGGCAACCGCGAGTTGCCGATGATTGTGAGCGACATCACCGTGCTGTCGAAAAAGTATTGGGAAGGCGGTCCAAACGGCCCGCGCGACATCACGAAGTCGTCGCTGGACATTCCACTTGGCTCCGGTCCCTACCGCGTGAAGTCGCTCGAGCCGGGCCGCAACATCGTCTACGAGCGCGTGGCCGACTATTGGGCCAAGGACCTTCCGGTCAACAAAGGCCAATGGAACTATGACATCGTTCGCCATGAATATTTCCGAGATCGACTGCCGGCGTTCGAGGCATTCAAATCCGGCCTCGTCGATTTCTGGCAGGAATCAAGCGCGCTTGCCTGGGCGACGCAATACGACTTCCCCGCCGTGAAGAACGGAACGATCAAGAAGGAAGAGTTTGCCCACAAGCGTGTCGCCGGCATGCAGGGCTTCGCCTTCAATACGCGCCGAAAGCAGTTCTCCGACCCTCGCGTCCGCCGCGCCTTCACGCTGGCGATGGACTTCGAGGAAATGAACAAGAAGTTCTTTTTCGGCGCCTACAAGCGGCTGAACAGCTACTTTGACAATTCTGAGCTGCGCTCCAGCGGCCTGCCGCAAGGGCGCGAGCTTGAAATCCTAAACGAGGTAAAGGCCGATCTCCCCCCGGAAGTCTTCACGACCGAATTCAAGGTCCCCGCGAACGACGCGCCCGACGATTTGCGCAAACATCTGCGCGAGGCCGTAGGCTTGCTGAAGGAAGCCGGCTGGAACTTGAGCGGCGGCAAGTTGACCAACGCCGCAGGCGAGACACTGAACGCCGAGTTTCTCCTCGTGCAGCCGGATTTCGAGCGCATCGTTCTTCCCTACATCGAGAACCTGAAAAAGATCGGCATCAACGCCACCGTCCGCACCGTCGACAGTTCCCAGTACGAACGGCGCATCAAAGGATTTGATTTCGACATCATTGTCACAAGCTTCGGCCAGTCGCACTCACCCGGCAACGAGCAGCGATTTTTCTTCGGCTCTGATGCGGCCGACCGCGAAGGCAGCCGCAACGTCGCTGGCATAAAGCACCCGGCGATCGACAAGATTATCGACCGCATCGTTTTCGCCAAGGATCGCGAAGACCTTGTCGCCGCGACGCGCGCGCTCGATCGCGTGCTGCTATGGAATTTCTACCTCGTACCCCAGTGGCATCTTCCGTCTGACCGCGTGGCGTCGTGGGACGTTTTCGGTCGCCCGGAGATCCAACCCTCGCAGGCACCTGCTCGCATAGAGCAGGCATGGTGGATCGACCCGGACAAGCAGAAGGCCGCCGATGCGGCGCGCAAGCAGTGATCGAGAGCCGCATGGCACGGGAGCCAGCTATGACGCACTGCAGGCCCAAGCTCACGATCTTCGCGGCGGCATTGTTTGCAACCTATCTGGCCGGCGCCGCCTCGGCCGAGCCGCGTCACGGCCTGTCGATCTTCGGCGATCTGAAGTATCCAGCCGATTTCACGCATTTCGACTACGCCAACCCCGACGCCCCGAAGGGCGGACGCATGTCGCTCATTGGCTCTGGTGGCGTGACGACGTTCGACAGCTTCAACAACTACATCATCAAGGGCGATGCGGCGCAGGGGCTGGAGCTACTTTTCGATAGCCTGATGACGCGCGCCCAGGATGAGCCCGACGCGGTCTATGGCCTGATCGCGAAATCGGCGGATCTCGCAAGCGACGGCATGTCGGTGACATTCAAGCTTCGCCCGGAGGCCAAGTTCTCGGATGGCAGCAAGGTGACGGCTCAGGACGTCGCGAATTCCTTGAAGCTACTGAAGGAGCAGGGTAAGCCGGTTTATCGACTCTCGCTCGCGAATGTGACGAGTGCCGAAGTCATCGACGATGAAACCGTGAAGTATACGTTCACCGGCGATCTCATCCGTGACCTGCCCACGCTCGTCGCGCAGCTTCCAGTATTCTCGAAGGCGTACTATGACGCCAACCCCTTCGACCAGACATCGCTGAAATCTCCGCTCGGTTCAGGCCCCTACGTGATCTCGGATCATCGCCCTGGTTCGCAGGTGACATACAAGCGACGCGACGACTACTGGGCGAAGGATCTTCCCGTGAACCGCGGCCGGTTCAACTTCGACGATATCCGCTACGAATACTTCCGCGACCGCACGATCGGACTGGAGAACCTCAAAGCCGGCGCCTTCGACTTCCGCGAGGAGTTCACGTCCGTAAACTGGGCGACGAGCTACGACATCCCGGCCGTGCGCGAAGGCCGTCTCATCCGCGAGACGCTTCCCGACGGCAGCCCGTCGGGCGCGCAAGGGTTCTTCATGAACCTTCGCCGCGACAAGTTCAAAGATATCCGCGTGCGCGAAGCGCTTGGGCTCGCCTTCGACTTCGAATGGTCGAACAACAAGCTCTTCTACAATCTGTACACACGCACCACGAGCTACTTTGAGAACTCGGATATGAAGGCCGAGGGTAAGCCAAGCGCGGAAGAACTCGCGCTGCTCGAACCTTTCCGCGACAAGGTCGTGCCGGCCGTTTTTGAAGACGCGTTCGTCCCTCCCAAGACCGACGGCAGCGGCAACAACCGCGAGAATCTTAAGAAGGCGCACGAACTGCTGGCGGCCGCAGGCTGGAACAAGAACGAGAAGGTGGAAATCCTCCTGTTCGAGGACGGCTTCGTCCGGATCATCGATCCTTACGTTTCGAACCTACGTCGCATCGGCGTCGATGCATCGATCCGCATGGTCGATCCCGCGCAGTACGAGCAGCGCATGAAGTCGTTCGACTTCGACATCGCGATCCAGCGCTATTCGATGCAGTTGACACCCGGCATCGAGCTTAGGAATTTTTGGAGCTCGGAGGCTGCTAAAGCGGATGGCTCGTTCAACCTCGCCGGTATTGCCGACCCGGTCGTGGATGCGCTGATCGACAAGGCGATTGCCGCAAAATCGCGCGCCGAACTGGTGACGGCGGCGCGTGCCATCGACCGCGTTCTACGCGCCTCGCACTATTGGATTCCGCAGTGGTACAAGGCGAGCCACACGATCGCCTACTGGAACAAGTTTTCCCGCCCCGCCATCAAGCCGCCTTACGACCCCGGCGTGATTGACACTTGGTGGTACGACGAGGCCAAGGCGCAAGCCCTCGCGACGGGAAAAACGCAAGCCGACGCCGCGAAGGACAAAGCTAACCCCTGATGGCCAACTATCTGCTGAAACGGCTGTTGCTGGTGATCCCGACCTTGCTCGGGATCATGTTGTTCTCGTTCGTGATCATCCAGTTCGCACCCGGCGGACCGGTGGAGCAGATGATCTCGCAGTTGATGGGTCACTCCTCCTCAATCTCATCGCGCATCGGCGGAGGCGGCGGAGATACGCTCGGTGGTGGCGCCGGCGCGCAACTCGGCGGCGCGGCCGACGCGGTAACGTCGAAATATCGCGGCGCCCAGGGCCTCGACCCCGAATTTATCAAGAGCCTCGAGAAGCAGTTCGGTTTCGACAAACCGGCTCACGAACGCTTCTTCATGATGATGAAGAACTACCTGACCTTCGATTTCGGCAAGAGCTACTTCCGCGACGTCTCGGTTCTGCAGCTCATCAAGGAGAAACTGCCGGTCTCGATCTCGCTCGGGCTCTGGATGACGCTACTCACCTATCTGATCTCGATCCCGCTCGGCATCCGCAAGGCGGTGCGTGACGGCGAACCCTTCGATACCTGGACGAGCGGTGTCCTCGTCGTGGGCTATGCCATTCCGGGCTTCCTGTTCGCGGTGCTGCTGCTGATCTTGTTCGCCGGCTCCTCGTTCTTCCAGTGGTTCCCTTCGCGCGGCCTGTTCTCGGACAACTGGAACGATCTGTCGTTCTTCGGCAAGATCACCGACTACATATGGCATCTGACGCTGCCCATTATCGCCATGGCCATCGGTTCGTTCACGGCCATGACCTTCCTGACCAAGAATTCGTTCCTGGACGAAATACGGAAACAGTACGTCGTCGCCGCGCGCGCCAAGGGGCTTACCGAGCACCAGGTGCTCTACGGTCACGTCTTCCGCAACGCGATGCTGCTCATCATTTCCGGCTTCCCGGCGGCGTTCATCAGCGCGTTCTTCACCGGTTCGCTGCTGATCGAGCAGATCTTCTCGCTCGACGGCCTCGGCCTGCTCGCGTTCGAGAGCATCGAAAAGCGCGACTATCCCGTGGTGTTCGCGTCCCTTTATATTTTCTCGCTGATCGGCCTGATTATCGGCATCGTCACCGACTTCATCTACACGCTGGTCGATCCCCGCATCGATTTCGAGACGCGGGAGGTGTGAGGCCATGGATCAGCGCACCGAAAGCGATCCGACATCCGAGGCGTCACTCGGCACCTGGGCGGGCTTGAAAGACAGGCTTCAGTCGACCCGTGAGCGCTTCAAGCTTTCGCCGGTGAACCGGCGCCGGCTCGCGCGTTTCAAGGCGCACAAACTCGGCTATCGCTCATTCATCATCTTTATGAGCCTGTTCGTTTTCTCGCTCTTTGCAGAGTTCTTTGCCAACGACCGCCCATTGATCGCGAGCTACAAGGGCGAGACCCTCTTTCCCGTGCTCGTCGACTATCCGGAAGAGAAGTTCGGCGGCTTCCTCGCCGTTACCGACTACCGCACACCCGACATCCAGAACGAGATCAATGCCAACGGTTGGATGCTATGGCCGCCGATCCGCTATTCCTACGATACGATCAACAAGGACTATCCCGGCCGCGTCGGCACCGGTGGCATATGCCTCGGGTATCCGGCACCACCGCCATGGGCGTCGTCCATGAAACTGTGCGATGCTCCGCCCGACCAGCTCGAACGCTATCACGCGCTCGGCAACACCAACTGGCTGGGGCTCGACAACCAGGGCCGTGACGTGCTGGCGCGCGTGATTTACGGCTTCCGCGTCTCCGTGCTGTTTGGCCTCATCCTGACAATCGTCGCCTCTGCCATCGGCGTCTTGGCCGGCGCCGTACAAGGCTACTTCGGCGGTAAGGTCGACCTGTTCTTCCAGCGCATACTGGAAATCTGGAACTCGATTCCGGAACTCTTCGTGCTGCTCATCCTGTCGTCGATGTTCGTCCCCGGCTTTTGGACGCTGCTTGGCATTCTGCTGATCTTTTCCTGGACCTCGCTCGTCGGCGTGGTCCGTGCTGAATTCCTGCGCGGCCGAAACCTCGAATATGTCCGTGCGGCGCGCGCGCTCGGCCTGTCGGACTGGCAGATCATGTTCAAGCATCTGTTGCCCAATGCCATGGTGGCAACGTTGACGTTCCTGCCCTTCAAACTCTCGGGCGGTATCGCAGCCCTGACCGCGCTCGACTTCCTCGGGCTTGGCATGCCGCCGGGTTCGGCATCACTCGGCGAGCTGCTGCTCCAGGGCAAGAAACACCTCGAAGCGCCGTGGCTCGGCATCTCCGGATTCATCGCCGTTTCGATCATCTTGTCGCTCGCGATCTTCATGGGCGAAGCGGTGCGCGATGCACTCGATCCGCGCAAGACGTTCCGGCAAGGGAGGTAGAGATGGCCGGCACCGACCTTGTGGATGTTAAGGACCTGTCCGTCGTTTTCGGCGAGGGCGAAGCGGCTTCCCGCGTCGTCAAGAACATCTCGTTCACGATCGGGAAGGGCGAAACGGTCGCGCTCGTCGGAGAATCGGGTTCCGGAAAGACGGTCTCCGCGCTGTCGATCCTGCGCCTGCTCCCGAACTCGGCGTCGCATCCGAGCGGCACGATCCTGTTCGAGGGCAAAGACCTCCTGAAAGTCGACGAAGCCGCGATGCGCAGCATTCGCGGTCGCAAGATATCGATCATCTTTCAGGAACCCATGACAACGTTGAACCCGCTTCACACCATCGAGAAGCAGGTCGGCGAGATCATCAAGCTGCATCGTGGACTTAGTGACGACGCAACGCGCGACCGCGTCATTGAATTGCTGACCAAGGTCGGCATCCGCGATCCTGAAAAGCGTCTTAGCTCATACCCGCACCAGCTCTCCGGCGGGCAGCGCCAACGCGTGATGATCGCGATTGCACTTGCCAACGAACCGGAATTGCTGATCGCTGACGAGCCGACCACGGCGCTCGATGTTACCATCCAGGCGCAGATTCTTGAGCTGCTTAAAAAGCTGCAAAAGGAAATGCAGATGGCGATGCTGCTGATCACGCACGATCTTGGCATCGTGCGGCGCATGGCCGAGCGGGTCTACGTGATGAAGGACGGCGCAATAGTCGAGAGTGGGCCCACCGAGGATGTCTTCTCGACACCAAAGAATGCTTACACTCGGCACTTGCTCGAGGCCGAGCCTAAGGGCATGCCGCCTGACTTTGATGCCTCCGCACCCGTCGTCGTGGAGACCGATAATCTCAAAGTTTGGTTTCCCATCAAGCGCGGGCTGCTCCAGCGCACGGTCGATCACATTAAGGCGGTCGACGGCCTCTCGCTCAGGCTGCGCGCCGGCGAGACCCTTGGTGTCGTCGGTGAATCGGGATCGGGCAAGACCACGCTCGGCCTCGCCATCCTGCGCTTGGTCTCATCCGATGGGCCGATCGCCTACGTCGGCAAACGCATTGACGGGCTGACTAACAAGGAAATGCGCCCGCTGCGCAAGGAAATGCAGATCGTCTTCCAGGACCCATACGGATCGCTATCCCCGCGCCTGACGGTAGGACAGATCATCGAGGAAGGGCTTCTGATCCAGCAGCCCGAGCTGGGTGAGGACAAGCGCCGCGCCCGCGTGGGAGCGGCACTGAAGGAAGTTGGCCTCAATCCCGATTGGCAGGATCGCTACCCGCACGAGTTCTCCGGCGGTCAGCGCCAGCGCATCGCCATCGCGCGTGCGATGGTTCTGGAGCCCAAGTTCGTCATGCTGGACGAACCGACCAGCGCGCTCGACATGAGCGTCCAGGCCCAGATCGTCGATCTGCTGCGCGACCTGCAACACAAGCGCAAGCTGTCCTACCTCTTCATCAGTCACGACCTGAAGGTGGTGCGCGCCTTGAGCAACTACGTGATCGTGATGCGCAACGGCATGGTGGTCGAGGAAGGCCCAGCGCAGGAGATCTTCGAATCTCCGAAGACCGATTACACAAAGGCACTGCTGGCCGCCGCTTTCGACATTCGTGCCGTGAATACTGGCGCTCTCGCAAGCTGACCGTCCACAGCATCCCACCTTTCGGCGCGATGCTGACCACTCGGTACACACTTGCAATGGCCTTGAGTTTGAATTCTGCTCGCTGA
Source organism: uncultured Hyphomicrobium sp. (assembly GCA_964651805.1). GTDB lineage: Bacteria > Pseudomonadota > Alphaproteobacteria > Rhizobiales > Hyphomicrobiaceae > Hyphomicrobium_B. The sequence goes on along the minus strand of CAZYXX010000002.1, from coordinate 798,743 downwards.
CGGTCCCACGGCAGCGATTCGAGCCCGTACGATGTACTCAGATGACGCCTTCCGTGCAGCGCTCGCCGAAGCAATTTCCGGCCTTGAAGATTGGGCGAGACAGGCACGCGTAAACGCCGATATCGACATCGCGCAAGGCTCATCCTACTGGCGGCTGTCGGCACGCCCGACCATGAAGGGCGCCTGCCCGTTCGATCTGCTGCTCGCAGCCGGTCAGACCTACAGCCTGAAGGTCGCCGAGGAATTCTACGGCGATAAGCCCATCGACAAATTCGACCTGTTTTTGCGCCTCGCCAGTGCAATAGAGGCCGGGCGCGTGGCACAGATCGAGACACGAAACGCGTTAACCGATTCACTCGAGTGCATCGAATCGCGCGTCGAACTTGACGACGGCTGGGCCTGGATCGGCGAGCGGCGCATCGGCAACCGCCCGTCGCGAAAGCTCGATACCGCGCAAGCGCGGCGCGAACGTCGTTTCCTGCCGTACAATCGCTGATGGTTGGGCGCTCAGGCCGACAGCGCCGGAAGCCGCTTGATCGCGACGATCTCGCTGCCTAAGCGCGCGATGCGCGCCGCCGCCTCCGGCAACGTCTCGACAGCGACCATCATGTGGTGTGCATTGGCATGCACCATCATGACGGCATCGAGCATGATGCCGACGTGACCGCGCCAGAAGACGAGATCCCCGCGCGTCAAGCTATCTACATAACCCGCTAGATCGACACTTTTTCCCAGTTCCGCCTGCTGCATGTCGCTGTCGCGCGGACACGCGATGCCGGCCGCGTGGAGCGCCGTTTGAACAAGTCCGGAACAATCGACGCCGACGCGGGTTCTCCCGCCCCATAGATAAGGCGTACCGACGAAGCGCTCCGCAATTTCGACGAAATCTTTCGCATGCCTGTCGATGAGCGTCGCATGGCGGGCGAAGACGAAACCGCCGCGCTCGAGCTCCACAAAGCGATCATCCGCATTGCGCAGCGCAAGCTGCGCATTCATTGCAATGAGCATCAGCGGCGGCGCCTTTATGTCGGGCACCGGATACACGAAAGTACCGAGCGCTGAGACCTGGTGCGTTGCGTTGAGTTCACCCGGCGCCAACGCATCCGACGGAACGTAACCGACATAGCCGTCCCGCTTGAGCTGAATCCACGCCCAACCCATCGCCTCCTCGAAGACAGTAACACTCTCGCCGAACAACGCCTCGGTCTCAATTCCGCGCGATGTCTCTGGCTCGCGCCGCAGCGGCACCGCAGCGCGCGCGACATAAGCATTCCTGCCCTCAACAAAGCGGTCGGCCGCGACGATGCCCTGCAAGTCTTCGGACGCAAGGTCAGGCCGGTAGGCATGGCGCCGGGGATCGGGCGGCGCGGGCGCGTCTGCGTCGATCACGATTGCAGCTCCCGCCTCAAATGTTCCATGACGGCGCGTGCCGTCTGCGGTTCGCCGCCCTTTGGTCCGAGCGGCCGCGACGACGGACGCCAACCGTAGAGATCGAAATGGGCGAAACGGCGAGCCGACAACACGAAGCGGCGCAGGAACAGCGCGGCAGTGATCGCGCCGGCAAACGGCGACTCCCAGACGTTGTTCATATCAGCGACATCGCTATCGAGGTGTCTTCGGTAGCCCTCCCACAGCGGCATGCGCCACAACGGGTCGCCGATTGAAGCGGCAAGCGGCGGCAGTTGCGAGCCCAACACCTCGTCGTCCGTGAAGAACGCGGGTAGATCGGGGCCGAGCGCGGAGCGCGCCGCCCCCGTGAGCGTCGCAAAAACGAAGATGCTGTCCGGGCTCTCCTCGTCAGCAAGCGCTAGAGCATCCGCAAGTACCAGGCGCCCCTCCGCATCCGTGTTACCGATCTCAACCGAAACACCGGCACGGCTTTGCAGCACATCACCCGGCCGGAAGGCATCGCCGCTGACCGAGTTCTCAGCCGTCGGGATCAATACGCGCAGCCGGCAATCGAGCTTCTCGCTCATAATCATGTGGGCGAGCGCGAGCGCGGTAGCAGCGCCGCCCATGTCCTTCTTCATCAGCAGCATCGCGCTCGCGGGCTTGATGTCGAGACCGCCGGTATCGAACGTGATGCCTTTGCCGACAAGCGTCACCTTGCGCGCCCCTTCCCGACCCCACGTGAGATCGACGAGACGGGGTGCGCGCGGGCTGGCCCGGCCGACCGCATGTATCATCGGAAAATTCGTTCGCAGCAGATCATCGCCAACGACGGCCGAAACGGTTGCCCCGTGCCGCGCCGCCAGCAGACGAACCGCCCCCTCGATTTCGGCTGGCCCGAGATCCGACGCCGGTGTGTTGATGAGATCACGCCCGAACCAGACGGCCTCCGTCTCACTCAGGACGCGCGTGTCGGAACCCGAGGAAAGCCGCAGGCGCGCCCGCGCCTGAGATGTATCCCTGCCGCGGCGGTAGCGCGAAAAAGAATAAGCTCCAAGACCCCAGGCGACCTCTGCCAGATATGGAGCGCCGTGCTGTGTGAGGATGCGATAGGTCCCTGCCGGCAGGCTCGCCGCGAGCTGTCCACAAAGTAGCTCGGACGGTCCGCTTGGATCACCCTGCCGACCATCGCCCGCGCCGAGGACGACGCCCGCCAGGGAGCCATCCGCTGCCGGCACGAGCACGGCTTTCTTGGCGCCGCCCGCGAATTTCTGCATCGCGAGCCAAGCCGACTGTGCCGTATCGAGCCCGGCAATCGACGTGGCATCGGCCATGGAAACGATACGGATAGGAATGTCGGAAGGCTGCGCGGGGCCAGCGGCGAACACATCCCCTGCCTGCCATGCCGTCGTCTCAGTCATTTCAACCTCTGTTCTGCAACGTCCTACGTTCGCAAAGCTAGATAGCCTGCGCACGGCCCGCCGCAACACCCGCCGGCATAAGCAATCCCCAAAGTTGCATCCACGACAATGTCGGCACTCCAAAAGTTAAATGTTTGTTGAGGGCTGTCCCAGAAACTGGCGAGGCAAAAGATTCGCCGGTCGTGCGCCGACTCGGCACCAGGGAGAACGAGCCATGAGCCGAGTTGGGGCCTTGATGAGGTCGACGCAATCCGTTTGCCCTCAGCCTCACAAGCCACTGGCCACGTTAGCGGCGGCGCTCATGCTGTCGGCCTGCTCGACCCCCAACCTGCTGCCGAGCACCGCGCTAGTGCCCGAAGCCACGGCCACAGCGGATTACGGCGGCCCGCAATCGGAGCTGCAGAAGGCTACCAAGTATTGGGGGGACGAGTTCGCCCAGAAGCCGACAGAACTGCAACCGGCGCTCAATTTCGCGCGCAACCTGAAAGCAATGGGCGAAAAGCAGAAAGCGCTCAGCGTGCTACAGCAGGCGGGCGCCTTCCATGACGGCAACCCGGAACTCGCCAGCGAGTATGGCCGATTGGCCCTGGAACTCGATCAGCTGAATGTCGCAGATCGCCTGCTCACACTCGCCGACAACCCCTCAAACCCTGATTGGCGCGTGGTATCGGCGCGCGGAACGGTGCTCGCCAAACGCGGCAAATATGCCGAAGCCATTCCTTTCTACCAGAGGGCTCTGAACCTCTCCGCCAATCAACCGTCGGTCCTGAACAATTTGGCTATGGCGCAGGCCATGATGGGTGATGCCGCCAAGGCCGAAAGCACACTGCGCATCGCGGCCAGCCAGGAAGGCGCGACGCCGAAAGTTCGTGAAAACCTGGCCCTCGTTCTGGATCTGCAGGGCCGGACCGAGGAAGCCAAGCAGATGGCAGCACTCGCCAAGCAGCAAAACGGTCCTGTGATTTTGGCGCCGCCGCGCGCCGACGCAGCGACTGCGATCGCCGCCTTAAAGCCCACCTCGATCGAGAAGCACGATACCGCTATCGCGGGCGATCTATGGCAGACAGAAATCGCGGCCGCCGTCCCAGCCCTAGGGCAATAAAAGGCCCCACGTCCGAAAAGCGATCTCTTCAAGCCTAGCCACACAAAGCCGGGCTTTTGCTTTTTCTACGATCGCCATGCCGTGTTGGATAGCGATGCTCCCTCAGAAATGCAAAGCCCCGATCCGCGAACGGACCGGGGCTGACGCGACACGAAACTGTTGTGGCTGGACTTCAGCGTGCACTATTTCTCCAGCGCCATGTAACTGAGACCGGCCGGTCCGAGAATGACGATGAACAGGACCGGAAGGAAAAATACAATCATCGGTACGGTCAGCTTCGGAGGAAGCGCGGCGGCCTTGCGTTCGGCCTCCGACTGGCGGATCTCCCGGTTTTCTTTTGCCATCGTTCGCAGCGCCTGACCGACGGGCGTGCCATAGCGCTCGGCCTGTACGAGCGCGGTGCAAACTGCCTTTACGCCCGGCAGGCCCGTGCGCTTGGCAAGATTCTCGTAAGCCTGCCGGCGGTCCTGCAGGTAAGAGAGCTCTGCCGTCGTCAGCGTCATTTCCTCGGCCAATTCGAGCGAAGAACTGGAAATTTCCTTGCCTACCTTGGCGAACCCGGCCTCGACGGACATGCCCGACTGCACACAGATCAGCAGCATGTCGAGCGCATCCGGAAACGACTGCTTGATCGAGAGCTGGCGCTTCTGCACACGGTTGCTGATGAACAGGTTCGGCAGATAGAAACCGAGATAGCCTGCAGCGACCGCAATCATAAAATTGATGGTTGGCGGGTAGCCCGTAGTCTCGATGAAGAACACGTAGATGAGCGCCATGATGAACATGACGATCGGCGCCGCGATGCGGAAAAACATGAAACTGACGATGTTTGCCTGACCGCGAAGACCGGCGCGCTTCAAGTTCTCGCGCAGCTCCTCGTTGTCGAAGCGCTCGCGCAACTTGAGGTCATCGACGATGCGCTGCATGAAGCCCTTGGGCGTGGAACGCAGCTTTCCGCCCTGACGATCCTTTGTCGCCATATCGGCGAGCCGCGCGGACCGCATCTTTCCGCGCTCAATCGCCATTTCCTTCATGCGACGGTTCATCTGGTCCCGCTGCAACATTGGCAGCGCGATGGTCAGAACAGTCACAAACACGCAAATCGCAGCGAGCGTCGTCGCTATGAAATGCGGGTTCATTACGGTGTCGATGAAGGACAACATGGATTGACTGCTCTTGCGTCCGCGTTCGGAATGTCTCTACGCCACCCTAGAACTTGAAGTTGATCATCTTGCGCATGATCAAAACGCCCATCATCATCCAGCAGCCGCCGGCGAGCATCAGGAACTGACCCGGTGTTGTCGTGAACAGCGGCACCATGTAGTCCGGAGACGTGGCACTCACCATGCCCATGACACCCGGCGGCAGCGACGCAAGCACGGCAGCCGAGGCCTTTGCTTCCGCCGAAAGCGCCTTGACCTTCATCGCCAGCATGTGACGGTCGCGCAGGACGTTCGCTAGGTTTCCGAGCGCTTCCGACAAGTTGCCACCGGCCTGCTGCTGGATCGAGATCACGATCGCAAGGAAGCGCACCTCAGGTAACGGAAGGCGGTCGCACATGCGCTCAATCCCATCACCCACCGGCACACCCAGCTTCTGCTGCTCAACAACTTCACGGAATTCGCTTGCTAGCGGCTCCGGACTCTCGCGTGCGATGACCTGCAGGCATTCATTCAGCGGAAGGCCTGACTTCACACCACGCACAATGACGTCAATTGCGTTCGCCAGCTGCGATACAAATTTGGCTTGCCGGCGCTTGATCATTTTGTTCAGCACCCACCGCGGCAAACCGGCCGCGGCCACGAACCCAGCGGTGAGCGCACCGATCAATGGAAAACCCAGCAGCGAGTATGTGGCGCCGAAGAGTAAGATGCCGGAGATCAGGCTTGTGATATAAAAATCCCGCGGTGAGATATTGAGGCCAGCACGTTGCAGCCTGAGCCGCATCGTCACCTTTTCCTTGGCTTTCTGCCTCGTCTCCATTTCCTTGAGAGAATCGGCCACAGAGCGCTTGCGGCTGTTCTGCGCATCCGCTGCTGCGCCGAGCTTACGCGCACGGTTCGACGTCACCGTCTCAACGCGCTTCTCGCGCTGCCGATCACCCGACACATATGGATAAATGATCGCGAACACGAGGCATGCGATCGTCACCGCGATGAGTGCCGGAACCACGACCGGCGGCAGGCCGCTCTCAACCATTCCTGTCACCCATGGGATTACCGTGGTCGTCTTCGATCTCGGATTCCGCCAGCGCGCGGGCAAGACGCTCCGTCTCGTTGTAGTACTCGGCGCGCTCCCAGAAACGCGGGCGAGCGATGCCCGTGGAACGGTGCCGCCCCATGATCTTGCCGTTCGCGTCCTCGCCGAGAATCTCGAAGACGATGATGTTCTGCAGCGTCACGGTTTCCTCTTCCATGCCGAGGACCTCCGTGATGTGCGTGATCTTGCGCGAGCCGTCGCGAAGGCGGGACGCCTGGACGATCACATCCACCGAGCCGCAGATCATTTCCCGGATCGTCTTGACCGGCAGTTGGAAGCCGCCCTGCATGATCATCGATTCAAGGCGGCTCAGCGCCTCACGCGGGCTGTTGGCGTGCAACGTACCCATGGATCCGTCGTGGCCCGTGTTCATGGCCTGCAGGAGGTCGAAGGCCTCCGGTCCGCGGACTTCGCCGACGATAATGCGCTCAGGGCGCATACGAAGACAGTTCTTGATGAGATCCTTCATCTTGATCTCACCCTCGCCTTCAAGATTCGGCGGGCGCGTTTCAAGCCGCACCACATGCGGCTGCTGCAGCTGAAGCTCCGCCGAGTCCTCGCAAGTGATGATGCGCTCATCGTGGTCAATCGAACCGGTAAGGCAGTTGAGCAGCGTCGTCTTGCCCGAACCCGTACCGCCTGAGATGATGACGTTGCAGCGAACACGACCGATGATCTCTAGGATCGTCTTGGCCTGGGGCGTGATCGAGCCGAACTTCACCAATTGATCGAGTTTCAGCCGATCCTTCTTGAACTTACGAATAGTAAGTGCCGGGCCATCGATAGCCAGAGGCGGCGCGATCACGTTGACGCGCGAACCATCCGGCAGACGAGCGTCGCAGATTGGGCTCGATTCGTCGACGCGCCGGCCAACTTGGCTGACGATGCGCTGACAGATGTTCATCAACTGCTGATTGTCGGCAAAACGCACATTGGTCTTCTGCACTTTGCCGCCGACTTCGATGAAGGTCGTAGCCGCGCCGTTGACCATGATGTCCGCGATGTCGTCTCGCGCTAGAAGCGGCTCCAACGGACCATAACCAAGTACGTCGTTGCAGATATCCTCGAGCAGCTCTTCCTGCTCGGCGATCGACATAACGACGTTTTTGATTTGAATTATTTCGCTGACGATATCGCGAATTTCTTCGCGCGCCGCCGTGGCGTCGAGCTTTGAAAGCTGCGTAAGGTCGATGGTGTCAATAAGCGCGTTAAACACCGTCGTCTTGACGTCATAGTACTCTTCGGAGTGCTTGCGCTGCGGCTCTATGACTGGCTCCGGACGCGGCGGAGGCGGTGGTGCCGCTGCAGCTGGCGTACTCTGTCGTGGTTGCGCCACCCGAGGTTCTACCGCAGGCGCAACCGGCGCCGCAGCGGACTGCGGCGCGATGCGGCGTGGTTGCGGGGTCTCGTTCGAACGCCTGCCGAACATGTCTGACTATCCCTAGCGCTTGAGCTTCAACTTCTCGAGGATGGGGCTCAGCGCCGCGAGCGCGGAGTTTGCGGCCTTATCCACCTTCAGCTCTTTGCGGCGCGTCATCTTGATCGCTATGTCGTGGAACTTTTCGACCGCTTTTGCCCGCGCGTTGTACTCCTCGATCATCTGGCCATTGTTGGAAGCTTGGCTAAAAACTTCGCAATCGTAATCGATGACCGAGATGACCTTGGTATCCAGCGCCTGCTCAAACTCCTTGACGCTGATTTCTTGCCGCTTCGGCATGTTCGCCATGTTCAGGATCAGATGCGGCCTTGCATCGTTCTTTCGCGATGTCCTCAGCAGATCAATGACGTTCTTCGCATTGCGAAGGTTCGCCAGATCGGGCGACGCAGTGATCACGACCTCATCCGCCTGAAGTAGCACCCGCTTCGTCCATACCGACCAGTTGTGTGGAAGATCGACGGCAACGTACGGCACGTTCTGCCGCACCACATCGATGACCATGTCGCAGGCATCCGCCGAAATCTCGTAGTCGCGATCGAGCACGACGGGCGCAGCAAAGATCGACAAATGCGCCGAGCATTTCGTCAGCAGGCGGTCGAGCAGTTGGTCGTCAAGACGCTCCGGAGCCGCCAGCGCTTCCGCGATGCCCTGCACCGGATCCTGGTTGAAGTCGAGACCAGTGGTACCGAATGCCAGATCAAGATCGGCGATAGTGACGTCCGATTTCAGCTGTTCCGACAGAGTCCAGGCCACGTTATGGCAGACCGTGGATGAGCCGACACCGCCCTTCGCGCCAATGAACGCGAAGACGTGACCTACCGGGTCGGTATCAGGATTGTTGTAGAGATTGGAGATGCTCTCCATTAGTCCCATAGGATCGACGGGCGTCACCAGATATTCGCTTACTCCACGCTTCAGCAGCTCCCGATAGAGCAGAACGTCATTGTGCCTTCCAATGACGATAACCTTGGTGCCCGGATCGCAGCTTTCAGCGAGCTTATCCAGCTCGGAAACGAGCTGCGCGCCGCGCAGAGCGCTGTCGACCATGATTAGGTTGGGTGTGGGACTGTCGACATAGTGAGCAATCGCTGCCGCAATACCTCCCATGTGCACGCTAACGTGCGCTTTCGACAAACGGCGGTCCTCGGCCGCCTGCTGCAGCGCTTCGGCGACAGACGCTTCGTCGCAAAACGCTTGAATCGAAATGCGCGGGATCGGCCGCGCGCGTTCCGCATCGACACTTCCACCCTCAGCATAGTCGTCGAGAGGTTCTTCGCAGTACCCACCCATAGCTGCCGCCTGCTTGGACATGTTCAAACCAAACCTCATTTACCGTTCGTATTCACACGCTCGTCGTTTATCTTTTCCGTCGCGGTTACCTTGCCCTTCACGTAGTTGTCGTACACGACATCCCGACGAGAAGCGTCACGCGGCGTTTCGCTCCGCGGACCGAGAAGATCGGCGGGATTGGCGATCTGCGCTGCCAGATTATGCTGCGTGGCGCAGGCGAAGTTCCGACTCGGAAGGTTCTTGTTGTCGTAGTTTGGATCGTGCGCCCATGTGTGTCCGCAGTCCGGCCCCTCAGCGACGTAACGCATGTAGGAGATGCGCATGGGCGCCGAGCGCGTTCCCTCGGCCTGATACGCTTCGACCGCAATGACAGTCTCCGCAAACCCGCTCTGGATCATCAGATCACGCGTTTCGTCGACTGCCGCCATGGCGTCGATCTCATTCGCCGACCCGCTCGGCGCAGAAATCACGAGGCGGCTGTTGCCCGCGTCGCTGGCACGATAGCGGGCCGCAAAATCGAGAACCTCGGACCTTTGCCGCGCGGTCAGTCCCTGGGACCCGCGTGCCACCTGGACGTTCAGAACCGCCGGCTCCTGCGACACCATGATCGGGTGACGCTGTGTACCCTCGATCAGCGACCAGCCAGCCACCTGCGGACCCTGGTCCATATGCTTGCAGGCCGTCAGTGTCAGCGGCACCAGCGCGATAATCGCTGCGCGAGCGAGGCGACTTCCGTTGGTCATTTGCTTTTTCAGCGGCATAGTGATCTCCGGAACTTGGCCTATTCGACGATGAAGCCGTAGTCGCCCTTGAGATCGCCGGCGGGCAGACCATCGCCCCTGCCGTAGACCTTGTTCAGGTGACCGAGGAAGTTGGCCTTCATGTCTGTCGCCGGCGCGAGGCCGTCGACAGGCGTGGCAAGCTGCTGGCGCGCAACCGGACGAACCAGGTACGGCGTGACGATGACGACGAGTTCCGACTCGTTCTTGATGAATTCGCGGCTTCGGAAGAGCGTGCCCAGGATCGGAATGTCTTTCGCGCCGGGAAGCCCGTCGATGTTCTGGCGCACATCGTCCGAAATCAAGCCGGCCATCGCAAGCGTACCGCCCGATGGCAGTTCCACCGTCGACTTGGCTTGACGTTTCTTCAACGCCGGTATCTGGAAACCCGAAAGCGTCACCGACCCCTGTGAAGTGAGTTCGCTCACTTCGGTTTCAATCTTGAGGCTGATACGGCCTTCCGAGAGCACGATCGGTGTGAACGCAAGCGCGACACCGAACTCTTTAAACGTCACTGACAGCGCACCGGTCGTGTCGACGACCGGAACAGGGTATTCGCCGCCGGCAAGGAACTTCGCCGGTTCGCCCGAGACTGCCGTAAGGTTCGGTTCCGCCAGCGTCCGCACCAGACCCTGGCGTTCCAAAGCGCGAATGGCGCTGCGAACCACGTCGCTGCCGTTGCTCCAGCCGGGCGTTGCGCCGCTATTGCCGAAGGAATTAGCGGCCGGCCCTTTGTTGTAGCCGCACAGCACACCCGCCGCGCAACCGCTGTTATCGTCGGTTGAAATGCCGAAAGCCGGGAGAGTGCCAAGACCTGCTGCTGCGGTGAGCGGCAAAGCATTTTCGGTGAGAATCGTCGTGCTGAAGTTGCCGGCATTGATGACAGCACCCAGGTTGACGCCCATCTGCTTCAAGACGGAGCGCTGAACTTCAGCGACGCTCACCTTTAGCATCACCTGCTCCTCCGCCTCGACGACAAGCAGGTTGATGACGGGTTCCTTCTCCTGGTTCTGCTGCGACTGCGCGATCGCGATGCCCTCTTGGGCCTGGGCACTTGACGTCGCGAGCGTCTGCGTCAGGAACTGCTTGGCCACTTGCGAAGCGCGAACCGAATCGCTCGGGCTCTTAACCGAGCCCGTCAGAATGACAGTCTGATTGATGAACTCGACCTTGATGTTGCCGCCAGGAATGATGCGCTTCAGAAGCGACTCGAGACCTGCCGTCTCACGCTCCACGAAAATCTCAAACGTCGCGAACTGCTCGCCTTTGGTGTCGAAGAAAAAGGCGTTGGCTTCGCCCGTTTCCCCTTTCGAAAGCAGGAAAACGCGATTGGCGCTAAGGACGACCGCATCGACGGCCCTCGGGTTCGACACCATGACATCGCGAATGTCGCGAGGAAATTCGAGCAAAACGGATTTTCCGAGTCCGATCTTAAGACTCTTGCGCACGGGACCGCCGCCCGCATCTTCGACACGGATGAAGGATTGATGTGCGCCTATAGTTTTGAGCCCGGCGCCTCCGTCATACACCCCGTCAAATTCGCCAGCGACCGCCGCTGCGCAAAAGGCAACGAGGGTCGCGGCCGCAGCGGCCAGCGCGCTGCCAACCTGGCGGCGCAGGAATCCTGCAGTAATGGGCATGTTGTTGCGTACCTTGTGGACGAAGACTGACGGGGATTACTCAGTTCACGCCATACACACGGGACTTGGCACCATAACGCAGGACGCGGATCGCATTGCCGCGTTCCTTATCGAGATTGACATTGCCCGATCGTGCCGGATCGGTGCTGAGATCGGCGACCGAACGAAGGGCGAGTGTGATCTCGCCCATCGAATTCGCGAGCGCCATCATCTCAGCCTGACGGGGCGTGAGTTCGAGCGTGGCCGTAGACGCCGAACTATCGGCAGACTTCTTGCCTTCCTTGGTCTCAATCTGCTGGCCGATCGCGATCACGCGCACGTTGCGAAACAGTACGTCCGAGACCATGTCCTCCCCGCCGTTGTTGCCGCGCATGCGTCGGATCAGGATTACGTCGACATGGTCGTTGGGCAGGATGAGGCTTCCGGCAGCCGTCTCGGCCTTGATTTTCGTCGATATTGCCTGCATGCCCTGAGGCAGGATCGCAGCGAGAACGCCACCCTGACCGGCCTTGATGAGCTTCTGCGCCGTAATCGGCTCACCCGCGATCAGTGCCGAGCGCGCGACCGATCCCGATATCTCGCGCATCTTCGCCATGCCGCCATTCTGCTTGGTGATGTAACCGCGAGCCGCCGCCTCCGTCGGCCACGAGACCCAGCGGAAATTGCCTTCGTTGACGATTTGCCCAACGGCTATGTCGGCACCAGCAACCAGCACTTCGGTGCTGTTCACCTGCTTCTCGACGGTGACGGGCGCCGGCGGCGGCTCAACAAGATTGTTGGCCACATAGAACGACAGACCCGCTGCAGCCAAGGCGACGGAAAAACCAATCACCTGAACGCGTTTCATGACAATCGCCGTCCTTTCGAGCGCGACAGTGCAAACATTCTCGAACGATGATGGGCGACAATCGTCAATGCGAGGTTAATCTACGTCCTACATCGGAACGGTGCGCGGCGCTTCTTGCAGGCGTTGTTACCAAATGAACAACGCGTCGAACCCCTCGGAACGACGCGTTGCGAAGCCACCACAAGGCCTGCGCTAGCCTAAAGCGTAAGAGCGCGGAAAATTTCGGTGCCTGGGTAATGTAGTAACCCAGACGCGGCGATCGCGATTCCGTAGGGGATGCCGGTTCCGCTGACGTGCAGCCGCTGAGCCCAGCCGGGCAAAGGCAAGCTGTGGGCTGGCAGGAACTTGCGGTAGAATAGGATGAGTAACGCCAGGAGCCCACCAAAAACCGCCAGATGCGCCAGGAACAGGATGATGAGCGGCGGCCCCATCCACAAGGCACCCGTCGCCATCAGCTTGGCGTCGCCGCCGCCCAGTTTCCCAAACGCGAACAAAGCGAACGTCGCCGCTAGAACCGCAGCCGCCGTCAGAATGTGATATCCGATCGTTTCGAGCGACAACCCGGCGGCTAACGCAGCCAAGAAAAAGCAACCAACCAGAACGACGCTGATGCGGTTGGGTATCTTCATCGTGAAGAGATCGTTGGCCGCGGCAAATGCCATGGCAACCGGAAAAACCATCAGTAGCAGCGAATTCAGCACGGGACGTCGTCTCCAGGGGAAGGGGCACCGCCCCCAAGTTGCCAGTTCATTGTGAACAAGGCGTTGCCGGACCCATTTCCATTTCGTTTGTCATCCTCGGCTTTATGCGGAGGATCCATCGTGACGACCGGAACGTGCCGTACCCACGAAGGATGATCGTCGGGACAATCCGAAGGCTGACAGGTGGACGGAAGTGTCCACCCAGGTGATCGCAGGGAAAGTCGCCGCTAGCTGTTCTGGATGTTCTGGAAGCGCGTGGCGATATCCGAGAACACAGCCTGCAATTCGGTGCCCACAAGCGTCAGGCTGGCAATGATGCCAAGAGCTATGAGGGAGGCGATGAGGGCATATTCGATCGCGGTCGCACCACTCTCGTCTTTCAAAAATCGTAGCAGCATGATGCCCTCGGTCTGATTAGGCGTTCAAGTCGCGTAGCGCTCGGCAGGCCAGCGAACGATTTGCAAGCGTAACCGGAACGCGTAAACGCATTGTGCGCTAAAGGACCGGCTTGAGTGCATTTGTGGAGAATTTTCGGGATATTTGGTGCCGCTCGGCCGCGTTAGCAGCGTAAAACACAAACGCCCGAGGCGGTGGCCTCGGGCGTACCTGACATCGCTTGCAGCAAGTTATCGTCCGCGCTAGCGGACGGCGACTTGCACCGCGATTAAGGAGCGTTGGCGCTCGTAAGCTCAGACTCGACCGTTCCGAACGTGGTATTCAGGGCATCCTTAACCTGCCCAAGAACGGTGATGATGCCGACGCTGATGATGGCGGCGATCAGGCCGTATTCGATTGCCGTGGCGCCCGACTCATCGTTCACAAAACGAGAAAACATGGTCATTGGTACTCTCTCCCAAGTTACGCAGTAATCTTCCGATCCCGTCCAACGTGGGAGCTCGTCCACATCATTGAACTGGGTGGAAAGTAACGCCAAGATGTTAATCCCAGGTAAAATCGGAGAGATTTCGAGTAAACGGCAGGCGCAGGACTTTCCATGAAATAGAAAAATCAGAAATATACATAGAAATACGGGAGACGGATGCAGATACAGTACAGTTAACACCGAAATAACACCAGGAAAAGACCGATATTTTTCGGTTAATACTGCATTGACCGACAGTTCTTTTCCAGCCGGCGGGCGAGGAATACGCCAACCGGGCCGTTCGCATCAGCACTGTGTGGAACGCATTGCTTGATGTTTCCTCGCCCAATCCTTTTCGCGCCGTGGCCAATCGGCCAATCATGATGCTCGCGAAGCCCTCCGCCGAACTCACAACTCGGCCCGACAGCCGTCTGGCGGATCGAAGAAGGTTCTGCGACCTTCAAAGCATCCTACAACGACACGCCCGTTTGCAGTTCCTTCATCAATTTCTGCGCAATTTTTTCACCGTAGATTCTAAAGGGGACGAGCCCTCATGCGCGCTTTCTGGAAATTCGCGACCTCGGTACCGGCGCTGGTCCTGGCAACCAATTTCGGCGTCTGCACATCGGCAACGTCCGCTGACCTCATCGTTCGCTACGACCAGTCGCAACTCCTGCGATTGCCGAGGCCGGCGTCCGAAGTGATCATCGGCAATCCCTCCATCGCCGACGTCAGCCTGCAGGGCGGCAACCTGATCGTCGTCACCGGCAAGACATTCGGTATAACCAACATCATCGCGCTCGATGCGGAACGCAACATCATCCAGGATCAGCGCGTCATGGTCGAGCGCGACGACCGCCGCGTGGTCAACCTGCACAAGGGCAGCAACCGCTTCACGTATGCGTGCACACCCAATTGCGAGCCGACCCTGACCATTGGCGACGACAAGGCGTTCTTCGATAGCGTCCAGTCGCACAACACTGCCAAGACGAAGTTTTCCGGTGATTCTGCCGGTTCCGGCTCCGGGCAGAATTCCGGCAACTGACCTTCGAGCCGCCTATGACAAATTGGTCTCAGCGCATTAACGCGCTGTAAACCCTGCGCATCGAATGAGCAGAAGATTAAATGTGTCTTTAATGCGCTGAACTCTAAGACTTGCATTGGCGACGGCCAGCCCGGCCATCCTCACGTGCATTTATCGAGTTCGCGTCATGCTTTTGTATTTGTCCGACTTGGCTAAGAAGACCGCAATCGCCAGTCTGCCCGAACGCTTTCGCCGAGACCGCTCTGGAACTACGGCACTGGAATTCGCGATCGTCGCGACGCCGTTCTTGATGTTTATTTTCGCCCTCGTCGCTGTCGCCTTCTACTTCTTCATCATGAACTCGGTCGAAAAAGGCATGGACCAGACGAGCCGCCTCATCCGAACCGGACAGGCGCAGACGAGCATGATGACGGTCAACCAGTTCAAGCAATCGATCTGCGACAAGGCCGGCAAGTGGGTGACATGTAACAAGCTGCAGATGTTTGTGAACCGTTTCCCCGATTGGGCCTCTGTCAATCCAAACCCGTGCGTCGACTCGAGCGGAGCCATAATCGTAAACTCCGCTCCGGGCACGGATCTCATCGCGCTCTACGCCGGCAGCGCGAGCGACGTCGTGCTCGTCACTGCCTGCTACAAATGGGAGCTGCCTCAGAAAATTCCCTACTTCACTCTCGGGAATATGTCGGACGGCTCCCTGATGATGCAGACCGCGACCGCGTTCCGCTCCGAGCCCTATCTCACGAACTGAGCCATCCATGGCAAAGCACGAACGTCACTCAGGAAAGAAGCTGCACATGCCGCGACACATCAACCCCCTCACGCGACACTGCGTCCGGTTTCTTTCAGACCGCAAAGGCATGGCGGCGGTCGAGTTCGCCTACATCGTGCCGCTCCTGATGCTGATGATTTTCGGCACCTTCGAACTCTCGCGCGCCCTGCTCATGCATAAGCGCTTCCAGCGTACGACCGCCATGGTTGGCGACCTCATCGCACGAGAGGAGCAACTTGGAACCAACTCGGCCGGGGCAAAGAGTGCGCTCGATGGCATCATGCGATCCGCCGAGCACGTCATGGAGCCTTACAGCACGGCGCCGCTGCGCATGGGCATCATGCAGCTGCGCGCCGCGTCGAACGACGCCAACAAGACGACCATCGAGTGGTCTTACTCTTATCACGGCAAGACCGTTCAGAACTGCCCGACGTTAAAGGCGATGCCCGAAACCGGCATGATCACGGCCGGCAACGCGGCAATCGTGATCGAGACCGAGTACGACTTTGAACCGTATCTGCGCGACATCATCCCCGGACTCATCGACGCGGTGACGTGGGAAGACACCATGGTCTTCGCTCCGCGAGATGGCAGCGTGGACTATGGCAGCACGCAACCCGGCAATTGTCCCAGCTGAGCCTGCCGCCGCGATCTGGCCGCATCGGGAGATGCGTGCGACTATCTGCTTGGCGCATCAATTGTATTAGCAATTGGCACTTATTCTAACGGCTCGGTTCGGCCAAGCGAAACTTTATTGCCCCTCTGGAAATTTTCGTTTGATTTGAAAGACTAGGCGTCCAACGCACCGCCTTGCCATATGCCGCCGCGCGTACCACTATCCGTAGCTATATTTTTTATGCTCGCGGGGATTGCAAATATCTATGGGAAGAAGATCGGTTCATACGCCGGACGAACTACGGCAGCTTATCCTGGACGCTTCCCGCACAATCATAGAGCGCAACGGAGTCTCCGGACTTTCCGCACGTGAGATCGCGCGCCTGATCGGATACTCGCCGGGAACGATCTACAACATCTTCGAAAACCTCGACGACGTTCAGATCAACGTCCAGATCTGTCTGATTGCGCGCGCGGTCGAAACAATGAAGAGCGTGGCGCTCGGTAGTGACGTGTCAAAGAATATCGAAGCGCTTACCGAGACCTACGTACACTTCGCGCTCGAAAACCGTCGCCTCTGGAACCTGCTTTTCGCGCACGCGCTACCCGCCGGCCAAACGGCGCCGAAAGCACTTCATGACCAGGTCAACGCCATTGCCCAAGTCGTGCAAGATGCACTGGCACCCTCCGCACCAGCTCTAACGCCGGAGGAACTGTCGCGTGCGGCCCGCGCGCTTTGGGCCGGCGTCCACGGTATCACGGCGATTGCCGTTACCGAGAAGGGTCCGCAGATGACCACCGCGACCGCCCAGATGTTCGCGAAGGAACTGACGTCGACGTTCCTTAGGGGGCTGAAAGCGGCCTAAGGCGCTTGCACTTGCGAGGGCTCGGGCTGACTAGTGCGCTGTTGTGCGGCAACGGGCGCTGCATGCGGAGTTACTTCCACGGGTGTCGCCACCTGCGCGACCGATCCTGTTACGAGCGCATCTGCCGACACACCACTCCACGCGATCTGAGGACGTAACGCGGCAAACCACTTGTCATCCGGCAAGAGCTTCCGATTGAGCCCGCTCC
This sequence comes from uncultured Hyphomicrobium sp., assembly GCA_964651805.1. Lineage (GTDB taxonomy): Bacteria > Pseudomonadota > Alphaproteobacteria > Rhizobiales > Hyphomicrobiaceae > Hyphomicrobium_B. The sequence continues at coordinate 781,512 of CAZYXX010000002.1, read as the reverse complement.
ATAGGCCATAAGTTGATACCCCGTCGACGAACATCTTGGTGGGCGGCGCAAAGTAGATAGCGACTGCCGTCGCCGCGACCATGGCCGCAGACGACATTGGATAGCGTCGGTCAACGATTTTAAGCGCTGTCCCGAATGACGCCTTCACGCGCGTGTCCAACACGTCGACAGAATAGACCTCGTCGAGAATCAAATGCGTGACACAGCCGATGAACATGAAGGCGGCTGCCAGCCACGCAACACCATCCGGCTTTCCGAGCAGGCGGGAGAAAACGATGGCGGTCACGACCGCACAGAACGCGGCGCCCACCAGCGAATGCCACACACCACGATGAACGGAAATTCGGTGAAACACAAAAAACAAGCCGTAGCGGATCAGCACCAGCGTACCAAGCCAAAGTATCCAAAGCTCTGCGACTGAGAACTTAGCAGCGGCATTAAAGAGGACAGCAAAAGAAAAGAAGATGCCGAGACCGGCGAACATCGTACGGCCCGCGCGCGAATCCTTGAGGTCGATATCGGGAAGTACAGACCCCAAGACGCCAGCCATCGTCACAGCCACCAGATTCTCCGGCGCAACGACATCGGCAGCGAGTGTGAGCGTGGCAAGCGCGCCCGAGACGACCGTCCCAACGGCGATGTGCGTGGTAAAATTCGCCATGAGTCCCTCGACTTCAATACCTGTCTTCCTGACGCACCAGATTCGCCGTAACAGAACGAGAGCAAACCGCTGCCAGCGTGTGGATAACGTGAACTTGACCAGGCCAGCGGATCGTTTGGCACGCCTCAGTACCTGCGGCGGCGTTGCGCCACGACACCAACCGAGTGTGTTGCTATAGGCTGCCCGAAAGAACGCGCCCCATGTGACGATGACCACTCAAGCATCAACCGACTCGCACGCACTCAGCCGGCTGGCGATCGCAAATATCGCGGTCGCGGGCATTGTCGTGGTGATCAAATTCGCTGCCTACTTTATCTCAGGTTCAGCCGCGCTCTTTTCCGATGCCGCTGAAAGCTTGGTGAACATCGCCACCGCACTGGCGGCCTTCTATGCCATCTACGTGAGTGCGAAACCGGCCGATGCCGACCACCCATTCGGCCATCATAAGGCTGAGTTTCTCGCAGCGATGTTTGAAGGCGCCATGATCGCGGTTGCGGCTGTCCTTATTCTGATCAAAGCGTTTATTGCGCTGCGTGATGGCGTAAACCTTCAGAACCCGAACGTCGCATTAGCGATCAGCATTGTCGCAGCCGCCATCAACGCCACATGGGCGAGACACATGATGGCGCGAGCGCGCGCCGCCAAATCCGAAGCGCTGCTCGCCGACGGCCAGCATTTGATGAGTGACGTGGCAACCTCGGTCGGCGTCGTCATCGGCCTAGGGCTTGCGATCTTCACCGGACAATACTGGCTCGACCCGCTACTCGCGGCCGTCGTCGCCTTACACATTCTTTGGATCGGCTACGATCTCTTGATGCGAGCAATGTCGCGCCTCCTTGACCAAGCCGCCAGTCCGGAAATCGAAGGCCGCATCCGCGGAGTCATCGAGTCAAACGGTCATGGCGCCTTGCAAGCGCATGACATACGCACGCGACAAGCTGGCCGTGCGCTTTTTATAGAGTTTCACCTCGTCGTACCGGGCAGCATGACGGTCGACGAAGCGCACATCATTTGCGACAGGCTCGAAGATGCGATCGAACGTCATATAGACGGCTCGGAAGTCGTCATCCACGTCGAGCCCGGGCACAAGGCGAAGAGCGAGGAACGGGGCGCCGTCACCATATAGGCGACACTAGACGCACTAGTCGATGCACTCGGCCCACAAATCATAGTCGTCGGCGCGCAAGACCTTGGCACGTACGCGATCTCCAGGACGCAGATCGCGCCCACCCTCCAGCAGCACGGTGCCGTCGATCTCCGGAGCATCCCACCTAGAGCGCCCGACGACTTCGCCCTTGTTCACCGTATCGACGACAACGTCGATCACCTTACCGACGCGCTCCTCGAGTAGTTCAGCGCTGACCACCCGCTGAGCTTCCATGAAACGGTGCCAGCGCTCCTCCTTTACGGCTTCTGGAACCGCATCGGGCAGTTCGTTCGCCTTGGCACCTTCGACTGCTTCGTACTTGAAGCAGCCGGCGCGATTGATCCTTGCCTCGCGAAGCCAAGCGAGCAGGAAATCGAAGTCTTCCTCCGTCTCACCCGGAAAGCCGACAATGAACGTCGAGCGGATCGCGAGATCGGGGCACTTCTGTCGCCAACGCTGGATGCGCTCGGCGGTCTTCTCCTGCGCAGCGGGCCGGCGCATCGCCTTGAGCACCCGAGGCGAGACATGCTGAAATGGAATGTCGAGATAGGGGAGGATCTTGCCCTCCGCCATCAGGCCGATCGCGTCGTCGACATGCGGATACGGATAGACGTAATGCAGGCGCACCCACGCGTCGAGTTCGCCCAGCGCCGCGCACAGGTCATAGAAGCGCGCTTTGATCGTGCGTCCCTTCCAAGTACTCTCCGCGTATTTGAGATCGACGCCATATGCACTCGTGTCCTGGCTGATGACCAGCAGCTCCTTCACACCGGCCGTGACGAGCCGTTCGGCTTCCGCGAGCACGTGGTTGGCCGGCCGACTTGTCAGGTCACCGCGCAGTGACGGAATGATACAGAACGAGCAGCGATTATTGCAGCCTTCCGAAATTTTCAGGTAAGCATAGTGCCGAGGCGTAAGGCGCAGTCCTTCAGGCGGGACCAAATCCACGAACGGATCGTGCAGCGGCGGAACGGCGTCATGTACCGCTTCCATGACACGCTCGTATTGGTGCGGTCCGGTGACGGCAAGCACACCAGGATGGGCCTCGCGAATGCGATCTTCCTCAACACCGAAACAACCCGTGACGATCACACGGCCATTCGCGTTCATCGCTTCCCCGATGGCCTCAAGGCTCTCCTGTTTGGCGGTGTCGAGAAAACCGCATGTATTAACGACGACAACGTCGGCGCCGTCGTAGTCAGATGCGATCGCGTAGCCTTCCGCCCGCAACCGCGTGATGATGCGCTCGCTGTCGACGAGCGCTTTGGGGCAGCCGAGAGAGACGAGGCCGACTTTCGGAACCGGCTTGGCACCGCCTGATTTAGGCGCCGCCGCGACAGTGCCGACCGACGGCTTTACGCTTGCCTTAGGCACGCTATTGGCAGAGGTTTTGTTCATGCGCCCGCTTCTAGCCCCGAGCTCTAGCCCGCGCAATCGCGACACTGTAGCAGGAACCGCCGCTGCACGCCGATGGCTGATCTGACCAAGAAAAACACCCCTGCCGGACCGATTGAACCGCGAGCAGCTGCGCGCGCCTGGCTCGAGACGGGTCGCCCCGTTGCAATCGCCACAGTTATCGAAACGTGGGGCTCCGCGCCGGTACGAGCCGGCGGCCAGATGGCGATCGCATCACACGACGAGTTCCAGGGCTCTGTCTCGGGCGGCTGCGTGGAGGGTGATGTTATTTCCGCCGCCCTTGACGTCATCGAAGGCGGCAAGCCGGTAACGCTCGACTACGGCGTCGCCGACCAGAAAGCTTGGGAGGTAGGGCTCGCTTGCGGCGGCCGAATTCGGGTCCATGTCGAAAGGTACGCGCCGGGCCCAGACACGGAGCAGCTAGCACAAATCGACGAACTGGCCGCGAAGCGCCAACCGCTGGTCATCGCCCAACGCCTTTCGGACGCCAAGCGCACGCTCCACACGACGCAAGCAGACGCGCCGGCCGCAATCGCGGAAGCACTTCAAAAGGGTCAATCGGCGCTCGCAGTACTAGACGGCACGGAGACGTTCCTGCACGCAATCGCGCCGGCGCCCCGCATTGTGATCGTGGGCGCCACCCATATTGCCCAACACATCGCCGCCATGGCTCGCACCTGCGGTTACGACGTTAAGGTTATCGACCCGAGAGAGACCTTCGCGTCTACATCACGCTTTAACGGCGAAAACCTCGTCACAGGCTGGCCGGATACCGACGATTTTCGCGACCTCACAGACGACTTCTTTTCCGCAGTCGTGACGCTCACCCATGTCGATCACATTGACGACGAAGCTATCGCCATCGCCTTGAAAAGCCGATGCCGATACATTGGCGCACTAGGCTCGCGCAAGACACACGCAAAAAGGTGCGAACGCTTGTTACAGGCTGGCTTCTCGCCGGCGGACACCGCCCGCATCCATGCACCCGTCGGACTGCGCATCGGCGCCGTTACCGTCGGCGAGATCGCTGTCTCGATCCTCGCGGAGATCATAGCCGCCTTTCGCAACGCGCCCACCTCATGAACATCGCCGCCGTTATCCTGGCCGCCGGCCGCTCCTCTCGCTTTGCACGCGGCAACAAATTGCTGGCCCGCATCGACGGCGTCCCCATGATCCGCCGCGTCGCACTCGCGGTATCCCAATCGCGCGCGACAGAAATCGTGCTCGTCGTGGCGCCCGACGGCGAAAACCTCCTTGTGGCGGCTGGCGACGGCCGCTGGCGCGTAACCGTTGCGCATGATGCCGAAAGAGGGCTTTCCGCTTCTCTTATCTCCGGCGTCGCCGCCCTACCGCCTGCGATCGGCGGTGTGGCGGTTGTCCTCGCCGATATGCCCGGCATCTCCGCGCCGCTTATCGACCGATTGATTGCGGCTTTTGAGGATCATGGCGGCGAGGCAATCGTCTTTCCTCAAGACGGAACCGGACGCCAAGGCCATCCCGTAGTCTGGCCAAGATCACTATTTAACGACCTTCAGTGCCTGACGGGCGATGCTGGCGGAAAAGGCCTCCTGGTCCGTCACGCAGATCGCTGCCGCGCCGTTGCCATCGACGACCCCGGTGCCTATTTCGATGTTGACCACGAAGAGGATCTGGCCGGCCGAGGGTGAGCGGACCGGTCGTGTGCACGAACTTTGAGCCGTCAAGAGCCCAATGCGCACACTCAAGAATTAACTTCGCGTTGAAATGAGCGCGCCACCCTTGCCTGACGCGCCAAAATCGTGAAACAAGCACTGCGAGCGCATCCGCGCTACGCGCAAGGCCAAGATATGCGACTGACGAAGCAGACCGGGCATGCCATCCGAATTCTGATAGACTGTGCCGAGGCCGGCGATCGGCTGGTAAAGGTCGCTGAGATTTCGAGTCGTCTGGACGTCACCAAGCAGAACGTATTCAAGATTGTCCATATCCTGTCGCACGCCGGATTTCTCGCGCCGATGCGCGGACCAAGCGGCGGCGTGAAACTGGCGCGACCTGCCGCCGAGATCAAGATCGGCGACGTCGTCCGGGCCGTTGAAGTGACGCACGTCCAGGTCGAGGGTGCGTCCGGAACCCGCTCAAAGGGCAAGTCGCCCGGACCGATCAATACGCTGCTCGACGACGCGCTTGCCGCGTTCATTTCGGTATTGGATCAGCACACGCTGGCCGACCTCGCGGCCAACAGCCCACGCCAGATCAAGCTCGGTGCCGACGATGCAGCATCTTCGCGGGCACCATCCCGCGAAACCACCCGCAAGCCCGCGACACGCGCCACGCGACGGGCCAGGTGACGGCACGCGGGTGTAGGTAGTTAAGGACCACCGCTCGATGCCGACTGAAAAAGCCCGATGGCTGGCAGGTGATCCGGCAATCACCTGGACAGTGATCGCGTGCATGGCGCTCGCGCTGCTGCTCGCAGTTGTCGCGCTATGGCCGCAGCTCGAACACCCGATTGTTCTTCTGGTCGTCATCCCCGCGGCGGCGACCGTCGGCGCTGCGGCCGCCATGGCCTTAAGGCACGCGTCGGCGCAAGCAGCGTCGGAGCAGAAGCACGAATGGCCTAAGATGCTGCACGATGGTGCTTTGAATTGGCAGGACATCGTTGCGGCACTGCCCGATCCCGCGATCGTCGTCGATCAGTCATCAACGATCATGCACTTCAATTCGGCATCCAAGGAACTGTTCGAGCGCCTGCATCGCAGCGTTGCTCTTGAGCACGTAAATCGAGATCCGGAATTGATCGGAGCGGTCCGGATCGCTCTTGAGCGCGGCGAGAATGCGACCGCACGGCTCGCCCAGCGAAGCGGGACCGATCGGCACTTGGTGGCAACAGTCGCACCGCTCGCGCTTGATGGCGACGAGCCGCATGGCGGCGCGCTCATCACGATACGCGACCTGTCGGAACAGCAGCGGCTTCTAGAAATGCGCTCCGACTTCATCGCCAATGCCAGCCACGAGTTGCGTACGCCGCTCGCATCGGTGCGCGGCTTCATCGAGACGCTCCAGGGACCGGCACGTAATGACGAAGCCGCACGCAAGCGCTTTCTTTCGATTATGGCCGATCAGGCGGAACGCATGACGCGACTCATCGACGATTTGCTCTTGTTGAGCCGCGTTGAAGAAAAAGCCAATCTGCGGCCGACCGGACGCGTTGTTCTTGAGGATCTCATCGCGGACGTGGTGCGATCTCTTGCACCCGTTGTCGCAGAACGGGGAACCGAAATCACGGTCTCCAGCACCGCAACACCCCACGTCGTGCGGGGCGATCGCGATGAACTGTTCCAGGTGTTCCAGAACCTGCTGGAAAACGCCGTGAAGTACGGCCGCGACAAGGGACACGTCGACGTCGCGATCGACGGGTTTTCCAGTGGAGGAAGCTCGCGCACCCGTTCAACCGTTGCCATTCGCGACGATGGACCTGGCATCGCGCCAGAGCACTTGCCGCGCCTAACCGAGCGCTTCTATCGCGTCAACGCTGAGCACAGCCGAAACATTGGCGGTACCGGCCTCGGCCTTGCGATCGTGAAGCACGTGCTTAGCCGCCACGGCGGCGAACTCCACGTTGAATCCGTCGTGGGAAAAGGTACGACTTTCCGGGTGTCGCTACTTGTAACGTAGTTTATTGATATATATATCAATACATTAACTTGTCACAAATCCATAGTCTATGGGGTCTAGAAGGCTCGTGGCGCCGACGCGCCGAGTTCCCGGCACCCCCGGTCGCATGCGCGACCCGCCGGAACGCAACCCGAATGAGGGAGACACCGTGTCTATGTATAAGAAGGCCAGCATTGCGGCGCTTGCCGCAGTTTCCGTTGCCGCGTTCGCAGGCGCTGCCGCCGCGCGCGACCAAATTCGTATTGTCGGCTCCTCCACGGTTTATCCGTTTACGACGGCCGTTGCTGAAGAGTTCGGCAAGTCTGGCGGCAAGACGCCGATCGTTGAATCGACCGGCACCGGCGGCGGCATGAAGATCTTCTGCGAAGGCGTAGGCGTCGATAAGGCTGACGCAACGAACGCCTCGCGTCGCATCAAGAAATCCGAATTCGAACTGTGCGCCAAGAACGGCGTCACCGACATCGTCGAAATCAAGGTCGGCATCGACGGTTTGACGATTGCTCACGCCAAGGGCGGCACCCCGGTCGCACTCACCCGCAAGCAGGTTTTCCAGGCTCTCGCCGAACAAGTTCCCGACAAGGACGGCAAGCTCGTTGCCAACCCCTACACGAAGTGGTCCGAGATCGACCCCTCGCTTCCCGACGTTAAAATCGAAGTGCTCGGCCCCCCGCCGACCTCGGGCACCCGCGACAGTTTCCACGAGCTGTTCATGGAAAAGGGCGCCGAAGGCTTCGACTCTCTCAAGGCTCTTAAAGAGAGCGACGGCAAGGCATTCGAGAAGGTTTGGAAATCAGTCCGCAAGGACGGTGCCTACGTCGAAGCTGGCGAAAACGACAACGTAATCGTCCAGAAGCTTGAAGCCAACAAGAATGCGTACGGTATCTTCGGTTACTCTTTCCTTGAAGAGAACACGGCCAAGATCGCCGGCGTTGCCATCGAAGGCGTCGAACCGAACTACGACAACATCTCGGCGGGCAAGTACAAGGGCGCACGTGATCTCTACATCTACGTGAAAAAGCAGCACGTCGGCGTGATCCCGGGCCTCGACAAATTCGTTGCCGAGTACGTCTCGGACAAGGCGATCGGCGAAGACGGCTACCTCGCGAAGAAAGGTCTGGTGGCTCTCCCAAAGGAAGCCGCCGATAAGGTTCGAACCGCCGCACTGGAAATGGCGCCGCTGAAGGCCGACGAACTGAAGTAATGCAATACAGCGCGTGGCTGCGGCTGCTCGTCAGCTGCGGCCACGTTGCTTGTAAGCGGACATGCACACTGAGCGGGTAGTCTGTCTCTAATGACCTTGACCTACTTTGCGGCGCTCGCCGCCCTCACACTGGCGGCCTACATCATTGCCGTACGACGCTCCTCAGCAATTGCGAGCGCCGCGACCGGCCGTCAGCGTCTTCATTCGCTGCCGTCCTACCACGGACTTCTAGCCGCCTCGCTCGTTATCTTCCCAATGATCGCGATATTCGCGATCGGCTCGCCGATGCTGAGCCACGAAGCAGCAACAAATGCGCTCGCTCACTTCCCGGCCGAAGTACAGGCCGACGCCATGCGTGCCGGCGCAACGCTTCGCGACATCCATAACGTCGCCGCCGGCCAGCACAGCGGCGAAATTTCCGATAGCCTGCGTGCCGCCGCCGATACCTACAACGCTGTGAACACCCAGGGCGCCTACATTCTACTCGCAGCCGGCATCGCCGCCGCGCTGCTTGGGATCGCCATCGCATTCCGTCTGATCTCGCCGCAGTTTCGCGCGCGAAATTATTTCGAAAAAGTCGTCAACGCCGTACTGATTGCTTGCGCCGCCGTCGCGATCTTGACGACGATTGGCATCGTGGCCTCGGTGCTGACAGAGACGCTGCGCTTCTTCTTCGATCCGCACATCAAGGGCCGACCGACGGTCACCGATTTCCTTTTCGGAACAGAATGGAACCCGCAAGCGGCCATGCGCGCCGATCAGGGCGACATCAAAACGGCCTACGGCTTCCTGCCACTGCTCACCGGCACCCTTCTCATCACCTTCATCGCCATTTGCGTAGCCGGACCTCTGGGCTTGCTCTCCGCCATCTATCTGGCGGAATACGCGTCCCCGAAGGTACGCGCCTACGGCAAGCCCGTCCTTGAGATCCTGGCTGGCATCCCGACGGTGGTTCTGGGCTTCTTCGCGGCACTCACAGTCGCACCGATGATCCGCGGCTTCGGTGAATCGCTCGGTCTCGACGTTGCAAGCGAATCGGCCCTCGCAGCCGGCCTCGTGATGGGTATGATGATCATCCCGTTCATCTCGTCACTGTCGGATGACGTCATCAATGCCGTGCCCCAATCCCTGCGCGACGGCTCGGCAGCGCTCGGGGCCACCAAATCAGAAACGATCCGACAAGTGGTGCTGCCCGCGGCGCTTCCCGGAATTGTGTCTGCCTTCATGCTCGCTATCTCGCGTGCCATCGGCGAAACCATGATCGTCGTGATGGCTGCCGGCCTCGCCGCCAACCTGACCTTCAACCCGCTCGAGGCCGTGACGACCATTACCGTGCAGATCAAGACCATCCTAGTCGGCGATCAGGAGTTCGACAGCGCCAAGACGCTGGCGGCTTTCGCACTTGGCTTCGTGCTGTTCTTCGTGACCCTGATGCTGAATGTCATCGCGCTCAGGATCGTCCGCAAGTATCGGGAACAATATGACTGACGCTGCACACTCCACGCTGCCGACCGCAGCTTTGATTGCAAGCCGCCGCAACTCGCCCGCGAACGCTGCGCTGGTGAAACGGCGTTACGCGGCCGAGCGTCGTTTCAAGGCATGCGGGATTGGCGCGCTGATTCTTACTGGCACATTTCTTGTCGCGCTGCTGACCAACATCGTGGCCAAGTCGATCCCGGCTTTCTTCGAGCACACGGCCAATCTTGAGGTGAAGCTCGATCCTGAAATCCTCACACCAAACGGCAAGACAGATGCCGATACGCTGCGAGCCGCGGACTACGCGAGCTTGACGCGCACCGCTTTAATGAATGTCGTTCCTGGCGTTGAAGGTCGCGCCGCCCGTCGTTCGCTGTCTGGCATACTCAGCAGCGGTGCCGCCGACGAAGTGCGCCGCCGTGTGGTCGCCGATCCTACCTTGGTCAGTCAGACAATCACCGTCCCGTTGCTGCTTTCCGACGACGCCGACCTTTACATGAAGGGTCAGAATGCGGGCGTGTCGACCATCCCCGGCGTCGGTACCGTGACGCCGTCTGATGTTAAGGGCTCGATCACGCTGACCTCAACCGATGCCGCGTTCAAACCGCTGGTGGAGGAACTGACCAAATCGGGCATTTCAAAGGATGCAGACACCGGCGCCATCACGCTGAACAGCGCCATTCCAAGCCGCTTGGTGGTGATCAACAGGGGCCTTGTGAAGCTCGAAACCGTTACGCCTGAAAGCGCTTCGGGTAGCGTTTTGCTCTCGCTCAAAGGCAACGAAGCGGCGGTCGGTCCGGCTTGGCAGCAAACGACGTATTCCGTTCCTGAAGGCCGGCGGAAAACCAACGACCAGGATGTCGCCATCATAGAGAAGCTGAAAGATACAGGCGCAATCCGGAAGGGTATCAACTGGCGCTTCTTCACGTCGGGCGACAGCCGCGAACCTGAACTCGCCGGCATTCGCGGCGCGCTCGTCGGCTCAGCCCTTACGCTTCTGGTAACGCTTGTTCTTTGCCTTCCAATTGGCGTGCTTGCAGCCGTCTATCTCGAAGAGTTCGCACCCAAGAACCGCCTCACCGACATTATCGAAGTGAACATTAATAACCTCGCGGCAGTCCCGTCGATCGTGTTCGGTCTTCTTGGTCTTGCGGTTTTCCTGAACTTTATGGGACTCCCGCGATCGGCGCCGCTCGTGGGCGGCTTGGTGCTAGCCCTCCTCGTTTTGCCGACGATCATTATCGCCGCACGCGCGGCGATCAAAGCCGTACCACCCTCGATTCGTGAGGCCGCGATCGGCTTGGGCGCATCGCACCAACAGGCCGTGTTCCATCACGTCTTGCCGCTCGCAATGCCGGGCATTATGACCGGCACCATCATTGGCATGGCGCACGCACTGGGCGAAACGGCTCCCCTGCTAATGATCGGCATGATCGCGTTCATCGTGGACATCCCGAGTGCGCTAACCCAGGCGGCCACAGTGTTACCCGTTCAGATCTACCTCTGGTCGGATCTGCCTGAGGCCGCATTTCAGCAGCGCACGGCGGCCGCGATCGTCGTGCTTCTCGCCTTCCTTTTCGCGATGAATGGAGCCGCAATTTGGCTGCGCAGCAAATTCGAACGCCGGTGGTGAGATAGATGGAGAACCGAGCCGTGGACCTTTCAGCAATCGAACGCATCGAAGCGGCACGCACCGCCCAGATCACTGGCGCAGCTCGTCCAGCCAAAGTCGTAGCCGAAGGCGTCGACGTCTATTACGGCACCAAGCACGCTCTGAAGGGCGTCTCCGTAGAAGTTCCTGACCGGGGGGTTATGGCATTCATCGGTCCCTCGGGCTGCGGCAAGTCGACCTTCCTGCGTTGCATCAACCGCATGAACGATACGATCGCCGGCTGTCGCGTGACCGGAACGATAAAGATCGACGACCAGGACATCTACGATCCAGCACTCGACGTCGTGCAGCTTCGCGCGCGAGTCGGCATGGTCTTCCAGAAGCCCAACCCATTTCCGAAATCGATCTACGATAACGTCTCTTACGGCCCACGTATTCATGGCCTTGCCGCGAACAAGTCCGAACTCGACCAGATCGTTCAAATGAGCCTCGAAAAGGCCGGGCTCTGGAAAGAGGTGAAGGACCGCCTGCTCGATTCCGGCACCGGACTCTCGGGTGGCCAGCAGCAGCGCCTCTGCATCGCCCGCGCGATCGCGGTAAGCCCCGACGTCATCTTGATGGACGAACCGTGCTCGGCACTGGACCCCATCGCAACGGCGAAGGTCGAAACGCTTATCGATGAACTTCGCTCCCAGTTCTGCATCATCATCGTAACTCACTCGATGCAGCAGGCAGCACGTGTTTCACAGCGTACCGCGTTTTTCCACCTGGGATCGCTCGTTGAGGAAGGTCCGACGCAGATGATGTTTACGAACCCCAAGGACCAGCGCACTCAGGACTACATCACCGGCCGCTTCGGCTGAGCTGACCCAATCAAGAAAACCGGGACCCCCGCCCATGAACGAACACATCGTCAGATCCTACGAAGAAGAGCTTAAGCTGCTCGACCGCCGCATGGCGCAAATGGGCGGCTGCGCCGAAAAACTGCTTGGCCAGGCCATCGATGCGCTTGAGCGCCGCGATCCGACCCTTGCCGAAAGCGCAGTGGCGAGCGATGCCACCATCGACCAGCTCGAGCGCGAAGTGCAGGAACAGGTGATCGTCATGATTGGCAAGCGCCAGCCGCTCGCCAACGACCTGCGTCACATCATGACCGTCCTGAAAATCGCGGGTGACTTGGAACGCATCGGCGATTTGTCGAAGAACATCGCCAAGCGGGCCCTTGCGGTCGCCGGCGAAAGTTATCCTAAGCCGCTGATGACCGGCATCCGGCACATGACGGAGATGGTCCAGAGCCAGTTGAAGGACGTGCTCGACGCGCTGACCGAGCTCGACGCCAACAAGGCGCTGAAAGTCTGGCACGAGGATCAACAGGTCGATGCCATGTATAACTCGCTGTTCCGCGAACTCCTCACCTACATGATGGAGGATCCGCGCAACATCGGCCTGTGCACGCACTTCCTGTTCGGCGCCAAGAACATCGAGCGCATAGGCGACCACACAACCAACATCGCCGAGAACGTCTACTACCTCGTTCACGGCGTGCCGATCGCCGAGGATCGCCCGAAAGGCGACAGCACATCCTCGACGCTCTTCACCGCGCGCTGATGGTACATCGGATCGCTAACGACAGCCCATGCCAGCTAAGATCATAGTCGTCGAAGACGAAGCCTCTCTCGCCGAGCTTCTCAAGTACAATTTGCAAAGCGAAGGCTACGACGTCATCCATGCGGCCGATGGCGAAGAGGCGGAGCTGCTGCTCTCCGAGCAAACCTTCGATCTCGCAATCCTCGACTGGATGATTCCGAAAATCTCGGGCATCGAGCTTTGTCGGCGCTTGCGCAACCGCACTGAAACGCAGAGCCTTCCAATCATTTTGCTTACCGCGCGCGGCGAGGAGGCGGACCGCGTGCGCGGGCTGACGACAGGCGCCGACGACTACGTCACCAAGCCGTTCTCGGTGCAGGAACTGATGGCACGGATCAAAGCGCTGTTACGGCGCGCCTCCCCCGAACGACTGAGCGACATCCTGGTGTCGGGTGAGATCATCATGGATCGCGGCGCCCACAAGGTAACACGCGGTTCCCGCGAGGTGCGCCTCGGACCGACCGAGTACCGGATGCTCGAAGTCTTCCTGGAAAGCCCGCGCCGCGTACTATCGCGCAGCCAGCTTCTGGATCGCGTCTGGGGACAGACCTCGGAAGTCGACGAACGTACCGTCGACGTCCACATTGGTCGATTGAGGAAGTCGCTCATACGAGGCAACGAAAGCGATCCCATCCGGACCGTGCGCGGCGCTGGCTACGTTTTTGACGGACGCCAGTCCGAAGCTTAATCGCGAACGCTCTGCGCGACCATCACATCGTTGTTACGCAATAGACTGCGCCGCCAAGCGACACGGCGCGCTGCGAGTACTCGACAGGCGCGCCGCCCCGTTCCCGTGCCAGCCGCTCAATCGTGAGCAAAGGCGCGCCGATATCGACGCGAAGCCGCGCCGACTGGTCGACATTTGCAGCCGTGCAGGCAACGCGTTCGTCAACCCAAGCGACGACAACCTGGAAGCGCTGCCTGTAGAGCGGGAACAGCAGCTGACCGTCGGGCAGAGTGCCGACATCCAATCCGTCGAATCGATCCGCCGAAACGGCGATCGTCTCGATTGCCGCGTAGCCGCCATCGCCCTTCCAAACCGTCTCGATGCGAATGACCTTGTCGCCACGAACAAGGCCAAGCTTTCGATATTCAAGGTCGTTGGCGACTGCCGCCGATACGCTCCTATCGGCCGCCTTCGCCCTCACCTTCGCCCCCGCGATTGTCAGCTTCGAAAAGCGTGCGAGTTCGGTCTCTTCTGATGCTTCAACGACAAACGTTCCCCGACCTTGTCGCCGCTCGATGAGCCGTTCCGATTCCAGTATTTCGAGCGCCTTTCGCATCGTTCCTATGCTGACACCAATTGTTCTCGCGAGAGCCACCTCGTTGGGAAGCGGTGCCGCCGAGTTCCACTCCTGCGATGCAATCTTGCCACGAAGCATGGCGGCGACTTGCGCGTAGAGCGGACCCGCGAAGCCCGTGGCAGCCTGGAAGGAACCTTCAAAAGCCATTGCGATTGCCTCCTATTCCGCTGGATTGGTGGCGATCTGTTCTGCCGTTACGCGCGACTGACCGGGATTCAAAATTCCGTACCTGGAAATAGGTGTGGGTTGCCGCCCGGCGATCCTGCATCCACCAATCATCAATGATCGAACGACCAGAGGACGCCATGCTTTCGTGTCTGGCCTTTGCCTCGAATGTGTCTTTTGATGACAACCCACGGCACACGGTCGGGGAGTCGAAGCTGAATGCCGCCAACCACCCAGCGCCGCCGATACGATCGGAAGCGGGAACGTTCCGGCGTGTCGAGGCCGTCAAGCCAGATGACTAACCCGATTGCGGCACTCACCGTTGACGAAAAGGACGTCGTCACCGGCGTTTCTGCAGCCGCACTTGCGATGCTCGAAAGCCGGCCAGACAACGCAATCGGCTCAACTCTCGACGAGCTTCTGCACAATTCACACGGTGTCGACCTCTGTGTCGCGCGAATCGCGCTGGAACCCATTTCTGGCACCGCTGCTGGACACGTCGTCATTCTGGAGCCGTGCCAAGCCCAAACTTTGCAGCCCGATCACGACGAGGCGCTGCTCCGCCTCGCCGCCGGAATCGCGCACGATTTCGACAATCTCCTCACCATCGTATCCGGCCACCTACAGATGGCAGAAAGCAGAGTCGCCGCCGCCGCGCGGCACGACCATATCCGTCAATCCCGCCTTGCCTGCGCTATGGCTTCCCGCATGACCCGCCGACTTCGTACGTTTGCACGCCGGCAGCCTCTCGACTCGCAACTTCACGACATAAATGCCCTCGTACGACCCGTCGCCGAGATGCTTGGTCAAGCACTTCAGGAGCGTCGCACATTCGGCTGCGAACTGGAGCCCAATGTCCCTCCTGTCATGATCGACCGCTCGGAATTCGAAAACGCGTTGCTCAACCTGTTGCTCAACTCGATGGATGCAACGAAGGTTGGCGATACAATAACTATTGCGACACGGTATGACGCGGGCGATGCCGGGCCGGGGCATGCTCTCCTCATCGTCACAGACAGCGGATCGGGAATGTGCGCACAGGTCGCCGAGCGCGCCTTCGAACCGTTCTATTCGACCAAGCCACCAGACAGGGGCAGCGGCCTCGGGCTCGCGACGGTCGCCGGCTTCACGCGCCAATCCGGCGGCACCGTCGAACTTTCGACGGTCCTCGGCACCGGGACCTCGATTACCTTGCGCTTTCCTGTCCACCAAGACGGTCGCGGACCGATTTGACCCTGCCCGTGAAGACATAGCCCGCTCCGCGAACCGTTTTGATGAGACTTGGCGACTTGGTCGTCTCGATCTTGCGCCGCAATCGTCCTACGAGCGTGTCGATGGACCGCTCGAGCGGATCGCTGTCTGGGCCTCCGACGAGATCTAAGAGCTGCGCCCGCGACAGGACTCGACCCGGCCGACGAACAAGCGCTTCCAGCAATAGATATTCGCGACTTGTGAGATCGACCACTTTGTCTTCGCTCGTAACGAGCCGCCGTTCCTCTGAGTTCAGCTCGTATCCAGCGAACGAAAGCGTCTCCGTTGGGCCGACCGCGTCGGCCTGGCGGTCCGTTCGCCTCAGCACGGCCCGAACGCGCGCCAGGACCTCACGGTTGTTGAACGGCTTAGAGATGTAGTCGTCGGCGCCAAGCTCGAGCCCCACGACGCGATCGACATCCTCGCCCTTCGCCGTGATCATGATAATGGGGACGGAGCTACGCACCCTAACGGCCCGCGCAACCGCAAGCCCGTCTTCGCCCCCCAATGCCAAATCGAGAGTTATGAGCGAGACGCGGTTGCGCGCCAAATGCTGCAAAACTTGCAGCTGGGTTGCCGCTTCTAGAACTGCATATCCCTCCGCGTCAAACAACGTACGCAACATGCGACGTACCCCGACGTTGTCGTCGACGATAAGTATGGTTCGTTTGGAGCTTGAGCCTCCGCCGTTGAGCGGATCGGAATTTTGCATCGCGGTCCCCATCAGCCGCCCGCCGCGCAAACGGCGGTGACAGGACTTTATCGCGCAGCCCAGCGCCGGAAAACCAAAACTGCGCGAACCAACATCGCGGCCGCTGTGCGTTCGCTCCTGCATACTCCTCCGAAGGATCAAGAACACGCGTGAGGTGAGGATTTTTTTACCGCTCTGAAACTTCTAATTGCGAGTCTGTCTTCGGAGATATCCGGACGTCAGGCCGCGCGCGGCCAAGAGGGGACCAGCATGGCGCTCGCATCGCTCCTTAAGCCATTGGCGCTGCAGCCCGCCGCGGCCCGAAAGCGACCGCGCCTCGGCGCGCGTGTGCGCATCTTCGCCGCCGCGCGGAACGAGCTTCTTCAAGCGTTTGCAAACACGGCAACGGCGGGAAGCATCATTACCACCCAAGCCCTCGGTTTATCCGTCAAAGACTTTCAAGCGCTCTCCAGCTATTTGCCAAAGGATCCCGTCGTATCGCGCCCCGAGTCACTCGCCAACGCCGGCCTGCACGTGCCCGCGGAAGCGCTTACCGCGCTCTCCCATTTTCACGCGAGCATGGAAGATGCGAAGCGCTCCACCAGCGCGGCCGAGCGGCAAAGTCGCCTCGCCACTCTCGACCCCCGCGGTTGGCTGGCGGCATCGCTGCGCTGGCGCAAGGCGAGCGCCGACGCAATCGCCGCCTACGAAGCTTTTGATCGCGTCGGTCGCCAAGCGGGGTTCTTCATTCAAGCGGACGGTACGCGAATAGTTGAAGTCCTGCGCCGCGTCCGCGATGGCGAAGCACCCTGCGTCGGGCCTGACGGCGCGGTGTTCGTGCCCCGTGTCAGCGACCGCCGCCGCGAATTTCGCAAGGTGATCAACCAGCCCGCTTGGCATCAGGTTGGTGAAGCGCGTTACCCGGTCACAGTCGCCGATATCTCGACGACAGGTATCTGCGTGGTGGGTTGCACGAGCGCGATTCAGGGGGACAGGCTTGCAATTGAATTGAATTGCAGCCGGCTGCTGTTTGCCACCGTCATCTGGGTTGAAGGCTATCGCGTCGGTGCGCGCCTGTTGGATCCGTTGACACCCAACGACATCCTTTTGCGCGATCGCTGACGGCCTCAGTTTCCGGGTGATGGCTGCTCAAGGCATTCGCGCAGGTGCTTGGCCATTCCACGCATGAGCACGAAATAGAGATCGGGCCCAGGCGGCAGCATCTGCCCTTCTGCGTCAAGCGTTCCGAACCGAGCCGGTGTCCCTTCCGTCACCACTGCTAGTTGACTTTCCCTGTACGACGGTTCGGCGAAGACACACACGGCGCCAAGCGCCTTGATCCGCTTTCGTACCTCGGCCAATCGTTTGCCGCTTGGTTGGACGTCGGGGCTGAGGGTGACCGATCCGGCCGCCGCAATACCGAAGTGCCTCTCAAAGTACTGCGTTGAATCGTGAAAGACGATAAACGGCTTACCTTTGATGGCATTGAGCGACGTACCGATCTCGACATCGAGACGCCGGATGTCGTCAACAAGCTGGGCGGCGTTGGCCTTGATCCGGTCCGCCGTATCCGGATAGCGCGCAGCGAGGTGGTCGGCGATCGACACCGCTATAAGTTCGGCATTCTTAGGATCGAGCCATACGTGCCCGTCAGTGGCGGTCCCCGGCCCATTCTCATGATCTTCGTGACCATGGTCGTCGTCGTGACCACCATGATCGTGAGCTTCAAACACGCCGCCTTCCCGACGCGGATAGAAGGTCAAGCCGGGGATCGCGACGACGGAGACAACATCGGCGGTCGTCGGCAGAGAGGAAATCAATCGGCGGCTGAACGGCTCAAGCTCTTGCGACACACCGACGAAGACGTCGGCCGAAGCAATCGCTTTGGCGGCCGACGGTTTCAGCGAGAAGGTGTGCAGAGAGGACGATCCGTCCACGATCAGGATCGGGCTCCCGATACCCTGCATCACACGTTCCACAAGAGAATGGATGGGCTTGATCGTCACCACCACCCTCGGTACCGACGCCCCGCTGGCCGACCACGTGGTGGTGGGCGCTAAAACCCAAAGGCATACGAAAAACGTGGCCGCAAGCGCTTTGCGGACACGATAACGCCCGCAACATCGCGGCATGCAATTCCTCCCATACTATTTGTACAGTATAACAACCAACAAGATGGGAAGCAAACCCGTGCGGTCTCATTGTCGCCACGTTGGGCGCGACTGTCCGCCCGGACGGAAATTTCGCGATTGAAACGGGATAGATATGCCGCTCCGCGTTCAATATGGGTCCACGCTGGCGCTGGCGCTGGTCACGCAGCTTGCAGGTCCCGCTTCGGCCCACCCCCACGTCTGGGTGACCTACGAAGTAACGGTCGTCTACGACAGGGCGAGGGTCACCGGAGTCGAACACGCTTGGACGTTCGACGACGCCTACACGGCGATGGCAATTGAGGGCTTGGACAAGAATGGGGACGGCAAGTATGACCGCGACGAACTGGCCGAACTCGCAAAAGTGAACATGGAAGGACTTAAGGACTTCGGCTATTTCACCTTCGCGAAACTCGGAGGCAAGGACCTGCCGTTTTCCGCGCCTCAGGAAGCCTGGCTCGAGTACAACGAAAAAAAAATGCTGAGGCTGCACTTCAGGCTACCTCTCGCTCAACCTGTAATGGCCGAAGCCACCGGGTTAAGCTTTTCTATTTACGATCCCTCGTTCTTCATCGCCTTCGAACCGGAAGCGACCGACGCAGTCCGGCTTGCAAAGGCACCGAGTGGCTGCACCGCCAAGCTGACGGAGCCTGAAGCCGACAAGGCCGCCCAAGAAGCCGCACGCCTCGGCGAAGCGTTTGCGCAGCAGCTCGGCGGCGCTGCGCCGACCGCCACAACGAAAGCGGTCGTGGTCAGCTGCGCCAAGTCGTGAAGTACTCCGTCGGCGCGGACTGTCCCGAAACAAGATAAACATTAACTAGCTATTCAATTCTCCGCCGACGATCGTGCTGTCGGCATTAAGAGATTGGCGTCAGCTGCCTCCCTGCTTGAGAGCAAACGCCATGCGCCGACTTGCGGCTTCTTTGATGATCGCGGCGACGCTCGCCGCCTCTTCCTCGCGCGCCGAGATCGATCCTTCAGCATCTCCGCCCTTCATCCCGTCGGGCTTTGAGTTGATCGTGCTCGAAGCGGAAGGGTGCATCTATTGCAGCCTGTTCCGCCGCGATGTGCTGCCGGCGTTCACGGCATCCGAGCAAGGGCGGAACATGCCGGTGCGCTTCCTGGACATCAACGAACTGGAAGGAGCTGGGCTCGAACTTCGATCCAACGTCAATATCGTACCGACCTTCGTCGTGACGCGCGACAGAAAGGAAATCGGCCGTATTCCCGGCTATGTTGGACCGGAAAACTTCTACCATACTATCGACTACCTGCTTTCATCCGCGCCCTGAGGCAGCGCACGCTCTCCTCACCGTGGCCACAAGGCAACCGCGCAGAAAATAAGGCATTGAATCCAACCACCCGCAGTTCTTATTGTTCTATAGTACCGTACGAGAATGCGCCCACACTCTACGAGATTTTCGCCCATGAACGCGCCGCCCCTGAACGACTTCAGAAGCGCGTCGGCCAGCGACCTGACCGACGAGAAGATGGAGCAGGTTCGCGAGCTTTTGATCGGCGACACGCTGCGCCATCTCAACGTGCGGATCGCTCAGCTCGAAACGCGCCTGCTGGCGATCGAGAGCGGCATCGCGAGGAGGCTTGATACCGTGGAAGCGCGCATTGACGCGATGTCGGGCGCCGCGGAAGGCGATCGTCGCGCAACTTTCGAAGCCCTTGCCCAGTCCGTTTCGGAGCTGGGTGAACAGATACGCAGGATTTCGCGCGGTTGAGCCGCACCTTGTCCTAATGCGGGGCCCAATATGTCGCAAAACGTGGAGCGCCTGAAGCAGCTCCTGTTCGAGCCGGAGTCGCAGGCCCTCACCGATCTCGCCCACAGGATCGAGGCGGTCGCCGAACTCGATGCAACGAGCCGGGCGGTCATTGCACGCCAGATCGAGCATATTTTCGACCGCGTCGGTAGCGGCGAGCGGCTGGCCTCTAGCGTCTCGGAAATACTTGCGGACGCTCTGCGCCGCGCCGAGGTAGCCCGTCACGACGAATTGGCGATCAGCATTGCCCCATTGGTCGTTTCCACGATCAAGACCGAGCTGCGCAACAGTCAGGACGAGATGGTAGAGGCTCTCTACCCAATTACCGGCCGACTGGTGAAGTCATACGTCGCGAGCGCGCTCAAAGACCTCGCGGACCAGATGAACCGTAGGCTTGAGCAAAATCCCGTCATGCTACGCCTGCAAAGCTTGGCGACGGGGCGCTCGGTCGGCGAGCTTGCACTTGCCGGCACGCAGGATTTTAACGTTCACGAACTCTATCTGATCCGCCGCGGCACGGGCGAGCTGCTTGCGCGCTGGCCCGAGCGCGACGTCACAAGCCAGGAACATTCAATGAGTGGCATCCTGGCAGCCATCAATGAGTTCGCAACTGAGGCATTTGCGGCCAATCAATCGAGCCTGCGGGAAATCGACCTTGGCGGAGAGCAGATCTATCTGCGCGCCTCTCCACTATATCTCCTGGCCGCGCGCTCATCCGGTCACCCCTCGCCGAGTTTGGAAGAGCTCCTGGATCGAACGTTTCTCGATGCAGTCGAGAAACAGCACGAGGTGTCTGATGTCACTGCGGGTTCGGCCGGCCAGGAGCAGCGCGCGGCATCCGCACTTGCCGAGCTTGGCGCGCAGCTGAACGAACGCATAGATGCCGAGAATATCCTGCGCCAGCGCCCGCCTGCTCGCGGCCTTCTGAAAGCCGTGACCGTTTTGATCCTGCTGCCGCTCGCGGGATGGTTCGGCTACACTTGGTATAGCGCGCTGATGGAAAATCGCGTTCGTGAGACAGCACGTGCGACCGTTGCATCAATTCCGGCAATGCAGGGTTATCCCGTCGAATTCGACGTATCGCCGCGCGGCAAACGCCTGATCGTATCCGGACTGACACCCTCTCCCCACGTCAGGGCAGACGTTACCGAACGACTGGCGGTGCGCCTCCCAAATACGTTGGTCCAGGATCGACTCTCAGTGTTACCGGGACCAGGACCGAGGGCCAAGGATCTGTCACCGGAATTGGCTAAGGTCGAAGGCGATGTGACGCGCCTCGAAGGCCAAATGACCGTGAACGGCGCTCGGCGCTCGGCCGACATGGCGATCATCAACCTAGAGAAATCGGTCGGCGACCTGACGCGCGTCTCTCACGCCGCCAAGGACGACACCACTGCGGCGCTCTTCCGCGGCACTGCAAAGGCTGTAACCGCCGCGCTGACATCCCTCAAGTCCTCCCGCGACGGCTTGCACCAGGGAGCAAGCGATGCCGAAGTGACGGATATCGCGCGCGAGTTCGCCCGTCTCGCCGAACAGATCTCGGCCAGCGCCGACTATCTGCTCAAAGAAACCGTACCCGAACTGGCATCGACGACCGAACAGGATGCCTCACCTTATGGTGGCTCCGACCCGGACTTTGCGGCCCAGGCGCTTGCCGCAGCGACGACTCGCTTGCAAGGGATCACCGGGGCTGCTTTGTTCTCTGTTCTGCGCACGCCCGAACCAGCCCCCCCTCCTCCACCGCCGCAACCGACCGCCGAAGAGAAACTGCGATCCTGGACCACGTCGCACGCAATCTTCTTTGGCAATGACACGGAGTATCGCGATGCTGAGGGAACGCGACGAACGCTGGAAGAACTCGCACGGCTTATGGCAGACACCACGCGAATTGTGCGCATCATCGGCTATACGGACGAAGCCGGTGGCCAAGCGCGCAACATTCCCCTTGCACAAAGCAGGGCCGACCGCGTGCGCCAGGAATTGATAACGCTCGGCGTCGACCCAGCGCACCTCGTGAGCGTCGGCCGGTCCGATGCGCTCGATATTACCGTCGTCCAAGGTACCACGAGTTCCAATCGTCGCGTCGAGTTTGAGCTCGGATTCGACGGCGAGACGGCTCCATGAGCGCACACAAGGTGATGCTTCTCGGCGAAATCGGCGTAGGCAAGTCGTCCCTTGCGCGCCGGCTCGTCTTCGACAAATTCGAGTTTGACTACAAGCCGACGATCGGCGTCGATGTATACCGCTATGTCGTTCGCGCCTCTCGGGGGCGGCCTGAGGTCTCACTTATCATTTGGGACACGGACGGCAATTTCGGCGACACCATCTTCAAGCACATCTACATGAAGGAAGCTGCCGGTGCGCTGATCGTCGGCGACCTGTCGCGCCATGGCACACTCGATACGATGCAGAAACTCGGCAACGGCTTCACAGATATGTTTCCGGGACGGCACGTAGGATACGTCGTCAACAAATCGGACCTGATAACCGGCGCCGCGATCGCACCGCTGCCGCCATTTCTCTCGCAACTCGGAGCGCACCTCTTCCGTACAAGTGCCAAGACCGGGTCGCAAGTCGAAGCCGCTTTCGCAGACGCCGCCGATGCAATCCGCCGCCGCACCGCCTGACAACTTAACAGGATCGGAACGAGAGATCCTGGAAGCTGGGCGATCACTTGCAGATTTCGGCATATTCGGCCTGATCTGGCTCGACCGAGAGCTGAACGTATCGAGGGTATTTGGGAAGCTCGCCGAGCTAGTGGTTGCAGTTGGCACACCCGTGACCAATAGCATTTTCGCGTTCATCGGTCTCGAGGACGAGATCAGATCCCTCGAACGCGCGCCAACCCGCCTGCTGGAGTTGCCCGGCATCGGCGTCGCCGCGAAAGACAAACCTTCGCGACGGTTGAACTTCACGATAAGCTGGCATCAAAACGCATCCGGACCTCTCGTCGTCGTCTACCGCAACAACGCGATGACCGAATTGGAGCTTGAGCTGAGCCGGCAAACTCGCGCCCGCCTCATGGCCGAGGCAGAAGTGCGGCAGACCTCTCAAGAACTTGCACGAGCAAACGCCGATCTCGAAGCCTTCGCTGCCGTCGTCTCACACGATCTGAAGAGCCCTCTGCGACACATGCGATTTCTCGCTGATGCTGCCGAGCACGATGCCAACGACGGCGATCGTCGCGGCGCTTGCGACAAGCTAGATGCTATCCGCCGCCATGCCGACCGGATGTCGAAAATGCTTACCGCACTGTTCGACTATTCGAGTCTCGGCCGCAAGGAGGAGGCAAACGAAGACATAGAAACGCGCCAGCTGGTCGAGACAATTTGCGCAAGCCTACCGCTAACCAATTTCGAGACCTTGATCGAAGGAGAATGGCCCACACTGAACACACCGCGCGCGCCACTAGACCTTGTGTTACGCAACCTCATCGCCAATGCCGCCGCGCATAACGATAAGGGTTGCGGGAGAATAACCATTACCGCAAAGCCGGCCCACGATGCATTGACGATCGAAGTCTCAGACGATGGCCCGGGAATTCCTGAGGCAGCCCAGACCGTGATATTCTCGCCGTTCCGCACGCTTTCCCAGGACGCGGAGGAAGAATCGACGGGCATGGGGCTCGCAATGGTAAAGCGCGTCCTTGACGCCATCGGGGGAACAATTTCAGTGTCCTCAAATCCTGAAAGAGAGAGAGGCACCAAATTTATCGTAACTTGGCCAAAACGCGTCGGCGTTTGAGAGAAGACGCAGTGAACCTCGCCTGTGCGGCAAGGAAACCAGTGACAGACAGGCTCTTGGCTGCTTATTTCGAAGAATTGTAGGCAGCGGCAATCGCATTCTGAGTAGCAACAATGTCTTCGACCGGATCCGGTGCCGATTTTCTGAACAAGCGGAGCGCGCTTAACCGAAAGCTCGCAAAGCTTCCTACCGTTTCCGATGTCGTTGTCATCGACGACGAACACCTCGATGCCGATCGCATGCTCGCGACGCTACGCGTGATCTTCGGATACGATGTCACCGTGCGCCGCGCTTCGACGATCAATGCAGCAATCGACCTCGTCATGCAGAAGGCACCGGACCTCATCTTCCTCGACGACATCTTGAAGCCGAGCGACGATGCGACCCATACGATCCCGTATCTTCGTCGCGCTGGATATGCAGGACCCATCGTCGTAGTAAGTGGTCAGGTGACGCGCACGCGACGTCACAAACTGATCGACACTGGGGCCAGCGAGGTCATCCACAAAGACGACGTCGACAGTGTACGGCTCTCCGAGGTGATGCAGTCGATCGCGCTTGGCAACGCAACATCCAATCAGCTCGACAAGAAGACCAAGAAAAAGAGCAAGGAATAGCCCGCTCGAAAAGCGCGAGCCCCAATGCATGGCTGGCGGCGACTAGGCCGCCACCGCCGATTTCGGACGCGCCGTCTCTGCGAGATAGCCCATTGCTGCGGCAACGCCACCTTTGGCGTGCGGGACGCCGGCAAGATCAAAGCCCATTTCGACACCGGCCAGCGCGCCCATAATCGTGAGCTCGTTCGTATCTCCCAGATGCCCAATGCGGAACACCTTGCCGGCGATCTTGTTCAGACCGGTGCCGAGCGACATATTGAAGTTGTCGAGCACGATCTTGCGGAAGCCATCCGCATTATGCCCTTCCGGCATGATGACCGCGGTAACGGCCGGGGAGTGGTACTTCGAATCGCGGGACTGAATGCCGAGGCCCCAGGCTTCGACGGCCCGACGCGTCGCTTCCGCCAGACGTTCGTGCCGCGCGAACACGTTCTCCAAGCCCTCCTCGTTGATCATGTCGACCGCCTCGGCGAGGCCGTAGAGCAAGCCGGTCGCCGGCGTGTACGGGAAGAAGCCCGACGCATTCATCGCCAGCATGTCGTCCCACGCGAAGTACGAGCGGCGCAGTTCTGCCGTCTTCGACGCCTCAATCGCCTTTGCGCTGATTGCGGTGAACGACAACCCCGGAGGCAGCATCATCCCCTTCTGCGAGCCCGAGACGGTGACGTCGATACCCCACTCGTCATGTCGAAGGTCGGTGCACGCAAGCGACGAGATCGTATCGGCCATCAGAAGCGCCGGATGCTTCACAGCGTCGATCGCCTTGCGAACTTCATCAAGCCGAGTCCTGCAGCCGGTGGAGGTTTCATTGTGAACGACACAAACCGCCTTGATCTTGTGTCCCGTGTCAGCGCGCAGACGCTGTTCGATCAGGTTGGCATCCGCACCGATCCGCCAGTCGGTCGGGATAACCTCGGGCACGAGCCCCAATCGCGTCGCCATGCCGGCCCACAGCACGGCGAACTGCCCCGTCTCGCACATCAGCACCTTGTCGCCGGGTGAAAGCGTATTCGTCAGCGCAGCTTCCCACGCGCCGGTGCCGGACGACGGATAGATGATGACGTTTCCCTGTGTCTTGAAAAGCCCCTTGATGCCGGAAAGGACGCGACGGCCGAGCTGCTGGAACTCAAGCCCGCGGTGATCGAGCATCTGCCGCGACATGGCCGCCAGAATACGTTCCGGAACAGGCGTTGGTCCGGGGATCTGCAAAAAGTGCCGACCCGCGCGGCGAGGCTCATTCGACATTTTCTTCATTCCTCCCGGCCGATAATGTTCTCTCGCCGCACGACAACGGTTCCTGCGCAGCGCGGCTGGCAAATATGTTGCAGCCGGACAGCGGCATATCAAAACGCGTCGAGCGAAGCCGTCTCCTAGAGATTTTTCATACCTTTGGTCAAGTAGGCGCCTTTGTCTGCGCGCCTTGAAAAGGGGCGCTAACTGACGCATCAAGGCCCGCGGCGATGGCGTCGGACAACAGCGGAGGGGCAAGAGATGACGCAGGCAAGCCTCGATCACCTCACGGCAACCGAGGCCTTGCAAGGTTTCGCTTCAGGAAAGATTTCGTCGGTTCAGCTGGTTTCGGCGTGCCTTGCGCGCATTCGCGCACGCGATGATGCAGTGCGTGCTTGGGAAAGTCTTGAC
Organism: uncultured Hyphomicrobium sp.; assembly: GCA_964651805.1. Classification (GTDB taxonomy): domain Bacteria; phylum Pseudomonadota; class Alphaproteobacteria; order Rhizobiales; family Hyphomicrobiaceae; genus Hyphomicrobium_B. Next base: position 755,363 of record CAZYXX010000002.1, on the reverse strand, counting down.
GCGGAAGGCGCCCTGACCGCGGCGCGGGCCGTCGATGTCGCGCGCGAGAGCGGAGCATCCGTTGGACCCCTCGCTGGCATACCGGTCGGCGTCAAGGATATCATCGACACCGTCGATTTTCCGACCGAGTACGGTTCAGAGATATTTGCTGGCAGAAGTCCCAGCGCCAACGCATTCGTCGTCACGCAACTGCGAGCGCGAGGAGCAATAATTCTCGGAAAAACCGTCACGACGGAACTTGCATTCTTTGGACCGGGCAAGACACGCAATCCGCATAGTGAAAATCACACGCCCGGAGGATCGTCTTCTGGATCCGCCGCAGCCGTCGCGGACTGCCAGGTGCCCCTTGCACTCGGTACTCAAACCGCCGGTTCGATCATCCGCCCCGCATCGTACTGCGGCACCATCGGCTTCAAGCCGACATTCGGACGCGTGTCGCGCACCGGCACGCTTCCACAATCGGCGCCGCTCGACACGATCGGTGGCTACGCCCGCTCGGTGGCAGATATCGCACTACTGATGGATGCCATTAGTGGCTTTGATCCGAGTGACCGTGACATGACGTCGGGCGACAGGTCGTTGCTGTCGACCGTCGTCCGCGAGCCGCTGGCACGGCCTCTCCGTTTCGCATTCGTCAAATCGCCGAGTTGGCCGCTGGCCGACGCCGCAGCGCGCGCCCAGTACGAGCATTTTGCCGCAAGCCTGAGCCCGCGCGCGGAGGTGGTCGAAACCGCGTTGCCCGCCGATTTCGAGGGAAGCCTCAGGCTCCAGCAGATTATCCAGTTTAGCGACATCGCTCGAAACTACGGCCCGATCGCCGACGAGAACCCTGGGCGAATCTCGGCCAAGCTTGCCGAAATCATCGCTGAAGGTCGCACGTTCTCGAGCGCCGACTACGTCGCGGCGCGCGCCGAACGCGAACCGCTCTATGATCTGCTGCGACCGATCCTGGTCAACTACGACGCGATCCTCACGCCTGCGGCACCAGGCGCCGCGCTGAAGGGACTGGCCTCGACCGGAAGCCCGGCATTCAACGCGCTTTGGACATACCTTGGAATGCCGTGCATCTCGCTGCCGCTGCTTGCGGTGGATGGTCTGCCACTCGGCGTGCAGTTGACCGGCGCCAGAGGCAGCGACGCTGGTGTTCTACAAGCTGCGCAATGGCTCATGGCCAAGAACTGAAAGCTGCCCGCCCCGTCACGCTAGCTTGAACGGCATCTCCTTGCTCGCAAAGTATGCGTCGATGTTATCGAGCGCCTCGAAACCCATCTGATTTCGCGCTTCGATCGCCGCCGACCCCAGATGAGGAAAGAGAAAAGTGTTCGGCAGGTCGTAGTAGCCCTCGTTAATCTTCGGCTCGCCAGCGAAAACGTCGAGTCCAGCGTACGCCAACCGGCCAGACTTCAGCGCCGCGATCATGTCATCGTCTTTCACAAGATCACCGCGCGCCGTATTTACGACGATCGCACCCTGCGGCAGCTTTTCGATGGTCTCCTTGTTGAAAAAGTAGCGCGTCTCAGGTGTCGACGGCGCATTGATCGAGAAGAACTGCGAAACAGCGAGCAGGCTATCTAAAGTCTCATGGTAGATCGCGCCCTTCTCCTTCTCGGGCGGCTGACGGAAGATGTCGTAGTAGTGAATCTCCATGTCGAAGCCGCGGGCGCGCTGCGCAAGCGCCTGGCCGATCTTTCCAAAGCCGTAGATGCCGAGCCGCTTGCCATCGAGTCGTTGTCCGACAAGCTGGAGCGGCGCCCAGCCGGGCCACGACCGGCTGCGAATCATGCGCTCACCCTCGCTGGCGCGCCGTGCGGCCCCCAACAGCAGCAGCATGGCTATCTCGGCTGTCGCAACTGTGACGCCGTGGGGCGCATTGCCGACCTTGATGCCGCGCGCCTTGCTAGCATCAAGATCGATATGGTCGAAGCCGATCGAAAAGGTCGAAATGCACTTAAGGTTGTCGGGAAGCCTGTCGATCACGTCCTTGCGGCACTTTTCGTTGAGCGTGATCAGCAGCGCGTCCACGTTCTTTGCGGTTTCGACCAGTTCATCGATGCTCACCTGCCGGTCGTCAGCGTGTTGCGTGACCTCGTAGCTCGCCCGGGCACGGGCTTCGACGGCATCTGGCAAACGGCGGGTGATGAAGATCTTCTTCTTCGACATCGGATGGGCTCCACAAGGCATGCGACTTTGGTAGGAAACCCGCTTGTGCCCGACGCCGGTGATTTCGACAAGACCGTTGACGGACAATGTCGGTGGCAGATGCCCGCGCTTTGACGCCCGTCCTACCGCACCGCGAAAGAACCCGGCTCTGCGGTTCGCCAATGCCAGCCGCGCAGAACTGGCAACACTTTATTCACCATGACCAGCACAATGATTGCGGGTGCCAACACTCAAGGCCGGCGCGCCCGGCTGATCGAACACACATGCGGCTCTTGGTCATCGCCCTCGCTGTGCTTGCCGGATTCAAGGTCTGGACCCAGGATCGTATCGTCCGGACCATGATGGGCGAGGCAATCGTGCAGGCCTATAGGGCCCGCGCCGAGCAGTCCTGCCAAAAGCAGGCTGAGAGCAGCGGTAAGCGCCCCGCGATCCCCTTCAGCGAGACCGCCGACATCGTGATCGGCAATCCCCACCTGAACGTCGCGATCTGGGATGTGGAGAGCCCGCTCTGGGACATGCGTTTTCGCCATCCCCACATCATGCTGACGTCATCCCGGGATGGGCGGCTAAGTTGCGCCTATGACGTCAAGATCGGCGTCGCGAGCCTCACGTCGAACTAGCGCTTCACCGCAACCACAGCAATCTGCGTCGTCAACAGGTGATCGAACCGTCGGCCGAGCAAGGCCGAAACGACTTCGCCACGCACTCCAAACGGCGTAACGGGACCAACGTGCTCGATATTGAAACCCGCGTCCTCAACCATACTCGCGAAGCTGTCAGGCGTGAACCAGCGCAGATGCGTGCGGTCAAGAACGCCCCGATCCGTGAGATTGAAGCGCCCCAGGATCAGCTCGCGAATGACACGCCAGTGCGCGATGTTCGGCGAACTAGCGAGAAGCAGCCCGCCCGGCCGAACGAAACGCGCAAGCCGCAACAGCGTCGCGCCCGGCTCCACAAGATGTTCAAGCACCTCCGAGAGGATAATCGCGTCGAACGATGCCGGCTGCCAGGGAAGCTCCAGCGTCTCGACATTGCCCGTTATTACTTCGCTAAGAACTTGCCGCGCCTCCGCTGCCGCGCCTGCAAACAGTTCCACGCCGACATAACGCCCACAGCACCCTTCCTCCAGCGCGAGAGCTCCGGTCGCGCCGTTCCCGCACCCGACTTCGAGGATCGATGAGGCCGGATCCCGCGGCAACAAATCGATAAAATCTGCCCGCGCGTTCGCAAAATAACTTGCTGGCTTCGCCGCGTAGAACGCGCTGAACTTGTCTGCGGCTTCGGTGGCTTTGCTGCGCACGTCCATGGGACCGAACCTTCCTCAAGGAATGTGGCTTAGCACCGAAGCGCTGAAGGCAACGCTAACGCAACTCCTAACAGTCGCTTACGAAATTGATTCACCGCGAAGCCGGCCGCTTAAGCGAAACTTCATTCTAAACCGCCATCACTAAAGTTCGAAGCATCGCGTCGATGACCGGCGCGATGAGCATCTAGTGTCCGGTTTCATGTACATGCGTTGCCGGTATGTAAAGCTCCAATGGTCCCTGTTCGCGATGGTCTCTGCCACCGCGTTCTTTGGCGCGTGCGCGAACACGAGCCTCGACTCCGAACCACGGTTCGTGAGCGCCAACGCCACAAAGCCCCAACGAGGCGCGGAACGCATCTATCGCATTGGCATCGGTGACAAACTGAAAGTCTCGGTCTTCGGTGAGGAAAACCTTTCCGGAGAATTCGAAGTCAACAACCTTGGGCAGGTCTCGCTGCCCCTTGTAGGCGAGCAGCCCGCAAAAGGGCTCACACTCCAGGAGTTCCGAAATCAGTATGTACGGCTGCTGTCCGACGGATACCTGAAAAACCCCAGGGTTACGGCCGACATTCTGAACTACCGTCCAATCTACGTTCACGGCGAAGTCAAAAGTGGCGGCGAGTTCAAGTTCAAATCGGGTCTGACTCTGCGCGACGCGGTCGCCATGGCGGGCGGCTACACCTATCGCGCGGACGAAAGCTACGTTTACATAGGACGCGAAGGCGAACGCGACGTTTCAGTCAGAACGCCCTCCGACATCGTGATCCTGCCCGGCGACAATATCCGAGTGCCGGAGAGGTTCTTCTGATCCGGACACCCACTCCGGCGGGACGCACGATGTTGGCAAATCCTCAATCAACAATCGAGCGTTGGTGGCCGAGCGCAAGGCGGCTGTGGGAGGACCTACAGCTCTCTACCTCCGCGGTGGCACTGGGCTACGTACTGATGAACACCCCTGCGCGCGCGCTCGAGTTGGACGGTGTCGACGGACTCATCACTGAAACCGTGGCAAGCCGGGAACGACTGCGCGACTGGGACAACATCAAAATGTACGGCGCCGAAGCGATCGACGAGCGCGATCGCCGTTATGCCAAGCCGGACGGGCTTCGCGCCGGAAACTACATCATCTACCCGACCGTAGGCGCGGCCGTTGTCTTCGACGACAATATCTACGCGAGCGATGCGGAAAAGGTCTCGGATTGGCGCTCGGAAATCACTCCCGGCATAAAATTCCAGTCGCACTTGCCGCGCCACGTCTTAGATTTTTCGCTCGACGGCAAGATCGTCAACTACCTTGAGCACACCGACCAGGACTACGCGAACGTCCGCGCCAAGTTGGATGGCGCCCTTCATTTCAACGCCGCCCACACGATCTCGACGAGTCTGCTTTCGGCCATAGAACACGAGGAGCGCGACGACCCTTCGTATCCCTTGGCTGCCCGAGGCCCCGTAGAGGTCTTCCACAATAGGGCTAGCGTCGGGATAACCCGCGATGTCGGCCGACTCTACGGCACGCTCTCGGCCACCGCCGACAGCTACAATTTCTCGGATGTGACGGCCGTCAACGGCTCGACGCTGGATCAGGACGCCCGCGACACCGATATCTACAGTACGCAGCTGCGCTTCGGGTACCGCTTCTCACCGGGCTACGAGTTCGTCGGAAAAATCCGCACGAGCAAAGACCACAATCACGGCACCGACGACCTCGACCGCGACGCCTGGGGATACGAAGCCCTTGCCGGCCTTGCCTTCGAGACCAACCCCCTGCTGCGCTGGCGCATCCTCGGCGGCTATGGCGTGAGGGACTACGAGAACGAGAGCCTCGACAATCTGAAGACATCGTTGATCGAAGCGGAAGTACAATGGTTGCCGACGCAACGGCTAACCATCTATGGCACCGTCAACCGGCAGATACTCGAAGCCGTAAACATCGACGCCGCCGGTATCGTTCAGACGGGCGCGGAGTTACGGGCCGACTACGAAATCTATCATAACCTTGTGCTGTCGGGCGCACTTGGCTACCGGCAGGACGACTTCACCGGAACCGACCGCGAGGATGACGTCTACGTCGCACGCGCGAGCCTCGATTATTACTACACGAAGAACTGGCTGTTCACCTTTGGATACGAACATCAAGTCCGTGATTCGACGAATGATTCGCTCGATATGCACCGAAACCGGTTCATGCTCGGCGCGAAATTGCGCTTTTAGGTGGGCGCGCCATGGAACGGTTCGAGGAATTTGAACAGGACGGCCGCGGCGGCGCATTGAGCATCGACCGCGCCATCCACGCCGTCCGCAAGCGCGCAAAGCTCATTGTCGCCCTCCCACTGACGGCCGCTTTGCTTGTGGCCGCGATCGTGTGGGTGATGCCGAACCGCTACGATGCATCGGCCGTCATCCAGATCGATCCACGCCACAAATCGATCACCCAGATCGACCCCGTCGTAGCGGACCTGAAAGGCGACCAGCCCTCCATAGAAAGCGAAGTGGAAATCGTCAAAGCACGCCCGATTGTGCTTCAGGTAATCGAAACACTGAAGCTGCGCGACGACCCGGAATTCAATGGCCCATCATTATTCGCACGCCTGCGCTCAGCGCTTGGCCTACCTATGTCATCAAAGGAAGCCGGCGCCGATCGTGCATTGGCGCTGCCCCGCGATCAGATTGCTGAAATCACTGTGCTTGCGGAACCGGGCACCTCCCGACCCGAACGCGACGAGGTCGCGGCAGCGTTTCTCGACAGGCTCAAAGTCACACGCGTGCGCAACACCCTGCTGATGGACGTACGCTTCTCCGCCGACGATGCGGTGAAAGCGGCGCGCATCGCCAACACGATTGCCGAAGTTTACCTGAAGGACCAGCTCGATTCCAAAACTCGCGCGGCTGCTACAGCCAGCGGAATGCTCGAGAAGAAGATCGAGGAAATGCGCCAGCAGCTTGTTGCTGCCGAGCGCAAGGTCGAACAGTGGAAGTCAAGCAACGGCGTCTACGACAGTGAAGGACAAATCCTCTCTGAAAAGCAACTCGCCCGCCTGATGGAACAAACCGTCATGGCCCGCAACACGACAAGCGAAGCTAAGGCGAGATACCAACAGGCGCAGAAGCTCGCCGAGCGTGGCGATAGCGGAACGGCCATCGACGAAGTTCTGAAGAGCGATATCGTTCGCCTCCTCAAGGAACAGCTTGCGACCGTCACGCGAAAGGTCGCCGAACTGAACTCCAAATATGGCCCGCGTCACCCCGAGATGCAGAAGGCTAAGGCGGAGGCCGCACAGGCCGCGTCCGCGGTCAATGCCGAGATCTCACGCCACATAACGAACTTGAAAAATGAGGCCGAGGTTGCCGAGGCGCGTGAGCGCGAACTGACCGAAAGTCTCGCGCAGCTGAAAAAGGCTGAGGCAAACACTAAAGACGCAAGTGTTGAGCTAAAGAACCTGGAGCGCGAAGCCGCCACTTCGAAACAGCTCTTCGAAGCCTTGCTTGCACGCTATAAGCAGACGGCCGAGACGCAAGGCTTCCAGCTTCCCGATGCCCGCATCGTCGAAAAGGCAGACGCACCGCTGTTTCCCGCAGCGCCGAAGCGCAAGCAGCTTGTGCTGATCGCCGCGGCCGGCGGCCTCTTGATGGCAATTGCGCTCGCGATGCTTCTGGAAGTGATGACACCGGGTATCACCCGGCCCGAGGACGTCGAGCGTGCCCTGGATGCCGTGCACCTGACTTCTACGCCAGCCTTGACCGCAGATGGCGAAGCTCCAATGAACCCCGCCAAGGCGGTTCGTCTCGTTCTCGCCGAGCCGTCGAGCGATTACGCCGATGCCATTCGAAGTGCCCGGCGCGAGCTCGATTCCCGCCGTGCACATAGCAGACCGAGGATGATCCTCGTTACTTCAAGCCTGCCCGGAGAAGGCGCCGAGACGTTCGCCTCCAACCTTGCCCATCACTACGCGATGACGGGCGGAAAACCGCTGCTCATCGACGGCGATTTCCGGCTGCAGCTTCTCACCCGCCAGCTTGCCGGCGAGCGGCGGATCGGCCTTATAAATCAGATCGTCGCGCGCCAGCCAGCCGAGGGCGCGATCCTGCGCGACGGCTTGACAGGCCTTCACTTCCTGCCCGCCGCCGGGCCAACGCCTGTTCAGATTTCGGTTCCCGAAGCCCTAAGCTCCGATGCGCTCGGCTCAAGCCTTTCGAACCTGCGCCAGCGCTTCGACACGATCATCGTTTCGGCGCCGCCACTGCTCCCTGTTCTCGACGCGCGTATCCTCGCCGACCATGCTGACCAGATCGTCGTCGCGGTCGCCTGGCAAAAAACGCCAAAAGCTTTGGCGCGGCGTGCGTTGAGCCTGCTTGGCATAAATGAACGAAAAATAGCGGGCGTCGTGCTCACCAACGTGGCCGAGGACATGCTCGAGCCTGAGATTGGCATCGGCGCCTTTCTGGGACGGGCCAACGACTCTTATCGGTCCTCAAATCGGCGGCAGGCGGCCTGAGCGAAGTAGTTCGGAACTCAATCAAACATTAGGGAACCCCCTGTATCGTAACGTTTATCTCGTCTCTGCAGGGCGAACCGCGTAACCGAGTTGTTGAATGCCCGCCGTCACGCCATCCGTGTCAGCCATCCCTGCTGTTGCGCGCGGTCACGCAGCAGGTGAAACAAGACCGGTGCGGCGCCTGTCCCGCCAGGTCGCGGCCGATTGCGTCGCCATCGGTGATGTTGCCTCAGTCGCCCTCGGTGGGTTGATCCCGGCCATCGTCTACACGCTGTCGAGTGACGCGCCCGTCGACCTCATCCTGATCCTGCAAGCAACGGTTCTCGCTGGCTTCATCACACACCTGTGTCTGCGTGTGCGCGGCAACTACGACACGACGCGGATGGACGCATTTCCAAAAAGCCCACTCGAGCTCTTGCTCGCCGTCGGCATCGCATTGATCGCGGTGCTCGGAATCGGCCTACCACTTGCCCTCAACGATACCCATGTTGTCGTCTGGTACGCGGCGTGGTTTTCAGCGAGCTACGCGCTTCTCCTCTTCAACCGGCTGGCGGCAGGCGCTTTCATCTCCCGGCTCGCCGAGCAAGGCCGCTTCGATCAGCGCATCGCGGTTTTCGGCGCAGGAAGCATTGCGCGCCGCGTCCATGATTATCTGCGATCACCTGGGCTGGGTATCCATTTTGTGGGCGTCTACGACGACCGCACTGATCAGGATCGATTAAACCCGGAAGGTATTGCTGTATCCGGGCGCCTCGACGACCTGGTCACCGCGTGCCGCGAAGGTCGCATCGACCGAATTATCGTCGCACTACCCCAGTCCGCCGCCGGCCGAGTGGCCGATGTTGTGACGGCTTTCGCGATGCTGCCCGTATCGATTCACATCGTGACACACATCACTTCAGACTTGATCGACGGAGACACTGCACTCAACGTCTCGACGCTAGGGCCCGTCGGATTGCTCGACGTAAAGAAAAAGGCGCTGATCGACTGGGCACCCGTTACCAAACGTCTCGAAGACGTCGTTCTGGGAACCATTCTTCTTGTCGCGAGCGCGCCACTCTGGCTACTAATTGCACTCGCCATAAAGCTTGAGAGTACTGGCCCGGTCTTTTTCGTGCAACGCCGCCGCGGTCGGTATCAGACGGTCATCCGCGTCTTGAAGTTTCGCACCATGTGCGTACTAGAAGACGGCTCCCGCATCGTTCAAGCAAAGCCTTGCGACGCGCGCGTGACACGCGTCGGCCGCGTCCTGCGCCGCACCAGCCTCGATGAGCTGCCGCAATTGATCAACGTGCTGAAGGGCGAGATGTCGCTCGTTGGCCCCCGGCCGCACGCACTCGCCCATGACGAAGCGTTCTCGCGCTTGCTCGAGGCCTATCCCGACCGCCATCAGATGCGCCCCGGAATGACCGGCCTCGCCCAGATCAGGGGGCTACGCGGATCGACCGCCGCTCCCGGCAGCATCGAGGCTCGCGTTGAAGCCGATCTGACCTACGTCCGAAACTGGTCGCTCCTGCTCGATTTCAAGATTCTGAGCCAGACGATCTACGCCATCATCTCCGGCAAGAACGCGGACTGACGTCATGGCGGCCGTCGCGCGAAAAAGCATATCGAAAAGCGGGGCAAAAGCACCATTGCCGGTGCTCATCCTCATCGCGTCCTTTCTATGTCCCACCGAATTTTCCGTCTACGTCGCCGACCTGAGAATCCCACCCCATCGCGCCGCACTTATCCTGCTGCTGCCGTTCGCCCTGTGGCGGCTTTGCGCACAGAAGGAAATGAAGGTCCGCTCGTTCGACATTGCCTTCGCACTCTTCAACGCCTGGACGGTAGCAATCTTCACTTATCATCACGGGCAGCCGGACGGCTTGGTCTACGGCACCTCGCTCGCGATTGATGGCTGCGGTTCATACCTCGTTGCGCGCGTTTGGGTGCGCGATCACGCAACCATGCTCGCGACATTGCGGGCGGTTGGCTACGCGATCCTGGTTGCGGCAGCGATCGCTCTACCGGAGACGCTCTTCGGTCGCAACTTCACCCACGATCTCCTTCGAGAAATCACAGGCTACATTCATCCAACAGCCGTCGAGAGCCGCCTCGGTCTTACACGCGCCTACGGATCGTTCGATCACCCAATCCACTACGGCACCTTTTGCGCGGCCATGCTGGCAGTTTACTGGTATGCCGCGCGCTCAACTGGCGAGCGCGTCAAGCGGTTCGCGTTCATCGGGATCGCGACGTTCCTCGGCCTATCCTCGGCGCCGATCCTGTGCCTGCTGCTACAGACCGCAATGTTGATATGGGAGCGCGCGACACGCGGCACGACCAACCGCACAAGCATGACGCTAATTGCCATGACTGGCCTTTATGTCGGCGCCGCATGCATCATGACCCGCTCGCCCATCAATTTCATTGCGACCGGAATGACGCTCGATAGCTGGACCGGCTACTACCGCCTGCAGATCTGGGAGAACGGGCTGCTCAGCGTCTACGCCAATCCATGGACTGGCATCGGCCTCAATGAATGGGAGCGGCCCTGGTGGATGGTGTCATCGACGGTGGACGCATTCTGGCTGGTCATTGCCATGCGCGAAGGTATGCCGGGTCTCACATTTTTAGTCGCCGGCATCGCCTTGCTGAGCCGCGCCGTCTATCAGCGTGGCCTTAGCCACCCCGATCTCGCGTGCCGCCGACTGGCACGCGGATGGTTCATGTCGCTCATCGCCCTAATGCTCATCGGAACGACAGTGCACTTCTGGAACGTGCTCTACTCGTTCTTCTTCTTCTTTGTCGGCCTTGCCGGATGGCTCGCCGATCCGGCACGCAGGCTCGCGACGGTGAAGGCCGCTTATGACCGACGCGCCCGTCACCACCGCCGCAATACAAATAACGGCTATCCGGCCTGCGAGCCATCGCACGAGCAACCAGATTGGGCAGCTGGTACGCCCTCGGCACACGCTTAGGCTGCCGGACGCGCGCACTGAAGTGCAGTATTGCCGTTTTCGGCATCCATTTCGTCGATGAGCAGTACCAGCGTTTCGGCGAGATATGCGGCTTTGCCGTCCCAATCCTCGGTCGCGACGAGGGCGCGCGCTGCGGCCGCATCGTAGGGCGCGTCGAGCGCAGCGGATATCTCCCGCACAAAGGCGTCAGGTGACGCTGCCGCAACGCGCACGATATCTCGATACTTGGCGAGCGCCGGAAAATCCGTGGTCACAACCGGCCGTCCGACCGCAAGGTATTCCTTGAGCTTGATCGGATTGCAGGCCTTGATCCAGTCGCTGTTATTCCACGGCATGATGAGCGCATCCATCGCCGCCATGTAGCTCGGCACCATCTCGTATGGCTTGCGGCCGAGCAGCTTCACGTTCGGAAGTCCACACCAGCCTTCTGGAAGCGAGCAGCCGCCAACCAGAACGAACGTAACGTCAGGCAGCATCGAAGCCGTCCCGATCAAGAGCTCCGGATCAAATGTGTGCGGATCAATACCGCCTATGAAGCCCACACGCGGGCGCTTGAGCATTGCCACATCCGCCGGGCCTGGCACCTTCGCTCGACCTGCGGCAACGAATGTATCCAGGTCCACGCCGTGCGTGATGAGAAGCTGACGGGCGACCTCATTCGCCTCTTCCGACATGAGCTCACTGTTGCAATAGACAACGAGGTCGGCAGCCGTCTTCAACCGCGCGATCTGGCGCCCGACAAGTGCCGGATCGGCCTCTGGAAAGGCTTCAAAACGATCCGTGCGTTGCAGCACCACGGCGACATGAGGAATTTCATCGACCAACTCCGCCCCGGCCGGACAGTGAACCCATAGAAGAGGGCGTGTGATACCGGCACGCGCGGCGGCGCGCTTGATCTGCGGCGCGAGCGCCCAGCCCGAAAGCAGCCGCCCAGCCTGCCCCGGCATCGATACCGGAGAGAAAACCCAGAAGTTACTTTCGACGCGGACGAGCCCCCGTGCCAGGCTTCTCAACTTCCGGCCGATCTTGGTCGCTAAATGCCCTGTATTTTTGAGCGAAGGCATCCGCACGCCGAGTGAATTCACGAACAGGACCGGCCAATCGGCTGCCAGGCGGCGCATGATCTGAAAATCGAAGTGGCCACGATTGTGGTACCACCAGTCCTCGCCACCGATGCAGATAATGCCGTCAAATGGCACCTCACCATCATCGTCCTCGAACGTCATAGACGCCTCGCCCCCGCGAATCCCAAAGCACCCCTATGATGGCGCCTCCGTCATTAATCAGCCGTTAGCAATCGCCCCAATTGAGCTTTGTTAATCGAAGGTTAGCCACCAGCAGATAACGTCCTAATGACTCGCTGGCATCGGGGCGGCTGACGTGCGTGCGAAGTATCCGGTCGAAGTCTCAATTATCGTCGTCAGTTACAACACCTGCGCCCTGACGCGCGAGGCGATCGAATCGGCCGTCTGCGAAACCATCGACACGAGTTTTGAGATCATCGTTGTCGATAACGCCTCAAGCGATGGCTCGGCCGAAATGCTGGCAACACTCCCCTGCCGTCCGCACCTGCTTGCCTTGGAACGCAACATAGGATTTGCGCGCGCCAACAACCTGGCGGCCCGAAGCGCCAGCGGTGACTATATTCTACTGCTGAATCCCGACACGATTGTCCGCGACCACGCCATCGACAAACTCGTCGCGTTCGCAAAGGCCTGCCCCGAAGCAGGAATTTGGGGCGGACGGACGCTCTTCCCGGACGGATCGGTCAATCCCGCATCGTGCTGGGCACGCATGACGCTCTGGAACCAATTTTGCCGAGCGACCGGCCTCACAGCTCTGTTTCCCCGTTTTCAGTTCTTCAACGGAGAAACACTCGGCGGCTGGCCGCGCAATACGTCGCGCGAGGTCGACATCATCTCGGGTTGTTTCATGCTGGTCGACGCCGAGTTATGGGGCGACCTTGGCGGTCTCGATGCGAGTTTCTTCATGTACGGCGAAGAGGCGGATTTCTGTCTGCGCGCCAAAGCACACGGAGCGCGGCCGATCGTTACGCCCAATGCCGAGATCGTGCACTACGGCGGTGCGTCGGAAGCCGTACGTGCTGATAAGATGGTCCGTCTGCTTGCGGCCAAGACAACGCTCATTCGCCGCCACTGGCATTCGGCTTTGCGCGCCCTGGGCATCGCACTGCTGGCCGCCTGGCCATTGACCCGCGCTATCGCGACGACGGCGCTCGCTGGCATCTCCGATCGTTGGATTGAACCGTCTGCCACGTGGCGCGCAATTTGGTGGCGTCGAGCAGAGTGGCTGTCTGGCTACGAACCGGATCCAACCGCGGTGGTAGCAAGCACCGAGAGGAGGGCGGCATGACGGGCCGTCCAATCGAAATCCGGTGCCGCGGCACTGAAGGTATGCCGGCCTATTCCATTGCGACGCTTGTTACCGACAAGCAGCAGTACGCGGAACTGATGGCCTCGTTCCGAAATGGCGGGTTCGCCGGCGATTGCGAGTATCTTTTCATCGACAATTCCGGGCGTCATCAAACCAGCGCGTACGCCGGGTTGAATGCGCTATTAGATGCGGCCCGCGCACCCATCGTCATTCTCTGCCACCAGGACGTGCGCCTGTTGACCGACGGTCGCACGACACTCGATGGCCGTCTCGTCGAACTCGATAAACGCGACGATACGTGGGCCGTCGCGGGCAATGCCGGCGGCGTCTCGCCGGGCCGCCTCGCGTTGCGCATCACCGATCCGCACGGCCGCGATCAGCACGTCGGCAAACTACCTGAGCGCGTCGTGAGCCTAGACGAGAACCTGCTCATCGTACGCCGCAGCGCCGACGTTCGCTTCAGCAGGGACCTTGAAGGGTTCCATCTTTATGGCGCCGACATCTGTTTGAATGCGGCGCACCACGGGCAGTCTGCCTACGTGATCGATTTTCACCTGGAACACCTCTCGGCTGGCCGCAAAGGGCCTGATTTCGCAAAAGCCGAAGCAGCGTTTCGCGAGAAGTGGAGCCGGGAAAGCGCGCCCGCCTGGTTGCAGACCACGTGCACGCTATTGCATCTCGCCAACGGGCCATTTTCTCGCAAACTTGGCCACTTGGCAGAGCGCGCGGCCGCGCGCTTGGTGCGCCGTCTTCCCGGAGCACGCGGGTGGCGCCAAACTGCCGAGCCGACCAGATGACAGAGCGGCACGTCACAACGCAATGGCCGTCGCGCACTTCAGAGGTCGGCCGGCAAGGCCTTCTCCTATTTAGCGGCTATGCCACAGCCCAAGGCCTTTCATTTCTACGCAACGCCATCGTCGGGCACGCCCTATCGAAAGGCGATTTCGGCATCGCAGCTACCATTCTCGTATTGCTTCAGCTCTTCGAGACGCTCAGCGACCTGGGCGCCGACAGGTTGATCGTGCAGGCAAAAGACGGCAACCGGCCACGCATGCTTGCGGCATGTCACACTCTGATGGTTGCTCGCGGCATTTTGCTCTGCGCGCTCGCTGCGATGATCGGACCCACGTTGGCAGGCGCCTTCGGCATTCCGCAGGCGTCTTTAGCGTTCCAAATCGCCGGTGTGGCGATCTTGATCAAGGGCTTTACCCACCTCGATTGGCGGCGTGCACAGCGCCGTCTCGACAACCGTCCTCATCTTGCCATCGAGGTGGTTCCGCAGGCCGCGGCGCTGACCGCAACTCTTCCGCTGCTTGCTCTAAATGGTAGCTATGCCGCGGTCGTCTGGCTCTCGATCGTACAAGCCGCCGCAGCAGTCATCATCTCTCACGTCGTCGCTCGCACGCGCTATCGCATCGCATTTGATGGTCATCTGCTGCACCGGCAGTTCGCATTCGGTTGGCCCATACTCGCGAGCGCTTTGCCACTTGCCGCCATCTACCAGGGCGACCGCGTCATCATCGGCCAGCAGCTCGGAATGGAGCAACTCGCGAACTTCACCGCGGCATTCCTGATAACGATGGTGCCGGGCCTCATCGCCGCCAAGGTCGGCCACGCTTTGATATTGCCGCTTTTTGCACGATCAGCCGGAAGCATCAGAAAGGCATTCCTTCTAATGACGGAGACAGTGTCTCTGTTTGCCGCACTGTATCTGTCAGCTTTCATCATTGCCGGCGGCACCGTTCTACCGATCGTGTTCGGTGAAAACTACGCGAACCTCGGAACTCTTGTCGCTTGCCTCGCCGCTATGTGGGCCCTGCGCATGACGCAGGCTGTACCGGGCATGGCCCTTATGGCCGCCGGTGAAACACGGCCGTTCCTCACCGCAGGACTCATTCGTGCTGTCGCGCTTCCCTTTGTCGCCTACGCAGCATCCGCAGGGGCAAGCCTCGTCGCGCTCGCCGCAGTAGGGTGCGCGTTTGAAGCGCTGTCCCTCTTGTACGTCGCATGGCGTGCCGGTGTCGGCGAGCATCGGCTGACATGGGACTTTTTGCAGAGGACCTCATTCCTCGCGCCTGCCGCGGCGGCAAGCATGCTGATCGCCCATGGCGGTCCTGCCGGACCGCTCGCCAACGCAGCCAAAGCCCTTATTGCAATTGTGCTGATCGCCGCCTGCGCCATCTCGGTCATGCCGGCCTTGCGGGCGCGAGCGCGCATGGCGCTCCATACCCGCAAGTTCGTCGCCACGACCCAAGCTTAAATCGACCCCGCCACCGCGACTCGGGCACTGCACCGCAGACCTTTGTCATCTGCTAGAACGGACGCGTACGCAGCAAGAAGTTCGTTCTTTTCATTGTCCCAGCGCAACGTCGTGGCGCGCGCAATGCCCTTTGAGCCAAGCGCCTGGCGCAACGCATCGTTGTCCAGAACTTCAGCGATGCAGCGCGCCAAATCCGACGGATCATTATTTCGGGCATAAAGCGCGGCGTTTCCGGCAGCACGGCGACCTTCGAGGAGATCAAAGCCGACAATCGGTATACCGAGCGTCATATACTCGAACACCTTGTTCATCGAAATCTTGTCGTTGTAGTCGTTCTTCGGATCGGGGATTACCCCGACATCGAACGTGGAAAGCGTCGCCAGCAACGTGTCGCCGGACAGAAAGCCGGTGAAGGTCACGAAGTCATCGAGGCCCCTCTGGCGGACCATATTCCGCAAATGCGCAAGCTCAGTTCCGGAACCGACGATTGCGCACTGTATATCGCGCCGCCCTCTCGCGTTCACCAGATCGTCCATCGCAGTTATGAGCAAATTGACCCCGTCCTGCGCGCCCATGATGCCGACATAGCCGACAAGATGCCTTCTTCCGCTCTTTATTTCGTTGTCCGGCGCCTCCCGTCTGAAGCGGGTCAGATCCGGAACCGAGCGCACTACGAAAACGCGATCAGGGTCCATCGTGCCGCGCGTAATCGCAATGTCCTTGAAGGTCTCATTCGTCGCCAGCGAAGCGTCCGAGATGCGGAACGTGGCCCGTTCAAGCGTTAGCATCAGCTTGTGGAGCAAACCACGGCGGCCGAACTTGGCTTCGTAAAGCTCAGGATTGATGTCATGGTGGTCGAACACAAACCGTTTGCCGAACAGATACTTCCAGAACCCGCCGATCAGAAACAAAAGGTCGGGAGGATTGCAGGCTTGAACCGCGTCGAAACCAACCTTCCAATAGGCTTTGACGGAAAGCGCCCATTCCCAGGCGAGCGACCACGCATACTCGATCGCGTATCCGATGACCCCATCCGCCTCGATGGGAAGAGGATGGCGGAAAACATGAATGCCTTCGAGAACCTCATAAGAGGCTGTGTAGACGCCACCCTTGGGGCAGACCACCGATACCGTATATCCGGCTTCCGACAGCGCGCGCGCTTCCTGCCAGACGCGCCGGTCGAGTGGAACGGTCAGGTTCTCGACAATAATCAGAATACCGGGCACGGGCGTCTCCCACGCACACGAAACCGAGCGCGAGTTTGCCGTCGAGAAGTAAATAAGCCCGCGGGACGTCGGTCACCGATTGCAATAGGCGCGTCCCAATTTAGAACACTTGTCGCTATTTTAGCGCCACGCACCCGGATTGCAGGTCGGCCCGTTCCTTGCGATAGTTGGGCGTTAATAAAATTGTAACAGTCAAATTCGCAGTCGAGGAATTGCGTTGTCTCCCGTATCCAATCCGCACTCGAACCTCACACCGCCACAGCTTGATCTGCAGGCCCTCCACGACACCCTTCTCTACATTTCGAGCGACATCGAGCATGTCGACGGGCTGGAGGCGTTGGCGGCTTGCGTTCGCGAAGCGCTCCTCGAACTTGAGAAGATCAAGGGAGCGGACAGCATAAGCCGCCCGCCGCCCTTCTCGATGACGTTCCTACCCGCCCGCATCGAATAACCCACCAATCAAAAAACGAAAACGGCGGCACTCAGTGCCGCCGTTTCGCATTCCACCGGGAGTCGTTAAAATCTCACCTTTACGCCGCCATAGGCCGTGACGGGAGGCGCGGGAAGGATCGTCTTCTGATTATCCTCATCATAGACCAAGCCCGCTAGAGCGGGATCAGCCCCCGCCGCATATTGAGCAGCCTCGGAATTGAAGTACGTACCGAACAAGCCGTACTTCGTGTTGAAGACGTTGTCGACCAGACCGTAGATTTGAATATTGTCGGTCAAGTCATATGACGTGTGCAGATTGACTTTCGCATAGCCCGCCAACGGCGTGTTTTGGTTGGCCTCGTCGCCGACGAAGTACTGGTTACTGACCGCGATCATATCCGCGCCAAACTTCCACTGTCGCGTGATCGAATAGTCAAAGCCCGCCTTGAACCGGTGCCGCGGAATGCCCGGCAACCGATCACCGGGTGTTACAAACACGCAGTTGATCTCGTCTTCTTCTTCAGTGCCCGGGCATTCTTCCGCAACCGGGTTGTCTGGCGACGAGATCACGAGACTTTCGCGGAATTCGGCCTCCGTGAAAGCATAGCTCGCGTAAGTGAACAGCCAATCGTTGCGGTATTGAAGCGCCGCCTCGATGCCCCTCCGTCGAGTCTCGCCCACGTTGTCGAAGAATCCGCGACCCGTGGTCTGCGCAGCGATGAGGAGTATGTCGTCCTGGTTCTTTGACCAAAATCCACCGAGTGACCAGCCGACCTCACCGCCGAAACTGTACGCTTTGCCCCTAAGGCCCAATTCCCAGGTCTTGCTGACCACCTGTTCCAGCGGCGGATCGGAAACAAGCGCGCTTTCGATCAAGCAGGGCTCTTCCGGATCGGCGCACGCCAGCTCCGCCGTCGTCGGAGCGCGATTGGCCTCTGCGTAGCCGCCGTAAAGCGTCAAACCGTCGAGTACCTGATACGTGAGGCCGACCGACGGGTTGAAGCGCTCGAAGGTGTGCGTGCCGCTGAGCGTATCCTCCTCATCGCCCTCGGATTTGTTATCGATGTCGAGCCGCGCATAGTTGTAGCGGCCGCCGACCGTCAACGCCAACCGATCCGTGACATCGAGCGTATTGGAGAAATAGACGCCGACGTAATCGTTGGTCGTATCGAGGTTGCGCGCGAAGAAGTCGTCGCCACCCAGGATCACGCCGGTCCCCGAGACCACATACTTCGGCCGAAACAGGCCGAACTCGCTAGAGGTCTGATAGTTGACCTCGCCGTGATCGTAGCTGACGCCGATCACGAATTGGTTACTGTGACCGAACAGTTGCGATCTGTCAGTCGCTTGCAGCGTACCGCCAAAGCCGTCAGCGTTCTGGCCGGTGCGATCGATCACCCCGTAGATGGAACCCGGCGGAAAGTCGTCGGCCTCAAGCTCATTTCCTTCGCTATCGACGAGCTCCTCCGGTGCGCCGCCCGGCTCCTCTTCGTTTTCAACGCAGATCGCACCTGGTTCGCAATCCTCTTCCGCGATCTCGAGAATATTGCCGTCGTCGTGCTTCTGCTTGAAGTGCCGGTAGTGGGTAACGCCCGATAGCTTTAGAGTAGGTGCCACCAAGACAGAGCCGTTAAGAGACACCATCTGCATGTCGCTGTTCGTCGTCTGCGGAGACGTGAATGTCCGTGAGCGATCGATTGCCAGAAGCTCTTCGGGAGCCGCAGCGGTGACACCCACGAAATTGTCTGCCGCAGTGAAGTTTACGTGGAATTCGGACGTGCTGTTCCGGAATCCAAGATCCGCGTAACCACGCTTGATCTCGCTCTCGGAGAAGTCACGCCAACCGTCATCCCGGATGCCTTCGAGCGCGCCGAAGACCGCCCAGTTGCCCGACTGCATACCCGCCGCGGCGCTACCCTGAATGCGGCCGTACGAGCCGAATCGCGTGTCGAACTCCGCACCTTGGAAGTTGAAACCGTCCCGCATCGTGATGCCTATGGCGCCGCCGATCGCGTTCAGGCCATAGATCGGGTTCGCGCCGAGCAGTGTGATTCCGTCGATGGCGTTGTCGGGGATGAAGTCCCAGTTGACGATGTCACCGAAAGCTTCGTTGATGCGAATCCCATTTTGATAGACGGCCAAGCCTTGAGGTATGCCGTTGACGGGCGAAGCCTCATAGCCGCGAAACTGGACGCTGGTCTGGAATATGTTGCCCTGCGTGTCCGAAATCACGACGCCAGGAACGGTTGCCTGCAAGAGGTTCTGTATCGGCACTTCCCTAGTGCGGGCTATGTCGCCGGCATTGGCACGGCCAACCGCCAACGGCACTTTCTCAATCGGCAAGTCGCTACCCGAAACCGGCGACATGTTCACCGTACCACTGACAATTCCTCCGGTCCCCGGACTGACCGGCTCAGCGACAACCGGTTCCTCAACAGGCTCCGCGACCGGCGCTGGTTCAGGTGCTGGGGCAGGCTTCTTTTTCGGCTTGGACGCCTGCTTCTGAGGCTTCGGCTTCAGTTTCGGCTGCTCTTGGATAACCTCGACCTGCGGCAAGTTCTCTTGGCCCGAGGGGGGATTTTTCGTTGCTGCAGGGGGCGCTGGCTCGGCTGCCGGCTGTTCCTGAGCCACTGATGCACCTGATAGCGCCAGTGCGAACATCACGACGACGGCGCTAGGGACGACGCGTTGCAAGTTCATTATATCCCCCGTAAGTCAATTGCGCTCCGTTGCCGGAAAGCAACGCATAGTTGCTGGTCAACACCCCCCGGTGCCGCCGGAATCGATCCGGAATTCTCCTTTAGTTGTTTGCTCCAAAGTACTTTCCCACCTCAATACGCGAAAAATTCCCAAATGATTCCTGGGAAAAACGGAGTTGCAAAGTAGCCTCGCCCGAGCGTTCAAACGCACGCGCAGAAGGCAGCCAACATCGGCCACCATGCCACCCCAGCGATGCGAAAATAAAAACGGCGACACCATAGGTGCCGCCGTTGCGAAACATAACTTTGTTCTCTTTAGAACTTCACCCTCACGCCGCCATAGGCCGCGAATGGCATGGCGGGCGAAATGGTGCGTGAATCTGTGAGCGGAAATCCATAAACGTCTTCGTTTACTTCGCTCACGTCGTCAACTTCGAAATACGTTCCGTAGAGACCATATCTCTGGTCGAACACGTTCTTGATGAGGCCATAGACTTGGAAGTTGTCCGTGACGTCGTAGGACGTGTTGAGGTCGACACGAGTGTAGCCCCCAAGCTTGCTGTCAAGACCATCCTCTGCCGACTCCGCATTCGGAAAGAACGGCGAATTGCTCGCAGCTATCAGATCGGCACCAAACTTCCACTTGGTTGTCAGCCAATATTCGAAGCCAGCTTTGAAACGATGGCGCGGAATACCCGGTAAGCGATCACCTTCCAGCAGAAACGCACAAAAACCTTCTTCATCAGGCTGCGAACAGGTGTCTAGCGTCGCATCGACAAAGGCATATGACGCGTAGACGTTCCACCTCTTGGTTTCATAGGTTGCCGCCAGCTCGACGCCCTGACGCAGCGTGTCACCGCCATTTACGAAGAAGATGCGACCATCATCCGTGATTGGCAGGATATCGTCAGAGGCCAACGTCCGGAACAATCCGGCGCTCCAGGCGAAACGGCCGTCGTAGTTCGCATTTTGCCCGCGAAGACCGACTTCGACCGTACGCCCGACAACCTGATCGAGCGCCGGGTCGTCGGTTAGAAAACTCTCGACAAGGCAAGGCGCGGTAGGTTCAGCACAACCAAGCTCGGCAGGAGTCGGCGCACGGTTCGACTCCGAATAGCCGCCATAGACTGACAAACCCGGGAACAGCTTGTAATTGGCGCCGGCCATCGGATTGAAGCGATCATATTTGCTGGTCGCATTGAGGCCAGGGAAAAGGCCCGTGTTATCCTCGAGCTTGATGGTCGCGTGATTGTAGCGGCCACCGACCGTCAGCGTCAGTTGGTCTGTCACGTCGAGCGCATTCGAGAAATAGAGACCGAAGTACGTATTCTCGGAGCTCAAATTGCGTGGCCCGACCCCCAAGTCGTCGGTAGTGCTGGCGTCACCATCGTCGTCCGTGATGATGATTCCAGATCCATCAACCACGTACTTTTGACCAATTTCTCCAAGCTCACTCGACGTCGAGTAGGTTGAGCGGCCGTGGTCGTACGACACGCCCGCAATGAAGAGGTTCGGGCGGCCGAACAACGGCGTCTTCTCTTGCGCCTCAAGCGCGCCGCCCCAGCTCCGACTATCGGTATTCAGGCGGTCGATTGTGCCGAACGGTTCTTCGAGGCCCTCTTCCTCGACATTAATCGGCTGCAGGCCATCGATGTTCCGAAGTGGCAATCCCTCCCCCTCATCCAAGCACAGGAAGTCTTCCGGATCGGACCCGGGCGGCAAGTTATCGTCCGTTAGGCATTCATCAGCCTCGGTCACATTGCCGTCCACCACGCGGTTCTTGTAACGCCGGTAATAGCTGGTACCTGCGAAGGTCAGAGTATCGGTCGCCTGCACCTTGGCGGAAAGGGTTGGCATCCAGACTTCAAGGTTCGTCGTCTGCGGCGTGGTGAAAGTATTGCTCCAGTCGCGCTCGAGCAGTTCGATGGGCGCCGCAGCGCTCGCGCCGAATTCGTTCTTAGCGGCCGTCAGGCTGAAGTGCACTTCAGCCATGCTGCCCTTAAGGCCGATATCGCCATAAAAGCGCTTGACCTCGCTATCCGAAAAGTCGCGGAAGCTGTCATCCGTGATGCCCTCAGCGGCGACATAGACGCCGGCGTTTCCGCTCGAGCCGCCAGCCTGCACGCCGATCTGAGCACGGCCGAAGGAGCCTCCCATAACGTCGAGCTCGCCACCCTGATAGCTAAAACCGTCCTTCATAAGAATGCTGACAGCGCCGCCCAAGGCGTTCAATCCGAACGACGGGTTGTTGCTTACGACGGACATAGAGGCGATTGCGTTCGAGGGGATCACATCCCACTGCACCGTATCGCCGAACGCTTCGTTGATGCGCACACCGTTTTGATAGACGGCGAGACCTTGTGATCGGCCGCCAACCGGAGAAGCGTCGAAGCCACGGAACGAGACCTCCGCGCGCATCGGATTGCCCGCAGCATCCGAAATGATAATGCCAGGCACTTGCTGCTGAAGCGCCTGCTGCACCTGCATGGTGCCTTCGCGCTCGATTTGAGTGTCGGTGACCGTAGTCGCCGCGCTTGGAACCGTAGGCAGGGCGGTGGCCTCGCCCGCACCGGCCAAGGCATCGGCGCTCCCGGCCCCGGCTGACGCAGGCGATGGCGTCGAGGGCGCGCTGAAGAGCGGTGACACGGCAACGGCTTTCTTTTTCGCCTGGGCAGCTTGCTGGGCTGGCGTTTGCTGGATCACCTCGATTTCGGGAAGCACCTGGGCCGCCCCCTGCGTTGGCGTAGCTGCCGATGATCCGCTGCTGGGAGCGGCCACAGGTGCGCCAGATCCACCGGACGGTGGGGTCGCTGTCTGCGTACCATTCGACGGAGGTGAGGCGGGCTGCGCATCATCGGCGGCCGGCGCTGCCGTCGCCGGCGTCTCCGTAGACGGAGTTTCGGTCGCGGCTGGCGGTGACGGCTCGGCGGCAGGCGGCGGGCTTGTGTCTTGCGCCATTGACGCGCCCGATAGCGTCAGCGCGAGCATCAAGGCGACGGCGCTAGGGACGACCCGTTGGTTTTGCATTATTATTACCCCCGTCACGACTTGGCGTTCCGTTGCCAGAAATCACCAGTACAGTTGATTTGCAGCACCCCCGGTGCTGCCGGAATCACTCCGGAACTGCTCAATTATTCTTTGTGACAGAGAACTTCGGCACCTCAAGACAGGAAAAATTCCCATTATGGTTCTGGCATAATTGGAGTGATTTAACCGCAACACAGACAAATTTGAGAAATGTTTCCAGACTCGTACGCTTAGCTCCGTCTTGGGCTGCGCACCTGCCGTGCGGCCTTGTCTCCCCGAAGATTGAGGAAGACCGCGTGCCGCAACAGGCCTGCATCGGTCCAACCCCGATAAGAAATTTGAACGACGGTCTTGGGCGCAACCCAGCGAACGTTACGTCGCTCCGCAGCAGTAAGCTCCGTGCCAAATGGCGCTCGCCGTTCAACCAGAGGATCGAGCAATCGCCACAGCGCCCGACCGGAAGCGGCCGTGAATCCCGTCCCGACCCGCCCGACGTAAGTGAAAACACCCTTCTCAAAATACCCAAGAACGAGTGATCCGACCGAGCGCTCGTCGGCAGTCGAGGGCACATACCCGCCGATAACGAACTCGTTAGTCTCGATGCACTTTGACTTGAGCCAGTCGGATTGCCTTCCGGACCTGTAGGGCCTGTCCCTGCGCTTCGACACGATTCCTTCGAGGCCACGCCGGCATACTTCCGAAAGCATCTCCTTTCCGCTTCCGTCAAAGTGCTCGCTAAAGCGAACCGGTCCGCCTGGACGCAGTTGGAAAAGCGCTTTCTTAAGCAGAGCCTTCCGCTCTTCCAAACGAAGCATCATGACGTCTGCGCCACCAAGTTGCATGACGTCGAAAACATAGAAAACCATCTGGCCCGAACGACCGGAATTCAGTGTACTTACAAGATCAACGAAGCTCGAACGGCCGCGCTCGTCCTCGACGACCACCTCCCCATCGATCAGCGCCGTGCCGAGCTTCAGCTTCGCAAGAGCGCGCGCGAGCGCGGGAAATCGATCCGTCCAGTCTAGACCGTTGCGTGTGAGCAGTCGAACATCCGATCCCGCGATCCGTGCCTGCAATCGGTATCCATCGTATTTGATTTCATGCACCCAGGCTGCGCCTTCTGGCGGGACATCCGCAAGCTTGGCGAGACAGGGGGGAATGAAATCCGGCAGCGTGTCGTTTCCTGCAGGCTTCTTTGGTTTGCTCGCCGAACGCGCTGCCACCGGACGGGACGTCCTCATCACGGCCTCTTGCCTCGCAAACGCCCGATGGCCCCTTTGAGCGCCGCTGCGGCGTCCTGATAATCCGACCAGGGTTTACCCTTGGTGAGAAGCGACGCTGCCGTCTCAACCGTGAATCTTGTGGCATCGAGCCCCGTGCGAACCTGCGACCAATCGAGCGGCATGGAAACAGTGGCACCGACCCTCGCCCTTGGAGAGAGCGGCGCAACCGCCGTCGCCATGCGATCATTGCGTAGGTAGTCGAGGAAAATGCGTCCTTTGCGCAGCTTTTTGGTCATCTTCGTCAAATAATGCTCGGGCGAATCCTCGGCCATCGCCGCGCAAATTCCTTCAGCGAAAGACTTGGCCTCGGCCCAACTGACGCGATCACGACTGCGGGCTGAAAGCGGCGTCACGACATGCAGTCCCTTGCCGCCGGTCGTCTTGCAGAATGAGACAAGATCGACTTCGGCGAGGCGTTCACGCAACTCCTTAGCCGCTGCAACAACGGCATCGAAAGTGACATCCGGCGCAGGATCGAGATCGAACACCAGCCGGCCCGGCACGTCGGGCATGTCTGGCGCGCAGTTCCACGGGTGAAACTCCAGCGCCGCTGCCTGCGCCATCGCGATAAGACCTTCGACCGTATCGATCTGGAGGTAAGGCTGGCGGTCACCAGAAACCTTTACCAGCGTTACGAGCTTGGACGTCCCGCGGTTGGCGTGGCGTTGAAAGAACGTCTCCGCGTAAATGCCATCGGGGGCGCGAACGACCGAACATGGTCGGCCTCGAATGTGATCGAGCATCCACGGGCCAACCTTGGCAAGATAGGTCGCGAGATCAAGCTTGGTCGTGGAGATGAAGCCCTTCTCCGCCGGCCACAGAACCTTGTCGGGATTGGTAAGCCTGAGCTGACCGACCACAATATCCCGCCCCATGGGTGCGTCGCTCGATTTACGTTTGCCGCTACCGGACCCTGCGCCACTGGAATCGTCGTCATTCCCCTTCGGCGGGTCCGAGTGCCAGATCGCATCGGATTTGGTACGCTTGCGTGTCATGAAAGGCGTGGGCGCCTTGCCGGTGCCGCCCGCGATCTGCCGCATCGTCCGTCCGGACGCAACGGAACGATCCTTTTTCAGAGCACCTTCACCATCGCCGTCGCGGCTCCATTTGTCTCGATGCTTGATCAGCAGCCAGTTGGTGCGTTTGCCGCCCGTGCGATCGTTCTTGATGCGCACGAGCACCCAGCTGCCATGCAGCTTCTCGCCTTCGAGAACAAACTTGAGTTCGCCATCGCCAAGCGCTTCGGTGGCGGGCTTGTTGTCCAGAGTCGTCCAGTAGCCACGATCCCACAGCATGACAGTGCCGCCGCCATACTCGCCTTTCGGGATCGTACCCTCAAAATCACCGTAATCGAGAGGATGGTCCTCCACCTCCACCGCAAGCCGCTTCTCATTCGGATCTAGTGATGGCCCGCGCGTGACCGCCCACGACTTAAAGACGCCACCAACCTCGAGTCGCAAGTCATAATGCAGCCTAGTCGCATCGTGCTTCTGGATGACGTAGCGCAGGTAAGTGGCGGCGTCGACCGCGCGCTTGCCGCTTGGCTCCTGCGTTCTGGTGAAATCCCGTTTGGCCCGGTACGCTGCTAGTTTCTTGTCCGCCACGGTCGGGTGTGCTCGCCGTCAGGATGAGTGACCTAGCTTCGCGTGCGAGACTTTTTACCGGTCGTCTTTTGGCTGCGCTTGACGTCGGACTTCGTCGCCTCGGCCGCAACTTTCGACTTGGTCCTAGTTTTTGCGGGCTTCGTGTCCGACGTCTTCGAAGTGGATCGGCGCAGCGCCTCCATGAAGTCGATCACCTTGCCACTTGGCGCAATATCCTCATCGCCAGCGATCTCGACCGCTTCACCACCCTTGAGCTTGGCCTTGACGAGGTCGCGCAGTGCTTCAGCGTAGTGGTTCTGGAAAGCATCGGGGTCAAACGGTTTCGTGCGTTCCGCGACCAGTTGCTTCGCCATGCTAACAAGCTCGGGCCGCAGCTTCCCTTTGCCGATATCCTCGAAGATATCTTTTGCCGAGCGGACCTCTTCCGCATAGCGGAGCGTTTGCAGAAGTAAGCCGTCTTCATAAGCGTGGAGCGAAACAAGGTTTTCGCGCCCGCGCATCGTTAACTGGCCGATCCCGCACTTGCCGGAACTCTGTAGGGCGTCGCGAATGACGCGGTAACCTTCATCCGCCACGTCCCCGTCGGGCAGGACATAGTAGGGTGTTTCGAAATAGATGGGCGCGATCTCGGACGCATCCACAAACTGCACGAGTTCGACGGCGTGCCGCGTCTTGAGTTTCAGATTGTCCAGCTCTTCGGAGTCGAACAGTACGTAGCTGCCGTCGTCCGTCTTGTAGCCTTGGACGATCTCATCCTGCGACACGACCCGTCCGCCTTCTCCGGCGGTCTTTTGATATCGGATGCGCTGCTTCGTCTTGCGGTCGACTTGGTGTAGAGCAATTTTTGCTTCGGACGCCGTCGCACTCACCAGCCGGATCGGAATTGTGACGAGCGCAAGCCGAAGATGCCCCTTCCAAAAAGATCGAGCTGCCGTGGCCACGCAAAAACTCCTGACATAAACCGCCTCGACACAGATGGCCGGGGACCTGTCGATACCCGTTCGCCATCAATTTCTATTCTACCTCAAGGCGAACTCTGATGGAGCCCCCAATTTCCGCGCGGAAACACAAATCGGGACGCGCTGAAAAGCGCACCTTAACCAACGCCGTAACGACGACCCTGAGCTTTTGAGCCTCTGCCTGGTTGCAGTTGGAAGGACCGTAAACTTGCGCGCAGGTTTCAACCCGCCGCTGCAGAGCGGGTCGCGCGACTGTTCAACCGCGCCCGCGGCGCCCCCTAAGGTAAACTAGAAACGTCCCAAACCCGGGCTGTCTTGTCGTAGGAAGCGGTTAGCACCTTCTTCCCGTCCGGGCTGAACTCGGCGCCATCCACCTCCTTGAAATGGCCGACGAGGCGAACGATGAGCTCTCCCGTCTCCGCATTCCAGACAGCGGCTGTCTTGTCGTGGGAAGCCGTCACTATGCGCCGGCCATCGGCGTCGAACATCAAGCGCGGGATGAGGCGCTTGTGGGCATTCGCCATGGTGGCGAGCAACGCGCCGGTCGTGCTGTCCCAGACCTTGACGGCCTTGTCACTCGACGATGTCGCAAAGCGTTCGCCATCCGGGCTAAACGCAATCCGAAGCGCCGCCCGCTCATGCCCGCTCACGGTCAGCTTCAACGCCCCGTCCTCACCCGACCAGAGTCGGCCGGACTTGTCGCTCGAAGACGTTCCAATCGTTTTTCCGTCAGGGCTGAATGCGGCGCTGGTCACGAGCCCGTCGTGTCCGGTCAGCGTGAAGAGAAACTTGCCGGATTTGGCATCCCAAACCCGCGCCGTCTTGTCGCTCGATGTGGTAACGACCTTGGAGCTGTCCGGGCTGAACACGACCCCCGAAAGCCACTCGGTGTGACCCGCGAGCGTAGCGACCTCCTTGCCGTCTGTCGTATCCCAGAGCTTGGCGGTACCGTCCCGCGATGCTGTGGCGACCCGGCTCCCGTCGTCGCTGAAAGTGATCTGTTCGATCATCTCTTTGTGACCGCCCAGGGAATGCAGAACCTGGCCGGTTTCGGCATCCCATATCCGTGCCTCGCCGTTGCGGCAGGCGGTTGCTATGCGTGCGCCGTCGCGGCTGAAGGCGGCCGAACGCACGGCTTCGCTGTGCCCTCCAAGCGTAAGAAGAAGCTTTCCGGAAGCGGCATCCCAAACCTTCGCCGTCTTGTCGCTTGACGTGGTCAGCGCACGTGTGCCGTCGGGGCTGAACGATGCCCCCCATAAGTCGGCCGTGTGGCCGACCAGTTCGACAAAGGGCACAGTTGCCTGATTTTCCGCACCGGCGGCGGCATCGCGTGCAGGAGCAGCTGACGGCAAGAATGCCAAGCCGATCCAAGCGGCGAGCAGGCATCCAGTCAGCCCCAACGGCAATCGGCTCGAATACGGCATCGCATCTTTCCTCCGCCTGACGGTTATTGGTCTTGCAGGCCCTTCCACCCGAGGTGGTCAAACTGCGCAGTATAGCTCTCAAGAACGCCTACAAGATCGAACAGCCCATCGAGCGTGGTGCGCCCGTTCTGCGCGCCGGCGATCGCGGCTGCACCACGCTCAAGTTTCTCCGCATATTCCAAGAGAACGGCACCACCTTCAGTGTCCGCACCGTTCCGCAGCGCTTGAGCCGATCGGCGAATGCTGTCCGCCAATTTAGTCGCCGCAATCCTGGGCAACCGGCGATGCGTTATAAGCGTGTGGTGATCGATGACCGCCTTGCGCAGCTCTCCCATCGTCTGGCGCACTTCAGGCGTCGTTACATACTTTGCGGATGGCGCACGTTCGGCACCGACAGCACTCGTCGTCACCGACAATAGGATGGCAATGACGATGCGGGCTCGCCACCTCATGCGCATACCCAACCTAGGGTTTAATGACGACGCCCCAGGGGAGTCGGCCGACAGTGATCGACTTTTCAGCCTTCTGAGACGTGACATCGATGACGGTCATGTCGTTCGTCAGGCCATTTACGGTGTAGATTTTCTCGCCCGCCTCATCGATCGCGAGGTGCCACGGACGCTGGCCAACGAGGATGTAGTTCTTGACCTCGTAGGTTTGCGTATCGACAACGGCGATACGATTTGCGGTCGACAGAGCCACGAACGCGAGCGTGCCGTCTTTTGAGAATTGCACACCCATCGGCTGTATCAGTTCTGGCCGGACACCTGGAATGTCGAACCCGAACTTCTTGACGACCTTAAACGTCTCCTTGTCGATGACGGCGACCGTACCGCCGATCTCGGCGGTGACCCACACCGTCTTGTCGTCCCGCGTAAATTTCGCCACCCGCGGACGAACGTCGACGAGGATGTTGGCTATGACCTTCAGCGTGGCGTTGTCAATCACGTGCGCCATGCTCGTCTGTTCGGATGTCGCGACGGTGATTTTGTTGTCCCGGCTCACCGCCATGCCCTCCGGCTCCACACCGACCGGAATCTCGGCGAGAATCTTGCCATCAGACCGCTGCAGAACTGTAACCATGCCGTCGTCTTCGTTCGCGACGTAAATGCGGTCTCCTGCAGGGTCGATATCGACCAATTCCGGATCAGGTCCGGAATCGAGGCTTCGCACAACCTCGAGCTTCTCTGTATCGATAATGTCGAGGCGATTGTCGTCGCCCACGCAGACGATGAGCTCCTTATAGTCCGGTGTGAGAACCATGCCCCTTGGACGTGCGCCCGTCGGGATCGTCTTGACGACCTTTAGCGTCTCGGTGTCGACAACCGTGACCGTATTGTCCTTTTCATTGCTAATAAAAAGCGTACCCGCCTGAACCTGCGATCCAAGCAGGAGGCCTGCGATCAGGCCACAGAGCCCCAAGGCTCGCATCGAAACACTCCCCTACAAATTTATCCAGTTAGTCGGCATTTGGATTCGGGCTTATCGAAACCCATCGTGTCGGTCAGATAATGCTGATGCAGAAAGCCGTCCTGCGGCGAGATCGAAACAAGCGCCCTTGGGCCAGAAAGCAGAATGGGCTGACGCATCTGATGGTCCCAAGTCCGGAATGTAAGTCCCTGGCCCTTGAAGCCCGCGACCTCGAATTCCTTCGACAGCATGTAGGCCTTAAGCGTCTTGGCGTCGTTGCTGGCAGCGCGGAGCACCGCTTCGCCAAAGACCCGCACGCCAAGCCAACCGTAGTAGTCGCGCTCCATCATCACGCGCTTCGCCTCACGCTCGAAGCGGTTCTGCATCTGGGTCCCCGCGTACTGCTCGAAAGAGCGATGCCAACCGACCGCCACGAGCCCATGTGAACCGACGACGGGTCGAGGATTGAACGTCCTATAGGTTAGGTAGTCGCCGAAAGCTTCCTCCGCGTCCGTAGCAAAAATGACGTCATAGTCGGCAGAGGTCTGCGTCAACAGGGGCATCTGCGTCTGGATCTGCTGATGTCCGCTATCGGTGCGCCGCGAGCCGGCATCAAACGTGTAGGTTTTCTCAGCCACGATCTTGCCACCGAACTTTTGCGCGGCGCGCCGCACAGCCGTGGCGTATTGCTTGTCCTTTGGCCCCTGGCCCGTAACGAGGAACCAGCGCCGCCATTGCTTCCACGAAAGATACTGCGCAAGCGCATCCGCACGCATCGCCCATGAAGGCGGCAGGTGAAACACATTATTGCGGCAATGCTCCTGGCGCAGTTCGTCGTCGCTCAAGCGAATGTTGAGGATGATTGCATCCGCGGCTTCGGGCAGATCAGCAACCGCAAGGAGATCGTCGCGCTCCAGATCCGCAATGATGAGCTTTTCGCCTTTGCCCAGCACTTCTTTGGCCTTCGCGACCACGTCTTCGTCAGCGGCAACGATGACCTCCGACATGTCGTGATGCTGGCCGATGAGCCGGCCGGTCATATTGTTCTCTTTGAGCGCGACCCGCGCGCCCTGTACGCCAGCATCGGTCACGACTTTATCAACCAGCGACAACGGCGGCGGCTCCGGATAGCGCTTACCGAGATAGACGTAGTGAGCGGAAAGGCCATTCACCGCTTTGCCGGATACAGCATCCTGAGTTGCATGAGCCTCAACCACCGCAAGCATCGCAACGCAGGACGCGAGCGCCAGACGAAACATCGAAATTGCGTTCTTCAACTCATCGACTCCGGAACACACAAGTTGTCGCTGTACGCTGAGGCGCGCCGCACGGCGGCGCGCATCCGAAATAGCGTATGCGATTTACCAATTCTTCTTTTCCGGCCGACCACCGTAGACCGACCTAACGTACGCAATGATCTTCCAGAGATGATCTTCATCCTTGATGATCGTTGCGTAGCCGGGCATCGGCCCTTGAACCGTCTCTTTGGCGATGCGGCTATAGCCGTGTTTCTGCAGCTCCTGGCTTCCGTACGTGATCAGCCGGAAGATTGTGTCGTCGTCGCTACCGTATACCCAGGTCTCGTTCGTGAGCGGCGGGCACATGCCGCCACCGCCACCGCCACCGTGACAGCCATTGCAGCTATTCCCCAGGTAGTACTTCTTTCCCTCCGCGATAATCTCTGGCGTAAGCGGAAACGGATTTTTGAGTTTGCCTTTTTCAGTCGAATTGACGCGATCAATCGGCGCCATCTTCTCTCCTGCCGCCGGCGCCGCAGCTTGGGGCGCTGCTGCATCTGCTTTCGGCTCATCCGCCGCAAACGTCGACCCCTGGACAGTGGCGAGCGCAGCCACGCAGGCAGCGGCGACGAGTACTAAGCGTTTAACTTCAATTCCAATCAAGCGTTTCACTCCCGTTTCTGGTTGGATGACCGCATTTTGCTAGCGAGCGGCCGATACGCTGGCGCTCTCCTCTGACAACCTTCAGCTGTCCATCGAGCGATCTGAGAAAATCATTGCGACGGCGCATTCTCCTGCTGCCAGAAGGTGCGCGCACGCCGGCTGTTGGCTTTGGGCCAATAGAGGAAGTAGGCGAGCGACGTGGGCGTCGAGAAGCAGTAGAGCTTATCGTCATCCGGATCGCGCCAGTTGAGCGAACAATCCGCCTTGATGAACTGGCGATTTGCCAGACCGATAGGATCGTGACTGTCGAACTCGCCGTGCATCGGTACGGTCGGCACGGCTGACTTCCAGATGCCTTTTCCCTCCGCCCCTGGCAGCCGATTTGAATGAAACGCTGCCGCCTCGTCGGCCACTCCGCAGAGTGCAAGAAGCAGCAAGACGATGAAGGGCTCACGAGTTTTCATTCACTGCCCGCTTCCTGCCTGGTCGAGAAGCCTTAGCAAGCTAACGACCGCATTATTCCCATTCTGGGCCGCATGATCAGAGGCAGTTTTCCCGTCTGGATCTTTTATATTCCTGTCCGCGCCCGACTGGACCAGCAGACCGACGATGGGTGCGTTATTGTGTGCCGCCGCCAGCATCAGCGCGGTGACGCCATTTCCTCCCACGGCGTTCACGTCCGCCTTACGCGCAATGAGCGCTGAAGCAATTTCGATTGAACCGGGATCTTTTGGATCTAGCTTTTCGACGCGCGACACTCCCGCACCAAGCGTCAGCCGACGGTTCTCCTTACCGGATGCCAGCATGAGCGGCGAAAGCTTCTTAGCGCCGACCGGCGCGTTGACATCGGCTCCAGCCTCGATGAGCGCCATGGCCGACTTGTACTGATCTTCGATGATGGCAACTGCAAGCGGCGTGAAGCCTTCGCGATTTGGCTCGTTAAGATCGGCGCCGGCAGTCGCCAATACGGCGATAGTCTCGGGATGATTGCGAAGAACAGCGTGCTGCAGCGGCGTCAGCCCATCGCTATCTTTCGAGTTCGGATCGGCCTTGAGCTTCAACAACTCGGCCGCGATCGCGGAATCGCGATGCCGCGCCGCCGAATGCAGCGGCGCATAGCCGTTTGAATCCCTCGAATTGACATCCGCACCCTTCTCGACAAGGAACTTGATGCGCTCCAAGTCCGAGGCAAGCACCGCGTTGGCCAACTCCTCGTTAAGATCGGCACCATCCTTGAGCCAGGCTTCAAGCCGGGCGCGGTCGACGACCTGATCGGCTGATTTGACCGTCTTGGCGACTTGGTCCGGGCTCGGCGGCGTGTAGATCGGCTTCGTATAAACGCCGTGTTGCGGCAGATCACCGGCGATGACGCATTTGCTGCATTGAACGAGCGGCACGCCGTATTCGTGCAGGATCTTTTCAATTTCCGCGCGGCGCGCTTCGAGCGCGAGGTCGAGCTTGTACTTCAGGACCCAGTCGACCTTGCGTAGCCCGATCGCAAGTTCGAACTCCTGCGGAATTTCATCTTCCCATAAATTTGTGGGCTGGAGTTCCAACGGCTCGCCCTTGGCTTTCAGCCAACCGGCGAAAGGGCCCCAAACGCCAGCCGCGTCGAGCTTGCCGTCAAGCACCTGTTGCACCTGCTGCCAGGGTTGATTTTCAGGCTTTAAATCGGAGTTATGGCTGACGACGTGCAGCGAAACATTGTCGATGACACCGCGCCGCGTGAGCGCCGTACGTAGCCCTGACGTTTGAAAGACGCCGATCTTGAGCGTCTTGAGTACAGGATCATCGAGATTTTTTATGCTGATGTTGCGGTCGTTGCGATAAGCCAACACATACGT
Source organism: uncultured Hyphomicrobium sp. (assembly GCA_964651805.1). Classification (GTDB taxonomy): domain Bacteria; phylum Pseudomonadota; class Alphaproteobacteria; order Rhizobiales; family Hyphomicrobiaceae; genus Hyphomicrobium_B. The sequence continues at coordinate 721,978 of CAZYXX010000002.1, read as the reverse complement.
TGTTTTGTAGACAGGTGTCGTCGTTATGATCTGCTCGAAGCCGACCGGCATATCGAGGAGAATATCGCAGTCGTTGGTGTCGAACGTCTGCCGCGTAATTCCGCGCATCAGATATGGCCGCCAAAAGTAGCTGACGGTCGCGCCTATCTCAGCCGCAACGAGCTCTATGATCTTGTTCTGAAAGCCCGCCCGGTTGATGTCGGAAAGTGGAAGATTGCCGGGATCTCCGCACACGCGAAGCGAAGAAACCTTGCGCTCGGCGGCTGCCTTCTTCAACGCGGTATGATCACCGGCCGTCAACGGCAGCTGCGCTTCAAGCCGGGAAAATGCTCCCTTCAGCGCCGGCGTGATCGCCTCGGCACGCAAGGGCCGCGTGTCAATTGCAGCAGTAGCCAACGCTGAGACACAGGCAAGCGCGACAACGCGCAGGCGATTAGTGAAAGCGGACCACATTAACCGAAGACCATGAACAGATTGGCGTCCTGATGACCGATGCGTGGCTGCGCCGATGGTCCTTGACACACACAGCGCTAGTACCGTGCCGTCGATCGGCTCGGTCATGAACGCCCGGCACGCGCTTGTGCCGGGCGTGTATGCATTCCTTGCGTTACACCGCGCTATTCAACGACGCGGAATGTGAAGAGCGTGCCGGCCTGGGGAATCTTGTCCAGGTTGGCTGCCTTCGTCATCGCCGTTGCACCGATCGCGCCGAACTTGTCGTTCAGGTCGAGACCTGCGGTGACCGGCACGCCAATCCAACCGCCGATGCCCGACAAGATCGAGACGTACTGCTTGCCTTTGATCTTGTAGGTGATCGGGTTGGCGATCGAGCCGGAGGCCAGCTTGCGGCTCCACAGGACCTTGCCGGTCTTGCGGTCGACAGCGCGGAAGTCACCGCCGAGCGAGCCGTAGAACATCAAGCCACCATCCGTCACGAGCGTACCGCCCCAGTTCGGATAGGGATCCGGGATTTCCCACTCCGTCTTGCCAGTCAGCACGTCGAACTTTTTGATCTTACCCGTCGTGCCAGGTTTTTCCGGGAACATGTAGACGTTCGCGAACACGTAGACCGTGCCCTGCTGCGTGTGACTGCGCTCTTGCGGCTCCAGTTCCATGCACCAGTTGTTGGTCGGACAGTACGCGACGTTCGGTTCCTTCGGGTCGATGGCGCACGGTTGCTGGTCCTTGCCGCCCATAGCGGACGGACAGGCAGCAACATTGCGGCCAAGCTCCAGCGGCGAGTGCTTCTGAACCTTCACTGGACGCCCGGTCTTCATGTCGACCTTTTCGGCCCAGTCCGTCGTCACATACTTGTGGGCCCGGAGCAGCGTCCCATCGACACGATCGAGCACGTAGGCAAAGCCGTTACGGTCGAAGTGGACTAGCGTCTTACGCTTCTTCCCATCGACATCCATGTCGACGAGAATGTTTTCGTTCACGCCGTCATAGTCCCACTGGTCGAAGGGCGTCATCTGATAAGCGAAGACTGCCTCACCTGTATCCACCTTGCGGCCGAAAATCGTCATCGACCACTTGTTGTCGAACTCGCCTGTATTGCATTCGTCGTGCGTCTTCTTCGAGCAACGATACGAAGGGCTCCACAAGCCGGGGTTGCCGGTCGCGTAATAGACCATCTTCAGGTCGCTGTCGTAGCTGAACCATCCCCAGGCAGCGCCACCGCCGATCTTCCAGTCGTCGCCGACGTGCGTCTTGATGCCGAGGTCCTGTCCGGCAGTACCATAGTGTGGGTTCGCCTTGTTGGTGTCGGCGGTGAGGCAGACGTCCTTGTCAGACCCCGTCGAATGGCACGACCAAACTTCCTTACCGTCGGCAAGGTTGTACGCAGTCACGCGGCCGCGGGCGGCGAACTCATCGCCACCGAAGCCGACAATCACGAGGTTCTCTGCAATAAGCGGAGCGTTGGTGATCGTTTCGCCTTTGTCGGGATATGCGTGCTTGACGACCCAGACTTCCTTGCCCGTGGTCGCCTCGAGCGCGATGAGGAAGCCGTCGAGCGTCGCGAAGTACACTTTGCCTTCTGCATACGCCGGACCGCGGTTCACCGTATCGCAGCAAGCGCGCGGAACAGCCGATTCGTCGCGATCAGTCTGCTTGACGTAGTTCCAGATCTGTTTCGGGTTATCCGGATCGGATAGGTCGAGGCCTTGGACGATGTTGCATTTCGACATTTCGGGGCAACCCGAAACGAAGAACATCATGGGTTTGCCGCCAACATCCTCGATCACGACAGGCTGGCCTTCATGGCCGCGCAGTGCACCGGTCGACTGCGACCACATCATCTGCAGCTTGCCGACGTTTTCGGTGGTGATGTCTTTAAGCGAACTATGCCGCGTCAGATGATTGTCGCGTCCTGGGGCTCCCCACTCATTCGGGTTCGCGGCTCGCTTATTGACTTCATCGTTCGCCAATGCAGGGCCGACCACGCCGAGCCACGCAACCGCGAGACCCGACAGGGCTAACATCCTTCGGTAATTCATGCGCTTCCTCTCCATTTTTTTCCGGATGCCGCCGCGGCCTGAAGCCATTGGGCAACCAAGATCGCCTAGCGATTGCGGGAAAAGTTCCGCATCGCAGCTCTTGTTATCGACGCCCTTCTTGCGGGGCGCGGCTTACACGCTTCGCCAAGTCCGAGGGATCAAAGACCGGGAACCGGTCACCGTACGAAAGTGGCAAGCGTTCGCACTTTCGGGTTCACAAGCTGCACGCGCCACGGGACGATTTCCCGTTCTAGCTAGGATCATGTCCCGATCACTGATTCTTGAAATCGCGCGATCGGATCAAGCTCGATTGTCGCGTGGCGCAAAAAAAGCGCCGGGCGCTGAAAAAGACCAATGGAGGGAAGGCCATCTCAGCGTCCGGCAACAAGTGCAAGCTCTGAGGGTTTAGGTCCGTCGCTACGTCACCGCGATGGGACGAGTTCCCTATTTGGCCGCAGGGCAGTCCCCCTCACCGCGTTGTGATGGGTCGTGACAGCCGCGCACCCGACAATGGTCCAAACTGGACAATGGGACGCCCCGCGCATAGCTCAGCGGTTCCGGCTTTCAAGCGAAACGCGAATGAGATCGGTGGTTCGCTCAAGTCCTAGCTTTGTTTTGAGGCGGCTGCAGGAATTGGCGACTGTCTTGTAAGCGATGCCAAATGTACTCGCGATCTGGCTAAGGCTCTTGCCCTCGCCCAGTAAGCGCAGGATCTCGACCTCCCTGTTCGATAGTTTCGAGAACGGATCGTCGCTCGCGCCCGGCGAGAAAGCGAGATCGCTTGCCAGATTGCGATCAAGATACCGATCGCCCTCGGCGACCCGTTTGACTGCCGTCAGAAGTTCTTCAAGCGGCGCGCTTTTACTCACGTAACCCATTGCGCCAGCACGGATGGCACGCAGCGCGTAAGTTTGCTCCGAATGCATCGTAAACATGACGATCCGCGCACTTCTCTGCTCGCCGCGCAGTCGCTGCAAAAGTTCAAGCCCGCTGCTACCTTCAAGATTGACGTCGAGAACGGTGACGTGCGGCTGATGTCTGCGGAATTGCGCGAGCGCGTCAGACGCATTTCCGGCTTCCAGAAACTCGACGTTGGGAATAGTGCTTAGCAGCCGGCGGACACCTTCCCGCAATACGGCATGGTCGTCGACGATCAGGATCCGCATGATGCCGTCATCTCCACTTCAGCGGTTGAATTTGCACGCGACGTTTCCGCACCCTCGATCGGAATTTCTGCTTCAACGCCGACACCCGACCCGTCGGCCGTGCGCGTTACGCTGAGCTTGCCGCCTAGTCGCGATGCTCGCTCCTTCATTCCCAGTATTCCGAATCCGCCGTCGGTGATCGGCCGCTTCAAGCCGCCGCCGTTGTCCTCGATGCGAAGCGCCACTCTCGCACCGAGATCGACAGCCGAAATTGTGATCCGGCTCGGACGCGCATGTTTCAGCGCGTTGCTGACGCTCTCACGCACGATACTCAATATCGCGTCGTCAACTTTCGCACCCCATCCCGAAACGGGAACGCGATTCAGGATCTCAACCGACGGATGGCGCGCGATCCAGAACGCGGCAACATCGTCGATGGAATCTTTCAAGGTTAGTGCATGAAGTGATGATGGTCTAAGATCGCTGAGGATGCCCTTGACGTTGACCTTGAGTTCATCGACTGCCGATTGAATGGCCTTCGCGCGCTCAACAATGCCATCATTGCCCGCCGCCTCGCTCTGACGGCGTATCGTCATGGCATCGATATCAATACAGAAAAGCAGGGGACTAACTTCGTCGTGCAGATTGCGCGCAAGCTCCGTCCGCTCTTCTTCCTGAAAAGTCTCTAGATGCGAGCGCAAACGATCGTTTCTTTGCTCCATTTCGGCAAGCCGGCTAGCCATGTGATTGAAACCGCGCGCCAATTGGACGAGCTCGCGCGAGCCTCTCTCTGACATGCGCGGTCCATAGTCACCCGCGCCGATCCGTTGGAATGCAAACGTGAGGCGCTGGAGCGGTTTTAGCGCCCTACCAAGAATGTAAAGTGTAACCAGAAGCCCAGTAAGGGCAAAGAACGACAGGATCTTCGCAAACAGCTGAATGTCGCTCCAAACCTCTCCAGCTTCATTACGCGGATCCGCTTTCAGCGTAAGGCGGCCAATGCCAGCAAACACCGGTGGCATTTCAAGCTCAACGGGTTCGGACTTCCAAGCAAGAATGTCCAGAAACCACCGCGGCACTTGACGGTCCTCCGCTGCCACGTTCGAGCGAACCTGTACGGAGCCGTCCGGTTCTATGATGTAGGCTTGCAGATGCCTGTCGCCATTAAAATCGGCAACCAGAAGTTCAAGCCGCCGTCTGGGATTGACGACCTCCTCGGCATCGTCGACGGCGTTATGCGCAATCCGCGCACCGACGTCGATGGCTGCAACCATTTCCGTTTCGATTTTGTTGAGCGCATGCCGGTACGTAAGCCATGTCGCCAGCACCAGTGTGCCGATCAAGACCAAGGCGAACGTGCCGAGCAGCTGCAGCCTAAGTGACATCGCCAATTCAACTGCCGGGGTGAATTTGCGCGATGTTATAACGCTCAAATACCGAAGAATATATCGAGATTAATTCCCAGAAGTTCATAGGAAAAAATCCCGATACATCATTTGCTGTCGCGCTCATTCAGATCTCGCGCAACACGGAAGCCCACGCTGAAATTGCGGAAGTTGGAAAAGTTCCTGAGCCGCGATGCCGCGCGTGCTTTGTCCGGATCGTAGAACGCCGAGCCACCACGAAGGACCCTGAGGCCCTCAGCATCCTTGACGGGACAATCATCGACGTTGCGCGCCTTTCCATCTTTTGGGCGGTTCGTATTGTCCTCACAGTAGTAGTCCGCGACCCACTCCCACACGTTCCCGAGCGTATTGTAGAGCCCCCAGGGGTTTGGCTTCAGGCTGTCAACCGGAGCGCTGCTCCTACCATCGAATCCTGATCCGCAGCCCCTGCAGTGCGCCATGGCTTCGTCATTCACGCCCGACGGATCCTCTCCCCACCAATAGGCACTGTGCGTACCCGCGCGCGCCGAGTACTCCCATTCAGCTTCCGAGGGCAGTCTATAGTTTTTTCCGGTTTTATTGCTCAACCAAGCTGCGAAGGCCACCGCATCGCTCTGGCTAACACCGGTGATAGGCTGCTTGGGATCGGTAATCGCAGCACCAAGATTGCGATAGTAGCGACCTGTTCCTTGGGTGATGTGTTGCGGGCTTTTCGGATCACGCCACTCGGGTTCCGGACAGCCTTTGGCTTCAACACATGCGAGATATTCGGCGACGCTGACTTCGTACCTACCGATGGCGAAGACCGCGATATTGACCTCGGTAGCAGCTTCATTGCCGATACGCCCAACCTCACTCTCGTCCGAGCCGATTTTCGTCGGTCCTTGCGACGCAGGAACGACGACGAGTTCCGGACAGCCCTCCGCCTCTGGACAGTCGCGCAGCACAGCCGGCGCCTCAGCCGCAAACAGCGATAAAGGAAAAATTCCCATTAACACCAGGAAGAAGGCTGCGATATTGGCAATGCTTCGAACAACCCCGTACTTCATTATTGCGATCACCCGTGCTGAAATCCGATGCGCTGACTTAGCCAAATTGAACGTCGATCGCCATCTTCAATAAGCCATTTAATTTCGCGGAGGTGCAGCGTGTCATACCCTCGATGGATGGTCGCACTACCCATCATTGCGTCACTCGCATCGAATACCGAAATCGCCAATGGTGCAGACGATGCGTGGTCGGACATAAAAAAGAGCATCTACCAAGATCGCCCTATCGCCACGGCGTCCAACTCGTCACTTGCACTCTACGCTCCCGCACAGGCCGCCGACGGCGCAATGGTACCTGTGTCTATCCATGTTCCCCCGGCTGTTGCCGCGAAGTCCGCGCGGCTGACGATCATCATCGATCGCAATCCAGCTCCCGTCGCTGCCGTCATCAAATTCGGCGAGGGCTGGCGCAGAGGGGGAAACATCGGAGACCGGATTTTCGCGACCCGCCTGAGAATCGATAGCTTCTCAATTGTCCGTGCCGTGCTCGAAACGGATGAGGGCCATTTGCTGATGGCGGAGAAGTTTGTTGCCGGTGCAGGAGGATGTTCCGCACTTCCTTCGAAAGATCCTGACGCCGTGCTTGCGGATATGGGACGCAGCAAACTCACGGCCACATCGCATGCGACGCGCGAACCCGAATGGCGCGAAGGTGTCGTTATGATCCGCCACCCGAATTTCACCGGAATGCAACTCAATCCGGAAACCGGAAAATACACACCTGCACGCTACCTGAGCGACATCGTGATCGGCGACGGGCAACAGACGATGTTTGAAGTGGAGGGCAGCATTTCGCTCTCGGAGGATCCCAATTTCCGTTTCACGTATTCCGGAACGACGAACCACTTGGAGATGCGTGCCGTGGACTCTGACGGTCTCAAGATAACCGGCACCACCGCCGATGCACCTTCATAAGTCTGAAGAAGCACACCTGAGCGCCGCCGAGCCGCGCCCTTCAAAATCAGGAAAACGGCGCGCGGTGAAATATCGACCGAAGCTCGCAATCTGTACACTCGCTCTTGCGTTCGCCACATCCGCGGGAGTCGCGGACGACACGCTTCCGACGAAATGCAACGAAGACGCGATGCTGGTCTTCGATGCGTCCGGATCCATGTCCGGCAACGAAAAGCTCGGCATCGGCAGCGTCATCACGCGCATCGACAAGGTCCGCGCGGCCCTGGAAACGACACTGCCGTCAATAACACCGTTTCGCCGCCTCGGTCTCATTACTTACGGCCCCGGACCCTACAACCGCTGCGACAACATCACTCTGAAATTGCGCCCGACGCGGGACGCCGGACCGCGCATCATGGCCGATGTCAATGCGCTCGTGCCCGCCGGCCGCACACCCTTGACGCGAGCGGTCGAACAAGCCGCTGAAGTTCTCGAGTACCGCACCAAACCAGCGTTGGTCGTATTGTTGACCGACGGCGAAGAAACCTGCGGCGGCGATCCCTGCGAACTTGGCAAAAACCTGAAAGCAATCTCGGAAAATCTGGTGGTGCACGTGATCGGCTATCGCATGCGCGACTTCAGCTGGACCGGCGGTCGCGGATTGATGGAGGTCCGTTGCCTCGCAGAAAAAACGGGCGGTCAATACTTCTCGACCGAATCCACCGACGACTTGGTCGCAGCTTTGCTGAAATCGCTCGGCTGCCCAGAGATCACCCAGCGCACACGGCACGCAATGGCGCTCTCGCCAAACACGCAACCGATGCGCGGCGACGAAGCTCGCTAATCCTCAAGCGCAATGCGCACGATCCGATCCGCGAGTTCCTCGATATCGTCGACCCCATCCATGTTCGTGAGCAGCGTGACCGATGTCCAGATCTCGCGCGTCTCGTCACGACAAATGGCGTTGAAGGCGGTGTAACCAGGCACCGAGCCCGAATGACTGAAAAACTTCCATCCATCCTTGTCGCTGATGTACCAGCCCATTCCGTAGTAGTCAGTCGGCGTGACACGCGCGCTCTCCGCAAACATTGCCGAAAGCTCGGGTTCGTGAATGATCCGGCCAGAGATCAGCGCGTCGTTCCAGCGAACAATGTCTCGTGCGGAACTCACGACATCACCGCTACCACGTAGCCAGTCCGGTGCACCGAATGCGGGCTTCCTGCGAAAATGCGGGACAGCCAACGCGCTCGCGCTGCGCTGGTCGCTGACGAGCGACGTTTCATCCATTCCAGCTGGCTCTAGCACGAGACGCCGCAGCGCATCTGGATATCCAAGCGCCACATTCGACTCCGGAATGAGTACGGCATCAATTACTGCCGCCAGTATGAAGTAGCTCGTATTGCTGTATTCGAAAGATGATGGCCATCCCTCCGGCTTTAACTTCTTTACCGCACCCAAAAGCTGCGGAGCTGTAATCGCGCCCCAAGGGTCGAGCTCATTGGGCGGGCGGCGCGTGAAGTTCGGCAAATTGGATGTCATGGTCAGCAGTGAGCGGATCGTGATCGGTGCCTGGTCCGGCTGCGTCCAACTCTCGATCCCTTCGAGAATCTCCGAAACCTTCGTGTCGAGCGTGATCGGCTTGCTCGACAGGGGTGCAATGGCGCGAAGTTCGATCAGTCTGAGTACGGCTGCGGCAGTAAGCTGCTTGGTGAGCGAGCCGACGCGATAGCGCGTATTCGCGCTCGCGGGAAAGCCGGGCGCGGCCTCTCCGAACCCTTCGGCCATGACGACATCGCCCTCAATGCCGATCGCAATACTAAGCGCCGGCGGTCGTGGAACATCGGATGGCGATGGCGGATCCAGGAACTTGGCCAAGACCGCGCGGACACGCGCGGCATGCTTGTCGGACCAGGCCGAGGCGGTCGATGAACTAGCACTAAGGATAACAAGCGCAATGGCTAGTACGCCAAGCGTTAAACCAATTTGTCGTTGCCTGCATTGCATGGGCTTCAGCCTTACTGCCCTGCCGTAGTTCTCCTTAAATGGGAAACGGTCCGAGAGCGCCTGTCAATGGCCGGTGCCTTTCCCCAAGCTTGAAAGGGACGCGCCGGTCGGCGCAGTTCACTGGACCGCCACAGGGGAGCCGTCAGGCGCCATTGCGTGACCGGGCTCGAGCTTGCCACAGTCGGCGCCGGCATAGGTTCCTTCCTGCGTGATCGTTCGCTTAACGACAACGCTCTGAGGTGCGTTGGGCTTGGTGTCCGTGGTCGTGCTTTCGATCTTTACCTTGAATGAGGTCTTGAAATCTCCGGACATCTCCGTGCGGCTCGTGACTTCGCGGCCCGTATATTTGCACTTGGCGTCGACAACCGTGCCGACTTCACTGGTCTCGATCACATACCGCTCGCAGCTGTTGCGATGCTCGGCCATGCTGGCCGCGACCGTGTTCGCTTCCATCTGTGCGTCGATGCACATCTTCAACGCGCTTTCGCGCGGCCCCATACCTTCGTCCATTGTCGTCTTGAGATCCCACAGGCCAGCCGCGCGCTTCGGCAAAGCCGGTTCATCCGCAAATGCCGGAATGGCCCCCACCAATACCGCAATCACCCAGCCCATCAGGGATACTTTGCATGCAGTCGTCATCATCGCTCACTCATAGGAACCACGTCGATACGTCGCATCAGAGATGGCGGTGGTATACGCGACCGTCTCCATCACGCCAGATGGAGCGCCCACCATTGCCAGAAATCAGGAAAAAATCCCGCTTACGTGGGAAGGCGCCGACGCGTTGCCGACGCCTCCGGGTATCTCCGACTAGTTGCCAGCTTTCTGAGAGATTGAAGTAAGGCCATCCTTGAAGATACCCTCGATCACACCGCGGGCCTCGCTGTCGGGCTTGTCCTTTGCCATGAAACTAGACGACCAAACGAAGACAGTCGTCCCGGGCTCGTCGCTGTCCGGCCTGGCCGAGAACGACGCGGTATAGTCCTTCACCGGCAGCGGACTTTCGATGATCGCATAGGTGTATCCGGTCGCGCTGGTGCCAGTCAGCTTCTCTTTTATCTTGGCGCCGTCTTTGAGCATGAGTGTCCGAAACTTGGCATCGCCCTCGGTCGTCTCTTCGCAATTGGCGACGGCGGGATGCCAATCCCTGATCGCGCAGAACGAACCGAATTTCGCCCACGCATCTGCGTCAGAACCCTTCACTTTGGTGGTTTGGCGAACCGATAATCCCGACGCGGCAACCGCTGCTGTCGAAAAGAGAACAACTGCGATGGCGGCAGTCCAACTGAAACGAACCATGACACTCTCTCCCTATGACTCTGAGTTTTGTTATTGGTCGGCATTTGCTTGCGTTACCTCGGCCGACCATCAAGGCATCACGGCGACTCCCCACGGCAATCTGCCCACGGGCACCGATTTGATCGGCTTCTGCGTCGCAACGTCGATGATCGTCATGTCGTTGGTCAGACCATTGGCGACGTAGAGCTTCGACCCGTCAGGATGAATCGCCAGATGCCATGGCCGCTGTCCAAGAATGATGAATCGCACAACCGCGTACGTCGTTGTATCCACGACCGCGACACGATTGGCGTGGCTCAGCGCCACAAAAGCAAACTTGCCGTCGAGCGAAAACTGCACGCCGATGGGTTGAATGAGATCGGGGTCGACGCCGGGGATTTCGAAGCCGAACTTCTTATCAATCTTGAAAGTCGTCGGATTGAGCACGGAAACGGTTCCGCCGATTTCCGACGTCACCCACACATGCTTACCGTCGCGCGTCCACTCGGCGACCCGCGGTCGCGTATCGACCAGCACATTGGCGATCACCTTGCGCGCTTCGTTGTCGATGAAATGGGCCATACTGGTGGCTTCCGACGTGGCGACCGTAATCTTGTTGTCGGGGCTGACGCCCATGCCCTCGGGCTCGATACCGACATCGAGCTGGGCGAGCGTCTCGCCGTCCGAAAACCGCACGATCGAGACCATCGCATCGTCTTCGTTGGCGACGTAGATGAGCGCGCCGTCTTTGGAGATGTCCAACAGTTCCGGGTCAGGACCTGAGGGCAGGTTTCGCACAACCTCAAGCTTCGCGGTATCGATCACATCCAGGCGGTTGTCGTCTCCGATGCAAACAAGAAGGAATTTGTGATCGGGCGTCAGGCGTATACCGCGCGGACGCTGGCCGGTAGGAATGGTCTTCTTCAGTTCCAGCGTATCGCCGTCAAGCACCGTGATCGTGTTGTCTTTTTCGTTGCTGACGAAGACCGTGGTCGCCCACGCCTCAGCGGATGCCGTCGCCAACCACGTAGCGGCCACAGCCGCCAAAGCCGTTCTCGATGTCATGTTGCCTCGTTTCTCGACGTGGAGCCGTTCCGCTCAGTTGCCGACCGAGGATACAGGTGGCGATCCGGGATTTCCCGACCCAGGCGTCAGGAACTTGAGTGTGCCGATGGCAACTTCATTCCTTGCGCGCTCAGCAATTTGCAACGCAGTCAATCCTTCGCCGGACTTGAGCGTCGCGTCCGCTCCCGCATTCGCGAGCAGCCCGATCAAGGGCGCATTGTTGTGGCCCGCCGCCACCATCAGCGCCGTAACGCCGTCTTTCGATTTATGGTCAACCTTGGCGCCCTTCTGAATAAGAAGCTCAGCGAGCTCCGTCGGCGGCGGTCCTTGCGTCACGTGCCCACTGCGGCTCTGCGCCGGCAACTGCGTCGAGACCATCATCAACGGCGTCACGGATTCCCTACCCGATTCACTATCGATGTTAGCCCCCACATCAATCAGCGACTTTGCCGCGTAGTACTTTCCGTCGCCGATAGCCCAGGCGAGCGGCCTAATGCCCTGCGTTGTCGGCAGCTCTAGGTCTGCCCCGCGCTTCGCGAGCATTTCGATCGTTGGAACGTGATTGCGGTTGACCGCATGCAACAACGGTGTGAAGCCGTCGCTGTCGCGTGCGTTAACGTCGCCACCTTTCGAGGCGAGAAGCTCAACCAACGGCGACAGGCGGTTGCGCGCTGCATGATGGAGCGCAGCATACCCTTGATTGTCGCGACCGTTGACATCGGCGCCCTTGCTAAGCAGGAACAAAACGCGCTCTGCCGAATTGGCAATGACGGCATTTGAGAGTTCCTGCTGAAGATCGCTTCCCTCATCCAGCCAATGCTGCATGCGATCGAGGGTAACCACCTGATCAGGCGTCGCCTGATCTGTCAGAGGGCGAGGCGGCGCCTGCTTCGTAAACCTGTCCTGCGAGACGTTGCGCAAACGGCTATAGATTCCGCCGTTCGACGGGATGTCACCTTCGACCGTGCACTTACTGCATTTCACGAGAGGGACACCGAACTCTCTGAGAGCTGCGTCGATCTCCTCGGCCTTCCGCGTCAGCGCCCAGTCCAGCATGTACTTGAGCAGTACATTGTTTGGTCGCATTCCGATCGCGAGATCGAATTCCAGCGGCACTTGGTTGTCCATGAGATTGACCGGTTGGATCGTCAGCGGCTCGCCTTTGACGGACTTAAGCCAGCCGGCGAACGGCCCCCACACAGCAGCAACATCAAGCTCGCCGTCGATCACCTTCTGCACTTGCTGCCATGGCTGATGCTCGGGAACCAGATCGGCATCGTAGGTAATTGAGTGGATATGAAGGTTGCCTAACCCGTGCCGCACGAGCGCTTCGCGAATACCTGAGTGCTGGAACACCCCGACCCTTAGCTCCTTGAGTTTGGGATCGTCAAAGCCGGTAAAATTAAAGCCGCGATCATCGCGATAAGCGAGGACGTATGTCGTCCGATAGATGGGGTCTGTCGTCAGAAGCGACTGCAATGCGACCGGCATATCCAGCAACAAATCGCATTCGTCATTCTGGAACGTCTCGCGCGTTAGGCCACGTTCGTGATAGGGACGCCAGAAGTAGTGAACACGAGCGCCAAGATCCTCAGCGAGAATCTCAATGATCTTGTTTTGATAGCCTTCGCGTTTGACGTTCGAGAGCGGCATGTTGCCGGGGTCGGCACAGACACGCAACGTCGGTGTCTTGCGATCCCTCGCCTGCGCCTTCGCGGAAGCATGCTCCGCGGGCGTAAGATCATCGAAAGCCTTGTCCTTCGTGTAGGCTCTGAGATCGTCGCCACTTGCCGGGCAAATCAGCAGCAACGTGATCGCCGCGATTGCGGCGCATGACTTGTGAAACATCAATGACACCCTTCGCACGCCCAGCTCTGCTGCGTGGATTTGAAACGCGTTTCGCCCGGCATCGTGCGATGCCGGGCGAACGTCGCGAGGACTTGGTCAATCACCAAGACGGAACGTGTAGAGCATGCCAGCCTGCGGAATCTTGTCGAGGCCGGTTGCCTTGGCCATTGCGGTCGCGCCAATAGCGCCGAACTTGTCGTCCATGTCGAGGCCGGCCGTCACCGGTATGCCGATCCAGCCGCCGAGACCAGCGAAGATCGACACGTACTGCTTGCCCTTCACCTTGTAAGTGATCGGGTTGCCGATGATGCCTGAACCAAGCCGGCTGTGCCAGACGACCTTGCCCGAGTTGCGGTCGACCGCACGGAAGTCACCACCGTTCGAGCCGTAGAACATTAGCCCGCCGTCGGTAACGAGCGTACCCGACCAGTTCGGATAGGGATCAGGAATTTCCCAGTCGGCCTTGCCTGTCACGATGTCGAACTTCTTGACCTTGCCGGAGATGCCGGGCTTCTCAGGGAACATGTACACGTTTGCGAACACGTAAACCGTGCCCTGTTGCGTGTGGCTGCGTTCCTGAGGCTCGTCCTCCATGCACCAGTTGTTCGTCGGGCAGTAGAACTTGTTCGGCTCTTTCGGGTCAACCGAGCAAGGCTGCTGGTCTTTGCCGCCCATTGCGGACGGGCAAGAAGGCGTGTTGACGCCGACCGCGAACGGCGAGTGCTCCTTGACCTTGATCGGACGGCCCGTCTTCAGGTCGACCTTCTCGGCCCAGTCCACGGTGACGAACTTGTTGGCGCGCAGCAGCGAGCCGTTCGTGCGGTCGAGGACGTAAGCGAAGCCGTTGCGATCAAAGTGGACGAGCGCCTTGTACTTCTTGCCGTCCACGTCGAGGTTATCGACGAGGATGTTCTCGTTGACGCCGTCGTAGTCCCACTGATCGAACGGCGTCATCTGGTAGGCCCAGACGACTTCGCCGGTATCGACTTTGCGGGCGAAGATGGTCATCGACCACTTGTTGTCCCACGTACCGTCGTTGCACTTCTCGTGCGTCAGGTCCGCACCAGTGTAGCCGCAGCGATAAGACGGCGACCAGTGACCGGGGTTGCCTGTCGACCAGAACACCATCTTCAGTTCGGGGTCATAGGAACCCCAAGCCCAATAGGCGCCGCCGCCGATCATGTACTCGCCCTCAGGATGCTCGGCCTGTCCCTCACGCTTTGGATACGACGTGATGCCGAGATCCTTGCCCGCGGTGCCGAAGTGCGGGTTGGCCTTGTTCGTCTCGGGCGTCATGCAGACGTCCTTGTCCGAGCCGGTCGAGTGGCACTTCCAGACTTCCTTGCCAGTCTTCAGATCATAGGCTGTCAAGCGGCCGCGAGCCGCAAATTCGTCGCCGCCAAAGCCGGCGATGACGAGATTTTCAGCGATCAGAACCGGACCGGTGATCGTCTCACCCTTTTCCGGCCACGCATGTTTGACGACCCAGACTTCCTTGCCAGTGGTCGCATCAAGCGCGATCACGAAGCCATCGAGCGTATGATAGACGATCTTGCCATCAACGTAATTGACACCGCGATGGACGGTGTCGCAGCACGCGCGCGGCACGGCCGATTCATCACGGTCCGTCTTCTTGACGTAGTTCCAGATCTGAACCGGATTGTCGGGGTCGGACAGATCGAGTGCCTGCACGATGTTGCACTTGGACATTTCCGGGCAACCCGATGAGAAGTACATCATCGGCTTGCCATTGTGCTCCACCACGACCGGCTGTCCTTCGTGTCCGCGCAGCGCGCCGGTAGATTGCGACCACGCGTACTGAAGCTTGGCGACGTTGCCGGTATTGATATCCTTGAGCTGGCTGTGCCGATGCAGCTTGTTGTTCTGGCCCGGCACGCTCCAATAATTGTGATCCTGCGAGCGCTTTTCGACTTCCTCGTTGGCAATCGCCGGACCCGCAAGGCCGCTGGCGAGTGCCAGCAGACTTCCAGCGATCAAACTGCGTCTGACACGCATTCGTTCTGTCTCCTCTGGTTCCATTCCAGCCGGCTTGGGTCGCCCTCGCGGGCGTTATTTGTGGTTGGCCGGCCTCTTCGCGCCGGGCGTCTCGCTCGCGAGATGGTTCTTTGGGAGGAAAGGAAACCCGTCTCGTTGCCGCGAAGCGCCAGTGCGCCTCAGGACGGTATTGCTCGAAAGTCGAGGTCACGACGGGACAACAGCCCGACTTCTACGCCTGACGTTCCCGTTCACGGACTGTTGAATCGAGTTAGGCTGTTTTCGTCAGCCCTATTGCAACAGTTCCATAGGAATTTCGGGAAAGGTTCTCGAAGCGACGCAGCAACTGCGCGTCAAAGCGCTAAACAATGCGAAGCTGAACAGCGATGCGCACCATTTCCGATGACGTGCGCGCATTGAGCTTCGTGCGGATCTCGGCGCAGTTGGACGCCACGGTCTTGTAACAAACGTCGATCTCGTGCGCGATTTCCGACATGTTCTTGCCGCGAGCCAAGTGGCGCAAAATCTGAATTTGCCGCTCCGTCAGTACCGGCCCGCGCCCCGACTGATTCATGCGCATCAGCGCGATATCTTGCACCAGTTCGACTGGCAGCCAGCGCTTCCCCGTCGCCACCGTCGCAATCGCTTCCTTGAGGCTGGTCGGATCTCCGTTCTTACTGACATATCCAAGCGCACCGGACTCCAGCACTTTTACGGCCAAAACCGGCGCGTCGCTCATCGTGAAGACGACAATCTTGGTATTGGGTTCGACAGCAAGAAGTTCGCGTGCAAAATCGAGCCCAGAACCATCTGGCAGGCTAATGTCGACGACGACGATGTCCGGCTTTTCCGTTTCGTGAAGCTCACGCGCCTTAGCGATCGTCCCCGCATGCACCATGTCGACGTCCGGCTCGTCGGCAAAGAGTGCTCGACATCCTGAAACGACGATTGGGTGATCTTCTACGACGAGAACTTTCACTGCTGCTGATCTCCGATCGCGACGCGATAGCCTTGAAATATTATTACATCGTAGATTTTACAAGGCCATCTTATGCGCGATCCTTGATCGCCCTCGGTTTTCACGGAGTAACTCGATGTCGATTCGCGCGCGCCTCATCATTGGGCTTGGGCTCCTTCTGCTTTCGACCATCGGCGCTATGGTTACCGCGATGCTCATCGACGCGCGCACGCGGATCAGCTCCGAAGTCGCAAGCAGCATGAGAACGACCGAAACGCTGATGCGCTCAGCTTTGGAGCCCATTCAAAAAGGCGAGAGCAGCCCCGCGCAACTCCCTGCACTCATTGCGGGTCTGCAGCACCTTCGCCATGTCCAGATCTATTTGAAGAGTGGCCAGCCGGCAGCAGAAGAACCACCGCCGATGTCGGAGCGGGAAGCCTGGGCCGAATACATTGCCGGCGTGCCAGGATCACCGGTTAACGTGCCGGTCGAGATCAACGGCAAGCTCGTCGACACAGTCGTGATCGTCCCGCAAAGCGCCGACGAGATGGAGGAGGTCTTAGAGACGATCGGACGCCTGTCCGTCTACGCGTTGATCTTTGCCGCAGCTGCATTTGCGCTGACGAGCCTATTGATCAACCGCGCGCTTGAGCCTGTTCACGCCTTGAGCACGGCCATGCAGGCGATGGAATCGGGAAACTATGACATTGGGCTTCCCCAGCAAGGACCACCGGAGATCGCCCGCATTTGCTCGCGACTGAACGCGCTGGCGGCGGCGCTCAAAAAAGCACGTGCCGAAAACCAGCAACTCTCAAGCGCGATGGTACGCATTCAGGATGAAGAGCGCCGCGATATCGCGCGCGACCTCCACGACGAGCTAGGACCGTTCCTATTCTCAATTCGCGCGACCGGCGCCGCTCTCATACGTAAATTTCAAAAGCCTTCATTCGATACGTCCAAGGCGGTGGAACTGACAGAGAAGATCCTCGAACACGTCGACTCGCTCCAGACTACGAATAGGCGCGTTCTCCATCAGCTGAGCCCGGTCGGCCTGTCTGAACTCGGTTTAAGTGGTGTACTGCGCGCCAACATCGAGATGTGGCAGCGCCAGCCACACGAGTGCGAAGTCGAGCTGACGCTCGATGGTGATCTCGACTCGCTCGATGAGACCATTTCAACGACCGTCTATCGCATCGTGCAGGAAGGGGTCACAAACGCTTTTCGTCATGCTGGCGCTTCGAAGATCAAAGTCGCGGTAACCACTACGGACGGGGCCCCGACCGAACCGGGTGAGGTGCACGTCACGATCCACGACAACGGCCACGGGCTGCCTCAAGAATCCGAACCGGGCTACGGCCTAAGAGGCATGCACGAACGCGTCAGTGCACTCGGCGGCAGTTTCAAAATTGCAGGCGAACCCGCTGATGGAGGAACCCTGCTCGATGCGCGTCTCCCGCTGCACGTGACACGGGAAGAACCAAACTGACCATCCGCCGCCTCTGACACGGGCGGCACGCCCCCCAAACTTCGGCCGCCAACTTTCTCAACGGGTCTTTCATTCGGGGGCGTGGCATTGAAGCAACATTATTGATGTCGTATTTCTCGCCCTTTTTACTGCCTCGGGAATATTTCCCATAAGCCCCTAGGATTCTTTGGAATTTACCCGGCACGTCGGTTTCCAACATCGTCGATCGTGAACTTGTCACGCCATCATCGGGGAGCTTTGGGACGGCGTAGACGGGCAAAAATCGATGAACCGGGGGAGCAACAATGACGATTCGCACTTTTGGGCTAACAGGTTGCCTTCTCCTTTCGACGTCTGCGATGGCCCAGGAAGCTTCGCAAAACGGCGCAAACCTACCGGACGTCGAAGTGATTCAACAGCAGCCCGCTCCTGCCGCCGCGGCGCCCAAACCAAAGCCGGCGGCGGCCAAGCCAAAGCCCAAACCCCAGGCGACGACTTCCACGCCCGCGCCGATGTCGCCGGACGAAGCGTTCGCCGATGGCCCTGAGATACTTGAGCCCGCACAGATCCTCGCAAATTCACCTTACGGAGCGACCGGCGGCGTCGGCGCTGCGGAGCGTGCTCAGAAAGGCCCACTCGCGCCCATCAGTGGACGCACGCTGCTCCCTGGCGACCTACAGAACTACGCTGGCGCCGGTTCGCGCGTAACAACCGCAGATCTCGAGGAGCAGCGCCCCCTCACCGGACACGAAGCCCTCGCCAACGTGCCCGGCGTTGTGACCGTCAATGACGATGGCATCGGCCGTCACGGCGGCATCGGTATTCGCGGCTCCGCCCCGCGGCGATCACGCAAAGTACTCATCATGGAGGATGGGCAGCCGATCAATTTCGCCCCCTACCTCGACTCGTCATCACACTACACACCGCCGATCGAGCGCATTGAAAGCATCGAGGTTGTCCGCGGCTACGTTGTGAACCAAGGCCCGCTGAACAATTTCGGTATCGTCAACTTTCGCAACCTCTCGCCCTTCGGTGACAACGAAACGGTCATCAAGGCGGGGATCGGCCATACCTGGGACGTGAACAAGGACTGGAATAACTTCCGCCACGCCCACACCCGACAGAACCTTGGCAATTGGGGCGTCGTAGCCTCGTATTCAGGATCTGACGTGGGAGGCGCTTGGGACAGCGAAGTGCTGCGCTATAACGACTTCTATGGCGCTGTCGGCGTGAAAGGATCCAATCAGGACCTGACCTTGTCCGGCGGATTTTTCCGCCAGCGCGACAACTACGATGAAGACAACTTCCTACGTGGCGATTTTTCCGAATTCATCGCCAACGGTCGGCGCAAGAGCGGCAATGGCACGCCCGACACGCCCGGCGATTTCGAAGCCTCTTTCGGACACGATCTAAGCACTTACAGTGCCGATCACTACCGACTTCAACTCGCGCACAATTTCTATTTCGATAAAAACACGACGCTATCAACGCGCCTGTACGGCGCCGAGCATGAGCGTGCTCGCTTCTATCCTGGTCAAACGGCAGAATATGACGACGACGGCAACATTTCTGATCCCGTAACCGAACTGGAAATGGAAGGCCGGGACCGCCTTTACCGCAACTACGGCATCGATTCCCGTTTGGAATTCGCCAATCTGTCCTTGTTCGGCGGGATGACACATGATTTGCAGGTTGGTGTTCGCTATGAGCGCGAAAAATTCCGCAACAGAAATACCGAGGGCGATGCGGGCGAGGTCTTGAGCTTCAGCAATCGCGGCGAATTGGACGAGCAGCAGAACCTTGAAGCCGACGCATTTGCCGCCTTCATTCAGACGGCAATTCACGTCACGCCCACACTCACCGTCACGCCGGGCCTTCGCTTTGAGCACTACGAGACATCGTTCCGCGGCGTCGTCGGCGACGACGAGGTGCTTGAGTTCTTTGAGGAGTTCGGCCCACTTAAATCCGAACACAACAAGCTGCTCCCTGGCATTGCGTTCGCCTGGGAGGTCTCGCCGCGCTCGACCGTCTACGGCAGCTATCATCGCGGCCTGACACCACACATCATTCGTGACGTTCTGGGTGATCCATTCGAAGACGCGTTGGAAGCCGGTGAAGCGGCCGAGTTTGCCGCCAACTATAAGATTGACGACGAAATCGGCGACAACTTCCAACTTGGCTATCGCACGACCGCGATGCGCGGCATCGCGCTTGATTTCGCCGTATTCCACCATCGCATTAAGAACTACCAGTTCGGCGAGGCCTTCCAGTCGGATGATGGCGACCGCGTCTTCTCGGCACTTGAAGAGGCCGAGTTCACCGGCTTCGAAATCGCATCGCGCTTCGATAGCCGACCGATCACAGGTGGTCCGTGGAATTTCTTTGCCGAGGCGGCATATACCTACACGCACTCCGAGATCGAAAAAAACGACGGGAACCCTGCGACAGTCGGGAATGAAGTTCCCGAAAGCCTGAAGCACTACGCGAACCTGACGCTCGGCATTGCCTACAAGAATTTGTGGGACGCAAGCATCACCGCAACACATCGTGGCGGCTGGTACGTCGACGATGAAAATACCGAGGATTTCGAACTCGAATTTAGCGACGATGGGCCGGAACTCGAGCCAGGAAGGGTCGACGGACAATGGTTGCTGTCGGCACGGGGCAACTACCACTTATCCGAGAAACTAACGCTCTGGGCTTCGGGACAAAACCTAACCAACGAATTCTATTTGGCTGGTGTCGAGGACGGCGTAAAACCCGCGATCGCACGCACTGTAATGGGTGGCATAACGATCAAGTTTGACTAGCCTAACCCCAACAAGGCCTAGCTTCGGCAAGGGCCGCCTCAGGTTCCCGTCGGAGGCGGCCCTTGATAGCAGTCTGATTGGAGAATAAAGGGCCACACTCCCAACCTGCTCGATCGGATCGAAGGACTAGCGACCAGACCAAAGTATTGGTCAGGAGAAACTCTCGCCGATCCGTTTCACACGTCCGCGTGGCTGCGACGCAACAAACCACCCTCGGATTCCGTAGGATATTTTCCCATTCGGGAAAAAATCTAAAACTTGCGGAATTGTTTGGAGTTTACGCCCGACGCGCTTCTCAAACATCGTTGTCGTATTGCCGGAGGTGTGGGGACTCAGCCGGGAATACATCCCGAATGACCCCTCCGGCACGATTTGGGAACGCCAATCGGGGGAAATCAAAAAAATGCGTACGCGCGCTTTTGGTGTGGCGGCCGGCCTGCTGCTATCGACATCGGCAATTGCTCAGGAAGCCACACAAGATCAGCAAGGTGGGGCCAATCCGCAACTTCCCGACGTCGAGGTTATCCAGCAGCAACCTCCCCCGGCCCCGGCTGCCGCTGCCGCGAAACCCAAGCCCAAACCGGCCGCTGCTCAGGCAAAGCCCAAGCCCGCACCGCCGCAGGAGGTATTCGAACCAGTGGAGCCAGTTGCCACTGGACCGGCTGAGATCCTGCAGAATTCGCCTTACGGATCGCCGGCCGCGACGGGTGCAGCCGAGCGGGCGCGCCAATCGGCGCAAACTCCCGTCAACCCAACTCAACTCATCCCCGATGATCTCAACGGCTTCTCGGCCGCGGCAACCAACCTGACGCCAGCAGTCATCAATGAGCGCAAGCCGCAGAACTTGAACGATGCGCTGCAGCAGGTGCCGGGTGTGATCATTATCAACGACGACGCCAGCGCGCATCATGGCGGCGTCTCCGTTCGCGGTTCGCCCGCGCGACGCTCGCGCAAGATGCTCGTGATGGAAGACGGCCATCCCGTCAACCTGGCGCTTTGGCTCGACCCTTCGGTGCACTACTGGGGACCGCTCGAGCGCTTCGAGAGCGTCGAGGTGATTCGCGGAACGATCATTACACATGGCCCGAACAACAACTTTGGCGTGATCAACGCCCGCAATATCTCGCCCTTCGGACCTGATGAGACGGTGGTCAGCGCATCGATCGGCTTTACGAAGAGCAAGACTGGCTCGTTCCAAACGATCGAAGGCGAGGACGGAGAGCCGGAAGCCGAGGGCCCGGCGACGTTTGGCGGCAACGACACCGACATTTCTGCCAAGTGGCATGTTCACACTCGGCAGAGTTCAGAGAACGTAGGCGTTGTGATGTCTTACACGGGCTCGAACGTTCAAGGCCTCTGGGACACCGAGCGCCTGCGAGACAATGATTTCTACGGCGCAATCGGCTGGAAGGGCAGCAGCTCCGACCTTGTGGTATCGGCGATGCATGCCCGCCAGAAAGACAACTACGATGAGCAGAACTTCCTCGGCAACTACGAGCTGTTCGAGGGCACTTTTGACAGCGAGGAAGAAGCCGAGGAGCTCGCTGAGTCGATCGTCGGCAATTTCAGAGGGCTTGCGGAGCAGCAGTTCTTCAACCTCAAGCACTGCAAAACGTGCTTCGCACCTGCGGCCACGCTCAATACCTATACGGGCGAAATCTGGCGCGGCCAGATCGTGCACAACGCGTACCTCGATACCGACACGACGGTCACGTCGCGCGTCTACGCCGGATACCACCGCCGCGACCGCTATCAGCTCAACACTTATGACGCGTCACCCGACGGCTCGCCGCTTGGAGCCGGGCCCATATTCGAGCCCGAACCACCGACGGATCCCAACGAGGAAAGCGAGGTCTTCTTTGGCGAAGACACGATGTTCGGCCGTTTGCGCACCTTCCGTCATGTTGGCGGCGAGGTTCGGGCGGAATGGGCAAACCGCAATATTCTTGGCTTCAACCAGGATCTACAGGCAGGTATTCGGTATGAATACCAGGACATGACCAACCGCAACTTCATCGGCCGCGATAATGAAATTCTTAAGAACGGCGATGACGACGGTGCGACGATCTTTGACCGATCTCTGGATGCGAATACTGTCTCGGCGTTTTTGCAAACGAACATTTCGGTGGCGCCGGACTTCAACGTCCTGCCCGGTATTCGCTTTGAGTGGTTCAAGGTCAATCGCCAGAACAGCGTAATCGCGCGAGAGGAAAGCGAAGCCGGCGGCGCAGAAGGGCCGGACTGCGCACCGTTCGATCCGCCGGATGATCCGAACGATCCGGCTGACGTAGCCGATTCAGAGTGCCTTGAACTCGACGGCATCCTGCTCAACCCGTCTCCCGCGTCGGAAGGCTTCTCAAGCTTCAATGCGCTGCCCGGCGTCGCGTTCGCCTACACCGGCCTGTATCGCACGACGGTGTTCGGCGGCTATCACCGTGGACTGACGACAAACGTGCTGCGTAACGAGGACTTCCCCGTTGCCGACGAGATCGGTGACAACTTCAATCTCGGCTTGCGCAGTTCGGCCATCAAAGGCTTGGATTTCGAGGTCGCCGGCTTCTACCAGCGAATTCAGGACTACCAGTACGGCGCGTCGTTCAGCAACGTGGCGGGTGATCGCTCGTTCGGCAAGGCTGACGAAGTCGAGATCAGCGGCGTCGAGTTGTTCGGCCGCCTGAACTCGCAGCCTTTCACCGGAGGTTCGCTGAATTTCTTCGGCGAGGCGGGATACACCTACTCACGCGGCATTTTCAAGAACCTCAGCATCACGGAAATAGACGAGGAGAGCGGAGACCCTGAAACCACGGTGTTCGACGGCAACCGTATCCCGGAAGTGCCGCTGCACGTCGCAGCCTTTACGCTTGGCGTCCAGCAGACGACCGGCTGGCGTTGGGATGCGAGCGTGACGTGGACGTACCGCGGCGCATTCTTCACCGACGAGGGCAACACGCCCTTCGGCTTCGGCGGCGAACTCGAATGCGAAGGGCCTGAAGACGGCGGTGCCGGCGAGTACGAGTGCGAACTCGAGGAAGCCGGTGAAGACGGCGAGGTGCCAAGCGTCTGGTTGCTCTCGGCCCGCTTCAACATGGATATCGGCAATACTGGTGCCAGCTTCTATGTCGCCGGCGAGAACCTTCTCGACGATCTTTATATCTCGGACCGCGAAGACGGCATGAAGCCCGGCCTCGGCCGCACTATCTGGACCGGCTTCAAATACAAGTTCTAAGCCCGAAAACCGACCCCGGCTTTTTGGCTAAGGCCGTCTCCAACCAGTCGGAGACGGCCTTTTTCTTTGGCTTGTGAGCGTACACGCCAACCTGCTCCGCCAACCAAGTTGACACTCCGAACGACACGACCCACGCACATGCCGCGCCGCACCACATATTCGCGCGCGTCCTTTGCGACTTTGAGCTTGCTAGGCGCGACCATCGTCACCTAGCTTCGCATTCGGCGCCGTCGAGAGCAGCCCTTTTTTATGGTCGACCTTGACGAGAATACCGGTCGAAAAGTTCTGAGGTTGCTTCATGTCGGTATCTTTGACCAAAGTGAAAGATGTCCTGAAGTCAAAAGGACCTGCGGTCCATACCGTGCGGACGGACGACACGCTCGCAACATTGTCAAAAAGACTCAAGGATGCCCGAGTGGGTGTCATGATCGTCAGCGACGATGGCAAGTCCATCGCCGGTATCATTTCCGAACGCGATATCGCCTACGGGCTTTCGGCATATAAGAGCATGCTATATGGCATGCCGGTATCCGCCGTGATGACGAGGAAAGTCTTTACCTGCGCGCCGAGCGATGACTTGGCAAGCATAGTGAAGGTCATGGACGATCGACACATCCGCCATCTTCCCGTTGTCGAAAACGGGCGCATCCTCGGGGTAATTGGCATGCGCGATGTGATGATCCATCGCCTGCGCGACATGGAACGAACCGCACGCTTCCTCGGCAGCACGGTCTCTGAGGACTGATCCGATCTAAAGAGCCGTGCAACGACCAGTTGAGGCAACGCGACGACCTAGAACTTTCTGCGGACCTCCGTGCGAATACCAAAGTTGTCTTCTGCCTCACCTTCCTGGATTTGATATGTCGCATCCGCACGGAAGAGCCAAGCCCGGTCGATCGGGACCTGGTATCTGACACCGAACCCATACTGCGGGTCCTGCGCGCCGATGCCATCGTTCGCGAAGGGCTGAACCATGGCCACTTCGAAAACGAGCTGCTGGTCGAGATTGAAGAGATACTGCAGACCAATTGCGCCGCCCCAGGCGTCCGAACCGGAATCGTCAAGCTTGGGATAGCCAGTCAGCGCATCGGTCTCGAAATTGATGCCGACGTTTTTCAGAATGCCGGCGTTGAAGCCGTCGACGAGCGGCTGAGGATTGCCAAAGCCGACGAAGAAGTTGGCATAGGGAAGCAGCGTGCTCGGCAGGCCCGTGATCAGGCTGTTCTCCGAAATGATCGCAACGCCATCACTACTACCTTCCGGATCATCACCGAAGTTCGCAAAGACGCGCGTCGAATTCGACACCGTATTGTAGTAGCGCCGCGTATACGCGCCCGTCAAAAAGTGCGTCAGCAGGCCGGCCTGCTCGTCGCGACCGTCAATAAGGCCATAGCCCGCTTCGATATACCCGTCGAATGCATCGATGAAGGTGGTGACGCCGTAGAGATTTGCCACGCCGTCGTCCGCACCGATGATGCCCGGATTTGTGACCTTGTCGAACGCGGCGAAGAAGGTGACGTCGAAGTTTGAAAGCCCGAGCGCCGCCGAGTTCTTCGCCGGCAGGCTAACAGCGCCGCCAAGAATCGCGTCGTTGGCCCAGATGCCGTTCTGCAGGAACAGCGGAAAAAGACCAACGGTGAAGGGCAGATCGAAACCAGCTTCCTGCCCGGAGAACCCAGTATAGAGCGAACCGAGGTCCCCTTCGAGAAATAGCGTCTGCGGCTCGGCATCGAACTCGCCAATGAACCTATCCTCACTGCCACCGCCGCCGAACTCAAAGCGCGAGAACCTGTTGTCCTCCTGGATCGGCGTGAAGAAAGCGTGCAATCGCTCGGTCGCGGTGAGCTTGAAGTCAACGTCGAGATTTAACCGCGTAGCGATCTGTGCCACGTCCTTGCCATTGTTGTTATTGTAGGCAACGGCCGTCCGCCAGTCGCCATAAACCGCAAGACCGGGAAGCAAC
Organism: uncultured Hyphomicrobium sp.; assembly: GCA_964651805.1. Taxonomy (GTDB): domain Bacteria; phylum Pseudomonadota; class Alphaproteobacteria; order Rhizobiales; family Hyphomicrobiaceae; genus Hyphomicrobium_B. The sequence continues at coordinate 696,395 of CAZYXX010000002.1, read as the reverse complement.
GGATTCTTCTCACCCAGAAACGTGCTGCTCTCATCGTAAATTCCAGACGTATATTGCTGTCGCCCGACCTCGATCGGCGGGCGTGGCGGATCGACAGCGAATTTCCCACCGTAAATATCGACTTGCTCCTGGTGATCGTAGTTCGTTGCGTACGCCGGATCGGCCCGGAACAGGTCCTCCTGCGAGTCCACCTTGCTACGTTTGTGCTCCGAAGAATTCTGGACCTTGCCGGAAGCTTTCTTGTCGCCTTCCGCGGCCTCTTCTCCAGCATTGCCATCCACGTCGGCAGCGCCGACCTTTGAAATGCCTGAGAACACTTGCGTGAAAGCACCTCCCTTACGCGCCTCGCTCGTGTTCTCGCCGGATGCCGGCTCCGCCGTAGTATCGGATACCAGCAGGTAACCGCCAGCAACCAACCCGATAGCGGTGGTTGTTGCTCTGGCAAAGTTCGACAAACTGCCTTTCGCGGGACAAGTCATGAGTACGCTCTACGTCCGGAATTTGCGATGCCGGGTAAGCTGGGGTCTCCCGCGATCGACCCCTCTATTCCCCCAATGTGAAGCTGCCGTCTTTTCGGGACTAACCCTTCACATCGAGCTCCACGGCAAAGGCATGGAAGTTCATGATCCGCTCGTTCATGCTCTGCTCCATGTCCTTCGTCGAACCCACGAAGCGCATGAAGTAGATAGGCTCCGCTCGACTACGCATTCGGAAGGCGAGCTGGTACTTACCAGGCTTTGTAATCAAGTTGCCGGGCACTTGGTATTTGGCCGTCTTCTTTCCGAGCGGCGTAAATGAACGGTTCTCCATGCGCACCAACGGCGGGTGGTTCAGAACCGTCGTTGGAACGCCAGGCGGCCGCAGATGAGGCAACGGGTCGACATCGAAGTTGACCGGCAAGTACATCTCGCGCTCGGTGCCCTTGACATTGGTCGTCAGGAACTTGGTTTGGAAGTGCACCAGCTGTTGGTCGGCCTTGATTTTCCCTGCAGCGACATCAAGGCTATGCAAGTCTGCGATATCGCCGTTGCTATCGACGTAACCCGACTCCCAGACGTTCTTCCCGTCGGGATCGACGAGGGCAACATTCACCCAAAGCTGCGGCTGCGCGCCCAGAGAGCCTGACGGCAGGTTGTGCCCCGTGTTGGTGTTTTTGATCTTGTATGTGAATGCCAGATCCGCGCCGACTCTCGGCATGCCTTCAATATACGGACCATCTACGTGGCTGCTGTTCTCCATGACCTGGTGACGCAGCTCGTCACGCTCGTCGAGCTTCTTGAGATTCTCGTCGATGATCGCTCTCGCTTCTTCACGGTCGAGCGAATCCGACCACCGCTTGGGGAACTTGACCTTGATTTTGCCGTCCGCGACTTGATCCTCGAACTTGGTCGTTCCCCAGCCGGCGCGCCAGTCGAACAGCAGCCAATCCTCTACGCTAATCACTTGCGCCTTCGGATTGTGCGGGAAAATGCCTGGGTGGGCGATCGAGTAGCCGGGCCCCACGAAGCGATGGTTGGCGTGCTTGCGTCCTGGGTTGATCTCCTTGCCGCCGACGATCGCAGACGGCGCGGTGTCATACCCTTCAGGTTTTCCTGGAACCTTGCCCATATGGCAGTCCTGGCAGCTGATGCCGGCCTTCCGCGCGGGGCTGTCGCGATACTGATCCCAGACGATCTCAAGCTTGATACCCAGGTTGACCGCGACCTGATGGCAGCTGACGCAGAACTCCGACTTGGTCATCTGATCGTTCGTTATCATGCCCTTGTGGATCTGATTGCCGCGCTCCTTCTCGCTGGTCGCGACCGTGTACGTTTCCTTCTTGCTAATGACGTCGTTGATGACGCTCTGCTGGCCGCTTCCGAAAACGGGTTCGAAAATCTTGCCCGGCTCGACGCGGCGCTCGCCGTTGACCTTGCCGTACTGTTCCTTGACCCGGTGGCATGTGATGCAGGTCACGCCTTCGCGCGAAATTTGGCTGCGTTGCCAGAGCGGCGTTTCCCGGTTCTCACCAAGTTGCGTGCCGACCTGCTGGTGACAGCGCACACAGAATGTGCCGACTGTGCCTTTTGTGAGCTCCTGAAACTTCTGCTCGAACTTATGAAACATCGGGGAAATCGACGCATAAGCGTGCTGCGACGAAGACCACTCTTCATAAATCTGCTTGTGGCACTCGCCGCACTGCGCAGCAGTCGGATAGAGCGTCTCGTCGTTTCCGAGACCTTCGTGACCGTCCAGCTTTCCATTTGACGCGTCTGTTTTATCCGCGCCACCGCCGTCGCCTGAGATTTTTTCTTTCGCCTTGGCGTCGACGGCTTCGATTTGCGCGACCCAGCCAGATTCCGCCGCAGCGTTCCGGGTTTGAGACATCGCCTGCATCGCGACGGCACTGACAAACGCGCAGGAAAGCAGCGAAAGGTCCGTTGCTCGCTTCATCGCCTTACCCCCTTCCCCCAGAGATTTTAGGGCGGCATTTCTATGAACATCGCGACCGCGATTAGGACCCCCCGATCGGTCTGCGGAAAAGCGAAGCTATCGCTCAGCTAATAGTGAAAATTGTCCGCCATATGGCCGGATAATATTGAAATAGAAGAGATAACCGACGCCGCGAGTTTTGAATCAAGAGAAATAATCAATTCCATTCTAATGGACTGATATGCACAGTTGGCGCCTGTGACGAGCGGCTCGAAGGAGAACCTAAATTATTGAAATAGGCGTCGCTTTAGCCCCCCGAAAAGCCAACCTTTGTCGCTGTCGACAGCAACAAAGGTACCCACCGCAGGCCGGCAAAAACGGCGTCATCTTGCCCAATCTCCAATCACCGTTCCATTCGATTAGGCAGCCATCAAACCGACATTGTCTCGCTGAAAAAGAGAATAGCGGAATTGAGATTATTGAAAATTGCGCGACCAAACGACGTCAAATCTCAACGGGGGTACGAAGTGTCGGAAGCAGAAAGACGTCGGCGGACCTGCCGCCGGCCGATGAGGTTGGACGCATCCGATCCGGAACACCTTGGTTCTTAGACATTTGCCGCATAGAGCAGCGGCGCGAGCGCAAGCCGTCGATAGAGAACCAAAGTCTTCCAGGATCGGACAATGGCAAATAGCCACCAGATCACACTGAACGGCAAAAGTTTCACCGCGCGTCGTGGTGAACTGCTGCTGGATGCGGCACTGAACAACGGCGTCGACCTGCCGTACGACTGCCGTGCCGGACACTGCGGCACCTGCTGCGTCCGGCTGGTGTCGGGCCAAGTGTTGGGCGGGGAGGGCGCAGAGCCAAGCGTGGTTCACGCTTGTCAGTGTCGGATCATCAGCGATGCGGTAATCGAGAGGGACCAGCCTTCCGCGGTCCGTACCATCGACGGGGTTCTAACCTCCCTACGACCGCTGTCACCTGAGGTGATGGAAGTCGGCGTTACGCCTGATCGCATGTTGCCTTATCTCGCCGGACAATACGTGCAGGTGCGATTTATTGGCTATCCGAGCCGGCCCTACAGCATCACGCATCCCTTGCTCGGGAAGCCGAACGGCCGAACGATCTGGTTCCATGTCCGCCGGATGGAGGGCGGACGCGTCACTTCATCGCTTGGCAAGCGCATCAAGTTGGGACATCGGGTGCAGCTCACCGGACCATATGGCTCCGCGCATTTTCGTCCCAATCTCGCGGGCCGGCTCATTTTGGTGGCCACCAACACCGGCTTTGCGCCGATCTGGTCGGTCGCCGTCGCTGCGCTGCGCGAGAGCCCGAACCGCCGAATGATGATCATTACCGGTGGCCGCGAAGTTGAGTCGCTCTATATGGGTCCCGCGCTTGTGCAACTGGCCCGCTTCCCGAATGTTCTCGTCGTCGCCGCCTGCAGCACACCTCAGACTTTGACCAGCGCGGTTATGCAGGGCCGCCCGACCGACTTCCTGCCGCGCTTGCTCTCAAGCGACGTACTCTACGCCTGCGGCGCACCTGGAATGGTCGATCATATAAAAACAATCGCTGCCGAAAGCGGCGCAACTTGCTATGCTGATCCATTCTTGCCCGCGACGGACGACACACTCGTGGCCGGTGTACTCAACCGCGCTATGGGCTGGCTCGCTCTGCCGGCGCGCCGACGCAAACGCAAGCCGAAATCGACGCATGATCGGAAAGTAAAGGCGGCACAGACTTACCGGGCGGCAGACTCAGGGGTGAAGAATCATTTTGATTCGCAGGGCGCGTAGCGTTCGATCAATCGGATGTGGGCACGTGACCTCTCGGGGGTCTTCCGTGCTCTATCTGTGTGGCCCACTATTAGCGTTCGGATTTGCCGCACACAGCAATGCTGCGTCCGATCCAGCCAAGGTCGTCGGTGCCAACGCCTGCGCCGAATGCCACAAGCAGGAGGCCGAAGCCTGGAAAGGCACGCATCACTTCAAGACCTTTCGTGAAATGCCGCGCAACAACGAAGCGAAGGAAATCGCGGACCGGCTAGGCGTGCGACGCATAAAGCAGGAAAGCTTGTGTCTGAGCTGCCATTTTACCGTGCAGAAAAAAAGTGAAAGGGCTGAGCCGATCTCGGGCATCTCCTGCGAATCCTGTCACAGCGCAGGGCAGGATTGGATCAAGGTCCACAGCGGCTATAGCGGCAAGACGGCCCAGACCGAAACTAAGGAAGAAGCACAGGCTCGCTGGAAGCTTGCCGATTCCAAAGGGATGATCCGACCACCCTCACTCTATCGCTTGGCGAAGAATTGTTATGGATGCCATGTCGTCCCGCAAGAGAACCTCGTGAACAAGGGGGGGCATCGCGCCGGCAGCGCTTTCGAGCTCGTCTCTTGGTCACAGGGTGAAGTGCTTCACAATACTTGGCATTCCAAAGGCAAGGAAAACGTGCCTGCCAACGCAGCCCGCCGGCGCATGCTCTACCTTGTCGGTCTCGGCGTCGAACTTGAGACGTCACTGCGCGCGGTTGGTAAGGCGACCGTTCGAAAGGCATACGCCTTTCTGATGGCTCAACGCGTCGATCGCGCCCGCAAGCAGCTCTCGGCGGCTGCAAAAGCTGCCCCGAATGTCCCGGAAATCGCCAAGATGGTCGAACTTAGCTATTCGGCCGGATTAAGGTTGAACAATGAGAGCCGTCTGGCAAAGGCCGCCGATGGTGTTTCCGCGCAGCTCACAACCATTACGGAAAAGTACGACGGCAGCACAATGAACGGTCTCGATAGCCTCATTCCCGGACCGGACAAGCTAAAGGGGACGGCAAGAAAGGCCGCGACGGTGAATTGAGCATCTGTTCGCCGGTGGAAGCCAACGCGATTGAGAATGTCATGACGACGACAGTGACGGGGCTGCCGTGAGATCGGCGGTACGACGTGCGGCTGACGGATCGATTGGCGGACGGATCCTGGCACCCGCAAAGCTTCTCAACGGCTGGACAGCCCCGGCGCTGCTAATCGCTGTCATTTCCGGCGGCATATTCTGGCTTGTCTGGATCTATGCCGGCGCGCTCCGCGATCCGCGCTATCTCGACGGCTGGATTCTGGCGGTCGCAATGTCACTGCAGCTCTACTTCCACTATGCCATCAAGACCGCAAGGCTCTCCCCGAAAGCGGCCACGCGCTGGCGAAAGTTCCATATCTTGCTCGGTTATCTGTTGATCACAGCCTTCGTTTCGCATTCGGATTTCTCGCTGCCGGACACTGCCTTCGAGTGGGCGCTTTGGACAGGCTTCGTCCTGGTGGCGCTGAGCGGCATCTTCGGCACTTATCTCGCCTGGGCACTGCAGGCTAAGTACGGCATCGACGAAGGCTTAAGCTTCGATCGCATCCCCGCCCGTCGCACCGAGCTGGCAAGGGACGCATATACCATTGTCACACAAGCCAACCGCGCCGCCGCAACAATCGCACTGCCCCCACCGCCCTACGATGCCTGGATCACAGACCTTTACGCCAATCATCTGCGCGATTTCTTTGATGGCCCGCGAAATTCCACCGCCCACCTCATCGGCTCACAGCATCCGCTCAAACGGATGACCGATGAAATCGACGGTCTTTCACGCTTTGTCGACAAGCAAGGCCAAGAGAAGCTGGTGGCCATCAGGGAGCTCGTGGTCGAAAAGGACCGGCTTGATTTCGCACGCGTCTACCTCGGTCTCACCAAGGGCTGGCTTTTCGTGCATGTACCGGCCACCTATGCACTTATCGTAATGACAGTTTTGCACATTCTCGTGGTCTACTCCTTTTCATCGGGAGCCTGGTAATGCGGCTGCTCGATTGGCTCAGAGTGTTGAGCACGCCGGATTTAGAAGGCCGGCCGTCGGCCGCCTCCTGGCGAGACGCGATCGCACGTCGGCTCGCTCTTGCAACGACCGTCGGCTTCTGCGCCGCCCTTCTCTTTTCCAAAGGCACGCAGCTTCTGATGCCAGGCCCACTCATCAGCGCTCACAGCGCTATCGAGAAATGTAGCACCTGCCATACCAAGAGTGGCAGTAACAAATTGAGCTGGGTACACGGCCTCGTCGCGGGAAATCCGCTGGCCGACAGCAAAGCTTGCCTGACCTGCCACAAAATGCCGGATACGAGCCTCAACCCGCACGGGGCATCAGCCACAGTTTTGAAGCAAAGTACCGAACGGCTGATGAAAGTCGCAGCCCAATTGCCGGAGCCACGATCCGCCCGTATTCAGAGCGCCGCCTTCCCCACGCATGACATGGCCGCAGGTAGACTCTATTGCGCAACGTGCCATCAAGAGCATCAGGGCGCCAACTTCAAACTCGACAAAATCACGAACGAACAATGCCGCTCCTGCCATATCGTTAAGTTCGATGCCTTCGATGGCAATCACCCCAAGTTCGACAGCTATCCCTTCAAGAGACGCACCCGCATCATTTACGACCATGCTGGACATTTCGGGAAGCACTACCCCGAGGTCGCAAAAAAGGATCAAGCAAAGCGTATCCCCGCAACCTGCTCGACCTGCCATGATAGCGAGCGTGACAGGCGGATCATGGCGGTGGCGCCCTTCGAGAAGACCTGCACCGCTTGCCATCTTGATCAGATCACCGGCAAGGAACGCGTCAGCGGGCCCAAGGGCATCGCGTTTTTAACGCTTCCTGGTCTCGATCTGCAGACTCTGATGAAGAAAAAAGCCGCAATTGGCGAATGGCCGGACGCCTCCGAAGCCGAGTTCACGCCGTTCATGAAAGTGATGATCAGCCGGAACGAACAAGGTCGCGCAGTGGTGAGGTCTTTGACCGGCCTGAACCTGCAGGATCTGAGCGAAGCAACCGATGATCAGATCAAGGCGGTGACAAAGCTTGTCTGGGAGATCAAGCGGCTATTTCATGGGTTGATTACGCAGAAGGCATCGGACGTGCTCGCCGATCTTCGGATCGGAAGCGCTGGCGAGTTGAGTCCGAGTCTCGTCGCAGATTTGACTGCAAACATTCCGCGTGAAGTCGTCATTGGCGCTCAGCAGCAATGGTTGCCCAACCTCGCGAAGGAATTGGCGAGCCTCCCCGACGTAAGCCCGCCGAAGCAAAGCGGCGCGCGAGATGTTGTCGCCGAGGTCATGTTGGCCGGATCGAATTCGTATACGGAGCCGGCCCTTGCGGTCGTCCATCCGGCGAACACCGGGGCCCCCACCGCAAATCGCAAAAAAGTGGACGCGAACAAAGCAATTCGAATTGCGCAAAGGCAAGGCGGTGACAGCAGCATGCCATATCAAGATGGCGGCGCCAATTTGGCTGACGACTCTGCCGGCGGGCCGATCGTAGGCCGCCGGTCCTTGCCGAGTGGAACGCCTCGCTCGATCAAGGCACGCACCGAGGACGATGAGACAGGCAGCCAACGTAAAGGAAAAGTCGAAAAGAACGACGGTGCACCTGCCTCGCCCGACAGCGGCGATGCTAGCGCGATGAAAACTGACGACGGCGCTAGCAAGGAACCGCAAACTGAAGATGCGCCCACCAGTCCCGAACCGGCCGCCACGAAGACCGACGGCAGCAAAGAGCCCGCTGACCAGTCGGACGATCTCCTCTCGCTATCGGAGGAGGAACGCCGTGAAATTTCAGCACGCGAAAAAGGAGGCAAGCCAGCCAGGGACGCAACAAAGTCCGAAGTAGCATCTCCTAAGACGGAAGAGGCCGCCCCTGCCGCAAATCCGCAGGCAGTCGACCGGCCTTCACAAACGAGCGCCAGAAGCGCTGCTCCTGAAACACAAACCGCACCGGCGAGCGAAATCGAGACCGAGCTAGACCCGGAGAGCTGGGCCGAATTCGGCGGTTGGTACCGCCAGGACTACGCGATCTATTACCGTCCCACAGGACACAAAGACAAATTCATCTACTCTTGGTTGGTGCTGACGGGTCCTGAAGCCCCCAGAGGCGACACAGGAGCACCGGCAGCTGTCTTCGACTATCTCACCAACAAAGATGCGCAGGGCTCATGCACGAAGTGCCACAGCGTTGACGACGTTCAAGGCAAGGCTCGCATTGTCAATTTCTCTCCGCTTTCGAAAGAGAAAAAACAGGGACGCTTCACGACATTCGTGCATGAACCGCACTTTGGCGTTCTGGAAAATCGTGGATGCCTGACCTGCCATTCGCTCGAAAAGACACGGCCCTATTTGAAGAGCTACGAGCAGGGCAATCCGCAAAGCTTCACATCCAACTTCGGTGCGATCAAAAAAGACCTCTGCCAAACCTGCCATACGCAAGGCATGGCGCGTCAGGACTGCTTGACGTGCCACAAGTATCACGTGAACGGCGTCGTAACGCCGATCATGCAGACAAAAATTCCAAGCGAATAGCGGACGGCACCGGCCGGACCCATTGCTCAGGAAATGCGACTACCAGCGGTATCTCGAATAGCTGCTGTAGCGGTAGGGGTAGCCGAAATAGATGTAACCGGGGCCAATATGGGTCGGATAATAACCCCGGCTGTAGTAATATGGATAGTCATAAGCAGTATAGCTGGGCGCAATGGGCAGAATGAATCGCGGGCCGCGGCTATACCGCCTGACCCTGTGTCTATGGTGCCCGGCGCTCTTGCCCGATTTCATAGCCGCTTGTTTTGCCGACGCGGCGTTTGTCGTTTGCGGAACGATGCTCGTACCCGGCACCAGAATGCACGACAGCAGAAACAATGAAAACAACGTGCCACTGCGCATGGGTCACCTCGGACGTTATGGCAAGACCTTTGACAAGCCCGCAGCAAGCTTAATTATATCAGAAGAACGCGACGACATCAGTTCTTAAGTTCGTAGCTGGAGCTTGAAAGATAGCGTGATGCCACGCCGCATTGCAGACGCCTGATGTGATTGAATTGAGCAAAATTCTCGAACCTCCCTCGCGCGACAGCCGCAATTTAGGTCCTATTTCTCTGTCAGTTTGATCCACGAGGATTGAACCATGACAGAACAGTACGCGTTGATCGCCATCGGCACGGCTGCCGCGCTTCTCGCGGTTTTGTTGGTCATGCTGCGAACCGAATTTCAACGTCGACGGCCGTTTGTTGCACTTGTACGCCGATGGATCGGCGCGAGCACTCGAACATCCGGCATTGTTGTGGGCTTGCTCGCCGTAGTCGCGATATCCTGCTTCGCAACACTCCCTACTAGCGACACTACGACGACAATCGGTGCAGCCTCACCCGCGCACCAGAAGGCGGTCCACGCGCACGATAGCGCGCCTGCCGATGGAGCTGTTCAGGCTCTCCGGGCTTACGCCGACAAGGTGGAAGCAGATCCGCAATCGGTAGCGATCGGCTCGACGACTTCGGACTCCAGCGCTCTCCCGGATGTCGAGACCATGATCACCAAGCTCGTCTCGCGCCTCGAAAAGCAACCCGATGACGCGCGCGGCTGGAAAATGCTCGGTTGGTCGTACCTCAACACGGACCGTCCGGATGAGGCCGCCAAAGCCTACGAAGCAGCGCTCAAGCTTGAGCCTAACGACGCCGAGACCAAAAAAGGATTGGAGAAAGCAAGATCGGCGCAGGATACAGCAATCAACAATCGGCCTTCCGATCCGGCACCGCTATCTCCCAAAAACGACTAACGACGTGGTGCGCGGACCGTCGCGCTCCGGCCCCTTAGCATATTGTAGGCTCGCGTCATTTTAGGGAACCAAACGCGCCCCGATCGGACCGCGTCGGGTTCATGCCCAATGCCGTATCGAGCGCAGCCGCGCCGGGACCGAACTTCATCAGGTACAGTAGCGCTACCGCCCAGAGCCCGTGCGTATCGAAGGCATTAGGATACACGAACACTTCGATCACGATCGTCATGATCAGCAGGCCGAAAGATGCGAAGCGCGTAAACAACCCGATGAACAGCAAAAGCGGTAGCGTCAGCTCGGCAGCTGTTGCCAAATAGGCCGCGATCTCAGGCGGAATGATCGGCAGCCGGTATTCGTCCTTAAAAAGTGCAAGCGTATTGCCTTCCGACCAACCGTCAACCTTCAGCATGCCGGAACGGAAGAAGGTAGTGCCCACCGCGAGGCGCGCGAGATACGAAATCGCGTTTTCCGGGATGGACTGAAATACGGCCGTTAGACGGTTGATATACTCAAGCATGAGAGCGTCCTTTCGAGGATTGGAGCATGGGATGCGGCTGGCCGGCCGGCACGATGTCGACCACAGCGCCCGAGGTGAAAATCTGCACGAGAGTCGCCGCGAGATCGAAGTACGCAGAACATTGAGCGGCGAAGGCGCTTGCCTGCGCGAGCGCATAACCCGCGCTCAAGGCTGCGACGAATTCAAACGATCCACGATCGAGTTGCTCGACATGGACTTCGAACCGCGGACGCACGACCAGCGCCGCTTCGCCTCCATGCGGAGCCACGACGTCACAGACTTCCGCGCCGTGGATATTCATTCGCCAGATCGATACGACCGAAAATGGTGAACGCATCAGCCGCATTGAGGGGTGCAGCAAAAGCCGCACGTGCGCGGCTTCATCAGCCGTCATATGGCTGAGCGCCGTCCCATCGGTCGGCACGATGTCCTCCGCATGAGATGCGCAGGCTACGTGCCATTCAAGCCGCGCCACATCAGAAAGATACGGGACGCTCTCCGCCGGTTCGAACGACTGGAGGAAAGCATCGAACCCCCCGCCGTAGCTTAGAAGAACGGGAGAGAGAGGCGGTTGACGCTCCACGAAATGGCGCGCCGTTGCATCGAAGAAATCGTCGCCCACGAGGCGACGCACGGCCGGATAGGTCGATCTCAAGCAGCCGATGAGGCTTGCAAGCATGTTGTTGCGATATACGCCAAAGCGTCGGACCGGCGCGGCCAGCGTCGGCCCCCGCAGTCCGCGTGGCGGGTCCTCGCCATCGAACAGCGCGTGCGCAAAATCGGCTTGGCGGGCGCGAAGCGTTTCCGACGCGATCTCAAGCGGCGCACGCATCGGGGCTCCTCGTCGCGCTGTCGAGAAGGCGCTCGGCTTTCTGGGCTTCTTCGAAGAGTTCCTGCCAGGGTGGAATATCGTTATCCCACTCTATGAGGGTGGATATGGGGCCGGAACGCGCAAGCGCACGTTCATAAAGCGACCAGACTTCGTCAATGACCGAACTGTCGTGCGCGTCGATAAGCAGTCGGCCACCATCTTCATCGTCAACCTCGGCGTGGCCGGCGAGATGAAACTCGCGCACATGCCGCATGGGAAACGTGTCGATATAGGCTGTCGGGTTCTGGCGATGGTTGATCGCGGACACAAAGGCGTTGTTGCAATCGAGAAGAAGGCCACATCCGGAACGGCATGCGAGTAGGTCAAGAAACTCCGTCTCGCTAAACGAGCTTTCTTCAAAGAGCACGTATGTCGATGGATTTTCGATTAAAACTTGACGGCCAAGCGCGGATTGCACCTGATCGACATGACGCACGACGTGATCGAGTGTCTCGACGGTGTAGGGAATGGGCAGCAGATCGCTGAGAAAGCTTCCGTCGTGCGTCGACCACGCCAGATGTTCGGAAACGAGCCCCGGTTCATAGCGTTTGATAAGGGACTTGAGCCGCGCCAGATGATCCAGGTCAAGCGGACCGGCGGCGCCGATCGACAGACCCACTCCATGCAAGGACAGCGGATAGCTTTCGCGAACTCTTGCGAGCATGTGATGCGGATATCCGCCGGCGCCCATATAATTTTCAGGATGCACCTCGAACCAGCCAATGTCGGGCATGGTCTCGGTAATGTCCCAATAGTGCTCGGGCTTGAGCCCGACCCCGGCGCGCGCCGGGGTCGGGGATGAAACCCTGGCTCGTTCGCGAAGCTCAGGAGCCATGGCTCTGGCCTCACGACTTGACGGGGTTGAGCGAGCCCAGGCGCTTCGTGCCATCGGGCAGCGTGACTTCGAACTTCACGCACGTACCGGCTGGCACATACTTCCAAGCGCCCTTGTCGAAGTCGATTTTCGAAGTGCCGGCGCAAGAGTTGTTACCGGTCGATGCGCAGTCGTTCTTGCCGGCGGCTGAGACACCGAAGCATTTCTCTTTCTTTGCATCGTCGGCCGCGGCCGTTTGCGACAGGGCGGCCGCCCCGGCCAGTGCCGCCAGCGCGGCGACGAAAACGGTGTTGCTGGTTGACATGGTCAATCTCTCCTTGAATGAGGCACAATGGATTCGGCGACGCCGCGCCGACCACAGGAGCCTGATTGAAGGGAGAGAAAACCGGAAATGCCCAATAGCTATGATAACGATGCGACCATCGCCCTGTAACGGTTGATGCCGCTCGTCTATTCCTATCAAATGGTCGTCGCGGGTTTGATACCGGCCGGATAGGACAGGCTCGAACTCAGACTGATGGCATAGCGCGAAAGCCGCCGCGCCCAGACGGCGGGATGAAGAGCCGAATATAAGGAAAGAAAGTGACCGGCCCGACCCCGTTAGAATTGGCCTTTGCGGATATCTGCGCACTCGACGGAACCCTCGCGGACCGCCTTTCGGCCTACGCCCACAAGCTCGAGGAACTGAATTTCCCGTTCGCCGAGGCTTACGACGCGCTAGTCGCTCGCCTGATTAACGGTGAGATCGGTGCAACAGCACCGCGCGTCGGCGATATCATGCCGAGTTTCATGCTGCCGACCCAGGACGGCGCGTTATGCTACCTCAATGATCTGTTGAAGCAGGGCCCCGTTGTTATTAGCTTCAACCGTGGTCATTGGTGCCCGTTCTGTCGGATCGAGCTGACGTCGATCGCCCGCCACCATGCCGCGATCGCGGAACTCGGCGCACAGATCGTCTCGATCCTGCCGGACCGCCAGAAATTCGTTCAGAAACTGCGCCACGACACCGGCGACAAGTTGCTGATCCTGTCCGACATTGACAATGGATATGCTTTGTCGCTCGGCTTGGCGCTCTGGCTCGGAGAGCGGCTGAAAGAGCTGATGCGCGGCCGCGGCTTTCATCTCGACCAGTTTCACGGCAACGACGGCTGGTTCGTGCCGCTTCCGGCAACATTCGTGGTCGCGCGGAACGGCACGGTCGTTGCCCGTCACGTCGACCCGGAATTTCGGACCCGTATGGAGATTTCAGAGATCCTGACGGCGTTGCGTCTGGCCGAAGGTGGCGGCTAGGATGACCATGATATGAACCGCTAGGGACGCAAGCACACCGCGACCATGCAAATATGAACGACAAACGATCGCTCGATGACGTATTCGCCAGCATTTGCGCAATGGAGCTACCGCTGCGCGAGCGGCTCTCGGCCTTTACCGCCGCAATGCCCGCCCACGAATGGGGACAGCCTTATGCGGTGCTCTATGAGCGGCTCATTTCGCAGCTGGATAATGCGAATTCAGGAGATGCCGCCCCGACCGTCGGCGATACGCTGCCGCCATTCGTGCTGCCAGATGCTGACGGGAATCTGGTCGATTCAGCCACTTTGATCGCCCAACGACCTGCGATCATCAGCTTCAATCGAGGACACTGGTGCCAGTTTTGCGAACTGGAGTTGCTGGCCTTCGCGCGCGCACATCAGGAATTTGCTGCACATAGCGCGCAAGTTGTTTCGATCATGCCCGAACGGCAATCATACTTGAAACGGGCGCGTGCGCGCACTGGCGATTCCGTTCTCTACCTTTCCGATCTTGACAACGCCTATGCGCTGGAACTCGGTCTGGTCATTTGGCTAGGCCAGGCAATCAAAGACCTCTACATGAGCCACGGCATCGACCTCGGCAGCTATCAAGGCAATGACATGTGGTTCGCTCCCATCCCGGCGACATTTGTCGTCGCCAAGGGCGGTAAAATACTAGCGCGCCACGTGGACCCCGACTTCCGAACACGCATGGACGTTGAAGAAATCCTCGCATGCCTGAAAAAGATCGGGCCGCAACAATCCCTCGCCTGAGCGGAGAACGCGGACTTCGCTCATATCTCTGTTGACGGCGGCACGCGTCATTTGCGTAAATTCGGATGTCGGTCGCTCACCATGTGAGGTCGATTGTCCCGTACTAGGGAAGCAGCGAATGCCGGAAGGAACAATTGCCGAAAAGCTCGCGATCGCGGCAGAACGCTGCCGAACTCTCGACGCGCCGCTGTCGGGCCGACTTCAGGCGTTCGCCGACGAGCTGCGCTCGCTCAACCCGCACTTCGCCTCAGTTGTGGATCGCCTTATCGCGCGGCTGGAGGCATCGAACGTGGGCGCCGATGCGCCGGCCGTAGGCGATCCAATGCCGGATTTCATGCTGCCCGATCAATCGGGGCGCCTCGTAACGCTTGCAGAGTTCACCTCCAAGGGACCGATTGTCATCGCCTTCCATCGCGGACACTGGTGTCCCTATTGCCGTATCACTGCCGATGCATTGAGCCGTATCTACGACGACGTCTGCGCGCTCGGCGGCGACCTCGTCGTCATCACGCCCGAGGTCGAGCGCTTCAACGCAGAGCTGCGTAGCTCCGTCGGTGCTAAATTTCCGATCCTGTCCGATATCGACAATGGCTATGCGCTAATGCTGAGCCTCGCGTTTTATATTGGCGACGAATCCAAGGATCTGCTTGACAACGCCGGGCTGGACCGCGCGCTCTTCAACGCAGGCGACGATGCGACGCTGCCGATTCCCGCAACCTTCGTCGTTGCCCGCGATGGCAGGGTTAAGGCACGCCATATCGATCCCGATTTTCGCAAGCGTATGGATGTAGCCGAAATACTCGCCGCGGTTCGCCAAGCGTCGTAACGCCGCTACGCTGCAATTGGCGACGACGGCACGGGCCAATCGGCGGCGCGTAACATTTTGATGAGCGTATTGGCCGCCATGGAACGCTGCCGACCCGCAACGCCATAGGCATAGATCGTTCGCGACATCTCAAAGTCATCGACGTCGACAAGCACGACATTCCCGGATAGCGAACTTTGCGGCGCAAAACCCACGCCAATGCCCGCCGCAAGAAGCGCGACGAAATCGGTGTCTGAACCGGCGCTGTGAAAGCGGGCAGTATCGACACCAGCGGTTGCAAGCCGTGAGACGCCGTCGGCGAAGTCCTCACAGTACGGTCGGCAAAAAATACGCTCCTTCGTTAAGTCGGCTGGCGTCACTGCTAGGCCATTGGCGGCAAATGGATGTGTCGGAGCGACCGCAAGTCTATACGGCTCAGTGAAAAGTGGCCATGCTTCCAGCCGTTCCCACTCGCCCGGGAGCCTGGGTGCAAAGGCGACGTCTGCATCGCCCTTTTTTAGATGTTCAGTGACGTCGGCCGCGGTTCCGCGCACGAACTTCAAGGTCAGCCCCGGAAAGGCGCGCACCAACTCCTTCAGCATCGGCAGCACCAGCTCGATGTTGACCGTGATGGGCAGCGCGATGGCCAGCGGCGCCAGCGCGCCCTTCTTCATCGACGATGCAACTTGCTTGGCGGTTTGCGCACTTTCGTAACATTGCTGCATGAGCGGCAGCATTCGCTGGCCGAGTTCTGAAAGGTGCGTAAGGTTCCGTTCGCGCCGGAAAAGCTCACCACCGAATTCCTCTTCAAGCTGCTTGATCGCCCGCGTCAGAGACGGCTGCGCAACGTGGCACTCCTCGGCAGCGCGCGTGAAATTTAAAAGGCGCGCTACGGCAAGGAAATAGCGAACCTGATGCATCTCCATGAGAATACCTGGCGAACAATATAAGCGCGCGAAATTGGCGCGGACGCGGGCAGCGGTCAAGCGATAGCCATTTGCTATCGAAACAACGCCGATACGGCATTTCAGTATAGCTCAGCGGCTCGCTAGTTTGCTCGCGAAACGATCCCCCGCCGCCGGTCTCCCTCCGACCGACGGCCCCTCAGGACCCGGGGCGGCGCACCCCCGGCAATGGCCCCGGGTCCCTCTTTTTCTACCGCCGAGCTTGGAGAGCCGAAAATGCAGCAGCTTCTCACCAATGAGACCGCGCCGACCGAGTTCCGGCCACGGCGCGAACTGCGGGGCAAGTCCGCGATCGTGACCGGGTCAACCAGCGGCATAGGGCTTGGAATAGCCAAGGCTTTGGCGGCCTCGGGAGCAAACGTCGTACTGAATGGCTTTGCCGAGCGCGCAGCGATTGACCGCACGGTGGACGAATTTTCAGCAACTTATGGCGTCCGCATGGTTTATTCCGCCGCTGATATGTCGAAGCCCGAAGACATAAATCGCATGGTGGCGGAAGCCCGCGATGCCTTCGGCAGCATTGATGTACTCGTCAACAATGCCGGCATCCAGCACGTCGAGCCTGTGGAGACGTTCCCGGTCGAGAAGTGGAACGCAATACTTGCCATCGATCTCTCGGCTGCGTTCCACGCCTCGCGCGCGGTCATTCCGGAAATGAAAGAGCGCAAATGGGGACGCATCATAAATATCGCGTCGGCTCACGCGCTCGTCGCATCGCCCTACAAGGCCGCCTATGTCGCCGCGAAGCACGGCATCGCCGGGTTTACCAAGACAGTCGCGCTCGAGACGGCTGAGTTCGGCATCACCGTCAACGCCATATGCCCGGGCTACGTCTTGACCCCGCTTGTAGAGAAGCAAATCCCTGAAACGGCGAAGGCCCGCGGCCTAACCGAAGAGCAAGTCGTCCGCGACGTGCTCCTTCACGCACAGCCGACACGGCGGTTCGTGACGACCGAAGAGATCGGCGCGTTGACGGTGTTCCTGTGCACATCGTCCGCGCGCTCCATAACCGGGGCCAGCATACCGGTTGAAGGCGGCTGGACGGCACAATAACTACCAACACGACTCATAAAGGATGCAGCGGCTACGGAGGCGCGCAGAGACAGGATCGTCTTTGCGCGCCTCTCGCGTTGGCTGCCTATAGCGCCACCGATATAGCCCAGAGCTATCGAAAGCTTTCCCATTTGGCATTTCAAAAGCCGCATGCGGGAGCGCCATGCTCTGGCTCATGAGCGCGCATTTCGGCGCTCACTTCCAGCATCGAAAAGGATCGCACTCATGTCTCTCAACTCCCCCCGCTCCCTGCCGGCAACCGCCGCAATGCTCGCCATGTTGGCCGGCGCTACTTTCATTCTTGCCCCCCTCCCGGCATTTGCTGGCTCCTGCCCTGCCGGAAAACAAACGAACGACGGTCAGAAGCCGGGCGCGACAGCGCATAAGAATGTCAGCGAAAAGCTACTGGGTTCAATTGATCTGTCGAAAGAGCGTGTTGCGGTTGCAGGCCACAGTTTCCGCATGCGCCGCCTCGACATTAAGCCTGGCGGCGAGGTCGCCTGGCATAGTCACGAGGACCGTCCGGCGCTGATCTATGTCGTCTCGGGCTCGATCACGGAATACTCGAGCCACTGCGCCGTTCCGATCGTGCATCAAACCGGCGACCTATCGGTTGAGCAGGGCGGGCTTGCACACTGGTGGAAGAACACGACCAAAAAGCCTGTGGTTCTGATCTCAGCTGACATCGCCACCAATCCGGAACAGCCCGGCATGTGATCCCGGCGCCGCGCGGCCCTTATCGTGACGGAGCCGCGCGGCCGCCCGACCCCAACCGCATATCGAGCAAAGCGATGACCGGCCTAACGGTAACTCTCAATTCACCTTCCGCCACCGCGCGTGCCGCGATCGTCAAATCGGGCATCATCGGACTGATGGCATTTCTCACGGTTGTCGACTTGTTCGCTGCGCAGGCATTATTGCCTTCGCTCGTAGCCCACTATGGCGTCTCTCCGGCTGCCATGGGACTGGCCGTCAATGCCTGTACGTTTGGAATGGCCGCGTCGGGGCTGGCGGTTGCGCTTTTTGGTTCCAGAATCGGACGGCGCACCGGAATCGTCGCGAGTCTCGCGGCGCTCGCGATCCCGACAGCCGCGCTCGCGTTCGCACCCAATCTCACCGTATTTGCGGCGCTTCGCATCACACAAGGCGTCTTCATGGCCGCCGCCTTCGGCTTGACGCTCGCCTATCTCGGTGAACATTTCAGCGCCAACAATTCCACCGCCGCTTTCGCGGCCTATATCACCGGCAACGTCGCAAGCAATCTGTTCGGCCGGCTGATCGCAGCTGGCGTTGCCGACCATATTGGCCTGCAAGCAGCCTTTTATACGTTCGCTCTACTCAATCTCGCCGGCGCGGCGCTGGCATTCGTCGCCGTCGGCATGACGCCCAAAGCGATAGGCCGATCTGATAAAGCAGAAACGGCCGACTGGCTGAATCACTTAAAGAACCCGGAGCTGCGTGCGGGCTTTGCCATCGGCTTTTGCATCCTGTTCGCGTTCATCGGCACGTTCACATTCGTGAACTTCGTGCTTGTCGCGCCACCCTACTCTGTCGGCATGATGCGCCTCGGTATCGTCTACTTCGTATTTCTGCCTTCGATCGTCACAACATTGCTTGCCGGCGCCATCGCCCAAAGGATCGGCCCGCGTAGGGGGCTTTTGACTGGCTTTGCGGTTGCCGCGCTAGGATTGCCCATGCTGCTATCGGCTAGCCTGTGGGCCGTGCTTGTGGGGATGGCCCTCGTGGCGATTGGAACATTTTTCGCCCAGGCGCTAGCTACGGCGCACATCAGCCGGACCGCGATGGGCGGTCGCGCCGCGGCAAGCGGTATATATCTGGCAAACTACTTTATCGGTGGTCTGGTCGGCACGGCGGTGCTCGGTCAAGTATTCGATCTTTTCGGTTGGCCCGCAACAGTCGCGGGCATTGCGGCTGCGCTCGCGGTCGCTGCGCTCCTTAGCCTGCGACTGAAAGAACGCGCATAGTGCCGCGCGCGCGATCAGCGGAAATTTGCTACCCGCACGGCCCCCTCCGAGATCACGCGCGAATTGTCGGCCATCGCATCGCCAGCTGAGATGCCTCGAACCTTTATGCGGGGGTTCGACCAGATCGGCAGCCGGGTGCAGCCGCCGCAGCTTTCCTCGTAGCTCATCATTGTGCGCCAATCCTTACCGGAAACGAAGCCGTGCCCGTACGGATAAGGTCGCACGCTATCATCCAGGCCCAAATCATGACGCGCACCAATCAGGTGGCCAATCTCGTGAGCGAGCGAGTAGCTCAGCGCTGCACATTCGTGATGCACGACAGCGAACGCTCGATCTGCCTCCGGAGCCACCCCGGCCGCGAGGCCGCATCCATTTGAATCATGCACAATGAGCAAGGCTACGTCGGCCTTCGCTTGATCACGGAGCGCGTGAACTTCTTCCATGAACCCGTCACCGGGGTCCGCAAAGCGGAAAACGTGCTCGAAGTGCGAGCCTTGCTCGACGTAGCCCGTCTCGTAGGCTTTCACCAGTTCGATCCGGACATTGCCGATCTGACTATTGCGAAACGATTGGTTCGCGTCTTCAACCGCGAGCGCGACAAGGTCTCTCTCGATGTCCGTGTAATGTTGCGCCGCCGCCTTGGTATATGCGACGAGCAGAGTGATCGTCGTCACGGGCGCCCCGTTGTCCGCGACATCCAGCGGCTGAGGCGTCAGCAGCGCTAGATCAACAGAGCCGGGCTCCCGCTCGACCGGAGTGGCATCCTGCAAATTGCGCAGTGTTTCCTGGGGACTGCCGTCACCGGATCGAGGTATGTTCCGCAGCATGCTGGCGTCGCCGTTCTTAACGAGCGGATCGTCCGGAAGATGCATCTTTTTCATCATCTCCGGGCCTACGGGCGCGTGGTCGGGCGGCAGCATCCCTGGCGACATTTCGACGATGCCGTGCACGTCGCCACCCATGTGTCGAATGACATAGCGGCGATTTTTATAGGATATTTGTCCGGCCAGCCGCCCGCTGGGCCACCAGAGCAGCGTCACGGGATCACCAGTTTCCTCGATCGTACCGTGCCACCTATAGCCATCGGCCGTCTTTTCAACGCTTCGCCGACGTGCCGTTACCTTCAGTTTCGGACTGAGCGGCAGCAAGATTGCATCGCTCGCTGCCGATCCGACTGTTCCAGCCGCTGAAGCGGTCAACGCGTATTCCATCACCTTCGGATCTGGCAGTGCCATCATCGTCACGCCCATAGCCGCCTTCGAATCCATGGACATATGCATCATTGATTTCTGCTGATCAGTCATGATCGATGATGCCATCGGCGTCATCGCTTCGCGAACCTGAGAGCTAAGAGCCATCACATCGACGCCGTGCCTCGCCGCAACGATCTTGAACGCCTCGACACGTTCCGCTTGGATCGACCACATTTCGGATCGCGTCATCTCGAGCTCTGACGTTTCTGGCTCGCCGGCAGCTTGTCTAAGAGCCCGATAACCAGGATCGGAAACTGGCGGCAGATGGGACAGAATGAGCCCGATGCGCGGCGCCGGGCCGCCTGTTCGTAATTCGGCAGCTTGGATCTCGCCGAATAGCACTACGGTCGAAGCCGCCAGGAGCAGCCACCGCCTTGCGGAAACATTGATCGTCCTCAACATCGCTGACCTCATCGCTTGGACGCAAAAGGTCTCCGGGCCTGGCCCGGAGACCCTTATGCTTTCTGTAAGACGACGCAACTTAGCGGCCGCGCGCCTTGGCCTCCATGTCGGCGATGATCTGGTCCCAGTAGCCGTGCGGAGAGAAGCTGTCGCCAGCCTTGCAGGAGTTATAGGTGTCGAGCGACTTGCGCACGACATCCGCAAGTTCGTAGCCACTCATCTTGTCTACGTAGATCGTCATCTTGGAAAGGTGGTTCTTGAAGCCAGCATCGCAATCGGTCTTTGCGAACGCGGGCGACGTAACGGCGGCGAGCGCACCCGCCAACACTGCAATCGTAAGCGTCTTCATCGGTAGCTCCTCGGTTTTGGTTGTGAACCGCTGACGCCTTCGTCCGCGGTTGATGCGGAAGCTACGGCTGGCGCAGATCGAGCTGAAATGCCGAATGCATTTGGTTTCGATAGCCGGAGTCTATGAAACGCGCGGCGTTGAGAACACGAACGCTCAGACTATGAGCGACCAAGCGAGGATGGCGTCGATAGAGAAACTCTATGAATTTCTAAGCCAAACGCTATTTCAGTCATAAGCGCCTCGCCGGCAGGTTGAACGGCAGATGCCACGGCATCACGCAACACAACTGCCAGGAGAGCGCCATGTCCAACTTAAAACGTAACACGCTCGCAGCGATCGCGGTCTTAGCCGTCGCTTTAGCCATCGCCCTGAAGCCGGCTGCGCCCGCGGTCGCAAACCCAAATGATAACGGTGTCGTTACCGTCAAAAGCGCCTATGGCTTCAACGATACCGTAGCGAAACTGAAAGAGGACATCAGCAAGAAGGGCATCAAATTTTTCCTCGCCGTCGATCAATCTGCACTTGGCGCCGATGCCGGACTTAAGCTCTATCCATCGACTCTTCTGATCTTCGGCAATCCTCCGCTTGGCATCCAGTTCCTGACGTCTCACCCGAATGCCGGGCTCGATTGGCCGGTTCGCCTCCTCGTTCGCCAAGACGCGAATGGCCAAGTGTGGGCCGTCTACACCGACTTCGCGTGGATCGCAGAACGGCACGGCATCACGGATCGAGAGGCGCAATTCAAGATGGCGTCTGACGTTATCGCCTCCATCACCGCCAGCGTCGGCTCGAAATAGAAGCCCCTATTGTCCAAGAACTTCTGGAGACTAACATGAGCCCCCCTCTTGGCCCTTTCGCACCGCGCAACGCGCGCACGACCGCTTCCGCGGCACGCCTCTCCGGAGACGATCAGCTTGTTCTCGTGTTGCAAGGCGGTGGCGCGCTTGGCGCTTTCCAGGCAGGCGTCTACCACGCGCTCGACGAAGTCGGAGCCGAGCCCGATTGGGTGATCGGCACGTCAATCGGCGCAATCAACGCCGCATTGATCGTCGGCAACAAGCCGTCGGATCGCATCGACGCGCTACAGGAATTCTGGGGGCGGATGGCACGCCAACCAGCTTGGCACGGATGGCCCATCTGGCCCCAGATATCACAATCCATGGCGTACATGCAGACGCTGGCTCAAGGCATCCCGGGATTCTTCACGCCTAACCCGGCGGCGTTTCTCGGCCCTCACGTGCCGCTCGGCGCGGATCACGCCGGCTACTATTCAACCGGTGCACTTGAGACGACGCTGAATGAACTTGCCGACTTTTCGCTCATCAATCGAGGCGCTCCGCGCCTGACAGTGGGCGCGGCACACGTTCGAACAAGCCAGATGCGCTACTTCGACAGCCGAGACACGCAGATCAGCGCTAAACACATCATGGCATCGGGCGCACTGCCCCCCGCATTCCCGGCCGTTCGCATCGACGGTGAACTTTACTGGGATGGCGGCATTCTCTCGAACACTCCGGCCGAGGTCATCTTTGACGAGCCGCATCGCAAGAATTCACTTATTCTTGCCGTCCATATGTGGAACCCGGTCGGACCCGAGCCGCAAACGATCTGGGATGTGCTGCACCGGCAAAAGGACATCCAGTATTCAAGCCGCGTCGCAACGCACGTTACAAGACAAGCGCAAATCCACCGTATGCGCCACGTGATCCGCGAACTAACACAGTTCCTGCCCGATACCATCAAGACACGCGACGACGTCCGCGCTCTCACGTCCTACGGCTGCCCGTCTCGCATGCACGTCGTGCGGCTGCTTTGGCCCGGACATCAGGACGAGGATCACCGCAAGGATATCGACTTCAGCCCTTCCGGCGTCCGCAGCCGATGGCAGGCGGGGTACGAGAAAACCATGCGCGCAATAACGAGCGCGCCGTGGCGCCGGGATGACGACCCGCTGGAAGGCGTCTTTCTACACGAGATCGCCGATAGCGAACGAGATGAGGCCCTCGGGACGAACGCCATCACCAGCGTCGCGCCGATCGCCGCAAGCACGGAAAATTGGTGAGGGAGGCGAGTGGATGGTTTAAGCAGCGCGCTGTGATGAACCGGAGCGACCTTTCAAGACGTTCGAATCATTGGTCGTCACACCGTCCGACTTCACCAATTCACAGAGCCCAATGCCGGCACTCTGGCCCACGGCGTGCTCGGTTTGATCATAAAGCGTACCATTGGAGAAAATATAGCTACAGTATGTGCATTGTTTTATAGATTGTCGCGCGATGAAGCTTTGGCGAGGATGGGCGAACGAATAGCGCCGCACCTTAGGAGATCGCGCCATGTCCAAGGAGAAACTCGAAGTTCTAACCCCGCAAAACTCGCAGCTAATCTTCATTGACCATCAGCCACAGATGGCCTTCGGCGTGCAATCGATCGATCGCCAGACGCTGAAGAACAATGTCGTCGGTTTGGCAAAAGGCGCGAAGGCCTTCAGCATCCCGACAATCATCACCACCGTTGAGACGGACTCTTTCTCAGGTCACACCTATCCCGAGTTGCTCGCCGTGTTCCCCGACGCGCCTCTGCTCGAGCGCACCTCCATGAATTCATGGGACGATCAGAAGATTCGCGATGCGCTCGCCAACAATAATCGCCGCAAGGTCGTCGTTTCCGGTCTCTGGACAGAGGTTTGCAACACGACGTTTGCGCTCTCCGCAATGCACGATGCGCACTACGAGATTTACATGGTCGCCGACGCATCCGGCGGAACCTCACTTGATGCACACAACTATGCGATGCAGCGCATGGTCCAGGCCGGCGTCGTACCTGTTACCTGGCAGCAGGTACTTCTCGAATGGCAGCGCGATTGGGCGCGCCGGGAGACATACGATGCGGTCACCTCGATCGTGAAAGAACATTCCGGCGCATACGGTATGGGTATCGATTACGCCTACACCATGGTTCACAAGGCTCCAGAGCGTGTGTCGCATGGCGATCGCCTCGCACCGGTAGCCGCTCGCTAAAGCCGATCTCTCCGAACACGTCAGCGACCGGAGCGGTCGCTGGCCTTCATTTAGGAGGCCCCCATGACGATACGCCGACGCACCTTCGCTCAAGGTTTCGCGTCAATTGGCGCTCTGGCCGCGATCAAATCACCCTTAGCTCGGGGACAAGCGATGACCGATGCACCGGATGTTATTCTGCGCGATGGGCGTATCACCACACTCGACACGAAGACTCCCAACGCAGAAGCCCTTTCCGTCAAGAACGGTCTCGTACACGTCATCGGCACAACGGATGAGGTGATGAAAGCGGCCGGACCGTCGACAAAAATAATTGAACTCGCTGGACATCGCGTCATTCCAGGTCTCAACGACAGCCACACGCATCTCATCCGAGGTGGATTGAATTTTAACTTGGAACTGAGGTGGGAAGGCGTGCCCTCCGTATCCGACGCACTGAGGCTCCTCAAAGAACAATCGGCGCGCACGCCGGCACCACAATGGGTCCGCGTCGTCGGCGGCTGGAGCGAGTTTCAATTCGCCGAGCGGCGGATGCCAACGCTTGAGGAGATCAACGAAGCGTCCCCCGACACACCAGTCTTCATCCTCCATCTCTACGGCCGTGCGCTGTTGAACAAGGCCGCGCTCAGAGCGCTCGGCTTCGATAAATCCACGCCCAATCCTCCAGGCGGCGTGATCGAGAAGGACGCGAATGGCAATCCGTCCGGGCTGCTCGTCGCCAAACCTTCAGCCCTCATACTCTATTCCACGCTTGCGCGCGGCCCGAAACTGCCTGTCGAAGATCAGATCAACTCTACGCGCCATTATATGCGCGAAATGAACCGCCTCGGTATCACATCAGTCATCGACGCGGGCGGCGGTGGACAGAACTATCCGGACGACTACGACGTCATCCAACAATTGCACGACGCCGACCAGCTGACCGTGCGTATTGCTTACAATTTATTCGCCCAAAAGGCCGGTGCCGAAAAGAGCGATTATGAGCGCTGGATCGCAATGACGAAGCCAGGCGCGGGCAGCAGCATGCTGAGAATGAACGGCGGCGGCGAGAATCTGACGTGGTCGGCAGCCGATTTCGAAAATTTCCTTGAACCTCGCCCGGACCTCGCACCGACCATGGAAAGCGAGCTCGAGCCCATCGTTGAGTTGCTTGCGACGAACAAATGGCCGTTCCGCATCCACGCCACCTACGATGAATCGATCGATCGCTTTCTCAGCGTCTTCGAGCGCGTCAACGGCCGCGCGCCTTTCGAAACTCGTTTTATCATTGATCACGCGGAGACTGTCAGCGACCGCAACATAGACCGCATTAAAGCACTTGGCGGCGGCATAGCGATCCAGCACCGCATGGCATTCCAGGGCGAATATTTCGTTGACCGCTACGGCGCCGAAGCGGCGCGCCAGACCCCACCAATCAACAAGATGCTGAAGGCCGGGCTTTCCGTAGGCGCTGGCACGGACGCCACACGCGTTTCCTCCTACGACCCATGGGTCGCGCTTTTTTGGCTCACGACCGGTCAGACGGTTGGCGGCCTTGCGCTCTATGACGAAGAGAATGTGCTTGATCGCGAAACGGCGCTTCGACTCTGGACCGAGGGTTCAGCCTGGTTCTCAGGCGAAGCCGAAGCGAAGGGCACACTCTCACCCGGCAAGTACGCCGACCTCGCCGTACTATCAGCCGACTACATGACGGTTCCGCCTCAGGAGATCCGCCGCATCAACGCAGTGATGACCATGGTCGGCGGCAAAGTAGTCTACGGAGAGGGCGCCTATGGCGATCTCACTCCGCCGATCCCGCCGGCCTCGCCGTCCTGGAGCCCCGTGAACGCCTTGCCGAGCCCTGCACAACGCGTCGATGTCGGCAGCGAGATCCGTCACGCACGCGCCTGCCATGACGGCTGCGGCAATCACTGCGGCATGCACGGCCACGATCACGCCATTGCTTGGAAAAAGCCCATCCCTGTTTCTGACAAAGGAGCCTTCTGGGGCGCCCTTGGATGCTCCTGCTTCGCGGTGTAGCCATGCTGATCATCACGAAACGCCTCAATCGGCCGGGAAAACGAGCTTCGTCGCTTGTCGGTCTCTCCCTCTCAGCGTTGTTGCCGGCTGCGGCCTTCGGCGCCGATCCACTGACGTTGAACCTCTCGGGCGTAGTGGAACCGCGCCAACGTGTGGCGATCGCCAACCAGGTGACCGGCGTCGTCGACAAGGTGCTTGTTGTCGCCGGTCAGCACGTCGAAAAGGGCGATCCCCTCTTCGAACTCGACTCCGAACCCTTCAAGATCGACGTCGCGACCGCTAAGGCCGAACTCGAAGAAGCCCGTGCGCGGTTGCGCCTTGCTGAGGACGTCTCGGGGCGCCAGGGCCGCCTCGCCGAACGCGGCAGCGGTGCGGAAGCGCGCGCGACTCAGGCGATGATCGAGGTCGAGGTCGCGCGCGCCGTCGTCGCTCGTCAGAAAGGAGCGCTTGCACGAGCAGGGCTGGCCCTTCAACGTACTCGCGTCTTATCGCCGATCGCCGGTATCGTCGGACGGCCGCGCGTCGCGCCCGGCGCTTTCGTCGAGGCGGAAGGCGGAACCGTGCTCGGTGAAGTCGTCCAGATCGATCCGATTCTGGTCGCCTACCGCGTGCCCTATGAGGACCGTCAACGTTCGCTCGAGAAGTCGCAGACCAAGACTGCGCGCGAGCTGTTCGCGAACGTCACTCTGACGCTCATCCTCCCCGCGGGCACGACCTACGAACATCGCGGCAGACCGCTGTTCGAGAGCGCCGAAATCGACCGCGAAACGGGCGACCTGACCACATGGGCCGAGTTCCCCAATCCGGACGGCGTCCTCGTACCCGGCCTCAAGGTCAAAATTGTTTCAGAAGTCCAGGAAACGCCGACCGCTTCGGGAGATCGAAAGTGACCGACGACAAGGCCTTTCCTCCCGCCAAGTCCGGCGCTTGGGATCCCTTCAAGCACTCGGCCTTTGCGGTACTTTGGACGGCGACGCTCGTCTCAAACATCGGCACGTGGATGCACGATGTCGGCGCGGGCTGGCTTATGACAGAGCTTTCCCCTTCGCCGCTGATCGTCGCGGCAGTTCAGGCGGCCACGACACTGCCCGTGTTCCTGTTCGCGCTGCCGGCGGGCGCGCTCGCCGACATCCTCGACCGTCGCCGGCTCTTACTGACGGTCAATATTTTTCTCGGCGTAGTCGCAGCCCTGCTCGCGCTTCTCGTCAGTTTCGACGCCGTCACGCCGGCCGTGCTGCTGTTGATAACGTTCATTATGGGTACGGGCGCGGCCTTCATGGCGCCCGCATGGCAGGCTGTCGTCCCGCAGCTCGTGCCGCGCGAGGAGCTGACATCGGCTGTCGCACTGAACTCGATGGGCATAAACATCAGCCGCGCGATCGGCCCAGCGCTCGCAGGTTTCCTGATCGTTGCTTACGGCTTGACGGTGCCATTCGCTATCAACGCACTGAGTGTACTCGGCATCGTCGCCGCGCTTCTCTGGTGGCACGCGCCCGACGCCAAACAGAGCAAGCTCCCGGCCGAGACAATCGCGCCGGCCATGATCGCCGGAGTACGCTATGCGCTCCACAGCGCCCCGCTCAAGGCGACGCTGCTGCGAGCGGGCGCCTTCTTTATCTTCGCAAGCGCTTTCTGGGCCCTTCTGCCGTTGATCGCGCGCCAGGTGCTTCAGGGCGGCACCGCACTCTACGGCGTTCTGCTTGCTTGTCTCGGCGCCGGCGCCGTGGCGGGCGCTGTGTTGTTACCGAAGATCAAGTCCCGCCTCGGCGCCGACACAACTGTCAAGGCGGCAACCGCAGGCCTCGCTGGCGTCATCGCCCTGATCGCGATCGCGCCGAACGCTTATCTTGCGGCCTTCTCAACCCTGCTCGCCGGCGTGTGCTGGATCTCGGTCGTATCGACCCTCAACGTGTCCGCGCAGGTCGCGCCTCCGAACTGGGTACGAGCTCGCGGTCTTTCGATTTTCATGATGGTGTTCTTCGGATCCATGACCGTTGGCAGCCTCGCCTGGGGGAATCTCGCTTCCCACGTCGGCATTCCGGCGACGCTGCTCATCGCCGCCACTGGCGCGCTGATTGCCATTCCGTTGACGCGCGGCGCGACGCTCAACCAGGGCGAAACGCTCGACCTTGCTCCTTCGATGCATTGGCCGGTACCGGTCGTGAGCAACGAGCCGCTCGGTGATCGCGGTCCAGTCGCGATCCAGATCGCCTACGAAATCGACGCAAGCGACAGAGCGCGCTTTTTAGAACTTATGTCACGTCTTGCCGAGGCTCGGCGGCGCAACGGTGCGTTTGGATGGTCGGTAATGGAGGACGCCGCGTCTCCGACGCGCTTCGTTGAATGCTGGCAGGAGGCATCATGGCCGCAACATCTTCGCCACCACGAGCGCGTGAGCAGTGCCGACCGACTTCTACAGGAAGAGATCGCGAAGCTTCACCGTGGTTCCACACCGCCCGCTGCAACGCATCTGATATCGATACCTATCGCGTAGCAGGCAGGCTCGGCGCGCCCACTTTAAGTGTCGGCGCTTTGAGGAGATCGTTTAGCCCGCGTCAACCCTCAAATAGCTCGGCAACAAAGTTCCACGGCCCCACCACCGCCCAACGGAATAATTACTAATACGCACGTCGAAAATGGCGGAGAGAGTGGGATTCGAACCCACGAGACCCTTACGAGCCTACACGCGTTCCAGGCGTGCGCCTTCAACCACTCGGCCATCTCTCCGTCTTGGGTCGGGAAGGAGCCGCGAATATACTGATCATCGCGCACGGCGCAACGATTGCGCCATGCCCGTCCCCGTGGCATTCACGCGGGCTGCCGACGCTAAGAAACGCGCCAATTCGCGTGCGAGATAACCGGCCATGACCACCTCCCGCCTCTTCAAGTTGCTGCTGCTTCTTGCCCTTTTGGCGTCCAGCGGGGCCATTTTGCAATGGTATGAAACGGGGGACCCGCCCGATCCGCTGTTTTCGCGATTCGCGGTAGCGTTTGCCGTGGCGTCCCTGATTGTTGGGCTGGTCGGGGCCGAAACACGCCCCCGGCTGATGCTCCGCTTTCTAGCGGCTCTGTTCACGCTTTTGGGTGTGATCGCATTTGCGGCGGACTATTCCCTTATTCGCGGCCGTGGCTCGCCCGACAAGGCGTTCACGCTGCTGGATCACCTGAACAGCTTTGCGCCCACTCTCGTCATCGCGCTCGAAAATTCGCTTCGCCACTCGCTCGGTGACTGGGCTTGGGACCCCCTGCTGACCGCGATTCTCAACCGCCCGGCCTATTTGGTATTCTTTCTACTTGCGATCGCCGCCGGTCTCGCTGGGAGACCGCGGCGTCCCGTTCGCATCTTCGTGAACTAGCAACAAAGGCCGGTTCCGCGGCGTATTAGGAAGCGTTCAACGCAGAAAAACGACCATTCAGGAGAGTTCATGTTGTTTTCCAAGCGCCTCGCCGCCATGCCGGACCCCGCTCGGGCCCCGAAGGGCCGAAGCGCGTCGATCCTGCCCGCAACCGCCGAACACTTTGTATTTTCGCGTCCGCTTCACGGTCCCCACCCGGACGGCATTGAGACCGCCGTCTTCGGGCTTGGCTGCTTCTGGGGTGCGGAACGGTTGTTCTGGCAGCTCGGCCGCGGCATCTGGATCACAGCCGCCGGCTATGCAGGCGGTTACACACCGAACCCGACATACGAAGAAGTCTGCTCCGGCATGACAGGTCACACCGAGGTTGTGCTCGTCGCCTACGATCCGAAGGTGATTAGCTACGAGACGCTGCTAAAGACGTTCTGGGAAGCCCACAACCCGACCCAGGGCTTCCGGCAGGGCAACGATATCGGCACGCAGTACCGCTCCGCGATCTATGCGACGACGCCGGCGCAACTCCAATCCGCGCAGGCTTCGCGCGCGAACTATGAGGAGGCTATCACGGTGAAGGGATACGGTAAGATCACGACCGAGATCGCGGAAGCCGGCCCCTTCTATTTTGCTGAGGACTACCACCAGCAGTATCTGGCAAAGGTTCCTCACGGCTACTGTGGCCTGAAGGGGACGGGCGTCGCTTGCGCGGTGACGGACCACGCCTCCATCAGTACTTAAAGGACGCGATAGTAGCTAAAGGACGCGATAGTAGCGCCGGGCCATCGCACTCGGCGCTATCTCTTTTTGTCGACCGCCGCCTGTTTGGGCTGCGCTGGCGTCGACGCGTTCGCAGTTGCCGTCGGATGGTGGGTGACGGCCGGCGGAATCTTGACGCCGTCTGGGCCGCTTTCGAGCACCGCGACGCATTCCTTCGGCAGCTGTGCCATCGTAATCGGTGGTGGCGGCGGCTTCGGCTTGTAACCAGGTGGCTTGGGTGGCGGCGGCGTCTTTGGCGGCGTCAGCTTTGCGATCCAAGCATCCACTTCCTTGCCGCAACCATCTTCGCCCGTTGGCGGAGTCTGCGGCCTGCATCCCGAAAAACCAGGCGGGCATTTGATGCGGATGTGAAAGTGATAGTAGTGGCCGCCTATGGGGCGAACCTTTCCAAGCCAAGCCCTGTCGTTGCCGGCGGCAAGACAGAGCGCTTTCTTGATTGCCGGATGCACCAGCACGCGCTCGACTTCCGGGTAGGACGCAGCGCGCTTGATGAGCGCGACGTGTTTTGCGGTAAAGATTTTGGGATCGACGGCGATATCGGTTTTGTCGAGCATCGACGTGGCCGAGATTTCCTCGCGCTCCTTCCTGCTGAACGTGCGGTCAGGCATCGGCGTCAACCAGACGTCCGCGTCCAGCCCCACCTGATGGCTGGCGTGTCCGGTCAGCATGGGACCGCCTCGCGGCTGCGAGAGATCGCCAACCAGAAGGCCGGGCCAACCGTCGAGCTTCTTCGCATCCTTTGAAAGCCTTTGCACCAGATCGACGAGCCGCGGATGCCCCCAATGACGGTTGCGCGAAAGACGCATGGCCTGCCAGGTCGGGCCATCGTTGGCGAGTTGCACTGCGCCGGATAGGCAGCCGCGCGCGTACGTTCCGATCGCCCGCGCCGCCAAAGGCGAACCTGTCTTGGCGGCACCGAAAAGCGTCTTGGCGGCGACGACCTCAGGCTTGGATTTGTTCGAGGGCTCGGCGCCGACGGGCGGAACCGCCGCTTGTGGATTGATCGGCTCGAAATAGATCTGGCGAACAGGTGCGTCTTGAGGCAAGGCCGGTCCATTCGCTGCCGCCGACGCACCTATGGCATCGCCATTCGCCCCCAGCGCATGGTGGCTTGGCACGAAAGACGGAAGCTGATCCTGTTCCGATTTCGAGTCCGCAGAATCCGTGCTCTCGCTGTCGAGCTTTTCGATCAGCTTCTGCACCGGGTCCGCCAGCGCAGTCGTAATGAACCGAGGCGCAAGCTCCCAGGACCCGCCGATCAACAGCAAGGCGATTACGAACAAAGCTGAAAGCAGCGAGAGGCGCGGCAGCCTCATGCGACCCCCATAATGACGAAATCAAAACACATCTTATCAAATCCTAGGGCGAAAATCAGACCCATTTGCTCAGGCATTCCAAAGCCCGTGTTTCTTGGGGCGACGGACGCAAAATCGCGTCCGGGGTCAATCGTAGGTGCCATTGCGTCCCTCCCAAACCGCGCAGCCGAAAAGATTATTCCCTCTACCCTTGTACTTGCGACCCTTCGTTAGGATTTCGCTCAACGACCTTCCGGTCTAGCTTGGCGAGCTCCTGACAGGCGCGGGACTTCCAGATGACGTTCATGCTCGATAGTGGCCCGACGGACGCGCCGGTCCGGCTTGTGCTGGCACACGGCGCGGGCGCAGGAATCGAGTCTCCGTTCATGGTCGCGGTTGCTCAATTGCTTTCGGACCGCCGACTTCGCGTAACGCGTTTCGAGTTTCCGTATATGTCTGCCCGCAGAGAAGACGGATCGCGCAAGCCACCGCCGCGCGCCGAAACGCTGATGGCACCTTACGCGGAACTCGTCGGCTCGATCTCAGCCGGGCTCCGCAAGGGGCAGTTGCTTGCGATCGGCGGTAAATCGCTCGGCGGACGCGTGGCAAGCATGATCGCCAACGAAACATTCGCCGCAGGGCAGATCTCAGCACTCGTTTGCCTGGGCTACCCCTTTCATCCTCCGGGCAAGCCAGACGCCCTGCGCACAACTCACCTGACGATGCTAAAATGCCCCACACTCATAGTGCAAGGCGAACGCGACCCATTCGGCACTCGCAGCGAGGTCGAAGAAATGAAGCTATCGCCAGCCATTGGGTTCTCTTGGATGGGCGACGGCGATCACGATTTCGGCCCCCGCGGCGGCTCGGGCTACACGCGCAAGGGCAACCTAGCAGCCGCGACCGACGCCGTTGCGGCCTTTCTGCTCGATCGTGAGCGCGCGCGTTGACGTCATTGA
Organism: uncultured Hyphomicrobium sp.; assembly: GCA_964651805.1. Taxonomy (GTDB): domain Bacteria; phylum Pseudomonadota; class Alphaproteobacteria; order Rhizobiales; family Hyphomicrobiaceae; genus Hyphomicrobium_B. The sequence goes on along the minus strand of CAZYXX010000002.1, from coordinate 663,844 downwards.
GCGAGCGCCATACGGTGCGCCGCGCCGCAAGGCCGACCCATCCACCAAAGATCGTTCCAAAACAATGACGTCCGAAATCGTGTCCGCGGCTCAACTTGCCGCCAGTGCCGATGCCAGAGCGTGGCCGTTCGAGGAAGCCCGTCGCTTGATTGAGCGCCTGGACAAGCTCCCCGGCGGAAAAGACAAGGTCGTACTGTTCGAGACCGGCTACGGCCCGTCCGGCCTGCCTCACATCGGCACATTCGGCGAAGTCGCGCGAACGACGATGGTGCGCCACGCTTTCGAGCTGTTGACGGAAGGCAAGCGCAAGACGCGGCTGCTTTGCTTCTCCGACGACATGGATGGCATGCGCAAAGTGCCCGACAACGTGCCGAACCAGGAAATGCTTCTTCAGCATCTGCATAAGCCGCTGACGAAAGTGCCCGACCCGTTCGGTCAGTATGACAGCTTCGGCCACCACAACAACGCGATGCTTCGCCGTTTTCTCGATACGTTCGGGTTCGAGTACGAGTTCGCGAGCGCCACCGACTATTACACCTCGGGCCGCTTCGACGACATTCTTCTCAAGACCGCCGAGCGCTATCGCGAGATCATGGACATCATGCTGCCGACGCTGGGCGAAGAGCGCCAGGCGACATACAGCTGCTTCCTGCCAATCTCTCCCACCACTGGACGCGTGCTCTACGTACCGATGAAGGAAGTGGATGCGAAGAAGGGTGAAATCACTTTCACTGACGAGGACGGCCGCGACATCACCCTGCCGGTCACCGGCGGCAGCGTAAAACTGCAGTGGAAGCCGGATTTTGGTGCGCGTTGGGCAGCACTCGGCGTCGATTTCGAGATGTATGGCAAGGATCACTTGTCCAACACTGTCGTCTACGATGGGATTTGCAGCGCCCTCGGCGGCACGCCGCCTCAGCACTTCGTCTATGAGCTTTTCCTCGACGAGAAGGGTGAGAAGATTTCCAAGTCGAAGGGCAACGGCATATCAATCGACCAGTGGCTGACCTACGCATCGCCGGAGAGCCTCGCGCTCTATATGTTCCAGAAGCCGAAGAGTGCCAAGAAGCTCCATTTCGACGTAATCCCTCGTGCGGTCGACGAATATCTTCAGTTTCTTTCGGCCTACCCGAAGCAGGATCCCAAGCAGCAGCTTGACAATCCCGTCTGGCACATCCACAGCGGCACGCCGCCCAAGCCCGAACTGCCGGTAACGTTCGGCCTGCTTCTCAATCTTGTCTCGGTCTCGAATGCCGAGAACAAGGATGTCCTGTGGGGCTTCTTGCGGCGCTACGCGCCGGGTGCTTCGCCCGATGGAAACCCAATCCTGGACAAGCTGTCCGATTACGCGATCCGCTACTTCAATGACTTCGTACGGCCCACCAAGAAATACCGGCCGCCCGATGACGTAGAGCGCGAGGCGCTGCATGCCCTGGACGTCGCGCTTGGCGAACTTGACCCCAAAGCCGATGCCGAGACGATCCAGAACAAGCTGCTCGACGTCGGTCGCGCAATTCCGCGTTATCAGGATGCGGCAAAGAAAAGCCCCGGCGGCGGTCCGGGCGTCAAGCTCGACTGGTTCCAGGCGATCTACGAGACGCTGCTCGGGCAGGAGCGCGGCCCACGCCTCGGCACCTTCATTGCGCTCTATGGCATCCCTGAGACGCGCGCATTGATCGAGCAGGCCTTGGCCGGAAAACTTGCTGCGGCCTGATCCTATTCCGCCGCCCGCGACGTCGAGCGGGATGCTTTCAGATCGATGCGCCAAAGCGTTTCGATGATCTCGAAAAGCTTCTGTTCGCGCGCCTCGATCTCGGATCGCCGCCACTCGCGCGCGTCGATTACATCGCGCGTAATAGGCAATAACGGAGCCTTCTCGGTTGTCGCCAGATAGATCTGCTTCTTCGCATCCCAGGATGCGTTCTTGGCACGATCGTTCTGGGACTTGGTAATAAGAACCAGATTACCGAGACTGTCGACGACCTGGCTGCGTTCCTCTGCTGTCGGGAACCACTGCCGCCAAACGCTGCTACCGGACGGCCGCTGTGGCAATACATGCTCAATCGTATAGATATCCGGATCAACGCCAGCTGGCTCCCCACGCAACTCATCGCTCAATCGCAGCAGCAACAGCTTGCAGACCTTCGGATTGCGCTCATGCAGGTCCTTGAGATGGAACGCGATATTGCGCGCCTCGTCGCGCGTAATCTGGAACGCTGGATGGTTGCGATCGCGCGCCTCGCCCGAGCGTATCGCCGAGACAAGCTCGGCAAACCGGCGGATGCGCTTGCCCGTTCCCGCGCACAGCATACGCAGCAGATGCGCCAGTCGGTCGACCTCCGCCAGCAGGAACTGAGCGTACTCAGGTTCTTGCGGCCAGTGCCTGAGCGCCAACATGGCGGCGGGCGCCCAGTCTCCGTCCGGCAGACGATTGAGGTACATGAGCCGCCGCGTCATGGCCGGAGGTAGCACGTTGTCGCCGCCGGAGCGGATCAGCGCATAGCTGTTTGCGAGCGGCTTGAACACATCGTCAAAGAAGGCTTCCGCCCCGCCGACTTCGCGAATGACGGCCCGCACACCGGAAACGATCTGCGGCCGCGAATAGCCATAGACGGTGCGCAGGTGCGCGAAGAACTGCTCGAAGTCATCGCCCAGCATCTGGCTGGTGGAATCCCACTCACTGACCGCCGCCAAAACGCGCGGTTCCGGCAGCCTGCTGAGCAGATCGGCTTTCAGGATATCGTTCTTTTGAAGTTTTTTTCCGCGCTCGTTCAACACCACGAACGTCCGGTGCGCCCGGTCGATATCGTGACTGACGATCACGATGACATGGCAGCGGTCAGCGATGAAATCGCAAAGCTTCCTGCGATCGACTTCGCTGAGTTCCTCGGACAATGCCCTAAAAAGATCGCGCGCAACAAGCAGTGGCAGATCCTGCTGAACTGTTGCAGCCATCGCAACGCTGCTGCCCGGCGCCATGATGCTCTGCTCAAAGAGTGCCTGGTCCGCGCCCGCAAGATGCAACCGCGGACGCTCGGTCCGAAAAAAGCGCGAGCCCAACTGCGCAAAAAGCATCGGATTGACGCGCTTGCCGACTGGCTTGCGTGTGTCCTTTTCGAGGTCGCGCAAGACCGCAAACAACGTCAACAACGAGGCAAGCCTTTGCTGGCCATCGACGACGTCGAATTCGCGCGGCGACAGCTTGGCTGTGAGCTTGGCCGTCACATTGCCCGGCGCATCCATGAGCAGGATGGTGCCCAGGAAGTAGCCCGGATCAGCGTCATCTTGCACCGCAAGTCCGGACGCCTCGAGCAGATCGTCGAAAAGCTGCTCGACGTGTTCGCGGCCCCACGAGTATGGCCGCTGGTAGACCGGAATGTTCAGCAAGAATGGGCTAGATAGAAGTTCCGCAATGCTGAAAGAAGCCGTTGGAAATGACAAAACGCGTAGTCCCCCGCAATGAGCACGTGTGTGTCGGCCGTACGGCAAGCCAACAACAAAACAGTAACACAGGCTGCAGGCCGTGTGAGTTCAATTATCACCTTGCGAAAACAAACTGTTCCGCGTAGAGCGCCGCACTGAAGTTTTGGCACGGTCGACGCGCGAATTTTGTCGTGCCCTTACTGAGTGTTGGCCAGCGACGATATCCGTCGAACAGAGTCGGAACGGCATGCACCGCGTCTACAAGATCGCAGCCCGGCCGGATTGGGATGCCGCGCGGACACATGGCAGCTATTCCGGCTCGGCCGATGATCGTCACGACGGGTTCATCCATCTTTCTGACGCTCATCAGGTTGGCAGCACGCTCGCAAAGCATTTCCGGGCTAGGTCTGATCTGCTGCTGATCGCCTTTGACGCCGACGCACTTTCGCCGAGCCTCACCTGGGAAGTATCTCGCGGCGGCGATCTTTTTCCCCACTACTACGGAGAGCTACCCACGACGCTTGCGCTTTGGAGCCGCGCCATACCCACAGGTCCCAACGGGGAGGCGGAAGTACCTTCCGAATGGCTCACGTGCTGACCAGCGCATACCAGTTTTTGCGCCCGGTGCTCTTTGCGCTGTCGCCCGAGGACGCCCACGAAGCAACACTAAAAGCATTGGAAACAGGGATTTATCCGCGCAGTCTCGGCCGAGACGATCCCGTTCTCGCACAATGCGTCTTCGGTCTCGAGTTTCCAAATCCGCTTGGCATCGCGGCAGGTTACGACAAGGACGCCCGCGTGCCAGATGCTGTGCTCGGCATGGGATGTGGTTTCGCCGAGATCGGCACCGTCACGCCTAAGCCTCAGGCCGGAAACCCGAAGCCACGCGTTTTCCGGCTCGTAGAAGATCGGGCGTTGATCAATCGGCTCGGCTTCAACAACGCCGGCCATGACTCAACCTTGCGCCGTATGCGCGCGCGCCAACGCAACGGCATCGTCGGTGTCAATATCGGCGCAAATAAAGACAGCACGGACAGGTCGGCCGACTACGTGCTCGGCGTACAAACGTTCAATTCCGTCGCCAGCTATTTCACCATCAACGTCTCCTCGCCCAATACGCCGGGACTCCGCGACCTCCAGGCACCCGCCGCTCTGGACGAACTTCTGGCGCGCATCATGACATCACGCGCGGATCTGGTGGCAGCCGACGCAACGCGCCGCCCGATCATCGTCAAGCTTGCACCCGACATTGCCGAGGATGACATCGCGCCCATCTGCGAACGGCTCATGGCCCATGCCGTGGATGGCATCGCCATATCCAACACGACATTGTCACGCGCCGGACTAACAAGCCCACTGGCTCGCGAGACGGGCGGCTTGTCGGGCCGTCCCGCATTCCGCCGTTCAACCGCCATGCTCGCCCGCGTCTATAAAGAAACCCGCGGCACCGTACCCTTGATCGGCATCGGCGGTATCGACAGCCCGCAATCCGCTCTTGCCAAGATCGAGGCGGGTGCTTCGCTGCTCCAACTCTATACCGGACTTGTCTACGAGGGGCCGGGCCTAATTGGTGCGATTAAAAAGCATCTGGCGGAAGAAGTGCGCCGCGCGAACGCCGTAAGCCTCGCTGAACTGCGCGGCCGTAGCGCCGAGCAGTGGGCGGCTGAGCCACTGGTCTAACAGGGACCCGCTAACTAATCGGCCGGTGGCCTCGGACGTGCCCGAAGAAATCGCAAGATGAGCCATATCGGCACGACCACCATCGCACCAAGGATCAGGTATTCCAAAGCCGCCTGTACCGCCCCAAAGCCCAGATCGTAGATGCTACGGGCCAAGCGATCGAGCACCTCGAAGAAGTTCCACGGCGTGACGCCGAAGAACGACAACAGGAGGCCGATAAGGATCGAGATGATCGCCAGTCGAACCGCCACAGCAGCCGGATGACCGCCAAGAAAATCTCGTAAATTCATATTTCCGGCTCCGTCGGGCATAGGATCGAAGTATGCTTCACAACCGGCGATCCCTTACCACACTGCGACGAGCAATGACGAGGCACCAAGCCGCGCCAAGCGCACACCAACTCACATGACGGCCCTGCCTCGCCGGCGCACGCAACGCGAACCGAAGAATGCCGGAGACGCCAAGGAACTCGGCCCGCCGCTTCAATTCGCGGCTTGGTTTCGGCGTCGTGGGTGGCAGCCACGCCCGCATCAGATCGCCCTGATCGACGCTGCGCGAAAACGACACTCAACGCTTCTCATCGCACCCACCGGCGCCGGCAAGACACTCGCAGGCTTCCTGCCAACTCTGATCCGTCTCTCGGAAGGAGGCGCCAGGCGCCAGCACGGCCGGCTATCGACCCTCTACATTTCGCCACTCAAGGCGCTCGCGACCGACGTTGCGCGCAACCTGACCGCGCCCATCGAAGAGATGGGTTTGAAAATCCGCACCGAAACCCGCTCCGGCGATACGAGCGTGGCGCGCAAACAGCGGCAGCGCTCCCATCCCCCCGACATTCTCCTGACAACCCCAGAACAGGTCGCGCTCCTCCTGAGCCACCCCGATGCGCCGCATCTGTTCTCGGGGTTGGACACCGTCATCCTCGATGAACTGCACGCTCTTGCCGCATCGAAGCGCGGTGATCTGCTGGCACTGAACCTGGCGCGGCTGCGCTGTCTCGCGCCAAACCTTATGGTCATCGGACTTTCAGCGACCGTCGCGCGGCCAAGTGAACTGCGTGGCTACCTCATGGCGCAAGACGAACCCGACACGATAACGAAGCTTGCAAAGCTCGTGACCGTGACCGGCGGTGCCAGGCCGGACGTACGAATCCTCGAAGCCGAAAGCGATATCCCCTGGTCCGGACATACTTCGCGCTACGCCATGCACGAGGTTTACCGAACCATCCGCGACCATCGCCTGACCATCGTGTTCGTCAACACGCGAATGCAGGCGGAATACGCCTTTCAAGAGCTTTGGCACATCAATGACGACGATCTGCCGATCGCACTCCATCACGGCTCGCTGGAAACGGCCCAGCGCAAAAAGGTGGAGGCCGCCATGGCCGCGGGCAAGTTGCGCGCGGTCGTCGCCACCTCGACGCTCGATCTCGGCATCGACTGGGGCGACATCGATCTCGTAATCCACCTTGGTGCGCCAAAGGGTGCAAGCCGTCTGCTTCAGCGTATCGGTCGTGCGAACCACCGCCTCGACGAACCATCACGCGCAATTCTGGTGCCGGGAAACCGCTTCGAAGTTCTCGAATGCCGCGCCGCGCTCGATGCCGCGATCGCTGGCGCACAGGACGCGGTCATGTCGCGCTCCGGCGCACTCGATGTTCTAGCGCAACACGTCCTTGGCATGGCCTGCCAGAAACCATTCTCACCAGACGATCTCTACCGCGAGGTGCGCACAGCGCTGCCCTACGCGACGCTCTCCAAGCGCCAGTTCGACCGAACCGTCGATTTCGTGGCGACCGGCGGCTACGCACTCAAAGCCTACGACCGTTTTGCCAAGCTGAAACCAACTGCTGATGGCCACCTCCGCGTGGCCAACCCGCGCATTGCCCAGCAGTACCGGCTCAATGTCGGAACGATCGTCGACTCTCCGATGCTGAAGGTGCGCCTCGTAGCATCCAAGGCGAGAACGGCCGCGCGCGTCGGCGGCCGTATCCTCGGCGAGGTGGATGAGGCGTTCGTCGAAGCGCTGCCAACAGGCGCCACGTTCGTATTCGCCGGCGAAGTGCTGCGCTTCGAAGGGCTGCGCGATACCGAGGTATTCGTGTCCCGCGCAAATTCCGAAGACCCGATGATCCCGAGCTATGGCGGCAGCCGCTTTCCGCTCTCGACCCATCTGGCAAGGCGCGTTCGTCACATGCTGTCGGACCAACGCGCCTGGAGAAACCTTCCCGCTCCTGTTTCCGACTGGCTTTGCCTGCAGCAGGAACGCTCGATCATTCCGGGACCCGACGACGTGCTGGTCGAAACGTTCGCGCGCGGAAACCGCCATCACCTCGTCGCCTACCCGTTCGAGGGCCGGCTTGCACACCAGACACTCGGCATGCTGCTGACACGAAGGCTCGACCGCGCAGGCGCCCATCCGCTCGGCTTTGTCGCCAACGATTATGCGCTTTCGATCTGGGGACGCGGCGATATCACCGCACTCATCGCCAACAAGCACTTGACGCTCGACGCCCTGTTCGAGGAGGACATGCTGGGCGACGATCTCGATGCCTGGCTCGCCGAGAGCAGTGTAATGAAGCGGACATTCCGCCTAGCGGCCGTTGTCGCCGGTTTGATTGAACGCCGGCATCCCGGCAAGGTGAAGTCGGGACGACAGGTCACGATGTCAACGGACCTGATCTACGATGTCCTACGCCGCCACGACCCCGAACATCTGCTGCTGGAGGCCGCATGGGCGGACGCGGCCACAGGGCTCCTGGACATCCGCCGTCTCAGTGAGTTTCTCGCCCGTATAAAAGGCCGAATCAGGCATCAACCACTAGCACGCGTGTCTCCGCTGGCCGTGCCCGTGCTGCTGGAGATCGGCCGGGAACAGGTCTACGGCCAAGCGCATGACGCCATTTTGCGCGAGGCTGCCGAGGATCTGGTGCGCGAAGCGATGGGGGAAGACTGAGCGATGGGCCTGCTTCAGCCGGAACGCCTGGGACTGCACGATTGCGTCGACCAACCGGTGATCATCTGTGGCAAGGCACTGCGCGCGCACAAATCGGGCGCACTTTATTGGCCGGCTGAAAAGGCCCTGATCGTTTCCGATCTTCACTTCGAGAAAGCCTCAAGCTACGCCGAGACCGGCCAGCTTCTTCCACCATATGATACGCGTGCGACCCTCACGAAACTTGCGATCGCGATCGACGCGTACAACCCCGATACCGTGATCGCCCTAGGCGACAGCCTGCACGATGGCGGCGCGAAGCGTCGTATGCACAAGGACGATCTCGATATCCTGCGCATGTTGCAGGACGACAGGGAATGGATCTGGGTTACCGGCAACCACGATCCTGAGATAGACGCCGAACTCAGCGGCCACGTGCGCGCTTCCATTACCGTCGAAGGCCTCACCCTGCACCACGAGCCGCGCTTTGGCACGATAACGCACGAAATCGCCGGCCACATGCACCCCGCCGCACGCCTCGTCATGCACGGCACGTCCTTGCGACGACCCTGCTTCGTCGGCAACGGCCTGCGCCTGATCCTTCCCGCCTTCGGCGCTCTGACCGGCGGTCTCAATATCCTCGATAGCGCTTTCGAACCGTTATTTCCGGCCGACGGCCTGTCCGTTTGGATGCTCGGCCAGGAAGGGCTCTATCCCGTCGCGCCTCGCCTTCTGCGAGACGACTGAGTTACGTTCGTCGCCGGAATACCAACGCGGCAGCAATACCGGCGCTTGCGGCCATCAGGACGGTAATGAGGCCGTAGAGAACCGGCTTCTTGTTGGCTCTGTCGTGCAGATAGCGCTCGATGCCTTCGCGCTCCATCGTCACCGTGCTGGTGTAGTGGCTCAAGACCTTGCCGTCCTTGATGAGGTAGACGCGCGAAACCAGTGGCCCAACCGGAATGTTGGGTGGCAATGTGATGGTCGCGCGGAAAAGGCTCCTCCCGATGAACGTGACGCCGAAATCGGACGTCTGATAGAGATGGTCGCGCTTCTTCAAGCGCACAACGGCCGTACGAAATTCGTCGATCTCCTTGGGATCGGTCGGCGTCATGCGTCCCGAACCCGCGGGCATCATGCGCACGTGCTCGAACCCGATCTGATTATCTGTGAGCACGGTGCCTTCCGCGAAGTCCTCGATCGGCCGCGTCGAAGCAATGGCGTAATAGCTCGGGAACGAAGCAAAGCGCACCTGCTTCGTGTTCATCCAAAGGCCCGCGACCCTACTCTTTCGGCGCACGACGACCGGTGATGGTGTGCCCTCCACCACAACCACCACATCGTACGTTCCTGCTTCCGCGCTTGGCTGACGGCTGTTCTCGACCGTGCCAAACACGACGATCTCCGTTCCCGTGAAGCTCGAAGTGATTGAAACCGACCGCGTGGAAACATCGGCTTCAACCGACTCGGGTACCTGCTGAGCGGCGGCCGCTTCCGAGACAAGCAACACGAGCAATCCGACGATCAATCGGCTGGACCTCATTGCTGCCCTCGCGGCAGTGGTCCGAATGAAAAGAGCTCATCCGGCGTCGCAACCAGATCGTAGGCCATGCGCACAGCGACGATCAGCACGAGCACCGCAAGCAGCAGGCGCATCTGCTCGCCCTTGAGACGGCTGCCCGCCATCGAGCCAAACTGCGCCCCGAAGACGCCCCCGGCGATGAGGAGTGCCGCAAGCACGACGTCGACCGACCCATTCTGAACCGCATGCAGCACCGTTGCCAATGCAGCCACGAAGACGATCTGAAACAGCGAAGTTCCGACCACGACAGAAGTCGGCATGCGCAGCAAATAAATCATCGCGGGAATGACGACAAATCCGCCGCCGACACCCATGATTGCCGCCATCACGCCGACGAACATGCCCACGATCGCCGGCGGCAGCACACTGATATAAAGCTTCGACCTCGGAAAGCGCAGTTTAAAGGGCAGCCTGTCGACGAGCGTGTGTTGGCCCGATTTACGAAGCGTCGAAGAACCCGGGGCCGCCACGCTTCGGCGCAAGCTCGCAAAACTTTCAACCAGCATCAGGGTGCCGATCACGCCAAGGAACGTCACATAACTGAGCGAGACGACGAGATCGAACATACCGGCTTTGCGCAGCGACCGTACCGCCTCAACTCCGATAACGGTCCCGATGAGGCCGCCGCCGAGCATCACGAGGCCCATGCGGATATCGACGCTGTTGCGCCTGAAGTGTGCAATGGCACCCGAAACGGAGGTCGCCACCACGTGCGCCGAACCGGTACCGACGGCGACTGCCGGCGGGATGCCGAGAAAGATGAGCAGCGGCGTCAGCAAGAAACCGCCGCCAACGCCAAAAAGTCCTGACAAGAACCCGAGCGCCGTACCAAGGCTGAGAAATACGAGAACCGGCACCGACATTTCGGCGATCGGCAGATAAAGATGCATTCAGCCTGCCCCGAGCTCCGAGCACCGCACGCAATGTGTCAGGTCGCGGATGCGATCCGACAAAAGCTACCGCGGCCCGTTTCCTCCAAAAATCGCGGACGAAACGTGCCTCGCTCTCATGATAGTCGAGCGCCCGCGCGATGCCACCCCCGGCATGCACAGCCACCGACCGGAAATTGGATCCTGATGCGAATTTATCCCGCTGATTTTTTCCAAGCTTCTCCGGCAGCACGCGCGTCATTCACAGCCGGATCCGGAGGCGTCGGCCTCCATATAGCAATCAGGACTTCCGCTTCGCTCATTTCCGCCGCCGTAAGCTTACCGCGCAGGACGTCACGACGGCGAACGGCATCGCTGTCACCGCCGCTTGCCGCCAGCGACAGCCACTTGAATGCCTGCTTCATGTCTTTCTCGACGCCAAGTCCGTTCTCGTAGAGAACCGCGAGATTGAACTGGCTGTCCCGCAAGCCGCGTTGCGCCGCCTCTGCGAACCAGTGCGCGGCCGTCGTATAGTCGGGTGAACCGTTCGACTGATTGGCGCTCAACACCGCCAGGTTGTGCATGGCCTTGATGTTGCCCTGTTCCGCGGCGCGCTTGTACCAGACCTGCGCCCGGCCCGCGTCCGCACCGACACCCAGCCCGCGCTCATAAAGCGTGCCGAGCCGATACTGAGCGGGCACAAAGTTGCGCGACGCCGCTTTCAGGTACCACTTTGCAGCATCCGCAAAGCTCTGCGTCGTACCTTTGCCTTCTGCCATTCGCGAGCCGACCTCAAAGGCCGCCGATGGGTCGCCGTTCGCTGCGGCGAGCCGCAACGACAGAGGTCCGACCGTCGCCGGCGGCAGGTCGAGCGGAGTCGAAACCGCCAATTCGCCGTTACGTACCGCAGCATCGACCTCGCGCGCGGCATCCCGTACGTTCGGCGTGTCCGGAACAAGCGAAGCCGGCGTAACCAGGTCCCTTGTTGCAAAGGCTGCGGCATCTCCAAGCTGTCCCGACAGGCCAGCCATCGCCTGTTGCCGGCGCGATCTCTGCAAATCCTCCGCCGTGAGCGGTTTGCTCGTGTCGACCGCGACGCCCAGCATTGGATGGTCCGACGAGCCGACCCTGACGTTGCCGGGAACAATCTCACCGCGCGTCCCGTCCCTTAGTTCCAAGCCGCCGCGCGGCGCGCTCTTGGCGGGTTCGCCGACACTCGGAAGCTCCGGCAGCGCATCCTCCGACAGCGGAACCGAACCGCTCGAATGGCTCTTGTCGATTGCGGGCGCGCGCCCCTTGGTAGCTGAGGTGACCCACAGCCCGGCAAGCGCCGCCAAGACCAGCACAGCGACCACGACTAGCCGCAAGGATGGCGCAGACGGCCCGGCGCTCTTCGGCTGAGATATAATTGTCTTCTTGGCGCTTCCTGATGCCGGCTTCTTAGAGTCGGTGGAAGATGCCTTCGCCGCTCCGGCGCCAGACGCCACCGGTTGCGGCTTGAGCCCGGCATCCCTGGCCATTTCGCTGGCCACAGCAGGCCTCTTTGCTGCCTCGGCCGCCATAGTCTCGCTTTCGAGCCGCATCCTCGCGCGACGCGCGTCGGCCACGAAATCGTGGCGCTGCCGGACCGGCGGACTGGTCAACGGCGGCTGAAACTCGCCCGCGACCGGCTCGAGCAGATCTTCCAACTCGGCGTCAATGGCCGCGGTCGGAACAGGCGGAATCGGCGCGCTTTGAATTTCGAACGCGGATGGCGGCGGGGTCGGCACAAAGTGCCTGGCCGGATTGAACGAAACGGCCGGAGGCGCCGAATGCGACGGCGACGCAACGGAGCGCTTTGCCATTTCCAGTGCATCGACGCGATCGAGCAGCCGGATCATCGCCTGCTGAATGGTGTCAAGCAGTGTCGCCGTGTTCTCCCCACTCTGATGACTCTCCGCCATCATGCGTTCAAGCATCGGACGAATATTGTCACGCTCCGAAAGGGCATTCAGTTCGGCGAACGTCTTGGCCGCTTCTTGCGCCGCGACGCGCGCAAGCTCCGAGACGTCGACCGGAGCAGGCGTATCGTCGGTGCCTTCCGAAGATTGCATTGCGACACGATGCACGTCATCAAGACGCGCCGTGATCGAACCGAGCTGCTCCTCGATTGCATCAAGACGCGTCAGCTGCCGATGCGCCTGCTCGAGATGCCGTGCAACATCACCGATGTGGCTGCGAATTTCGCTCAGGTTCTCGGTGTCGCTACCGCGAGCGACATCATCAATAAACCTGCCGAGGTTCATCTCAAGCTGATCGAAGCGCTGCCCAAGCGCAAAGAAACCGTGGTCGGGACGAATTTCCGCAAGCGACTGCTCGATCTTGGCTGCAATCTCGGCAAAGCGGGCCTCAAGCCAAGCCTGATCCGTACTAAAAGGGGTCGACGGATAAATCACCGCCGCTTGCGATGTTGGCTGATGAACCACCTCGACCGGCGGAGTCAAACCGGCGCCGTAGAAATTTTCGCCTGACGCGTAAAAGCTGGCGAGCGTATCGGCAGCGTGGTTATCCCAGGGATCATCCACCTTTCCAGAAACGCTTGACTCGATGACATCGAACGTGTCGACGCCAGCAGGAAGTCGCGCCTCGTTCGATCGTGCAGAACCCACCCCATCCGCTTCGACCGCCGAGCGCAGAACCGCGGGTGAACCCATAGTTGCGGGCGGCGCGAGAGGTGCCGACGCATCGCCCATTCCCGCCGCTTCAATGTCGGACATCCTCTGCGATTGCGCGTCCACGATGCGCGCCGACATTTCCGCCATGCCCGTCTCGATGCGATCGAACGCCTCCGCGAATTGCTCGGGGAACCGCTCGCGCAGAGCCTGTGCTTCGCGCCCGATCCCGTCGAGCCGTTCCTGCATCTGGGTCAACGTCTCGCCGTGGCGGCGGTCGGCATCAGCAAGCTGATCGACGATTGTGCTCAGCAAATCCTGCAGTTCGTCGGCACCGGCCGCGCGCATTGGCTCGGTTCCGCGGCTGTACGCGGAATCGCCTTCATCGGCGAAAGGATGTGACATGGTACCCTCCGGGCGGTGCGGTCCATGCCCGGACAGACCTCGCACGATCATCGCGAGGTCGCTTTTTGCGAGCGTCCTTCCGCGCAATGAATGCGGGTTCAAAGCCGGACGCGGCACAATGCAAGCTGTGGACGAAGGTGACGGCGCCCAGTAAATAGCGGGTTAAGGCAATCCGATCAGGAACATTATATAGACAAATCAACATGTTAAAAGTCGATCAGCGAGGCCGGCAGCCGTAACATCGCCGATCGATTCGGGTGCTGATTCGCGTCCACGAAAGTCGCAGCGTGTTGCCACACTCGCGAGCTATGACGGCACCGAAAGAGAAAAGCCAAGAGCGGAGCGCGCTGGAATGCCAATCCAATCCCGATTGCCGGTCGTCACGCTGCTCGTCCTCGGACTGTCGGCTGGCGCAGCATCGGCCCAGACGCCACCTTCGAGCGACGCGAGATATGAGATGTCTCCGGTGGAGGGTGGCTTCCTACGGCTCGACAAACAAACGGGCGCGGTGGCCATGTGCGCCCGCAGGGGTGAAGAATGGACGTGTGAGTCCGTGGACGACCGGACCGCGGCGACGAACGCCCCGCGCGACGCCGTCGAGGCAGAAAACCATGAGCTTAAGTCGCGCGTGAAAGCGCTGGAGGAAGCGCTAAAAAACATCGAGGAAAGCCCAGGCGTTGGCAATGGACCGCCGGTGCCGAAGTCGCAGCTGCCGACTGAGGAAGAGGTCGATCAGGCGTTCGATTACGTCGAGCGCATCTTCAAAAAGTTCCGCGACCGGATCCGCAGGCTCGACGAACCTTTGCCGTCTCCTCCCGCGCCGCCGCCTGCCCCCGATGAGGAAAGCACCACGCCACCCAAGCAGCTCTAGGACAACGCCGACGAGAACCGCCGCGTTGCGCGGACAAGCTCGTGCACGATGCCCGGCTCCGTCATGGCGTGACCTGCATCGGCCACCACGTGCAGCTCGCTTGCAGGCCAGACGCCGTGCAGCCGGAACGCGCTTCTAACCGGCGTCACCACATCATAGCGACCATGAACGATAACGCCGGGTATGTCAGCGTAGCGATGGGCCTGCACCAGCAGCTCACCGTCGCTTGCGAAGAAACCGCCATTGACGAAGTAATGGCTCTCGATACGTGCGAACGCCAGTGCGTACGTCTCGACGCCAAAACGCGCCACACGCTCCATATCGGGCAGGAGCGACAAGGCCGTGCCCTCCCATGTACTCCACGCTCGAGCGGCCGTTGATAGGGTCGCGTGATCGCCCGAAGTCAGTCGCTTGTGATAGGCCGAGATCATGTCGCCGCGCTCAGATTCCGGAATGATCCGTTGGAAGTCGGCGAACGCCTCGGGAAAAATCCAGCTGCACCCCTCCTGGTAGAACCATTTGAGTTCGGCCGTCGTCACCAGGAAGATGCCGCGTAGGATCATTTCCATCACGCGCTCCGGATGCGCGATCGCGTAGGCCAGCGCTAGCGACGAACCCCATGAACCTCCAAACAGTTGCCAGCGCTCGATGCCAAGCGTTGCTCGGATCAGCTCCATGTCGGCCACGAGGTGCTGCGTCGTGTTGTGTTCGATAGAAGCGTGCGGAGTTGACCGCCCGCACCCGCGCTGATCAAACAGGACGATCCGGTATTTGCGCGGATCATGGAAGCGGCGCATCGTCGGGCTGCATCCGCCGCCGGGGCCGCCGTGCACGATGGCGACGGGAATACCCGATGGGTTGCCGCACTCTTCAACATGCACATGATGCCCCTGGCCAACGGCGAGCCGATGCTCGCGATACGGCGTAATGGGGGCATAAAGGTCGAGACGGTCTCGAATGGTCATGCGGGGCACGTCGATACTAAAGCGCGGTCCTCAAGCTTAGCCTATATCAGGACCGCGCCTGGCGCCGAAGCTGCAGCCGCTTCATTTCGCGATCGTAGATGATCTCGCCACCCGGCACACGGATATCGCGCACGACTTCGAGCGTGTGACGGCTGGTCTCGGGGAACATGACGCTGAGAGCGAGGCTGAGAGCCAACGAGACGGGAAGCCCGATAATACCGGCAACCGCGCTCGGCAGCCCGATGATGCCCGCTTCGCTAGCGAATATCGCAAGCGCCGCTGTCGCAAAGCCCCCGATCACGCCTGCCACTGCGCCAAGCGACGTAAGCCGCTTCCACCAGATCGACAGGAACATCACCGAAAACAGGCTAGAGCCCGTGAGTGACAATGCCCATAGCACAAGCCGCAACGGATCCGTCGGCGCCATGATGGTCAGCATCGCACCGCAGATCGCGGCGATCCCGACAAAGGCCCGCATCGTCCAGACGCGCCCGTCCCGCGAACCAGGCTCCCACGATAGCCCTTGCACGACGTCCTCCGATAACACGGCCGCGAGCGAAACGACGGTAGCACTCGCCGTCACCAGCGCCGCCGCCAGTCCGCCGGCAATCAGCAGGTAGGTGAAGGCCTGCGGCAGCCCCATCGCGACCGGTAACATGAAAAGCACGCTATCGCGATCGAACCGGATCGCATCGAAAGACAGGCGCGTTGCCGCCGCGTCGAAAGCGACGTATCCGGCATTCGCGGCGTCGAACAACCACTGCGGCAACGGCCCAATCCGGTCGCTCATGACGACGTCGAGCACCCCATCGCGCATAAAAACGGCGATCGAGGAAATCGTGAGCAGCGCGAGGCCGGCAAACGCCGTCGCCCACCCGAGCGATTTGCGCGCTTCATAAACGCTCGGCGCCGCGGCGACCCGCGGCAGGAGCCACGGCGCCGCCGCAATGCCGGTCGCGATCGCGATGGTTCCCATCAAAAAACCGATGCGTCCGATTGCGCCAAAGGGCTGCGTATAGGGCTTGGAGAGTACAGCCATGCCTTCTTCCGGTAGGCCGAAGGCGAGTGGCCACACGCTGACCGCAGGCAGGCCCTGCGCGATCTCGTTCCGCACCAAGCTACGCACCATTGGACCGTTGGCCAGCTGCGGGATGGGAAGGCTCGTCGTCAGAACCGATACGACAGTCGCGACCGTGAGCAGCGCCAGAAATACGGCCAGTGCTTGCGCCACGCCCGTCCATGTGTAGGAGCGCTTGCCCCCCGGCGCGCAGCAGACGACAATGGTGACGACAAGAAGCGCGATCAACACGCCAGGCTCCATGCCGGACAGCCGCTGCGCCATCCCCACGCCGAGATGAAGCTCGGCCGACAGAACCAGCAGCATCGGAACGACCGAAATCACGGCAGCAACGATCCGCAGCCCCTTGCTCTCAAAACGGCGTCCCAGATAACTCGCGACCGTAAAGGCTCCGAACTTCCGGTAGAATGGCGCGAGCGCGATCGCCATCATCACGAAGCCCGAAAGGACGCCCATCAACAGGACGAGCGCATCGAAGCCCGCAAAAAAGAACGCACCACTTCCTGTCACCAGGAATGTGGCTCCCAGCGCCGATACGCCGAGCAGTAGCCCGGTATAGCCAGCAGGCACGCGCCGCCCGGCCGCGAAATAGCCGGTTATATCGCTCGTCGTGGTCGCGAGCCCAATGCCCATGTAGATGAGTAGCGGACCGACAAAGAGCGCGAGCCGTAAGCGCGCGTCATCGAGCTGCAACTGCTCAAGAACGAGAACAAGCAGGAACAGCGACACAAACAGCGCCGCGAAAATTCCGAAATAGGTGCCAAGACGTGGATTGGCGAGCCGGGCGCGCGCGCTGAAGGCCATGCGGATGTCTCAAGTGTCCTCGTTCGCGCCGTGCCAGTGATCGATGGCGTTCTGGCGGTTCACGTAACTGGCAACCGTGATGAGCGCGACGACGAAAAAGCCGTGGGCGGCCAGGAAGTAGCCAAGCGGGAAGCCGAGGAACCGGTTGGTATTGAGTTGATCGGAATACAAGGGCAACACGATCGCGACAGCAACGAAGGGAATGAGGCTGGCGAGCACCTGCCACTTCGTATGCCGCCAATACGGCTTGCGTTCCTTGCGCTCGATCATTGAAGCGACTGTCTCCCGTCACGCCTGCAGCCGAAATCCAACAGCTGCGCAAACTGAGGCCCGGCCCCACGGCGGCTCGCCCGATTTCGAAGTTAGCATAAGTCTTTAGCATCTTTGCCAGTGATTGTGGCCTCCGCATGTATCCCATAGGCTCGCCGCCGCCGAGTCGAGGGTTGGCGATCCCGCCTGTCCACGGCTCGTGTACCGGGGCCTCACCCCACGCAAGAGATGCCGCCAGAAAGGGACTGCCAAAATGAAAGTGCTTGATGAATTCAAAGAATTCGCCATGCGGGGCAACGTGCTCGACCTCGCGGTTGGCGTCATCATGGGTGCCGCCTTCGCGCCGATCGTCAGCACCCTGGTCGACAATATCGTCATGCCGCCAATCGGCTATCTTCTGGCCGGCATCGACTTTTCCAGCCTGGCGGTCAGCATCCCGACCCCAACGGACCCGGTGCTCATAAGGTACGGATTGTTCCTCAATGCCTTGATCAAGTTCGCCATCACCGCCTTCGCGATCTTCCTAGTCATCAAGGCGGTCAACAGCATGAAGAAACCGGCGGCGGCAGCCGCGCCGCCCGGGCCGACGCAGACCGAGATCTACCTAAAAGAGATCAGGGACCTCCTGGCCAAGCGTTAGGAGCGCACCCAGGCGAGCAAAGTGCGGGCCGGGCGACGTCGCTCGCCCGCGCTTTGCCTGCCTTCATTGCCATGCTAGACGACAGTCCGCAGGCGGGCGTAGTTCAATGGTAGAACGGCAGCTTCCCAAGCTGCATACGAGGGTTCGATTCCCTTCGCCCGCTCCAGTACTTTTTCCGGTTGCCATTGGTTCTGACGCCTACACGTATTTGCATGATTTTCGCGGCGCTGGTGGTCGTGCCGCTCGCGTCGACTGATGTGATTCCTCAATCACTTGCATTGTCCGCCAATGGGGTTGCGGTGGAAGCAGACAAGCGCGATACGCGAATCACGCTGACGCGGACCGGGCAGCGCGTGATCGTCGACGTTGTCTCTCCGAGCGGCATCGACCGGGCAACGCTCCGACGTCAGGAGGCGGAGTGGCCCGCCGAAATTCGCGTTCGCCTCCATCTTGCCGGCCTCGAAACCTTCAAGGCCGGCAACCGAGCCGTGGAGATCCAATGGTCTATCGCGAGCCATTCCGATCGTCGCACCACGGTCTCGCTCGGCACTGCCGACGGTGAGTCGGTTATCACGACCGAAAATCCATACTGGGCGCCCGCAACGATCGGTGGCGAGTACGGGTCGAAGTCGGAAAGGCCCGGCTACTTCGAAATTGTCCTGCCAACAAAACTTTTTGACGAGAACCCGCGTGAGATCGTCTTGTCATGGCTCGACTTCTTCCGGTGACCGGCGGCGCCCAAAGTCGCCACCCCGAGCCGGGTTCAGAAACTGTAGCGCTGTTGCAACACGAAGAGAGCCCCGGTGCGCGCCCCTTTGGATTGGGGAGCGAAAATCTCGACTCTAACAGTAGCGTTCACTACCGTTTGATATAGCGAATCGCGTCTTTCCGTCTCCGTAGCGTTCCCGCGTAACGACCGAGCCCAGGGTTTGCGGCTCAATCCAATATTGCTGGAGCGATACTCATGCGGCAGGTCTCGACGGCCTCTCAAATAATTCGTCTGTGCAGCCTCGGGCTTGCAACCAGCTGGTCCGTCACGGCCGCCAACGCGGTCTGCGGCACACCGGCGGTCGGCGGCGGCGGCTCCGGCCCGCCCTCGATTTCGGTTACCGAAGCTTCAACGACACAGGTTCTCGAGCAGATCCGCAAACGCGGCGTCGCGACTCAGGAGCAACTTCTGACAGTTGCCGATGCCTCCACGGCGGCACCACCGCCCCCTCCCGCCGCATCGCAGGCGGCCGCGCAAGCATCGAGTGCGTCATCATCCGCCGCCACGAGCGGCGCAAGCGGTACATCAACGACAAAGGCCCAGCCGGCAAAAAAAGCGGCTTCCGCATCACCTCAAACGTATAGCTCCGGTGGCGGCAGCCTCAAGGACGACTACGGCGTGGCCGAGGTTCCTGGCACCAGCCGGACGACAGCGGTTTGGGCACAGGGCTTCTTCGACTACGAAAAGCACGACAATCTTGCCCCAGGAAATCAGGAAAACCCGGATCGCAAATCGTACACCGGCGGCGGCGTGATTGGCGCCGACTGGACGGTGCCAAGGGGTTCTGGAGCGATCCAGTATGGTCTCTTCTCCGGCTACAGCCACACGAAAAGCGATTTCAGCGACACGATATTCAGAACCGACGAAAGCGGTGACGGCACTCTCGATACCGACTACGCCCGCACCAACAGCGAGCAAGAGATCGACGGGCCGTTCATCGGAGCCTACATCTCAAGCGTAAGCGGACCATGGATGAGCAGCCTCGCTTTCAAGGCCGACTTCTTCGATCTCAGCGCATCGAGCACGCTCACACAGACGTGCGGCAACTTTGCCAACGGAAACGACGGCGTTCTTTCGGATATCGGCCAACAGTCGGGCAGCGCGGACGTTACGACCTTCACCGTTGCCGCCACGACCGAGTATCGGCACGACCTGACGGCGCACTCGTGGATCGCGCCGATGGCCGGCATTCGTTACTCACATACCGACTTCAGCAACGATCGAAGCAATGCCGTCTTTACCGACATCCGGCTGGATCCGAACGATCCGGGCACACCCGGTACGGCAACGCCCGGCACGCTCGGCCTTGACGACGGCTACTCGATCCGCCTCCAAGCCGGTTTGCGCTACGGCGAGGAGCACAGAACCTCGCAAGGCTACATTTGGACCACGACCATCGGTGCGTTCCTCTACAGCGACGTACTTGTCGAAGGCTTTGTCGGCATTGCCGGTCAGACCGGCGAAATCGTCAGCCCGGTTGACGAAGGCGAGGTCCGCGTTCTTGGCCAGATCACCAGCAACGTCGATATGGGCAACGGTCTCTCGTACCAGTTCCTCGGAGAAATCCGCGGCGGCGACGACCTCTTCGGTATCGGCGGCCTGATCGGTGCACGCTACGAATGGTGATGACCTAGAGCCACTCGGCAAAGGAAAAACAAAGCGCCCGCTCCGGTCTCGGACGGGCGCTTTTCATTTGTGGTTTCTGCGGCCGCTTCGCGCTATTCAGCGCCCTCGCCGACAACTGTAAATGGCGCCCAGAATGCCGGGTAGGCGTCCCACAGCTCCGCCGGAGCGGCGGGTGCCTTGTCGATCTGCGCCAGCATCGCTTGCCGCAAGGCTTCGGCGCGACCCACCGCTTTATCCTTGGCCTGGAAGCCGAATGTCGACGTTGTCAATTTCGCTGCTGCATCGGAATCGACGCGCCAATGGGAAACGAGCAGTGCTCGGGCACCCGCATGAAAGAACGCCTTCGCAAGGCCAGACAGGGATTCCGCGCCGGGCTTGGCGCCCCCGGCGGTGTTGCACGCGGCGAGCACGACCCAGTCCGCATTGAGCTTCAGGTTCTCCGAGATCTCCGATGCGGTCAGCAGGCCGTCGTCCACGGCAGATGGCGTCTCGGGCGGCGTCAGTACAAGCGCCGGCTCGCCGATCGTCTTCAGGTCATCGGCGAGAAGCCCGTGGGTCGCAAAATAAACGACCTTATAGGGCGACAAGTCGGACGACTTCACGTTCGCTTCCGTTGCGTCCGCCCCGAATTTCAGGTCGGCATCCGTGGCGCCGAGCTCGGTCGCAACCGTGCGCAATTCTTGCTCGGTACCAGGCAGTTCTTCGAGAGAATTGAAGATGCCGACCGTATCGAACACATCGGTGGCGGTCGCCGTCGTATCCGTACCGCGCGTCTGGGCTTCCGCAAGCCGCGTTCCCTGCGTTGCCGGCGACGTCGACGAGATCCGCTTTGTAAGCTTCGGATTTCCGAAGCCGATGAGCGGCTTGCGCGTAACCTGCGGCGGCGCCAGATGCCGCAAGGCCTTCATGCTCTTGACCGAGGGCAGCGTCGACAGTGCGTGACGGCGAACGAGCCAAGAGACGTCGCGATAGGAACCTAGGTCGCCCAGACTCGGCTGCATGATCTTGGGCTGCGTCGTTGTCAAAACCTGGAACGGCAAGCTCGTCAGCGGGCCCGACGGCACGATAAGCAGATGGCGCTTGTCCTTGAACACTGGTTCAAGCGGCTGCAGCAGACGGGAATAAATTTCGTAGGAGAGGCCGACATTAAACAGGCCACCCTGCAACGAGACGTTCTTCTTCAAATCTTCCGTATCAAGCGAACCGCGCAGCGTTGTGATCGATTGCTCGAGCCACGCTTCCGAGGCAGGCGCCGCATGCCATGCCGCACCTTCCCGCGTAATCACCCAAACGAACGTCGTGCGCAGCCCGGTGAACATGCTGATCAACGCTTCGTCTGGCTTCAACTGCGCGCGCGCATCCTTGATTGACAGCGCTTCGGGCTTCACCAGATCGAAATAGTCTGGAAACTCCTTCATGAGCCGCGCGTCGATCTCGCCGCGCCGCTTATCAAGTTCCGCCATTTTGAAACGGGTATCGGTGCGCCGCTTTGCCGGCGGCCGGCTCAAGTCTTCGCTCAACTGGCGTTCCAAAACGCCGAGCCGCGCTTCGATTTCGTCGCGCTCGTGCACGAGGTCTTGCAGTTTGGGGTCGCGCGTCGCAAAACGCGCCGCCATCTGCGCGACGGCGGTTCCTGTCTCGCCGAAGTCAGCCTGCTGCCCCGTGACGAACGCCTCTTCCATAAGCTTGGCGTCGGGCTTACCCGCTTTCTGGGCCACGATCGCCAAAAGCTCGAGATGGTTGTAGAGATGCTCGCTGCTCAGCATTCTACGGTCTCGACGCGTCAGAACGATCTTCGTACCCCGCCGCATCATGTCGAGCGCCTCGTCCACCTTGCCGCGCTTTTCAAGAACACGACCGAGCCAACGGTATGCCTCGCTGAGCGTGATTGAATTCGACGACAAGACCTGTTCTCGAATGCTTACGGCCTCGCGCAGCTCCTTTTCGGCATCCTCGTATTTGCCGAGTTCGTAGTGAACGAGCGCAAGCCCGGCGAGCGTGCTCGCGGTCTCGGGATGCTTTGCCGGCTGCGACTTTCGGCGCGACGCGAGTGCTTCGACGAACTTGGGCTCGGCTTCGGCGTACTTGTTCTGGTTGAACAAGTTGGTTGCGAGCTTGCTGACAAGACCGGCAACCTCGGGATGGTCGCGGCGCTGCGTCTTGAGACGGATGGCGAGCGCTTTCTCGAGAAGCTTTTGAGCGGCACCGAACTTGTCTCCGCGCGGATCGAGTTCCATCGCGCCAGCAAGATTCTGCATCGCTGCCGCCAGCCGCGCGTCATCAGGCCCATAATTGCGCGAGCGAATTTCGAGCACGCGGTTGAGCAGCGGCACGACCTCGTCGAGCCGCTCCATAGATTTGTAGAGCTCGGCGATATTGTTCAGCGTATCGGCCACCACCGGATCGTTGGGACCAAGCACGCGCTCGCGTATATCGAGGGCCTGCCGATAAAGCACCAGAGCATCCTGATATTGGCCGAGCCGATAGCGATGATATCCGAGGTTGTTAATGCTTGTCGCAAGGTCCGGATGATCGGGCGGGAGGATCTCGCGATAGATGGCGACCGCCTTCTCGAAGTATTCGCCCGCCTTCAGCACCTCGCCATTGGCGCTGAGCAGATAAGCTGTCCACGATATTGCCTGCGCGTTGAGCGAGGACTTGCCGTCGTTGATCGTCTCGACGGATTTTCGGAATTCCGCCGCGACTTTCAGCGCTTCCTCGAAGTTCGCGTCCGCGGCCAGCAGCGATATGCGCGCACTATAGCCTTGCGGCGTTTCCGCCGAAGCAGGCGGCGCCAACAAGCACAATCCGATCAAAAGCGAATACCGGCGCCTCGACACGAATGGGTCCTTCCCAAACAATTCCCGCGCGTCAAAATATGACTTACCTGACGCCAATCTTCCGTTCCGGCAGGCGTCCGCGATGTTACCTCCGGAACAGTCCCGCCGGAAGACATCTGCTGGAGTAGGCGACAGGCGCCGTGACGGCGCAATAATTGCCGGGCTCTGGTTAACCGGACCATTATTGCCTCGCCATTTGCGTCACGGTAGATTCAGCGTCGCGTTTTTCGATGGAGCCGCATAATTATGACCCACATTTCCAGCTCGCGCCGGACACGGGCGGCTGCCGCCCTTTCGGCCATCGGCCTTTTATTTGCGTTGCAGAACGGTAGCGCACTTGGTCAGTCGCCGCAGGTCCCGACCGCGGAGTCCCTCATCGAAGCCCTGCAGTCCAAAGGACCGACGCGCGGCGTCGCGCAATCGGTCGCCGGTTCCGATCTCATCAAGGCGCTCAAGGCCAAGTCGTCGCGAGGACTGTCGATCACGGAAGAGGAGCGCGAACAGCTCTCGGAAGTGACGAAGTCGCTGCCCGCCGAAGATATGGACATCCCCTTCGACCTCAATTCCTCGACGCTCAACAATCGGGCGCGCCCGGCGATCGAAGCGTTGGGCCGTGCATTGCAGGATGCCAAACTCAAGGGCTCAAGCTTCATCGTTGCCGGCCACACGGATGCAACGGGAAGCGCCAAGTACAATCAGAAGCTATCGGAACGGCGCGCGAAGGCTGTGCGCGACGTCCTCGTCAGCGAATATAACGTCAGCAACGATCAGCTGATCGCGGTCGGCTACGGCCCGCAAAAGCCCAAGGTCTCAAGCGATCCGTATGCGGGTGAGAACCGCCGCGTGCAGATCGTCAATCTCGGCGAATAGAACCCCTAGCCGCCCTTTAGGCGCTTCAAGGCTTTCGTGCTCGTCTCCAACGTGGGATCGAGCACGATTGCCTTTTCGAAGTCCTGGATCGCGCTGCTGCGGTTGCCGAGCGCCTCGTGGATATGTCCGCGCGTGTCCCAGGCGTAGCCCTTGTCCGAGACGAGTTGCACGGCCCGGTTGGCATCTGCCAGTGCATCGCGGAACTTACCCGCCTTATAGTTGGTCCAGGCTCGGTTATTGTAGGCTTCGCCATTGTTGCCGTCGAGCGCAATGGCGCGGTCGAAATCGACAACCGCATCGTTGGATCGCCCTTTGATCAGATAGGCGATACCGCGATCGTTGTGCGCTTGCGGCGTATCGTCGATCTCGATCGACTTGCTGAACGATTCGATCGAAGCGTCGATTTCGCCTTTCTTGCGCTGCGCATAGCCAAGCTGGCGATGCGCAGCGGCAAGATCTGCACCGCTCGTCCCGCTATCGTGTATGAGCGCCCGGCAGCCCGTCAGGGCCAGATCCGTGTCGTCGCCCTTGCAATCCCTCCAGCGCGTGACGCGCAGCCGCTCCATGCCGGCGACATCACCGCTGCGATCCGGTGGCAGAGCGGCGACCTTTGGCTCCTCGGCCTTTGTCTCGGGCGGCGCGTCTGCAGGCTTCGCCTCCTCGACCGACGTCACTTCGGGAGCTTCGGGCGCCGGAGCAACAGTCGCATCCGGCGGTGGCGCTGTCGTTTCAGCAACCGCAGCCGGAGCGAGCTCGGACGCGGCTTCGGGCGCGGTAGTGTCGGTTTTGACAACCTGCGTCGGCCTATCGGACGTACCGCTCGATAAGAACCCGGTCGTGATCGCGGCAACGCCGCCGCCGATGATCATGGCCCCGATGATAGCAAGCGGAAGCGCATAGGATCGCACCTGCGGCGCGCCTGAAGATGCGCCGGCATCACCACCCTTGGGCTCTTCGAGCTGCACGCTATAGGCATTGACGGGCGTTGGAATATTTTTCAGTTCGTGTGCGCCAAGGTCGATGAACCGCACCGACAGCTTATTAGCCACGGCATCGTACATCGCCTTCGAAATGCAAATGCCGCCCGGCTTCGCAAGCGTCTGTAGGCGGGCCGCCACGTTGACGCCATCGCCCAGAAGATCGCCTGTCCCCTGCTCCACGACATCGCCGATCGTGAGGCCCATGCGGAAGGCCATCTGCCGGCTCTGCGGATAGGCGAGATTCCGCGTCCTGATGCTTTCCTGAACGTCGATCGCGCAACGGACGGCATCGACCGCGCTCGGAAACTCGGCCAGCACCGCGTCTCCCGCCGTATTGAAGATGCGCCCGCCGGCGCGCGAAATGTGGTCCTGAAAGACGCCCTGATAGGCCGTGAGCCTACGCAGGGTCTCCTCCTCATCCTCCGCGACGAGGCGGCTGTAACCCGCGACATCGGCTGACAGAATGGCGGCGATCTTGCGTTTCACGGTGGCTCCCGGTTGGCGCTGGCGGACGCGGCGGAGAATCCCACAACCCGGCTCCCCCGTACAGAGCACGTGCCACGCAAACGGCGTCCTACGGCCCGTTTAAAGCATAAGACCGCGCTCATGGTGAACGGCTTTGGACAATCATGTGACAGGCCGCGCGGCACCCTTCAGCGCCTGCCTGTTGCGCGCTCCGTGCGGTGTCTTGGCCCAGTAGTGCGGACGCCGGATCAGATCGACCAGGGCGCGGTAGGCGGCAAACGAAATCGCCAACCAGTAGAGGGGTATCCAAACGGCCGA
Organism: uncultured Hyphomicrobium sp.; assembly: GCA_964651805.1. Taxonomy (GTDB): domain Bacteria; phylum Pseudomonadota; class Alphaproteobacteria; order Rhizobiales; family Hyphomicrobiaceae; genus Hyphomicrobium_B. Next base: position 637,804 of record CAZYXX010000002.1, on the reverse strand, counting down.
TGTGAGCAGGCGCCAGTCACCGATCTTGGCGGCAGCCGCGGCGGTGAGTGCGACTCCGGTTGCATATCCCGCCAAAAGATTAAATCCGCATAACCAGAAGAGGGCGCCGTCCGCGGGCAGCGCCGCGCCTCCGGCCGCAATCGTCCACGCCGCGAATACAAAAAACCAGGGATGGATCAGTGCCGATAGGATCATGCCACCGAGCGTCGCCTGGAACCCGAAAAAGCCCCACGGTCCGAGCTCGCGCACGAGCCGCGCCGGCGAACGCATGTGCACTACGTATGTCTGCATCCAGCCCTTCAGCCATCGGGTGCGCTGGTTAAGCCACGCGCGCCGCGACGCGGGCGCCTCCTCTCCCGTCGAGGAATCGAGCATCGCCACCCGATAACCGAGACGGGCAAAACGGATACCGAGATCGGCATCCTCAGTGACATTGAACGAATCCCACGCGCCGCTGTCTTCGAGCACACGTCTGCGGAAGTGATTGGAGGTGCCGCCGAGCGGCAGCGGCAGCCCAAGCCGGTCGAGCGCGGGCAAAATACCGTGGAAGAGCGCCGCATACTCGAGCGCGAATTGCCGTGTCGTCACGCTTTCGGCCGCGTTGTAGACGTCAAGCCGCGCTTGCACGCAGGCGAGGCGATCGTCTGCCTGAGCAAAAGCTGTCGCCGCTTTCAGCAACTGGTCGGGTTCAGGCACGTCCTCGGCATCGTAGACGGCGACGAGATCGCCGCGCACGTCTTGCAAAGCGTAGTTCAGCGCTCGCGGCTTCGTCCTCGGTAAACCGGCAGGTACCCTCACGACCCGCATGTGCGCGGCGAGTTCCGCACCGCCCAGCGCCGCTCCCGTCGCGGCGTCGTCGGCCTCCGTCACGAAAACGATGTCGAGACGATCGTCGGGATAGTCGAGCCCCCGAAGCGCTGCGACGAGCCCAGGAATGGCCTCCCGCTCATGCCGCAACGGCACGAGAACGGCGTAAGCCGGCAACTCCCGAGCGTCAGGGATCACACCGCCCTTCGGCGGAAGGGGGAAAACGATGCTCCATAGCCCCGCCACTCGAAGGAGCACGATCAGCGAGAACGCCAGCGCCGCAAGAACCGCGATCACAGCGCCGGTTCGGCCAGGATCGAGGATTGCCGCAGCGAGCAGAAGGGCCGGCAACGTGGTTAGTAACACCCGCTGCCATACGGCCGCCCCCTCTGCGCTTGAGAGATGGGGCAGGCGTCGGTAAAGACCGTAGGTGGCGGTATCGATCCGCTCGGCGGATTTGTCCGTCCAGAAGATATCGCCGGGTGTTCGCGCCGCAGAGAAAATCGAGCCAAAGCCTGAATGTGTATCAAATCGAAAAGCCATGAATACAACGCGGCATTCACAAGTATGATTTTCGCAGCAATGGCGCGCCTAAAGACGACGTGCAAAGCACTTGTAAACAAATGGCTCCACGCGTCGAGCGCAGCTTTGGTGCAACCTTGGGCGCACTCAACGCGCACCATGGGCGTCGTACCGTTCCTCGGGTCGATCGTGCTGGCTCTGCTCGTCGCGGTCGTGGCCGGACACCCAACCGCGTACGCACAACAAGCTCGCAGCGGTGACAAAGCTCAGACCGGCCGCGAAGCCGACGCAAAAGAGGACGTCCGCCCGCGCCGCGTAGTCATTCGCTTCCTGACAGACAGCGATTTTCCGCCGTTCAATTTCTACGACGAGGACGGCGTGCTGGTCGGCTTCAACATCGACCTTGCGCGCGCCATCTGCCTGGAACTGCGGACCTCATGCGATATCAAGGCTCGCCCCTGGGAAGAACTTTTCCCGCGCCTCAAATCAGGCGAGGCGGATGCGGTCATCGCCGCCCACAAGGTCACGGCAACAGCCACCAGCGAGGTCGCATTTTCCGATCGCTACTTTCACACGCCGGGACGCTTCGCCGGGCGCAAGGATTCCCCCGACGTCGAGATCACGCCCAGTGGCCTCGACGGCCGACGCATCGCAGTTGCGCGCGGCACGGCGCACGAGGCGTTCCTAAAGACGTTCTTTCGCGACAGCCCGCTCGCGCTCTACGAAAACGCCGACCTCGCACGCGAGGCGCTGGCCGCAGGCAAGGCCGATTTCGTCTTCGACGACGGTATTTCGCTGGCCTTCTGGTTAAACGGCACGCTCTCGCGCCAATGCTGCGAAATGCGCGGCGGTCCTTTTCTGGAACCGAAGTATTTCGGCGATGGAATCGCCATTGCGGTGCCCAAATCCGACAACGAAATCCGCGTGATGCTCAACGATGCCCTAAAGCGTGTCCGTGCATCCGGCCGCTTCGAGGAATTGGTGCAGCGCTACTTCCCGATGCGGATCTATTAGCGACCGCGAGGGTTCTCAAGAGGGCCCGGAGGGCCCCGCGACCCGGCAGACACGACATTCGAAGGTGACCGGCCGAACAATGGCAACGCGAGCCCGACATCGAAGTGCCATGCGTGCGCTCGCGACGACCGCAGCCGTCATCGCTCTGATCGCCGCCGGCATCGACCACGCGGATGCGCGGAAGCGGCACCACAAGACCAAGCCTCGGCCCGAGGCGGCAAAGGTCGAACCCAAGATCAAGCCCGCCTATCCGACGCGAATGCTCACGCGTGCCGAAATTCTCGCGACCGATCCCGAGCGTCTTGCGCGCATCGGCCGGCACCTCGTCATCGGCTACCACGACTACGCCGCTGTCAAAGCCCTCGTGCAGCGACGCGCCATCGCCGGCGTGTTCATCACCGATCACAACGTACGCGGCCGCCCGACGGATGCGACCGCATGGTTGATGGCGGAGCTTCAAGCCATTCGATCGAGCCAGGGGTTGCCGCCCCTCATCATCGCGGCCGATCAAGAGGGCGGCACGGTTTCACGCCTGAGCCCGCCGTTAAAGCGACAGCCATCCCTCGCTCGCATCCTGCGTGGCCTCAAGACCGACACGGAGATCGAAACCGCCGTGCGCGCCTATGCCCGCACGCAGGCCGCCGAACTCAAACGCATCGGTGTGACGCTCAACTTCAGTCCCGTCGTCGACCTCAACATCAATCCCGCCTTCCGCGGAGACGGCGAGACGCGCTTGCGTATGCGGGCAATCTCAAACGACCCGCAAACGGTCGCCAAGGTCGCCGAATGGTATTGCGACACGCTCGCAGAGGCGGGCCTGATGTGCACGCTCAAACATTTCCCCGGCCTGGGGCGCGCCAAGCGCGACACGCACGTCACATCCGCCAGCATCGAGGCAAGTGAGGATCAACTCGACAGCAACGACTGGGTACCGTTCCGCCGCGGCATGTCGAAACCGAACGCCGTCACCATGCTGGGCCACGTGCGTGTGCCCGCCATCGACGACGTTACGCCCGCATCCTTTTCACTCATCGTCATTCGCGATCTGATCCGAAAAAAGTGGAATCACGATGGGCTCGTCATCACAGATGATTTCAGCATGGGCGCCGTCACCCGTAACCAAGACGGCATTGGGGGCGCTGCCATCAAAGCTCTACAGGCCGGTGCCGACATCATCCTCGTGTCATTCAGCGAAAAGCATCTCGACACGGTCATGTCGGCGCTGATCGAGGCGGATGCGAAAGGCGAGCTCGATGCTCGCCTCGGCGACGAGAGCTATGCGCGCCTCAGCCGGACCGTGACCCGCTTCAACGCAAATGCGCTACCCGCGGCGACGACGCTCGCGCCGGGCATCAAATCGGCCGACGGCCCGCGATAGCGGCGGACGGATGATCAGCACGACGTCATAGATTTTGTCGAGCACGGCGATCGCGGCGCGCGATCCGACGACCCGCGAAACGAACCGGAAGCGTTGCGAAGCACCCCACATGGCAGCGAAGGCCGCTGCACCTTGGACGACAGTGCCATCTGCCAGACGGACGTGCATGCGCTTCATCGCCGTGCCGGCCTTCACGCCTGGAGCGACGTCGCTCTCCGCCGGCAAAGCGCTGATATCGCTGAACGTCGCGCAATCGAGCCCATCGAGGGAGCGAACGAAGCCGATCTCGCGCCGGCACAGCGCGCACGAGCCGTCATAGTAGACGGTGATTCCGCCATCCGCAGATGCGGCTGCGCATGTGACCGCAACAACGTCCTGCTCTGGCTCACTCATCGGCAATGGCATCCCTGCGCCCGATCTGCGACAACAAGGTTCCGGCGTACTCGTGACGGAAATATGCCTTCGCAACCGTTCACCGCAATGGGAGCAACAGACGCAGAGGACTTTTCATGCAACGACGTGTCACGCGGCGCGCCGCAATTCAGCGGATCGCGCTTGGTGCGGCCCTGCCGGCAACGGCGTCGCTGCCCGCCGCGGCGGCCGAGACGACGGCCGCCAACCAGCAGCCGGGCACCTGCGTGTTGCTGCCACAGGCGGTCGAAGGTCCCTACTACTTCGATCCTAAGCTCGTCCGCGCCGACATCACCGAAGGCAGGACTGGCGTTCCGCTCAAACTGATGCTGCGCGTCATCGAGGCCGGACCGTGCACGCCGATGGCGAACCTGCGCGTCGACGTCTGGCATGCAGACGCCGGCGGCGTCTATTCCGGCTACGACCGCCAGGGTGACGACCGCAATGTTTCCACCAAAGGCCAGACCTATTTGCGCGGCACGCAGACGACGAACGCCGACGGCATGGTCACATTCGATAGCGTCTATCCCGGCTGGTATCCGGGCCGCACGCCCCACATTCACGTAAAAGTGTTCCTCGACACGAAGACGCTGGTGACGGGCCAGATCTATTTTCCCGACGAGGTCAGCAAGAAGATCTACACGACGCGCGAACCATATGCGCTGCGCCCCACGCCCGACACGACCAACGCCACCGATTTCATCTTCGCCGACGGAGCGCGCGAGGGCGGCGGCACGGTGCTGAGCGTCAGCGAAGAAGGCGAGAAAGTCGTCGCCGCCCTTCTGATCGCGGTCGACAAGACGGGAGCCGCGGCGCGCCCCGGCGGCGTTCGCGGCTTCCTCCGTCGTCTGATCGGTAATTGAGTATGGCGGGCGGAAGTCGGCGGATCGCGCGTTTCTCGTGACAGGACCGGCACCGCCCCGGTGCCGGGCAGCAATGTGGAGGTCCACATGACAGCAAAAGCCATCGCGCTTGCCCTCGCTGCAGCAACAGCCTGGACAGGCTTCGCATCTTTCGCCGAAGCGAAATCGAGCGACCTGGGTACGATCCGCGCGTGCAGCAAGTTCGGCAGCAAATGCATCACCGCCCGCGTGCGGATGACGAACCTGGGACCGCAATACCTGAGCCCGGGTGGCAATTGGACGTGGTGCGAAACCGACTGCCGCGACACGCTGCGACGCGACACCGTCGACTTCTGGGACGACCAGCGCGAACGCGCGAAGTGATCTTGGCGACATGGTCGCGTATGCGCGACACGCCTTTCTTTCGCGCATGCGTGGCCAAGCCGGCACGCCGAACGCGCGCGGGCTGCGGAGAGTGCGAAGGGACGGGACGGCGACGCCTCGATCTCGGTTTCTAGTTTTTTTCGGATGCAGCCTTCGCCGCCCCGCGGCGTGCAACGGGGGTATGCCCCATATCGAACCGTCGACTCCACCACCTCCCGCGCAGTCCGACTTTTTCGAACGGGAGTTGAACCACGGCGCCACCTGAGCGGCCACCGCGGCCGGCAGACATTCCCCGGTTCCAGCTGATGGGCCCCGGCAGTCCGGCACGCTCTCCCCACCCACAAGTTCCCAGCTCGAGCCTGCGCCCTTCGCGTGTGGCGAGATGAGGTCAGTATGTGCGCACTCGCATGCGCGGGGATAAGTATCCGGAGCTTTCGCGCATTACGGTTAGCGGCGGGGATAGCGCGTCCCTGCCGCGCACTTGACACGGCGACGAACGCATGGCGACTGATGCCTTAGAAACAGGCAAAGCACGACGGGGGAACGGGCAATGGATATCAAATCGCTGATCATCGGGGCACTGCTGATTGCCGTCGCCGTCCTTGGCTACCTGTATTACGAGGCCGAGCAAACCAAGGTGAAGATCGACCTTCCAGGCGTGAAGATCGAGGGTAGATGAACGAACTGCCTAAGTGTCACGCTTTTATGGCTCACGCCGCGGTGATAGCATCGGGCCATGACGACGACGCCCGCGGCAGTATTCGGTGAAGCGTTCTGGTCGGGCAGGCCTGAAACGAACTTCGCCGCCGGCAGCAAGATCCTCACGCAAGGCGAGAGGACGGGACGGCTTATCGTACTCACGTCGGGCGAAGCGCTGGTCGAGCGCGACGGCACACCGATTGCCGTCGTCTCCGAACCGGGCTCAATCCTCGGCGAAATGTCCTTATTGCTCGATGCGCCGCACGCCGCGACAGTGACCGCGCTGTGCGATTGCCGCGCGGTGGTGATCGAGAACGGCGGCGCCGTCATCAAGTCCGACCAACGCGCGATCCTCGCCGTCACCAAGCTGCTCGCACGCCGGCTCGATGCGCTCACCGGCTATCTGGCGGACTTGAAGAAGCAGTACGCCGGCGACGACGATCACGTCGCCATGGTGCACGATGTTCTGGGTTGTCTCTGCCAGCACCAGTCCCGCCCGTTCGAGGCCGGTTCCGATCGCGAGCGTGTCTAGCTGCCGGCTGAAACCGCCGCGGCCTTGTCCACGACGTCGAGCTTGACCTCGCCCGTGCCGTTGATCGAATTCCAGCTCGCGGTACACGCCACCGTGTCGACAATGATGTAGGCGGGCTCGTCCCCGATCTGCCGTCCGGCATTGAACACAAAAGTCTTGCCGAGCCGGTCGACCCACGAGCCGCCTTCAAGGAACGGCGCATTGTGCACGTGGCCGCAGAACACGATGTCGGGCTCGTAGCGCACGATCCAGTCGCGAACCTCGATTTCGCCGACCAATCGGTCACCCTCGCGGCTCGTTTTCAAGCCCTTGGGCGGCGCATGGTAGACCCAAACCCACAATCGCTTCGCAAGCAGAGCGTCGTGCGCGAGCTTTTCCGCAATCCGTGCCTTGGCACGCCCACCGTCCCACCACGGAAAGATCGAGAACAGCGTATCACCTTCGACGACCACGTCACCGTCGATGCCGGCGGCGAACGAACGGCACAGGCCAATCCAGCGCGAAACGTGCTCGCCAGCCTCGTCGCGCCCATCCAGATCGTGGTTGCCCGAGCAAAGTATGAGCCGCGTTTTTTCCGAGACGCGCTTCAGATAGCGCAGCACGACGACCGTCTGCACGCCGCCGTCGACGTTCGAGAAAATATCGAGATGATCGCCCGCGAGGATCACATAGTCGAAATCGCCCGCGACCCGCTGCAGCCAGTCATACTGTTTCAGCGTATAGTGCAGGTCTGCAGTGATCAGCCACTTCACGAAGCGCACTCCGCCTTCAAATACCTCGAACGTAGAGGCGAAGCGGGCGCGCGTCGCCCACAAAACCTGGGCATTTCGTGACGCACCGATGAGCAGGCGCTGGCTTTTCGTGCAGCGATTGGAGCAAATGCGCGCAGCGTGCGCGAAGGCGGCGATCATCTCGTCGCGCAAACTGCCGCAATGCCCATCGCCCACCGCAAGTTGCGGCGGATCGCAGCGGCGGAACGGTCGATCGGAAAAACTCATGTACCGCACACGACAGTGCGGGACTCTCCAAATGGGTTATTGCGCGCCCTAAATAAACAGCGTTCTCTTCGCGCCCAGAGGACACTGATGACACTGCACGAGTACATAGAGGCGATCCGTGCGCTGGCTGCCGCCGAGGGCGATCTCGGCAACGAAGGCTATTGGTCATCGAGCCATTGGCAGCAATTCCTCGCCGATGGATTGACCCCGGACGATGCCTGGGACTTGGAAAAGAACCCGGCGCTGCGTGCGCTCTAGCGCGTTGAGCGCGAGCACAATCTCCGCCATGCTTCCAACCATCCGCGATGCAGCGTATTTGACGAACTGATCTCATGGCCGCGCGATCACTCTGCGCGCACGCGTTCGCCAACAAATTTCATAGGCGGGAAAAAAGACCCGAAAAGTTCGTCACCACCGCAGGCGCGAGATCACGCGGACGACCTTACCGATCCGTATAGTTCCGGCAGAACGCCGGTAACAATCGGCTCACATCCTCCACGCCAAGCGGGCCCGAGGGGCATCGCGAAGTCGTAACGGAGGAAATGTCATGTCCAGCAAAATGATGAACACCGCCATTCTGGCCAGCGTTCTGCTCGCTTTCGCGGCGCCGACCGTATCGTTCGCCGCCGCGCCGAAGACGAAGGCGGAGTGCGAGAAGGCAAAGATGAAGTGGGACGAAGCGACGAGCAAGTGCACGAAGGAAGTGAAGAAGTAATGCGTCAATCAGAGGCTGAGCGTGTCTCCCATGCTCGGCCTCTCGCACGCACCGCGTCACCAACAAGGGCACTCTTGGGGAGTAAATAGCCCATGCATTTAAAGAGCATTGTCGGCTTGGCACTTGCGGCGGCGCTTGCCGCTACGGCACCAGTTGCGAACGCCGCCATCATCGCAAAGCACGAGCACCATCAGGCCCATCACTTGAAGCACCAGCATCACGCCGCGCAGCACAAACATGCGCACAAGTACTCAAAGCACCACCGCCATCATCACCACAAGCACCACCGGCACAACTACTGTGGCAAGCACGTCAACATGACGAAGGGCAAGTGCATCACGAAAGGCTGATCGCCGGCTTTCGATGCAGGCGCTATTTGTACCTTGATTTCTTGTGTCCTCTCTCTCAGCGTCCTCTCCTTGACCCCGCCGGACAACCGGCGGGGTTTTTTCTTGCCCTCGCCTGGCACCATCCGGTTGGGCTTAGTCTCATATGTCACCTCGCGCTTGGGCCCGAGGATCTATTCTCCCTTACGCGCCGCAGTCGTTTGTCGTCGCGATCGGTCCTCGGCCTTAGACCGAGGATGAAAACACGGCGGCCAAAATGCGCTAGAGCCCCGCGCTTTCTTGCCTGACACGGATGTCCGCGATGATGCGGTCGAGCAGCAGGCACGTGCGTTTGAAAAGGTCGGAGCCCTTGCGATAGTCGGCGCCCGCGAAGAAATCGCACCGCCCCGCTTCGAACAGTTCAACGCATTTGCCGGGTGGCGCGTCGGGCGCGTGCACGGCAATGGCCGCGCCGCCGTTTTTTTTCAGCAATGCCATGCTCGGCACGTCCGTCTCGCCGTCACCGAAATAGATCATGTTCGAGAACGGAATCGGCCTCAGCACTTCCGGCATGTGGCTGTTGATGCTCTCGTTGTAGTCCTCAAGCCCCTTGTTGATGCGGAACAGGTACTGCGTCTTGCCGGTGTCCGTGATGACGCGCTTGGGGAACGGCACGTCGTAGGCGTCGAACCAGTATTCGGACGCGAACACGTTGGCGAAGTTCTTGTAGATCGACGTGCCCTCGACGATCTCGGCAAGACCGGATGAGACGAGGTAGTGCTTGATGTCGATGCCGCTTGTCCCGCCGCGCTTTTTCACATAGGCCGCGATCGCTGCGAACCACTGCGGCACGCCCGGATAGTATTGGACGCGCTTGCCCTGCGCGACGAGGTCGGCGCGGTCGACGCGCACGCCCTTCTCTTTCGCTTTTTTGTACATGAGGTGCATGTAGGTGATGAGCGGATCGGCACGCTCGGCGCGCGCCAGCGCCGTACACTCGGCCCAGAAGGCGGCCGGATCGATTCCGAGTTTCGGCAGGAAGCCGTATTCCTGCATCGGCCGCGGCGACAGCGTGCCGTCGAAGTCGTAGACCAGCGCGATGGTTCTCTTGCTCGGCGCATCCGGCCGGTGCGCGGAACGCGAGTCGCCGGCAGGCAATGTAGGCCTTCCGTCGGCGCGGGCACGCACAGGGCCTTCAGCCGATTTCGTTGATGCAGACCCCTCAGGCGCTTCGGCCTCGCTGCGGCGGCTTCTGCCGCCCCGTCCCGCAACACGCTCGACCATGACCCGCTCCTTCGCGCATCGACTTGTAGATGCGCTTAAAGAGCGTGATTCGCCCGCCACATTGAAGGCGGATCACCCGCCGTCCCCGATCTTATGGGCGCAACACCTCCGCTACTGTCTCAGCTCAGCAGAAGCTCCGGTCTCCGCCCCAAGCGAGCTTACGTCACCATGATACCAATGTTTGCCAGGAGCAACGTGCAATCCGAGTGCAGCATCGTCGGGACGAAGGACATAGCAAAATCCGCTTACGTAGCGTCTCGCGCTCGCGTCCTCGTATTCGATATAACCAAGAAAATAGATCCAGCTTTCCTCCTCGGCCTTTTGCCCCGATTTGTGAAACTAGTCGACGAGAGCGTTGAGCGGCGGCGATGTTCCATTGGGACCGATTGGAAGTGAGATCGCTTTTCGGCGGAAGCCACTAGCCATCTGCGCCAATGGCTTGATGGTCGATGGTTCGGTCAGCTTTTCAGTAACTTGCCAAGCCCGCAGTATGCTGGTGACGACCGCCGGACCTCGCCCGGTGTTTTCGATTTCGCAGAGAATGTCGTCAGGAAGGGGAGAGAGCGCTTTAGGTGAAATGCGAATTCTTTTCGCATCAATCGGCTTGAGAACCAGATACGGCGCGCTGTCGACTATGTAAGCGCGTCTAGCGTGTTCCGCAGCTTCTCTAGCTGAGTTGGCGGCACGCCCAGTGAAATAAACAGTGGCCGCGAGTCCTAAGAGACCGAGCACACTTATTGCGATACTGACCCATGCGGCCGTTTTCATACTACGGGTAGACTCAGCCATGCTTTCTTGGGCTACGAGCTCACGCCAATCCGCATCGCTATTCCGATCTCCTGTGTGCCCGCTGGTTTGCTGCTCAGACACTGGAGCTCTTGAGGCTCCTGAATAGGTCGAACCAGAAGGGCGGTCACCGACCTTCCTTTCGGCACGCTCTTGCGCGACGTAACCGTCATACTGTTTTTGGGGGTTTGAATTGATCGCTGCCCAACCTGCTAGGACGATGACAATTACGCCCATCAGTCCAAGTGCAACGTGTTGGCTCCAATCGCTTTTAAGCATCGAATAAGAACGACACCTGCCTTGCGCCCTGCCTAGTGCTTGCAGCCGGGGCCGTGCACGTGGACATGACCCGGCAGGCCGGGTGCGGGATTGGGCTTGTCCGAACCCTGCTCGTGCGAATGTCCGTGGTGATGATCGTGATGGTGGTGATCATGGTGATGGTGATGATGATCATGACCATGGTCGTGGCTGTGATCGTGACCGCAGCCGCAGCCATCGCCATGGTCGTGGCCATGCCCCTCGGGGTCGACCAGCGCCGCGTTGAGTTTGGTCTCGATCGCGAGCGAGATTTCGCGCGGGGAGTTCTTCTCCTCCATCAGCAGGCCCATGACTTCGGCGCCGATGCGCAGATCGTCCACCGCGCCGAGGTAATGCCGGCGCAAGCGGCCCTGCCGGTCGAAGATCAGCATGGCGGGCGTGCCTTGCAGCTCGTAGTCCTTCATCGTCTGCGGCAGACCTTCACCGTTGGGCTTGTCGAGCGCGATCGGAATGGTGATGCCGGTCGTCGCCAGGAATTTCTCGACCTCTTCCTGCGTCTGTTCGGAAAATTTTTCGAACGGCATGTGCAGGCCGAAGACGGTCACTTCTTTTTCGTCGAAGACGTTGCGCAGACGGGTCGCCTGCGGCAGGCCTGCCTTCAACGAGCCCGGGCACTGCAATTGCCACACGGCCACAACGACGACCTTGCCCTTCTCATCCTTGAGCGAGCGCTTGCCGTCTGAGTTGAGCCAGCGCGCTGCGGTGATCTCGGGCGGGCGTTCGGGATTGAACATCGAAAAATCGTCCTTTTTGATTTCGTGGCCGCTCTATAGCACGTCACGGGTAGCCCTGCGCCAGCCCGTGCCTGCCTCAATCGCACTCTTTCGACGACGGCCGCGAGACTTTTTCTATCGTGCAGGCCTCATCCTTGTGCGTGAAGCAGAAATCGGTGCCGCCGTGGCCCAGCACCACGAAGGTCATGGGGCAGCCGCGCATCACGTTGTAGGACGGGATGCAGCCGTAGGTGGCCGAAATCGCGCCGCCTTTGGCCGCCAGCGCCTTTTGGTAGCGGTCGAGCCAGCCGCTCTCGACGATGGCGAGTTGCGGCTGCTGCTCGGCGACTGCCTCCGGCGTCTGCCGCTCTTTGGTAACTCCGAGCACGAACGCCGCCGACGGCTCGCGGAAACCGACGACGCCCACCTTGAGGCCCGGATCGCAGGATTGCGCGACGAACTCTTCGATCTGCCGCGCCGGCCATATTTTTTCGATCGACGGCAGGATGATGCCGAGCAACGCGACCGCGAACGCAGCAAGCGCCAGCGGTCCGCTCACCGCCCAGCGTTTGAGGTTTCCCGTACGGCCGTCCCGTGCGCTCATCGCGAACAGCCCGGCCACAAGCGCATAGGCTGCGACCGTCATGATTCCCGCTTTGTGACCCGCAAATACGACGACACCGGCCAACAGCGCGACGGCGAAGGCAGCGGCCAGCGGCGGCCATACGAATCCGTGAAACTTCGGCGGGACACTCCCCTCGGCGTGATCACGAACGACAAGCGCGACACCCAGAGCCAGAGCCGGGAACATCACCTGCACCATGTAGGTCCCGGGCTTTGACGACAGCGCTTCGAGATAAATCAGGTATCCGACAACCCAGGCAATGAGGAAGCGCGCGAGCCGGTCGCTCGATCGCGCATCCCAGAGCCGCCGTGCCGCCGGAGCGATCAGCGCCGTACCGGGCAGGAAACCCAGCAAAAGCGCCAGCACGAACGTGCCGGGAAAGGCCCTGAGCTTCATGTCCTGAGCGCCGCCCAGCGCAGCCAGGAATTCGCGCCACGCCATGCCGGCGAACGGCACGCCGTCCTGCAAATGACGTACGTAAAGCCAGGGCGCCACGATGATCAACGCGATGGGAATGCCGATCAGCGGCCGCAACCGGCGCAACCACGACACATCGCGGTCGATCACGAACAGCGCGATCAACGTCGCAACAACAAGGATCGGCACCAGCAGCGCATTGACGAGCACGCCAAGACCGAGCGCCACCCAGAACAGCGGCGCAAGCCACGCGGGCGGCGCCTCGTCACGTTGCGTATAGAGCCGCGCGAGCGCGAGCATCGCCACGACGGCGGGAAAAAGCGACAAGCCCTCCGCGATCGCAAGCTGCGAGACAAGCACGGTCAGCGGCGCAACGGCGAACAGCAACGCGCCGGTGAAAGCCACCGAGCCGCCGACGAGCGGCAGTGCCAGAAGATAAAGCGCGACCACCGCGAGCGTGACGGCAACAAACGACGGGATGCGGTAGATGCGAATATCGCGCGTATCACCGGCGAACGACGCCGCAAGCCGCTGCGCCCAGAACGTACCGATGGGCCGGAACGCCTGCACCTCGCCCTGATAGCGCGGATCAAGCCATGTCCCCTGCTCTACCATGGCACGTGACGTATCGGCCCAGACGATCTCGGTGCGATCGACGGGCGGCAGTCGCAGGACACCCGGCAGATACGTGCAGAGGCAGAGAACGACGAGCGCGGCAACACCTAAGGAAGGGCGTTCGGCAACGCCGCGAATGCGATCTGCGAGCGAGCCTGCCGCGTTCAAATCCGTCCCTCCCTGCGGTCCGTCACACGCGACGGACCCGGCTGTTTGCCCCGCGAGGCGGCGACAACGCAAGTGGCACCGGCAGAATTATGACTGGCCAGAGTCCGCCACAGGGCCTGCGCGTCACCTGTACGACCGGTTACCCCTCTCAGCCGACTTGCGATCGCCGCCATGTGATGGCAGATCATCGGTCGTTCGGCTGGGGTAGACTGAATTTTATAGTCATTTCCTCGTAGTGCGTGGGGTGCTGCATGACACTCTCGGGCAACGACCTCGAACTGATGTTCGGCGGCGTCTTCGAACGCGAGAACCTTCCGGATCCAGGCCAGCCGGATCGATTGATCAGCGCCGACGTCATTCGCGCCCTGCTCCTCGGCCTGCCGTTCGGCGATCCCCAGTTCGACAGCCAGCAGCGCCAGCCCGTCGGACGCCTCATCATCAAGGGGGCCCTGATTGCAGCCGGGCCAAACGATGAGCCTCTCAATCTCGTGGACGCCGGAACCACCCAGGTGGACCAGCCGCCGGCGCTGATTTTCGAGAACTGCCGCTTCGAGTGCCCGATAGACCTGTCGCACGCTCGTCTCGGCCGATTGTCGCTGAAAGGGAGCAGGCTTATCGCGCTCAAAGCGCACGGCGCCTCTTTCGCCGGCACGGTCGACCTGTCGGAAATCGCAAGCTCGGAGGTGGTGACCCCGGACCCGGGGCACATCGGCCGCAAGCCAAAGTGCGAAATCGACATGACCGGCGCGCGGATCGTTGGCCATCTGCGCGCCAAGGACGCCGCCTTGACCGTGCGCTACCGGGCGCCCGGCAAACGCCGCGCATCGGGCGAGCCCGCGCCCTTCGCGCTAATCCTGAGCGACAGCCAGATCGACGGCGAAGTGCATCTCGACCGCTCCACGCTCGACGGCGGCGTGTCCCTGGCGCGTGCGAAGGTGCGTGGTGGCCTTTGGATGACGGGCGGCACGGTTCTGGCCGAGTGGGACGACGACTCGATCGTGCTCGAGCAGGCGCACCTGGGCGGCTCCGTCGTGCTGCGCGCCGCCAGCGACCGCACACCGATGATCGCATTCCGCAGCGTCGGCTCGATCAGCATGTACGCCACAACCATCGACGGCGAGGTCTATTGCGCCGGAGCGGCGCTGGCGCTTCGCGAGTCGAGCGCCGACTGGTCGACGTCGAGACAGCAATGCATTCACGTCTATCAAAGCACAATCGCCAAGCAGCTCCGCTTCCACGAGGCGACCGACGACCGGCTCCACATCAGCGACGCCGAACGCGCCGCGCCAACCTGGTTCGACTACGCCGGCGCCATCCTGATCCAGAATTCCAGCGCCGGCGGCCTGACGATCCGCGGCACACCCATCGGCGTCGAGAAGGAGAAGGGCATCGCGCCGCCGCCGCGCTCGATCGATATTTCTCAATCGTCCTTCGCCGGTGACGTCACCATCGACGCCGCCAACAGCGAATTCGACGACGAAGCGGATCGCCGACACGTGACCGGCGCGCTGAACGCCGGATGGAGCAAGTTCGAGCGCGACTTTGCGGTCGGCAACGTCGCCTGCAACCGCCTGCAACTCTACGATTCCCGTATCAACGGCGAACTTCTGGTGGAAAAGGCGCGCTTCGGCGAACGCATCGGCGCCGGACGATCGAGCATCAACCGGATCCGGATTGCGGACGTCGAGGCAAACAACCTTGAAATGACCGGCGCCCGGGTGACCAACGATTTCGACGTGCGCTCGCTGGGATGCGAAACGATCGTGGGCGCACCGCTTCACGTCGGCGGCAAGCTGTCGATCATCGGGGTCAGCGAGCTCAAGACGCTCGACTTGTCCGAGTCGGAAATTGACAAGGGTTTGAGCCTCATCGCGATCGATCAAACCTCCCACTCAGGTCACTTCGCACTCACGGGCGCCAAGATCGGCGCCAATTGCGATCTGAGGCAGATCGTTTCGAGAACCTCGATTAAGTGCAACCGCTTGTGCGTCGCCGGCGACCTGTCGATCAGCAATGTCAGTATCGCGGCGTCCACCTGGGATTGGATGCAGCTTTCTCTCGCCAACGCGCACGTCGTGGGTTCTCTGCAGTTGTCGGGCATCGAGTTCAAGCCATTCATTTCCAACCAGGCACGCGGGGTCGAGCTTGCGTTCTATCCATCCTGGAACCTCGTGGAGGTGCATCAGGATACGATGGGCGATGCGGCCCTGCTGGTGAAGCAATCCAACACGTACGAACGCTTCAGAACGAGAAGCCTGGGCAACGACAACGATTCGAGCGGCGACGTCGTCCTTCTCGACTGCACATCGCCGCCGATCCACCGCATGAACGCCGAGCACCTGAAGCTCACGGATGCGAACGTGCAGGACTACCTGAAGTTTTTCTGCGCCTACGTCTGGGGCGAGCACGGCGCCTTCCGCCTCATCACCGATCCGGCCGAATTCGACTGGCTGTATGCCGCAGGCAGCGAGCAGGTACCCTGCCCCGATCTTGCCGACCGCCTTGCGCTCAAGATCATCGAGCGGACGCCGGAGCACTACGCGATAAACGCCATCGTGAGCTATTCCGACGCGCTGTTCGCATCCAATTTCAAGGTCTATGCATCCGGCCTTGTGGAGATGCTCGACGACCAACCCCTGTCGCAAAACATCGGCAAGGACCGGCTTTTCCGCTACGACGCGCCGCCCTACCGCCTGGCGCCCAGGAGTAATGATTTTCGTTCCGAATTCGTCACATTCGGCGCGCCTTGGAGGCGCTACGACGAGAACGACCTGTCGCAGCGGTATCGCAGGGACGACGTGTTTGCGCTCGACTTGTCGGCCGCTCGCGTCGGCGCACTGCATGACGACCTCGGTCGCGCGCTTGGGCCGCACGTCAATCTCAACCTGCCGGTCTTCTACTTCGACGTACTCGATATCGACCGTCCGGGCACGGCCGCGAGCCATGGCGGAGCGGTGAAAGAGGAAAAGATCGAGGATCAGTTCAAGGCAGCTTCAGGCACGGCCCTGGCAACCGATCTGTCGCCAGTCGAATTGCGCCTAAAATGGCTCGACCGCAACAAGATCAGCGACGAGACGGTGTCGCGCTACGTCAAAGCGGGCAGCACCAACCAGTTCGACGCCTACCCCTACGAACGCGTCGCCGATTGCTATCGCAAATCCGGCCGCAGCGACGACGCCCTTGCCATTCTACGCGCCAAGTCCGCCATCGTGTCCGATCACTGGCAGAGAGACTGGCGGCGCAAATGGCGCGAATTCCTGTTCGGTGGTCGCTCGACGACGGCGCAGGTGCTGGGCGTGCTGGCAGCCGTCGTCGCGCTTATCGCTTATTCGCTTGCCACGCCGCAACGCGTGGGCTCGAACGACGCCGTCTTCGCGCTTGATGCCTTTGGCAACTCAGGCACGCTTGCCGCCGCCGGTTCGGCCGTGGCGCTGCTCGCAATCTTGGGCGCGGCGCTCTTTTGGGGCCCCTGGATCCTGCGCAAGTTGTTCGGCGTCTGCTTCGGCTACGGCCTCGGCATGGGCCGGGCACTGGCAACCGTCGTTGCCTGCGTTCTTGCCGGCTGGGTCGCGGTCGAGGTCGCCAACCGCGGCGCGCTGCGCACGCCCGAAATCCCGGTCCTCGGCATACCGGAAGTGAAGCTCTGGGACTTCTCGGACATGCCCCAGGCGCTTGTACTGTCGCAGACGCCCGTGCTGACCATGGTGCGCACCAGCGAAAACGGGATTGAACCGCGCGCGGTCGCGGCAAGCGCGGATGCGCTTGGCGATGAGATTGCCTGTGGCAATCAGATCAACGGCTTCATCTATTCTCTTGACGTTTTCCTTCCTCTGGTCGACCTGCAGCAGGAAGCCCAGTGCCAGCCAACTCAGCAGGCATGGGGCGTCGGCTGGCGATGGGGCAAGGCCGCCTACGCCTTGCTCGGCTGGATCGTGGTCTCGCTGTCGATCGTCATGATGACCGGGTTCCTGCGCCGCCAGAGCGTCGAATAGCGCGCGGCCTAGGATGTTGGGGCCAGGAATCTAAGGCCAGGAATCTAAGGACCGAGCATGACCACAGAAACGACGACCGGCGGCGCCGCAGCCAAGCGCCGCCTGATCGAAATCATCCGCGACCGCTCGTTCCAGGAGGGGCCTGAGATCAAGCTCGCCTCCGGCAAGACATCGACCTTCTACTTCAACATGAAGCCGACGATGCTCGACAGCGAAGGCGCGCATTTGATCGCGAGCCTCATTCTCGATCAGCTCGACGGTGTCGAGGCCGACCTGATCGGCGGGCTGGAAATGGGCGCGGTGCCGATCGCCGCCAGCGTTGCCG
Source organism: uncultured Hyphomicrobium sp. (assembly GCA_964651805.1). GTDB lineage: Bacteria > Pseudomonadota > Alphaproteobacteria > Rhizobiales > Hyphomicrobiaceae > Hyphomicrobium_B. The sequence goes on along the minus strand of CAZYXX010000002.1, from coordinate 619,933 downwards.
CCGTCGCGCACGCACGCGGCCGCAAGCTGCCGGCCTTCTTCGTGCGCAAGCAGGCGAAGGAGCATGGCACGCGCAGCCTGATCGAAGGCCAGGCGCGCGACGAAACGATGACGGGCAAGCGCGTCGTCGTAGTCGAGGACGTGACCACCACCGGTGGGTCCGCCATCAAGGCGGCGGACGCGCTACGCGAAGCGGGCGCCGATATTGTCCGCGTCATCACCATCGTCGACCGCCTGGACGGCGCGGACGAGGCCTTTGCGGCCGCCGGGCTCGACTTCCGCCCGCTGCTGACGCTCAAGGACTTCCGGACGTAGGCTGAGGCGATGCCTGCGGCGCAGGTGGCGGAGCGGGCTCTGCGCTCATCTTTGGTCCAGGAGCCGGCACGGAGACCGGCTCATTTGACTGCGGCCCTTGTTCGGCGGGCTCAGGTGCCGGCCCGCGCGGGCCGAGCAGCGTCACGACGTCTTCGAACGGCGCGTGGTTGAAGACCATGCGCGCGCCGACCTGATTGGCCTCGACCAGCGCCGTATCCATGCCCATCGACGGCAGCCAGCCGCTGCGCGCCCAGATCTGCTTGCGCGTCTGCCGCGACAGCGCCCAGGTGAGTGGAGGCCGGAAGCCGCCGCCGGCGAGCGGTACGTTGATGATCTTGAAGTCCTTGAAATTGGCGAGCACGCTCACGCTCGATTGCGCGATCTCCCTCGCTTTCAGCGCGGTCCGCAGCGGCGCCAGCGCCTCGTTCGTGTACGACCGCCCGCCGATCGCCATCTCCTGCCCGCCGTCGATCGAGTCGAGCAGCGTTATGAAAACGAGTTCGAACGGCACTTCCTCGCCACCCGGCTGCGCCGCGATCTGCCGCGCCGTGCGATCGATTTCGCGCGCAAGCGCGAACGAGTAGCCAAAGCCGCTGGCGTCCGAATAGCCGCCGTCGACGAACTGCGCGATGTCGGTCGTCGCAAGCTGCATCAGGCTCGGCAGGCCCAAACGCATATCGAGGACGCCGGTCGGCGTCAGATACGGGAACCGCGCGCTGAGCGAGACCGCCTCGGCGACCGAGAGCTGCAGGTCTGGCGCCAGTTCCAGGATGTGGCTTTGCGCCATCACGTCCGGCGTGTCGTCCGTGCTCTTGGCGTAGTCGAGGAAGCATTTTTGCGCCAACGCCGTCATGCGCCCCGTCGCGACGGGATCGCCGGCAGCCTCCAGCATGATCTTCTCGATCTTCGGCTGACACGCCCGCTGCGCCTCCGGCAGCTGCCGGCGCAGACGCGTCATGAACGACCACATTACGTCGGAGATCACGTAGCTGCTCGCGGTCGTGACGTCGGTGGTGTTGAGCGCAAGCGCCGGCACGCTCTCTTTGGCCTTCCATTTGCCGAAGAAGGGTTCGGCGAAGAAGTTCGCACCGCCAGACGGCACATCCGTTTCAACCGCGCGCTTGAAGCCTTCCTCCAGCGCCCAGGCCCGATCAATCCTGCGCGGCAGGATCGGCAGCAACAGCCGCGGGATGTCCTGGAAAAAGAACGTCGCGAGCACCGGCGACAGGAAGTCGGCTTCGAAGAACTGCTCGACGCGCGCCTGATAGTTCCTTTCGAGCTGGCCGTTCTCAGCACAGAACGAGACGGGGCGCGGCGCCGTGTCGTTGCGCGCGAGGTTTGCGAAAACGGCCGCACCCAGGCTGCCGCCCGACACGCCGCTGATGAGAAAGACGTGATCGCGGAACGACGGGCAGATGTCCTGCAGCCGCGACAGCACCATCGCCGTATGGCTGGCCGCGTAGAAGCCGCCGCCCTGCGCGGACACGAGGAATACCGGATATTTGCGTCCGGCCTTGCGATAGAGCTCGAAATCGGGCCGTGAGTGCAGCCACTCGTAGAACGCGGAGAGCACATGCGGAACGCCGCGCTGCTCGCCGATCGCAAGCGCGCCGTATTTCAGCTCGATCTGGCCGAACTCCACGAGCGCCTTGTTGAACTGCTCAAGCTCCTGCGTGTTCTTGTCCTTGAGCTTGCTGAAGATGTCGTTGCTGGCCGACGGAATGGCGCCCTTCGCCGCCGTGATGAAGCGCGTGCGCAGGTCGGTGAGTTCCTGCGGCTTCATGCCGAGCACGTCGCGCGAGAAGTCGGTATTGCCGATGGGACGAAACTGCGGCGGCATGAACGCGTACATCGCCACCACCGCGAGCGCCGCGATCCGCCCGACCGGGGCGCCCAAACTGCGGCTGGCGTAGAAAAACAGATTGATGACGAACAAGACGGCGACGAAGAACGCCGTGGTGATCGCAAACGCGCCGATCTCGCGGGCCGCCTTGATCGGGTCGAGCGCCAGCGCGATCATCAAAGCGATCGTCGGTGTCGCGACGACGAGACTGAACAGCGCCAGACGGCCTGCATCGAAGTTCTCGATGAACGGCCGACGCGGCAGAGCGAAAACCAGGAAGGCGACGACGAAGGCGATCGCCGCCATCAAACCCTGAAGCTGAAGCGAGGTCTCGCCCAGGCTCGCGACCAGCACGGGATTCGAATTCGTCGCGGAGCGCACCGCCCACAGCAGCGCCAGCATCGGGATCGTCGCCATCAGCGCGATGACGAGCGAAACGAGCGTTTTGCCGCCGCTGCTCATCTCCACGAAAAGCGATCGCACGCGCGCCTGCGCCGAAGCCCACAAGAGCAGCCCGAGGCAAACCAGAAAAACCGTCAGGATGGCGAGGCGAAAGGCTTTGTCATCGAGCGGAGCAGCCGCGATGACCTCAACCGCATAGAGGATGTTGTCCCTGACGGCGCCGGCGGCGTTGATCAGATAGACGAACGCGGCGGCAACGAGCAACGGAACCGAGATACGCGATAAAATGCGAAAAAAATTCATACGCGACATCCGGAATACAACGCGGGCGGCGGCCGGCATTATCTCGGGTGGGGACAGAAAAGCAATCTGTTGAACGGCCGCGAAAGCATTCCAAGACCGCCGCGAGCCATCGCACCACACGAAGCCCCATTGCGCCCGCCGCGATCAGAACGTGCCTTTTGTGTCACGCCCGCGACGGATCTCTGACGGCATGGCATCACCGCCGCCGCGACGCCATGCTTGGCCACGAGCCTCCTGTCTGCACGGCCCATCGGCCGCGCAAGCAGCGGGGAGGCGAAGATGAGGGAACTGGAAACGGCGTTTCAGCGCTGGCAGGGCATGTGCGCCTACTGCGGCGCCAAGGTTCAGATGCAGCCGCCAAAACAGCTCAAGCCGATCAAGGCGACGCGCGATCATTTCATCCCTCGCTCCCACGGCGGCGGAGACGGACCGGGCAACGTCGTGCTCGCCTGCCATAGCTGCAACACACAGAAAGGCGGCCTCGACCCGCGCAGCATCCTGAAAGTCTGGCTGCAAATCGATCCGACGGGCCTTGCCGACGAAATTGCCCGATTGCTTGAAACCACGCAGCCACCGGCGCGGACACACGACGCGGCGCCGCCACCTTTTGTCTCAACGCCCGCGAAGGCACCGCCAGAAAATAGCGGCGGATCCGCAACCCGCGAGCCGCCGCACTAAACGACGATCACGTCGCAACTCGCCGCCACAAGCGCCGACCGCAGAACGCCATTTCGCTCGCGGCGTCATTACGCACCGCCACGCGCGGAACCAAACAATCGCCACGCAATTATGTTCCGGTGGGAAAATCAATCGAACGCGCGTTGCGCCTTGTGGATGAGCGCGCGCTCTGCAACAGTACATGCGTATCCGAAACCACCGCGCACACCTTGCACCCGCTCTGCGTTTCGGAAGTCTGAGGATACTGATGGAACATACGACGGCCGATCGCATCGTAGCGCGCAGCAAGCTGGAGTTGGGATTTTTACGTCGTCCTCAGAGCCCTCTGACGAATGCCAAGATTTTCGAACTCGAAGACGACTTTGACAGCGCCGACGAGACGCCGGCGCCCGCCCGAACACGCTTCACGGACACGGAGACGCCCCGCTTTCCAATGTTGCGCCGCGGAGTGGCCCTCGCCTCCGACGCCTTGGTTCTGACGTTGGCATCGCCGTTCTTCGCTGCTTGGCTGGTCTATCGCGGGATGCGGGCGCTCTGGCGCCGCGCGATTCCGGCCGCCAACGAGTCCAAGGACGCTTAGATCACGCAAGCTCCCGTGCACCCGCCGGCGGCGAGCCGCTGACGAGATCGCGGTCTACTCGATCTTGCGCCGCTTCTCGATATCGACCTTCAGGCCGGCCGAACGGTCGGGCTTCAAAACGTACACCGTACCGTCCGTCGCCTCGAAGCGGGCCTTGGCCGACTTCACGGGGCCGCTGCCGACCTTGTCGAATACGATCGGCCCGGCGGTACACGACGTGTGCGTGATCGCGAAGTGCGGCTCCACGCTGTGGGACTTGCCGCCGAAGAAATATTTGACCGTGACTTTGAGCGTGTTTGAGATCTGAAACTCGACCGCACTCGACGCCGGCTGTCCGAAAAGCTGGACGGTGACGTACTTGGGCAGCTTGTCCGGCACCTTCGCCACGCCGACCCCGATCTCGGTGATGTGCGCTTCCAGCATGTTGGCGCGATGGCCCGGCGAATTGATCCAGCCCGTGACCGCGCTCGACGCCAGAGGACGGCTCTCGAACCCCCGGCTATCGGCCGCCATGGCGAGGTTCTCGCTGTAGGCGCAGTAGGAATAGCCGGCCGCTTCGATGCGCTTGCCCGCGTCCGTGCCGCCCTCCGTATGCGAGAATTGCTTGGTTCGAGCGAGCAGTGCCGCATAGGCACGCGCCGCGGCGCTGAGCTTGGGATTGATCGTCACCGCCGAAAGCTCGTTCTCGCGGCGAAACGCGTTCGTCATCTCGACGACGGCCAACTCAACCTGTGGGATTTCGGGCGTAAGGACGGGCATGCGCGCCTGCTCAGGGTTGCTGAGCCCATGCCATGAGCAGCTTTTGTGACTTTTTGAGGTAGGACACGGCGCCGGATCGCCATCCGCCGCCGCCCGCAGGAGAACTGGCCGCCTACTCGGCCGCCACCGGACGGGCGCCGATCGGGCCCGCGCGCAGCACGTCCGCATCGACGTAGGCTTTGAACTTCGTGAAGTTCTTCTGGAACATGTCGGCGAGCTTGGCCGCCGTCGCATCATAGGCGGCGGGGTCGGCCCAGGTGTCGCGCGGCGTCATCAGTTTCGCATCCATGCCCTGCAGCATGCCCGGAATGCTGATCGGCACCTTGAAGCCGAACACCGGATCGACCCGCATCGTCTGTGATGCAAGCTCGCCCGACAGGGCCGCATTGAGCAGCGCGCGCGTGACCTTGATCGGCATGCGCGTACCCTCACCAAACTTGCCGCCCGTCCAGCCGGTGTTGACGAGCCAGCAATCGACACCGTGACGAGCGATGAGCTGGCGCAGCAGGTTGCCGTAGACGCTGGGGTGCAGCGGCATGAAGGGCGCGCCAAAGCAGGTGGAGAAAGTGGGCTTGGGCTCCGAGCCCATGCCCTTTTCGGTCCCGGCGACCTTGGCCGTGAAGCCCGAAAGGAAATGGTACATGGCCTGGCTCGGCGTCAGACGCGCGATTGGCGGCAGCACGCCGAATGCGTCGGCCGTAAGCATGACGATGTTCTTGGGGTTCCCGGCCGTGCCGGTGGAGCTGGCGTTCGAGATCGCTTCGAGCGGGTAGGCCGAGCGCGCGTTCTCCGCGAGACGGTTGTCGTCGAAGTCGGGAATGCGCGTGGTGGGATCGATGACGACGTTTTCAAGAACCGTCGCAAACCGGTTCGAGGCATTCCAGATCTCAGGCTCGGCTGTCTTCGACAGACGGATTGTCTTGGCGTAGCAGCCGCCCTCGAAGTTGAAGATGCCGTTCTCGGACCAGCCGTGCTCGTCGTCGCCGAGCAGTTCGCGCGTCGGATCGGCCGAAAGCGTCGTCTTGCCCGTGCCGGAAAGACCGAAGAACACCGCCGAGTTGCCGTCCTTGCCGACGTTGGCCGAGCAGTGCATCGGCATGACGCCCTTGGTCGGCAGAATGTAGTTCAGGAACGAGAAGACGCTCTTCTTGATTTCGCCCGCATAGCTCGTGCCGCCGATCAGCACGATGCGCTTGGTGAAGTTGCAGGCGATGACGGTTTCGGTCCGCGTGCCGTGATAGAGCGGCGCGGCGCGAAAGCTCGGCAGATCGACGACCGTGAATTCCGGTACGAACGATGGCAGTTCGCTGCGCTCCGGCCGGCGCAACAGATGGCGGATGAAAAGCGCATGCCACGCATACTCGGTGACGACGCGCGTGTTGAGGCGATGCGCGGAATCGGCGCCGGCATAGAGGTCCTGGACGAATGCGTCCTTGTGCTTGGCGAAGGCGATGAAATCGGCCAGCAGCCTGTCGAACTGCTCTTCCGACATTTCCTTGGCGTTGTCCCACCAGATGGCGCCGTCGGTCTGGGCATCGCGAACAATGTACTTGTCTTCCGCTGAACGCCCCGTGTGCTGGCCGGTCTCGACGACGAAAGCGCCTGTTGCCGCAAGCCGTCCCTCGCCGCGGCGGATGGCGTGCTCGACGAGATCCGCTTCGGTCATATTGCGACGAATCGTCGGCGACGTCTCAAGGGGGAAGAGCTGAATGGTCATGAACCCGGCCTTTGCATTGCGGTCGTATTCACCGGCCGAAAAGTCGGCACGGCGCACCAGGACGCGGCGCGAGCGTCCAAATAAAGGATTTCGGCCGGCACCAGTACGAACGAGGGTCTTCTGACGCTAGCCATGCCCGCGCGCCCGGCAAGATGTGCATTGGTCGTAAGGGTCAGACCGTCGCGGGTAATCCGTAACACTTTGTAACAATTGTAAATTCACACAGACTCGCAAAGGTAATCGTATACGTCCCGCGCGTCCTGCGCCAAGCTAAAAGGGGCGACCATGCACAGCCGTAAGGCGGCGTAAGTCGGCTTTTCTTGCCCCTTGGGCGCTCGTCGCCTATTCAGGAGACATTCAGGCGCGCCCCGCCAATGATCGCGACGCCATATTTGGTGCACGCTGCCGCCACTGAGCATCCGCTCTTGGGGCGGCCCTGCAACCGCCCCGGGGCACGAGAGGAAAAAATGAAGGAAAAGAGCACGATTGCACTCGTCGACGACGAGCGAAACATCCTGACCTCTTTACGCATGGCGCTTGAGGCCGAAGGTTACAAGGTGCGTACTTACGGCGATGGCGTCTCCGCTCTCGAAGCTCTGACCGAAGACCCGGCCGACCTGGGCATTTTCGATATCAAGATGCCACGCATGGACGGGATGGAGCTTCTGCGGCGCGTCCGCCAGCAGTCCGCGATGCCCGTGATCTTCCTGACCTCCAAGGACGAGGAGATCGACGAGTTGTTCGGACTGAAGATGGGTGCCGACGACTACATCGCCAAGCCCTTCTCGCAGCGCCTTATCGTGGAGCGCGTAAAAGCGGTGCTGCGCCGCGCGGCGCCCAAGGACGGGGTACAGATCGAGGAAGAATCCAAGCGCGTCCTCGAGCGCGGCAAGTTGAAGCTCGATCCGGAGCGCCACACCTGCCACTGGGACAACCGGCCGGTGACGCTCACCGTCACCGAGTTTTTGATCCTACAGGCCCTTGCGACACGACCAGGCGTCGTCAAAACCCGTGACGCGCTGATGGATGCCGCCTATGACGATCAGGTGTACGTCGACGACCGCACCATCGACAGCCACATCAAGCGGCTGCGCAAGAAGTTCAAGCAGGTCGACGATGATTTCGATGTGATCGAAACGCTGTACGGTGTCGGCTACCGCTTCAAAGAGTAAGCCCATCGCCATCGACCGGGAGATAGGATGGCGCTCGACAGCAATGACGTGTCAGTCGCGACGGCGATGCCGACGAGCGCGCCGCCGGAGAACGCGCGCGCCGACACGGGACGTCTGACACCCGATCTCGGCGAGCTCGAGCAGCTGAAACCGGCCGCAGCGCGCGCCGCCAGCGCGATCAAACGCGCACTCTCCCGTCCCTGGCTTTCACGCAGCATCGGCCGCAGCCTGCGCCGCCGCATCCTGCTGGCGAACCTGCTCGGTCTCGCCGGCCTGCTGCTGGCGATGTTGTACTTGAGTTTGCATCACGGCTGGCTGCTCGATGCCAAGGTCGACGTCGTGAAAACGGTGTCTCGCATCACGGCAGAGGCAATCGCCTATCGCGCCGTCAACGAGCGCGCCGTGTTCGACCCCGATCGCCTGCCCGAGCGCAGCGCGCCGCGCGCGCGGCGCGACGATGCCTTTTCCGCGCTCGAATGGCCCATCGACCCGCAGCAGGCCGCGCTCGTACTGAAAAAGGTCGTCGGCCCAGCGGACTTGAAAGCACGCGTCTATTCGACGAAGGGCACGCTCATCCTCGACAGCGAAACGCTTTTCGCGAAGGGCCCGCCGTCAAAGCCCGACATCAGCGACGACGACCCGGCGCCGCGCCTGAAAAATACCTGGACCAAGATTCACTACTGGCTGATCAACAAGGAACTGAAGGTCTACCGCGAGCTCGGTACCGCCAACGGCTTCCTCTACCCCGAGGTGCGCCGCGCCGCCGAGCAAGGCATCGAAACGCCGATCCTGTTGCTTAACCGCCAGAGCCAGCAGATCGTCTCGCTCGCCGAGCCGATCAAGCGCGGCAACAAGGTTCTAGGCGTGCTGCTGATCTCGACCCAGCCCGGCGACATTGACGACGTTCTCTGGGACGAGCGCTGGCTGATCCTGCAGATCGCCGGCGTCGCACTCATCATTTCGGTCGCAAGCTCGCTACTGTTGGCACGGACCGTCGCAGGCCCCATGAAGCGGCTGTCGGAAGCCGCCAACCACGTCAGCCAGAATATCTCCGCGCGCCAGGAACTGCCGGATTTCGCCGACCGGCAGGACGAGGTCGGCCAGATGGGCCGCGCCTTCGTCGCCATGACGAACGCCCTCTATCGCCGCATCGAGGCGAGCGAGAAATTCGCCGCCGACGTGGCACACGAACTGAAGAACCCGTTGGCAGCAGCGCGTTCCACGGCCGAAGCGCTCGCCTACGCCCGCAATGACGAAGACCGCAAGCTGCTGGTGGACGAGATCCAGGCCGAGCTGAAACGCCTCAATCGCCTGATCAACGACGTATCGAACGCCTCACGTCTCGACGCCGAACTAGCACGCCAGGAGATGCAGCGTGTCGACGTGCGCGTCGTCCTGCGTACTGTGAGCGACATCTTCCGCGATATGCTGGGCGACGACGGCCGCAAATTGCAGGTAATCCTCGATCCGGCCGCCAATACCGCATTCACCGTGCGCGGCAACGACGGGCGTCTGGGGCAGGTTTTCACCAACCTGATCGACAACGCGCTGTCGTTCTCGCCGGACGACGGCACCGTCATCGTTCGCGCACGACCCAACGGCAGCAAGGTTGACATCATCGTGGAGGATGAGGGACCCGGCATTCCGGAGGGCAAGCTCTCGGCGATCTTCGATCGCTTCTACAGCGACCGCCCGGCGACGGACGCGCACCGCGGCAAGAACTCCGGCCTTGGACTTTCGATCTCGCGCGAGATCGTGACAAGCCACAACGGCGAGATCTTCGCCGAGAACATTTCGCCCGCGAACGGCAAGGCCGCCACCGGTGCGCGCTTCGTCGTGCGCCTGCCGCTTGCAACCGATCAGGGAGCCCAATTTGGCCGGCGCGGTTGAACGCGTCCACGCCACCGCCGTAGCTGTCGGCACGCGCGCCGTATTGATCCGCGGCCCCTCGGGCTCGGGCAAATCGGACCTCGCGCTGCGCTGTCTCGGTCTTCCCGTGTCCCGCTTGGTCCCGGCACAACCCGCGCTCGTCGCCGACGACCAGGTCATCCTGACGCGCGCAGGCAGCACCCTTAAGGCCACCGCGCCCGAAACGATCCGTGGAAAGATCGAGGTGCGCGGATTTGGCATTGCCGAGCCCGGTTCTGTGGCCGAGGCCGATATTGTCCTTATTGCCGACCTTGTCGGCACGGACCCTGTCGAGCGTTATCCAATCCAGTGGAAAGCCGCGGAAATACTGGGCTTATCAGTGCCTCTCCTCGACGTTCGACCGTTTGAGGCCTCGTCCCCGTTGAAATTGATAATGGCCTTGACATCGGCTGAATTGCCAAGCGTTGCACCGCTTCGCTAACGACGTCGGAGAAAGCGCTTGCGCTCTTTCCCAACCCTTGCCAACTTCCGCGCGTCGCTCGCTCCGTGAGGGGCGGCAACACGGCCCTACGTGGAATGACCCGGCGCATATGATCGGACTTGTTATCGTCACGCACGGCGGCCTTGCCACGGAATTCCGCAACGCTCTGGAGCACGTTGTCGGCCGCCAGACCGCGCTCGAAACGGTCGCCATCGGGCCTGAGGACGATATGGACGCCCGTCGCCAGGACATCCTGCAAGCCGTTCGCAACGTCGACAACGGTGGAGGCGTTATCGTTCTGACCGACATGTTCGGCGGTACGCCCTCGAACCTTGCGATCTCGGTGATGGACGAAGCCAACGCCGAGGTGATTGCCGGCATCAACCTCCCGATCCTGGTGAAGCTCGCGAGCATTCGTGGCGACACGCCGCTCGCCCAGGCCGTGAATCTGGCGCGCGACGCGGGGCGCAAATACATCAAGGTGGCAAGCCAGGAACTCTCCGGCAACTGACGGGACATGGGGCATGCCGGAACTGAGAAACACCCTGAGGCCGGAAGCCGTCGTCATCATCCGCAACGTCAAGGGACTGCACGCGCGCGCCTCCGCCAAGTTCGTGAAATGCGCCGAAAGCTACAACGCCACCGTGACCGTGACGCGCGAAGGCCAGACGGTCGGCGGCACATCGATCATGGGTCTGATGATGCTCGCCGCCGGACCCGGCTCCGAACTGCACATCACAGCGATCGGACCGCAGGGCCCCGAAGCGCTCGAGGCGCTGGTCAAGCTGGTGGAAGCAGGCTTCGATGAGGACTGCGTCGGCGACGCTTGAGCAGGCTGCACGCGGTGCACATGAAGGCAAAAGTATTTGGGGCGCCTTTCGGCGCCCCAAATCATTTCAAGCAGGAGGAGGCAGGAACGAAGATCACTCGGCCAGATAGAGCGAGGAGATCTTCAGTGCGATGTCGCGGAAGGCCTGTTTAAGGGCCTCGCCTGACGAGGTGTTGTAGAAGTGCGACGAGTCCGTCGCGCAATATGACAGCGTGTTAATCGCCGTCTGATTGCCGCCGAGGTCGAAGCCAACGGTATAGACTTCGATGCCGTTGTTCTTCATCTGCGTGCAGATCTCGCGCGCCTGGTTCGACGACGACGTGCCGTTGACCGAGCTGCCAGCACCATTTTGGCCGACGGTGATGCCGCTGGAGTCGTGCTCGCTGTTGTACTCGCCGTCCGTCATCAGCACCGCGATCTTCTTGGTGTCGGTCGAATTGTAGGCGACGGGCACGCTGGCGCTCGGCAGGACGGTCGACCATTTCGGCGACAGCATGTAGTAGGCCCACGCCGTACCGACCTGACCCGCTGTCATGCCCTGCGCCACCAGCGCGTCAATCTTCGTCTTCAAGGTCGCTTTGTCGTTGGTCATCGGCACGACTGTGGCATTGGAGTGGATCGCGCAGTTGCCGTCGCTGGTATACTGGCGCAGCACATAGTTGCCGGATGACGTGGCAGCCGCGTCCGTGTACTTGTTCGTACCCGGCCGCTCAGCGACGCAGACCGTCTTCCTGTAGGTATACGACCTGCCACCGGACGTTTTCGTGACCGTCGATGGCAGAGCCGAGTTCGTCACCTGGGTCAGTATCGAGCTCGGCGGGCGCACGTCGCCCGAGAACGGAACGAGCGCGATCTTCGACGTATACTGCGACTGGTTCGGCCACACGACGATCTCGACGAGATCCTTCGCGGCAGCCTTCATGTCCGCGAGCTTGCTGCCCGAGCCCATGGAGCCCGAAACGTCGAGCATCATGGAGATCTCGATGTTGGTCTCGGCGTTGCCACCGACAGCAAGCACGGCCTTCGAGTAGTCGGCACCCGACGAGCGAAGAAGCTGCAGCTGGCTCACACCGCCGATGCTCATGAAGGGCGTGGCGATGAACGCTTGGCCCGTCGACTTGACCGCCGTTCCGTTGTCGACCACCGCAAAGTCAATGTTGTCCGATTTGACCTTCAGGCGGTTGGCGACGGCCTGCTGGTAGTACTTGCGCGCAATCGCGATCGCGGCGGCCTGGTTTCCGCCGTTGGTCTGAAGCGCGCGGCCAGCCGCGAGCACGGCCGCGTCGGTCGCCGAGACCGTCAGATCGCGCGCGTTGATCCAACGGCCGAAGTCAACGGCAAGGCCAATGAACATGAACAGGACCAGCGCCATGAGGCCGAAGAACATGGCGATTTCGCCGGCCGTGTCGTCGAGGAAACGGGCGCAATGAGCCCGCAAACTGAGCGCCGGAGCGTCCGGCGGACTGCCCGCATCGGCCGGCTCGCCATGCCGCCGCTGCATGAGCTGGAAAGTAGACACAATACGCCTCCTGCACCTTATATTGGCGGGACAACAGTAGAGGTGGCGTATTTCCGATACGTTAAAGTCATTCATAGCATTTTCCTGGACGAAAGAAATATAAAATCCAATTTTAATCGCATTTTACGCAAATTTTATTCGATGTTTTGACGAGTTTTTATTATATTTTACTATAATTATACTGATATTACGGTGAAAGATATGGTGCATCAATACTTTGTGCCCGCCGAAACCTCACCCTCCGGCATGTCGCCCAGACGGACATAAAGACTTCTTTATATCTTATTGCGATACGGCGCCCCCTCCGCTATAGAGCCGGCAGCAGACCGCGAATTTTTTGTTCGAGCCGTCGGGACGATGCGCCCGCCTGAGCCGGAAACCGCCTCGACAGGGATGCCATCGAGAAACAGGGAGACGCCATGAGCGCCAAGCCGGATTACATCGTCAAAGACCTGGGCCTTGCCGAGTGGGGGCGCAAGGAAATCGCCATCGCAGAAACCGAGATGCCGGGCCTGATGGCGACACGCGCCGAGTACGGCGCCAGCAAACCGCTGAAGGGCGCGCGCATCGCCGGCTCGCTGCACATGACGATCCAGACCGCGGTGCTGATCGAGACGCTCGCGGCGCTCGGCGCCGACATCCGCTGGGTCTCCTGCAACATCTACTCGACCCAGGATCACGCCGCCGCCGCCATCGCCGCACGCGGCATTCCCGTCTTCGCCTGGAAGGGCGAGAGCCTGACCGACTACTGGGATTACACCCGCAAGCTCTTCGAGTGGGGCGATGGCGGCGTGCCGAACATGATCCTGGACGACGGCGGCGACGCCACCATGTTTGTCCACTTGGGCCTTCGCGCCGAGAACGGCGACACCGCGTTCCTCGATAAGCCAGGTTCGGAGGAGGAGGAAATCTTCTTCGCGCTGCTGAAGAATACGCTGAAGGAAAAGCCCAAGGGCTGGTTCGCCAAGATCGCCGAAAGCATCCGCGGCGTCTCGGAAGAGACGACCACGGGCGTGCATCGCCTCTATGAGATGCAGAAGAAGGGCACGCTGCTCTTCCCCGCGATCAACGTCAACGACTCGGTCACCAAGTCCAAGTTCGACAACCTCTACGGCTGCCGCGAAAGCCTGGTCGACGGCATCCGCCGCGGCACCGACGTGATGATGGCCGGTAAGGTCGCCTTCGTCGCCGGCTTCGGCGACGTCGGCAAGGGTTCGGCCGCCTCGCTGCGTCAGGCCGGCTGCCGCGTCATGGTCTCCGAGATCGACCCGATCTGCGCGCTGCAGGCATCGATGGAGGGTTACGAGGTGACGACCATGGAAGATGCCGCGCCGCGCGCCGACATCTTCGTCACCGCCACCGGCAACAAGGACGTCATCACCGTCGAGCACATGCGCGCCATGAAGGACCGCGCCATCGTCTGCAACATCGGCCACTTCGACAATGAAATTCAGGTCGCAGGCTTGAAGAACTTCAAGTGGAACAACGTGAAGCCTCAGGTCGACGAGATCGAGTTCCCGGGCGGCAAGCGCATCCTCCTGCTGTCGGAAGGCCGTCTCGTGAACCTTGGCAACGCCATGGGCCACCCTTCGTTCGTCATGTCAGCGTCCTTCACCAACCAGACGCTGGCGCAGATCGAGCTATGGACCAATGCCGGCAAGTACGAAAAGAAGGTCTATACGTTGCCGAAGCACCTCGACGAAAAGGTCGCGATGCTCCACCTCGCCAAAATCGGCGCCAAGCTGACGAAGCTGCGCCCCGATCAGGCCTCCTACATCGGCGTACCGGCTGAAGGTCCGTTCAAGGCCGATCACTACCGCTATTGAGTCGCGGCTGAAAATGAACCGCGCTTTCGCGGCGTCCGGGAAACACCCGGGCGCCGTTCGCTTTTTGGACCATTCGCCAACGCTGGCGGCGCAGCAGCAAGGTCCGCATACTTGACCTTGATTCGGACCTAGTCGCCGAGCGGGATCGTTTGCGCATCGCCCATCGGCTCCGACACCGCCGCCAATCATGGAAACGGGATGCGCGCACTCGCCGCCAAGGCCGAACGGACGACCACGCGCCGCCAGCTCGCGCTGCTGCTGCTGGCCGCGATGGCCTGCGTCGCCGTCCTCCTGTCGACCTATGTGAGCGGCACGGGCGTCAGCGCCGAAGGCCTCGACCTGCGCGACATCTCGCTGATCTCGGCGCTGGCGGGCGCTGCGTTCATTGCCGGATTGATCGTCTGGCACGTGACGACGGTCGCCCGCAAGGAGGCCCGCTTCGCCAAGGCCGAAAGCCAACACCTGCGCCGCAACCTCGCTTCGGCCGACGCGATTATCCGCGCCGAACCGCAGGTTTTGATCTTCTGGGAACAAGGTCAGGCGGTGCGCATCGTCTCGCACACGCTGACCGGCATCCCCGGTCTACCCCAGCACAACGCCGACATCCTGCGCTTCGGCCAATGGCTCGATGCAGGATCCGCCGCCGCCCTGAAGGCCGCCCTCGATCAGCTTTTCATCAGCGGACGCGGCTTTAACGTCATACTGAGGACGCGCGAAGGCGCCAACGCCGAGGCCGAGGGCCGCGCCGCCGGCGGCCGCGCCGTACTGCGCATCAAGGATACCTCCGGCTACAAACTGGAACTCTCCCGCATACAGGAGCAGCACGCAGCACTCGCCCGCGATGTGCGCTCGTGCCGCGCGCTTCTCAATACGCTCCCGATGCCGGTCTGGCTGCGCGGACCCGACGGCCGCCTCAACTGGGTGAATAACGCCTACGTGGCATCCGTCGAAGCGAAAAGCGAGCTGGAGGTTCTCGAACGACAGATCGAGCTACTCGAAAGCCGTCAGCGCAAGTCCGTCGCCCGTACGCTCGCCTCAGGCGAAAAGTATCGCGGCCGCGTGCATCTCGTGACCGGGGGCGAGCGCAAGCCACATGATATCGTCGTGCTCCCCGTGGACGACGCGACCGCAGGCGCGGCCATCGACGTAACGGCAGTCGAAGCGGTCCAAGGCGAGATGGAACGCCAGAGCGCCGCCTACGACCGCACGCTCGACCGTGTGCAAACGGCGGTTGCGATCTTCAACCGCGAGCAGCAGCTCGTATTCTTCAACGAACCCTATCAGAAGCTGTGGAATCTCGATCCGCAATGGTTGGCGACCAAGCCGTACGACAGCGCCATCCTTGATCGCCTGCGCGAACAGGGCAAGCTGCCCGCGGTCGTCAACTATCGCGACTGGAAGACGAAGGTTCTCACCTGCTATCAAACCGGCACCTCGTTCGAGGATTCATGGCAACTGACCGACGGCCGCTTCCTGCAGGTCATCGCCGAGCCCCACGCCGGCGGCGGCGTGGCTTATCTGTTCGCCGACCAGACCGAGCGCTTCGCGCTCGAAAGCCGCTACAATGCGCTGATCGACGTACAGCGCGAAACCCTCGACGCTCTGAAGGAAGGCGTGGCGGTGTTCGGCACCGACGGACGCTTGAAGCTCTTCAACAAGGCATTCGGCGAAGTCTGGCGCATCCCGAATGCTCAGCTGTCGGAGTTGCCCCACATCGACGTGGTCATCCGCCAAGCCCGCACGCTGCATCAGGACCCGGAGCTTTGGGCGCGGATCGCGAGCGCTGCAACCGCCTTTGTCGATGAACGCCAAGGCTTCGAGGGTCAGATGGTTCGCGGCGATGGCATGGTAATCGACTACGCGCTGATGCCGCTGCCAGATGGCGCAACATTGCTGACCTTCGCCGACGTAACCGACGCGACGCGCGCCGAAAACGCGCTGCGCGAACGCAACGAAGCTCTCGTCGCCGCCGACCGCCTGAAGACGAATTTCATCGGGCACATCTCGTATGAGCTGCGCACACCGCTCAACACCATCATCGGCTTCAGCGAGATGCTGGCGACCCCGATCTTCGGCGATCTGAACGACAAGCAGCGCGAGTATCTGGCCGACATCATGTCGTCCTCGAAGACACTACTGGCAATCATCGACGACATCCTGGACCTCGCGACCATTGACGCCGGCTCGGTGGATCTGAGACGCGAACCGGCCGGCGTACGCGCCATGATCGATGCCGCAATCCTTGGCATTCGCGAGCGGGCCGTGCGCGCAAAGCTCACGATCGAGATCGCGACCGACCCGTCGATCAACGAGATCAACGTCGACGAAATCCGCATCCGGCAGGTCCTTTACAACCTGCTTTCGAACGCGGTCGGCTTCTCGAAAACGTCCGGAACGGTCTGTATCCGCTGCTGGCGAGAGGATCACGATGCCGTCTTCGAGGTCGAAGATCATGGCGTCGGCATCCCGGAAGATGAAGTTTCCCGAGTCTTCCAACGCTTCGAGAGCCGCAGCCGCGGCTCAAACCACCGCGGCGCCGGTCTTGGCCTGTCGATCGTAAAAAGCCTGGTCGAACTGCATGGTGGCAGCGTGAGCATAAATTCCACCGAGAACGTCGGCACCCGCGTAACAGTCCGCCTGCCGGACTGCGTGGTGGCCACAAGCTCGATCCTGCCGGCGCCGCGTCCTCTCCTGGAACCGCGCGCCCGGACATCGTAGACTTCCGACGCAATGACCCCACCGGTTCTTTTCCGCGACTTAAGCGAAAGCGAAGTCCGCCGTCTCGCCGACGACGTTGCCTTTCTGCTGCAGCCTGGCGACACGCTGCGTCTTGAAGGCGACCTCGGCGCCGGCAAGACAACGTTCGCGCGCGCCTTAATCCGCTCGCTGACCGGTGACGCCGCACTCGAGGTGCCAAGTCCGACGTTCACGCTGGTGCAGGGCTATGCCGCGCCGCGCTTCGAGATCGCCCATTTCGACCTCTACCGCATCACGAGCCCGAATGACCTCGACGAGCTTGGATTCGATGCCGCTCTACAGAAAGGCATCGCCATCGTTGAATGGCCCGAGCGCGCCGAAGAGCGCCTCGCGCAGGATCATTTCGCCCTCACGATAAGCGAAGCTGTCAGCGACGAACGCCGCAATATTGCATTCTCGTCGTCGCCCGAGCGCGCCGCAAGACTTGAGCGTCTGGCGGCGATAAGGGCGTTTCTCGAACGCATCGGGTGGGGCGGTGAGAAAAGCCGTCTGTCGTACCTGCAGGACGATGCGTCGCCCCGCCGCTACGCGCGCTTAAGCCACTCCGACGGACGCCGTGCGATCCTGATGGACGCGCCCAGGCAGCCCGACGGGCCGCCGATCCGCGACGGCCTGCCCTATAGCCGCATCGCCCACCTCGCCGAGGACGTGACCGCATTTGCCGCAGTCGATGCGGCGCTGCGCGGCGCAGGATTCTCGGTGCCGGAAATCTTTGCCCATGATTTCGAGAGCGGGTTCCTGCTGATCGAGGACCTGGGCGATGCCGTCTTCGGACAGGAAGTAAAGGGCGGCCGTGATGCCACATCGCTCTGGCGGCGTGGCGTCGACACGCTGGTCGCGCTGCGGGGTTCACCGCCGGCACCAAGTCTGAAATTGCCCGGTGGCGGATCATACGATCTGCACGTTGCAGATGCCGCCGCCCTCAACATCGAAACCGAGCTGTTGACCGATTGGTATTGGCCGGCCTTTCATGGCGCTCCGCCGCCGGACGATGCGCGCCACACCTATCACGCGCTTTGGCAGCCCGTCTTGGCGCGTGTCCTGAAGAATGCCCGCGGCTGGCTGCTGCGCGACTACCACTCGCCGAACCTGCTTGCACTCGATGAGCGCGAACCTCCACGGGACGTCGGCATCATCGATTTCCAGGACGCCATGATCGGCCCGGAAGCCTACGATCTCGTATCCCTCCTGCAGGATGCGCGTCTCGACGTTGTGCCTGAAATCGAGACGCAGTTGCTGAACCACTATTGCGAAAGTGTCGCCGAACGCGAGCCGGGCTTCGACGCCGCAGAATTTCGATTCGCTTATGCCGCGCTCGGCGCCCAGCGCAATTCAAAGATCCTGGGGATTTTCACACGCCTCGCCGTGCGTGACGGAAAACAGCAATACTTGGCGCATATCCCCAGGATATGGGCGTATCTCGCGCGCGATCTGGAGCATGCCGAACTTGCCCAGCTCAAAGCGTGGTATGACGCGCACTTCCCCGCGCAAGCGCGTTTGCGCGCGATCCGCGTCTGACAAGATTGCCGAGACACGACGCAATGGCCGACAGCGAAAGAACGACAACGGCATTCGTGCTGGCCGCAGGGCTTGGCAAGCGTATGCGCCCGTTGACCGACCGCATACCAAAGCCGCTCGTGCCGCTCGCCGGCAGGCCGCTGATCGATCACGTGCTGGATCGGCTCGCGCGGGCAGGCATCACGCGCGCCGTCGTCAACGTCCATTATCTCGCCGAGCAGATCATCGCGCACATTGCGGACCGCACGTCGCCTGAGATCATCATATCGGACGAGCGCGACCAGCTTCTCGATACCGGCGGCGGCGCCGTGCGCGCCCTGCCGCTCATCGGTTCGCGGCCGTTCCTCATCCACAATTCGGATTCGGTCTGGATCGAAGGCGCGGGCAGCAATCTTAATCGCCTCATCGACGGTTTCGACGCGGACACGATGGATAGCCTGATGCTGCTCGCGCCCGTTTCCAATTGTCTCGGCTACGATGGACCGGGCGACTTTCACATGGACGGCGACGGACGGCTGTCACGCCAGTCCGGCCAGCGCATCGCGCCCTTCGTCTTCGCCGGCGTTTCGCTCGCGCATCCGTGCATGTTCGAAGGCGCACCAACGGGCGCCTTTTCGCTGAACCGCCTTTGGGACCAGGCGATAGAAAATGGCCGCCTCTACGGCATTCGCCTCGAAGGCGTGTGGATGCACGTCGGAACGCCGGAAGCGGTGGAGGAAGCCGAGACCGCGATCGCCGGCACGCATCCCAAGGCCGAGGTGCCGACGGAGCACCGGCCATGAGCGGCAACGTCTTCACCGTTCCACCCGGCGCCCCATTCCTGTCGGCGATCGCGGCCGCGATCCTGCGCGGCGATCTTCCGAGCCCCAATGGACGCGCGCCTGAGCCGCTCGACCTTCCCGACATCACGCTACTGCTGCCGACGCGCCGCGCAGCGCGCGCGGCACAGGAGGCTTTCCTCGCGCAATCGGGGCATAACGCGCTGCTGATGCCGCGCATCCGCCCGATCTCGGAAAGCGAGGAGGACACCTCCCTCATTGCGGCGCTGGCGGCCGGAGACACCGGCGCGCTCGACTTGCCGGGCGCCGTGACCCCGATGACGCGCACGCTCGTGCTGATGCAGTTGATCTCGCGCTGGCGCGCGCAGATGGCGGGGAGCAGCGCGGACCCTGAGTACGAGCACGAGACGACGCCGGCCCAGGCCGCCAATCTCGCGGTCGAACTCGCCAAGCTGATGGATGATGTCGAGCGCGAGAACGTCTCGCTTGCGGGTTTATCGAATATCGTTCCGGACGACTACTCGGAGCATTGGCAGAAGACGGTCGAGTTCCTGAAGATCATCACCGAGTTCTGGCCGACCTATCTTGAAGCAAGCGGGCTCACCTCGCCTGCCGCGCGCCGCAACGCCGCGATCCTCGCCGAAGCCAAACGCATCTCCGAGCTTCCCGAGAACGTCCCCGTTATCGTCGCCGGCGTGACGGGCTCCATTCCGGCAACGACCAGGCTGATGCAGGCGGTGGCGGCGCGCAAAAATGGCGCGGTCGTGCTGCCCGCGCTCGACCAGCACCTCGATGACGAGAGCTGGGCGAGAATCGTGCCCGATCATCCAGAGCACCCGCAGTTCGGTCTCAAAAAGCTCATCGACGCGCTTGGCATCACCCGCGGCGCGATCCGGCCACTACCGGGCATTCGGACATCTGCGGAGAAGGCAGCGCGCGCGGCCTTCGTCGCCGAAGCGATGCGCCCCTCGGCCACGACCGGCAAATGGCACGGCTACACGGCAGCAGCCGACCGCGCGGCAATCTCCGCGGCATTGCGGGAGGTGTCGTTGATCGAAGCGCCGTCAGCCCAGGACGAGGCCGAGGCGATCGCGCTCATCCTGCGCGAAGCGGTCGACACACCGGGTCGCACGGCAGCCCTCGTCTCGCCCGACCGCCTGCTCGCCCGCCGCGTCGCGATCCGGCTGGAGAGCTTCGGCATCCGTGTCGACGACAGCGCCGGACGTCCGTTTGCGAAGACGGTGCCGGGCACGTTCCTGGCGCTCGTCATCGACGCGATGGTGGGCGATTTCTCGCCGGCAGCGGTAATGGCGCTGCTGAAACATCCGTTGTTGCGCGTCGGCCTCGACGCCTTCGACGTGCGCCGTTACGGACGTGCGCTCGAAATCGCCGCCTTCCGCGCGCCCTACCTGGGACGCGGCCTCGACGGCGTCGCCGCCGCGCTCGAGAAATCCGAAGAGAGCCGGTTGGCGGGCGAGCGCCTGCACACGGCGGCCAAGCGTCTCTGGGATGAAGATCGCACCGGCGCGGCAGACATCGTCGCCCGATTGCAGACGGCCTTTGCGCCGCTCGTATCGCTTTATGCTTCAGATGCGGAAGGCACGCTCAAGGATTTCGTGCGGGCTCACGCCGCCGTCGCCGAAGCGCTTGCCGCGCTGCCTGCCAGCGACGGCGAGACCGAAAGCAATCCGCTCTGGCAGGGCGAGGCCGGCGAAGCCGCCAGCACCTATGTTGCCGCACTGCTGGAAGCGGATTCGCCGGACATCGCCATTCACGCCGCCGACTACGCTGACCTCTACCGCAGCCTTCTGGCGCGCGAGAACATTCGCGAGCGCACACCGGTTCACCCGCGCGTCACGATCTGGGGTCCATACGAAGCGCGCCTGCAGCAACCGGACGTCATCGTGCTCGGCTCGCTGAACGAAGGCACCTGGCCGGAAGCGGCAGAACCCGGTGCCTGGCTCAATCGCCCGATGCGCCGCGCGCTTGGCCTACCCGCTCCCGAAGAGGAAACCGGGCGCGCCGCCCACGACTTCGTCTCGTTGATGGGCGCCGATACGGTCTACCTGACGCGCGCCACCAAGGTCCAGGGCGTGCCGACGGTACCTTCGCGCTGGCTGATGCGCATTGGTGCGTTGCTCGACGGCCTCGATCTGCGCACGTCGCTCGTGCCAGATCAGCCCTGGCTCGCCTGGGCGCGCTCGCGCGACGCCGTGCACTCGGATAAACGTGTGCGCCTTGCCGCGCCCGAACCGCGCCCGCCCGTCGAACAGCGTCCGCGCCGATTGAGCGTGACGGCCATCGAAACCTGGATCAGCAACCCCTATGCGATCTTCGCACGTCACATCTTGAAGCTTGAGCAGTTGCCCGAACTTGGCGCTTCGCCCGACCAGAGCTTGCGCGGTGGCCTTGTGCACGAAGTGCTTGCGCGCTTCGCCACGACGTATCCGAGCGAACTCCCGTCCGACATTCAGACCGAGCTGAACCGCGTCGCGCGCGAAGTGCTCGAAAGCTACACCGGCCATCCGCGCGTCGCCGCGTTCTGGATGCCGAGGCTCGAACGATTTCTGTCATGGTTCGCGCAGACGGAAGACGCGCGCCGCGGCGGCAAGCGCGTATTTTCGGAAACGTCGGGCAGCCTCGTGCTCGACGCTCCCGCCGGTCCCTTTACGTTGACCGCTCGCGCCGACCGCATCGACGATGATGGCAGTGACATCATCATTACCGACTACAAGACCGGATCGTTGCCTCAACCAAGCTGGGTCAAGTCGGGCCGGGCGCCGCAATTGCCGCTCGAAGCCGCCATTGCGCTCGGCGAATCCAGCTTTCCGTCGCTCCAAGGGCGCGGCCTCGCGGGCCTGCGCTTCATCCGTGCGTCGGGTGGCGAACCTGCCGGCGAAGAAAAGAACATCGATAGCGACCTTCCGGCCCTCGCCGCTTCCGCGCGCGCTGGCCTTGAAAGCCTCGTAGCGGACTTCGACAACGCCACGACGCCCTATCGCGCCATCCGCCGTCCGCGCTACCGCTACGACTACGACGCCTACGCTCACCTGGCGCGCGTCGCGGAATGGTCAGCCCATGTCGATGAGGAGCTCTTGCCATGAGCAACCGCTCCACCGCGACCAACATCGACGCCGCACGCGCCAAGACCCACCGCGCGCAGGCGGACGCGGCCGACCCGGCCGCCTCGGTTTGGGTCAACGCCAACGCGGGCACAGGTAAGACCCACGTACTGACGTGGCGCGTCCTGCGCCTGCTGCTCGCCGGCACGAAGCCCGAACGCATCCTGTGCCTCACCTATACCAAAGCCGCCGCGGCCGAGATGTCGACGCGCGTGTTTGATACGCTTGCAAAATGGGTCACGGCCTCTGACGAGGCTCTGTCGAAGGATTTGACCGATAAGCTCGGCCGCACGCCCTCAGCCGAAGAACTGGCGCTCGCGCGCACGCTCTTCACCAGCGCTATCGAGACGCCCGGCGGGCTGAAGGTTCAAACCATCCACGCCTTCTCGGAACGGCTGCTGCAGCGCTTTCCGCTCGAAGCCGGAGTCGCGCCGGGCTTCAAAATTCTGGATGCGGAGCGCGGCGACGAACTGATCACCCGCGCCATCGATGGCACGCTGCGCGAAGCGACCGGCCAGCCCTCATCGCCGTTGGGATGCGCTTTGCATACGGCCGTTCGCTATGTGGCGGACGCGAGCTTCGATGAATTGCTCCGCAAGGCGGTCGCCTCGCGCGCATGGTTCGACAAGGCCTCGCGCCTGTCGCTTGGCGAAGACGACGACGACTTCGCCGCCACGGAGCGCTGGCTACGCGATTTGTTCGGCGTGGACGCGCCCGCGACGACAGACGCCGTCCGCGCCGAGATGGATGCGGTCCTGCCGCACCAGACCGTCGTCACGCTGCGTGATCACCTGCGCGGCGGTACCAAGTCGGATATCGACAACGCGGCGATCCTTTCCGAAGTCCTAGGACAGCAAAGCATCGACGCGCGCCTGGACTTGCTGGCCAAATATTTCGTTTCAAATCGTGGCAAATCCGACGAGCGTGCGCGCGCCCGCCTGATGACGAATCCGCTCGCTGCCGCCCGGCCGGACCTGAGGGACGCCGCGGATCGCGCCGCCGCGCGCTTCGTCGCGCTCTCGACGCGCCTGCGTTCGCTTTCGATCATCGAAGCGTCGCTCGCGCTCTACCGCTTGGCCGCCGGCGTGTTGCAGCGCTACGCCAGCGCGAAACGCACATCCGGCGCTCTCGACTTCGACGACCTGATCGCCAAGACGAAGTCGCTGCTCTTGGGCGAGGGGGTTGCGGACTGGGTCCTCTTCAAGCTCGACGGCGGCCTTGACCACATCCTGGTCGACGAGGCGCAGGATACGAGCCCGGCCCAGTGGCAGATCATCTCAGCGTTGACTGAAGAGTTTTTCTCAGGCTCTAGCGCGCGCGAACAAGTCCGCTCGATCTTCGCCGTCGGCGACGAAAAACAGTCGATCTATTCGTTCCAGGGCGCGGTGCCGGAACGCTTTGCCGAGTTCGGCGTGGCATTCGCCGCCCGCGCAGCTTCAGCGGAACTCGACTGGCGGCACATTCCGCTGCGCCTGTCCTTCCGCTCGGTCCAAACGGTTCTCGATGCCGTCGATGCGGTCTTTAGCGATCACAGCACGACACCCGGCCTCTCCGCGTCGAGCGAAGCGATCTCGCATATCGCGAACCGCTCGGGTCACGCCGGGCTGATCGAGATCTGGGAGACCGAGAAGGCGCGCGATGCGAGCAGCGCCGATGCCTGGGAACCGCTGGCGGACTTGAGCGAGCAGGCGCCGGCCAACCGCCTCGCCGAACGCATCGCCGAGACAATACGCGGCTGGCTCGACCGCAATGAGCAGCTCGCTTCCGCCGGCCGGCCGATCCGCGCCGGTGACATCTTGATCCTCGTGCGCAAGCGCAACCCGTTCGCGGTGCCAATGGTCGCGGCGCTGAAGAAGCG
The DNA here is from genome assembly GCA_964651805.1 of uncultured Hyphomicrobium sp. Taxonomy (GTDB): domain Bacteria; phylum Pseudomonadota; class Alphaproteobacteria; order Rhizobiales; family Hyphomicrobiaceae; genus Hyphomicrobium_B. Next base: position 595,607 of record CAZYXX010000002.1, on the reverse strand, counting down.
CGGCATCCCCGTCGCGGGCTCCGACCGCATCGCCCTGACCGAGCAGATCGCCGTGCAGGACCTGATGGCGCTCGGCGATTTCCTGACATTGCCCGAGGACGATTTGCAGCTCGCGACCGTCCTGAAAGGCCCGCTTTTCAATCTTACCGACGACGACTTGCTGCGCATCGCCACGGGCCGTCGCGGCGCGCTATGGAAGGCGCTGCTGGCTCACGCAGCTGACGACGCTACGCTCATGCCCGCTGCCGAAACACTGAAGCGCTGGCGCGCCAAGGCCGATTTCATCCCGCCTTTCGAGTTTTTCTCCGCGCTGCTCGACCGCGACGGCGGCCGCACGAAAATGCTTGCGCGGCTCGGACCCGAGGCCGCCGATGCCATCGACGAATTCCTGGACCTCGCACTCGCCTACGACGACGGCGCGCCGCCCTCGCTGACGGGCTTTCTCGCCCAGCTGCGCGCAACCGCGCGCGATGTGAACCGCGACATGGAACACGGTCGTGACGAGGTGCGCGTGATGACCGTGCACGGCGCGAAGGGCCTCGAAGCGCCGATCGTGTTCCTGCCCGATACATGCTCGACCTCGAACGGCGACGCAGGCCCGCGCCTGCTCGAACTCGCCGACGCCGAGGGGCCCGTCGATGCCGAGGAATGTCCGATTGTCTGGCAGATCAAGCAGACGGCTCACGTTCCCGTCATCGCAACCGCGCGCCAAGCCAAATTGCAGCGCGAGCGCGAAGAGATGAACCGCCTGCTCTACGTCGCCATGACGCGCGCCAGGGACCGGCTCTACGTCGCCGGCTTCGAGCGCCGCACAAACGGGGAGGGCGGCAAGGGACGCGACGAGGGCTGCTGGTATGATCTCGTGCACGACGCGCTCGCCGCAAGCGCCACGACCGTGACAATCGCTCCGGACGTCGCGGTGAAACGGATCGAGTCCAAGCAATCGGCCGAGCCCGAAGCCGACCGCAAGACCGCGGACGCTGCCGTCGCGCCGCTAACGCCGCCACCCTTCGCCAGAACGCGCGTTGCGACCGAGCCGCGATTGTCCGTGCCGCTGCAGCCATCGCGGCTCGAACCTTATGCGCCCGACGCCGAGGGCGAACCGCTCATGCGCCGCGAGCGCGACGCTGCATCACCCCACGACGTGCCATCGCCGCTCGCCGTCGGAGGCGAACACCGGTTCCTGCGCGGAACGTTGACGCACGCGCTGCTGCAGCATCTGCCCGGCATCGCGACCGGGCGACGCGAGACTGTCGCGCGCGACTTCATCGCCCGCCGCGGCGCCGCGCTCTCGAACCACGTTCAGCAGAGCATTGTCAGGGAAACGCTGGCCGTGCTGAACGACCCCGGCTTCGCGGCGCTCTTCGGCCCCGGCAGCCGCGCCGAAGTCCCAGTCTCCGCCGTGTTGCCGCGACCACGCGGCCGTGGACCCGCGCTCGAGTTGTCAGGACAGATCGACCGTCTTGCCGTGACGGACAGTGAAGTTCTGATCGTCGACTACAAGACGAACCGCCCGCCGCCGTCCGATGTCGCGCGTGTTGCCGATGCTTACATGTTTCAGCTCGCGGCCTACGCGCTCGCGTTGCAAGAAATCTATCCTACGCGCACGATCCGCGCCGCGCTGCTGTGGACCGACGGTCCACGGCTCATGGCGGTGCCGCAGAAGCACCTTGCGGCTTACATGACGAGGCTGTGGGACCTTGATGTCGCAAGCCTTGACGCTACTTGAGGCGATACCTACGTTCCGTGTCCGGATTCCGAGATTGCGTTGGCTGGCGCACAACGGAGCCGTGGTCGTCTTGCCCCTCCCGGCTCCAAACAGGAGAAGTTTCAATGGCTAATGCTGTGACAGACGCAAACTTCGACCAGGAAGTTCTGAAAGCCAGCGAGCCCGTGCTCGTCGACTTTCATGCCCAGTGGTGCGGGCCCTGCAAAGCCATGGCGCCGGCGTTGGAGCAGGTCGCGACCGAACTCGCCGGCAAGGTCAAAGTGGTGAAGCTCGACGTTGACGAGAACCCGAACGTCACCGGCAAGTACGGCATTCGTGCCATGCCGACACTGATCCTGTTCAAAGGCGGTCAGGTGGCAGCCCAGCACACCGGCGCGATCGTTCAGAAGAAGAAGCTCGAGGACTGGATCTCTCAGAGCGTGTCGGCATAACGCGCCGCATCAACCGCGAATGACGAAGGCCCCGCGAAATCTCGCGGGGCCTTTTCATTTGGCTGCTTCCCGTAGCGCGCTTCAAGCGCCGATCTTGTCGGCGCTCGGCACCACGACCGCGAACATATCGTGCAGCGCCGTCAGGCTTGCATCGTGCAGCGTCTTCGCCGGCACGACGCCTCCGGTCGGATTGGGCAGCGAGCGCGTCGCCGTCGCATCCGCGACCACCGTCGCCTTATAGCCGTGGTTGAAGGCTGCGCGCGCGGTCGAGTTCACGCACACATGCGTCATGAAGCCGGCAATGGCGAGTTCCTCTACGCCGAGCTTTTTCAGAACCGCGTCGAGTTCGGTCTTCTCGAACGAACTCGGATAGTTTTTGATGATGACCGTCTCGCCCGCGATGGGTTGCACGACGTCGGCAATCGCCCCGATCGGTGCCTTGACGTCATAGGGCGTGCCCGGACCAGCGTCGTGCTGAATGTGGATGACGGGCCGCCCAGCCGCGCGATAGGCGTTCAGCAGCCGCTGGCACTGCACCAGCGCCGGCTCGACGCCTTCAAGCTTCATGACGCCTTCGCGGTAGGTTGTTTGGCAGTCGATTAGTATCAGCGCCGACTTTCCGACTTGCGTGGGCGTGTGACCCATACCCGTCAGTTCGCGCAGCGTCGTTGAGGCCTCCATGGCTCTCCTCCCCTTTTTTGATTGTTATTTGTAGGTTCAGACCGGCGGGCGTTCGGCGCCCGTTGGCGGCGGCCCGATTTCGTCAAGCGCTTCGTACTCGGCGTCCGTGAAAACGCGCGAGCGCGTCAGGAAGCGCACACCTTCCGGCCCTTCAAGCGAGAAGCCCGAACCGCGTCCCGGCACCACGTCGATGATGAGATGCGTATGCTGCCAGTACTCGAACTGCGACTTGCCCATGTAGAAAGGCTGACCGCCGATCTCTCCCATGAACACATCCTGCGCGCCGACCTTGAAGTCTCCGCGCGGATAGCACATCGGCGCCGAACCATCGCAACAACCGCCGGACTGATGAAACAGCAGCGGCCCGTGCATGCCCTCGAGCTTGTCGATGAGATCCTCCGTGGCCTGCGTACAGGTGACACGCTCGACTTCATTCTTGGCCGGCTTGTCTGCCGTTGTCGTAGTCATTGCCGAACTCCCGATACCGACGTTTCTTTTGTCTCCCAGAAATACGTAGCACGAGCTTCGCGCAACGTGAAACGCAGACCCGTTCCCGCATCCAGCGAAAAGCCCACGCTTGTGCCGGGCATCACGTCCAGAATGTAGTCGCGCGCTTCGGGGCGGCGATCGCCGAGGGTCATTTCGTAAACGGGAACACCGTCCGCGAAGCCGACAAGATAATCCCTGCAGCCAAGCCGCAATTCACCAGCCTCCAGGCAAACGGGGGAACGCACGTCGCAGCACCCGAGCGTGATGTGAAACATGATGTTCTTAAAATTGGAACGGATACGGTCGAGTGCAAGCTTCGCTTCGGGAGATACGCAGAAATGGCTGAGTTCAGGATCGACCTTATCAGACATGCGCGCATCCTTTCTGCATCGCTTGGCTAGCTCCGGCTGTTTGGACCGCCGCCGCCGGCGCATGCCGCAACGTCCGATGGCTGAAGCGTGAACCGCTTGCCCGGCGCCGCCGGGATCGAGAACCCGATCGACGGCCCCATTGCGACGTCCAGCACATATGAGGGTGCGGAGCACGTGGCCCCGCCTTCGCGGTCTTCCATCTGATAGATCGGCACGCCATCGACCTCGCCCAGAAGGTGATCGCGCACGCCGAGGCGCAGCGCATCGCGAGGCAGGCAAATCGGATACGAACGGCCGCCGACCCTGCCGCCGCTCGTATGAAACATCACGGGACCATTCTCGGCCACCGCACGCGCAAGCGCCGCGCGGGCTTCGGGTGTCGCGGAAATCTGGACCGTAGTCATGACGCAAAGCCTCTCTCGCGAATCGGCCTGATACAAGTGTCGATGTTACCGCGCCGCATAACGCAACGCTCCGTTGCAAAACATGCACATCAGAGCAGGGTTCCGACGCTTGCCGCCTCCGGCGGCGACGGACTGCGGGCCGCGGCACACGAAAAAGGCGGGCGCCCGGATGAGCGCCCGCCTCGAAAATGTGGATTCGGCGAACCGAACCTTAGAAGAAGCCGAGCGCCTTCGGGCTGTAGCTCACCAGCATGTTCTTGGTCTGCTGGTAGTGGTCGAGCATCATCTTGTGCGTCTCGCGGCCGATGCCGGACATCTTGTAACCGCCAAAGGCCGCGTGAGCCGGATAGGCGTGGTAGCAGTTGGTCCAGACGCGGCCGGCTTGGATCGCGCGGCCGAAGCGGTAAGCCCGCGTTCCGTTGCGCGTCCAAACGCCCGAGCCGAGGCCGTAGAGCGTGTCGTTGGCGATCGCGAGCGCTTCTTCATCCGTCTCGAAGGTCGTAACCGCCAGCACGGGTCCGAAGATTTCCTCCTGGAACACGCGCATCTTGTTGTGGCCTTCCAGAACCGTCGGTTCGACGTAGAAGCCGTTCGCAAGCTCGCCGCTGAGACGCGCACGATTGCCGCCGGTCAGCACGCGAGCGCCCTCACCGCGGCCGATATCGACGTAGCTCAGGATTTTCTCCATCTGGTCGTTGGAGGCCTGTGCGCCGATCATCGTGGTCGCATCCATCGGATGGCCCTGCTTCACTTTCAGAACGCGCTGCAGGGCGCGGTCCATGAACTTCTCGTAGATCGAACGCTGGACGAGCGCGCGGCTAGGGCAGGTGCAGACCTCGCCCTGGTTCAGCGCAAACATCGTGAAGCCTTCGAGACACTTGTCGAAGTACTCATCGTCGGCTTCCATCACGTCCGCGAAGAAGATGTTCGGCGACTTGCCGCCGAGCTCAAGCGTGCACGGTATGATGTTTTCCGACGCGTACTGCATGATGAGACGACCCGTCGTCGTCTCACCCGTGAACGCGATCTTGGAGATGCGCTTGTTCTGAGCAAGCGGCTTGCCGGCCTCGACACCAAAGCCGTTGACGACGTTGATGACGCCTTCCGGTATCAGATCGCCGATGATGTCCATCAGAACCATGATCGACATCGGGGTCTGCTCGGCCGGCTTCAGCACGACGCAGTTGCCGGCGGCGAGCGCAGGAGCGAGCTTCCACACCGCCATCAGCAGCGGGAAGTTCCAGGGAATGATCTGACCGACGACGCCGAGCGGCTCATGGAAGTGATAGGCGACCGTGTCGTGGTCGATTTCCGAGATCGAGCCTTCCTGCGCACGCAGGCAGCCGGCGAAGTAGCGCCAGTGATCGATCGCAAGCGGAATGTCAGCATGCGTCGTTTCACGGATCGGCTTGCCGTTGTCGATCGTCTCGACGAGCGCGATCACATCGAGGTTCTGCTCCATGCGATCGGCGATTTTGTTCAGGATCTGGGCGCGCGCTGCCGGCGACGTACGGCCCCATGCTTCGCGAGCCTTATGGGCGGCATCGAGGGCCAGCTCGATGTCCTCAGCCGTCGAGCGGGCGATTTCGCAAACTTCCTGGCCCGTGATCGGCGTGATGTTCTTGAAATACTGGCCACGAACAGGGGCGACCCACTTGCCGCCAATGTAGTTATCGTAGCGCGATTTGATGACTTGTTTCGCGTTGAGCTTGTCCATCGCTACGTGTTGCATGCAAGGTCTCCTCCAGGGCTAATGTTTATGCTTTGTTTCGTATTGTTGTTGGGCAGCATAGCGCTGCACCTAGAGAGCGACTAGGGCGGACTTTCTTATTCCTTAGTCGGACGAGTTTCTGCGCCTCCAATGCGACGCTTCTGAGCGGCAACTTACGCCAGATTTTCCTGCAGGCTAAGCACATGACCCGCCAGATAGAGTGAGCCACAAATAAGGACGCGCTTTGGTCCCTTTGGCAGCGCAGCAATGGTTTGCAGCGCCTCGATCACGCCTTCGCGATCGATGGATTGGAGGCCGGCGCTCTGCGCGATCTCGGCAAGCTTCTCCTGATTGTGTGGAGCTTCATGCGCGCCAGGGATGGGAACCGTGTAGACGGCGCGCACAAGACCGCGGAATGGCGCGAGAAATCCCAGCGCATCCTTCTGCCCCATCATCCCGACGATAAGAAAGACGGGCTTCGGCGCCTTCTCGTCGAGTCCGGCAAGAGTATCGGCGAGCATGTCGCCAGCCGCCGGATTGTGGCCGCCATCGAGCCAGAGTTCGCATTGAGGACCAACGATGTCGGGCAGCGGGCCGCTCGCCAAGCGCTGCATGCGCGCCGGCCATGACACACGGCGCAAACCGGCCTCGATCGCCGCCTCATCGAGCCCCAGTTGCGGTAGCCGCTCGCTAAGGACAAGCGCCGCCGCGACCGCCGTCCCGGCGTTCGCGATCTGGTGACGTCCGATCAGCGCCGGCAGCGGCAGATCGAGCAGCCTGTCTTCGAATTGCGCGACCATGCGCCCGCTTTGCTCGTAAGCATCGAAATCGCGCCCCCACACCATCAACCGCGCGCCGACCGAACGGGCGCGCTGTTCGATGACGGTCAGTACCTCGTCGGGCTGCTGCGCGACGACGCCCACGGTCCCGCGCTTCAGGATGCCGGCCTTCTCGACCGCGATCTTCGCGAGCGTCGGTCCAAGCTTCTCGGCATGATCCATGGAGATCGGCGTAATGATCGTCAACGTGGGATCATCGACGACGTTCGTCGCATCGAGCCTGCCGCCCAGACCGACCTCCAAAAGCAAGAGATCGGCTGGCGTTTCGGAGAAGGCCAGAAACGCCGCCGCGGTGGTGATTTCGAATTGCGTGATGTCGTCGCCGTCGTTGACGGCGCGAACGCGCATCAAAACATCGACGAGATCTTCTTCGCCGATGGCGCGCGATTGTCCGTCGTCGTTCGCGAGCGAGATGCGCTCATGAAAGCGAACGAGATGCGGCGAGGTGTAGACATGAACGCGCTTTCCCGCCGCTTCCGCGAACGCCTTCAAATACGCCGTAACCGAACCCTTGCCGTTGGTGCCGGCAACATGCACGACGGGGGGGAGTCGTTTCTGCGGGTTGCCAAGCTTCTCAAGCAGTCGCTCGACGCGCCCAAGCGAAAGATCGATCAACTTGGGGTGCAGAAGCATCAGCTCCGCAAGGAGCACGTCGCTGCTTGGACGCCTTGTCGAAAGTGTCATGACGGCGCCCGCGCTACGCAATCCGCTTTGACTGTGACGATGTCCCGGGAGGCTATGTCCCGCGTGAGGCATCCTTTGAAGCGGATGCGTCACCCTCGCGCCGCTTACCCTCGCCCTTCGAGGGTTCGAAGCGCTGGCTGTGGGGCACCGCTTCCGGTTCGATCACGCCGCCCGATTCTCGCGCCGCTGTCTCGATCACCTTGCCATCGACTGCTGAACCATTCGCGTACGGTTTGCCGTTGACACGACGCGTGTCGCCGCGTCCCGCGCCCACGCCACCCATCAGCAAGTGGCAGAGTCGCGACAGCGTCTCGCGCAGTTGGTGGCGATGAACGACCATGTCGACCATGCCATGCTGCAGCAGGTACTCCGCGCGTTGGAAACCATCGGGCAACTGTTCGCGGATCGTCTGCTGGATGACGCGTGGACCGGCAAAGCAGATGAGCGCACCAGGCTCCGCGATATGGATATCGCCCAGCATCGCATACGACGCCGTAACACCACCCGTCGTCGGGTCTGTCAGCACAACGATATAGGGAAGCCGTGACTCGCGCAGACGCTGGACCGCGATCGTCGTGCGCGGCATCTGCATGAGGGACAGGATACCCTCCTGCATGCGCGCGCCGCCGGAAGCAGCGAAAAGAATGAACGGCGACTTGAGCTCGACCGCACGCAGCATGCCGGCGATGAGCGCTTCGCCCGCCGCCATGCCGAGCGAGCCAGCCATGAAGCGGAAGTCTTGAACGGCCGAGACGACCTGCTGCCCTTCAAGCGTGCCTTCGCCCACGAGCACCGCATCTTCGAGCTTGGTCTCGGTCTTCGCGTCGCGCAGCCGATCCGTGTACTTGCGCCCGTCGCGGAACTTGAGCGGATCCTGCTGGACCGTGGGAACCGAAACCGTGCGGTACTCCCCACCATCGAAAAGATGCGCAAGCCGCTGCTGCGAACTCATGCGCATGTGATAGTCCGACCCCGGCACCACGAACTGGTTGGCTTCGAGATCCTTGTAGAAAACCATCTGCCCGGATTCCGGGCACTTGACCCAAAGGTTGTCCGGGACATCGCGCTTGGCCGGCGACAGCAACCCGCTGATCTTCGGGCGTACGACGTTGTTGATCCAGTTCACTCGGGCTTGCTCCTCGAAGGCCGCCGCATCGTGGCGTGCCGCATACGTGCGGCGCTGCTCCCTGCTCGGGCTCTCTCGATAGGCCGCGGAATTTAGACCCGCGGCGGCGAGGATGCTAGTACGGCACGCATCATATGGGTGCGACCGGCCGTCTCCAACAGGCCTTTGCGTGGATATCGTTACGTTTGGGTTGGTTTGAGGGCCGCACTCAGCTCCCTCACCATGGACAGCACGCTCTCCACGGTGCTGCCGTTGGCCCGCCCGTCCGCCGTGAGCGACTTCTCGATGGCCGTGACAATGGCGGAGCCGACCACGACGCCGTCGGCTCCAACGGCGATTTCGCGGGCCTGGGCACCGGTCTTGACCCCAAACCCGACGACAACCGGAAGCTGTGTCTCGCCCTTGATCCGCGTGACCTGGTTGTGAACATCGTTCACAACCGGCGCCGCCGCGCCCGTAATGCCGGTAATCGACACATAGTAGACGAAGCCGCTCGTGTTCTTCAGCACGGCGGGAAGCCGCTTTGCGTCCGTCGTCGGCGTGGCAAGCCGTATGAAATTGAGCCCCGCTTCGACCGCCGGCAGACAGAGTTCGTCGTCCGCCTCGGGCGGCACGTCAACGACGATGAGCCCGTCGACACCGGCCTCCCGCGCATCCCGCAAGAACCGTTCATTGCCGTAGACATAGATCGGATTGTAGTAGCCCATCAGAACGATCGGCGTAGTCGCGTCACGGCTGCGGAAAGCTCGCACCATGGCGAGCGTCTTGTGCATATCCTGGCCCGCCCGCAACGCCCGCTGCGACGACTGCTGGATCGCCGGGCCATCCGCCATCGGGTCCGAGAAGGGCATGCCGAGTTCGATGATGTCGGCGCCGGCCTTCGGCAAGCCTTGGAGAATCTTCGTGCTCGTCTCCAAATCCGGATCACCGGCCGAGACGAACGTGACGAGCGCCTTGCGCCCTTCCTTCTTGAGGTCGGCGAAGCGTTGATCGATGCGGGTCGGCTTCGAATTCGGCATGGGTCAGATTACGTCCTTGGATCAGTCCGCCGGTCGTAGGACGCGCGGGCGACGGCGGTCAAGGGGCGCGCCGATGGCCACTGGTGTCGGAGCACGCTGACGCCCGATCCCGCCGGTGCTATTCGTTTACCTTATAAAGACGGCTGCGCGCTGAAGCCGTCGTTCCAGAAGCTCAGCGCCACTGAGGGATCGTTCGAGGAAATCTGGGATGTCGGAATCGGCATCAGTGAAATCCTCGATTGCGGCCCTGCCGGGCCGCATCCGCACCGCGTTGGATTTCCGCTACGGGGCACTCGTTTGGTTCGGCATCCTCGGCACCACGATCACCTTTCTAGCGGGTCTCGAGGGAATGGTCGCGCTGAACGAGCGCGTGCGCCGGGCGATCTCCGCCTGGCGCGAATTCATGCACGCGATCTGGACGACGGTTTTTGGCTGGATTGGCATCGAAATCCCGCCCTCGCTCTTTGCCCTGCTCAACTTCGCAGTCTTCGCGTTCGTGCTTGCAGTAGGTGTGCGCATTCGCGCTCAGCACTTTTCAAGCAACCTTACCCCCGACCAGCGCCGGGGTATTGACGTCAAGGCCTGGCGTATCGTGGCAGGATTTGTCGCCCTCATCGCGCTGCCGCTCCTGAGCCTGCTCGCGGTCGCTTTGTTGCAACGTCGCGGCCTGACCGTCAGCCTCAATTGGATCCTCTTGGTCTGGATCGCTTGGTCGCTCGTCGTGATGTTCATCAGCTTTCTGTGGACGCACCGTTTCGACAAGCTGGCCCTTCAGCTTTTCCCTCTGGCGCTTATTTATTCGGGAGCGGTGTTCGTCGTGCCGTTTCTCAAGAGCATCACCAACTCATATCTGGACATGGCGCTCGTCGTGTCGTCGCTCGCCGCTATCAACCTCATCTTTTCGGTGATGATGCGCATTGCGCCGCCGGTGGCATTGCGCAAACGCCTTTCCGCCGCCATCGGCCTTGCGCTTCTGATCGCTTTACCCGTGCTCATCCCCACGACCGTCGCGCAGTTCCACACGATGCAAGGCACGTCCCTCATCGGAGCGGGAAAGCGCCCCGAGGGTCTTACCAAGTATAAGAAGTCGCTTGAGATCTACGAGTTTCTGGCGCGCAGCGATCCCAGCAGCACCCTTCGCCAGAGCTACCTCGCGCTAGCTTACAGCAATTTCGGCGATGCGGTCCTGCCGGACGGCAATAACTCCGAGGCAACCGGCTACTATCAGAAGGCGGCCGACATCGGCGAAAAGCTCATCGTCGCCGAACCAAAAAATGCCATCTACCAGCGAAATCTCAGTATCTTCTATCGGCAGCTCGGAGATATGAGGGTTGCGGAAGGCGCACACGACAAGGCGATCGCGCTCTATCGCCGGTCGCTCGCGATGGCCGAAAGCATCTTCGCCGCAAATTCGATCAACATGGACTCACAGATCGATATCGGCGTCTACAATAGCAAACTCGGCGATGCATTGTTCGCCAGCGGCGACCAGGCCGGCGCCATGCAGCCACTGAAGGCGGCGGTTGAGATCGGAGAAAGGCTCTCTCACGCCGACCCGGCAAACACGCTCCACTCACGCAACCTCGGCATCTATTACCGACAGCTTGCCGACGCTCTCTACTGGAGTGGTTCGAAAGTGGATGCGATGAGCAGGTACCGTGACGCCATGAGGATCGGTGAACACGCCCTCGCACAGAACAAATCCGACGCCATGTTGCTGGGCGATCTCGATCTGTATGTGAACCGGCTGGCCAATGGATACTACGATGCGGGCGACTACGCCGAAGCCGCAACGCTCTATCAGAAGTCGATCGACTTGCGCGAAGCACTGGCGCAAGCCGAACCTCAGAATGCCATACGACAGTCGCAAGCCATCGAGGCCGTATCAAATCTTGGAATCACGCTCGCCGTCAAAGGCGACCGCGATCAAGCGCTGCCGCAATTTCGCCGGGCGCTCGCGCTGAGCGAACGGGTGGTAGAACGCGCATCGCAGCAGCCCGCAGGTGACGCCGCTGGCCGCATCAAGGCCGACGCACTGAACCGGCTCGCCTGGAACGCGTTGCAGGCCGCCGAATTCGGCAAAGCCCTGGCGGCAAGCGAAAGCGCCATCGCCCTTCAACCAGACTTCGCGCTGCCAAAATTGAATAGAGCCTACGCGCTGCTGTATCTCGGCCGGCGCGACGAAGCCCGTGCGATCTACGCCACCGAGGCCGAGGAGCCCGTTCCCCAAGTCGGCAATAGGCCGTGGCGCGAGATCTTCTGGGAAGGCCTTGGCACCCTTCGGCGAATCGGGCGCGACGACCCGTCTTTCGACGACCTGCCTAAACTGTTCGAGGTGAAAAACTAGCGTCGGCTAGATCTGCATTCCGAGGTGCTTCGCCACTGTAAAGAGGTCCTTGTCGCCACGCCCGCACAGGTTCATCACCAGCAGGTTGTCCTTGGGCAGCTTCGGCGAGAGCTTCATCACCTGCGCCAGCGCGTGACTCGGTTCAAGGGCCGGAATGATGCCCTCCATGCGCGTGCAGAACTGAAGTGCTTCGAGCGCCTCCTTGTCGGTGATCGCGACGTAGGTGACGCGGCCCGTATCCTTGAGCCAGGCATGCTCCGGCCCAACCCCCGGATAATCGAGACCGGCGGAGATCGAATGGCCCTCCAATATCTGCCCATCCGAATCCTGCAGCAGATAGGTGCGATTTCCATGCAGCACGCCAGGCGTACCGCCCGTCATCGACGCGGCATGCCCGTTCTCGACATCAAGGCCGTGACCGCCGGCCTCGACGCCGTAGATCGCGACGTCCTTGTCGTCGAGAAACGGATGAAAGAGGCCGATGGCATTCGAGCCGCCGCCGATGCAGGCGACGAGCGTATCGGGTAGACGGCCCTCGGCCTCCGCCATCTGCGTGCGAACTTCTTTGCCGATGATCGACTGCAAGTCGCGCACCATAGCGGGATAGGGATGCGGGCCTGCCGCGGTACCGATGAGATAGTAGGTATCGCGCACGTTGGTCACCCAATCGCGCAGCGCTTCGTTCATCGCATCTTTAAGCGTGCCTGCGCCGGCCGTGACCGGATTGAGCTTGGCGCCGAGCAGCTTCATGCGTGCGACGTTCGGCGCCTGACGCTCAACGTCCGTTGCACCCATGTAGATTTCGCACGGCATGCCGTACTTGGCGCAGACAGTGGCAACCGCCACGCCGTGCTGGCCGGCACCCGTCTCGGCGATGATGCGGGTTTTTCCCATGCGGCGCGCAAGCAGTATCTGCCCAAGACAATTGTTGATCTTGTGCGAGCCGGTGTGATTGAGCTCGTCGCGCTTGAAGTAGATCTTTGCGCCGCCAAGCTCGTTCGTCATGCGTTCGGCGAAATAGAGCGGGCTCGGGCGGCCCGAATAATGTTTGTTCAGGTAATCGATCTCGGCCTGGAAGGTCGGATCGGCCTTCGCCGCATCATAGGCCCGCTCAAGATCGAGGATGAGCGGCATCAGAGTTTCGGCGACGAAACGGCCCCCGAACATGCCGAAGAAGCCCTTTTCATCCGGGCCTGTCTTGAAGCTGTTGAGCTTCGCTTCCGCGCCCTTATTGGTTTTGGTCGCCATCGAAAGTCCCGTGTTGCGCTTGCGCTTTGCGCTGATGATGCCGTTGCTTCAAGCCTGATTAGCCGTCTTTACCGCCGCAAGGAAGCGGCGGATAAGCTCGGCATCCTTTTCGCCCGGCGACCGCTCGACGCCGGAGGAAACGTCGACCGCCGCGGCTTTGGTGCGACGGATAGCGTCCGCGACCGTCTCGGGCGTCAATCCTCCGGCCAGCATGAACGCGCCGGGTTCCGGCGCGCCCTCCAGTGCCTGCCAGTCGAAGGCGGCTCCATGCCCACCAGCGCGCGCGGCACCCTTCGGCGCCTTTGCATCGAAAAGGATCATGTCGGCGATGCCGAGATAGCGCTGCGCACCGCGAACGTCGTTGATGTCCGCGACCGGTATGGCTTTGATCACCGGCACGCCGAAGCGCCTTTTGACGTCCGTCACGCGTTGCGGCGTTTCCCTGCCGTGGAGCTGCAGCATGTCGGGGCGCACGCGCGCCGCGATTTCAGCGACGATCGCATCGTCCGCATCAACCGTGAGCGCCACGACCTTGATCTTGCCGCGCGCCGCAGCCGCCAGCCGCTCGGCCGTGTCGAAATCGACATGGCGCGGGCTGTTCACCGCGAACACGAGACCGACGTAGCGTGCGCCGCCTGCGATAGCTGCGTCGAGTGCCTCCTGCGTTTTGATCCCGCAGATCTTGGCATCCGTGGTCATAAAGGTTTACCCGCCGTCAGCTCGCGGGCTTTCCGGCAAGCCGGCGCTTCTGCCAGCGCTTGAGCGCGATGAAGGCCCATATCGCTTCCACCAGACCGAACGGCCACGCGCCCTGAGCAAATCCGTATATCGAACCCAAAAGGCAGGCAATCGCGAAACCGAGCACGCACCAATGCGACACGTCTTCGAACGCGTAGAACAGCAACATCAGGCTTACGGCGAGAAGGCCGAAGAGCGACAGCGCGTCGAATGTCATTCGGTCCCCTGCGACACTCAGCGCCCGGCAATCGCGAGTTTGGTACCGCTCGATACCGTGTCGTCGCGCTCACGCGCCAGCCGGTCGGCTTCCGCCTGCCAGCGCACCGCGCGCTGGCTTTGCGTCCGTGCCGTGCGGCGCCATCGGCTCTGTCCAAGCCACGTCGCCATGCCGCCGAGTATGACGCCGACGATAAGTGCTCCGAGCAGGTAGATGTAAAACGGCAGCTCAACCGCGAGCGCCGGCGATTCGGGCCGGAACGGATCGAGCGCCAACTGCACCGGCTGCCGGTTAGAGACGGCGATCGCGATGAGAATAATGCCGAGCGGAAATGCGATCAGCAGGGAAAGAATTCGTCTCAACATGACGCCACCTCACACGATCGTGCCGCGACGCGCTTCTCCGTCGCCTGCTCTAGTGACGGCTGTCGCCGCCGCTGCCGTTTTTGTTAAGCCGATCGCGAAGTTCTTTGCCAGTCTTGAAGAACGGCACAAACTTCTCGGCAACCGCGACGGTCGTGCCGGTGCGCGGGTTGCGGCCCTGCCGCGACGCGCGATGCTTGACCGTGAAGGCGCCGAAACCTCTGAGTTCGACACGGTCTCCGCGGGCGAGCGCATCCACGATTTCATCGAAGATGATGTTGACGATGCGCTCAACGTCACGGTGATAAAGATGCGGATTTGCAGTCGCAATCCGCTGTACCAGCTCCGACTTGATCACGTTTTGCTCCCCAGCCTGCGATCAATTGTCTTTATTTTTCAGCAGGGTGCCAAACTGACAAGAGACCGTCAAGACCAAGAGTAGAAATTGAACGGTCGCGCAGAAGCGCTTCCGTGACGTCGCCGGCACCCGCACCGAACAGCCAACCGACGGTTCTTGAGGCAAATCCCGCAAATCCGTAGCCGCTGCCCGTTTCCGGTTTCCAGTCAACAACTTCGGCGTCGCTCGCGATGTTTTTGACGTCCTTCAGCCATTTCACGGCTTCTTCCTCCCCGCCGATCTGGTCGACAAGCTTGGCTTCGAGCGCTTCGCGGCCGGAGAAGATGCGCCCGTCGACCAGTCCGGGAACGTCGGCCACCTTGATCCCGCGACGGCTCTCCACAAGGCTGATGAACCATTTGAAACCATCGTTCACCATGTTCTCGGTGACCTTGCGACCGGCCTCGTCCAGCGGCTCGAACGGCGACGGCGACGCCTTGAGCGGCCCGCTCTTCACCTCGTTGACCTTG
This sequence comes from uncultured Hyphomicrobium sp., assembly GCA_964651805.1. Classification (GTDB taxonomy): domain Bacteria; phylum Pseudomonadota; class Alphaproteobacteria; order Rhizobiales; family Hyphomicrobiaceae; genus Hyphomicrobium_B. Next base: position 580,344 of record CAZYXX010000002.1, on the reverse strand, counting down.
ACGCCGAGCTTGTTCAGCAGCTCCACGAACTCTGGCCACTGCACGATGACGCCCACCGACCCCGTGATCGTATTGCCGCGCGCAACGATGTGATCGGTCCCCAGCCCGACGATGTACCCGGCTGACGCCGCGAGCGTGCCGAATTGGGCGACGACTGGCTTCTTTTTCGCGATCTCGCGGAGGCTTTCGTAGATCGCTTCGCCGCCCGTCGTGGTGCCGCCCGGACTGTTGACGAAGAGAAGCAGGGCCGAGACGTGGTCGGCATCGGCGATCTTTTTCAGCATCTTGAGCTGATCACGATCTTCCGTAATCGTCCCCTCGATCGCCACCCGCGCGATCTGCTTCTTGCCAGAGATCGTGGCGAGCTGGTCACCCTTTAGAGTAAAGGCGCCAATCGCAAGCGCTATGGCTGCGATGCCGAGGCCGCGCCAGAGCGACACGGAACGTCGCATCCGCCTGCGGTCCAGAACTGTTTCAGTTTCGATCATAGGCGCGCCTCGCTGAGACGGCGGCCGCCGCGGTGCGCGCCGGCCAGCGTTGAATTCCAATGTTTGCACGAAAGGTTAGGCAAGGTTCGGGCCGTCGGCAATGCCGTGTCGTTGAAAGACCGACGCGCGGCAGTTTCCCGCCGCGCGCCGAAATTTACCATTCGAGGGAAGGCTACCCTCAGCCCTCTTCCTCGGAAGTCTCGCGCTTCTTGATGGCCGCCTTGAAAATGTCGCCGAGCGAAGCGCCCGAGTCGGACGAACCGTACTGCGCCACAGCCTGCTTTTCTTCGGCGAGTTCGAGTGCCTTGATGGAGACCACCATGCGACGCGCCGCCTTGTCGACGGAAATGACCGCCGCGTCGACCTTGTCGCCGACGTTGAAGCGCTCAGGCCGCTGCTCGGAGCGGTCGCGCGACAGATCCGAGCGCTTGACGAACGCGGTCAGATCGCTGTCGGCAACCTTGACCTCGATGCCGCCGTCCTGAACGGACGTGACGGTGCAGGTGACCGCATCGCCCTTCTTGAACTTCGACATGGCGTCGACAGGGTCGCCCGAGAGCTGCTTGATGCCGAGCGAGATGCGTTCCTTCGCACCGTCCACATCGAGCACCACGGCTTTGACGTTGTCGCCCTTCTTGTAGTCCTTGATCGCCTCATCGCCCGGCTTCTGCCAATCGAGGTCGGACAGATGCACCATGCCGTCGATCCCCTGATCGAGACCGATGAACAGACCGAACTCGGTGATGTTGCGGATCGGGCCTTCGACGATCGCGCCCTTCGGATGCTGGGCCAGGAACGCATCCCACGGGTTGTCCTGGGTCTGCTTGAGGCCGAGCGAAATGCGCCGCTTCTGCGGATCAACTTCAAGCACCTGCACCTCGACCTGCTGGCTGGTCGAAACGATCTTGCCCGGGTGCGTGTTCTTCTTCGTCCAGCTCATTTCCGAGACGTGGATCAGGCCTTCGACGCCGGGCTCCAGCTCAACGAACGCACCATAGTCGGCGATGTTCGTAACCGTACCCTTGATCTTGGCGCCGACCGGATATTTCTCGGCGATCGAGGACCACGGATCGGACTGCAGCTGCTTCATGCCGAGGCTGATGCGCTGCGTCTCCGGGTTGATGCGGATGATCTGGACCTTCACCGTATCGCCGACGTTCAAAATCTCGGACGGATGATTGACGCGGCGCCACGCCATGTCGGTGACGTGCAGCAGACCATCGATACCGCCCAGATCAATGAACGCACCATAGTCGGTGATGTTCTTGACGAGACCGTCGATGACTTGGCCCTCGGCAAGGCGCGCGACGATCTCGGTGCGCTGCTCGGCACGGCTCTCTTCCAGGACTGAGCGGCGCGAAACAACGATGTTGCCACGACGGCGATCCATCTTCAGAATCTGGAACGGCTGCGGCTGGTGCATCAGCGGACCGACGTCGCGCACCGGGCGGATATCGACCTGCGAGCCCGGAAGGAACGCTACCGCGCCGTCGAGGTCGACGGTGAAGCCGCCCTTGACCTTGTTGAAGATGACGCCGGTGACCTTCTCGCCCTTCTCATGCAGACGCTCAAGTCGGGTCCAGCTTTCCTCGCGCCGCGCCTTGTCGCGCGACAGCACGGCTTCGCCCAGCGCGTTCTCGACGCGCTCCAAGTAGACTTCAACCGTGTCGCCGACCTTGAGATCGCCCGACTTGCCGCCGAGCCCGAACTCTTTCAGTGCCACGCGTCCTTCCATCTTGAGGCCGACGTCGATGATGGCCATGTCCTTTTCGATGCCGACGACCTTGCCTTTGACTACGGACCCTTCGAACAGGTCGTCCTTGGCGAGGCTGTCGGCGAGCAGGGCGGCGAACTCATCGCGGCTGGGATTCATCTCGTGGCTGACGTCAGCGGTCATAAGTGCTCCTTCAAAGTGTGACGGCCCGCGGCTTTGGAGGCGGGCGTTGTTCAGTTGCATTGGCGATCGGACTTGCCGGCCCGCTTGCGTGCGAATGCACCGAGCCCGAGCCTGGGAAGCCCAAATTTTCGGAATTGGAGATGCTGCCGTGATGGGCTCTTGCGCCCTGCCGGTATAAATTCGGGCCCTGTTTCGGGTCCCAACCGGCCGATCTTCCTCTTGATCCATCCGACGGCGGCGTCGATGCCGGTCTACTACCCGAGACAGCCGGATGGCGCAAGTGCCCTAGGGCGCCGGGCGACCGCCACCCAGCCGGCCCAAAGCGGCAACGGTATCCTGCGGTTGGCAGGAAATAAGGGAAAGATCTTCGCCATCGGCCTTGAAGATAACCTCGACCGACTTGGCGGCGGCGAGGCCGTTTAGCCCGCCAGGGAAGGCGTCACCGATGCTGCGCTCATCGTCGCCGCTGATTTCGTACTGCTTGGCAACCTTGCCATCGACTTTGATGACGATCGACGCCGCCCTTTCCATGCCGGCGCGGCCTGCCGAGCTTTGGCGCACCCGCAACAGCACGCGTCGCCCTTCGGCCGGGTTCTGGGCGGCTCGGAAGGCATCATACTCAACAAGCAGTGAACCGGTCGCGGACGCCGTCTCGGATTCGTTAGCCGGAGGCAAAAGCAATCTTGCCTCGTTGCGTGGACCGCGTTTGTCGGACACCTGCCAAGCGCACTGCGGCAGCGTACTCGTCACCGTCGCCCCGGACGACCGCCCCTCGCCACCCTTGGCATACGCCATATCGATGGCGATCAGATCGCCGCGCGTGCGGACGCAATCGTTGCCGTAGCTAAGTTTCTCCGACTGGCCCGGATCGAGGTACAAGACGGCATCAGATCCGCAGCGAAGCTTTGCCGTCACGTGCACGCGTCGCGGGGTGGTGTTCGTCACGCTTATGCAGCTTCCGTCAGACGCGACTTTCGCCACCTCGCATGGCTCACCGAGACACATTGGATCGCGCAGGTCTTCATATTCGCAGGCTTCGGTGTCCGGGATTGCATCGAGCTCAGCAAAGCTGGCGATGTAGATCGTTCCCCGGTCGGGCAGCACCGCGAACCGTTTCCCGTCGGACGAAACGGCCGTCGCGGCCGGATTGCCGCCGATTTGCTCCAACGCCTGCCCATAGCTCGCTAGGATTTTTCCGGTCGCCGCGTCAGCGAGCGTCATGACGTCCCGACCGAGCGCCAGGCGCTTGCCGTCAGGCAAGTACATGATTGCGAACAACGCGCCTGACGTTTTGTAGGCAAGCGACTTCGCCGACACGTTCCAGACGAAGGTATCGAAGATATTTCCACCCGCGACGCGGCTCGAGTCGGGCGAGAAGGCAACCTTGCGCAGACCCGTGTTTGTATCAGGGGGCTTCAACACCGCGACCTCTGCGCCGCTCAGACCATCCCAGATGCGTACTGACGCATCTTCCGAAGCCGAGGCGATCAGCTTGCCGTCAGCCGAAAACGCAACCGCATTGACACGGTTGCTATGACCGCTGCTCTCGGCAATTGGCGCACCCGTCGTGGCATCCCAGAGCCTGACGGTCATATCCCCTCCACCCGAGGCGATGCGCGCGCCGTCAGGCGAGAACGCGACCGCCATAACGAACTTCGAATGCCCTGTCAGGGTAGCCTGCTTCGAAAAATCCGCGGCCGACCAGACGCTGACAGTGCCGTCGCCATTCGCGGTCGCTATGCGCGTGCCGTCGTTCGAGATCGCAAGGCCGTTCACCGACTTCTGTCCCGTCTCGATGCGGTCAAGAAGTTTGCCGTCGGGAACGGAAAGTACGTCGAAGTAACCGGCTGTCGACCCCGCAAGCACCCGCTTGCCATCGGGGAAGAAAGCTACAGCGGTACCACGCGGCGCAGCAGCCGACACTGCCGACACCGTCAATAGAATGAAACCGGCAAAGGCCAGTAATCCGGCAAAATGCCGGGAACCCGGCGATCGCCTCGGACTGATAGAACAAAGTCTCGCCCGCCAATGATCCATGCCAGCTATCTAACGTCGCACAACACGTCGTTCTCGATCGATGCCTTCGCAAGCGACGACCAGTTCGACCAATTCACCTCGCAGACTGCGAACGAGTCGTCCTTCTGCAGTGTTACAAGAACGATGCCCTCGACCGCGTTCGGTCGCTGCAGCTTTATTTCTGCGAGCGGCACGAAGCTTGTTCCGCGAACCTGATATCCATCCTTCAAGAGACTGAGCGGCGACTTCTGTCCTTCAGCATTTGCGGCCGCCGCTCCTGCTATGGCAACTCCGAACGATAAGGCGATGGTTTGAAGTGAGCGCATGAAATGATCCCGCTGCTACGGACATTAGATCGCAGATGCTGGCTGAGCGCTTCAACGAACGCGACAAAGTTCCGGGTTCTCGTAGGTCGCCTGCGCCAGGGCTGACCAGTTGCCCCAGTTGAATTCACAAACGGCGACCGATTGCTCCTTCTGAAGGGTCACGACCATGCTCGCAGCGGACGCTTCGCCATAGAGCGCCTTGACATCCGCCTGAGGTACGAAGCTGGCACCTCTGATTTGGTAGCCCTGCTGAAGCAGGGCCTGCACCGACGATTTTTGGTCGGCGGCGCTCACTGGAAAGGGCAGAGCAAAAAGCATTGCCGAAGCGGCAATAGAGAGATGACGCATGGAAACCACCTGATTAAAAATTAAGTCCGCGACATTTCATTCGGACGGCAAAGGTGTTGACGGCAACGACGGGCCAAAAGCTTGGGCCCAGCCGGCATGAGTATGACACCGCCGCATTCTACGCGAGCCGGCGCCCTTCGCAATCAAATCGCACGGCAGGGGTCACTCCCCTACCGTGCGAACAAGCGTTCATCTTGGCGCCAGATCAGAACTTGGCTCGGACGTTCACAAAGAACTGGCGGCCCGCCTCCGGAAAGCCTTCGGCAAGGCTGTAATTTTTGATCGGTCAGGTTCGTGACGCCAAAAGCCGCGGAGGTGTTCGTGTCGAAGGCATATTCAGCCTGGAAGTTGACGAGCGCATAGGACCCGAGCTTGGCGTAGTTCGGCAAGCGGCTCGCGTTGTTCGGCACGTTCCCGACGCGGCCGTCATTGTTTTGCCCGGTGACACCCGCGACCAGCAGCGTCGACCGGCAGCTCGTGATCAGCACCGTCCTGTCACTCGCCAGTTCCAGGCTCGGCGTCAGGGTCAACTGCCGGAACGGCTGCCACGAGGCGTAAAGGAACGCCTTGTGCCGCAGCGTGTTCTCCACCTGCACCGCCGCCACCGCATCGGCTGCATTCACGGGGTTGGCCGGTAGCGGCGCTGTAAGCGACGCAGCGTAGTAGTCGAGGTTGCGCTCCAGATAGGTATAGTTGCCGCCAATCCGGACGCCCGGCATCACATCCCAATCGACCGAAGCCTCGAAACCATAGTTTTCGCCGTCGGCGTTAAACCCGATGATTGAAGCGTTGCCATTGGGACCCGCGAACGCGCTTTGAATGCTGTCCTGAATATCGGCGTAGAAGATCGCCGATGACACCTTCACGTCGCGGAACCAGATGTCGCTGAAGCCGAGCTCGATCATCGTCTCGGAGACCGGAGGCGCGCGTGGCGGCGCGAGTATCACCGAGTTCGGTCAGCGCATCGCAATTGCTTATCGCCGCGCGGACGACCGCACGCGCGACGCAGTCCGTGACGAGTTCGCACAGTTCGGCGTCGAGATCGTCGCCGAGACCGGCGACTAGACAAGAGAGAGCCTCTGTTAGGCGGGCCGTTCAAGGCGGCGCGAATTTATCGCTTTGAGCGCCGCGGCGAATGCAGCCTCCGCATCGAGCCGCGTCGTATCAAGATGTACAGCGTCCTTGGCCGGCTCCATGGGAGATATATCACGAGAGGAATCGCGCGCGTCGCGGCGGTGGATATCGGCAAGCACGTCCTCGTATGTCGTCGCCTCCCCACGCGCCTGGTATTCGAGGTGTCGGCGCCGCGCCCGCTCCTCCGCCGAAGCCGTAACGAAAATCTTGATGTCGGCGTCCGGACAGACGACGGTGCCGATGTCGCGGCCATCCAGCACCGCACCTTTCGGCTGCCTCGCGAACGCGCGCTGAAATTTGAGAAGTGCCGCGCGTACTTCCGGAATGCGTGCGACGATCGAAGCCGCATCGCCCGCCGCCGGTCCGCGCAACCGGTCGTCATCGAGCGTTGCCCAGTCCAGCGCTTCGGCCGCCGCCAGCGCCGCGACCGGGTCGCCAAGCTCGCCACCCGACGCCTTCACGTCGCGCGCAACCGCCCGGTAGAGCAAACCCGTATCCAGGCACGGCAGCCCATAGTGCTGCGCTACCTTTTTGGCGAGCGTTCCCTTGCCGGACGCCGCCGGACCGTCAATGGCAATAATGAGACGCTGCACCTTCTGTCTCTCGCGCCGGCCCACCTGCTTTGCAAGCCATCCGCCGAGCGACAACCCGAGTGCGCCGGCGACGAACCCTACCGACGCACCTAAGCCAGAAACGGCCGCGGCCCAAATAGCCTGTGCCGACGCAGGTGTGTCCGCCGTCGAGACGGTCTGTGGATCGAAGACGACAAAATAGCCGACGGCGGCGAGAGAGAGGATAAGCAGCGCGATGGAAAATCGTAGGGCCCGGCGTCGTGCCCGCCGAAATGCGGCGACGTCAACACGGCGCGCGGCATAGCCCGCGACCGCAATGAGGGCGACAAGAACAAACGGCGCCAAGACGTATGGGGACGTGAAGCAATCCGCCTTGGGCGCGCTCACGCACTCCAGGAAGTAGGGGCCGTTCATTCCGCCTCCGCGAAGCCGGCGCCAAGGCCTTCCATGAGCGCACGGAACTCCGGAAAGCTCGTCGCGATCATCGTAGTGTCATCGACAGTCACGGGCGCCTTGCTCGCAAGGCCGGCGGTAAGGAACGCCATGGCGATGCGGTGATCAAGATGAGTCGCGACCTTGCCCCCGCCCGGCATTGCACCGACGCCGACGACCGTAAGCGTGTCGCCATCGATGCGAGTCTCGACCCCGTTGGCGGCGAGACCGGCAGCGGTCGCGGCCAGCCGGTCGCTCTCTTTGACTTTAAGCTCCGCCAACCCGTCCATGCGCGTTTCACCGTCGGCGAAGGCGGCAATCGCCGCCAGCACAGGATACTCGTCAATCATTGACGGCGCCCGCGCCGCGGGGACGTGCACGCCCTTAAGCCGCGACGCACGCACACGAATGTCGGCGACCGGCTCCCCACCTTCGTCCCGCTCATTGAGGAACGTGATGTCGCCACCCATTTCGCGCAGCGTGGTATAAAGGCCCGTACGCGTTGGGTTCACGAGCACACCTTCGACGGTGATATCCGAGCCCGGCACGATGAGCGCGGCGCAAACGAGGAACGCCGCCGACGAAGGGTCGCCCGGCACCCGTACCTCGCGACCCATCAGCTCCGCATCACCCTTGACCGTGATGTGCGTCGTGCCGTCCCGATCCTCGCTGCGTACTTCGGCACCGAAGAACCGCAGCATGCGCTCGGTGTGATCGCGCGTCGCCTCCTGCTCGACGATCGTCGTCTCTCCGGCCGCATGCAGCCCGGCGATCAGCACGGCACTTTTGACTTGCGCCGAGGGAACGGGAAGCGGGTAGACGATCGGCACCAGTTCGCCGCTACCGCGCAGCGTAAGCGGCAGCGTTTCCTTGCCGGTCTCAACGATCTCAAGCCCCATTTGCGTAAGCGGCCCCAGCACGCGGCGCATTGGCCGCCGCGAAAGCGAGGCGTCCCCGGTCATGCGCACTGTGATGGGGTTGCCCGCCACCGCACCCATCATCAGCCGCGTGCCGGTTCCCGAATTGCCGAAATCGAGCGGCCCCTGGGGCTCTATGAACCCGCCGACGCCGCGGCCCAGCACTTCCCAAACGTCGCCCGATTTGGCTGCCGGTGCACCCAGCGCCGTCACCGCCTTGGCGGTGTTGATGACGTCCTCCGCTTCCAGCAGCCCCCGGATGCGGGTAACGCCAGTCGCCAACGCGCCGAAAATTAGGGCGCGATGCGAGATCGACTTGTCGCCGGGAACGTGAACGCGGCCCTTGAGCGCGCCTGAGCGCACCGCCGCCAGGGGTTTAGGGATCAAAGCGTGCAAAGGAGTTCCGTTTCGCATCAAAGCGGCGCGGCCCGAAGCCCCGCCGACGCTGCAGCAAGCGGTCGCGATAGAGGCCTCCGAGAGGCCCCATGTCAACGTCAAGTCAGGGTCAAGCCTGTGGTTGCACCGTTGAGGCCCTTGGCCGCGCCGGTGGCGGGCCGTTCCGCCGCGCCTTTTGCTTTTGACAGGGCGAAGCGTGTATGGCAGACCGGCCGCTCCCAATCCGGAATTTGAGGCACGACCCATGGCGACCAAGCAAGCGCGCGGTACGAAGCGCACCTGCCAGAGCTGCGACGAGCGCTTTTATGATCTCGAGCGCAGTCCGATCCTGTGCCCGTTTTGCGGCGCGAAGTATGTGATCGCGTCCTCGCCGGCCGCACTCGCAGCGTTGCAGGCGGAACAGCGCGAACAGCTGAACAAGAAATCCAAGAAGCCGGTTCTGGCGGACGACGCCGAGGGTGAATTGCCCGCCGTCGAGGGCGAGGAGGCGCTGCCCGACGTCGAAACCGAGGACGCCGGTGGCGGCGACGATGATGAGACCTTCCTCGAGGAAGAAGAGGAAGAAGGCGGCGACATGTCGAACATCATCGGCGGTCCTGCTTCCGAGGGCGACGAGGAGCCCTAGAGCCCACCACAATCGTCTTGAAGTTTGGGTCCGGACAACGTATCTCGGGCCAAATCGGCAGGCGGCCCCACCCGCCCGCTCACATATTGGTTTCGGGGCTATAGCTCAGCTGGGAGAGCGCTTGCATGGCATGCAAGAGGTCACCGGTTCGATCCCGGTTAGCTCCACCAATTTTTCTAGATCGCACTGAACTCCATAACCGAACGACGGCAGCTCGAGCGAGCGTTAGCGCGCAGAAGGTTCAAACGCTCGCATCGTACATTCGCAATCTCAAGCGCATCGCCGCGCGACACACCTCGGCTGGCCGAGCAACCGCTAAGCCATGCCAACTGCTCCATTTTTCAACACTTCCGGCGACGCCTTGCTTGCGAATGGCGTACTGACCTCAATGCGCGAACTGGTGTAGGTTTTGCTCGAAAATAACCGGCACAAGCCGGACCGCTTCGAGGGGACGCTATCACCATGACGACGCTGCGCGCGCACCTGCCCTGGATTGCCGTTGCTCTTTTGGGCGCGGTTTCACTTGCTGTCGTTGCGCTGAGCCGCGGCGAAACGATCAACGCCATATGGCTCGTGGCGGCCGCCGTCTGTGTCTACGTCACCGCCTATCGCTATTACGCACTCTTCATCGCCAAGAAGGTCCTGCGCGTCGATCCCAAACGCCTGACGCCGGCGCAGCGCTTCAACGACGGCCTCGACTACTGCCCGACAGAAAAGAGCGTGCTCTTCGGCCACCACTTCGCGGCCATCGCTGGCGCCGGCCCCCTCGTCGGTCCCGTGCTCGCGGCACAGATGGGCTATTTGCCCGGAACGCTCTGGCTGCTGGTAGGCGTCGTGTTCGCGGGCGCCGTGCAGGACATGATCGTGCTGTGGGCCTCGACCCGGCGCGACGGCCGCTCTCTGGGCGACATGATCCGTGCCGAGCTGGGCGATATAGCCGGCCGCATCGCCATGATCGGCATTCTCCTGATCATGATCATTCTTCTCGCGGTTCTCGCGCTCGTCGTGGTGAAAGCGCTGAAACAAAGCCCGTGGGGCACGTTCACGGTCGCGGCCACCATCCCCATCGCCATGCTGATGGGCGTCTACGCTCGCTACATCCGGCCGGGGCGCATCGGCGAAATGTCGGCGATCGGCCTCGTGCTGTTGCTCGCCTCCATCGTCTACGGCGAGAAGGTGGCGGCCGACCCGGTTCTGGGTCCGATGTTCACTTTCAACGGCGAACAGCTTTCCCTGATGCTGATCGCCTATGGCTTCTGCGCCTCCGTGCTGCCCGTGTGGACGCTGCTGGCGCCGCGCGACTACCTATCCACGTTTCTGAAGATTGGCACCATCGTCGGCCTCGCGCTCGGCATCCTGTTCGTGATGCCCGACCTAAAGATGCCGGCCGTCACCAAGTTCATCGATGGCACCGGCCCGGTCTTCACCGGCACTCTGTTCCCATTCCTGTTCATTACGATTGCTTGCGGCGCCGTCTCCGGCTTCCACTCGCTGGTCTCGTCCGGCACGACGCCCAAGATGCTCGACAGCGAAGGTAACATTCGCTTCATCGGCTATGGCGCGATGCTGATGGAGAGCTTCGTGGCGATCATGGCGCTGATCGCCGCCTGCACGCTGGAACCCGGCATCTACTTCGCGATGAACAGCCCCGCCGCGCTCATCGGCACGACGCCGGAAACAGCCGCAGCCGCAATAGCGAATTGGGGTTTCAGCGTGACGCCCGAGATGCTGTCGCAGGCTGCCGCCGACGTCGGCGAATCGACCATACTGTCCCGCACCGGCGGCGCGCCGACGCTAGCCGTCGGCATGGCGGAAATTTTCTCCAATGTGATCGGCGGCAAGGCGATGATGGCGTTCTGGTATCACTTCGCCATCCTGTTCGAGGCGCTGTTCATCCTCACCACCATCGATGCCGGCACCCGCGTTGCCCGCTTCATGATCCAGGACCTGATCGGCTCGTTCCAGCCGTCCTTCAAGGACACCAAGTCGTGGACGGCGAACATCGTTGCCACCACCATCGCGGTGTCCGGCTGGGGCTACTTCCTGTATCAGGGCGTCGTCGATCCGCTCGGCGGCATCAACACGCTCTGGCCGCTGTTCGGCATCGCCAATCAGATGCTCGCATGTATTGCGCTGATCCTCTGCACCGTCATCCTCTTCAAGATGAAGCGCGAAGCCTATGCCTGGGTGACGGCGCTGCCGGCCTTCTGGGTCGCGACCTGCACGCTGACGGCGGGCTGGCAGAAGATCTTTCACGACAACCCCGCGATCGGCTTCCTGTCGCACGCCGAGAAATTCTCAAGCGCACTCGCCTCGGGTGAAATTGTGGCGCCGGCAAAGACCATGGAGGAGATGCACCGCATCGTCTTCAACGACTACGTGAATGCGACGATGGCCGCGCTGCTGATCTCCCTCGTGATCGCGATGATCGGCTTCGCACTGGCATCGATTCACAAGGCACTCGCAGATCCCAACGTGACGGCACGTGAATCCGCCGTCGTCGCCGCGGAGTAGCACCCATGACCAACCAAACGTCGAATTGGCTGCGGACCCTTGGCCGCACGGCACTGCGGACCGCACGCCTGATGATCGGCTTTCCCGACTACGACGCCTATGTGCGCCACCGCAAGGCGGCGCACCCTGGCGAAGCAATCATGAGCTACGAGGAATTCTTCCGCGAGCGGCAGGCAAGCCGCTACGGCGTCAACGGCGGCAAGATCAGCCGCTGCTGCTGAATGTATGACCTAAGTCTCGTCTGCATCCGCTTCGTCCGCGGTCACAGAGGCGCGATGCGAAGACTTGAGGCCGGAAGCGAAGTTCCAGGCCGCGTAAACGCCGTAGGCGATGACCGCCGTCGCGGCGATCGCAACCAGCAGCGGCGGCACCTGCTGCAGCGTGAACAAATAACCTTGCGCATAGGCCCAGACGACGAAAGCGGTCGCCGCAATGTAGAGCACCGCGGCGTTCGCCGTGCGGCCCCGTCCGCCAGCCTCCGGCGGCTCCTCACGGTCGAAGTAGTAGGGTGCAGCAATCAGCAGATACACGCCTTGCAGCACCGCGCCTGCGACAAACAAGGCCGCCGCCAGCTCAAGCCGCAGCAGCAACGCCAAACCGCCCGCGAGAATGAGCAGCGACGCAACGAGCAGCCAGATCTGCTGCAGCGCTTCGCGCCGGCTTGGACGCTGCATCGCAATTGCGGCAATCGCGATATCGATAAGACGGGCCGAAAGCACCGCGCGGACCGCGACAAACCCCGCGAACGCGTAAAAAGCGCCGATAATCATCAGGATCGGCACGACGACATCGAACGGCAAAACGTCTTTTCTCCCTCGAACCGCGGCGCGCTTGCGTTGTCCCCCGACACCGCTCTACACCGGCGCGCATGTCACCGCCACTCCTCACACTAAAAGATGTCCGCTTGACGTTCGGCGGCACGCCACTGCTGGAAGGCGCGGAGTTGACCGTCGCGCAGGGCGATCGCATCTGCCTCGTGGGCCGCAACGGCTCCGGCAAATCAACGCTTCTGAAAATCGCTGCTGGCCTCGTCGAGCCCGATCGCGGCGAGCGCTTCGCGCATCCCGGCGCAACCGTCCGTTATCTTACGCAGGAGGCCGATTTCGCGGGCTTCGATACCACCCGCGCTTACGTCGAATCGGGACTGAACCCGACGGATGATCCTCACACCGCTCAGCAGCTATTGAATGAGGTTGGCCTGACAGGCGATGAAGACCCCACGGCGCTTTCGGGTGGTGAAGCGCGGCGCACTGCCATTGCCCGTGTCATCGCGGCCAGCCCAGACGTATTGCTGCTCGATGAGCCGACCAACCATCTCGATCTGCCAGCCATCGAATGGCTCGAGGCGACGCTGCGCGCCGCCAAGTCCGCCATCGTGCTGATCAGCCACGACCGCCGCTTTTTGGAAAACCTGTCGCGCCAGACGGTCTGGCTGGACCGCGGACGGACGCGGCGGCTGGAGCAAGGCTTCACAGCGTTCGAAGCCTGGCGCGATGCGGTGCTCGACGAGGAGGAGACGGCCTTTCACAAGCTCGACCGCAAGATCGTGCGTGAGAACCAGTGGATGCACGGCGGCGTTACAGCACGGCGCAAGCGCAACGTGCGTCGCGTGCGCGAACTCGATGCCTTGCGCAACACTGTGCGCGAACGCCGCCGCACCGCCGGCAACGTGCGCCTCGACGCGGCCGAGGGCGGGTTGTCTGGCCGCCTCGTCGTCGCGACCAAAGCGATTTCGAAAAGCTACGGTCCATCACCGGTCGTCGCGGACCTCTCGATCACCATCATGCGCGGCGACCGCCTCGGCCTCGTCGGCCCCAACGGCGCAGGCAAGACGACAATCCTGAAGCTGTTGACGGGCAACCTGGAGCCCGACGCAGGCGAAGTGCGCTTCGGGACCAATCTCGAAATCGTGACGCTCGATCAGCGGCGCGACAGCCTGGACCCCACGGCCACCGTGCAGGATGCATTGACCGGCGGCCGTGGCGATCAGGTGGTGATCAACGGCAAGGCGCGCCACGTGGCGAGCTACATGAAGGATTTTCTGTTCCTGCCGGAGCAGCGTCTGACACCGCTGCGCGTGCTTTCAGGTGGTGAACGCGCCCGGCTGATGCTAGCGCGCGCGCTCGCAAAGCCCTCCAACGTGCTCGTGCTCGACGAGCCGACCAACGATCTCGACCTCGAAACGCTGGACTTGCTGCAGGAATTGCTCGCCGATTACGCCGGCACCGTTGTCCTGGTCAGCCACGACCGCGACTTTCTCGACCGCATCGTAACGAGCGTGCTGGCGCCGGAAGGTGACGGCACTTGGATCGAATACGCCGGCGGATACTCCGACATGCTGGCTCAGCGCCGGGGTGTCGAGCTGGTGAAGCGCCAGGCGAGCGAAGACGCGCGCCAGTCCAAGGCGCGAGCCCCATCGGAGACGACCCCCGCTCCCACGCCGAAGCGAAAGCTGTCGTTCAAGGAAAAGCACGCGCTCGAAACGCTGCCCGGCGAGATCGAAAAACTCGAAGCCGAGATCGGCGTGCTGAATACCAAACTTGCCGACCCCACGCTCTACACCAAAGACCGACCTGCGTTTGAAGCGGCCACTAGGCAACTCGACGACGCGCAAACGCGCCTTGAGAACGCGGAAACCCGTTGGCTGGAACTCGACGAATTGCGCACATCGCTCGGTGATTGAGCAGGCAAAACAAAATAAAACGGCGGCCTGGTTTCCCAGCCGCCGCAAAGCTATGTAGGCAGGTCGATCGCGCGTCAGATGACGTCGATCTCAGCCGGCAGATAGCTCGTAACCTCGAGCCCGACTTCCTGCTCACGAACGGCAGGCTTCGTCCACGTCTTCATCGTTTCCTCCATTGCATGGGAGTTGAGCGCTCCCCGACGGCGGATCTTCTACTTAAGTACCGCGCCTTCGGCCAATCGATATTCCAATAACGCCCGATAAGCCGGCCTAATAACATTATAACATGTCGTGATGACCGGGCATGGTGCACCGCTATTGGCGCGACGCCCACGTGTCTTTGACCTCGTCACACTTCTTGGAAACGAAGTCGTTGATGTCGGTGACGAGCGTACCCGACAGGATGTTGACGGTGTTGTCGGCCGCCGTTGCCGTCCACAGCGCCGATTTGATCACACTTGGCGCAACGATCTTGCCCCAGTTCATTTGGGCGCTTGTGGCCTTGCCGCTTTCAAAGGTCACCTTGGGCGCGAAGTCGAAGGTGATCTCCGTCGCCGGTTCCTTCTCGCGGTCGATGGTGCAGTGAACCGTGTGAGTGTCGAGTTTCATGTCGCGCCTCGATCCGTCCAGAGCATTGACGAGATCGGCGCGCTTCATGTTCACCTTCGACGTGCAGCGAACCGGCCCGTACGGCCACGAAACCTTGAGCTTGGCCACGAGCTTCGAGACCTGCTCTTTCCGCCAACTTTTTACAATGTCGCAGGATACCTTCTCGACCGAGTAGGTCTTGTCGTGGAAGGCCTTGCAAATCTCGATTTTGCAGGCCTTGCGGCCCTCCCGCTCGGCTTCCTCTGCAGGCGTCAGCTTACCCTGAGTCTCGAGCGCACTGGCCTCGCCCGTGACAGGTTCGGCCGCGAGCGTCGGCAGGCCATTCAGGCAAAGTGCCAAGGCAATCCCCGGCAGGCGGAAGCAATGGAATTGGCAGTCGTTTGTGCGCATGGGCGGCCCTCCGTGATGACGGCGGCGTCTAGAACCGGATTTCGGGGAAATTGCGTCAGAAGCGGCAGCGTGGCCACCCCCTGTCCCGCTTGAACGGCCGCCCCCACCCCCCATATGTTGTTCATGCGCGGCCGGTACCTTTCCCAGGACGGCAGGCGCGGTGGGCGTGCCATCGGGCGCCCGGCTAAAAAGGGTCGCTTTTTGAAGGACCGTATGATGAGCAGATTAACGCCCCTCTCAAACCCGCTGCTGTTGGGTTTTGAGGAGATCGAACGGCTGGTGGATCGGGCCGCCAAAGGCGGCGACGGCTACCCTCCCTACAATATCGAGCGTCTTGCGAAGGACGGCGACCGCGCCGAGCTATTGCGGATCACGCTCGCGGTCGCAGGTTTCACGCGCGATCAACTTGAGATCACGCTCGAGGATAATCAGCTTTGCATTCGCGGTCGCCAGCAGGACGACAAGTCGCGTGAATACCTCTACCGCGGCATAGCCGCCCGCCAGTTCAGCCGCACCTTCGTGCTGGCTGACGGCATCGAGGTCAAAAGCGCCGACCTTGCCAATGGCCTTCTGTCGATCGATCTCCACCGGCTGGAACCGGAGCGCCTTGTGCGCCGTATTGAGATTGGTGGTGGCGGACCGAACGGCAAAACCCGCGCGTAGCGAGTCTTTCAAGACACAGCCAAACCGCGCGAATCGTTCGAGGATTGCTGCCTATGATCACGACCGCACCGGCCACCCAACAAAGGCCAGAATAGAGCGGTATACAGATCTAGACACGACCTCGTTCCATGGAGGAAGAGCGTCATGAATAACCGTAATCCCGATAAGGCCCGTGAAGCCGAGGCTGCCGCGCCGCTCGTGATGAGCGAGATCGAACTGGCGCGCCTTGGCGGCGGCGAGGTCGCCTACATCAAGACACTTTCGTCCGATCAGGCCCAGACGATGTTTCCGATGATCGAAGGCTTGCCGAAGGGCATCCCGCTCTTCTCGCTGCACGCCGCCGACGGAACGCCGATCGCCCTGACTGACACTTTGCAGGCCGCCATCGGCCATGCTCAGGAAGGCGAACTGGCGATCGCGGCGCTTCACTAGGTCGAAAATCGATTGCCTAGGATTTACTCAGGGCCGCCTCGGCAACGAGCGGCCCTGAACTATTTGGAGGCGCGTTAGGTCCGGTAGTGAGCGAACTGCCCACGCGGCTTGAACCGCTCAAGATACTCGGGCACGACGGCCTCGACGGCGGTTGCATGCGGAACGCCAAGTCCGCGCAACGTGCGCCCCTCACGTGCGGCGGCCTCCGACACGACATTGTCGTTCTTCAGCAGGCGTACCTGGTCGACGGTGAGAGGCCGCATGGAATTCGGCAGCGGCGCAGTAAGGAATGCCTGCAGCGTCGCCAGCCAGAACGGTAGCGGCAGCAGTGCGCGCGCACGGCCCGAATAGTCCATCGTGCGCTCAAGCAGCGTACGGAAGGTCACGACCTCCGGCCCACCGAGTTCGTAGATCGTGCCGGCCTTGCCCTGGCCATCCACGGCATTGGCGACGGCCGTAGCGACGTCGCCGACGTAGACCGGCTGAAACTTGGTGCGCCCGCCGCCGATCAACGGCAGGAACGGGCTGAACCGCGCGAGCGACGCGAACCGGTTGAAGAACTCATCCTCCGGACCGAACACGATCGAAGGACGCGCGATGACGGCGTTTTTGAATTCGGCCATAATGGCGTCCTCGCCAACACCTTTGCTGCGCGCATAACGTGATTTTGCATCCCGGTCCGCACCGATCGACGAGACGTGAACAAGGCGCTCGGCCTTCGCCTCGCGCGCGGCAGCTGCAACCGCACGCGCGCCATCGGTATGCACCGCATCGAAGGTCTGGGTGCCGGCGGGCGCCAAAATCCCGACGCAGTTGACGACCGCATCGGCCCCATCAACCGCGCGTTGAACCGATTGCGGAAAACGCAAGTTGGCCTGCACTGCGTGGATCTGCCCGACGGCCCCCATGGGTTGCAGGTGGCCAGCAAGATCAGGCCGGCGGACAGCAGCACGGACCCGATAGCCCCGCTTCGCAAGGGCCGACACCACGTGGCGGCCGACGAAACCCGAGCCACCGAAAACCGTCACCAGCTTGCCGTTGAGCGCCATGTTCGCCTCGTCGTGTCTTGGCCGCGCCAAGTGGCGGCATGTGCGACATCTAGCGGCGCGATCTCCCGATGTGAAGGTGGTCCATTGGCGCCCCGCAGGTTATGCCCAAACACGGCGTTGGGCGGCGGTGCGCCACCGACATTGACTTCCCCCGTTCCACACTTTAGGTGACAGCACTCCAAACCGGGCCCAGATGGCGGAATTGGTAGACGCACTAGTTTCAGGTACTAGCGCTCACAAGGCGTGGAGGTTCGAGTCCTCTTCTGGGCACCATTTTTGGGCCGCAGCCACCAAACTATTTAAGCGCGCTGCGTTCAGCCCGCGAACAAACATCGCAACTGCGCTGGCGTCCGCTATCCTCGCGCGGCTCTAGTCATTCGAGGTGACGCGCCATGGCCGAAGGCAAGATTCATCTGCATGCGGGCGATCTCCCGGCCGGGCTGAGCTTCCCGAACGGTGTCGCGATCGACACCGAGACGCTGGGATTGAATCCGCACCGCGACCGGCTGTGCCTAGTGCAACTTTCATCCGGCGATGGGTCCGCCCACCTTGTGAAATTCGACGGCGAAAGCTACGCCGCGCCGCGCCTGAAAGCGCTGCTCGCGGACAAATCGGTCCTCAAGATCTTTCATTTCGCCCGCTTCGATGTGGCGGTGCTGCAAAACTACCTCGGCGTCGAGACCGCGCCGATCTACTGTACGAAGATCGCATCCAAGCTCGTCCGCACCTACACGGACCGCCATGGCCTCAAGGATCTATGCTCTGAACTGCTCGGCATCGAAATGTCGAAGCAGCAGCAAAGTTCCGACTGGGGCGCGGCCGAGTTGACCGAAAGCCAGCTCGCTTATGCGGCATCCGATGTCTTGCACCTGCACACTTTGAAGGCAAAGCTGGACGAGATGCTCAATCGCGAGGGCCGGACCGAGTTCGCAATGGCGGCTTTCGGTTTCCTCCCCCAGCGCGCCAAACTCGACCTCGCCGGCTTCGAAGACACCGATATTTTCGCGCATTAAGTCTGTAGATGCAGGCTTCGTGGGTTTTTCACCCCTTCGCTCGAGCCCAATGGTCCCAAAGTTTCCCCATTTGATCTCAATGGTGCAGCGGACGATATAGGGGGGATTGGGTACGATGGGCCAGGATGGCAGCCACGCGTGACACAACCGTGACCGCCGGCCGGTCACGTACCGCCGGCTCGGGCATCATCGTAACCGGTGACCGGTCAGTCGGCCGCCAAGTCGCGCGCCGGCATTCCAAGATCGTGTCGACGCTCCGCATCGCGCTGCCGCTCGGCGCGCTTGCCGCTGCGGGCGTCTTCGGCCTTTCGGTTATGCGCACCACCGGGTGGGGCAGCAAGCTTCCCGAGATTGCGATGCCTCAGATCTTGCCCGAAAGCCTCAAGATGGATAACCCGCACTACGAGGGTTTCAATGCCGACGGCGGGCGCTACTGGATCAAGGCGGCAACCGCGCGCCAGGATTTGAAAGCGCTGCACGTCATCGCGCTCGACGCCATCAGCGGGGAGCTGATTGACGCGGAAAAGCAATCGACCAAACTGACAGCCAAGCGCGGCACCTTCGACAACAAGGCCAACCTGCTCGAGCTGTTCGACGCCATCGACGTCAGCGGCGACGGCGGCCTGAGAGCAACGCTGACCCGCGCCACCATACGCACCAAGGAGGGACTGATTTCCTCCGATCAGCCGGTGACGGTCGAGATGTCGGCCGGGCGCATCGCGGCCCAGCAGATGAAAATCCGCCAGAAAGCGAAAGAGTACACATTCTCCGACGGTGTTCGCACCAACCTCAACCCGCCGAGCAACACTCGGGCCCCAGCGCCGACAGCAGCCGACGACAAACAGTCGCCACTGGCGTTCGGCGACCCTGGTCAGCCGATCGACGTTGCCTCCAGCCGTCTCGACATAAACGACAGCAAAAAGACCGCCGTGTTCACGGGCGAGGTGGTGGCGGTGCAGGGCAACGCCACGATGACCACGCCGGAAATGACGGTCGTCTACACCGGCGAGGTTCAGGGCAAGAGCGGCGCTAAGGACGACGACGGTGGACGCGTTAAATCGATCATCGCGCAAGACCCGGTCGTATTGAAGCGCACCAACGGCGCAACGCTCTCCGGCCGCAGCGCACAGTTCGACGCCGTCGCCCGCACCGCTGCCATCGAGGGCGACATCGTGATGACCCAGGAGCCCGATAAGCGCGCGGTGGGTGACCGGGCCGAATTCGACGAGACGAGCAACAGCGTCATGCTGACCGGTGCCGTTGTCGTGACTCAAGGCGCGAACGAACTGAAAGGTCGCAAGCTCGTTATCAACCGCGCCACGGGAAAAATGCAGCTGACCGGCAGTGGCGCCGGCGCCGCCGGTCGCGTTGCCGCGCGCTTCCAGCAGTCCGGCCGCAAGCCTCAGCCCGCAAAGGAAGCGCGCACGAGCGGTGCGGGCATTTCTTTCGGCGCCGCCTTCCGTACTGATCCCAACGCACCCGTGCAGATCGAAGCCGATAGGCTCGACGTTGACGATGCAGCAAAGAAGGCAACGTTCACGGGCGATGTTCGCGCCAAACAAGGCGACTTCTTCATCCGGTCCGCCGAACTCGTGGCCGGCTACTCGGGAAGCGCCAGCCTCGGCGCGGAATCGGCCAACACACCAAAGGCTCAAGCAGCCGAACTCACACACATCAACGCCAAGAAGAACGTGGAGATCACCTCTCAGAACGGTCAGAAAGCCACCGGGGACTGGGCCGAGTTCGACACGAAGGCAAACATTGCGACGCTCGGCGGCGATGTCGTGCTCTCCCAGGGCAACAATGTCGTGCGCGGAACCAAGCTTGTCATCGACATGAATACCGGCGAGACGACGATCCGCAATGACGGTAAGGGCACCGGAGCGAAAATCTCTAGCAGTGACGGTACGGATAACGGTGGCGCGCAAAGCGCATCGCGTCCTAGCGCTGTTTTCTACCCGAACGAAATTAAAGGTCAGCCCGCCAAGTCCAAGCGCGACAGCGGCCCAGACGGCTGGCAGGCACGGACCGGACCGTGAGTAAGGCACAGGACTTGACCGGCACCAGCGTTTGGCGACAGTTCGCCACAAGTCCGCGCTTACTGTAAGGACGCACAGAGGTCGGCAGTGTTCAAAGCTCTTCCGTTCAAATTCAGAGGTATTGGCGCTCCGATGGGCGGTACCCGCGCGAGCCAGGCGAACCGCGGCCGCCAAACGCAGCACGACATCGAACACGACCCGCACGCGACGGGCGCGGAAGGCTGGCTGACCGCGTACGACATCAAGAAATCGTACCGCAAGCGCATGGTTGTGAAGGGTGTGAACCTTGCGGTTGGCCGTGGTGAGTCGGTCGGCCTGCTAGGCCCCAACGGCGCGGGCAAGACGACCGTATTCTACATGATAACCGGCCTGGTGCCGGCCGACGACGGCCGCATCACCATCGACGGCGAGAACGTCACGCACTTGCCGATGTATCAGCGCGCTCGCCTCGGCGTCGGCTACCTGCCGCAGGAAGCGTCAATCTTCCGTGGACTGACGGTCGAGCAGAACATCATGGCGGTCCTCGAACTCGTCGAACCCAGCCGAAAAGCGCGCAAAGAGCAGCTCGACAGCCTACTTGAGGAATTTTCAATCGCCAGATTGCGCAAGTCTCCGGCAATGGCGCTCTCGGGCGGCGAGCGACGCAGATGCGAAATCGCGCGTGCGCTGGCTTCTCGCCCTTCGTTCATGTTGCTGGACGAACCGTTTGCAGGTATCGACCCGATCGCCGTGGGCGATATTCAGCAACTCGTCAAGCACTTGACCGAACGCGGCATTGGAGTGCTGATTACGGACCACAATGTCCGCGAAACGCTGAGCCTCATCGATCGCGCCTACATCATTTACGACGGTCAAGTTCTGACACAAGGTAAGCCTTCGGAAATCATAGCTAATGAAGATGTGCGTCGCGTCTACCTGGGAGATATGTTCGTTAACGGGCGTTGATTACAGCTGGTCGCAGTTATTTTCCTGGAGAGCAGCGGGTTAGCGCATGGCGCTGTCAGCAAAACTAGAGCTGAGGCAAGGCCAGCAGCTGGCGATGACGCCACAGCTGCAGCAGGCGATCCGGCTCCTGCAGCTCTCGAACCTGGAACTGGCCGAATTTGTCGAAACGGAGCTTGAGCGCAATCCGCTGCTCGAGCGCGACGAGCAAACCCTGCACAGCAAGTCTCCTGAAGAGTCCTCGCCCGAGCCCGTCGAGGAAACGCGCAACGGCGACAGTGACGGCGAGGATGCCTGGCTCGACCTGCGCCAGCCGGTCGACGACAAATCCGGCGGTCTTGATACCGATTTTGGCAACGTGTTCCAGGAGCCAGGTACCGGCGAGCCGGTGAACGGCGCAATCAGCGGTATGAGCTGGTCCACCGTCACCCAGCGCATGCACAACGGGATCGACGACGACACCAATCCGGAAGCTTTCGTCGCGAACGAAATTTCCCTTCGCGACCACCTTGCGGCTCAGCTCCCGCTCGCGGTTTCATTGCCCGCCGAGCGAATGATCGGACAATACCTCATCGATCTCGTCGACGAAGCGGGCTACATCCCCGCCGATCTTGCTTCGCTCGCCGATAGGCTCGGCGCATCGCTGGAAGTCGTCGAGAGCGTCTTGGGGAAGCTGCAGACGTTCGATCCGCCGGGCATCTTTTCACGCTCGCTGGCCGAATGCCTAGCGCTGCAACTGAAAGATCAGAACCGCTACGACCCGTTGATGGCGCGCTTACTCGCCAACCTCGATCATCTCGCCAATCGCAACATCTCGGCGCTGAAGCGCGCCGTCGGCGTCGATATGGAAGAGCTGGCCGACATGATCCAGGAAATCAAGCGTCTCGACCCCAAACCGGGCTTGAAGTTCAGCTCCGTTCAGCTTCAGCCCGTGGTTCCCGACGTCATCGTGCGCGCCGCGGCAGACGGCGGCTGGCACGTCGAGCTGAACAGCGACACGCTTCCGCGTGTGCTCGTCAACCGCACCTACTACACACGCATCGCCAAGACGGCCGTGAGCGAGAAGGATAAGGGCTATCTGTACGATTGCCTGCAGACGGCGAACTGGCTCGTCAAAAGCCTTGACCAGCGCGCCCGCACGATCCTGAAGGTTGCCGAGCAGATCGTGCGACAGCAGGACGCGTTTTTCATGTACGGCGTCCAGCATCTGCGCCCACTCAATCTGCGCACGATCGCCGATGCGATCTCGATGCATGAATCGACGGTGTCCCGCGTCACGTCGAACAAATATATCGCCACGCCACGTGGAATCTTCGAACTCAAGTACTTCTTCACGTCTGCGATCGCCTCCTCGGCCGACGGCGAGGCGCACTCGTCTGAATCGGTGCGCCATCGCATCCGCCAGTTGATCGACGCAGAAGGCGCCGAGGACGTATTGTCCGACGATCAGCTCGTTGACCGACTACGCGGCGAAGGCGTGGACATCGCGCGTCGAACCGTCGCCAAGTATCGCGAGGCCATGCGCATTCCCTCTTCCGTGCAGCGCCGACGGGACAAGCGACTCGAAG
This sequence comes from uncultured Hyphomicrobium sp., assembly GCA_964651805.1. Taxonomy (GTDB): domain Bacteria; phylum Pseudomonadota; class Alphaproteobacteria; order Rhizobiales; family Hyphomicrobiaceae; genus Hyphomicrobium_B. Next base: position 557,291 of record CAZYXX010000002.1, on the reverse strand, counting down.
AGCGCCTGAGCGGCGCTTTTTGAATTGCTCTAAGTTTATGAACTAACTAGTTTTTTTAATTCTCGCCTTAGGCGATTTGGTGATTTGACAGGAAACCTGCGAGTGCCTAACCCTTGGGTTCGAGGTCAGCCGTGATGGCAATGCCATGCGCGCAACCTCTGCCCGCTGGGTCAGCTCGCGGCCTGGATTGTGTACGATAGGCGAAACGATGAGCATTCAAGTTACCGGAAAGAACGTCGACGTAGGCGACGCTTACCAGACCTACGTTACCGATAAGATTCGCACCGTCGTCCACAAATATGTCGATCGTGATATGAACGGTCATATCCGCCTCGAGAAGGAGCGCGGTCTGTTCAAGACGAGTTGCGCGGTCAAACTGGCGAGCGGCCTGCTGCTCGAAGCCCACGGCGAAGGCCCCGATGCCTACGCCAGCGCCGACGCCGCCGCGCACCGCCTGGAAACGCGCGTCAGGCGCTACAAGAGCCGGCTGAAGAGCCATTCTGCCGCGGCCACGGCGTCCGAGCGCCGCAAGGGCAGCTTCGACGCGCGCGATTACATTGTCAGCATTGACGATGAGGACAAGCCGGCGCAGGACGGAGCGAATCCCCTTATCATCGCCGAGGGCGAACGCAACATTGGGGAACTGACGGTGAGTGAAGCTGTTATGCAGCTGGACCTGTCGGAAGCGTCGTTCATGATTTTCCGCAATGCGGCGCACGGAGGCCTGAATGTCGTCTATCGTCGCAACGATGGTCACATTGGCTGGGTAGATGCCGAAGCGCCGACAGCGGCGAGGATGAACGGATCGGCGGCGTCGAAAATCGCCGGGTAGGGAACATTAGAGCCTAGTTCAATGCCGGTGCTTCGCCCCAGGACGGGAGCGTGGCCCGGTCATGAGGTATGGCAGTTTTGACGGGATCGGATATGACGACTCTCGCAGATATGCTGGCGAAGGATGGCATCATCCCCAGCCTCAAGGCCGAAGACAAAAAGCTCGCGCTCCAGCTTCTCGCCGCCAAGGCGGAGGCGGTGACAGGCGCGAGCGCACACGATATCTACACGGCCCTGCTGCAACGTGAGCGGCTGAGTTCTACGAGTCTTGGGCGCGGCATTGCCATTCCGCATGTGAAGCTGCCGACGGTCAAAGCCATCACCTGCCTGTTCGCGCGCCTGGAAAGGCCGATCCCGTTTGACAGCCACGACGGCGAACCGGTCGACCTGCTGTTTTTCCTTTTGGCGCCGGAGCAGGCCGGTGGCGACCATCTGAAGGCGCTGGCGCGCATCTCCCGCCTTGTCCGTGATCCCGCGACGCTCGAAGGCCTGCGCAACGCCAAGGATGGCGAAGACCTCCGCAAGATACTGATGTCGCCAGTGACGTCGCACGCGGCTTGAAACGCAAACGGGCTCAGCCGCTCATCAGCATAGCGCCGAGCCCGACGCCACCGACCAGAATGCGCCACCAGCCGAAGAACGACAGCCCGCGGGCCGCGATGAAATCGAGCGCGTAACGCACAACAAGCGCGCCCGAGATAAACGCTGCCACGAACCCGATGGCAATGTTGGTCGCATCCGTAACGGTAAGCACATCCCAATTCTTGTAGAGATCGTAGGCAAAGGCGCCCGCCATCGTCGGCATCGCCAGGAAGAACGAGAATTCGGCAGCCGTCCTCTTGTCGAGCCCGAGCAGCATGCTCCCGACGATTGTAGAACCCGATCGCGACACGCCGGGCACGAGCGCCAGGCATTGAAATAGGCCGATGCCGAGCGCCCGAGACGGCGGAACGTCCATCACGTTGTGGTAACGCGTGTCGAACTTGATCGAATCGACAATGAGCAGAACAATGCCGCCGATCACGAGCGACAGGCAAATTATCAGCGGGGATTCGAAAAAGATCTCCTTGATGATTTTGTGCCCCAGCGCCCCGAGCACGGCCGCCGGCAGAAATGCGAGAAGCACGCTGAACACGAACCTGCGCGCGGTAGGGTCGCTCGGCAATGCAATCGCGATCTGCCACAGCCGGCCGGCGTAAACTGTGAGCAGCGCCACGATAGCGCCAAGTTGAATGAGGACTTCGAACGTATGCCCGGTCGACGACACGCCGAGCAGGCGCTGTGTGAGCAGAAGGTGCGCCGTGGAGGAGACCGGCAGATACTCGGTTAAGCCTTCGATCAGGCCGAGCAGAAGGGCGTGCCAGACTTCCATCTTTTCCCCCGTTGCCGGACGGTGCCACGCCCGGGCGCCCGGAGGGTTAGCAGAATTCGCGCATATGCCAAAGGCATGTCGCATGCGGCCCGATACCTTCGACAGGCGCTCAAGCGAGGTATAGATAGCCGCCGAAAGGATCGAACGCCGAATGTCCGCCGCCCGCCTGACGCAGTATCGCCTGTGCCCTCGTTCACGCACCGTAAGGCTAGCGCTGGCAGAGCTTGGACATGAGGTGCTGCTGGCCGATGAGAACCCCTGGGATTGGCGGCAGGGCTTCCTGGCAAAGAATCCGGCCGGCGAGCTTCCCGTGCTCGAATACGACAACGGTCTCGTCCTGTGCGGCACCTATTCGATTTGCGAATTCCTGGCCGAGGATCCAAGCGCCCATGCGCACCCGAGCCGCACGACTCAGTTGATCCCGGGCAACCGCGAGGATCGCGCCGAGGTGCGCCGCCTTATTGACTGGTTCCATGGCAAGTTCGATCGCGAGGTGTCGCGCGAACTACTCTACGAAAAGGTCTACGCCTGCATGAGGCCGTCCGGACCGACGGCGCCCGATGTCGAGATACTGAAAGCGGTGCGGTCCAACTTGCGCTATCACCTGTCATACATCAGCTATCTTGCCGACACGCGGCGCTGGCTCGCGGGCGACGACTTCAGTCTCGCCGATCTCGCAGCCGCCGCGCATATCTCCACCGTCGACTACCTGGGCGAAATCCCATGGAACGAGGTACCGCTTGCCAAGGGGTGGTATCAGCGCATGAAATCGCGCCCATCCTTCCGCCCGCTCCTTGCAGACCGCGTTCCCGGCACGCCTCCGCCAGTCGCCTATACGGACCTAGATTTCTGAGACACGCCGTGACGAACGCCAGCGCACCGCCGGTTGACCTGAAGGCGCTGATCCGCAGCAAGGCGGCAATATTGGGTCTCGACGCGATCGGCTTCGCGCGCATCGAAGAAGCAAGCATCACCGCCGAACGGCTGCGCACTTTCCTGGCCGAGGGACGCCACGGCGACATGGACTGGATGGCCGATAACGCAGACAAGCGCAGCGATCCGACGAGGCTTTGGCCCGATGCCAAAACAGCGATCCTCATCGGCCAATCCTACGCACCAGAGGCGAACCCCCTCGATGCGCTCCAGAACAAGGACCGCGCCATTGTCTCTGTCTATGCGCAAGGACGCGATTATCATGACGTCGTAAAAAAGAAGATCAAGGCACTGGCACGCGCGCTCGCTACAGCCGCCGGCGCGGACGTCAAGGTCTTCGTCGACACCGCGCCGCTGATGGAGAAACCGCTGGCCGCGCGCGCGGGCCTCGGCTGGCAGGGCAAGCACACTAATCTCGTATCGCGGGCACACGGCAATTGGCTGTTCCTCGGGGCCATCCTGACAACGGCCGATATCGAGGCCGATGAGGCCGAAACCGACCATTGCGGCACCTGTCGGCGATGCCTCGAAATCTGCCCGACGAACGCATTCCCCGCACCCTACGAACTGGACGCGCGCCGCTGCCTCGCCTACCTGACGATCGAACACAAAGGGCATATCGCGCGCGAGTTCCGCATTGCCATGGGCAACCGCGTGTTCGGCTGCGACGATTGCCTCGCCATCTGCCCCTGGAACAAATTCGCGGCCACGGCGAGCGAGATCCGTTTTTCCGGCCGGCCCGAGACCGCAAATCCGCCGCTCGCGGAATTACTTGTTCTTGACGATGCCGCCTTCCGCACGCGCTTTGCCGGAACGCCCGTCAAGCGCACGGGACGAAATCGCGTTGTCCGAAACGCCCTGATAGCGGCCGGCAATTCGGGTGACGGCGCGTTCCTTTCGCTCATTGTCCCGTTGCTTGATGACGCCTCGCCTCTCGTACGAGCCGCCGCGATCTGGGCGCTGCGCCGACTTGCTCCAGCGAGCGTGATCGCGCGCGAACAGCGCCGTCGCGACGCTCTCGAAACCGACGCCGAGGTCAAATCCGAGTGGTTGGGCGACATCGCGAGCGCCGCAGCATGAGCCATCTGTTCTGTTTCGGACTTGGCTACTCCGCCACGGTGATCGCCGGCAGATTGAAGGCCGAAGGTTGGGACGTCTCGGGCACATCCACACGGCCAGAGGGCGTCGAAGCCCTGCGCCGCCAAGGCTATGACGGGCTGATGTTCGACGGCCGCTCAACGAGCAACGCCGTCGCAAGCGCCTTGCAGCGTGCGACGCACGTGCTGCTGTCGATCCCGCCGGACGCGGACGGCGATCCCGCGCTGCGCCTTCACGGCGATAACATCGCCAAGGGCCCAGCCATCGTCTGGATCGGCTATTTCTCGACCGTCGGCGTCTACGGCGACGCCCACGGCGAATGGGTCGACGAGGCCACCCCCACAAGGCCCGCCTCCGAGCGAGGCCGCCGCCGCCTGCAGGCAGAAAATGCGTGGCGCGATCTTGGCCGTAAGGCGGGAAAGGTCGTCTCGGTTCTGCGCTTGCCCGGCATCTACGGCCCAGGACGCAGCGCCCTCGACGATCTGCGCGCAGGAACCGCACGCCGCATCGTCAAACCTGGCCAGGTTTTCAATCGCGCCCATGTCGACGACATCGCGACCGCGACAATCGCGGCCCTGCGCCAGCCCCACGCCGACGCAGTCTACAACGTGACGGACGACCAACCGGGTCCGCCGCAGGACGTCATTGCCTACGCCGCCAGCCTCATTGGCGTCTCCGCTCCACCCGAACTCGATTTTGCCACAGCCGACCTCACCCCAATGGCGCGCAGCTTCTATTCGGAATGCAAACGCGTCTCGAATCGCCTGATGAAGCAAGAGCTTGGCGTACGACTTGCCTATCCGACCTATCGCGAGGGTTTGGCCGCAATTGCCGGCCGCACCGCACCGGCAAAATGATGGTTTGTCATGAGTTCTCCGCCATTCCGCCGGAAAGCCGGATAGAACATCGTTGAAGGCAGACAGGTTGACTGTCATTCGCCTAGCGGCACCAAGAGGACGTCATGCGGTTGAAACTGGGTTGCGCAGCGGCGCTGGCCACGTTCGCCTACGTTTCGTCGGCTTCCGCCGACGCGCTCGACCGGGCGAACGCGATCGCACAGAAATTTTCCGAAGCGAGCGATCCGAAACCCGCTACGGCGCCTGTGACACAGACCCCTGCAAAGCCTGCCGCACATCCGGACAGGCCACCCGTCAAGAAGACCGCCGCGCCCGCGATGGCGCCGAAGCCGGCCGCGCCAGCACCCATCAAAGCCGCTGAAAGCGCCCCGTCGCGCCCAGATCTCGACTACGAGATGGATATGCTGCGCCGGGCCCGGCTTGAGGAGGCCGAACGCAAGACCGCCGGCCAAAAGACGGCCGCGCCGCCACTCGACAAACCCGCTATCATACCTGTGGATGCCAAGGCCGAACAGCGCGCCCCGGTTCCCCCAGCCGCCGAAGCGCAACCGGCCACTCCGCCTCCGAAGGCCGCCCCCCCTGCTTCTGTGCCGGCGCCTGCCGCGGCGCCCGCAGCGTCCCCGGCCCCCCCGCCGGTCGCAAAGGTGCTGGAGACTGCGCCGCCCACAGCAGCGCCCTCCGTTACGTCTGCGGCTCCACAAGCCGGGCCACGCGCGACGATCCTGCTCGCGCTCGATACGACGCCTGCAGGCGGCGCGCGCGCCAAGGTCGTGCCTGACCCGATCATCTGCATCGATCAGGTGTGCTACGTCTCGGGCGGCTTCACCAAAGCGGCCATTGGCATGACGCGCGGCGACGCCCTCGCGTTGAAGGGGACGGAAGGTAAATCGCAGGAAACGTGCCGAGGGCAGTTCGGCTGCATTTATCGCGACGTCGCAATTCCTACTGACGCAACGATCAGCGTCGTTGACCTTGGCACGGGTTCATCGAGCGACGCGGGCTCGTTCTCGATCGCGGCGGACGCGTCCTGCAAAATCGATGAAGGAGAACTCGTTTGCAGCAACGGTCTCGTCACGCACGCCTATCGCGTGTGGACGGTGCCGGAACTGACGGCAAAGAGCGTTGGTGCGCAAGTGCTGGAGGACGCGATCGCCGATGGCCTCGTGGGCGACGACATCGCGAGCACAAACGACAAATAACATTCACATCACCGACCGGATTGCCGCAAAGAGCGTCTCAAGGTCTTGTGGCCGCGACAGCCGGTGCTCACCGTCTGCCACCTCTATCAGGCGTGCATGACCGCCCGTTAGAAGCCCGACGAGCCTGCGCGTGTGTGAAGCCGGAACATCAGGATCGAGCAGGCCCTGCATGATGACGACAGGACATCCTGGATCGAAGGCGACACCGCCCAGCAGATGCCCGCGGCCTTCTTCAATCAGGTCACGAGTGATCGGATACGGCTCGCCGTAAGCGGACGGCCGCAGGTATACGCCTTTTTGCTCGAGATCGCGACGCGCCCCGTCTGGAAACCGCTTCCACATCAGCTCTTCGGTCATGTCCCAGGCCGGCGCGATGAGGACGAGCGCCCTGATGCGCGCGGCATCGATGGCAGCCTCCTGCTGCAGCTTGCGCAGCAAAAGAAGCGCGATGTAGCCGCCCATGCTCGAACCGATGACGATCTGCGGCCCCTTGCTCGCGCGCATGAAGACTTCTAGCGCCTCTTCTAGCCAGCGGCCGATCGTACCGTCGCGGAAGTCACCGCCGGAAACGCCATGCCCGGAGTAATCGAATCGCGTCGACGCAAGCCCCTCGCGGGCGGCCCATTCGGCGATGGCGCTGGCTTTGGTGGAGGCCATATCCGACATAAAGCCGCTGAGCCAGAAAAGCCCCAAGCACGCCCGACCGGCTGGCGCCTCGGCGCGCACGGCGATCTGGCGCGTCTCCGGCCCCTCGCCCACGATCAGAGTTTGCGGTTCGCTCATCGCCACCTTATAGAACCGTGCGCGTGCCGAACTTGAGCACGCGTTCCCCCCAACGAAACTGAGACGACAGTGCCCGACGCCATTACCGTGCTGCAAGTCATTCCGCGTATGCGGGCCGGTGGCGCGGAACTCGGCTGCCTGCAGATCGCCGAAGCGCTGGTAAAGGCCGGCAACCGCGCCATCGTGGTATCGGAAGGCGGGCAGCTGGTCGAAAGCCTCAAGGCTGTCGGTGCCGAACACGTCGTACTGCCCGTGGCATCGAAAAGCCCGCTGACGCTCGCACGCAACGCCGCCCGGCTCGCGGATATGATCCGCCGCGAACGCGTGTCGATCATTCATGCCCGCAGCCGCGCACCGGCCTGGAGTGCGCTCATTGCAGCGCGCCGCACCGGCATTCCGTTCGTCACGACCTATCACTCGGAATACTCCGAGAAGAACAAACTGAAGAACCTCTACAATAGCGTGATGGCGCGCAGCGACACTGTGATCGCTGTATCCGACTACATGGCGCACCTGATCCGCACGCGCTATCGCACGCCGGAAAATCGCATCGCCGTCATCCACCGGGCCTTCGACGACAAGGTGTTTGATCCGACAACACTGACGCCGCAGCGCATCGAGGTTGTTCGCCGACAGTTGGACGCCGACGGATCGCGACCCGTACTTCTGCTCGCCGGCCGCATTACGCCGCGCAAGGCGCAGCATCATCTCGTGGAAGCTCTTGGGATCCTCAAAGCGCGTGGCGCGCCCGACGTCGTCTGCGTACTCGCCGGCGAAGTCGAAAAGCCCGAATTCAAGGCCGAGCTGGAAGCACAGGCCACACGCCTGGGCGTTGCGCATCAGTTGCGCTTCCCGGGCCACGTGAAGGATATGCCGGCCGCCTACGCGATCACCGACATTTCGCTCAACATCTCCGAACAAGAAGGACTGCCGCGCGTCGCCATCGAGGCGCAGGCCATGGGCGTGCCGATGATCGTCTCCAATACTGGCCCGGGGCGCGAGGTGGCTCTGACGGAGCCGGACGTGACGGCCGCCGAAGCATCCGGCTTGCGCGTACCATACGCCGATCCGGACGCAGTCGCCCGCGCCGTCGAGAAAATGCTGTCTTGGTCTCCGGTCGAGCGAGAAGCCTGCGGGGCGCGCGGAGCCGCCCACGTTCGCGGCCGCTTCACGCTGGCAAACCTCACATCGAAAACCCTTGCCGTGTACGACCGCGTGCTCGCGCGGCGCGCCAAAAAGAACGACCTGTGAAGCGGTTGGCTGAATTCATCCGCCGAACTGCGCCCGAATGGTTCGGGCCCCTGGCAGGGCAAAATTGTTTCCTATAGTGATAGCCGGCAGCGAATTCTCCAGCAGGATCGACGTACTTTGCAAAAGGCAGCCCCCAATCAAGACATCGTCTCGGTTGATGACAGCAAAGACTGGCTGATCGTTGGATTCTTCACGCCCAATTATCGCCCGCTCGCAGAAACGTTTGCCGCCAATCTCAATCAATACAGCCTTCCTCACCACCTTTTCGCGGTGGAACGGTCCGGAACCTGGTCCTACGAGACGATGCGTAAGCCGGCAATCGTGCTCGACGCCATGAACGCGCATCCCGGCAAGATGCTGATCCTGATGGACGTCGATTGCACGGTGAAGGGCGGGCTCGATGGCCTCGCGGCCTTCAGACCCGCAATCGACGTTGCCTGCTTCATGTACGTCAAAACCAAAAAGATCGGCCGCCATCGTCAGCGTGTGTCGCTCAGCTCGCGCGTGGTCCTCATCCGCCCGACTGAAGGTTCGCGCCAACTGATGGAGAACTGGCAGCAGGCCTGTCACGAGCGGCCATGGATGCATGGCGACGAGCCCAACTTGATGCTGGCACTTGCCCGCTCGTCGGGCACGTCATTCTCGCCCATCGAATTGAAATACTCCGGCCGCGAAGTCGATAGCGCTCCGGCCGATGCCGTGATCGTTCACGACAGCGCGTCTCACGCGGGCGAGCCGCCGCGCAAGTTCTGGAAGCGCCTGTGGTTTGCAGTCGACGGCAGCGAGCCGGAAGACGTCGCCGCACGCAAGACCAAGAACTGACAAATGGGCACGTCCACGCCGCACGCCAGAGCTGCCCCGAACCCGAAGCGCGTGCCCCTGTCATGCTGCATTATTGCGAAGAACGAGGCGGACCGCATAGCTCGCTGCATCGAGGCCGTTCTTCCGATTGCCGACGACATTGTCGTGGTCGACAGCGATTCAACCGATGACACCATCGCGATCGCCCAGCGTCTCGGCGCACGAACATTCAATCGCAAGTGGGAAGGCTACGGGCCGCAGAAGCGTTTCTCGGAAGACTGCGCGAAATACGACTGGATTTTGAACCTCGATGCCGACGAGGTGCTCACGACGAAGCTCGCGGATGAAATCAGGTCGCTGTTGGCATCCGAACCGGCCTTGCGCGCCTACCGCTTCCGGCAAGTGACCGTCTACCCCGGCGATGAAAAACCGCGCCTATGGGCCGACGCGCACAATTACGTTCGGCTCTACGATCGCCGCGCCGTGCGGTTCCGCGATTCACTCGTGCACGACACGGTTGATCTGGCGGGACACGATGCAGGCCAGCTTGGCGGGGATGCGCTCCACTTCTCATGGCGCACGCTCGATCATGTGCGGCGCAAACTCGACCACTACACGGACCTGCAGGCCAAGGAGTTGAACAAGAGCACCGCCGAGGTTGTGCTCCGCCTGCCGTTCGAATACCCGCTGCTGTTCTTCCGCTACTACGTGCTCAGACGCCACTTCACCGGCGGCCTTTACGGTGTGAAAACGGCCCACGCGTTTGCGGCCGGCCGAACCACCCGGCTGCTGAAGTTCCTGCGGCGGAAATCGGCGGAAAACGCAACATGATAACATGGGGCAAGGGCCCGGTGCCGGCGCAGCGTTGCATCGGCAACAACGCGCCTGGCCGACAATTGGGGCTGAGTAGCCGACACGGCTTGACTTCGCAGCCGTTGTTACCGATTTTCGGCCTCTGGCCGCGTTCGAGCCTTCGATGCCGGGTAAACCGCCGCGAAGAGCTTTCACGCGGTATTTCGTGCAACAATTAAAGGAGCTTTGCCATCCGCAAGCCTATGCGTCCCGAGCCCCAGAGCCGGGAAAATACTGGGCCCCGCATCAATGATCAGATCCGGGCCCGCGAAGTTAGATTGATCGACGAGACCGGCCAGAATGTCGGCGTCGTCGCCAAGTTTGACGCTCTAGCTCGCGCTGAGGAAGCCGGCCTCGACCTCGTCGAGGTATCACCGGACGCCGAGCCCCCGGTCTGCAAGATTCTCGACTTCGGCAAATACAAATTCCAGGAACAGAAGAAGGCCGCCGAGGCCCGCAAGAACCAGAAGATCGTCGAGTTGAAAGAGATCAAGATGCGTCCAGGCATCGACGATCACGACTACGACGTGAAGATGCGGTCCATTAAGCGGTTCTTCGAAGACGGTGACAAGGTGAAGATCACGCTGCGCTTCCGCGGCCGTGAGATGGCCCATTCGCAGCTCGGCATGGCTGTGCTGCAGCGCGTCAAGGCCGACACCGAGACAATCGCGAAGGTTGAGAGCGAACCGCGCTTCGAAGGCAAGCAGATGGTGATGGTGCTCGCCCCGCGTTGAGGCTCGGGCCACCGTCAACCTTGTCGGCAGATGATCCGGCGCCGCGAAGCCCTGGCCTCGCGGCGCTTAACGTTTCTGCTATCCTGCTAGCCTTGTCTGAGCAGCCGCCTTGAGGACCATCACCATGTCGGAGACGGTGCCGTTCGATTTCTCGAAGCTTGAAGAGCTCGGCGCGCCCTATAAGCACTTCGATGCCGGCGAAAAGGTCTTTCTCGAGGACGAGGCCGGCAAGGAAATGTACCTGGTGCGATCAGGACGCGTCGATGTCGTCACCTATGGCACCATACTTGAAAACGTGCGCGCTGGCGGCCTATTCGGCGAAATGGCGCTTGTCGACGACGGACCGCGAAGCGCGGCCGCGATCGCAGCTGAACCGACCGAAGTGGTCGCGATCGACAAGCCGACGTTTCTGGCGCTCATTCGCCGAGACCCGGAATTTGCGCTGCGCGTCATGCGCCTTTTCGCGACGCGTCTGCGGCGCATGAACCAGCAGATCTGATCTAGCGCATAGACATGGAAACGGCGCGGATCGAATAACCCGCGCCGCATTTCCCGGAAAACGTTGATGGACGGCTAGCAGCCCGCACGACGCAGACAGCGCCGATAGCGCCAGCCCCCCCACGGGTACTGATTGCCACAGATGTGGCGCCACTTGGCGCAACGGCGACCCCAGCCGCCGCCATGCCAGGGACGATGGCGGACGTCCGTCACAATGTTCGGAGCCACATTGTAGCTCTTGGCGATTTCAGCCGGGCTCACCGCACTCGCGGCTTGTGCCGGCGCAGCGGCAAGCGCCATCCCGACAGCAACAGCCACCCCACCCAGTATCGTTGCGATACGCATGCGTAACTCCAGTGTTGTTTCGTTCAACTACGCACTTGATAAAGGAGCACATATGAAGCGCGTAGATAAGCAATTTCTACGTCAGTGCCTGAACCTCACATGAACATCACGCACATGACCATTTGAACGGCATGCATACGATGCGCTGCAAAATTGGGCTCACGATCAATTCAAGGAGACGAAGATGGTAAATCGGACAATGGCCTTCGCGACACTGATCGCCTGCGCCGCGCTTGCGGCGACACATGTGCGTGCCGCGCCCGAGAAAAACGATAACCCAACGGTGGAACAGCTCCTGAAAGGTGGCTGGCAGATCGCCGGCTTCACCAACACGTTCGACAATCGCTCAGCGCTGATCCTGTTCAAGCACCCGACCGAGTCGTACTTAGTTCAGTGCCGCACAGGTCTGGACGTGACGCGCGATCCGCCGGTTTACGCAAACTGCTACGAGCTTCGGTGAAAGAGCGGGAACCTTTCCTAAACGAGCGCATCCAAATCTTTGCGGCTTGAGACGGCCGAGAGTGAACGTCATGGCGCAGATCAAAACCGAGAAACGATCAGCTAACGCCGATGCGGATCTCATTCGACGTGCGCTGCTGCATGACGAGAGCGCCATTCGCGCCATTGTCCAGAAACATAACCGACGCCTCTACCGAGTCGCCCGAAGCATCGTCAGGGATGATGGCGAGGCGGAAGATGTCCTCCAGGAGGCTTATATTCAGGCTTTCCGCGCGCTTCCGAAATTTCGCGCTGAATCGAGCTTTGCAACGTGGCTGACCCGCATCGTCATCAACGAAGCCTTGCAATACCGGCGTCAGCGCAGGGAGTTGCCTTCGGATGCAAGCGATGTGTCGATCGAAAGCGGCGAGGTCATACCCTTCCCGATGCAAAGAAGTCAGGCTCAAGATCCGGAGCGCGCGATGGCTCAACGTGAACTTTGCCGGCTCGTCGAACGCGCCATCGACCGTCTCCCGCTCGACTATCGCACCGTACTGATGGCGCGCACCATCGAAGGGCTATCGATCGAAGAAACTTCCGACGCCCTTGGTCTACGGCCGGAGACGGTAAAGACACGCCTGCATCGAGCACGCGCTTTGCTGCGCTCCGCGCTCGCCGACGATCTTGACGCTCTGTTCGACGATGTCTTCCCATTCGACGGCCAGAGGTGCGCCAAACTCACCGAGGTCGTTGCGCTCCGTCTCATGAGACGATAGCAGGCCGTAGCCGGAGGTGAGCTCCGCTTGGTCCGCCGACAACGGGAACTTGGAAGCGATGGCGCGATGGCAGCCGCGCTAGCCACGCGGCGGCCGCCGACGCTCGCTGAACCACGCGCGGTATTCGGTCATCTTCGCGCGCTGCGCGCCTGAAGCGCGTCGCTTGCACGTCGACGCTTCGTCGCTATCGCCGTGCGCGCCCCAGCGCAGCTCGACACAATCGTTGAGATTGTAGGCCATCTCCAACGACGGCGCGCGTTCGATGACATCCTTCAGTGTCAACGTCCATTCAGAACCGTCGCTGCGTGTGTAGACGAACTTGCGTGAGGCGACCTCGGAAGCAAGCGTCGTTTCCAGTTGCGCCTTGACGTCGGAGAGGCTCGTCTGTTTCGGCATCGCGTAACGATCAGGTCGCCGAGCGACGCGATCGGGAAAGCCGCGCACCACGTCGATTGCGATCAGCAGGCGCAAATCGCGCGATGGCGTCGCGAAATCTTCCCAGGCACCTGTCGTCTCGAAAATCGAGGCGCCGTCCGGCATCGCGACCTCGCCTCCGCCGCGACCGTGATACTTACGGCCATTTTCGACCGACGTAACGCGCGCCTTCACCTGCTCTTCCAGTGCCGTGATAACCTCAGTGAGCGCCCGGCCTGGATCGAGTGGCTGCGGAGACATCACGTCATCCATGCGGTCGTAGAAATCTTCGACGCTGAGCTTCGCCTGATCGAGGGCGAAATCGCCGTATTGGGAGTTCTTCGCGATTTCCTCGTTCGTGAGCCGGCGCAACCCTGCGCCCTTCGCGCGCACAACGGGCCGGAATCTCTTGAAGCCGGGACCGCCGAGTGCGGGATCCTGCGCAAACAGGAAATTCCCGCGCCAGAAGCGTTTGCGCGCCACCGTTCCGTCCGGCTGCCCGTCGACCGCGAGGAAGACACCGGCCGCGCCATCGGTCTGCGGCACGCGCTTCACGAGCACGAGGAGATGACCGTAAGGGTCTGCGTAGACGGTACCGGGCCGCAAAGCCTGCTGCGTCAGCGGCACAGGATAATAGTCCGTGTTGTTGTCGCTCAGCGCCGTGCGCCCTGATCCCGAATGTACGCTGTTGGCGACGGTAGATCTGAGATATGTGCCGAACGTCGCAACGAGCCCTTGCGGCTTTGATTGTGGTGCGCTCTCACCCTGTCCGTCGAAGATGCCAAACAGCGACCCTGATCCCTTTTTCTGTTCCGCGGTTCCTGGCGGCGGCTCCAGCTTCTGGATGCTCCACCAGGCCGGACACCTCGGCGCCCTGCCCCCGCCGCCGCGCGTGCACTTGGCATAGCCGAACGGCAAACCGTTCTTGAAGGCGAAATAGGCCCGCAGGAAATAGGGAAGGTCGGCGCAATCGGGTCTGATGATGAGGCCCTTCTCATCTTCGCCGAGGCCCAGGTGGTTGAACAGGATGTTGCGCGAAGGATCGCGCAGAACTTCGTGCAGCGCCGGCCACGATGGCGCCGCATCGAGTGGCGCGTCGAAAAGCTTCTCGATCCACGCCGAATAAAGACTTTCCGTCCCATGGTTCCAGGTATCGCGGATGGGCCAGACGCTACCCTCCGTCGCGCCCAGACCACGCTGCCGCTTGGCGCTGACGCCCACCTCGCGCGCAATGATCCTGCAATCGGCCGATGCATCGTCGCGCTTCAACGTTGCGCGCCATTTGCCCGGAGCCGGATTAACGACTTCAGCGTACCAGAAGTAGGGTGGCCCGCCGTGCCGCTCCTTTGATGTCGCGGCGACGCTACCGTCAGGCGCGGTGAGAGAAAGTTCACCCGCGACTTCCTCTTCCGCCGTGAAGACAACCCGCAGCGGCGCACCCTTCCAGGGTGCAAATGGGGAGGCAAGGAAGGCTGGCGCCGCGACGCCGACACACGTCGGCGCCTCATCTTTCGCGGCCAAGTCCGTGGCGGGCAAGAGCGCAACGGCCGCCACCGCGATCCGGAGTGCCGCCCTCGCAAAATCAGGAAGCCTACGTGAGTTGCGCATTGACCCTCCCCGGAAAGCCAGCATCCTGGGCGCCACGACACTATTGTGAAGGCTTTGGCCAAGTCACGGCAAAAGCGCCCGGTCGATTAGGCCGCGCGCAACTGATCACGCCGCATTTCGCTCGTGCGTCCGTTAATGAAAGTACGGCGCGGTGCCGCCGAAGGGACCCCTGGGCGTCTCAAAGAAGAAGCCGTTGTCAAAGGGTTCGCCCTGTGCGTTCGGACCCAGAGCCGGATCGTTAAATTTGCGGCTCTCGATAACGTCGCTGTATTTGTAAGAATACGCTTTGCGCCGCGTTTTTAGAGGCAGGCGGCTTGTACCGCGTAGCACATAGGGCTTTTTCTTGTGAGCCTGGGATGCCAAGCGCTCGCCCGGAGCGGCCGTAGCCGGGGCAATGGGGGTGGCACCCGCAAAAAGAACCACTGCGGCAAACAACAGTACGGCAAATTTCATCTTCGATTCCCAGACCTTGGCGCTTGCCATACTTATAAAACCCATTGGTGCACCTTTCGTTGCCAAGACCGATGATACCGGCGTTCGCCATTGACGGCACCCATAGAGTTGCGCTGGAGCGCCCCAGAAGTTTGAAATATCGCGCGAAGTTGCTTTCCTGCCCATCTTGCCCGGCCACCCATTTACGCCTATAAACCCCGCCAGAGCCGCCCGGCGAGGCATGCCGTGGCGGTTTTTATGCTTTTGAAAAACAAGCGGAAACCGCAAAAAGCACCCTTCGCAGGACCGGCCGCAGAGACGCGGCCGAGAGTGGCCAGCCGGATGGTTTGGTCACTTCGGACCGCAAGGTCCGTGGGCGCAGCCGCGCCCCGCCGCTCAAGCGGCGCCCCCGCGGAGGGCCAGTGGATCGCGAAAGTGATCTGCGACGGGCCCGCGCGCGAGATAAGGACTAAAGCAAAATGCCTAAGATGAAGACCAAGTCGGGCGCCAAAAAGCGCTTCAAGATTACCGGCACGGGCAAGGTGGTTGCCGCCCAGGCCGGCAAACGTCACGGCATGATCAAACGCACGGCGAAGTTCGTCCAGAAGGCGCGCGGCACTGGAGTGCTGAACGACTCGGACGCGAAGATCGTCAAGAAGTACATGCCCTACAACCGCTGAGCCGAGCTTGGCCCGCGATCGCGCCTCGCATGGCGCCGCACCGGGCGAAGCAACGTCTCATCCGACGAATTCTTGAAGCAAAAGGACACTTCCCATGGCCCGCGTAAAACGGGGCGTTACCGCCCACGCCAAGCACAAGAAAGTCATCAAGGCCGCCAAGGGCTACTATGGCCGCCGCAAGAACACGATCCGCGTCGCCAAGCAGGCGGTCGAGAAGGCGGCGCAGTACGCCTACCGCGATCGCAAGCGTCGCAAGCGCAACTTCCGCGCCCTCTGGATTCAGCGCATCAATGCCGCCTGCCGCGAACACGGCCTGACCTACGGCCGATTTATCAACGGCCTGACGAACCTCGGCATCGAGGTGGACCGCAAGGTGTTGTCTGACATCGCCATCAACGATCCGGCAGCCTTCAAGGCCCTGGTCGACAAGGCGGCCAAGGCGGCGTCCTCACCCGTGGCCAAGACCGAACAGGCGAAGGCGGCTTGATCGCCGCCGTTTGCGAAGCGGCTCAACCGTTCGGACTTCAGCGGCCGCGGCCTATCCGGCCGCTGACGACCCGAACGATCCATCCTTCCACGCTCGCCTGATAGCCTCACGGGCCGCTTCTTCGTCCCGCACGAAGTTGAATTCACGGCCCCCTGCTGCCAAACCATTGCCGCGGCCGTGCCGCCGGATGGACGGCCGCTGCGCAACCGGCAAAGGCTTTCAATGACCGGAACGACCGACCTAACCAAACTCGAAGCGGATCTGCTGGCTGAAATCGCCGGCGCCGACGACTTAAGCGCCATCGAGGCCGTGCGCGTCTCGGCGCTTGGCAAGAAGGGCCGAGTGTCGGAACTGATGAGCCGGTTGGGCTCCCTGCCGCCGGAAGAGCGCAAAAATTTCGGACAGACCGTCAACACGCTCAAGGCAAAGGTCTCCGACGCGCTCGACACCCGCAAAGGGCTTCTGGAAGCGGCAGCACTCGACGCGCGCCTCAAGACCGAGCGCGCCGACGTTACGTTGCCCGTGCGCCTTGGCACCGAACTCGAAGGCCGCATTCATCCGGTGAGCCAGGTGCTGGATGAAGTGATCGAGATTTTCGCGGATATGGGTTTCGCGGTGGCCGAAGGGCCGGACATCGAAACCGACGCGATGAACTTCGACAAGCTCAACATCCCTGCCGAGCATCCGGCGCGTCAGGACCACGACACATTCTACTTCTCGCCGAGAACGGACGGCTCGCGTTTACTCCTACGCACGCACACAAGCCCCGTTCAGATCCGCACAATGTCGAATCAGAAGCCGCCGATCCGCATCATCGCGCCGGGCCGCGTCTACCGCTGCGACAGCGATCAAACGCACACCCCAATGTTCCATCAGATCGAAGGCCTCGTCATCGACGAGTCAACGCATATGGGGCACTTGAAGTGGGTGCTGCAGGAGTTCTGCAAGGCCTTCTTCGAGGTCGACGAGGTGAAGATGCGCTTTCGTGCGTCTCACTTCCCGTTCACCGAACCGTCGATGGAAGTCGACGTCGGTGCGGAAGCCATCGGCAAGCCCGGCAAGTGGCTCGAGATTTTGGGTTGCGGCATGGTCCACCCGAACGTGCTGCGCAACTGCGGACTTGATCCGGAAAAATACCAGGGCTTCGCGTTCGGCGTCGGCCTCGACCGCCTGGCGATGCTCAAATACGGCATTCCCGATCTGCGCCCGTTCTTCGGCGGCGATCTCAGGTGGCTGCGCCACTATGGTTTCGGCGTCCTCGACGTGCCGACGCTCGGCGGAGGCCTGTCAAGCTAGAGGCGCGATCGAGTATTTTTTGGACGAACACTTCTTTCGAGTTGAACGATGAAATTCACGCTTTCCTGGCTGAAGGATCACCTGGACACGACGAAAAGCGTGGCCGAGCTCGAAACCAAGCTCAATGCTATCGGGCTTGAGGTCGAGAGCATCGAGGACCCGGGCGCAAAGCTCGGCGCTTTCACGGTCGCACGCATCGTTGAAGCCAAAAAACACCCGAACGCCGACAAGCTGCAGATCGTTCAGGTCGAGGTCGGAAAGGGCAAGCCGCTGCTGGAAGTCGTCTGCGGCGCACCGAACGCGCGTGCGGGCCTGGTCGGCGTGTTCGCGCCGCTCGGCACATACATACCCGGCTCCAACATCACGCTTGAGAAGAAGCCTGTTCGCGGCGTCGTCTCCAACGGCATGATGTGCTCGGCCGCCGAGCTTGAGCTTTCGGAAGAAAGCGACGGCATCATCGAACTCGACGAGAGCTTCGCGGCCAAAGTCGGCGAACGCTACATCGACGCCGCCGCGCTCAACGATCCTGTCATCGAGGTCAAGCTGACGCCAAACCGGCCCGACTGCACCGGCGTTCGCGGCATTGCGCGAGATCTTGCTGCTGCCGGCATGGGCAGATTGAAACCTGAGCCAAAACTTGGCGCCGTCGACGGCAAAGAGCCGTGCCCGGTTCCGATAAAGCTCGACTTTGAGAAGGACACGGCGAACGCCTGCCCGGTGTTTGCAGGTCGCCTCGTCAAGGGCGTGAAGAACGGCCCCTCGCCCTTATGGGTTCAAAACCGTCTCAAAGCCGTCGGCCTTCGTCCGATCAACGCGCTTGTCGACGTGACGAACTACATCTCGCTGGATCGCGGCCGTCCGCTACACGTCTACGACGCCGACAAGCTGAAGGGCGCAATTCGCGCGCGCCTCGGCAAGGACGACGAAAAATTCCTCGGGCTCGACGGCAAGGAGCACGCGGTCGACCGCACCATGTGCGTGATCGCCGATGATAGCGGACCTTTGGGCCTCGGCGGCATCATGGGGGGCGAAGCCTCGGGCTCGACCGAAGCCACGACGAACGTGTTCATCGAAAGCGCTTACTTCGACCCCGTCCGCACCGCGACGACCGGGCGAAAAACCGGGCTACAGACCGATGCCCGTTACCGCTTCGAACGCGGCGTCGATCCCGCCTACGTGCGCGGCGGCCTCGACCTCGCGACCGACATGATCATGAAGTTCTGCGGTGGCGAGCCGAGCAAGGCGGCGATCGCCGGCAAGGAGCCCATCGAGCCCCGCACGATTGCGTTCGACTTCGCCCGCGTCGAAAAGCTGACCGGTGTGAAGCTGTCCCAGGCCGAGATAAAAACCACGCTGGAAGCGCTCGGCTTCCAACTCGACGGCAATTCATCGAACGCCAAGGTCACGGTGCCGACATGGCGGCCCGACGTGCATGGCGCGGCCGATCTCGTCGAGGAAGTCGTGCGTATTGCCGGCCTCGACCGCGTACCCGCGACGCCATTGCCACGCCTGCACGGCGTTACCCGCGCGGTCCTTACGGACAAGCAGAAGCGCGCGCGCCGAACCCGCCGCCTGCTCGCGAGCCGCGGTCTTACCGAAGCCGTGACCTGGAGCTTCATCACCAAGGACGAGGCGAAGTTATTCGGCGGAGGCAGCGACGCACTCGATCTGGCAAATCCCATTTCGAGCGAATTGTCGTCGATGCGGCCCGGATTGCTGCCGGGCCTGCTTTCGGCCGTCACGCGCAATCGCAATCGCGGCGCATCAGATGTCGCGCTTTTCGAACTGGGCCAGGCTTATCGTGGTGAGGCGCCCGAAGATCAGTATCTGGCCGCCGCCGGTGTGCGTGCCGGAACAGCTAGCCTCGCGGGCTCAGGCCGACATTGGGACGGCAAGGCTGAAGATGTCACGGCATTCGATGTGAAGGCCGACGTGTTCGCCGCACTGACCGCACTCGGCCTCGATCCGTCCAAGGCACAGGTCACGCGCGATGCTCCGTCCTGGTATCATCCCGGACGCTCAGCCACGCTACGCCTTGGTCCAAAGACGGTCCTTGCGCACTTTGGAGAGGTTCACCCCGCCACGCTGAAAGCACTCGACGTTGAAACACCCGTCGCCGCCTTCGAGGTATTCTTGGACGCACTTCCACCCGAGAAGAAAAAGTCGCGCGCAAAAGCGCCGCTTGCGGCATCCGACCTTCTGCCCGTGAAGCGCGACTTCGCCTTCGTCGTCGGCAAGGACGTCGCGGCCGGAGATGTGATCAAGGCGGCCGCCGGCGCCGACAAATCGTTGATTCAATCGGTTACGGTCTTCGATGTATTTGAAGGCGGCGCGCTTGCGGCCGAAGGTAAAAAGTCGATCGCGATCGAGGTGACCTTGCAGCCTGCGACTGAAACGCTCAACGACGCGTCAATTGAAACGATAGCCCAGAAGATCGTGTCGGATGTTAAGAAGGCGACCGGCGGTGAGATTCGTAGCTGACGCCACCGCACGTCTAATGGATTGAGGCGCTCACGCGCCGACCACAGGTGATGCCATGAACGAAGTCGTCTCTTCTCCGGCGAGCAGCTCCACCGCTCCGGCGCTCGTGCTGCCGCGCGCTTCCGACAAACCTCACTTCGTCATCGTCGGCGGCGGCGCCGGTGGCCTTGAGCTGGCAACGCAGCTCGGCAACAAGCTCGGCCGCAAGAACAAGGCCCACATCACCCTCGTCGATAAAGCGCGCACCCACATCTGGAAGCCGCTGCTGCACGAGATCGCCGCCGGCAGCATGGACGTCGACCGCCACGAACTCGAATATCAGGCGCAAGGCTACTGGCACGGCTTCAAGTATCGCTACGGTGAGATGATCGGCCTCGACCGCGCCAAGAAGCTCGTCCACCTCGCGGAAACGGTGGACGAGGACGGCCGGCAAATCACGCCGGACCGCTGGCTGCCCTACGACACGCTCGTCATCGCGATTGGCAGCGTATCGAATGCGTTCGGCACACCCGGCGTTTACGAAAACGCCATCATGCTCGACACGCCCGAGCAGGCTGAACGCTTCAACCGCCGCCTTCTGAACGCCTGTGTCCGCGCCAATGCTCAGTCTGGCCCGGTTCGGGCAGGCCAGCTCCACGTTGCAATTATCGGCGCGGGCGCGACGGGCACTGAACTTTCGGCGGAACTGCACACGAGCCTCCGTGGACTTGTCACATTCGGTCTCGACAAGATCGACCCGGAGAAGGACATCAAGATCACCCTCATCGAGGCCGCGCCGCGCATTCTTCCGGCACTTCCCGAGCGCATGGCGGACGCCGTGACGAACGTCCTGACCGGCCTGAATGTCGACGTTCGCACCAACGCCAAAGTGACGGAGGTCACGCGGGAAGGCGTAAAACTCGCCAATGGCGAGTTCATTCCTTCCGAGCTTGTCGTCTGGGCGGCCGGCGTCAAGGGACCACCTGTCTTGCAGAACCTCGACGGTCTCGAAGCGACCAAGAACAACATGCTCGCCGTCAAGCCGACGCTGCAGACCACCCGCGATGACAGCATTTTCGCAATTGGCGACTGTGCGTATCTCGTCCCACCCGGAGAGACTACGCCGTTGCCACCGCGCGCACAGACCGCGCATCAGCAGTCATCGCACCTCGTAAAGCAGTTCCAGCGCATGCTCCGGGGCGAAAGCCTGCAGCCGTTCAAATATCGCGATTTCGGTTCGCTTGTGTCGCTGGGTCATTATTCGACGGTCGGCAACTTGATGGGCTTCATCTCCGGCAAATCCATGCGAATCGAAGGCTTTTTCGCCAAGATGATGTACCGCTCGCTCTATAAGATGCACGAGATGGCGCTGCACGGCCCGGTGAAAGTGACACTCGACACCCTCTCGCGCCTGCTTACGCGGCGCACGGAACCCCACGTCAAGCTGCACTGACGGGCGCCGCGAGCTTCGTTCCAAGTTCTCCGCATTTGGCAGACAGTCGCAAAGCGCGGCTGCAACGGTCGTTGAAGAAAACGCTGCGTTCTCCCGCGGGAGCGTTGCAAAGACTGCAATTTCGAGCATAACTCCTTTCTATATTTGCCTTGCGGGGAAAATTTTTATGTCCAAGACGCAACCGTCGCTGCAGGATTTGCAGCAGGCTCTGACACAAATTGCCCAGGTAAAACAGCTCGCCCTCGAAGCGGGGTTACAGCCAAAGCCGAACGAAAACGACGCCGATTTCGTGCTCCGCATCAGAAGCGAAATCAAGGATTTGACGGCAGCTGACGCTCCGAAGCAATCGAAGATGAAATGGGCTGCAAAGAAGGCGGTAAAAGTGGCTCTGCTTGCCGCGTTGGGTTTGCCGACGCCATTCCTATAAATTCTCGAACTCCGGCGCACGCTTGAACACGGCAGATCATGCCGGCGTAAATCGATAGCGGCGCGCAAGCTGGTCGAGGCCCATCAGAAGCGCCTTCATTTTTATCCGCTTGGCCCAAATCCACGACTCCATTACGAGCACGAAGAACAAAAGGCCAAACGCCTTTAGCGTCTCCCAATTGAGCGCGCCAACGATCGGAAGCGCGGCGATGTTCTGGTGTCGCGCAAGCGACAGGCCCAGAAGCATCAGCAGAATTGCTCCACCCGCGAGGAAGCGGGCGATATGCCAACGCCCAGCCAGGAAGTCCTCGACGACGCGAGTGCGCTCAATACCTGCGTAATCGTTGTTTCGTGTGTAAATCGCGCGTGAATCGCCAACCATTGGAGCGGTCACCGCGCCGACCATGAATTTCCAGCCCAAGATCCAGACCACCCAGAAGGCTGTAAGCGCGATGGCAAACACCTCGAAGCTCCAAGAGTATGCGACGATCCCGCCGATGATTCCGAGCATCAAGATGATGGCGATAGCGGGCAGGGGAAGTTGGCCCATCCGCGGAGCCACACGGAACACGCGCGCCTGATCGTCAATGTCGGAGTAGGCCCCGAAGACGAGCGAAGCGAAATAGAGCAGGATTGCGACACGCCAGACGACTTCGTTCGAGCGTGTCAGCACATCAACGACGGTTTGAACGGTAACGTCTCGCAGCGATAGTCCGGCGACGACTGCCGGCAGAAGTATCGCGACGACCTTGACAACACGGCGAGTCGTACGCGCGAGCCTGTCAACCGCGTCCGACTTGCCGATTTCGACGGCGATCGCATCGTCGTCCGCCATGACGTCACCCTGTCGCGCGCGACCCTAACTTCGTTCGCGCAGAGCTGCTAGCAACTCGGGCGTAGGATAGCTGTCTGCAGGCAGGCCAAGCTTCATCTGCATGTCCTTGACCGCCTTGCGCGTACCGGCGCCGATCCGGCCATCGATCTCGCCCACGTCATAGCCGCGGCGCTGAAGGATACGCTGCAAGTCCTTGGTTTCTTCGTAGCTGAGCGACGCGATCGGTCGTCCCGTGCCACGGCTGAGGTTCGGCGCACCCGCCATGCGCGTGGCCAGATGCGCCGCCGTCATTGCGTACGTCAGCGAGTGGTTCCACTGCGTATAAACGCGGAAGTTCTGGTAGGCGAGAAATGCCGGACCGTTGCGCCCCATCGGAAGCAGCAGCGACGCCTCGAGGCTGTCGGCCGGCAACGGCGCTCGAATGCCGGTGACGCCCCAGGCGGCCCACTGCGACCGCGGTAAAAGGATCGCAAGGTCGGCCTGGTCCCACGGCAGTTCCTTCGTGACACGCACCTCTTCAAGCCACGGCTCGCCCCGCCGCCAGCCCAGAGACGAGATAAAGTTGGCGGTCGACCCGATGATGTCGGGAATGTCGGTGATCAGATCGCGGCGACCATCGTTGTCGTAGTCGATCGCGTAATTGAAATAGTGCTGCGGCAAGAACTGGGTCTGACCGAGTTCGCCGGCCCACGAGCCGATCATCTCGTCGGCCCGCAGATCACCGCGTTCGATGATCTTCATCGCCGCCTTGAGTTCGCCGCGGAACATCTCTCCACGCCGGCAGTCCCATGCGAGCGTGAGCAGCGAGCGCAGCACGGGCAGGTTCCCCATACCGGCACCGAAGTCGCTCTCCAGCGCCCAAAAACCGGTAATGACCGGTCCCGGTACCCCGAATTCCTGCTCCGCACGATCAAAGAGCGCCGCGTGCTTGTTGAGGTACGTCCGCCCCATCTGTTCGCGATTCTTCGTTGCGAGCTTGCCGTAGAAATCGATGAAGGTCTGAGAGAAGAAGCTTTGTTTGCGATCGCGCGAGATGACGCTCGGGTCCGGCGTCATACCGCCAATTGTTGTCTGGATGGTCTGCGGGCGGATGCCCTCCGCTATCGCCTCTTTCCTGAAGTCGACGATCCAGCGTTCAAACGGCACTTTGTTCTGACAATTCCGACTGTTGGGCGGAGGTGGCGGCGCCGCTTCGGCCAAGGCGAGGCTGTGGTTTCCTGCCAGCAGAAGTGTCGCAACGACAGGAACGTGCAGGAAAGCGCGCATGCGTTCGGAAACCTTAGGGAGGGGTTGCTTGCGTGGGCAATGTGCCAGCAGCGTGCACTGCGTCAAGAGTTTATGGCTTCACTGAGGCTTATGGCTATGTATCGCGCTCTCTTTGGCGACCATCATCACCGCCCTGGCCCTGCCGCCGGCAATCACGGGCTGAGCTAAGGATTCGCGCACTTTCATCGACACGCATTCGAAGCGTCGAGCAACGTGTATGGCGACACGCCGTTCATGCCTGCGCCGCTTTAGGTTACGCGCACCGAGGGCCTTACTAAACAGACCTCACGATGTGCTTTTGGCACAGCGATCCACAGCCCTGTCCCGTCAGGGCTTCCGGTTCATGACCTTGGACTGCGCGTCGAGCCACGTGCTCATTGTCTGCTGCCAAGTCTTCTGCCACATCTCAGCGGCCTGCATCCACATCTGGAGCGGCGCCATTGGCGACGTCGTCAAATCCGGAAAACCGGGAAAGGACGCCCCCGGCCCGCCGCCGGGCAGACCCGGGAAATCAGGCATCCCCGGGAACTTAGGCATTTCCGGCATGGCACCGAACGACGACAGCTGCTTTTCCCAGACGTCCATCACTTGCTCAATGGCTTGCTGCTGCAGCTTGGAGGCTCCCAGCATCTGCCGGCGGCTGAGCTCAACGAAATCAGTTGGCCAGCCCAGCGCCTTTGCCGCATCCGCCATCTTGTCGAACACCGCGTTGGAATTTTTGTCGCCGATTTGAGCCAGTTCCCTGCGCCAGTCGGCCATCGCGTCGAACGCCTGGGTCACGGATTTTCGCGCGTCGTCACCGAGTTTTGCGAAAGCCGGGTTGGCATCGAAGGGGGACTTGGACATGACGCAATCTCCAAAGACTTACGACGGGGGAACAAAGGCATTTTGCACATGACCGCTTAAGTGGCCAGCCCTGTGTCGACTATGCCGCGACATGGAGCCCAACCAAGGCCACACCGGAGCCAACGCCCCTTTTGCCTGGAAGTTCCGGGTGCTATGAGCCGCGCCATGACTGATACCTCCCTGATCCGCAATTTCTCAATCATCGCTCATATCGACCACGGTAAATCGACGCTGTCCGATAGGCTTATTCAGCTGTGCGGCAACGTTTCCAACCGGGAAATGAAAGAGCAGATCCTCGACTCGATGGATATTGAGCGCGAGCGCGGAATTACGATTAAAGCCCAGACTGTCCGCCTCGATTACAAGGCCAAGGACGGCAGGACCTATCAGCTCAATCTGATGGACACGCCCGGCCACGTCGACTTCGCCTACGAGGTCTCTCGCTCGCTCGCCGCGTGTGAGGGCGCCATCCTGGTCGTCGACGCCAGCCAAGGCGTGGAGGCGCAGACGCTCGCCAACGTTTACCAAGCGCTCGACAACAACCTCGAGATCCTGCCCGTCCTGAACAAGATCGACTTGCCGGCGGCCGACGCGGACCGGGTGAAGCAGCAAATCGAGGACGTTATCGGCCTCGATGCTTCCGATGCCATCGGCGTATCCGCCAAGACCGGCCTCAATGTCGAAGCTGTTCTGGAGGCCATCGTCCAGAAGCTGCCGCCGCCCAAGGGCGACGCCGGCAAACCGCTGAAGGCGATGCTGATCGACAGCTGGTACGACGCCTACCTTGGCGTCATCGTGCTTGTTCGCATCATCGACGGCAGCTTGAAGAAAGGACAGCGCGTCAAGCTCATGTCGACCGGAGCCAGCTATCAGATAGAGCGCGTCGGCATTTTCCGCCCCAAGCAGGAAATGCTGGAGGGGCTCGGGCCAGGGGAGGTCGGCTTCTTCACCGCCGCCATCAAGGAAGTCGCCGACACGCGTGTCGGCGACACAGTCACCGACGAGAAAAATCCGACGTCGGACCCTCTGCCCGGCTTCAAGCCGGCACAGCCAGTGGTGTTCTGCGGCTTGTTCCCGGTCGACGCCGCCGACTTCGAGGACCTGCGTGAGGCGATGGCCAAGCTCCGCCTCAACGACGCAAGCTTCTCGTTCGAGACGGAAAGCTCCGCCGCACTCGGCTTCGGCTTCCGCTGTGGCTTCCTGGGCCTGTTGCACCTGGAAATCATCACCGAACGGCTCGAGCGCGAGTTCAACCTCGACCTCATCACGACCGCGCCGAGCGTCATCTATCACCTCTATATGAACGACGGCACGATGATCGAAATGCACAATCCGGCTGATATGCCGGATGTCGTGAAGATCGACCGCATCGAAGAGCCCTGGATCGAAGCAACGATTCTCGTGCCCGACGATCACCTCGGCGCCGTATTGAAGCTTTGCCAGGACCGCCGCGGCCGACAGAAGCAGCTCACCTATGTCGGTTCGCGCGCCATGGCTGTGTACGAACTGCCGCTGAACGAGGTCGTGTTCGATTTCTACGACCGCCTGAAAAGCGTATCCCGCGGCTACGCATCCTTCGACTACCACATCAAGGGTTACGAGGAGGGCGACCTCGTCAAGCTGTCGATCCTCGTCAATGGCGAGCCAGTCGATGCTTTATCGATTATCGTTCACCGCTCGCGCGCCGAAAGCCGCGGCCGGTCCATGTGCGAAAAATTGAAGGAACTCATTCCGCCGCACCTGTTCCAGATCCCGATCCAGGCGGCGATTGGCGCCAAGGTGATCGCGCGCGAAACGATCCGGGCGCTCCGCAAGGACGTTCTGGCGAAATGCTATGGCGGCGACATTACGCGAAAGCGCAAGCTGCTCGACAAGCAGAAGGCCGGCAAAAAGAAAATGCGCGAGTTCGGCAAGGTCGAGATCCCGCAAGAGGCGTTCATCAACGCGCTCAAGATGGACGACAATTGATCAACTCGCCCAGCACGCCCCGTTTGCCGTCCACCATTTGTCAATGCAGCCAGTTCTCGTGCGGCTGAACGCCTTGCTCACGCATTTCCTGGAACCGAGGCTCGGTCAGCGCCCACATCATTTCGATGATGGCCGTCACCTTGTTTGCGAGTTCTGCGGCCCCCGCGCTTCCCTCCTCACCGACGGCCTTCTCAAGATGCATCCGCAAACCCATGCGGCGAATGTCGGATGGCGGATGGCTGTCGAGCACCTGTTCGCGTACCTCGCCGAAGCGCAGGATGCTTACGGCCCGCTCGACAACGTTCATCGTCGCAAACAACGCCTCCATCCCGCAATAATAGAGTGAGTAATGGAGGTTCTGGCGGTCCATGGCTTCCATGGCGACCATGAAGCCCATGTAGTCGGCTTCCATTTCCTGCTTCCACGGCAACGACAGAAGATCGACCTCCTGACCGTCTCCGAAGGCCGCCTTCTGCGGACTGCCACCCTCAAGATGGCCCAGCACGCAATGTCCGTACTCATGGCCAATGATGAAATGCTCCATCGTGTCGGTCAAAATGGATGCTAGTCCCGCATAGCGCGGATGCGGAATGTAGGGCCGCGCCGCATGCGGATACCCAGCCACAACGTAGGCTTGGATCACGTCGAAGAAACGCTCCAGAAGTTCATCGTTGCTGACGATGTTGAGAGTGACTTCGTCATCGTCCGTCGAGAACGTCATCTCGCCCTCGCGCCCATCTTTCGGCGGAAACGCCTGCGCGATGCACTTCGAGAAAAGATTTGCAAATCCGAAAAGCCCGTCCTCGATGAAGATCAGATAATACTTGTCGTTCTTGATCCTCACCGCCATGCCATTGAGACGGCCGGTCTGCAGCGTTCCAAATATCGGCTTTTTCGCGATCGGCAAATTCTTGCCGCGCAGAATTTCCTCGGCGGTATCGGCGATTTTTGCGATGATTGCGTAGTTGATGGGATGCTCGAACCGGCTCGGCGGCTTGGGCACATTCGCGATTTCAGCTCGAAGCTTCGCCTCCAGTTCGCCTGTGTCGAGCCCCGCCTCTTTGTATTTGCCCACCATCTCCTTGACCATGAGATCGAGGACGAAGCTGCCATCGCGATTGAACGACTCCCGTGACAGCATCGCCTCTTCGCCGACCAGCTTCATGAGAGGATGCGAACTGCGCTTGTATTCCTGCAGCGCCTCCATGACGGCGACAGCGGCAAGATAGTCAGGGTCGCGCGCCGGCTCTGGACGCGATGGCGGCGAAACAGGTTGCGAACTACGAAAAAACTTTCCGAAAACCATGATCGTACTCCCGCAATGCGACGAACATAAATGCGCGACCCGTACGGCATCGCCGTCGGGTCGAAAGTGTAATGCATGCTAGTCGTTTCTTTTCGCCGTGACGATGACGGGGCCGATAAAGACCCCGGTATCTGACGGTCGAAAGTGGAGTTCGCTTGGGTTGGTATCGCGCAAAACGCGATTACCACCAGTAACGGTATCCCCACCGCCCAAGCGGAATATCAATGCGATGCGCCCGCCTCAGCTCTTGCTCTTCGAGCGTTAGCCAGCCTCCATCGCACCAGGGATTTCCGTAGTAGCCATAGCGCCCATTGATCGGCGTGCAGTCCCGTTCAACGTAGACGCGTTTCTGAGCCTTGCGCTTGTGAGAGCCAGCGTCCGCACCCGCTGCGAATGACAGGGACGCAACCGCCAGAGCAGCGGCCGACAGAATGCCTTTGACAAGAATGGTCATGACTGCCTCCAACGATTCTCTGCCCAGAATTTAAGGGAGAAGGCGGCGCTTTCACACCCCACCCACATCAAACAAAAAAGCCGGCAACCTGTCCGGTCGCCAGCTTTGAAAGGTTAGCGGCTTGTGCTCAAGCGAAACCAGGCAGGTGCTTGTAACGGAAAAGCCCATAGAGCCAAGCCGTCAGCGCACCCCAGGCCGCCATGATGAACAGAACCGGAATGATCCGGCTCGCATCGCCATCGAAGAACAGGCCGTAACGGCCGGTAAAGAGCGGCATGAGGATGAAAGCGCCGATCACTGCGGTCAGCGCCAAGCCCAGTATCGCACCACGGAACGTGAGCATTCCCTGCGGCCGCGCGCCAAGGATCAACCCAAAGACTGCACCCCAGATGCCGCCCCAGAACGTATCGCTCATGACCTGCGGCACACCCAGATTCTCGGTCGGCGCATAGTCCCACGGAATGCGGTCCCAACCCGTCCAGTAGTTCTGAAAGACCCAACTGATGAACTCGCCCACCGTCAGTGCGGCGATGGCCCCGGCAATGAAGCCGAGTACGATCCCCTTCAACCCTTCCATGTTTGTCTCCCTTGGTGCATCCCCGACGCTTGGCATGCTCTCACAATGCATGCCCAAATTGTAGGCTTTGCGCGGCCAGCCTAACGCAACCCTCCGCACACGTATCTGGTTGGCCACCTTATGCGCCGCGACGCCGCAGCAAAGACCAACTCGGAACCAGTGCCACATTCTTGCCCAACTGGTCCACCCTACGTGCTGCACCGCACAAGGGGGCTTGCCGGAATTCATTGTTTCGAGCCTCGCGCCCGCTAGGTCGTCCGACGCTTTCGGGCAGGCGGCACATAGGGTTGCTGGCGCTTGCGGCCGCCCTGCACAGACCCGCTCCTCTCAGAGGCCCCGTGCCTCCTTCGTCCGCTTCGATCTAGGGATCGGCGGAACACCCCCGAGAGGAACGGCTTCATCCAATCCAAATCACTGAATTGAGGAGTTCCCATGCGTAGGGGATCGATGTTTGTTGCATTGTGCGGGATGCTGGCGCTCTTTGCGCCGGCGGTCGCGGAAGCCAAGTCCTATCAGGGCGATGGCGTCAGAATGAAATATCGCGCGGTCACCAGCCGCAAATACAAGAGTGGGGGTACGTCGACGGGCTGCCTCACATCCGAAGCCAGAAATCTTTTGGGCCGCATCCGCGCCCGCTTCGGCAATGTTCAAGTGATTTCAACCTGCCGCCCTGGCGCGCGCATCGCGACGACTGGGCGCCGCTCCAAGCACGCGAGTGGCCAGGCCGTCGACTTCCGCGTCCCGGGCCGCAAGGCCGAGGTCGTGCGTTGGTTGATCGCCAACCATCGTTCAGGCGGAACAATGACCTACCGCGACATGGACCACATCCACGTCGACGTCGGCTATCGCTTCGTGGCGCTCAACCGCCCGAGCGGCAAACGAGGTTAAGGCTCCTACGACGGCAGCGCTGCCGCTGCCGTCGTATCGCTTCTTCGAGCGCGGCACAGTCACCGGGTTGTCATGAAGAGAGCGTGCCAACGATACGAAACAGGCGCTGTTTCAACGGCTTGCCGGACCTATCAATGGTCGTGAACAGCCTGCGACGATCTTGCCTTTCCACGGCAACCAAGGCATATAGGGCCATCGAACACGCCTTGGCTCACTCTTCGACAGCGCTACCGCCTGCCCTAAGACGTCTCCATCGCGCGATTTGATGGTCTCCGGTAATTCCTACCGGGGGACGCCTATTGGCTCTGGAGGCAATGGAATGTCGAACGGCACTGTGAAGTGGTTCAACGGTCAGAAGGGTTACGGGTTCATTCAGCCGGAAGAAGGTGGAAACGACGTGTTCGTTCACATCTCGGCTGTTGAGCGCGCCGGCCTTCAATCGCTCCGCGAGGGGCAGAAGGTCTACTTCGAGACCGAACGTGGAAGGAACGGCAAGATTGCTGCCGTGAATCTGCGTCCTCTCTAAGGACCACGACACGACTACCGATACCGCGGGGAGCAGCCGGTCTGCTCCCCGCTTTTCATATCGAAAATCAAATCCGCTCCAGCCACGAGATCAAGGCGCTGGCAGCACAAGTGAGCGGAACCACAACAGGAGATCGAATGGCAAAAGAAGAAGAACTCGAATTCGAAGGCGTGGTGGACGAGGTCTTGCCGGATGCCCGATGCCGCGTGAAACTCGACAACGGCCATTCCGTGGTCGCCTACACATCGGGTCGCATGAAGAAGAACCGTATCCGAATTCTGGCCGGTGACCGTGTTACGATCACGATGACGCCCTATGACCTGACAAAGGGCCGGATCACGTTCCGCCACAAAGACGTCCGCCCGGGCCAAGCGTCCGGCGACTCTGCCCCGCGCCCGAGCGGTCACCAGAGGCGTGGCGCGCGCTAGGCGCGGTCCAATCGTCGCAGAAACGTCGGCCGAGCGCCGCGAGTGGTGCGGTGAAAATATCGCCGCACACACGCCGCGCGTCGGTCGCCGAAAACTCCTTACTCGTCATTTTGGCTTGGAAACCTCGGCTTGTCGGCACCGAACCCCGTCGAATCGGGTTAACTCCAGGCCGTCGCACCGCAACAGAAAGTTGTATCTGACATGTACCTGTGGGTGTGCTTCCTATGCACGCATGGGGCTTATCGTTAGGCAGTGTCACGATTAACGATTGTGGTGGAGATGAAGCAAATATACTCTCGCGATGCAGCATCAACCGCTGCAAGGGCGAGAAAAAGGTGACAAGCCGAAAAACGGCGACAGCTCGGGGGTTCGCGATATGAACTACTACGCGTACGAAATGGCCCACGCGTTCATGTCGCCGGTGCGCTTTGGCGTTCAAGCCCTTCGGCATATGCTCGATTGGCCGCTGAACCCTGTTTCCCACACCGCGGCCGGCAAGAACATGATCGCCGCCTGCGAGGTGTTCGAGAACATCACGCGTCGCTACGGCAAGCCCGAGTTCGGTATCAAATCCACACGCATTGCGGGCCTGACCGTTGACGTTCACGAAGAGGTCGTCCTCGCAAAGCCGTTCTGCAATCTCATTCGCTTCGGCCGTGATGAAAGCAATGCCGGACGCCGGTACGATCCCAAGGTTCTGATCGTTGCACCAATGTCCGGCCACTACGCAACGCTGCTGCGCGGCACCGTCGAGGCCATGCTGCCCGAGCACGACGTCTACATCACCGACTGGGCCGATGCGCGCAACGTACCGCTCGCCGCCGGCCGCTTCGATTTCGACGACTTCGTCGACTACCTGATCGATTTCGTCCGCTTCATTGGCACCAACACGCACGTGATCGCGGTGTGCCAGCCCGCGGTGCCCGCGCTCGTCGCAACCGCGCTAATGGCGTCGCGCAATGTCGAATGCCAGCCCGCCTCGCTCGTCCTGATGGGCGGGCCGATCGATACCCGGCGCAACCCTACGAAAGTCAACGACCTCGCCGAAAAGAAGCCGATCGATTGGTTCGAGCGCAACGTGATCTCGACCGTGCCTTTCCCGCACGCGGGGTTCATGCGTCCCGTCTATCCGGGCTTCATGCAGTTGACCGGCTTCATGACGATGAACCTCGAACGGCACATGAATGCCCACGTCGAGCTGTTCAATAACCTTGTCAAAGGCGATTGCGACAGCGTCAAGCAGCACCAGGATTTTTACGAAGAATATCTGGCGGTCATGGATCTGACCTCCGAGTTCTACCTCCAGACGGTCCGCACCGTATTCCAAGAACATCTGCTTCCCGACCGCAAGCTGACGCACCGCAACGAGTATGTCGACTGCTCGGCGATCTCAAAGACCGCTCTCATGACAGTCGAGGGCGAGCGCGACGACATTTGCGGTCTTGGCCAGACGGAAGCCGCACACGATCTGTGCACCGGCATTCCGAAGGACGAGAAAGTTCACTACGTTCAGCCCGGCGTCGGCCACTACGGCGTTTTCAACGGCACCCGCTGGCGCACTGAGATCCAACCGCGCATTCGCGAGTTCATCCGCACAGTCAACTACAAGCGGCTGACCGGCGGTGAGAGCACGCGCATACCCCAGCCCTATCGCGCGATGAAGGACACGCCCGACATCGCTCCGGACTGGCGCAAGCCCAAGGGAAAAACCAGCCTGAACGGGGTCAACGGCAAGCATCCGCCGGCTGGCGCTGGCGAGTAGCGCGGCCTTTTTTGCCTGTCCTAGCTTGACGGCCCGATCGGCGGATGAGCGAATGCCGCCATCATGACCGCACCAGACGACATCGACATGATGATCCGCATGGCAAGCGCACTCGCTTGCGGCGCCGCCATTGGGCTGGAACGCGATTGGCGACGCCTGCCAACAGGCTACAGGACGCTAGCGCTCGTCTGTCTCGGGTCCTGCGTCGCCGTGATCGCTGCTCTGAAGGCGGGTGATTCCGACGGTTTCAGCCGCGTCGCTCAAGGTGTCGTCACGGGCATCGGCTTTCTCGGTGGTGGCGTCATCCTACAGAAGGGCAATATCCGCGACGTAAAGGGGCTGACGACGGCCGCCGCCATCTGGCTGACCGCCGGCATCGGATTATTGTGCGGCATCGGCGAACTTAAAATGGCCCTGTTCGCCACGGCATTGGCGGTTACGATATTGATGCTGAACAGGGTGTTCCCACCAGACAAAACGCCGACCGGCGAAGACGAGAAGCAAGGCGGCGCCAAGCCCTAGGCTGACCACTCGGCAAAGCCGTGATGCGATTGACCGCCCGGTGTAACCGGGCCTCACTTGACGCCCCCTCCGCCGCGGCGCCAGAGTAACCTCACATATTTACAGGCATTTGTTTCTTTGCGTTGCGGGGCGCGTCCATGCTTGCGGGTATCAATCCTGAGCAGATATTGCCGACTCTCGAAGCGGCCGGCTTTCTGGCGATTCTCGTCGGTCTTTGGGCAGCGATGCGCCCATCAATGGTCCGCGATTACGACAACCGAAAGCTCCCACCCAATCCCACGGCACGCATCATGTTCGTGGGATTGCTGCTTTTCATCTACGTCGTCTTTGTCATTGCTTTCCACTCATTCAAGGCGCTGGCCGCCGACGTCGGCTCCAACCTGCCGATCGTTGGCAGCCTATTGAACGCATTCAAAGACCAGGCGCCGCTGCTCGCGGCGTTCACGCTCGGCGGCCTGCTTCAGCTCAGCATCTTCCGGGATCTGGAACGCTCGCTGCTCGTCTGGCTCCACAGCGCTGGCCACCTGCATCAGGATAGCGTCGCGCTATCGACGCATCTGACGCGCTGCGAGTTCATCCCTTCCGAAGATGAGAAGCGCCTGAACAGGGAGCTGGCGCGCCGCTTCGGCGTGCACGTCACGAGCGACTTCGATGGCGTCGGCGTCGTCACCTTCCAGAACTGGCGCAAGGTTGCTTCCCTCTTGCGCATCGTCCGCTCTTGGAACCCTGACGATAGCGAAACGCTAAGTCCCGAGGATCGCCGTCTGCTCACCGAGCTTGAAACGGCACACGAGCGCAAGACGCACCTTGCAATGACCATCGTGAAGCTCGTCGAGAAGGCCGAGCGCGGCGACCCTTCTGCCAAGTCGCTGTCCGACCTGATGGCGGCGCTCGCAAGCTCACGCTACGCTGATGAGGAAAGCTTCCAAGCAATCGAAGCGAACGTGCGCAAGATACTCGCGACCTCGCCCGGCGCCGACGCGTCACGGCCGTTGCGGCTGACGGGTGAAGAGTTCAGCACTTACCTTGCGCAAATCGAAGGCTACTTCCAGGTCGAATACGACATCCTGCTGCAGGAAATCGCTGAACTCGCCGGCCGCTCGGTCGTACTATCGGGCGAGACCGCGGCCGACAGACTCGAGTCTTTACGCGAACTCGGGTTCGGCGGCCTCGGCAAGATAGAGCCGATCAATTTCAACCGCTTCATCTGGATATTCCTGCTCGTATCCGTCGGCGGCTTCCTGATCATGTTCATCGGCACTCAGTCGGGCCGTGATACCAATGCGCCGCCGGTCGAGATGCTCGCCCGCTTCGCGTTCGTGATGGCCCTTGCGTCCCTCGTCGGCGCCTTCGCCGGCTCCAAACGGTCTTACGCAAGCACGACCCAGACCCCCTGGGGCGCCTACATTATGGCCGGGCTGATCGCGGTCGTGGTCCACATCGCGGTCAACGTGTTGGTCGATTTCGCCAAGCAGCCAACGCTGATGCTGGCCGGCGCGACCGAGACAGCCGCATCAGTACCCGCTGCTCCAACCGACGCGACGGCAAACAGCTCGGCTCCGCAAATTTCCACGCCTGGGCCGACGCAAGCAGCACCACTGCCAATTCGGCGCCGCTTGCCCTGGAGCATGCTGCCGTTCTTCCTCGTGATCGGGATCTGCCGCCTCGCACGCCTGCGCGATTGGCCGATCACCAAGCGCCAGGACGTTGTCGGCGCATTGACAGAGCGCTTCATCGACGGCGTCGCGCTCGCCGCCACGATGATGATGGCTTTCTACCTCGCCATTGCGACGCAAATGGCATTTCGCATGGAACTGCCCAAGCCGCTGAAAGACTCGCTCGATACCAACGGTCTGTTCGGGGTCGCGTTCTCTTCGCCGCTCCTGTTGTTTGGCTTCCTGATCGGATTCTTTGTCGTGCGCGATGTTCGACGGGCTGCCCATGCACGGATCATCGATCCGAAGGCGCGACGCGCGATACAGGATGTGTTGACACCTCACGCAAAGGCCCTGCCGGCACCTGCCTGAGAAGAGGTGCGCGTCAGTGCGCTTCGTCCCAATTGCCGGCGGCTTTCGCGTCGACATGGATCGGAACTGAGAAGCGCACGGCCGGCTCGGCCGCCGTCTCCATAACGTGCCGCGCCGTCTTGATGAGGCCTTCTGCCTCGGAATCCTTCACCTCGAATACGAGTTCATCATGCACTTGGAGAAGCATGCGCGCGCTCACAATTTTTTCATTCTCGATCGCCGTAGGCATGCGGATCATCGCGCGCCGGATGATATCGGCGGCCGAGCCTTGGATCGGCGCGTTGATCGCTGCCCGCTCCAGAAAGCCACGCATCGACGGGTTCTTCGTGTTGATCTCCGGGTAGTGAATGCGCCGACCGAAGATCGTCTCGACGTAGCCTTGCTCGTGCGCGGCCTTCTTCGTGGCGTCCATGTAGTTGCGGATGCCGGGAAAACGCTGAAAGTAGGTCTTGATGTAGTCGCCCGCCTCTTCACGCGAAATGCCGAGCTGGTTCGCCAGCCCGAAGGCAGAGATGCCGTAGATGATGCCGAAGTTGATCGCCTTCGCCCGCCTGCGCACCTCTCCCGGCATGTCCTTGATCGGCACGCCAAACATTTCCGACGCCGTCATCGCGTGAATGTCGAGCCCGTCCGCAAACGCCTTTTTCAGCTGCGGAATGTCGGCCACATGCGCAAGCACCCTCAGCTCGATCTGCGAATAGTCGGCGGAGACAAGCTTCATGCCCTTATCCGCGATAAAGGCGGTGCGAATTTCGCGACCCTCTTTCGTGCGGATCGGAATGTTCTGCAAATTGGGATCGTACGATGCGAGCCGCCCAGTCGTCGTCGAGGCGAGGGCGTAGCTCGTGTGAATACGACCCGTCGCAGGGTCTATATAATTCGGAAGCGCGTCCGTGTAGGTCGACTGCAGCTTCGTCAGCTGCCGCCATTCAAGCATCGTGTTGATGAGCTTGCGCGCCCCCTCAGGCAGATCTTCATTTGCCGCAAGATCATCAAGCAAGCTGGCGCGGGTTTCCCACTGACCCGACTTGGTCCTCTTACCGCCCGGTAGCTTGAGCGAGTCGAAAAGAAACTCACCTAGCTGCCGCGGCGAGCCCAGATTGAATTTGTGACCGGCAAGCGTATAGACCTCCTCCTCAAGCCGCGTCGCTCGCTGAGAAAACGTGCTGGACAAACGCGAAAGGATGGCCGGGTCGACCTTGATGCCGGTGCGCTCCATGTCGGCCAGCACCTGCACGAGCGGCCGCTCCAATGTCTCATACACGGTCGTCACGCGCTCAGCCGGCAAGCGCGGTTTGAGCTTGAGCCAGAGCCGCAACGTGACGTCTGCGTCCTCGGCCGCATACTCGGTGGCCTTCGCAATCGGCACCAACGCGAACGTCTTTTCTGACTTCTTTTGACCTGGCGCGTAATCTATGACAGCGGAGAACGTGATCGGCGTATGTCCGAGATGACGCTCCGACAGTTCGTCCATACCGTTGTTGCCGCGCCCCGCGTCAAGCGCGTACGAAAGCAGCATCGTGTCGTCGATCGGCGCCAGCGAAATTCCGTGCCGCGCCATGACCAGCAGATCATATTTGATGTTCTGGCCGATCTTGACGACGCTGGCGTCCTCGAGAAGCCCTTTGATGAGTTGCAGCGCTTCGCCAAGCGAAATCTGGTTCGCCACCAGGCCACCACCGCCAAACAGATCACTAGCGCCGTCGCGATGCTGCAGCGGGACGTAACAGGCTTGCCCCGGCGCGACCGCGAGCGAAAAGCCGACCATTTCGGCACGGTGCGGATCTGTCGAGGTCGACTCCGTATCAAAGGCAACGCGCCCAGAACTTCTCGCCGCTTCAATCCATTCGGAAAGGCGCGTCGTCGTGGTCACGGTTTCGTATTTGGCCCGATCGAACGGAATTTTCGCTAGCGCCTGAGCCGAGAAAGCAACAGCCGCCTGGGGCGAACCGGCGCCTGCGGCCGCCTCGGATCGGGGAGCGCTGCCCGCGCTCGCATCCGCCTTTTTGGGAACGGTTGCACCGACAGACTTTTCGAGCGGCGGCGGCGTCTCGACCTTCAGCGCCTCCGCGATGCGCTTTGTCAGCGTGTTGAATTCCATCTCGCGCAGGAACGCGAGCAGTTCCTTTGGCGACGGATCGCGAACGCCGACCGCTTCGATGCCGATTTCAAGCGGAACATCGTCCTTGAGCTTCACAAGCTCGCGCGACACGCGCGCCTGCTCGGCAAACGTCGTGAGGTTTTCCCGCCGCTTCGGCTGCTTGATTTCACCCGCACTTGCAAGCAGCGTTTCAAGATCGCCATACGTGTTGATAAGCTCGGCAGCCGTTTTGATGCCAATGCCCGGCACGCCCGGAACATTGTCGATGGAGTCGCCAGCGAGCGATTGCACGTCGACGACCTTTTCCGGTGGTACCCCGAACTTCTCAATCACCTCGTCGCGGCCAATACGCTTCGACTTCATGCCGTCGAACATCACGACGCCCGGCCGGACGAGCTGCATCAGGTCCTTGTCGGAAGAGACGATAGTGACGTCGCCGCCAGCATCGACGGCCGCCTTGGCGTAGGTGGCAATGAGATCATCTGCTTCGAAACCGTCCAGCTCGATACAGGCAACATTGAAGGCCTTCACCGCGTCGCGGATAAGCGGAAACTGCGGAACGAGTTCCTCCGGTGGCGGCGGACGGTGGGCCTTGTAGTCGCTAAAAATCTCGTTGCGGAACGTCTCGCGTCCTGCATCGAAGATGACGGCGATATGGGTCGGCGCTTCCGACGCCTTCGTTTCGCGTAGCAGCTTCCACATCATCGCGCAAAAGCCGTGGACCGCGCCCACCGGAAGCCCGTCGGAGGGTCGGGTCAGCGGCGGCAAGGCGTGAAATGCGCGGAAAATATATCCCGAGCCGTCGATCAGGTAGACGTGACTTCCCTTGATGACGGGAAGCAATTCACCAGTCGGAACGGTCGAGGACGAGGGTCGAGCCTCGGTCTTGGATTGGTTGGTCGCTTTGGCCATGGCAGCGCAATATAGGCACGACCGCCCCAAAGGCGAGTGGAACCTTCCAACCGAGCAATGCCCCAATTTCGGAGGCGCCGAGCCACCAGCTCGCTCCCAAGTGTGGCCCGGATTCATTGACAGGCCGCGCCTTGCGTGGCTCATTCCAGACCGCGCGCCGACGGGGCGTTTCCGGCGCTGCGCGTCATTTTTCGGAAGGGGAGTATCCATGCGTTTCATCACAAAGCTCGCCTGTCTGCCATTGGCGGCAGGCCTCGTTACTGGCATGGCCATAACCGCATCGGATGCCGCGCCGCGCTGCCGGGGAACGATCAGCGGCAGCGCCGCCTCGCTGGGTTTTCTGGGCATCGGTAGCGCCACGGCCCGTGCTGCAGCCCGCGTCGATTGGGAGTCGAAGGTCGCCTCGGCCTACGGCGCCCGCTATGCGAACCTTAATCGCGCGAGCTGGGTCCGATGGAGTTGCAAGCCGGGCTTCATCATGCCGGCGACGTGCGTCGTCGTCGCGCGCCCCTGCCGCTACTAGTGCCTTGCTGTCGCACGCCTCATCCTAGCTCAACAAACGAATCTCAGGAGAACTGTATGCGTCGTTTCTTCAATTTCGGAATGGCAATTGTTGCAGCCTTCGCGCTGACCGCAGTCGCCACGGCACCGTCACATGCCGCGCCACGCTGCCATTCGACGGTGCAAGGCAACGCCTCCGGTCTCGGCCTTTTCGGCGTTGGGAGCGAAAAGGCACGCGCTGCCGCAATACGCAATTGGCAAAGCAACGTCGGCCGGCAGTATGGTTGGCGTTACGCTAGATTTGGGCAGGCACGCGAAGTGGTGTGGGACTGCGTGCAGGGTGTCATCCTGCCGACACTCTGCGTGGTTGGTGCCCGCCCCTGTCGCTACTGAACCTCGCCTAGCTCCAAGGCACGAATTTCAGGATATGGCGGGGGCAGCTCCGCCATTCCCTTTTTGTCGCTGGCATTTGCCGGCCCACGCCGAATACGCTATCAGATCATCCCCTGCGCACCCGTAGCTCAGCTGGATAGAGTGCTGCCCTCCGAAGGCAGAGGTCACAGGTTCGAATCCTGTCGGGTGCGCCATCTGCCAACAAAACTGCGAACCGGCCTATCGAAGCCGGCACCCGCGCTAACCGTCTGCAACAGCGCCCCGTGCGCAGTTGCCTGGAAAAAAGGCAACCTCATCGGTCCGGTCGAGCCGACCGACCAAACACGTTTTACTCAAGATTGACCGGCCAGAGACCCCGGGCGGTTCCTTTTTCGCTGGTCGTGGCAGCGCTGAACAGGCTTGACCCACCCGACAGGGTGCCCGCTTCGCACGCCAATGGATTCCTAGCATCGGGTTCAATCGGGCGAATACCGTCGTTCCAATTAGAAATACGGCTATGCCAGCGGCCGGTCGAAAAGGTGACAGCATAGATAACGGCTTCGTCGTTATTTCGATCTCCATTGAGTAGAGAAGGGAATGGCATGGAATCGGCTGAGGCGAAGAGGCCGATGCTTTCACATATGTTGACGGCGAACACGCATATTGCGAGCGAATCCTGAATTCAGCCTGCTCAGAGGTTTGCATTTTTCTTGAATGCGTTAGTCTGGGGAATTAGCCTAATTAGTGAGTATCCCGGAGCCCGTGGATGAACCGAACAGTAGAACGCGGCCGGCAATTGCTCGCAAGCGATCTACCGCAGATCGCCCTGGCGAAGATCATGCCGCCAGTCCTAGGCAAGACGATTGTTGAAAGGGCCAGACTGTTCTCGATACTCGACGCCGCAGCAACGCGCCGCCTCGTTCTGTTCAAGGCGCCGGCCGGCTACGGCAAGACCACGCTGGCAACGTCATGGTGCCAAAAACTCCGTTCGAACGGCGCGATCGTTGCTTGGTTGAGCCTAGATTCTGACGACGATGAACCGGGGACGTTGGCCTATCATTTGGCAATGGCGATGGAGAGAGCGTCGACCGATCTCGGCAGCGAGGCAATCGAGCTATTTACGGCGTCAAATTTAATTCCGCCTCGGAACGTGATTTCGGCGCTCATGAACGCGGCTACGGACAGCGACAGCGAAATCTACGTTCTCCTCGACGATTTTCACCTTCTTACGGACTATCGTTGCCACGAGCTCATAGATTTTTTCTTGAAGTACGCACCGTCCAATCTCCACCTCGTTGTCCTCACCAGGTCAGAGCCGCCTCTGCCGCTGTCTCGCTTGCGTCTGGAAGAGGAAATAGTCGAGATCGACGCGTCGTCGCTCCATTTCGATATCGCTGAGACGAAGCAGCTTCTTGGACATGATTTGTGCAGGAATTTGCATTCGGCCGGCGTAGCCGATCTCCACGGGTCGACTGAAGGCTGGCCGGCGGCATTGCAGCTCGCACGAATAGCGCTGCGAAATTCTTCGGACCCTATTTCCCATGCGCGGATGCTTTCTGGCACAACGCGAAAGATATCGGAATATCTCGAGAACACGCTAGCTTCGCTACCTGAAGAGACCGTGACGTTTCTGCTGAAAACGTCGGTGCTGGATCGACTGAGCGGCGCTCTTTGCGAAGCGATCACGGGTCTTGCTCAAAGCGGCGCTATCCTCGCCAAACTGGAGCGTCAGCAATTTCTTCTAGTCTCCTTGGACGATGCCGGCGGTTGGTACCGCTACCATCATCTCATGCGCGAATATCTCGCACGTCGGCTGCAAGAAGCATGGCCCGATCAGATCGTAGAACTGAACCGGCGCGCGTATGGGTGGTACGCCGCGGAAGGTCAATGGACTGAGGCCGTCCAGCACGCGATTGCCGCGAAGGATGTCGATCGCGCTTTCTTAAGCGTCGAGCAGTGCGCGATGTCGCTGGTCATAAAGGGGGACCTTCTGACGCTGCTTTCGTGGGAGCGCCATCTGCCGGTCGAGGTGATGAGCGGTCAGCACGAATTGAAGTTGGCGCTGGCGTGGGGAATGGCGCTCGTTACGCGCTTCAAAGAAGCGGATGACTTGTTGCTCCAGGTCGAGAAGGCGGCTGAGGCCACTCCGGAAAGCGACCTTTGGTGGAGATGCCACGCGGCCCGCGCAATTTTTAGCGCGCTTCGGGACGATAGCGCGCGTGGCCGAGATCTCGGCTCGGAGTGCCTCGAAGGATACAACTTCGATCCCTTTCACTTCAACGCACTCTGCAATGTCGTTCGATACGACCACCTGAAGGCGGGGAACCTCACCGCGTTCGGTGCGGTCGCCAAGCCCGCACTATCCGACGGGGAGGCGAGCTATGTGCTCCCCGAGAACTATCGCCTGTGCCTTTGCGGGATTGGCGCAGCACAGACACTCGATTTCGACACTGCGCTCGAACTCTACGGAAGTGCACGATCACTCGCCGAAAAATACGTAGGCCCGAAATCAGTTGCGGCGACGATGGTGATCGGCCTGATGGCTCGCGTAAATTACGAGCGCGGGGACGTCTTCGGAGCCGAAGTCGCCGTGCTGGACTCTGCGGATCTCATCGAAACAACATCGTTTCATGAAGGCTTTTTGCAATCATTCATTGTGCTTGTTAGAGCTGCCATCGCTCGTGGCGACAGGGCCAGAGCGCTCAACTTACTCAGTCGCGCAGTGCAGCTCGGCTTGGAACGCGAGTGGGGACGCGTCGTTGCGGCTTTGCTGTCGGAACGAATGAGGATCCTGCTGGCCGACGGCAATTTGCAAGAAGCGCTTTCGCTGCTGCAGGAATTTGAACGACTGAAGGGGAAGTACCCTGCGAGTAGGCCCTGTTCCCACGCTGAAATCAGAATACACGGCATGATCGCCAAGGGACTCGTCGCAAGTGCCACCGGCAACACCGCGGACGCGGCCGATCTGCTGAACACGGCTTATGGGGCGCTTATCTCGACGAACGACCACCTTAGTGCCATGCGCGTCGGTTTAGACCTGGCCGTCGCCCAGACCCGCACTCCATCAGGATTGAGCTCTTTGGAGCTATTGACGGAGTTGATTAAAAAAGCGGCAAAAGCAAAGCTCAAGACTTTTGTCATTGAGCGCAAAGACGACATCGATATGGTGTTGTCCTCGGCCAAGAACGTTCGCGATTACGGTGCCCGTGATCGACTGCGAAGCTCAATTGCCGAGTTCGCGCCCGTATCCGCTTCAGACGAAAGTGATTTCACAGGTTCGGGCGCCGGGCGGATACTTACGATCCGCGAACGGTCGATCGTCAAACTTATTGCGGAGGGCCAATCAAACAAAGGAATTGCAAGAGAACTTCACGTGACCCCTGAAACGATCAAAACGCACGTAAAAAGAATTTTTCAAAAGCTCTCCGCGGAAACGCGGACACAAGCCGTCGTCCGAGCGCAAAGTCTGGGAATTCTCGACACCAATTACAAACTGCCCTATTCGGACTCTAATATGCATTGAGTGCCAAAGGGTTACCTTAAAAAGCAAGCTGCGTGGCTCGAACGGCGAGCATCCCTTCGGGCCGGCAAGGTAGGCAGTCGATCGCAGTCCCCCAACCGGGGGAAATGCGTGCAAAGTAGTTCTGGTGTATCGATCATGACGTTTGCCGCTCTGCGCCACTACGGCAAGTGTCAATGTCTTGTCGAAACAGCGCCGCACCAATCACCGGGTATCGGAGTAAGCGTATGCAAAGCGCAAGTGAACTCGCACAAGGCGGCCCTACCGACCGCGCTCTAAGACGACCGGAACGGGCTTCGGGGTTCCCGGGCCGGTTTCGGCGGACGGTTGCCATCGGTGAGAAGGTCTACCAGCCTGGTGACGAACGTCGGCTTTATCGCGTCGAAAGCGGCGCCGTATGCCATTACGCTCTTTCGTCCGATGATCGCCGGAATGTACTGGAATTCAGTTTTCCCGGCGAAATCATCGGGCTTGGGTATTTGCCAACGCAC
The DNA here is from genome assembly GCA_964651805.1 of uncultured Hyphomicrobium sp. Classification (GTDB taxonomy): domain Bacteria; phylum Pseudomonadota; class Alphaproteobacteria; order Rhizobiales; family Hyphomicrobiaceae; genus Hyphomicrobium_B. The sequence continues at coordinate 513,965 of CAZYXX010000002.1, read as the reverse complement.
GTGACCGTTGCAAAGGCAATGGTCGAGACCCGCGTCTGCATCATCACGGAAGCAGACCTTGAGCGAGAGCTCGCAAAAGATAGTCGGCTGTATTTCAGGCTCGCTGAAGCAGCGGACCGAGAGTTCGAGTATGTGCGGCAAAGATCGCAGAATGTCGGTTCGGCCCACCCGGTTCAGCGCGTGGCGAACTTTCTGCTCGCTATCGTCGGAATCAACAGTTCAGAAGGTCGAGAGCCGTTATTCGTCACAAATGATGTGCGCTCAGGCTACGTGGCGGAACAACTGCAAATGACCATTGATACCCTTGAGAAGGCGTTGTTGAGCCTACGCGAAAGGTCGGTTGTAGCCGTGTCGTCCGGAGGACTTCGTATTCTTGACCTGGTCGCGCTCGAGCGTATCGCGGACGAAGTCTGAATTGGATTTGCGGGCCGCCGAGACCCTATAGGCGAAGGCAGGCCTGTCCAGTGTCGAGCGCCTACTCCGCCCGTCCTGCATTTGCGCGCAACGCTCTTCAGATATCTTGATCACTTTGGGCGCCCCAGGGGGTGGACGGCTGACTCGAGCTTGCTCGCTTAGGCTGCCGCCGTCGTCGACAAATTTGGCGTCAGCTCGGGGGGAGAGCTGACGCCCTTGCGACGTCGAGTGCACGGGGGAGCACACTCGCAACCGCTGGAGGAGGTGCCGAGCGGGTCTTCTTTTGTGGGTCGCTGTCGCGCAGTAATAAACGCCTCGTTTGTGAAGGTAGCCGGGGATCGCTCCCGCCGATAGTCACCCATATGGGGGAAGCCGATGACGTCTCTCCGAAAAACGGCCAGGTTTGAGATAGATAATGCAGCGCCTAGCCTTGATCCCATGTGTCGACCGCGCCGGGCGGTAGCTTGCCGCCTCGTCGATCGTTGCGCGCGGCAAATCGATCGTCACCCGTCAAAAGGTGGTCGAAGTGTTTCTCGGAGCTCCACACAGGCAACAGGGTAACAAGGCCCCCGTTGTCCACGAGCCGGAGGCCCGCACGACAAACCGGTCGGCGAGGCGCAGCGACCCGGTGGGGTTGGCGAGTTTGAGGCGTCAAGTCTTCAAGATACGAGTTGGAAGGTTACGTAGGCGGGAGATTGTTGGTCATGGCCAATCGCGATCCGGAACAGAACTTCGAGGCGCTCTGGCAAACATTCCGCGACCGGTATCCGTTCTTCGAGTTGAGAAATGTCGACTGGAAAGGGCAGTATGAAACGTACAGACCTAAAGTCACCCAAGAGACCAGCGACGAGGAATTGTTCGACATTCTTTGTCAGATGCTCGATCCACTAGACGACGGGCACGTAGAACTCGAGGCCAAAATAGACGGCAAGAAACGGCGGTTCACTGCTGAAAAACCGACACGCTTCCATCAGGAGTTCGCAACAGGAAAAATCAAGCAACTATTCAATTCGACCGAGCAAACGCTGCGCGCCAGCGGCTTCGGGCCGGTAGAGAAGACCGAGGCTTGGATGCTTCGGTATTGCCGTTCGGCGATTTTCGGCTACATGCGGATACTCGAACTTGAGGGCATCAAGAAGGATAAGCTGACTGCAGCACTCGACAGAATTTCTCTGGATTTCTCAGAGTTACAGGGCTTCATCATTGACATCCGCGATAATCCGGGAGGCGACGACAGCACAGCAATTGCGATCATCAATCGTTTCTCAGACTGCAAAAGAGTGGCTTTTCACAGGAGAACGAAACTCGGTGAGGGCGCGAATGATTGGTCGCCACCCAAGACTTGGTACCTTGAGCCGCAGGGCGATATCCAGTTCGTCGGACCGATCGTGTTGCTAACCTGCGACGCGGTTTTCAGCGGAGGCGAAGCATTCGCGCTCGCCATAAGTGAACTTCCCCACGTTACGATTGTTGGTGATCATACCAACGGCATTTTTTCGTATACGCTTGAGAAGAAACTTCCCAATGGCTGGGATTATTGCCTGTCGTACCAGAAGTACTTCTCTGCCGACATGGTGTGCTATGAAGGCAAGGGTGTGCCGCCCGACATCGTGCTCCTGAATACCAAAGCCGATATCGAGAGCGGTATCGATCCACTGATCACCCGCGCACTCGACGTATTGAAAGCCGCGAGCGCTCATGCCTGAAGTGCAAGCCCGGTCACTACGAGCGGACGCGCACGGCAACGGCAGCACAACCGCTCGTTCCTTCGATCAGACGGGCATGAAACCGTTTCGCGCCGCCGTAATATTCTGGCGCATCAACAATGCGAAGTGACGGCGCCAGATCGAACTCGAACGTGTGGAGACCGAAGGGCAGACCTTCCCCAATTGACTTCAAGGCGGCTTCCTTGAGCGTCCAGAGCCGAAAAAAGGTTTGCGCGCGAACCGCAACGCTCGCACCGGATACAGCAGCGGCCTCTGCCCGCGCGAAGAAGCGAAGTGCAAGCTCGGGAGCCTCGACCGTCCTGGTTGGATCTTCGATGTCGACGCCGATCGCGTGACTTGAGGACCACGCTCCCAAAAATCCGAGCCGGCACGAAGAGAAACTGAACCAGCAGCTCGCAAGCTCGCGAAGATATGGCCGTCCTTTCTCGGTGGTATTAAAATTGATGCTGGACAAAGACCTCCCACATCCGAGCGCGAGGGCGCCACAATAACGGCGAAACGCACGACGCAGCTTGAAATGATCTCTGAATTCTTGAGTCACAAACTTCTCGGCTTGTTCCCTCTCGATGTCGGAAAGTATGGCTGTGCATCGGCGGGATGTCTCTGCGCATCGCGACGTGGGCGCATATAGTATGCGCCCCCTGAAGCCCGCCAAATCCGGAGTGCAATCGCGCGCGACATCATGAAAGTGATCGTTGACCCACTCACTATCGCTTCGCCTCATGCGCGCCCAGCCTCATGGCGTAGTTGCGTCTCCGAGCCGTTTGGGCAAACGGTCGAGCCGGACGCAGCGAAGGCAGGCTCGACAGGGCTTCCGTCGTAGGTGCCGGTGGGCAAGTTCATTTCTTTGAGGACCATCGACAAAGGTAACAACGTCGAGTCCCGCTCAACCGTCACACCTCCCATGACCGTGGCGCCGAACGCGACGGTACAACCGTCCTTCACGAGGGTCCGCTTCACCTTGAGCGTCATGTTCTCGAAAGTGTGAAACTGCAGGAAGCCACCGACAACGCAATCGGCGCCAAAATTTACGGCGTTCCAGTCAGAGCATTGCATCGGAGTGCTTACGATCGTGCGGGGGCCGATCTTGCACCCCATCAATCGTAAGATCGGATTGGCGAGAATGGTTCCCGCGTAAAATGCCAAGGGCCCTTTGCACCATGCGAAGAAGCAGTCCTGAGCGAAGAAGTAGGCGAAGTGTTGCCACGACCAGAACGGCGTTGCGTGATCGCTGCCCCAATCGTTGCCGACGAGCGCTCTCTTCACGGCGACGCTGAGCAAAACGAGGACGGCCTCTGTCAGGACAACGGCCGTGATCGCGCAAACAATAGGGTTGAACTCGGTCCTCAGTAGGCACGTAAACAGAACGGCGAAGATTGCTGCCTCGGTGACGCGCAATTGGCCGATGCTGACAAAATCATTCAGCAGGACCCGGACAAAAAATATCGGGAAATCCGGGAGCTTTCCTTTCGCATTCTCGGCTTCGAACGGGGCACTCGCAAATCTCACGGGAGGATTTCCAGCAACCGTCATGGGCTGTCCGAGACGCGAACGCATCTGGCGGCGGAAATCGATATCGCTGCACGGCGTGGAGACACCGAGAAGAAAGTTCGTCGGCAATTGCCCGTACTCAGCCACGCAGTTGTTACCGCTGAAGAAATTTCGGGGCATATCGAGGTGGCGCAGCGTGAGATGGTGGGCGTTGTGGTCGAGCATGTTTGTGAAGCAGCCGTTGGACCAAAATACATGCGCATCGGCGCTTGCCGTCTCGGGCACGAGGTTGAACATGATGTCGCATTCCGACGCGCCTATGCGTGTGAAGCGCATGCCTGCAAGCGCTCTGAGATACTGCCCGGTGATGGTCCAGGTCCAAGCGGTTTGGATGCGGTTGAGTTTACTCATTCGATACAAGAGCAGCGCGCCGCTCAACCCGTGTGAGCTGCGCAACCCGGGCGAGGCGGCAGTGAAGCGAATAAAAAGGCAATCCAATACCGAGGTCACGACTATGGTGAGCCAGGTGGTGATGAATGCGTAGAAAGCGAGGTAACAGATCACTTCGCCGAGCGGCGCCATGCTCGAATAGTTGCTGGCGAATTCGAAGTCCTGCGGTGACATGAAATCTCGCATGGACCAGGCGATCGCGGCGCCGGGGATCACGCCTAGAGCTATGGATGCTCCAGACTGCATGAGGAGATTGCCAGCTTCCAGAAACCAAATGGGGTACGGGTCTCTGCAAATTTTGGCGGTGCGCTTCAGTTCCGTATACCGGCCAACGAGACGGGCGGGTGCTCCCTCCCACATCTCACACGACCCGACGTCATTGAGGATTGGGGAGAAAGGTGTAATCCAAGTGCCGCTTCCGACCCTTACGTTGTTGGCGACGGCGGAGCGCATTCCGATTTTGCAGCCGCTCCCCAGATGGATCGGTCCAATAAGCAAGTTCGTCCCCGACCATCTCATCGCATGAATGTACGCTCCGGTCTGGATGGTGACGTTATCCCCGATCGTGATTAAATCCAGCGGACCCGCGAGAGATACGTTGCTTGCGCACTGTAGGTTCTTGCCGACGCTCGCCCCAAGTTGTCGAAGCGCGAAAGCCATGAGCGGCGCGCTGCGATACATGGCTCCCATAGTAGAAAGTACGAGGGCTTCCATGCGTGCGATGCGCCAGACACGCAGATGCATTCTGCTCCATTTGGGGTACGCACCGGGCGTGATGTTGTTGCTGTAGATATCACCTCCCAGAACACGCTTCATCATCATGACCCAGAACAGCGTTGCGAAAGGCAGGAGGAGTCCGAAAAGGTAGAGAACCACGCCGACGAAAATAAACTCCCAGATACTGCCTGACGTGAAGAAGGTTCCGATCTCCAGATAGCTGACGGCGCCGATGAGGACGAACACGCCCGGCAGCAAGAGACCGATGGCGAACAGCAATTGCAGGGCAGTAAAGTAGCCGACGGAAAGGACCTCTGCCGCCGCCTCATCACGCATGCCACTGGGTTCGTGGAAACTCGCCGTTATCGTTTCGGAATTGCGAGATTGCAGGACTTTTCGCTCAATTTGCGCAACTTTCCGGGCCGTATTTCGGTCACTGAGCAGGGCACGGACCGACACTGGCCAACCGGCAGCCTGCAATCGCTGCGCAAGGCGTGCGATAACAATTGAATGGCCACCTGCCTGTGCAAATCCATCGTCCCATCCCAGCGGCGCCTCGAAGACAGCCCTGCAAATCGCCAATACTTCCTCGGAGTTGGGACCCAAACGCTCGTCGCTTTCACGCGGCGCAGTTCCTGCTTCGACAGCGCCGCGCGCGCCGGCCAACAGATCGGCGCGGGTACCCCGTGCATCGGCCTTGGCCAGCAGCTGCGATACATCCGGCAGGCGTTTGCGGTCGATCTTCCCCGATACTTCCTTCATGACAAATTTCTCGACGAGGAAGATATTTGTGGGGACCGACGGCCCGGGTAGTTGCCCCGCGAGGGTAGCTGTTACGCGGGCGACCCACGCCGGCGGCGCTGGCACGGCTTCGTGGATCTTTCCCTCAAGCAGCGAAGGTGCAGCGACGAACGCTACGAGCGCCTCGTTCTGGTAATCCAGTACGACGGCCTCGATCTCGCTGAATTGATCTTGCAGCAGGTCTTCGACGGCTTGAGCCTCGACGCGATGCCCGCGCACCTTGAGCTGAGTGTCGATCCGGCCGAGGAAATGTACGCGCTGCGTTTTGATGTCGATCTTGCATCTATCGCCGGTGCGATAGAGACGCCCGAACGTCGGATGCGTGATAAACTTCCGAGCTGTTTGCTCGGGCAGATTACGATACCCGCGCGCTACGTGGATCCCGCCAATGCATAGCTCCCCCACTTCACCGTGCGGCAGAGGCCGTAGCTGGTCGATCTCGAGGATCACGTAGGTGACATTGGGGAAAGGCGAACCAATGGTGATCGGTTCGCCGGGACGCAGGCTCTGCCGGCTGGTGTCTGTGCTGGCCTCTGTGGGGCCGTAGGTATTGATGATCTGACGTCTGGCTCGAGTCCAAGGCTCAACGAGTGTGCTGGGGAAAGCTTCACCAGCAGGCACGATGTAGCGACATATGGGATAGGGCAAATCCACCTCGGGACTCGAAGTCAGTGTTGTTAGGAGTACGGGTGGACAGAACAGCACCGTGACCTCTGCCTCCCTGAGGAGGGAGACTAATTCCGGACCAGATCGGATCTCCTCCTTTGTCAACATGACGACAGCGCAACCGGACACCCAGGCGCTGTACATTTCCGAGATGCTGCCATCGTAGCCGAGGGACGACGTGAGCGAAGTGGCGTCCATGCCTGGCACGAGATCGAAATAGTCGGCGTAGCTTAGCGCCAGATTGACGTAGCCTGCATGCGGGCACTCCACGCCCTTGGGCTTCCCGGTCGTGCCGCTCGTATAGAAAATGGTGGCAAGCCGCTGCGCCGGATCGTCCAACCAGGACGGCGGCTCTCCCTTTGGCGCGTGTTCCGGCAGCGTCGAAACATCCACGGTCGGCAGAGCGCGATAGTTCTTTTGAACGTTTGTGAGAACGACGACGGGTTGAGCGTCGTTGAGCATATGCGTGATCAGATCGTCGGGGAGGGTGGAATCGATAAAGACCAGGGTACCCCCAGCCCTGAGAACGCCGAGGTGCGCGGCGACGATCTGCCAATTGTCCTGCGACATGGCCACGGCGACGACTTGGTCCGGGCCGGTCAGGTAGGGCGCAACGGCCGCCGCTACACTGTGCGCGCGGGCGTCGAGATCAGCAAAGGTCAACGTCTCGCCCGTGTGAGGTATGTGTAGGGCCGGGAAATCGGGAAATCGTTCGGCGGAGCGGCTGAAGACATCAAAGAGCCAGCGAGTCCCTCTCTGGTGGGGGACTTTCGCATACCGGCTATCCCCGAAGACGTCCGTCAGGCTGTAGGGGCAGGTATCTCTTGGCTCGTTCAGACTCGCGCGCGCCGCCCAAACGTATTGCCTCCACGCCAAGAACGTCAGACCGCAAAATGCAGCTACGACAATGGCCGCCGCCAATACAAAACTACTTGCCAACATAATCGACGTCTCATGATCAGCCGACTACAAGACCTCCATGGCAGCGCGTGTCAAAACCGCACCTCAGCGGTGTCATGCGAGGTCAATCGAAGTAGCGCTCCAGCGTTCCTTTGCGGCGGATATCCAAAGTTACGCAATGCGGACCCCCGCCAAGCAGTTTCGAGTGCCGCAGCTTCAGTGGGATCACGTCAAGACCGTGCTTCTCAAGTAGCTTGATGAGCGAAGGCTGGTTGCGATCGACGACGACCAGATTTGGATTGATGCTTAGCGCGTTCATATCAATCCAATCGCTTCCGATGCTTCTGGAGAGATATTCGGCATCGTGACGATCTGTATTCTCCATTGGCGGGCTATAAATAACTTTCCACTGCTTCAAGACGGGCGGCAATGTTTCATCGTTGACGCGCCCTGGATTGCAAAGGACGAGGCCGGGCCGAAGGGCCACGAATGTCGAGTCGATATGGCTGCCGAAATATACATCCTTGAGGAAATGAACCCTGAACCCGTCGCCAAGGATCGTCTGGAGCCAGCGCCCGCCCATTTCGTTGCCGGTGCCGCTGACGAGATAAATCAAGTCTCGGCCAAATCGCAGAACATTGGCCGCATCGAACGCGGGCTCGTCGTTGCGGGGCGTCCCTCGTTCCGGATCGAAGCCTTCGAAAAGCGAATCTAGCAGTCGTGGCTTTGGGGCGCTGTACCACTTGGCGCCCGACTCCATGTATTCGATCAACAGCGCGCGATAGCTGAGGGTTTCTTGAGATCGACTGCGAATGACGTTGGGCGTCTCTATGATCTGATCTCCGACCACCATCATAATGTCGCGGGGGCAGTAATTGTAGTATCCCTGGGCCTCCCAATCGACCGTTGAGAATTTGGCATCGTGCGGCCACGTATCGGGACGCCTCACCGTCACACCGGCCTTTTGCAGTATCTCCACGAAGCCGTTCAGGTCCTCTTCGGTCTCTTCGAGGACCTGCTTTGGAAAAGGACCCCGCGGGATCTCTGCGAGAGAGCGATCCGGAAACTCCGCCACCTGCGTGCTGAGGTCAGGCGTTGGATATCGTGCGTTGAGCGGATTGCCGACAATGACTTCTTCTAAGGGATCCCACTCATTGCAACTCCAGACGCGTGACATTGGCAAGCCGTCTCCTCCCGTGATTCTTTTTGACTCTCTACTTTTTCGTCGTGATCTGATCCGATGTCGTGCGACGTTAAACGCTCTCTTTCATTCACCATCGTACAGAGTTGCTGAAGAAGTCCGGCAGCGCAAGCGCGGTATTCTGCGAGACCGCAACGTCAAGGACGAGGTCGCTGACCGCGAGGTCAAGAACACCCAAGCCGAACGGCGAGAAGATTCGCGCCTTGTTGGGTGCCGGCCTTAGCCTCCGGTCAAGAACGTCCACCAGGGTACCGTGAACGAAGTCCCTGTTGCCGGTCGCCATCTCCGCCAGGTGGAGTGAGGTCCTTGCCTTCAGGCAATGGTCTACGTCATCGACGATGTTTTGCGACGCCAGGATCACATTCATCGCAATATCGCGCAGCGACAGGTGCAGCACTGTAGGCGCGTTCGCGAATAGCTTTTCGTCGGTTAGATAGGGTTCGCCAGCGGTGGTCGCAAAAACGACGAGGGAAGCGTCGATGAGAGCATCCGGCAGATTGTCCATCACCTCCGCATCTAGATTTTTCTGATCGCGAAGCCACGCGCAAAAGCGCTCGGCTTCGACGCGGTCGAGATCGTAGAGAAAAACTTTCCGGAACTTCCAGTTTCGGAAGAGCAGCCACTCAACGACAGCGCGTGCAATCACGCCGGTTCCAACGACGCTGAGACTTCCTTCGAAGGGAGTGAGCGAAATGTGCTCGGCTGCAAGTGCGGCCGAACAAGCCGTGCGCGTTGCGCTTATTAGCGACGCTTCAATGCAAGCCAAGGGGTATCCCGTCGTCGCATCGTTCAGGACTTGCACAGCCGAAGCACGGGACAGGTTGCTGGCACGGTTTTCCGGAAAGCTCGATATCCATTTGATTCCGCTTTTTTGAACACCGCCGCCAAGATGAGCGGGCAAAGCGATGATGCGGGCGTTGGGCTTGTTAGGAAATCTGAGAAAGTAGCTGTCCGGATTTATGGAATCCCCCGCAGCGTGGAGCCGGTATGCTCGCTCCACGGCGAGGAACACCTCGTTCCTCTTCGCCTCTATCGCGCTCTTAACGGCCGAGCCCGGGACAACATAGAATATCGGAGCGACCGCCACGCGCTATTCTCCAAGAGCGAGCGCGCGCTCTTCTTGACCAATGGCGATATATTTTTCGACCCAAGCCGGATTGTAGACTGTGTCTAGGTATTTATCTCCAAGATCCGCCGATATGGCGACGATAACGTCTCCGGAGCGAAACTCAGGAGCCAATTTTTTAACGGCTGACAGAACGGTGCCGGTGCTCCCGCCGACCAGCAAATGATAGTCGCGAACGAACGAAAGGCAGGTATCGACCGTGGTTTGCTCGTCAATCGCGATCACGCGGTCCGGATTGGCGCTATCTGCCAGCTTAGGCCGCAAGCTTGTTCCAATGCCCGGTATGTTCCGCTGGCCGGATGGGCCACCAAACGTAACCGATCCAACAGGCTCTACGCCCACGACCTTTAAGCTCGGAAATTTCGCGTGCAGCCGCTCCGAGATACCGCCAAGAGTGCCCGTTGTTCCTGCACCAACAAATATCCAGTCGATCTTGTCGAACTCGCGCGCAATCTCGTTAGCCGTCTGATCGGCGTGAACCTGCTTGTTGGCAAGGTTGTCATACTGGTTGAGCCAGACCGCATTTGGTTCCGACTGCAGTATCCTGTTTATAATTTTGAATCTGCTCGCGAGGAATCCGCCATCGGGGTCACGATCGTTTACGACGATGACCTCCGCGCCATGAAGTTCCATGCCCCGGATATTGGCACGTGTGGCGTTTGAATCCGTGACGCAAATAAACCTGTAGCCCTTAATAGCACAAACCAAGCTGAGCGCGATGCCAAGGTTACCCGACGACGATTCAACGATTACCGTCTCATGTGGCTTTGCAATACCGCGCCGTTCCAGATCCTCGATGAGCCCGATCGCCGTCTTGACCTTTATCGAGCCGGAGATGTTGAAGCCCTCAAGTTTTAGAAAGACATCTTGGCCACCGGCGAACGCACGGAGGCGGTAGAAAAGATCCCGAAATATAATGTCTAGAGGCGACTCAATTATCATGATGTGCCCTCAGAGGCGGAACGCCAACGATCGAGCTTGTCCGCTCGATTCAGCCCCGTTCTCACGGTGTTGCTTTGTCAGTAACGTGGTGAGAGACGTGTCAAAGAAACGATGAGGCAACGGCCGTGCGAAGCGCAGACCAATGTATCGCGGAACGCAGACCAAATGGGTCCGCCTCCGTCGCTGGCACGGAACATATTTCCACCGAAGCAATTCCCTGCATCAAAGATTCCTCCTTGGCGTGGTGAGGAGCCGCTTGCTGCGGTTCCATCCTTTTCTTGTGTCGCCTATCGGGCTGGGCTGTCTGTGGCTTGCTTTCAATGCGTAGACTGAGGTCGAATGCAATGATGATACAGTGAACTTCGACAAGGTCGCAACCTGACGTACCCGACGAAGCGATACATGGTTATGATTTGCGCCGAAGCGGAACGTAGGGCAGCCGGGATGTTAACTGCAAGGTCGTGTCTTCTCTGACGGCCGACCCCGCACCGCAAGTTCGGTCTGAAGGTATTATGCTGCAGCGCCCTTGGTTGATGAGCATCTGACCCGCTCACAGCGTTGTGAAAGGTCCCGCGTCTGAAGCTCGTCTCTGAGCTTCGTCATGTTCTCGGTGGCGTCGGCGATCGCTTTCGGTCCATTCAGGTAGAACAGTCGTCCCCCGCGCACCGCGCCTTCTTCAGCCTTTGATCCGTTCATTCATCGAGTCGTAGAGCGGCGACAGCGTCACGGCGGCCGGAACGCGCTCGGTGGCTACCTCGAGTTCGTAGCTGCCGCTCAGGACGAAATCCGCGTCCACACCCGGATCAGGCCTGCGCACGTAGCCGTAGCCGATGGATCGGTTGACCGTGTAGCCAAAGCCGCCGCTCGCGAGCCAGCCGACACGCTCGCCGTTGCGATAGATCGTTTCGCGTCCGAGCAGCACGATGGAAGGATCCGTCGTGAAGCAGGCGAGCAGGCGCGGCAGCGGCTTGACAGCTTGCATGGTGATCGCGTCGCGTCCCTGGAAGGGCGTATTCGATTTGAGCTTGACCGCCCAGCCGAGCCCCGCAACCAGCGGCGAATGATCGGGACCGATCTCGGCGCCCCACGCACGATAGCCCTTCTCGAGCCGGAGAGATTCGATAGCACGGTATCCTGCATTGACGATTCCATATTTCGCGCCCTCGGCCATCAGGGCTTCATAGACGCTTGTGACGAACTCCACGGGGATGTGCAGCTCCCAGCCGAGCTCGCCCACATACGTCACGCGCAGCGCCATAACTGGCGCGCCCGCAATTTGGACGCGCCGTACATGCCCAAACGGAAAGTCCGCGTTGGAGACGGAGTCGGAGGTCAGCGCTGCGAGCACCGCGCGCGCGCAGGGACCCATTACGGACAGCACGCCATATGCGGAGGTCACATCCACGAGATGCGCATCGAGGTTGACGGGGATCGACTTGCTGATCCAATCGAAATCGTGCGTCGCGAAACCTGTCCCCGTGACGATGTAGTAGGTATCCGCCGCGAGCCTGGCGGCCGTCAGGTCGCAGGCAATGCCACCCTTGGCGTTCAGCATCTGCGTGTAGACGAGGCGTCCCGGCGGCTTTGTGACGTCGTTGGCCGCGATCCACGAAAGGGCTTGCTCGGCGTCGCGGCCAACCATCATGAATTTTGCGAATGAGGTCTGATCGAACACGGCGACCCGCTCGCGCGCCGCCCGATGCTCGCGGCCGACGGCGTCGAACCAGTTCTGGCGCTCGTAGCTATAGACATCGCGCGCCTCCTCGCCCGCATCGGTACCGGCGAACCAGTTCGGCCGCTCCCAGCCGAGCTTCTCGCCGAACACCGCGCCTTGCTGACGAAGCCGGTCGTACAGCGGCGAGCGGCGCAGCGGACGGCCGGAGGCGTGCTCCTCGTGCGGCCAAGCCATGGTATAGTGCTTAGCGTAGGCCTCCATGGTGCGCGTGCGCACCCAGGCCGTGTCGAGATGGTTGCGGCCGAAGCGACGGATATCCACCGGCCAGAGATCGTAGGGCGGCTCGCCTTTCGCGACCCATTCGGCCAGCGCCATGCCCGCGCCGCCACCAGCGGCAATGCCGAACGCGTTGAACCCCGCACCGACGAAGATGCCGCGCACTTCGGCCGCCTCACCGAGGATGAAGTTGCCATCGGGGGTAAAGCTCTCGGGGCCGTTGATGAACTGGCGAATGCCTGCCGTCTGCATGGCAGGCACCCGGCCAGCGGCAAGTTCGAGCATCGGCTCGAAATGTTCGAGGTCATTGTCGAGGAGCTGGAACTCAAACGGATCGGCCAAGGCAGTTTCCGCCCAAGGTTTGGGGTTGGGCTCATAGCCGCCCATCACAAGGCCGCCGACCTCCTCCTTCCAGTAGGTCAGCCGGTCGGGATCGCGTAACGTCGGCAGCCCCGGCGTCACTCCTTCGATCTTCTCGGTGATGAGATACTGATGCTGCATCGAAACGAGCGGAATATTGACGCCCGCAAGCTTCCCGATCTGGCGCGACCATTGTCCCGCGCAGATGACGAGCTTTTCGCAGGCGATGCGGCCCCGGTCCGTCACGACCGCGCGCACCGTGCCACCCTCGACCTCGATTCCGGTGACACTCACGCCCTCCCGGATGGTGACGCCGCCCTGTCGCGCGCCCTTGGCGAGCGACATCGTGATATCGGAGGGCGAAGCCTGGCCGTCGGTCGGCAGAAACGCGGCGCCTACCACGTCGTCCACGTGCATCAGCGGCCACAGCTCTTGCGCCTCCTTGGGTGAGAGGAGCTGCATATCGAGCCCGAACGACTTGGCCGTCGTGGCCTGGCGCTTGACCTCGGTCCAGCGTTCGGCATTGCAGGCGAGGCGCAGACCGCCGTTGCGTTTCCAGCCGGTCGCGAGGCCCGTCTCCGTCTCCAGCCGGTCGTAGAGGGCGACCGAGTAGCCCAAGAGCTGCGTGATGTTGGCACTTGAGCGAAGCTGGCCGACGAGCCCCGCAGCGTGCCAAGTCGAACCCGAGGTGAGCTTGCCGCGCTCAAGGAGGAGCACGTCGGAGAGACCCATCTTGCCGAGATGGTACGCAGTCGAGCAGCCAACGATGCCGCCGCCGATGACTACGATCCTGACTGAGGTCGGCAGCTCACTCATGCGCGTATCATCTCGTCATATCGGGCATAGGCCGCATCGAAGCGGGCGAGGTTCTCGGCCGCGTAGGCCGCGTAGTCGAAATCGACCGTGCCGTGGATCTCGGACACCATGGCCCACATGGTTTCACGCAAGAGGGACGCTGCCGTCATGGCGGCGGCGCGCTGGCGCAAGCATTCGTCGACCGGGCGGCCGAAGTAGGATGCAACCAGCGCCTCGGCCATGTCGGGCTGCATCTCGCTGTTAGAGGCGAGGCCGCCCAGATCGAATAGCGGCGAATTGAAGCCCGCGTACTCCCAGTCGAGCAGCCATAGCTTGTCGCCATCGTCGAGGATGTTGGCGGCGAGGAGGTCATTGTGACCGAACACGACGTCGATCGGACCGACACCAGCCTCGAGAATCTCGGCGCGTGCGAGGAGGACCGAGAGCTTCGGCACGTGCGGGCTCTCGCCATCGCGGAGGGTGTGCGCATAGTCGCGCACGACGTGAAACGGCCAGAACATCGGCGCCGGACCGCGCAAGTGGCGCGCCACGTCGCGATGGCATCGGCGCACGAGATCGACGAGGCGGTCGAGGTTTTCTGGCTTCCTTACGTCCTCGGGCGTAAAGGTGCGCCCCTCGATGAATTCGATAACCTGGAAACCCGGCTCGGCATGAATCACGGCGGGCGCGATGCCAGCGGCGTGCGCGGCGCGAGCGGCAGCCAGTTCGCTCGTGCGCACGACGCCATGGACGAGGATGTCGCCACCCGTTCGGACGACGTATTTCCGGCCGCGGTCCGTGACGACGAAATTCTTGTTCGTGATGCCGCCTGGAAGCGGCTCCGGATCGACGCATCCGAACCAGAGGTCGAGCGTCGCAACGCGCCGGACCAGGGACTTCTCAGGCTGCATGGCTCACCCCGCTGCGTCGGGCGGCAAGCTGGCCGGCCGCGGCCTGGAGGAGGCGGTCGGCGATGATGGCGATGGCGGCGACGCAAAGCCCCGCCACCAATCCCTTGCCCGTGTCAGCCTTGGTCAGCGCTATGTAAACCTGCTGGCCAAGGTCGCGCGTGCCGACAAGGGCGGTGATGACCAGCATGGAGAGCGCGAGCATGACGGTCTGGTTGACGCCGAGCAGGATCGTAGGCAACGCGACCGGCAGCCGGATGCGCTGCAAGATTTGGCGCTGCGTGCAGCCGATGGACGCGCCGGCTTCGACGAGCATGGCCGGAACCTGCTGGATGCCATGGGCCGAGAAGCGTACCGCTGGCGCCAACGCATATAGGGTGATGGCGAGGATGGCGGTGAAGTCGCCGACCCTGAACAGCATCACCGCCGGAATGAGATAGACGAAGCTCGGGAGCGTCTGCAGCGTATCGATGACCGGCTCGACGATCCGCCAAGCCCGCGGGTTGAGACCGGCATAGATGCCAAGCGCAATACCGATAACCGCCGCGAACAGGACGGCGATGGCGCACAGATAGACGCTCACCATCGAGAACTCCCACAGCCCGTTGAGGACAATGAAGAGCGCAAGCCCGGTGACGAGCACAGCCAAACGGACCCCACCAAGACGCCAGCCGGCGAACGCGAGCGCCGCGACCACGAGCGGCCAGGGCTGGGCAAGCATGAAGCGCTTGACCGGCAGGAGGAGGTTCAACAGCAGAAACGTCTTTATAGCGTCGAAGACGTCGAAGAAGTTGACGTTGATCCAGCGCACGGCCTCGGACCACCAAGGAGCGGTGGAGAGCTTGAGCGCCTCCGGATAGATGGCCACGAAAGGCAAAAACAAGCCGACAACATAGGTGACGGCAACGAACGCTCCCAGGGCCAGAATGAACGTCCGTCCGCCGCCTTGCGCATCGCGGCGGCGTGCACCTTCCGCATAGGCCTGGCTCAGTCGATCGAGCGCGATGGCGAGCACGACGATGGCGACACCCGCCTCGAGCCCGCGCCCGATGTCGAGCCGCCGGAGACTGGTCAGCACGTCGAAGCCGAGGCCGCCGGCCCCGATCATCGATGCGATGATCACCATGTTGAGCGAAAGCATGATTACTTGATTGACGCCAACCAAGAGCTGCGGCCGCGCTGCGGGCAGCATGACGTTCGAAATCATCTGCCGGGGTGTCGTCCCGGCCATAGTGCCGTACTCGACGATCTCACGCGGCACAGCCGCGAGCGCGGCCATGGTCACGCGCACCATGGGCGGCGCCGCGTAGATGATGGTCGCAATCATGGCCGCGACCGGCCCGAAGCCGAACAGGAAAAGGATCGGGATCAGATAGGCGAAGATCGGCACCGTTTGCATAAGATCGAGGATGGGCGTGATGATGCGCTTGAAGAGCGGCATTCGGTATCCGGCCACGCCAACCACGAGTCCAGCCACAATGCCGATGGGTGCCGCGACGACGATCGACGACAGCGTCGTCATGGCGCTCGCCCACTGACCAAACACGGCGAGATAGAGGAAGCAACCACCCGCGACTAGCGCAAGCCTCGTGCCACCGAAGCGGTAGCCCAGAGCGGCTACGATTCCGACCACGGCGACCCACGGAAGCGGCGGAGCGAGTTGAACGGCAGCGGAGCCGCGGCCGTCTTGCAGTCCCCGCGACAGGATCGCGGTTGCGATCTCGAGTGGAATGTTGAGCACATCGGCGATGGCGCGCGTCATCTCCTTGACGGTGAAAAGGCCGAAACTCGCCCGCTCGACCAGCCATTTCATAAGGCTCGATATGCCGGTATCCAGCCCGAGCTGCCAGGAACGGGGTAACTCGCGCATCCAGGCCGGGACGACGCTTTGACCTGCCGCGAACGCAAAGAGCGCGAGGGCGGCGAACAGGAACAGGGCGGCGGAAGGCGGGTTGACGCGCGCCGGAACGCCCGAGGATTTGCTGTTTACGGCAGCCACGCTCATGCACGCTCCTCGGCTCCGACGAACACGCGCATCACCGCCCGTCGGTCAACGACGCCGATCTGACGGCCGGCTTCGTCGGCAACTGCGATGGGTTGCTCGGAGCCATCCACGCGGGCGGCGAACTCGTACACCTTAGCGGTGGCCGGGACCGAACCCGAGACCGCCTCGCCGGCAGCGGCGTCGCGCATAATGGCGCGGGCGGACAGGATTTTGCTACGCGGCGCCTCACGCGTGAAGTCCGCGACGTAGGAGTCCGCCGGAGCGATGACGAGGTCCTCGGGCGTTCCGACCTGGACGATGTGCCCGTCGCGCATGATGGCGATGCGGTCGCCGACGCGAACAGCCTCGTCGAAGTCGTGAGTGATGAAGGCAATGGTCTTGTGGAGCGCATCCTGCAGACGCATGAACTCATTCTGCATCTCGCGGCGTATCAGCGGATCGAGCGCCGAGAACGGTTCGTCGAGGAACCAGATATCAGGGTTTGTGATGAGCGAGCGGGCAATGCCGACACGCTGCTGCTGGCCGCCGGAAAGCTGATGGGGCATATAGTTGTCACGCCCAGCAAGGCCCACAACCTCGATCATCTCGCGGGCATGCTTCTCGCGCTCGCGCCGGCCCACTCCGCGGATTTCAAGCGGGAAGGCGACGTTGTCGAGCACGGAGAGATGGGGCAGCAGGGCGAAGTGTTGGAACACCATGCCCATTTTGTGGCGTCTGAGTTCGATCAGATCCGCCGGTGTTACCGAGCGTAGATCGATGCCGTCGAAGAGAACGCTGCCGCTTGTCGGCTCGATCAGGCGCGACAGGCAGCGGACAAGTGTCGACTTGCCGGAGCCGGACAGTCCCATAATGACGAAAATCTCGCCGCGCTCGATTTCTATCGAGGCGTCAGCGACCGCGGCGACGTAGCCGGCTGCGCGGATGGCCGCTTCGCTGGGCCGGGATGCGTGCTGCTCCATGAAACCCTTGGGATCGGGTCCATAGAGCTTCCAGAGGTCACGGCAGACGAGCGCAGCGTTGGTCATCGGCAAAGCCCTGCGATCATGCGCGGCAGGATGGCGCGCATTGCGTGGCCATGATCGTGGGTCCCCTACCCGTCGATCATGGCCTTGCTCATGGGCCTAGCCGCTGATCCACTTCTTCCAGCGGTCCTCGTTTTCTTTGATCCAGGCGCCCACAACATCCTCAAGTTTCTTGCCGTCGAGATCAATGGCGCCGACCAGTGCACCCATTTCCTCGTTGGTAATGTTGAAGCCCTTGATGGCTGTGTAGGCGGACGGCCACTTGTCCTTTAAGCCCGACCACGCGACTTTCCAGATTGGGCCACGCGGCTTGGCGCAGTCGTGTGTCTTCTCTTTGTTAATGCCCCAGGCGGGATCGGTGTAGCAGGCGGGCTCATAGGGCGGGAACGCAACCCATTCGCCCTTGTATTTGATCGGCGCCCAGTGTGGCGCATAGACCCAAAGCACGATCGGCCCCTTGCGCTGGTATGCTGATTCAAGCTCGGCAAACAATGCCGCGTCCGTGCCGGCATGCACGACTTCGAATGGAAGGTCGAGCGCGGCGACGCGTTCCTCGTCGAAGCCGCCCCACGTGACTGGCCCGCCGAGATAGCGACCTTTGGGGGCCGTCTCTGGTATGCTGAATTTCTCGGCGCATCCCTTGAGCGCCTGCCAATCTGGCAGTCCCGGGCACTGCTCCTTCATGTACTCGGGATACCACCACTCTTCGATCGCCAACATGCCGGTCTCGCCGAGGTTCTCGACCTGTTTTGTAGCGGTAGCTTCGTCGAGCGCTTCCTTGCCGGTCGTCGCCCAGATTTCCATGGCGACATGCACGTCGCCGGTCTTCAAGCCTGCGAACTGCGCGAGATAGTCGGCCTGCACGTATTCGATGTTGAGGCCCGCTTTCTTCAGCACCTCGCCCATGATGTGAGCGCTGACGAGTTGGCCCGTCCAATCGTGAAGCGTGAGCTTGATGGGATCTTTGGAATCTTCCGCTTGGGCTGGCAGAGGCACGACAAAAGCGAGCCCGAAAGCCGCCAGTGCGGCCGTGACGCGAAGCTGCACCATTTTTCACCCGATTGCGTTGGAACTGACACTACCCCTGCGCAAGATCGGCGGCTGCTGCAGTCTCCGTGGCCGGCCTCACAGCGCAACGTCAGCGTCGTCACGATCCCACAAGATGTCAATGAGCTTTTATAATCTTTGTTGCGTTTTGTGGTTTTCTGCCCAAAGCTGAGGCAGATCGTTGGAGTTGTGGCCATGAATTTCCCAACCCGCTGGCAAAGCGCCATCCTCGACGCGCTTCGCCTTACTGGCCGGGAATCGATCGCCTCGCTCGCTGAGCGCCTCGAGGTGTCCGACGAAACCGTGCGCCGGCACCTCAAGGATCTTGTCGAACAAGGCACAGTGCACCGCGTGCACGGTGGCGTAATCCTCGCGGGAACGCTCGTCGAGCCGCCGTTCTCGCGCCGAATGAATGAGCGGGTCGGCGCCAAACGCGCCATCGCGCGGGCGGTTGCCGAGCACGTCTCCGACGGCATGACACTGCTCATCGACTCCGGTTCGACGACGACCTACGTCGCTCAGGCGCTGCTCAAGAGAAACCGGCTCACTGTGGTGACCAACTCGATCGAGATCGCGCGCACCCTGGTCGGACGTGGCGATTGCTCTGTGCATCTCACGGGCGGGGCGCTACGCGCCGACATCGGCGCTGCGGTCGGGCACGAAGCGATCGAGCTGATTAAGGAGTTCCGCGGCGACCTCGCGATCCTCTCCATCGGCGCCATCGATCCCAAGGATGGCTATATGGATTTCGATATCGACGAGGCCCGCGTCGCGCGCACCATGATCGACCGTGCGGATCGGGTGGTCGTTGCGGCTGACGCCTGGAAGTACACCGCCAAGGCCCGCGTACGGGTTTGCGGCTTCGAGCCGGTCTCGCTGCTGGTTTCGGATGCTCTGCCGCCGCCCGCCTTGCGCCAGCGCATCGACGCCGCGGGCGCCGAGGTCGTTGTCGCCGCCGCAGACCACGCGACCGAACCGGCTTGATCACCACCGAGAATCCGCAAATTTGCGGAATTGACGTGAACTCTGGTCGTGCGATGCTACATATCTGTTGACTTAGCCTTAAGCGCGGCGACAGCTTCCAGCGACCGACTTTGCTTGGACAGGACGTCTCCGCCGATGTCGACAGCGTTCGACCGACATGCACGCATCGTGATCATCGGCGGTGGCGCCGTGGGCTGCTCCCTGGCTTATCACCTCGGCCGCCGTGGTGCGCGCGACGTCATTGTGCTCGAGAAGTCGCGCATCACGGACGGCTGTACGTGGCACGCGGCGGGTCTCGTCGGTCAGCTCCGCGGGCGGCGCAACCTCACGCGGCTCATGCAGAACTCGGTCGCCGTGTTCGACGGGCTTGAAGCGGAATCGGGCCACGCCATCGACTGGCGCAAGGTGGGATCGCTGCGCCTCGCCTCCACTCCGGAGCGCTGGAGCGAGATCCGCCGCTCGATGACGCTCGCCAAAAGCTTCGGCTTTGAATGCCATGCGCTCTCGGCGACCGAAGCAAAGGCGCTCTTTCCCTACATAAGCCCCGATGGCGTCGTCGGCGCCGCCCTCATTCCATCCGACGGCTATGTCGATCCCTACGCGCTGACGCACGCCTATGCGGCGGCCGCACGCAAGTCGGGCATTGCGATCGAGGAAGGCGTTCAAGTCACCGAGATCCTGAAGGACGGACGCCGCGTTGTCGGCGTTGCGACCAATCACGGCACGATCGGCTGTGAGATCCTGGTGAACTGCGCGGGTTTGTGGGCCAAGCGCATCGGTGAGATGGCGGGCGTTGCGCTGGCCGCCGGAGTGGTCGAGCACCAGTACTTCCTGACCGAGAAGAAGCTCAATCTGCCGAAGGCGCTACCGACGCTGCGCGATCCCGACAAGAACTTTTATCTCAAGCCGGACGTCGGCGCGTTCGCCATCGGCGGCTGGGAGGACGGTACGAAAGGATGCTGGCGCTCGCGTCCGCCGTTCACGTTCGGGCGCGAACTTTTCCCCGAAAGCATGGAGCGGCTCGAGCTGTTTGCGCTTCCCTGCGCCGAGCGCATCCCGGTGCTAAACGAGGTCGGCATCCAGACCGTCATCAATGGCCCTATCCCCGTGTCGGCCGACGGCGAGCCGATAATGGGGCTCGCGCCCGAGCTGGACAATTTCTTCGTCGCCTGCGGCTTCACCGCAGGCATCGCCGCGTCCGGCGGCGCGGGCGAGGCCATGGCCAACTGGATCCTCGACGGCGACCCGGGCATGGATCTCTGGGCCTTCGACGTGCGCCGCTTCGGCACCCCGCACAGCACGGGGCGCTATCTCGAGGAGCGCGCTGTCGAAGCCTATGGCAGCTACTACAAGATCCATTGGCCAGCCGAGGAGACGCGCGCGGGGCGCGGCCTGCGGCGCTCGCCGCTCTACACTCATCTCGATGCGGCCGGCGCCGTGTTCGGTGCGCGTTTCGGCTGGGAGCGACCGCTCTGGTTCGCCGCGCCCGGCGGCTCGCGGGAGGAACACTCGAGTTTCGAGGAGAAGCCCTCTTGGTTCGATGCTGTCGGTGCCGAGCATCGTCACATCCGCGAGGGCGTCGTTCTCATAGATCAGACCTCCTTCTCGAAATTCGAGATAGAGGGGCCAGGGACCACGTCCGCCCTTGAACGCCTATGCGCCAGCCGCGTCGCGGGGGCAGCGGGCCGCTGCATCTATACGACGATGCTGAACCCCAACGGCGGCATCGAGGCAGAGGTGACGCTGCTGTACCTCGGGCCAGACCGATTCATGATGGTGTCGGGCGCCGCGTTCGGCATCAGGGATTCGAGCTGGGTGCGCCGCAATCTTCCAGCGGACGCAGCCATTGCGCTGCGTGACGTGACGTCGGCGTGGGCGGTCTTGAACGTGTGCGGGCCGCGCTCGCGCAAGGTCCTGGCACAGCTCTCGGATGACGATCTCTCGAACGAGGCCTTTCCGTTTCTCGCGGTTCGCGACATCGAGATCGGTCCGGTTCGCGTGCGCGCCGTGCGCGTTGGATATGTCGGCGAACTCGGGTTCGAGCTGCATGTGCCGACGGAGTATGCGCCAGCCCTCTACGAGGCCGTCAAGAGCGCCGGCGGATCGCACGGCATCCGCGATGCGGGCTACCGTGCCATCGAGACCTGCCGGCTTGAGAAGGGTTATGTCTACTGGTCTGGCGAGATCGGACCCGACTACGATCCGATCTCCGCGGGCCTCGAGTCCACGGTCGATTTCGGCAAGGATTTTATCGGCCGCGCCGCGCTTAATGTCATCCGCGCCGAGGGACCCGCGCGGCGGCTCTGCACCTTCACCGTCGAAGGTTTCGCGCCCTTCCACGGCGGCGAGACGATCCTGAAGGACGGCGAGGTCGTGGGTCAGACGGCAAGCTGTGGCTTCGGCCACACGGTCGGCAAGACCATCGCCTTCGGCTGGCTGCCGACTGCACTGGCGGATGCACAAGGCTTCACTATCGAGGCATTCGGCACCGCCTATTCCGCGACGCGCGTCTTGCGCACGCTTTACGATCCGGAAAATGTGCAGCTACTGTCTTAGGCCGAGACGGGAGAGGGCATGGATCTGGACACCCGCGACGTCGAAGATGCCCTCACACGGCTCGGCGCGCACAACGCGGTCGAGATAGCGCAAGCCAAGATCAGCAGACTGGGCGGTCTCACCAACCGCGTATTCCTGATCGAAAGCGCACGCGGAGCGCACGTGCTCCGTATCCCGGGCAAGGGCACGGAGGAGTACATCAACCGCAAGGTCGAGGCGGTAGCCGCGCGCGCGGCCGCCCGTGCCGGCGTCAGTCCTGAGGTGGTGGCTACGACCGATGACGGCCTGATGCTGACGGTGGCCATCCCCAGCGCCGTCACGCTCTCGCCCGAGGGCTTCGCGTCCATTGCGGGCGCGCCGACGCGCGCCGCAGAGGTGCTGCGCAAGCTTCACAGCAGCCGCGAGACGTTCGCCTTCCGCTTCGAACTGTTCGCCATGATCGACGACTATCTCAAAGTGCTCTCGGGGAAGACGATCGATTTGCCGAACGGCTATAACGACGTGCTCGCGTCGGCAGAAGCCGTGCGCCAGGCTTTGAATGAGCACGCCCTGCCGCTCACGCCTTGCCACTGCGACCCGCTGTCGGAGAACTTCCTCGATACAGGCGCGCGCATGTGGCTCGTCGATTGGGAGTACTCAGGGATGAACGACCCGCTCTGGGACTTGGGCGACGTTATCGTCGAGGCCAAGCTCGCGCCCGACAAGGAGGCCGAGTTCGTCCACGCCTACTTCAGCGGTGCGCCCACCGCGGCCGAGCAGGGCCGCGTCATCATCTACAAGGCCATGTGCGATCTGCTCTGGACGCTTTGGGGACTGATCCAGCACGCCAACAAGAACCCTGCCGACGACTTCTGGGTTTACGCGACCGGTCGTTTCGAGCGGTGCAAGGCACTGATGGCCACGCCGGAGTTTCCGGGACACGTCAAGGCCGTTTCCCGCGGTTGATGCTCTCCCTGGCGCAGATCCGTCCGATGATGACGGCTTTACTTCCGCCCGCGCCGAGGAGCGTTGGCCAACAACTGCCGAAGCATGCGGCTAACACGCAAGGCCGGCCCTCGGTCACCGCACTGGATGCTGATCCGCGCACCTTCAAAAAGCAGGAATACTTCATCGGCCAGTAACTCTGGAACGCGATAGCGCGCAGCCGCGAACAGCGCCACCAACTTCTCGCGTTTTTGCTTTTTGTAACTTTCAATCACTGTGCGCGCCGGATGCCCCGGCTGCAACTCGACAGCCGCATTGGCGAGCGCGCACCCCCGCTCGAACCTGTTCTTCAAAATGTCTTCGACGTAATCGACCCAGGCGTCGAGCCGCTTTTGTGCATTGTCGGGATTGGCTTCATCGATCCGCTGCCAGATCGCGTTCCCCTCCTCAGCGAGCTGGCGCGCATATGCGACGATCAACTCGTCTTTGGAGTTAAAGTGCCGATAAAGCGTCATCTTGTTGGTTAGCGCCGCATCTGCGATCGCCTCGACGCCGACCGCATTGATACCATGCCGATAGAAGAGCTCTTTCGCCGCCGCCAGAATGCGCTCGCGCGGCCGCGACGCAACGTCGCCGTTTTTCGCCTCTCCCAATTTTGAACTTTGCGTCGTCGACATTGTTCCTTGACTTCGATGGTACCGATCGGTAACTAGCCATGTTACTGACCGGTACCGCCTAGCACAAGATGATCGGCGGTGTCACGCGAGTTCGGATGTTTATCCGACGTGCGTCTGCCTCGTGAGGGAGCGCACCGATTCGCTGGAGCAAGCATGTCTATTCAACGCGCCATCCTTTCGATAGCCGCGGCGCTCGCCATGACCGCAAGCCTGTCTGCGTGCGGCGAAAGCGAGAATGCTCAATCGGCCGCACCACAGCCACCCGCTCCACCCGTAACTGTCGCGAAGCCGGTCAAAAGGGTTGTCTCAGATTTCGATGAATATGTCGGCAGATTCACAGCCATCGACTACGTCGAGGTGCGTGCGCGCGTCTCAGGCTATCTGGACAAAATCCAGTTCACCGATGGTCAACTGGTCCAGGTCGGAGACATTCTCTTCACCGTTGACCGCCGTCCCTTCGAAGCCGCGCTCGAACAAGCCAAGGCGGCTCGCACGCAGGCAGAAGCCAACCTAGCCTTTGCCGAGAGCGATTTGAAGCGCGGCGAGAATCTCGTACGCGGCACTACCATCACGCAGCAAACCTACGATCAGCGCGTTCAAGCCAGAAATGTCGCGCAAGCCTCCGTCACGGCGCAGACCGCCGCTGTGCGCCAGGCCGAGTTGGACCTTCAGTTCACTGAGCTGAAGGCACCGGTCTCCGGACGCATCGGCGATCGGCGCGTTTCGATCGGCAACCTCGTGACCGGCGGGACGAGCGGAAGCACGACCCTTCTCGCTACCATTGTATCAACCGATCCCATACGCTTCGAATTCACAATCGATGAAGCCTCCTACCTGCGTTATCTCGCGGCCCTCTCGGATACGAGCGCGAGGGACCCCGAGCGTGGGATGGCGCTTCCCGTATCGCTGAAGCTGATCGACGAGAAAGACTTCGTCCACGAAGGCAAGATCGACTTCGTCGACAACGCGATCGACCGTTCGACCGGTACAATCCGCATGCGCGCCGAGTTTAAGAACCCCACCGGCAAGCTGACGCCCGGCATGTTCGGCCGCATAAAGATCCCGAACTCCGCTCCGGCGAGCGCACTCCTCGTACCCGATACGGCGATCGCGACCGAACAGGTTCGCAAGTTCGTCTACACGGTTGGCAACGATAACGTCGCCCAGCCTAAGTATGTGACGCTCGGACCTGTCGTCGATGGCATGCGCGTCATTACCGCCGGCCTAGACCCTGACGACACGATCGTCATCAACGGCCTGATGCGAATTCGCCCCGGCGCCAAGGTGACGCCGCAGCAGGCGACCGCCGAGGCTCAGCAGCCGGCAGCGTCGCAGGAAACGCCGGTCAAATCCAACTAGCGGAAATCTTGAGAGGCGGTTACGCCGATGCGCATATCGCACTTCTTTATCGACCGACCAATTTTTGCAGCGGTCATTTCAATTGTGTTCGTGATCCTCGGCATGGTCTCGGTCGAGCGGCTCCCGATCGCGCAGTACCCCGACATTGCGCCTCCCGTCGTCAACGTCACCGGCCAGTTCCCCGGCGCAAACGCCGAAGTCGTCGCATCGACGGTCGTCGCTCCGCTCGAACAGCAGATCAACGGCGTCGAAAAGATGCTGTACATTTCGTCGAATTCGACAAACGACGGCCGCTTCTCGATCTCCGTAACTTTCGACCTCGGCACCAATCTCGATATTGCACAGGTGCAGGTCCAGAACCGCGTGGCAACGGCGCAACCACGCCTGCCAGCCGACGTGCGCAACATTGGTGTGACCGTCGCGAAGGCATCCCCCGACCTGATGATGGTCGTGCACATGCTGTCGCCCGACAAGTCGCGCGACACCCTCTTCATTTCCAACTATGCGAGCGTCAACGTCGTTGACGTACTGAGCCGCATCGAGGGTATCGGCTCCATTACCGTATTTGGCAGCCGCGACTATTCCATGCGCGTGTGGCTCGATCCCGATCGGCTACAATCCCTTGGACTGACGTCAAGCGATGTTATCACCGCGCTCCAGGGCCAGAACGTTCAGGTGGCGGCCGGCGTCCTTGGTCAACCGCCGATGCCCAAGCAAGGCGCCTTCCAGATTGCCGTCCAAACGCAAGGCCGCCTCGCCAATCCCGAGCAGTTCGGCGAAATTGTCGTCAAGAAAACGGGCGAGGCAATTGTTCGCGTAAAGGACATCGGGCGCGTCGAACTTGCAGCGCTCGACTACGGGTCCAACTCTTACTTGGACCGCAACCCGGCGGTTGCACTTGGCATATTCCAGTTGCCGGGATCGAATGCCATCGAAACGGCAAAGAAGATTAAAGCCGCGATGGAGGATCTGTCGAAGGGTTTCCCGCCAGGCGTCAGGTACGACATCGTCTACAATCCGACCGACTTCATCCAGCAATCGGTCGACGCGGTGTTCAACACCATCCTCGAGGCCATCGCCCTCGTGGTTCTGGTCGTGATCCTGTTTCTGCAAACCTGGCGCGCCGCCATCATTCCGATCGTAGCAATTCCGGTGTCACTCATCGGCACGTTTTTCCTGATGGCGGCGTTCGGCTTCTCGCTGAACAACCTGTCGCTCTTCGGCCTTGTGCTGGCGATTGGCATCGTCGTCGACGACGCGATCGTCGTGGTCGAGAACGTCGAACGAAATATCGCAAACGGATTGAGCCCCCGCGAAGCGTCCTACAAGACCATGGATGAAGTGGGCACGGCGTTGATCGCGATCGCGCTAGTGCTTACGGCCGTGTTCGTGCCGTCCGCGTTCATCACCGGTATTTCGGGCCAGTTCTACCGCCAGTTCGCGCTTACAATCGCCGGCGCAACCATCATCTCACTGATCGTTTCCATCACGCTTTCGCCCGCTCTTTGCGCCTTGCTGCTGAATCCGCATGAGAAGGAGCGCAAATCCTCGCTCCTGATGCGTCCGGTGCATGCTTTCTTCCGAGGCTTCAACTGGGGCTTCGGAAAAATGTCGGATGGATACGCCTGGCTCGTCGGCCGAGTTGT
Organism: uncultured Hyphomicrobium sp.; assembly: GCA_964651805.1. Classification (GTDB taxonomy): domain Bacteria; phylum Pseudomonadota; class Alphaproteobacteria; order Rhizobiales; family Hyphomicrobiaceae; genus Hyphomicrobium_B. The sequence goes on along the minus strand of CAZYXX010000002.1, from coordinate 487,296 downwards.
CCGCTTCGCGGCTTTGATGCTGATCGTCTATGGCGGCATCATAGCCTTTGGACTGAACGAGTTCCAAAAAACGCCCGTCGGCTTCATTCCCCAGCTCGACGGTGGGTACTTAATTACGGTGACGCAGCTTCCCCCGGCCGCCTCGCTCGAACGCACCGACGAGGTCAACCGCCGCGCGGTCGAAATGGCGCTGCAGGTTCCCGGCGTTGCACACGCAGTCAACATCATCGGCTTCTCGGGCGCCACTCGGACCAACGCCTCAAACGCGGGTGCGATATTCGTGGTGTTGAAGCCGTTTGAAGAACGCGCCCGTGATCCCGACCAATCCGCGCCCGCCATCCAGAAGGCGTTGCTGGCGAAATTCTCCACCATCCAGGACGCACTTGTGCTCGTCGTGGCACCCCCTCCGGTGCGCGGCATCGGCAGCGCTGGCGGCTTCCGCATGATGGTCCAAGACCGCAACGCCGCGGGGCCCGCGGCGCTTCAGCAGGCCGTGGGTGCCATGATGGCGAAGGCCGCGCAGACTCAGGGCGTGCAACAGGTGTTCTCGCTGTTCGAAAATGCGACGCCGCAACTCTACCTCGATATCGATCGCGTCAAGGCGCAGATGCTCGGTATCAACGTTTCGGACGTGTTCTCGACGCTACAGACATATCTGGGCTCGGCCTACGTCAATGACTTTAACCTCTTGGGACGCACATTCCGCGTCACCGCCCAGGCCGATAGCGCCTATCGCTTCGACACCAAGGATGTACTTGCTCTGCGTGTTCGCAACTCCAACGGCGAGACCGTGCCGCTTGGCTCGTTCACGACGGTGGAAAACATCTCAGGCCCCGCACGCGTACCGCGCTACAATCTCTATCCCGCCGCTGAGTTGGATGGATCCGCCGCACCCGGCTATTCTCAGGGGCAGGCGATCCAAACCATGGAAAAGATGGCATCCGAAACCCTGCCACCGGGCTTCGGCTATGAGTGGACTGACCTCGCATTCCAGCAGATCCACGCAGGCGACGCGGCAACCTTCGCGTTCCTGCTTGGAGTCGCCTTCGTCTTTCTTGTGCTCGCGGCGCAGTTTGAAAGCCTCACCCTGCCGCTCGCCATCATCCTGATCGTGCCAATGAGCCTCATAGCGTCGATCACCGGCGTCATTCTACGCGGCATGGACAACAACATCCTGACGCAGGTCGGCTTCATCGTGCTCATCGGTCTCGCCGCCAAGAACGCGATCCTGATCGTCGAATTTGCGGCACAGCTTGAAGCGACCGGCAGAAGCCGCTTCGAAGCGGCGATTGAGGCCGCCCGTCTTCGTATGCGGCCCGTGCTGATGACGTCTCTCGCGTTCATCCTCGGCGTCGTACCGCTGGTATGGGCCGTCGGTGCCGGCGCCGAGCTTCGTCAAGCGCTTGGCACGGCCGTCTTCGCCGGCATGATCGGTGTCACGATATTCGGCTTGATCTTCACACCGGTGTTTTACGTGATCTGCCGATGGCTGGCCGGGCTTTTCGAGCACAAGAAGAAAGACGATGCGATCCAGCCCGCCGAGTAGGTCCAAAGGCTTAGGATAACAGTTTGCAGCCACCGATCCGTTCGCCGCGGCAACGGAGTTTCTTCCAGTATTTCTGACGGTTGTTCATACCGCGTTCAGTCGGAATCACGCTTGAGTGCGCTGACAAGGATGCGGCGCACGGAACACGACCTTGCCGCAAGCCACGAATAGACGAAGCCACCCTGGCGAAGTTCACGGGCCGCCCGGTAGGCACAGGACGAGGAAACGATGAAAACCACCCGCTCCACCCACATTGCAATCGCGGCCCTCCTGGTAGCGGCTGGTAGCGTTTCCACGACCGCGCTTGCGCAGCAGCAAGGTCGCAATGCGCCGAATGACCAGCAACAGGGCGACCAGCAGGATCAGGAAAAGGACGGCGACAAGAACAAAAAACGGCGCGACCACGAACAAAGAGGCCAGGACCGCCAGGATCAGAAAGGCGGTTCGGATCGGCCCATGTTTCAGATGGGTCCAGGCAAGAAGCCCGGTGTCGTCTACCCCGGAAACGAGGCCGAGAAAAAGCGCGACGAACAAAAGCAGCAGCAGCAGCCTGCAAACATCCAAAAACCGCAAGGCGAGCCGCAATTCAAGAAGACGCGCGAAAATGACGACGTGCGCCAGTGGGATCGCAACAGGCGTGACCAAAACAATGCACAGGACAATCGCGACCAGAACACGCGCGACGACCGCAACCCACCTGTCTTCAAGGGCCCATGGCCGAAGCCGTCGCAGAACGCCAATAAAGATCGCGACAACACCCCGCCGCCCCGCATCCGCGTCACGCCCACCGGCATGCCCGATCGACTGGAAGATCTGAAGCGAAAGCGCGTGCAGAAGGTCGAAGACGGCGGCAAGCGCGTCGTTATCGAAGAGCCGGACAAGCGTGTGATCGTCAAGCAGGATAACCGCATGGTGATCCAGCGTGACGAAACCTCGCGGATCAAGCTCGTAGCACCCAACGCCCGCTTCGAGCGCCGTGGTGACAAGACGATTTCCGTTGTCGAGCGTCCCGGTGGCGTAAAAGTGATTTCGGAGACGGACGCCAATGGTCAGCTCCTACGCCGCTACCGGCGTGGAGGTGACGGTCGCGAAGTCACGATCGTCGACAACCGTTACTCGGGCAAACGCCGCCGCAAGGATAACCTCGGTCGCAATATCGCGATCGGAGCCGGCGTCGGCCTTGGCATCGTCGCTGGCGCCGCTATCCTCGATTCGATCGTGAACGTGCCGCCGCCGCGCGTACGCATTCCGCGCGACAAGTACATCGTCGACTATGAGCGCGCGAGTGACGAGGACATCTACGAGGCATTGAGCGCGCCGCCGGTCGACAATTATAGTGATCGCTACACTCTGAACGAGATCCGAGCCACCCAGCGGCTGCGCGAACGCATGCGCCGCATTGATCTCGACGACATCACGTTCGAGTTCGGTTCTTGGGAAGTCGACCCGAGCCAGTATCGCAAGCTCGATCGCATCGCCCGAGCCATGCTGCGCGTTATTGATCGCGATCCAAACGAAGTGTTCCTGATCGAAGGCTATACGGACGCGGTCGGCACGCGCGAGGACAACCTCACGCTATCGGACCGCCGTGCCGAGTCGGTCGCGGTCATCCTCACGGAACAGTTCCAGGTGCCATTTGAAAACCTGACAACGCAGGGGTACGGAGAGGATTACCTGAAAATTCCGACGTTGGCACCGGAGCGGATCAACCGCCGCGTTGCCGTTCGTCGCATCACGCCGCTACTAGCGCGCGACGACCGGCGTGCCGATGACCGCGGTGACGACGGACGCTATGACGACCGGAACGACGGACGCTACGATGATCGCGATGGCGGATATGATGACCGTAGCGACGGCCCCTACGACGATCGCGACGACCGGCAGTATGACGACGACCGCCGCTAGCGATCGTCAAAACCGGATAACGAAAAAGGGACCTGCCGCATCGGCAGGCCCCTACTCATTCCAGCGGCTTTGACAGTCCACCCTCAACCCTGCGGGCCTACCGAGAAAGCCTTGGTCCATGCGCCGCCGTCGGTATCTTTCATCGTGACCGACATCTCTGACGCGCCTGTTCGCTTGAAATCAAAAACAATCACCGGGTTCTGCGACAACGCTATCGAACCCTCAGCGCGGAACACAAGTTCTTCGCCCTGCGAGACGGACACTTCCGACACCATCTTCATGGGCGTGTAGAGCAGCGTGAGCTGGTCCATCACCATGCCCGTATGGTTGGGATGGTTGAGTTCGACGCGACCGCGCGAAAGCGACGACGACGTTCCGTCCTTCTCGACCATCGACTGCGCAAACTTCATCTTGCCCATGTTGGCCGCGATCTCGGCCGGATCGCCCTGAGGCGGAGCCGAGCACGACGCCTGTCCGCCCGCGAACTTGACAAGCTGCGACACCATATAGAGTGAGCCATCACTGGCTTCGACAACGGCGCGCACATCCGACTGGCGATCGACGCGGAAATTCGATGTGATCGAAACCGTGTCCCGATCCTTGCCCATGTGAAACACGGCAACCACGGGCGTTGGATTCTCGTCGATCATGAAGGTAACGGTCCTTACCGTGCGCCCGTCATGAAACGCGGCATCGACCGAGATTGGCACTGTCCGCATGTCTTCGGGGCGGTTCGGAGCCGTCAGAGTGATGATTCCACGGCCATCCGAGATGTCCTTCGCGCCGAAGACGCTGCCGCGGACCTCTTCCCATGAACCTGCGGACGCGATTGATGATGACAACGCGAGAAGCAGTACACCGGCAAGAGCGCCGGCGGCGCCGATCAACTTCTGCATGAGCCCACCTTCGTCTGAACCGGGCACGAACGCCCGTAGAGCGCGCGGTTGCGCATTATATTGGAATCTTATCTCGCCATGCGGCGCATGGCGTCAAGGCCGTCCCGGTCCATAAAGCGCCTTTACTAATTGGCGGCGGCGGGTCGCCATCCGGCGTCGATCGCCTCGGCTTCCGAACAAAACCACCTCTCGCCGCGACCCGTATCGACGCGGACCTTCGCGTACCAGGGCGACCACGGCAGATGATAAATGTAGCCCTGATCTGAGATATTTCCTTTGATCGCGCAGCCCTTCGGCGCGGCACTCTCGGCCACCTGCCAGGCGCCCGCGCGATAGTCCCACGGCGCCTGCGCCGATCCCTGCCAGACGCCGATGCGCGCGTCGCGCGCCGCCGCTTCGACAGAAACGAACGCCCTGGAATACTTGACGAAAGCCCACGCATAGCCCGATGCGACCATTGCTTCGTTGAGAGCGACGTCTCCCGCCGAGCAGTAGGCAAGAACGCGGTCGTACCTATCTCGACCGCGTTCCGAGCAACTCACGGTGCTCTTGCCGATCAGAGTGCGCAGCTTCTCCGAGGCGACCTTGCCGCACGGCCAAGCCTGGCCTCCGGCTGTCTGACAGGACTGGCCGGTTTCGGGCGCGTCGATGCCTTCAAGCCTGATGCGCTCGCCAGCGACATCAATCGTATCCCCATCGACCACGCGGGCCACACCCACGATGTCGTGCCCACCGGGTCCGGGCGCGGCTGCCACTTGAAGGGGCGAGAGAAAAAGAAAGAGCGCGCCGACCGCGAGGCCGAAGCGCCCTGAGTTGAAGGACGGGTCGTTCATGTCCACGACGCTCACTGAGTCGTGTGGCACAACCTAGGCGGACTCGCGGCCCTTCTATGCAACCATTAGATGGTTCTGCAACTGTTGGAGCAACTCATGCAGCCATTCAGGGCCGGACGACCTTAAGGCCCTTCGCCTCAGCGGCGCCGACGACGCCTTCAAATCGGGTGCCCACGACCGTCGCACCATCGAGAATGGCGCCCGCGATACGCGCGTTGGAGAAGTCGGCGCCATCCAGCCGGGCGTCTCGGAAATTCGCTCCTTCCAAATTCGCGGCGTTGAACTTGGCGGATTGGATGTCGTTCAGCGCAAGGTCCGCGCCCCGCAACGTCGCGCCCGAGAAATCCGCGCCTCTGAGTTGCATCATCGGGGTGATCAGGGCTTCCTCGCGCGGGTCGCGCGGTCCGAGAAACGCCGACGTCAAATCCGCACCGCGAAAATCGACGCCGTCGAAGCGGCCGTTGAGATTGGCATCGACGAGCCGTGCCCTGTTGAAGCGCGGCAGCGCCGCGCCCGATGTCCCAGCCATCGTCGGAAAGTTATTGGGACGCAGAAGCGATGCACCGCTCAAATCCGCATCGCTAAAGTCAGCGCCGATCAGCGTCGCGCGATCAAGCCGCGCACGTCGCAACTTCGCACCGCTAAGGTTCGCCCCGGTTAGATCGGCGCCATACAGATTGGCACCGTCGAGCACCGCGCCCTTGAAATCGATACCTGCAAGATCGAGGCCGCTGAGGTCTTTGCCCGAAAGATCTGCAGGGCGTTCGCGCTCGGCCCGAAACATCAGCGTCGTCACTTCGCGCGACGTCATATCGGCTGCGGCCGCCCCGTGGGCGTGCGCCGACAAAGCGAGGACAAAACCCAACACTGCGAACCGGCGTAGCATCGAGGTCCTCAATTACCCTCGAAAATGTCGGCAAGTTTGGCGATGGTACGCACGTAGACGTCCGCCCGGTTCCATTCCCGGATGACTTCGTGGTTCTTTGTACCCGGTCCCCAAGGCTGACCCGCAGCCCACCCATGAGATTTGAGGTAGTTTGCCGTCGAGGCCAGAACGTCGGCAGCGCTGTTGACGAGGTCACGCCGGCCGTTGCCGTCGAAATCGACCGCGTATTTCACGTAAGCATCGGGCAGAAACTGCGTCTGCCCGATTTCGCCCGCCCATCCGCCGCGCAACGCCGACGCCGACATGTCGCCGCGCGCGATGATCTGCAGCGATGCGATGAGTTCTTTCTCAAAGAATGCCGAGCGCCGGCAATCGTAGGCAAGGGTCGCAAGCGATCGCACGATCGAAAAGCCCTGCCCGCGATCGGCACCATAGTTCGTCTCAAGGCCCCAAATGGCAACTACGACGCCGGGTGGCACGCCATAGCGCTTCTGAATAGCCCTCAGCGTACCGGCATGAGTCGCCATGCGCTGGCGTCCGCGCGCAATGAGTTGCGGCCCAACCCGCCGCGCGTAGAACTGCGCGAAACTCAGCTTGAACGAATGCTGGTTGCGGTCGCGATAGATGACCTTAGAATCGTACGTTACACCTGAAAGCGCCGATGCCACCACGCTCCGCGGTAACCCCTTCGCGACCGCCCGGTCCTTGAACGCTTCGAGCCATCCGCCGAATCCCGCCGGCCCATTCCCGCAAGAAGCCGCGTGCGCCGCCGACTGCGAGCAAGCCAAGCCGATCGCCGCCACAAATGTGGCAGTGACGAGTGAACGCCAGGGCAGCGAAAAAGAGGAAAACGTCACGCAACACCTCGCTCGTGTTCGCCGGTTCAAGTCTCGCTCATGCGCGAGAGGGCATCTGGAAGAAAGCGGTGACATCGCCGCACGCTGGCGTTCACCAAATCGACGACCCACTTGACCCACCGTGGAAAAGCTCATGTGCGAACTTGCACTTGCCTGGCGCCGAAGAGACATATTTGTTTGTGATACAGTCAAGATGACGGATTTATCGCGGCGTTTGAACCTGTTAGCCGCGACTGTTTGAGGCAATCGATGGCTCAGTCCAGAACCCCACCGCCGCCGCCGCTTTCGTCCTATCGGCCGGCGAACGAGCGGCCACAACAGCGCGTTCCCGGACCCACGCCGTTCCCACCCGGGGGCGCACGACCACGTCCGATGCCCGCGAAACCAAAACGCAAGAGTCGCAGCGGCCTACTGGGCGGCCTTTTCTACGTTTTCCTGCTGCTGCTGGCGCTCGTCGGCGGCGCGGCGACGTATCTCATCATCAATCCACCAAGCGATTTGATACGGCAGGCGATCGCCGAACAGGTGAAGGCCAGAACCGGCCGCGACCTCGTCGTCGCAGGACCTGCGTCGATCACCTTCTATCCCGGCGTCGGCGTATCGTTGCAGCATGTCGCTCTGTCCGCACCGCCCGGCATGACCGGAAACCTGCTCACGATGCAGGCACTCGACATCAGCGTGAAGGCGATGCCGCTGTTGCGCAGAGAGGTGGACATCCGGCGGCTGGTGTTGACCAAGCCGGTGTTCGACCTTCGCGTCACGAAATCCGGCAAGCGCAATTGGGATTTCGCGGCCGCTGAAGGCCTCACCCACCTCGCACAAGCCGGGCCGGCCGCAGGCGTCGCGACGGACGCACCACCACCTGCCGCGCAAGGCGGCCGTGAACTGCCGTCGCGCTTGCGTGACATCAAGCACCTCCAGTTCGACGATGTTCGTATCGTCGACGGCACGATGCGTCTAACGGACGAACGCAACGGCAAAGTGCAAGAGATCAAGGCGGTCAACGTCAACGTAAGCCTCAAGTCGCTGCAGAGCCCTCTGAACGCGAGCGGCAATCTTGCCTGGAAAGGGGAGCGCGTCGTTTTCGATGGCAAACTTTCGAATGCAAGCACTGTGCTGGAGGAAAAACCGGCGCGGCTCACGTTCAATGCATCCAACAAGCACTTCACCGCCGCCTACGACGGTACCGTCTTCATCAAAGACGGCGCCGACCTTGAAGGCCGCGTAACGGCCAGCGCGGAATCGGCGCGCGGCCTTGCCGCCTGGCTCGGAACGGTGCTTCCGCCCGCGCTCGGGTTTGGCCCGCTTTCGATTACGGGAACGCTGCTGACCAAGGGTAACGTCACCACCTTCTCGAACGCCAAGTTTTCGCTCGACGGGGCAACCGGCGACGGCACGGTCTCGGTGCGCACTGGTGGTGCGCGGCCGTATGTGAACGCGAACCTCAAAGTCACCGAGCTTGACCTGAACAAGTATCTGGCCACCGGACCTGGCGTGATCGCGACGCAGACGAGCCAGCCCGCGCCCGAGTCGGGCGATGCATCAGCACCTGACGGACAGGATCAGATCGAGAAGCTGCTGAATAATCCTGGCACCAAGGTCTACGGCGCCGCTCAGCGCGCCGGATGGTCGAGCGACACCTTCAATCTGACACTTCTCAACGCCGCCGACGCCGACGCCAAACTGCAGCTCGGCCGTCTGCTATTCCGCGACATCAAGGTCGGTCAGTCCGCACTGACCGTCGCCCTGAAAAACCGCGTCATGAAGACGTCGTTCGACGATATCCGTCTTTATGACGGACGCGGCACCGGCTTTATGAATGTTGATGCAACCGGCAGCGCGGCGGTCATCGGCGCCAACATCCTGCTTGATAACGCCTCCGCGCAACCGCTGCTGACCGACGCCGCCGGCGTGAGCTGGCTGTCCGGCAAGGCCAACATCGCCTTGCAGCTTGCGGCGACCGGCGCGAGCCAATTGCAGCTCGTGGAATCCTTGAACGGCAAGGCCGAGCTGAAGTTCAAGGATGGAGCTATTTCCGGTTTCAACGTTGCAGGTGCCGTGCGCGGCTTCCAGCAGGGCAACCTGTCGGGATTGCAGGCCGCACCCAGCGAGAAAACCGATTTCAGCGAGATGAAGGCGACCTTCAACGTGACGAACGGAATCGCCCACAATCAGGACCTGACGCTCATCAGCCCGCTGTTGCGCGTGACTGGTGCAGGGGACATCCAACTGCCGCCACGCACCATCGACTACACCTTGAAACCGAAGCTGGTGGCGAGCCTGCAGGGCCAAAGCAACCAGGACGCCCTCTCAGGCCTCGAAATCCCGGTTCGCATTTCGGGCCCTTGGAGCAACCCGAAGTACGACGCCGACCTGAAGGGCGTGCTCTCCGATCCCGACAAGACAGTCGAAACCGTCAAGGAGCTTGGCAAACGCTTCAAGGGCAAGAACGCTGGCGAGATCGTCGACGAACTGTTCGGCTCGAAAAATGCCGACGGTACGAACTCGAACGAATCAGGTTCGAATGCGAAGGACCTGCTCAACAAGTTCCTGAAGAAGTCGCAGTAGCGTCGGCGCCAACGCGTGCCACACGGGTGTCAAAACCACGCTCTTTTTCGCGCGAACAGATGGCGGTTAAGTCACCGTAAAGTCGGAGACAAAAAAAAATTTGCCGCAGGGCCAAAAAAATCTTGCGCGGGGGGACCGTTGGCCTCATATGCAGCCACTCTCGTCTGTCCACCTGCCAACATGGTCGAGGTTTTCCAGAGCCAATGAGGTAAGGAGCGGGCGAGTCAAACCTGTCTGCTGGTTGGGGAGGGTCATATGGCCTTTAATGACACCCTCTTCCAATTGGGGATGGACTTGACTCGTTCAAGCACCGCCCAAAAGGAAGATCACGCGCGCGCCGCGTTCTACGAAGATGTAACGGATCGAGTGGCTGATCCGGTCGTCGAGCAAAGCGTCAGAACTGCAGGGACATCGATCTTTATAGATCTTCACGGCGCCAAGCGCCTCGACGACGTCAAGTCGGCCGAGCGCGCCATGAAGCGCGTCGTCGACACCCTGGGCCTCAAGCTCAAAAGCCTCCACCTGGAACGCGTCGCCGGCGGCGGCGTGACTGGTGTCGCGGTGCTGAGCTCCGGGCATATCAGCGTGCAGGCGTGCACGCGGTCGCGTTTCGCCGCGATCGACGCACGCGGGTGCCAGGGCTTGACGCCGGAAGCAGCGCTTCTGGCGTTTGCCGGCGCCTTCGAGGCGCGCGAAGGCGTGATTCAGAAGCTTCGCAAAGCGGCCACCATCGTGCCGCCGACGCTCCGCGTCGTTCCGAAGCCGTCACGCCGCGCGACCCGAGCAAAGACCGAGGCGAAGGCGGCCTAAAGCTGCCTGACCCACCAATCAGCAAGCCGCGGTCGGAGCAATCCGGCCGCGGTTTCCGTTTTGCCTGGGTGCTTTCCGGTAAGGCGCACGCGACGCCTACTAGAGATGCCCCTGCGATTGCCGCGCAGCCTCTTTGACCGGCTCATCCCGCGATTCCGGCTTCTGCAGCAGAGACGCGCCGGCCGCGGGCGAAAGTTGCATGAACAGCAAAACGGACGACGCCGATACGAGCGCAACAAGGATGAACACCGCCGGGAAGTGTGATGCCGCGAGCGCCGTACCCCCGGCAAATTGCTGCATCGCCTCCAACCCCAACGCCGCGATCGTAACACCCACCGAACCTGAAAGCTCTTGGCCGACGGCCGCAAAGCTCGTGGCCTTGCTGAGCCGCTCTGGCGGCACGTCTGCATAGGCGAGCGTGTTGATGCTGGTGAACTGGAGCGAGCGCGACAGGCCACCGGCAAGGAAGAGCGCTGTCATCAGCAAAACCGGAGTCGCCTCAGTAAACAAGGCCGGGAGCGCCGTGAAGACGGCTGCCACGACGGCGTTGGCCATTAGCACGCGACGGAAGCCGTAGCGACGCAGAATGCCGCCGACCTGGGTCTTCATGAATATAGCGCCAACGCCCGTCGCGAACGTCAGCATACCCGACTGGAAGGCCGTCATGCCGAAGCCTTCCTGAAACAGTAGCGGCAGCAGAAACGGCCCGGCGCCGAGGCCGGTCCGGAACAGGAAACCGCCGAGCACGCCGGCACGATAGGTGGGAATCGCAAGCAACCGCAAATCGATGATCGGCATATCGTCCCGCAACGCATGAACGATGTACGCACCTAGTAGCGCCGCTCCGCTCAGAGTTATGGCGAGCACGATCTCTCGCGAGACGAGATCGATACCCATAAGCGTCACGCCGGAGAGGAACAGCGACAGTCCAGGGCCGATGAGCAGAAAGCCGCGCAGATCGAAGCCTTCGTTTTGCTTCTCACGAACATCAGGAATGTATTTGGTGATGAGAACAATGCCGGCGAGCGCCACCGGAATGTTGATCCAGAAGATCCAACGCCAGTTGAAATAGGTCGTAATGAATCCGCCAAGCGGCGGTCCAAGTACAGGACCAACGAGCGCTGGAATCGTCAGCCAGGCGATGGCGCCGATCAATTCGGACTTCGGGATCGTCCGAAGCACGATAAGCCGCCCGACCGGCACCATCATCGCACCGCCTATGCCCTGGAGGACGCGGGCGAACACCAGGGAACCCAGGCCATTGGACATCGCACAGGCGATCGAGCCGAGCGCGAAGACGACCATCGCGGCGCGAAACACGTTCTTGGCGCCAAACCGGTCCGCCATCCAGCCCGACGCAGGAATGAATACCGCAAGTGCCAGAAGATAGGTCGTCAGCACCAGCTTCAGGTGGATGGGGTTGGCGTTGAGATCCCGTGCGATGGCCGGAAGCGAGGTTGCAAGCACGGTCGCATCTAGGTTCTCCATGAAGAGCCCCGTCGCGACGATAAGTGGGATCAGATTTCGGCGGAGGGCGGCGATCATCGGCAGTTGTCTATCACGCTCGCGCGGGCTCCAATTGCTGTTCGGACGCCCAAATTGACGCATTGGACAACTGCGGCAAATGCAGCCCGACCGCCCGAGGATAGGCCCCTATTACCCTGTTGAGTGGGGCCCGTCACACGCCGAAACTGTATCGACGAAGCGCGGGGCACCGGCATCGGTAAACCGGTCCCTTACGAGCAACCAACGGCCAAAACCGCCCGGATCCGGCGCTGGCGCCTTCTCCAGCCCACGATCTGAGAGCGGTGCCGACTCGGGGAAACGACGGGCGATGAAAAACAAGGTCATTTCGGCCGACAGCGCGATCGCGCTCATTAAAGACGGCGACGTGGTCTGTACCACCGGTTTCGTCCAGAGCTGCATCCCGGAGGCGCTGCACGCGGCGCTCGAGAAACGCTACGTCGAAACCAAGGCGCCAAAGGCCCTGACACTGATCATGTGCGCGGGCGCCGGCGACAGCAAAGGGCTGGGTACAGGGCGCCTCCACCACGAGGGTCTCCTCTCGCGCGTCATCGCCGCGAATTTCGGCCGTATGCCGAAGGTCGCCCAGGCCGCCCAGGAAAATAAGATTCAGGGCTACAACCTGCCTCAGGGCGTTATCTCGAAGCTCTATCGCAGTTGCGCCGCAGGCTCCCCCGGTCTCTTCACAAAGGTCGGCCTCCACACTTACGTCGATCCCCGCCTTGGCGGCGGCAAAGTGAACGACATCACCAAGGACGACATCGTCAAGCACGTCGAGGTCGATGGCGAAGAATGGCTTTTCTATAAAGCCACGCCGATCGACGTTGCGTTGATCCGCGCAACCAGCGCCGATCCCTCCGGCAACTTGAGTATGGAGAAGGAAGCGCTCACCCTCGACGTTCTCGCGCAGGCCATGGCCGCCCACAACGACGGTGGGCTCGTGATCGCGCAGGTCGAACGCATCGTTGAGCAGGGTTCGATAAAGCCCAAGGACGTCAAGGTTCCGGGCATTCTGGTCGATTGCGTTATCGTCGCCGACGATCCCGTCCTGCACCGCATGAACTACGGCGTGATGTATGACCCTGCACTTGCAGGCGAAGTCCGCGTTCCTGTCGACGCCATGCCGAAGATGGAACTGGATGAGCGCAAGATCATCGCCCGACGAGCTGCCTTCGAGCTGCCGCCGAATGGCGTAATCAATCTCGGCGTCGGCGCGCCCGATGGAGTTGCGGCCGTGGCAAACGAAGAAAAGGTCACGCCCTACATCGTAATGACGACCGAAGCGGGCGCCGTGGGCGGCATACTCGCCGGTGGGTCGAGCTTCGGCGCGTCTGCCAACGCGCACGCCATTATGGATCAAAACCAGATGTTCGACTTCTACCACGGTCGCGGCCTCGACCTGACCTGCCTCGGCATGGCGGAGTGCGATCAATATGGCAACGTGAACACCTCGAAATTCGGAGGTCGCCTGAACGGCTGCGGCGGCTTCATCGACATTTCACAGAATGCGCGCGCCGTCGTGTTCGCGGGCACCTTCACCGTCGGCGGGCTCGAAGTTCAAATCGCCTACGGCAAAGTCAAGATTTTGAAAGAGGGACGCGCACGCAAGTTCGTCAATAACGTCGAGCAGATCACATTCTCGGGAAAATTCGCGAGCGAACGCAGCCAGCCCGTCATCTACGTGACCGAGCGCTGCGTATTTCAGCTCACGCCCGAAGGCCTCGAGCTGATCGAGGTCGCGCCGGGCATCGACATCGAGAAGAACATTCTCGCGCACATGGATTTCAAGCCGATCATCAACAAGCCGGTGCCGATGGACCGGCGCATCTTCGTCGACGAGCCTATGGACCTGCTCGATGATCTGCTGAACCTGAAGCTGTCCGAACGCATCAGCTACGACAGCGATCGCAACATACTGTTCGTCAACCTGGAAGGCTGGAGCGTCCGCAAGAAAAGCGACGTGGATGACCTGCGCAACGCCCTCGTTGACGCCCGCATGAAGGCCGGCCGTCGCGTCAACGCCGTTGTCAACCACGACGGCTGCCGCATCGCCGACGACCTCTACGACGACTACGCCGAGATGATCGCCTATATGCTCGAGAACCACTACGTCTCGACGACGCGCTACACGACGAGCGCTTTCATGCGCATGAAGATGCAGGAAGCGCTAAAGAAGCGTGGCGTCAAACCCCACATCTATGAACGGCCGGACGAGGCGCACGCGAGCCTGGAAGCCGCGCGCAACGCCGCCGAATAAACCAAAGAAAAATGGGTCGCTGACAAGCGGCCCTTTTTTATTGCTACTCCCGCGTCAACCCCTTTGCCGACAATTCTTCAAGGTATCCGGCCCAACGTTGGTCCTTCTCGCGCCCCAGAAGATGCAGGTATCCCCAGGTGTAAAGCCCGGTGTTGTGGCCATCGTCGAACTGGATGCGAGTCGCGTAGTTGCCGACCGGCTTCAGCTCCTTGATCTTCACGTTCTTTTTGCGTGCAACCGTCACGCGCTGATCGGGCGAGTGGCCCTGCACTTCCGCCGACGGGCTCATGACGCGCAGCATCTCCGCGGAAAGCTCGAACGTGCGGCCGTCCGGGAACGCGGCGTTAAGCATAGAGCCATTGTCCGCGACGCTAAGCAGCGGCGGCGGCGTCAGCTTGCCACGCGCGCGCTCGATTTGATCCCACGCACCCGCGGCGATCTCGCGGAAGATGCCGGCGTGCGCACTTTTCTCGTCGGAAGCGATCGGTTTGCCGGCGTCTGACGTCGCGCGGATCTCCATGTGCAGCGGCACTTCGCCGAGAAACGGCACGCCGAGCCTCTCGGCTTCCTCACGCGCCCCGCCATGGCCGAAGATGTCGGACCTCGTGCCGCAGCTTGGGCACAGGAAGTAGCTCATGTTTTCGATGATGCCGAGGATCGGCACTTCCACGCGCTGAAACATGGCGATGCCCTTGCGCGCATCGATCAGCGCGAGATCCTGCGGCGTCGAGACGATGACGGCCCCAGACAGCGGCACATTCTGCGAAATCGTAAGCTGGATATCCCCGGTCCCAGGCGGCATGTCGACGACGAGCACGTCGAGATCGCCATCCTCACCCGCCCACTCGGTCTCGCGCAGCATTTGTTGCAGGGCCGACACTACCATAGGCCCGCGCCAGACCACGGGCGTTCCCTCGTCCACCAGGAATCCCATAGACATGACCTTGAGTCCATGCCCACGCATCGGCTTGATGACCTTGCCGCGCGCGACCTGCGGCTTACCCGAAATGCCGAGCAGGCGCGGCTGTGACGGCCCGTAGATGTCGGCATCGACAATGCCGGCTTTCAGTCCTATGACCTGAAGTCCGAGCGCGAGATTGACCGCGACCGTCGATTTGCCGACGCCGCCCTTGCCCGACGCAACTGCCACAACGTGTTTGACGCCGGGGATTGCTTGCGCCGTTGGTCGCGGCTGTGCGTGAGCGGCAGCTGCCTGACGTGGCCCCGCGCCATCACCCGACGCACCGCGCGCACGCGCCTCTTGTACGCGTGAATGTTCAACACGAGCGGGCGGTTGTTGCGGCCGCGGCGGAGGCGGCGCCATTTTTGTCCCGCCGGTAACATCCGCGGTTAGAACAGCCGTCACGCCTTCGACGCCTTCGACCTGCGATACGACCTTTTCGGCCGCCTTGCGCAGCTCCTCGAGTTCTTCGGCACGATGCGCCGGTATGGTTATCGAGAAATAGACCTTGCCGTCCTTGATCAGAACCTCGGACACCAGCCCAAGTTCGATGATATTGCTTTCCAGATCCGGACCCTTGACGCGCCGAAGCGCTGCCAGAACTTGGGCCTTGTCGACGGCCATAATCAAATGTCTCCGCTTGTGGTCGGGGCCCGTCGCGCTCGCGCGTTCGTAAAGCCCGTGGCAACGCATATAGTCCGTGGATCGGCGCTGTGGAAGCTGGCAGGGTGCCGGCAAATCGGTGCGCGCCAGGGGGTGCGTAACCGGCAGGCTTCGACGGGTCAACGCGCAACTTGAACAGCAGGGCTCAGATTGTCGGCGTCATCCTTGCAGGAGGCAGGTCGCGCCGCATGTTTCCGCACCAGATCGATGGCGGTGAAAAAGCGTTTGCGGACCTCGCCGGCAGGCCCATGATCGCGCATATCGCGGAGCGTTTTGCACCGCAAGTCACACAGCTCATCATCAGCGCCAACGCAGATATTGCACACTATGCGCCTTTCGGTGCGGCCGTGGTGACAGATAACGACAACGCCGGAGAGGGCCCGCTTTCGGGCCTTCTTGCAGCTATGAATTGGGCCAAGGAGCACGTGCCCTCAGCGACAGCAATCGCCAGTGTAGCCGTCGATGTCCCATTCCTGCCGACCGACCTCGTTGCCAAGCTCGGTGACGCGCGCAAAGGCGCCGCCGCCGTCGCAACCTCGGCAGGAAGGCGCCATCCAACAATCGGAATCTGGCCCGTTGACTGGGGCCCGGACGTAAAGCGCGCGCTGGAAAGTAACGATCGCGGCGTGAATAACTTTGCGCTGCGCAAGAGCGCCATTGAAGTCTCCTTCCCCTTCGGCAACATTGGTGGTTTCCGCGTTGATCCGTTCTTCAACGCGAACACGCCTGAAGACCTTCAAACCGCTCGTCGGATATTGGCTGGCGCGCGATGATTAGACGGCAACAAGTGGAGGGTGCGCACTATGGGCACAGGCCACGATGGCACGAGCCACGCCTCGGGCGCGACGCCGCTGTTCGGCATCGCCGGATGGTCTAACTCTGGGAAGACGACACTGATCGAGCGGCTCGTCGCGCATTTCACGAGCCGCGGCTTGCGCGTCGCTACCATCAAACACACCCATCACAAGTTCGATATCGACCGGCCGGAAAGTGACACGGCTCGCCATCGTCGGGCCGGTGCCGCCGAAACCGCAATCGTGTCGGGTTCGCGTCTCGCGATTATCGAAGAGATTGAACGGCGGGGCGAGCCCACATTGGAGGATGTGGCCGTACGCCTCGCGCCGGCCGATTTGATCCTGGTGGAAGGTTACAAGTCAGCTTCAATCCCCAAGATCGAGGTGCGCAGAACTGCCGTCGCGTCCGAAAAACTCCTCGCGGCCGGCGACCCCCACATTGTCGGCATCGCCAGCGACCACCCCATCGATGGCCACGGCAAGCCGGTTCTTGCTTTGGACGATATTGCCGGCATCGCCAGCCTGATCGAAAAAACCTGCGGCCCCTTCACAGCGGAAAGGCGGCGGGCATGAGGGGAAGAATTTCAGCGCTTTCGGCACTCATTGCGACGGTGGCAGTGGCCGGCCCCACGATCGACCCGCCGGTGCCGGCGGGCTTCGATCCCGGCGGCGTCGCCGTCGCCATCATCGGCCCAGGCCTCGACTATCGCGAAGGCGGGATCTCCCAGCGCCTCGCCCGCGACGGAGAGGGCGAGATCATTGGCTACGATTTTCAGGACGACGACCGTCGCCCGTACAAAGTGCTGCACATCTACGAAACAGAGAATTACAGCCACCCCGGCACGGCGGCGGCGCGCATCCTGCTGACGGAGTCGGAAGCCTGCCGTCTCGTCGCGATCCGCACCAGCTTTAACGACCCGGCCGCGATCGCCAAGGCTATTGCTTATGCCGCTACGAGCCCATCGCGCATCATTGCGGTGCAGCATCCATATGCCCAGGATGCCGATATCGGTGTGTTGAATGCCGCGGCGCGCCGGTTCCCCAATCAACTGTTCATTGTTCCTGCGGGAGAATTCAATAGTAACCTCGACCACGGCGCGAACACCAAAGGATCGGAACCCAACCTGATCGTCGTCGCCGCAGCCCGTGCCGACGGCAGCATCTATGATGAATCGAGCTGGGGCGAACGCTCGGTCGACGTTGCGACGGAAGCGGGTGCGCTCACGAATTTCGGGGCCTCCGGACCGCTTTTCCCTTTCAAGCCCGACGGAGATATTGCTATGGCGAGACTCGCGGCACTCGCCGCGCGCCTCCTGGCGATCCGGCCGGATCTGTCGGCGAGCGAGCTGAAAAACCATGTCCTGCGGCTTGCGCGTCAGCCCTCGGCACGCAACGGCAAAGCGACGCGCATGGGCTTCATTGCCGAGCCGTGGCGACCTTTCCAGGTCCAGAAGCGCTGGCGCTGACCTTGCCCTTGACGCAGAATGACCCGATATGATCGCTAACGGGTCTGTTCACCGGAGACGCGCCCCAAAATGGCAGGCCTTGCAGCCCGTCCAACCAATGCGAATTTGATCGACCCCTTCGGGCGGGCGATCAGCTATTTGCGTGTGTCCGTCACAGACAGGTGTGACTTCCGCTGCGTCTATTGCATGTCGGAACACATGACTTTCCTGCCCAAGCAGGATCTGCTGTCGCTCGAGGAACTTGACCGTGTGTGCTCCGCATTCGTCCGTCACGGCGTGCGGCGTCTGCGCATCACCGGCGGTGAACCGCTCGTGCGCAAGAACATCCTGTCGCTGTTCCGTTCCCTGGGCCGACATTTGGACAGCGGCGCGCTCAATGAGCTTACATTGACGACCAACGGCAGCCAGCTTGAGAAGCACGCCCGCGACCTGAGGGCGGCAGGTGTCGCACGCGTCAATGTATCGATCGACACGCTGGACGCTGACAAGTTCAAAACGATCACGCGGTGGGGCAACCTAGATGCAGTGCTACGCGGACTGGACGCCGCCGAAGCCGCGGGACTGAAGGTCAAAATCAACACGGTCGCGTTGAAAGGCATCAACGAGAACGAATTGGACGACCTCATCCGTTTCGCCCACGGACGCGGCGCCGACCTGACGTTGATCGAAACCATGCCGCTCGGCGACATCGGTGAGGATCGCACGGATCAGTACCTGCCGCTCTCAGTCGTACGCGCCCGCCTGATGGATCGCTTCACGCTCGAAGAGTGCGCCTACCGCACCGGTGGACCCGCGCGTTACGTGACGGTGAAAGAAACCGGCGGTCGCCTGGGCTTCATCACGCCGCTGACGCACAACTTCTGCGAAAGCTGCAACCGCGTTCGGCTGACGTGCACCGGCACGCTTTACATGTGCCTCGGCCAGGAAGACGCCGCCGACCTCAGGAAACCGCTGCGCGCCTCAACCGAGGACGTCGCACTCGATGCGGCCATCCTTGAGGCCATCGCCCGCAAACCGAAGGGGCACGACTTCGTCATTGACCGCCGCTCGAAAACGCCGGCCGTCGGCCGCCACATGAGCGTCACCGGCGGTTAGGGCGCGAGACTTCCCTCATTCCGCAAAGCATGGAATAGAGCGGCCTCGTCCACCTGCAGGCCGCGAGCGTTCACGCCATCATGAAGCACTGGGATGCCGAGCCCCGCCTGGGTCACGACGGCAACGTCGTCGGCATCATTACAATGCTTGCGGCTATGCTGGCTTATTGTGCCAATGACACCTGCGTGAAACTCGCAACCGAGCGCCTTCCGCTCGGCGAGGTCATCGTGATGCGCAATGTCTCCGCAAGCCTTATCGTGCTCGCCTACGCACTCTGGCGCGGCGGCCTCTCATGGCCCGCGGCGGCGCCGACCGCCCTCGTCGCCTGGCGCACGCTGGCCGAGATCGCATCAACGATCTTCTTCCTCATCGGCCTTCTTGCGCTGCCCTTCGCCGACGCCAACGCGATTTCGCAAGTCCTGCCGCTGGTTATCACCGCCATCGCCGTTGTCGTGCTGAAGGAACATGCCGGCTGGCCGCTCTGGGCCGCGATCGCAACGGGCTTCTTCGGCGTGCTGCTGATTGCGCGACCTGGCACCAGCGCATTTGTCCCGGAAGCGGGATTGATCCTGGTGTCTGTCGTTCTTGTCGCCGCACGCGACCTGATAACGCGACGCATCGGAAACGCCGTTCCGACGCTCACGTTGACGCTGCTCTCGGCAGTCGGCGTAATCTCCGCGGGACTTCTGATGCTGCCGTTTGAGAAATGGGTCTGGCCTGCGCCAAGGGAAGCTTTGCTTGCGGCCTTAGGCGGCAGCTTCTTGGCAACGGGATACGCGTTGTCAATCGTCGCTATGCGCTTCGGAACGATCGCAGTCGTCTCACCCTTCCGCTACTCGATCATCCTCTATTCGCTGGCGATAGGTTGGCTCGTCTGGAGCGAATGGCCGGACCGGCTGCAAATGCTGGGTATCGCACTTCTTGTCGCTGCCGGTGTGTATACGCTGCGGCATCAGCGGCGAATGTCGCGGACGCCTCGAGCGCAAACATGATCAGGCAAGGACCTGCTTCACGACCTGCCGGATCTGCTCCAGCGTAAACGGCTTCGAGATGGAAACGATGCGTTTGCCGTCGAGGTCACTCGCGCGATCGAGCTGACCGGCAAATCCGCTCATCAAGACGATTCCGAGGTTTGGTTTGAGCTTTAGCGCCTTGCCGGCGAGCGAGATGCCGTCGAGTTGCGGCATGTCGACGTCGCTGACGATCAGATCAATCGCCGCCGCGTTAGCGATCAAGTGCTCCAACGCCTCGCCGCCGTCATGCGTGACGTGCACGACGTGACCGTCGCTCTTCAACGCGCGGCTGACGAGATCGCGCACCGAGGCATCATCATCTGCCAGAAGTATGGTTGCCATCGCCGCCCCCTCTTTCTTCAATCCACGATCCGGCCGACGAAGGGCAGTTCGCGATAGCGATGCGCGACGTCCATGCCGTAGCCGACCACGAACACGTTCGGGCATGCAAAGGCGAAATAGTCAGCCGTGACGTTGACGGCGCGCGGCGCCTGCTTGTCCAGCAACACGCAGGCCTCGATGCGGGCAGCTCCGCGAGCGGCCAGCAAGTCCTTGGCGAACGCGAGCGTACGACCTGAATCGAGCACGTCGTCCACCAGAATGACGTGGCGGCCGTGAACGTCCAAATCCAGATCCCGCAGAATCGTCACCTGTCCGGATGACATCCTGCTCTTGCGGTAGCTGGACAGCGTTAGAAAATCGACTTCGGGCGCAAGGCCGGCGCGATTCAACGCCCGGATGAGGTCTGCGGCAAAAACGAAACTTCCCTTCAGGATGGCGACGACAAGCAAGTTCTCGGGCTTTTGCACCGCGATCTCGGCGGCAAGTTCGCTCAGTCGGCGCGAGATCGCATCGGCCTCGAAAATCGGTTCGATCCGGGGACCCGCGGTCGTTTCGGTCATTCACAAGTCTTTCTGCCAAAGGCGGTTCGGGAGCTCTGCGGCCCTATCCAAAGCGTCTACCAGCTACGGGCGGGCAGGAGGGTAAAAAACGTGTACACGAGCCCGCCACATTCGTGATCGATTGATCCAAACGTCAAACCCGTGTCTATAGGGCGGCAAAGACCCTCCTGATCTTCCTGCCCATTGAGACTAAGGCATTTTTCGCTTGATTCGCTTGACGAATGTCGGCCTGAAGTACGACCGCGGACCCGAGGTTCTGACGGACGTGAACTTTCACCTTCGGCCCGGCTCATTTCACTTCCTCCATGGCGAATCCGGTGCCGGCAAGACGTCGCTTTTGCGACTGATGTTCATGTCACTGCACCCCTCGCGCGGTAACATCCAAATGTTCAGCGAGGACGTAAGCCGCGTTGGCACGAAGAAACGTGCTCAGCTGCGCCGCCGGATCGGCATCGTATTCCAGGATTTCCGGCTCCTCGACCATCTGACGGTCTGGGAGAACGTTGCTCTGCCCTTGCAGGTGATCGGCAAAAAGCCGGCAGACTACCGCGAGGACGTGACGGATCTGCTGCAATGGGTTGGTCTGGGTGACCGGATGTATGCTAGTCCTTCATCGCTCTCGGGCGGTGAGAAGCAACGCGCGGCCATCGCACGCGCCGTCATTGGCAAGCCCGAGGTTCTGCTCGCCGACGAACCGACCGGTAACGTCGACCCGCAGATGGCGCGCCGCCTTCTGCGCCTCTTCGTCGAACTCAACCGGCTTGGCACGTCGGTCGTGATCGCAACGCACGACCATCAATTGATGCGGCAGTTCAAAGCGCCGCGTATCGAGGTTCACAAGGGTCATGTCCGGATCATCTGACCGATACTCCGGCCGTCCCAAGCCGCAACTGGCGCCGCCGGGCTACGATCTTTATGACGACCCGGTCACCGCGGCACCAACCGACCCGGCATCCGGTTACGCGCAACCCTACCCGGCTCCGCCACTGCAGGCCGATACGCAACCGACCGATGATGCGAGTCGCGAACTCTACGCACCGGCCCGAGAGAAGGACCGGGGCCGCAAGATGAAAACAACCGCGCCTGTGGTACCGCCGGCATCTGTTACGGGCCGCTCGCTCACGCTCGTGATCGCGATCATGTGCTTTCTCGCATGTCTGACTGCGGGCGCGGTGTGGATGATCAAGCAATCCTCCGACGCATGGCTGCGCGACATCGCCAGCGAAGTGACCGTCCAGGTGACACCGCAACCCGACAGTGATCCCGATAAGGCTGTCGCTGAGGTCGTGACATTTCTGGAAAAGCAGACGGGCGTTGAGCGTGCACGCGCGTTGAGTCTGGAAAATTCGACACAATTGCTGGAGCCGTGGCTGGGCTCGTCCGAAGCGCTGAAGGCATTGCCGGTGCCACGCCTCATCGCAATCGAAATGGACCGCTCATCCCCGCCAGACCTCACCGAGATCGGCAAGGTTCTGGAACGCGACTTCAAGGGCGTGTCCTTGGACGACCACCGCCGCTGGCAGCAGCAGATCCGCGCCGTGACGCGATCGTTCGCACTTGGCGGCATAGCGATCCTCGCGCTCGTCGCCGCGGCGACGACGGCAATTATCGTTTCCGCCACCAAGAGCGCGATGGCATCGAACCGCGAGATCGTCGAAGTCCTGCATTTCGTCGGCGCAACCGACCGCTTCATAGCCCGCGAATTCGAAAAGCATTTCCTGAGGCTCGGCATCAAGGCCGGCATTGTCGGCGCCGTCCTCGCCATGCTCGTTTTCATCGGCATGCCTGCTATCATGGAAATTTTGGGCGGCGGCTCGGTGAGCGCCGTCGAGATGCAGCGGCTGATCGGGACAGGTTCGCTCGACGCCGCCGGTTACGTCCTGCTCGGTCTTGTGGTGGCGATCATTGCCGCATTGTGCATGATCACCTCGCGCGTCGGCGTCTACCGCATACTAAATAGCCAGCATTGAGCCCAATGTTGACCCGAGGTTGTGCATGGGCCCCAATTCGGCCTTGGCCGGGTCGCGATTATTGATAAACAACGCCCGATAGCTTGCCATAAGCCGGGCCAAATCGGCTAGAATTCGATTGCAATGGATGAAAATTGAGTCCCGACGCGGGCTCCGAGGCGCTTTAAAAATGAAATCGATGACACGCGCTGTAGTCCTGTTGGCGGCCGTAGCCGCAGGGCTCTTCGCGTTCGGTTTCGTGCTCTTCGCAACATCGGTCACGAGAGACGCCATCGGCGGCTGGGAGAAGGCTGATGGCATCGTCGTCTTGACGGGTGGCGACAATCGCATCCACGTCGGCGCCAAGCTCTTGTCTGAAGGACGTGCGAAGCGCATGTTGATATCCGGCGTCAACCGCAAGGTCTCGCGCGAGGACATCCGTCGCATATCCGGACTTCATCGTGACGTCGTGAACTGCTGCGTCGACATCGGTTACGAGGCCCTCGACACCGTCGGCAACGCGGATGAAACGCGCACTTGGGCGAACACCAACGGATACTCGCGCCTGCTCGTTGTGACCTCTAGCTACCACATGCCCCGAAGTCTCGCTGAGCTCGCGCTCGCAATGCCCGGCGTGACGCTTGTGCCCGTCGCCGTCACGCCGCCGACCTTCCCCGACACCGGTTGGTGGTTGCACGTCGGAACGACGAAACTGCTGATGTCGGAATATCTGAAGTTCCTGCCAGCAGTCGCACGTCTTACCGCGCAGCGCGTCATGGGGCTCAGCGGCGACAGGTCGGTGGCAGTGGCGCCGCCGAAACGCGCCGATGGCTGAGGCGGGTGCCGCACCGGCGCAGCGGCCGGGTCTCGCCGTTGTTCTGCGCTCGCTCATCTACACTGCCGTCTTTTACATCACGACCGCGCTGTTCCTGCTGATCGGCTCCTGGCTGCTGTTCGCGCCACGTCGTTGGGCCATGAAGGGCCTGGAGGTGCACGGCGCGACCTGCGTGGCGCTGCTGCGTCTTATCTGCGGAACCAAGCTTGAAGTTCGGGGCCACGAACGTTTGCCCGCGCATGGATGCCTCGTCATTGCGAAGCATCAATCCGCCTGGGACACCTTCGGTCTCATTCCGCTCTTTCGCGATCCCGCGATCGTGCTGAAGGACGAGTTGAAGTGGATCCCCTTCTACGGGTGGTTCTGCATCAAGTTCGCCCACATTCTGGTCAAACGCGAAAAGGCCTCAACCGCGTTGAAGTCGTTGATCCGCGAAGCCAAGAACCGACTCGCCCGCGATCGCGAGGTTCTGATCTTCCCCGAAGGCACGCGCACCGCACCCGGCACGCCGCCCGACTACAAGCCGGGCTACATCGCGCTCTATGAGGCACTCAACACGACGACGGTCCCTTTGGCGCTTAACTCCGGTCTGTTCTGGCCCAGGCGGAGCCTCTGGCGTTATCCCGGCACGATCGTCGTCGAATTCCTTGAGCCCGTGCCGCCCGGCCTGCCGCGTACAGAGTTTCGCCGCCGCATAGAGAGTGCGATCGAAGAAGCGAGCGCCCGCCTCATCCGAGAAGCCGCCGAAAGTGCCAATCCGCCGCCACTTCCGAACCCGCGACAGTCAGCTCCCGCTTGACACTTAAAGCTTGAGAACATATGATGAACATCATTGTGTTGGCTCCGAAAATACCCATCTATCCGCCATGCGTAACGCCCCGGCGCTTGACCCCATCTCCGACCTGATCTGGCGGCAGAAATACCGCTTTGCGGGAACGGCTGAGTTGCCCACCGATGCAGACCTTGCGGGCACCTTTGGCCGCGTCGCGGCCGCCGCGGCTTCCGTTGAGAAAGGCGGTAAGCGGGCGCGGCGGGCCTGGACCCGCCGCTTCGAGGACGCGATGGGGGACTTCGGTTTCCTGCCCGCAGGCCGCATCTTGGCGGGCGCCGGCACCGACCGGAACGTCACGCTCTTCAATTGCTTCGTTCTGGGCGAGATTGGCGACAGCCTCGACAGCATCTTCGACAGCGTGAAGGACGCGGCTTTGACAATGCAAGCAGGCGGCGGCATAGGCCACGACTTCTCGACCCTTCGTCCGAAGGGTGCGCTGGTCAAAAGCATCGGCGCCGACGCATCGGGACCAGTCAGCTTCATGGACGTGTGGAACGCCATGTGCCGTACGATCATGTCGGCCGGCCAGCGCCGCGGCGCCATGATGGCGACGCTGAGGTGCGATCATCCCGATATCGAGGATTTCATCGCCGCCAAAGGCGATGCGACGCGGTTGCGCAACTTCAATCTCTCGGTGCTTGTGACCGACGCCTTCATGGCCGCCGTGCGCAACGACGAACCGTGGGACCTCGTCTTCGCCAGCAAGGTTTACAAGACACTTCCCGCGCGTGCGCTTTGGGACCAGATCATGCGCGCGACATACGACTACGCCGAGCCCGGCGTGATCTTCATCGACCGCATCAACACGGTGAACAATCTCGCCTACTGCGAAACGATCTCGGCCACAAACCCGTGCGGTGAACAGCCATTGCCGCCCTACGGCGCATGCCTTCTCGGCTCAATCAACCTGGCGCCGCTTGTCGAGAATGCATTCACCGACAAGGCGTCGATCGACACCGCCAAGCTCGAAGCCCGTATCGCGACAGCAGTTCGGATGCTCGACAACGTAATAGACGTGTCGCGCTACCCGTTGCCCGCACAGCAACGGGAAGCGCAAGCCAAGCGCCGGATCGGGCTTGGCATCACCGGCCTCGCCGATGCCTTGATCTTCCGCGGCCTGCATTACGGCAGCGAGGAAGCGCGTACTCAGGCCGCCGCCTGGATGTCCGCCATCCAGAATGCCGCTTATCTCGCGAGCGCCGAGCTTGCCTCTGAAAAAGGGACATTTCCGCTATTTGACCGTGATGCCTTCCTCGCTCGCCCCAACGTGGCGCAGTTGGCCAACGCGACACGGGCCCGCGTTGCCGAAAAAGGCATTCGAAATGGCTGCGTGACCTCGATCGCGCCGACCGGCACCATTTCGCTGCTCGCCGGCAACGTATCGAGCGGCGTCGAACCCGTGTTCGACTTCACATACCGCCGTCGTGTGCTGGGCGGCGACAGCGGCGCGCACGAGGAAGTCGTGCAGGACTTCGCTTACCGAAAATTCCGCGCCGAGTTTGGTGGTGATGCCCCTCTGAGCGCCGCCTTCGTGACCGCCGAGGAACTGACGCCTGCCCAGCATCTGGCGATGCAGGCCGCGCTGCAACCGCATGTCGACAGCGCCATCTCCAAGACGATCAATTGCCCGCAAGCAATGGGTTTTGAGGACTTCCGCGATATCTATGCCAAGGCTTACGACCTTAAGCTCAAGGGTTGTACGACCTACCGGCCGAACGAAATTACCGGCGCGGTGCTGACGCGACAGGAAACGGCTGGATCGGCGCACGAGACAGCTTCGGCGAAGGTGCCCACGTCCTCGCTCCCCGCCCCGACCGATACAAAAGCGGGCGTTGTCTATATGACGAAACCGCTGGAGCGCGACGCGGCACTGGAAGGCGTCACCTACAAGATCAAATGGCCCGCAAGCGCGCACGCCCTCTACGTAACCATCAACGATATCGTTCGTGACGGCCGCCGCCGCCCGTTCGAAGTCTTCATCAACACCAAGAACCTCGAACACTACGCCTGGACGGTCGCGCTCACGCGCATGATCAGCGCCGTGTTCCGTCGCGGCGGCGATGTCGCTTTCGTCGCCGAGGAACTGAAGGCTGTCTTCGATCCCGAGGGCGGCCGTTGGATGGGCGGACGCTATGTGCCGAGCTTGCTTGCGGCCATCGGCGACGTCATCGAGGAACACCTGATCCGGATCGGCTTCCTCGTTCCGGGCGGCGGAGAGGACGTGCAGCCAGATGAACCCGCGCGCTCCCGCGCCGTGACGACGCTGGCCAAGCCCGGCGAAACATCCGGCGGCGCCGGCCCAGGTACGCTGGCCATGTCCTCTGCCCGACACTGCCCGCGCTGCGGCGAGCGAAGCCTCCGGCGCATCGAAGGTTGCTGGACGTGCAGCACCTGCCAATACTCCCATTGCGGATAACCGCGCGCTAACCCGCGTTAGCAACAGCTTGTCACCGCCAAGCCGCGTTTAGCGTCCGCTTACCATCCGTGCGCCGATAACCTGTGGAGCGTGTTCAGCCCCGGCGCGGATCTCAACAATTCTTTCACCATGGCGGCGCGTCGCCGCCCGATAGGCCGCATTTCGGCTCCAAAACTCGGCGATCCTTCACTTTCGGCGGGCTATGACGACAAACCAAAAAGCAGTGTCCGGCCAACAAGGTCGAACAGGGGTGTTGCGTTATGAGTGCCGAAATTATCCGGCTGGCCGACGTTCGGGCCAGTCGCTTCGGGTTGTCCGCCGAAAGAGTCACGTCCGCCGTCGCTGTAGGCACGAGCGAGCAAGGCGCCCGTTTCCATTTCTGGACGGGTGCCACAGGCCGCCGCTACGTGCATACGGTCTATAGCCTCTTCGATTGCCCGCCGCTTGACGCCGCCAACTATGTGCTGGTGCGTCGCGAAGGGCCGACACAGCGCACAGTGCTCGCTATCGGCCGGCTGACGAACGAAATTCCGACCATCAATCTGGCCGAGATTCGCCAACGGGCGGCCTCGCTCGGCGCCGATGAGGTCCACGTTCATCTGCTTGCATCCACGCAGCAGGAGGCCCACGCCGTCGAAATCGACCTGCGTACGGCACAGTTCGTGGCAAGTTCCCGCTGAACTTTTCGCGCTATCTTACTTCGGCTTGCGGCGTCCGAAATCGGGCGCGGCCGTATCCTGGCCCGCCTGAATGATGCCGCGGCGTACGGCGCGCGCCTCCACGAATGTGCGCTCCAGACTTTCCCCATCGCCAAACCGTATCGCACGCTGCAGGGCGACGAGATCCTCCGAGAAGCGCCCCAGCATCTCGAGCACTGCTTCCTTGTTGTTGAGGAACACGTCGCGCCACATCACCGGGTCGGACGCCGCGATGCGCGTGAAATCTCGGAAGCCACCTGCGGAGAATTTGATGACTTCGCTGTCCGTCACGCGTTCCAGATGCGCAGCCGTGTTGACAATGTTGAATGCGATGAGGTGCGGCACGTGGCTGGTGATCGCCAGAACCAGGTCGTGATGCTCCGCGGTCATGATTTCGACACGCGAGCCCAGCGCCTGCCAGAAACTTTCGATCTTCGCCAGCGCCATGCGATCGCAGTCTGCGTCCGGCGTCAGGATGCACCATCGCCCGTCGAATAGTTCCGCGAAACCGGCCTCAGGACCTGACTGCTCAGTACCCGCGATTGGATGCCCGGCGATGAAATGCGCATGGTCCGGAATATGCGGACTGACGTCGCGGACCACTGCGGCCTTTACCGAGCCAACGTCCGAAACGATCGCACCGGGCGCGAGCCGCGGTCCGATCGCCTCCGCGATGCGTTTGTAAGCGCCGACCGGCGCGCACAGGATAACGAGGTCGGCACCGTCAACGGCGTCCGCTGGATTCTCATAGCAACGCGACACCAGACCAAGCTCGACGGCCTTGTCCCGCGTTGCCGCGGTGGCCGACGACCCAACGACCTCACCGACAAGCCCGCCGCGACGCACCGCATGGCTGATGGACGAGCCGATGAGCCCAATACCGATCAGCGCCAGTTTCTTGAACATCGGCGCCTGTGCGCTGTTTTCGCTGGATGCCATCAGGCCTCACTCGCCATGTAGGCGGTGAGGGCCGCCAGCGCACGCTTGTTGTCGCTTTCCGAACCGATCGTCATGCGAAGCGCGTTGGGAAAGCCGTAAGCGCCAACTTTGCGCACGATCACGCCTTGCGACTTGAGAAACGCATCGGCCTCGGCCGCCGTTCTCACCCCTGCATCGGGAAAGTGAAAGAGCACGAAATTGCCGACGCTCGGCGTCACCTTTAGACCTAGCCGCGTGATCTCTTGCGTGACCCACGGCAGCCACTGATCGTTATGCGCCTTTGCGCGTTCAAGATGCGCGTTGTCGGCGATCGCTGCCGCGCCGGCTGCGATTGCCGCTGACGATAAATTGAAGGGGCCGCGAATCCGGTTGAGCACGTCCGCAACGGCCGGAGCGCAATAGGCCCAGCCGATGCGCAACGCCGCGAGGCCATGGATTTTGGAGAACGTGCGCGTCATGACGGTGTTGTTCGTCGTCGCGACGAGTTCCAAGCCCGCCTCGTAGTCGTTCCGGCCCACGTACTCTGCATAGGCCGCATCCAGCACGAGCAGGATGTCCGCGCGCAAGCCCGCCCGCAGCCGGCGAATTTCGTCGATCGGAATATACGTTCCCGTCGGATTGTTTGGGTTCGCCACGAATACGGCACGCGTCTTGTCCGTGACGCGCTCAAGGATCGCATCTACATCGGTATGGAGGTTCCGCTCAGGCGCCACCACGGGCGTCGCACCGTTCGAAAGAATGGCGATGCGGTAGACCAGAAAGCCGTGGGCTGTATAGATCGCCTCATCGCCCGGACCAAGGTAACCGTGCGCAATGAGGCTCAACAGCTCATCCGAGCCCGAGCCGCACACGATGCGCCCGACGTCCAGGCCATAGCGGTGCGCGATCGCCTGGCGCAAGATAGTCGCCTGTCCGTCAGGGTAGCGCTCAAGTTCGCCCCCGGCCGCACGATAGGCCTCGATCGCGAGCGGGCTTGGGCCAAGCGGCGTTTCGTTGGAGGAAAGCTTCGCCGGCACGATGCCGCCTGGTACCTTGCTTTCGCCGGGCACGTAGGCATCGATTTCAAGGATTCCGGGTCGTGGTGTCGGGCCGCGCGTCGGCATAGTGTTAAGGGTCTCACATCGTTCTGATTGTCGGCCTTTGGCCGCGCGCATTGATAGGGGCACGCCCGCTTGGAATCAAAGATTAAAGTTGACTTTAACCAGCGCCGACCTAGCTAACGCACAAACCTCGAACCCCCTGGACGAAACAGCCCCAATGAGCGCCGCCACGCCAGAACTGACTGCCTTGGCAGAGCCGCGTTGGAACGAGGTCCACAACCCCTCAAGTCCCGTGGCGAGGTTCGGCGAGAACGAGCCGCTTCGCCTGGAGTGCCAGCAGGATCTGGCACCCTTTGCCATCGCCTACCAGACCTACGGCGAACTCAACACCGACAAATCGAATGCCATCCTAGTCTGCCATGCGCTGACCGGTGACCAACATGTTGCAAGCGACCACCCCATCACGCGTAAGCCTGGCTGGTGGACGAGCCTCGTTGGCCCGGGCAAGGCGGTCGACACCAACCGCTTCTTTGTCATCTGCGCCAACATTCTGGGCGGCTGCATGGGATCGACCGGGCCGGCTTCCATCAATCCCAAGACGGGCAAACCTTATGGCCTCGATTTTCCCGTCATCACCATCGGCGACATGGTGGAAGCCCAGGCGCGCCTAATCGACAAGCTCGGCATCGATCAGCTCTTTTGCGTCATTGGCGGGTCGATGGGGGGCATGCAGGTGCTGGAATGGGCCGCTCGCTATAAGGAGCGCGTCTTTGCCGCCGCACCTATAGCGGCTGCAGCCTGGCACTCGTCTCAGAACATCGCTTTCCACGAAGTCGGGCGGCAGGCCGTGATGGCCGACCCCAACTGGGCTGGAGGCAACTATTACGCTGCCGGAACCACGCCGAAGAACGGGTTGGCGGTCGCTCGCATGGCCGCCCACATCACGTATCTGTCGGAAGAAGCGCTTCACCAGAAGTTTGGCCGCAATCTGCAGGACCGCGACACCAAGACTTTCTCTTTCAGCGCCGACTTCCAGGTCGAAAGCTATCTGCGCCACCAGGGCTCGACGTTTGTCGATCGCTTCGACGCCAACAGCTACCTCTACATCACGCGCGCGATGGACTATTTCGATCTGCGCGAAAAGCACGGCCAGGTTCTTGCCAATGCTTTTCGCGGCACGAAGACGCGCTTCTGCGTTGTGTCGTTCACGTCAGACTGGCTCTACCCGACGCGCGAGAGCCGCGCCATTGTGCAGGCCTTGAACGCCGTTGCGGCCAACGTCTCCTTCGTCGAGATCGACAGCGACAAAGGCCACGACGCATTTCTTCTCGAAGAGCCCACGTTCTTCAAGACGATCCGCGGCTTCCTGAGTGCGGCAGCAATGAAGCGAGGGCTGGCCCCCGCGCCGGAGGGGCGCGCGTGACGGATATTTCCCACTCACCCCCAGGCACAACAACGTCAAGGCCGCCGCGCGTCGACCATCTGCTGATCGCCGAAATGGTCGAGCCGGGTTCGCGCGTACTCGATGTCGGCTGCGGCGACGGCGAGCTCCTGCAGTTGCTCGCAGCGACAAAAGGGGTCGATGGCCGTGGCGTCGAGATCGAGCGCGACAAGGTCAATGCCTGCGTTGCCCACGGCCTTTCGGTGATCCAAGGCGACGCCGACCAGGACCTTGCCAACTACCCCGACCAGGCGTTCGACTACGCCATCCTGTCGCTCACCATTCAGGCGACGCGTCACCCCAAGACCGTGCTTGAAAACCTGCTGCGCATCGGAAGACGCGCCATCGTATCATTCCCGAATTTCGGCCATTGGGAGGTGCGCTCGAAGCTTCTTTTTACCGGCCGCATGCCGGAGACGCGCAACCTGCCGGACACTTGGTACCTGAGCCCAAACGCGCATCTTTGCACGATCCGCGACTTCGCCGACCTATGCACAACGGTCGGTGCCGTCGTCGAGCAAGCTGTCGCATTTAACGCGGCCGGCCGCCGCCTTCCGATCAAGTGGTCGATCTCGACGCAGAATCTGCTCGGAGAAAAGGCCGTGTTTCTGTTGAAGGGGCCGGCACGATAGATCGTGCTATTCGACCGACACCACCGTCTGCCCGGACGCGCGCACGCTCCCAGTTCGCGACCCGCCATTTCCAGCTCCGCTTTCCAGCGGATTGAGCACGTTGACCTCGCGCGTCTTGAGGCCGCCGGCGATAGGTGCCACCAGTTCCTTGCGAGCTTCCACAATGATGACGCCCGCGATTCCGAGCGAAAACTTTGTTCCGAAGCGCTCAAGCGCCGGCGCCACGCGCAGCGCCACACGCTTGTCGATGGGCGGGAAATAAAGCGCCTCCCCCATGTCAGCGGGCGTGAACAGCGCGTCCGTCAGCTCTGTCTGGAGCTGGCCTCGGCTATAGGGAAGGCCGTGCCCAAACGGCGTGATATCCATGCGCGACCAAAGCCCGCGCCGGTTCGGCACGACGAGGAGTAGCTTGCCGTCCGGTTTCAGGACCCGCCACATCTCCCTCAACAGGGAACCAGCCCGCTCCGACTGCTCCAGGCAGTGGATCGCGAGCATCCTGTCGACGGTCGCATCGGGGACCGGCCAATACCGCTCTTCGACAAGTACGGACTGGCAGCGCCCACTCGCCGGCCACACGACGGCACCTTGTCGCGCCGGCATCAGACAGCACAGACGTTGGACCTCCGAACGGAACGACCCGAGGTAGGGAGCGGCGAACCCTGCCCCGACCAGCGTCTCGCCATGCACGGACTTCCAGCGTCCGCGGATATGCGACGAAAGTTGGCGGCGCACCACCTGCCCGAGTGGTGTCCTATAGAAATCCCGCAGGTTCTTCGCGTCGAGCGTCATGCTTTAGGTTGCAATGTGCCGGAGACCTTCGCCCTTACCCTGTAGCCGATTGACGCCAGCAGAAACAGCCGCTGACCCAAATGTCTGTGGCCTCAATAATATCAAATTTGACACGGGGCCTCGTGGCCATCAGATTCCTTCGATCATGGTTTCACTCGTCGTCGCCCTCATTCCCTGCCTATCCGACAACTATTGCGTTCTGCTGCATCATCCGGAATCCGGACAGACCGCAGCCATCGACGCGCCGGACGCCGAGGCCATAAAGGCGGCGCTCACCGAGCGCGGCTGGCGCCTGACGCACATCTTCGTAACGCACCATCACAACGACCACACCGGAGGCATCAGGGCGCTCAAAGCGTTCTACGGTGCAAGCGTAATCGGTCCGGAGGCTGAGGAAGGTCGCATACCGGAACTCGCAATTCCCGTAACGCCCGCCTCGAAGCTCACGTTTGCCGGTCAACCGGTTGAGGTCATCGAGACCCCGGGCCATACGATCGGGCACGTGACGTATTACCTCCCCGAAAGCGCCATGGCATTTACTGGCGACACGCTGTTCTCGCTAGGGTGCGGCCGGATATTTGAAGGCGACGCAAAGTCGATGTGGCAGTCGTTGACCCGTATTGCAGCGCTGCCCGACGACACGGCGATTTATTGCGGCCACGAATATACGCTCTCCAATGGGCGCTTCGCGCTTCAGGTCGAGCCTGAAAACGAAGCGCTGAAAGCGCGCATGAAAGATGTCGAATCGCTGCGGGCCGCGGGCCGGCCCACACTGCCCACGTTGCTTGGTAAGGAAAAGGCGGCGAACCCGTTCCTGCGTCCGCAATCGCGCGCCATCCGCGCCCGGCTTGGACTTGAGGGAGCCGAGGATTGGCAAGTTTTCGGACGGCTTCGCGAACTGAAGAACAAGGCGTAGACGCGTGAGCTGTGAAACGGCATCCCTTTCGGCGGATGACGTCATCCTACTGCTAAATCTCGCACCCCACCCTGAAGGCGGACACTACCGCGAGACGTTTCGCGATGATGAGTCGAATGGCAAAAGGGCCGCGTCGACCGCCATCTATTTTCTCCTCAAAGCCGGCGAGCAATCGCACTGGCACACGGTCGATGCGGTCGAAACCTGGCACCACTACGCGGGCGACGCGCTGCTGTTGGAGATTGCCGCTCCTGGCGACGCCGTTTGTTCCGTCTGCCTCGGCAAGGAGTTATCGCGCGGCGAGCTTCCGCAAGCCGTCGTGCCGATTGGACACTGGCAACGGGCCAAGAGCCTGGGCTCGTGGACCCTCGTCGGATGCACAGTCGCACCTGGATTTTCCTTTGATGGCTTCACACTCGCCCCGCCTGATTTCGAACCAGGGCGGTAGCCGCGTCGCCTTGGAGGCACGCGAGCAACACCCGCCGGCCAATCTCAATTTTTCCACCGCCATACGCCCGCATTGAGGCGCAACGGGAATGCCGCAAGGACCTTCAATCCACGGGATAATCGCGCGTGAGTGCCACCCTGTACCGCCCGCTGCTTGCTGGCATGAAGCGACTCGTAAACAGTGCCTACGAATCAGTTCGACCGGCTTACGGGGGTTGCCGTCAATGAAACGCGTGTCCTCAGGACCCATCCTCTCCACGGTGTTTGTCGACTACGACAACATCTACCTCTCGCTCAAGCGCAAGAGCGAAGAGGCCGCGAAGCGTTTTGCTCGCGAGAGCCACCACTGGATCACCGGCATTGTGTCGGGCGAACTGATTACTCAGACATCGCCTTACGCAGTGACTGGCGAGCGCCGCGTGGTGATGAACCGCTGCTATGGCAACCCCGTGCCACGGCGCAACGCGCACGACAATTCGACGGACATGAATTCATTCCCGTTCGTGCGCCACCACTTCCTGCGCTCGGGGTTTGAAGTCATCGACTGCCCGCCACTGACCCAGCAGATGAAGAACTCCGCCGATATCCGCATCGTGATGGATATTCGCGATATCCTTAACCACGACACGCACTTCGACGAATTCATAATTCTGTCGGGCGACGCCGACTTCACCCCCGTCCTACATCGCCTGCGCGCCCATGCGCGCCACACCGTCGTCTTCGCGAACGATCACACTGCACAGCCCTACACCGCGATCAGCGACGGCGAGATCCGCGAGTCGAGCCTGATCGCGATGCTGCTGAACGGTCGTTCCGTCTCCGCCGATCCGGCGCCACGCGAGATCACTGGCCCCGGTCCACAGCAGATCGTCGACGTCGATGCCGCCCGCCGCGCTATTGTTTCCGAGGTCGTCGGCATCATCCGCACCTCTCCGCAGCCCGTGCCTCTTGAAACGCTTGCCGATCGAGCCGTCCGCATGGTCGGGCGCGAGCGAACTGTTGGCACGAACTGGGGCGGCTTCGGCACCTTCCGCGATCTGCTTCTCTCGGACCTACCCGACGACATCCATTTGAGCGATACGCCACCCTACATGGCGTTCGACGCCAACCGGCATATTTCCTCGACCGGCCTCATCGCGTCGCAAGCGCCGGCGGCACAGCCCGCGATCGAGCAGCGTCGCCCCGAACCGGCACCGCGCTTCGCGCCCGAACCGCAGCCAAACTACATCCCGCAGACTCAGGAAAAGTTTGCCGCACCGACGCAACCTCTGCAGTCGCAGCCCGTTCCGCAGCCAACGGTACAGCAGGCTCCGCCGCAACGCGCGTTCCAGCCGGCACCTCCGCCACGCCCGACCTTCGATATGCGCATGCCACCGCCTTCTGCCGAATCGAGACCCGCACCGCGCCAGCCGGACATGACCGCATATGCACCGGCGGCGCCGCAGGTGGAGCCCGCACGTCCGCCGCAGCAGGCTGCGTACCAGCAGCCTGAGCCGCGCCGCGAAGCACCCCGCGCACAGATGCCGATGCCGTCCGCACCGGTGCCCTCGCCGACAGCGCCGCGCTCGGCAGAGCAAGCAACGCAGATCCAGCAGTCCATCGCTCGTATCCACGAGGCCTGCCAGGCCCCTGCCCTTGCGCCGGCCGAATACCGCGTGCTCTTCGACGTGATGGCTCAGGAAATCTCCACCAACGGCCTGCAGGGATCGCAAACCCTCGCTAATATCACGCAGAAGACGCGCGAGTTCGGGCTCGACCTGAAGCGTGACGACCTTCGCTTCATCCTGGAAGTCGTCAGCGAAAGCGATCCGTGGTTCGAACAGGGCGCGTCCGCGAACCTGTTCGCCAGCCGCTTCCGCAATTTCGTGGTTGCACGCTGCCGCAGCCAAGGGCTGAGCCTCTCGGCCGACGAACTCGACCTGATCGAGGCATGGTTCGCTGCCCCGCAACCACCGCAGGCCCGCGCTCCCAACTACGGCCGAGGCGCACCACCGGTCCAACAGCCGGCGCCGACGAACGCACCACCGGCAGACCGCTGGTGGGGCAGTTTGGAAGAAGGTCGCCAGCACATGGCCGAACAGCGCGGTCAGAGCTATCCCAATGAAACCCAAGATGACGAATTCCCGCGCATCGTCAGAAGCCGTTTACGCGGCTAGTTACAAGCACTTCTCCCGGCAAAACGCCCTGGCTCGTCCGGGGCGTTTTTTTGTTTGCTCGAACGTCTTTTGTTTTCCTCGAACGTTGCTTGAGCTTTGGCATCGATCCCCCGAAGCTGCCACTGGGACCTGCCCACACGGCCGCCGTTGTCACCCAAACATCATCGCGGCGACGGAAAAGAACCGTCAGCACGGTTTCCTTGGGGCTGCGAGAGGTCGTCACGGCAGGCACCGAACCACGTGTGCCCGCTTTTCATTTCGGGGGATGCGCTATGTCATGGGGAAAATTGAACATGCCAAGGATGCTTGCTCCCACCGGATGCACGGCCATCGCGGCCGCATCGCTTGCATTGCTCGTCACGAGTTTTTCAGCTTCCTCCGCGCTCGCACAGCGCGCACGCGACAGGGCGAACCTTGCTCCCGCGGTGACACTCACCGCGATAACGAAATCGCGCGTGAACGAGCGCGTCGCCGCCGTCGGCTCGGCTCGTGCACGTCAACAGGTTGCGCTGACGACACGCGTTGCTGGCGTCATCAAAGACGTCTCATTCGTGGGCGGAGAGATTGTCGAGGCCGGCCATCCGCTCGTCAAGCTCGACGCCGAACCAGAGGTGATTGCGGTTGAAACCGCGGAAGCGCAGCGCCAGCAGGCCGCCGACACGGTCGACCGTTACAAGCAGCTCAACGATGGCACCGTCACACGCGTGGCACGCGCCGAGGCGGATACCGCGTTGAAAGTCGCGGACGCCGCTTTAAGGCGTGCACGGGATGAGCTCGATCGCATGACCATCAAGGCGCCGTTCCGCGGTATTATGGGAATATCAAACCTGGAGGCGGGCGACTATCTGGCCGTTGGCAATCCGGTGGCGACCATAGACGACCGATCGACGCTGCTGATCGAATTTACCGTTCCCGAATCGGTCGCCTCGTCGATGAAGATCGGCCTTCCCGTCCGCGCCAACCTAATCACGCGCTCCGGTGAAGTGCACGACGGCAAGATCGAAGCCGTTGGAACGCGCATAGACCCCGTCACGCGCACGCTCATCGTGCGGGCTGAAATCCCAAACGAAGACTACAGCCTTATACCCGGATCGACGTTTTCGGTTTCAATTCAGCTGCCCGGCCAGGAGGCCGCCGTCGTTCCCGCCCTCGCCATCCAGTGGGATCGGCAGGGCGCTTTCGTTTGGCGCATGAAGTCTGACAACACGGTGCAGCGCGTCCCGGTCGCCATTATCAGTCGCACCGGAGACCGCGTTTACGTCGACGCCGACCTGAAGGAAACAGATCAAGTCGTTCACGAAGGGGGAGGTTCGCTCAATCCCGGCCAGACCGTCAGGCCCCAAAACTCCTGACGAACTTCACCGCGTTCACGAAGGACGGCGACAGGGAGCGAACCGATGGAAGAACGTGAAGAAAGGCGAACGAGTGATCCCCGCGACGGCGGCTGGGTCGGCATTTTCGTGCGCCGGCCAATTCTGGCCATCGTCCTCAACCTGCTGATCATCATCGCCGGCTTTGCAGCCTATCAGGGCATTGAGGTGCGCGAACTGCCCGATGTCGACCGACCGGTCGTGTCGGTACGCGCAAGCTACCCAGGCGCCACGCCCGAAAGCATGGACGCCCAGGTCACCGCCATCATCGAGGGCGCCGTCTCGCGCGTGCAAGGCGTAACGAGCATTTCTTCGAACTCCTCCTATGGTTCGAGCCGCGTTACCATCGAATTTTCCAGCAACACGAATCTCGACACCGCGTCCATGGACGTGCGCGACGCCGTGGCGGGCGTCATCAACCAGCTTCCCGATGACATGGAGGATGAGCCCCGCGTCGTGAAGGCCGATTCCGACGCATCTCCGATCATTCAGATGTCGGTCTCCTCCGGTAAGTTGTCGGAAGGTGAACTTACGGACCTTGTCGAGAATGTCATCGAGGACCGCCTTGCCGCTGTCGAAGGCGTCGCCGCTGCTAACTCCTACGGACTACGCGACAAGATTATCGAGGTTCGCGTCAACCAGGTGGCGCTCGCTGCGCGGGGCCTCGGATTGAACGATCTCGTCACAGCCATCGGCAAGGGATCGCTGACGACGCCCGCGGGCGCTCTAGAAAACGCAACCCAGCAGCTCCTGGTGCGCGCCGAGGCCCCCGTTTCGACACCCGAGGATGTCGGCAATCTCGAAATCAATGCGCAGACCAAGGTGCAAGACGTCGCCTTCGTCCGATGGGCGTTCCAAGAAGCGACCGCCATGACGCGACTGGACGGAACGACAGCTGTCGGAGTCGAGATCATTCGGCAGGCGCAGGCAAACACCATCGACATCTCGAACGGGGTACGCACCGCCGTTGACGAGTTACGCAAATCTTTGCCCGAAGGCGTCCAAATATCGATCACATCCGATGATGCGATCTACATTCGGGAATCGGTGCGCGAGGTCATGATCAGCCTACTGCTTGCCAGCGCCATCGTGATCCTGATCGTGCTCGCCTTCCTGCGGTCCATGCGCGCGACCGTGGCACCGGCAATTTCCATTCCCATTTCACTCATCGGTACGCTCGCAGCGATCTGGCTGGCTGGCTTCTCGATCAACATACTGACGCTTCTGGCGCTTGTTGTCGCAACCGGCCTCGTGGTGGACGACGCCATCGTCGTCGTAGAAAACATTGCGCGCCACCGCGCCATGGGCCTGGGTCCGCGCGCAGCCGCCGTGATCGGCACGAAGGAAATCGTATTCGCCGTCCTCTCGACGACCGCAACGCTCGCCGCCGTCTTCATCCCGGTGTCATTCATGCCGGGCGTTGTCGGCAACCTGTTCTCAGAGTTCGGCTTCGTTCTCGCCTTCTCCGTCACGATATCGTCACTCGTGGCATTGACGGTCTGCCCGATGCTTGCGGCACGCCTCGGTACCGGCGAGGCGGCCCACGATCGGCCGGCAGGCATTTTCGGCCGCATCGGCGTTCTCCTCACACGCCTTTACATGGGCATCGTCGGGGTGTCCCTACGGCTGCGTTGGCTCATCATTCTGCTCTGCTTGGGATTTGCAGCGCTCGGCTGGCTCACTTTTCTATCGTTGAAAAAAGAGATCACGCCAACCGAGGACCGTGGTGTCATTCGAATCCGGCTCAACGCGCAGCAAGGCGTCAACCTCGACTACATGTCGAAGCTGACCGAACGCGTCGAAGCCATTTTGGCTCCATATCGCGTTTCGGGCGAAGTGACCGGCGTCCTAAGCTCGATCGGAAACGGCGGCGCCAACCGCGCCTTCGTTGTCGCAGCTCTTGCCCCGTGGAGCGAACGGGCCCGCACCCAGCAACAAATCCAATCCGAATTGCAGAAGAAGCTAGCCAACATCGCCGGCCTGCAAATATCGATGAGCGGCTCAAATAGCCTTGGCATACGCGGCGGCGGCCAGGGCCTGCGTTTCGCCGTTTCTGGCCCGAGCTACGACAAGCTGGCGGACACGTCGGCCAAGCTCATCGAGAAGCTGAAACAGCTTCCCGATTTCCGGAACGTCCGAACTGACTATGAGACCACCCAGCCGCAGCTATCGGTCCGCATAGACCGCGAGGCCGCGACCAAGCTCGGCGTGCCGATTGACTCGATCACAAGCCTGATCAACGCGATGATCGACTACCAGAAAGCCGCTGACCTGTTCATCGAAGACGAGATCATCCAGGTTCAGGTGAAAGCGGGTGGACGGCCGATCGACGACCCCAACGATTTGCGCAATTTGTTCGTGAAGACCACGGACGGAAATTTCGTCACGTTGTCCTCGCTCGTGTCGATTCAGGAAGTTGCTGTCGCACCAAGTCTCAGCCGCGAGGATCGTCAGCGCTCCGTCGTGATAACCGCTGGGCTGAACGATGGCGTTGTCCTCGGGGAAGCGGAGCAGGTCATGCGCGCCGCGGCCGCCCAAGTGCTCGAGCCGAACATGTCGATCACGCTGCTCGGCGAAGCGCGGACACTCGCCGAAACCACGCAAAGCACGGCCATCGTCTTTGCCGTTGCCCTTCTGATCGTGTTCATGGTTCTTGCCGCGCAGTTCGAGAGCATCATGAGCGCGCTCGTGATCATATTCACGGTGCCGTTCGGCCTCGCTGCCGCCGCGCTCGCTATAAACCTCACCGGCGGCACGCTGAACGTTTACAGTCTGATCGGCCTCGTTCTGCTCGTCGGCGTCATGGCGAAAAACGGCATCTTGATCGTCGAGTTTGCGAATATCCAGCGTGACGAAGGTAAGGACGTCGATACTGCAATTCGCGAGGCTGCGAGCACCCGTTTGCGCCCCGTCATGATGACGATGGCGGCCGCCGTGCTCGGAGCTCTGCCGCTGATCTTTGCTCAAGGTGCCGGCGCCGAATCCCGTCTCGCGCTTGGCTGGGTGATCATCGGCGGTCTCGGCTTCGCGACCATCTTCACGCTCTTCTTGATCCCTGTCGCCTATCGGATCATGGCCCCGTTCTCAAAGCCGCGTGTCGCAGAGACGCGCAAGCTGATCGAGGAGCTGAATGCCGCTGAACGAATGCGAGCCTCGCTGAAGCCGGCTTCAGCCAACGTGCATCCTTGATCGGACCGAGTTACGGCATTAACGTTCTCAGCCGTCGGCACTGGGGAGGCACACGTGTATCTGATCGCGGCGGTCTTCTTCACAATACTGGCTCTTTCGATCGGCCTTGTCGGCGCGATGGGCAAAATCGCGCTCGCGGCAACGAACCCGATCGCCGCGGCCCTTGCGTTCCTTGGCTGCGCGCTCGCAGCCATCTCGTTTTTCATTCGGCACTTCCGCCGCCGCGCCGCGATTCGCACGCCCGGCCCCACGGCGCAAACACAGATCGGTTCGGCGAAGTTCTGGACTTGGCTGTCGCGAATTTCCTCCGTCGTCGGTTTGCTTGCGGGCTTATTGAGTTTCGGCCGACAACTCTACGAACTTTTCGTGGCCGGCTGAAACCCCGGCATGAGCGATCACCCTCGCCTCACGGCCCTATGGAAGTGCGCGGCGCTGCCAAAAGAAAACGCGCGGCGGAGAGGAACACTCCGCCGCGCGTTCACAAGGGGAAACCGGTTCTTAAGCCAAGTACTGGCCGCCGTTCGCCGTGATCGTTGAACCCGTGATGAAGCCGGCGTCGTCGGATGCCAAGAACACCACGCAGCGCGCGATTTCAAACGGTTCGCCGAGACGGCCAACGGGGATCTGCGGCAGGATCGATTTCTCCAGCACGTCCTGCGGTACCGCCTTCACCATTTCGGTCCCGATATAGCCCGGGCAAATGACATTGACAGTAATGCCGGCACGCGCGCCTTCCTGTGCCAGCGCCTTCGTGAAACCGATATCGCCCGCCTTCGAAGCCGAGTAGTTGACCTGGCCCATCTGGCCCTTCTGACCGTTGATGGACGAAATGTTGATGACACGGCCGAACTTGCGGCTGCGCATGCCTTCCCACACCGGACGCGTCACATTGAAGAGGCCGTTGAGGTTCGTACCGATCACCTCGTCCCAATGCTGCTTCGTCATTTTGTGGAACATGGTGTCGCGCGTGATGCCAGCATTGTTCACCAGAACGTCGATCGGACCCAGATCCTTCTCAACCTGCTTCACCGCCTTTTCGCTCGCTTCATAGCTCGCGACATCGAACTTGTAGACCGGGATCCCCGTCTCGACCTGGAAGGCCTGCGCC
Organism: uncultured Hyphomicrobium sp.; assembly: GCA_964651805.1. Taxonomy (GTDB): domain Bacteria; phylum Pseudomonadota; class Alphaproteobacteria; order Rhizobiales; family Hyphomicrobiaceae; genus Hyphomicrobium_B. The sequence continues at coordinate 445,563 of CAZYXX010000002.1, read as the reverse complement.
GCAGCGTCATTGCCGGCATAGCTCGCCGCAACACGATATCCGGCGCTCTTCAATGCGACTGAAATTGCGTGGCCGATACCGCGCGTGCCGCCGGTAACGAGGGCAACTCGTGCCATGTTTCTCTCCCTTGGAGTTTCTTGTGTTGAAAAGATCGAGTGCGTGAAAAAAGGGCCGGCGCGCTGGCACGCCGGCCCGTGAAATCGTTTATCGCGTCAGTCGCGAGCGACGCAGAGCGCGACGCCCATGCCTCCGCCGATACAGAGAGTGGCAAGCCCCTTCTTCGCGTCGCGCCGCTTCATCTCATAGAGAAGCGTGTTCAGCACGCGAGCACCCGACGCGCCGATCGGATGTCCGATGGCGATGGCGCCGCCGTTGACGTTGACCTTCTCCGTGTCCCAGCCAAGTCCCTTGTTCACGGAAATGGCCTGCGCGGCGAATGCTTCGTTTGCCTCAATCAGGTCGAGATCGCCGATCTTCCAGCCGGCCTTCTCAAGCGCTTTCTTCGAAGCGGAGATCGGACCCGTGCCCATGATCGACGGATCGACGCCCGTCGTCGCCCACGACACGATGCGCGCGAGCGGAGTGATGCCGCGCTTTTTCGCTTCCTCGGCCGTCATCAGGACGACGACCGCCGCGCCATCGTTGATGCCCGAAGCATTTGCGGCCGTGACCGTACCTTCTTTGGGGTCGAAGGCAGGGCGCAGCTTCGCAATGGACTCAAGCGTGACACCATCCTTGATGTATTCGTCCTGGTCGACGACCGTATCGCCCTTCTTACCCTTAATCGTCACGGGTGCGATCTCGTCCTTGAATTTGCCGGCCTTCTTCGCGGCTTCAGCTTTGTTCTGCGAGGCAACCGCGAACTTGTCCTGCTCCTCGCGCGTGATCTGCCACTGGCGCGCGATGTTCTCGGCCGTACTGCCCATGTGATAGTTGTTGAACGCGTCCCAGAGGCCGTCCTTCACCATCGTATCGATGAACTTGATGTCGCCCATTTTGGTGCCATCACGCATGTGAGCGGCGTGTGCCGATTGACTCATGCTCTCCTGGCCGCCGGCGACGACGATCTTGGCATCCCCGTTCGCGATCTGCTGCATGCCGAGCGCTACGGCGCGAAGGCCGGAGCCGCAAATCTGGTTGATGCTCCAAGCCGGCGCGTCCACCGGAATGCCGGCAGCAACCGAAGCTTGGCGCGCAGGGCCCTGACCCTGCGCGGCCGTCAGAACTTGGCCGAGAATGACTTCCGACACATCGCCGGGCGCAATTCCGGCGCGCTCGATCGCCGCCTTGATCGCCACCGCGCCAAGCTTGTGCGCCGGCAGGCTCGCGAGCGAACCGTTGAACGAACCCACCGGGGTTCGGGCGGCACTGGCAATGACAATCGTCGAAGCATCTTGGCTCATAGGGGGGCCCTCCCTGGGCACAGCATTTGGTTGGCTTTCTTTGGGCGCGATTGACCGGCGGTCCGCAGGCTTTTGGCGACAGTTCTCGCGGCAAAACCCGTGCGAGATTCACTTTGCAGCGCGCGCTTACTTTGAGCAATTGCGACCTGTTGCCAACCTGCCCACTCGGATCGCAAGGTTACTGCCCGAAAGGGCGACAGAATCGTCTGGCATCGGTGCCCGACGGTGTGTTACGCTGCCGCAGTGCAGCAACCGTCGCCAGATAGAGAACAGATCGCGATGCTGAGCAACGCCGAGCCCCAGGCCCCGAAACGCGAGGCCGTGGTCATAAAAAAATACGCCAATCGCCGGCTCTACAACACCGAGACGAGCACCTACGTCACGCTCGACGATCTGGCGAAAATGGTGCGGGGTGACCGCGATTTCGTGGTCTACGATGCAAAGAACGGCGACGACCTGACACATGCCGTCCTGACACAGATCATCGTCGAGCAGGAGAGCCGTGAAGGCGGCCAAGCGCTGCTACCCATTCCTTTCCTGCGGCAGCTTATTCGCTTCTACGATGACAGCATTGCTCGCATGGTACCGAGCTACCTTCAGTTCAGCCTTGAGCATCTCGCCAAGGAGCAGGCCCGTTTCCGCGAGCAGTTCGCGTCCGCGTTTACCAACCCCGCCGCTGCATTCGATTTCTATCAACAGCAGGCGCGACAGAACATGGCCATGTTCGAGCAGGCCATGTCGATGTGGACGTCGTTCGGGGCGGCCGCCCGCGCCAAGGAAGCTCCGACCACCGCCGAATCCGGCGAGGAGAAAACCGGCAAGGACGAACTGAACGATTTGAAGGCACAGCTTTCTGCCATGCAGCAGAAGATCGAGAAGCTGTCCCAGTCGCGTTCCTGACTCCGGCTGCCGGGGAACGCGTTATGCGGCTTGGCTGATCTCCGCCGCATCAATGGGCATGCCGAAGTAATAGCCTTGCAGATAGGTGATGCCAGCGGCGACGAGATGGTCGACAGACCGCGCATCACCCACCCACTCCGCGACCGTCTCGAGATCGAACTTCTGCGCCAGCTCGATCATCGTCTTGACGAATATCTGATCGGTCGTGTCGCTCGTCAGGTTTCGAACGAACGCTCCGTCGATCTTGACCATGTCGACGTTGAGCATCTTAAGATGCTTAAAAGACGTATAGCCGGCGCCGAAATCGTCAATTGCAACGCGGCAACCAAGCTCCTTCAACGTATCGACAAAGCTTATCGACTGGTCGAGATCCTGTATCGCGGCTGTCTCGGTGATCTCAACGATCAACCGCTGCAGAATGTCTGTACGCCCGCCGGTGAGCCGCTCTAGTGCGACAAGCCACTCGCGATCGGAGCAGGTGAGCCCCGACACATTGATTGAGAGCTTCAGCCACGCATGCTGCTTCAACAGGTCGATGGCCAGTTCTAGCGTCCGCCTATCGACGAGGCGGGCAAGGCCCAGTTGCTCTGCGATCGGAATGAATTCGCCCGCCGAAACCAGAGACCCGTCCTTTCGCTCCATGCGCAGAAGACACTCGTAGATTTCGGGCCGTGCCGATGTCGCCCCGATAAGCGGTTGCAGGACAAGCCGCATGCGCCGGTCGTCTATCGCGTTAATGACACTATCGGCGATCGCCTTGTTGCGCGTGCGCTCCAGTTCCGCGCCCGCGCTCGCCTCATAAGGAACGTAACACTCGAACGGCTTGGACTTGGCCTTCTCAAGGGCACGCAACGCCATATTCAGCGCTTCCGGCACCGACGACACCTGCGTCGGCATCACGACGCCCCCGACGGAAACGGTGGCTGAAAGCTGGCAGTTATCGGTTCGGATTACACCATCACGCACGACTTTGATGAATTCTTCCGCCACCATGCGTAACGCCGCTGCACCACAATCGCGAACAACGACCCCGAACTTGTTTGATGAATACCGGCCAATGGCGTCGCCGCTACGCAGCTTGCTCTTGAGACGCTGAGCGACTGACGCCAAAACTTCATCGCCAACCGCGTGCCCGAACGTGTCATTAATGACACCAAGGTTTTTGACAGCAATCATTAGCAGCCCGCACGGCTGGCGCTTCTGCACAGAGCGCGCAAGCACGGCGGATATCGCATCCGTAAGACGTGTTCGGTTGAGCTGTCCGGTAAGTTCGTCAACTTCGGCGCGGAAGATGCTCCGCTGCTCGCGGAGGTAGCTCTCCGTGAGAACACGGATCACACCCCGGGCGCGCACCGGCCGGCCCTGCATGTCGGGCCACCAGCGCCCATGGTCTTCGACGTCAAGCCCCGTCCGGCCACTGGTGTGCAGCCGGTAGTGTACGCGGTAGGGGATACCCCGCGCCCCGTCTCCGGCTTGGCCCGCCAGCATGGCCCCGGCGCGCATCTCAACGTGCTCAGGCGCAATCAATGCTTGGTATGCGGCGCCGCTCGCGATCCGCGATCGGTCCTCAACACCGAGAATAGCGAAGGCATTGCTTTCCCATTCCAGGCGGTCCGTCGCGATATCCCACACGTACGCCGTCTCGTCGATCGACGAGAGGATGCCCAAGAGGTCGAGGCCTTCTGTGTGAGTCTGCGGATCGCTGCCGATGGATTTGGGGTCCATAGGCGTGCCAGCGGAACTTTGGAACGAGTCGCGACTCACCTGTTGACCTCACGCCGCGCCACGCGATCGCCCGCCCGCGCTCACCCCCAGCACCGGCTCCTGCAATCGAGGCTATGCGCAATTTCCTAACAAGGTCTGAATTTGTGGCGCAAAGCGACAAGCGAATGCGATCGGTGAAAGCCGATCGCCTCGCGTCAACGTGAGCTTGGATGAGCGCGGATGCTTACTGGTCGGCGCCAATGCTGAGATCGCGGCGCGCAACCCTAATTCCGATGGTGTAGCCGGCGATCACGTCGATGAGGGACGCCACCAGGATGAGAAAGAAGGTTGAGGTCGCCGCCTGCGGCACCATCAAGAACTCAGCGCCGAGCGCCATGAATACGACCATCGACAGTGCGTGGTCAATCAGCGTCGACGTGGACGTGAAGGTGGATTTGACGATCTCGATAAACAGCAGGATCAGCGTAATCATCAGCAACAGGTCGGACCAAGTAAAGCTCCAGACACCACCGCTAAGAAGCCGGACGCTGAAAATCTCCTGGCTCAGCCCCTCGATACCCATCGACATAACGAGCAGGTTGTAGAGGATAAAGGCGATGACGAGCAGCGGTATGGCTCTGAGCGACATGGGAATCTACTCCGGTGCGGACGCGGCCTTTGTGCCGCAGGCGACGCCCTTTTGGCATGGCATTCCCGCTTTGCCAAGCAACCCGCTGGACGCGGCAAAATTTGGACCGGACGTGCAGCCGCCCGGTCATAGATTCGATTCGCGCAGTTGGCTGAGCGTTAGGCGTCGAGCTTGGACGGCAGGACCTGACGGCCGCGGTACTTGCCCGACTTGAGGTCGATGTGGTGCGGACGGCGACGCTCGCCGCTATCCTTGTCCTCGACATAGGCAGGCGTCTTGAGTGCATCGTGTGCACGACGCTGCCCCCGCTTCATCGGCGAAACTTTCTTGCGCGGAACTGCCATATCACCTGCTCCGGTTGCGGCACTGGCACAAACAGCGATCATCCGCCGAAGCAGCGGCCTGACGCACCAAAGTGCTCAAGATTTCGTCGCCCCAGGTGCGCCATATGCGGCGAACGGGGGCATGGGAGCCGGCTTATACGCGTAAAAGTCTCGAAGCGCCAGCCCGGTTTTGCGCCTGTTCCAACCGCGACAATCAGTTCCGCGTTTAGGGCAAAACACAGGCAATTTGGGCGGAGGAGGCGGCACGCATCCGCTTTTGGATGCTGGCGGCCAGCCGCAGTGTCATAGGCCCGGGGTCCCCGGCATCGCGGCGGATCGGGTTAGGCAATGCAACCGCAAGACGTGCAGCCTCCCGTTCGGACAGGCGGCTCGCCGACTTGTCGAAGTGATAGCGCGAGGCCGCCTCCACTCCAAATATGCCCGGCCCCCATTCCGCGATGTTGAGATAGACCTCCATGATCCGCCATTTCGGCCAGACGAACTCCATCAGATATGTCAGAGGCACCTCGATGGCCTTGCGCACGTAACTCTTCGACGGCCAGAGGTAGAGATTCTTCACAACCTGCATCGAGATGGTGCTAGCGCCGCGCGGCGTACCATCTCCCGCGCTCTCGATCGCGTCCTGTATGGCGTCATAGTCGATACCGTAGTGCTCGCAGAAGCGACCGTCCTCGCTAACGAGCACCGCACGGACGACCTGTGGAGAAATTTTCTCCAGGTCAACCCATTCCTGCGTAATCGACTGACCGGTCAGGAACTGCGTCGCCATGAGAGTGGAGAACGGCGGATCAACGAAGCGGTACGCAAAGATCAGGAAGACGACGAGCGCCAGCCATCCGGCGATGGCGAGCGCAATCAACTTCAGCCCGCGCCAAAGGTACGAGAGGAGGCTTCTCTTAGGCTCAGGTGGCGCAAGAGAGATCGTATCCGGAATCGCAAGAGCGGGAGACAGCGCCAGATCTGGCGCCCGCAACAGGCTCATATCCATAGCGCGCGGCGACGGCGACGTTCGCGCGAATATTATCGTCGACGAATCGGGTTTTGCGACGATCTGCGTGGGAGCAGGCATCGGTGGTGGCGAAAGCGTCGCTACGCTCAGCGCCGATAACGCCTCTGCCCGGAAAGGCGCCGGATGAATGATCGGACGCACGGTTGGCGCAGGCGCCATTCGAAGCGCAGGCGGTAGCGTGGCCGCGACCGACGGCGGAAGGAGAACGCGGCGCGGCTCGGTCACGACCGCATCAGGTGCGGGCATCAATTCCGGAGCAGCGGACGAACGCGCGGGCACCTCAGTCATTTTCGTCAGCGGATCGTCCCCAGCAGCGGACTGCGACAGTGGCGCCGCGAGCGGCACCTCGACCGGCGCGTCAGGGCACGCAACGACTGCATAGGCCGAAGCGGGAAGCGGCAAAGGAACCATGAATGCCATTGGCATGCGTGCGGAGCGTGTTATGTCGTCGGCGCGATCCATGCTTGCTTGGCCGGCGAATGCGGTTGAGCCTAACGGGCATTTACCCATAATCCACGAGCGAGCGGGACCGGTATTTCGGGCGAGGTTAAGGCAATGTCGTCGACCGTTGTCCAGCAGGACGATGCCGCAACCACGCTGGAAGTCTATCTTGACGGGCTGATGAGCCGCGAGGCTGGGCGCGGTGCCCCGGACCGGTTGGTGGCCGCCATGCGCCACGCCGTCCTTGGCGGCGGCAAGCGCTTCAGACCCCAACTTGTCGTTAACACTGCGCTTTTGTTTGGCGTGCCTCCTAGCCGCGCACTGCCGGCGGCATCCGCGATCGAACTCATCCACTGCTATTCGTTGGTTCACGACGATCTGCCGTCGATGGACAACGACGAAATTCGGCGCGGTCAGCCAACGGTGTGGAAGGCCTTCGACGAATGGACGGCGATCCTTGCGGGTGACGCTTTGCAGTCCCTTGCCTTCGAGCTGCTGGCGTCGCCCGAGTGCCACGAAAACGCGAAAATCAGAGCGTCTCTGGTGGCCACGCTGGCCGCGGCTTCAGGCGCCGCCGGAATGGTCGGCGGGCAGGTGCTTGACCTTGAGGCCGGAAGAAACGCGCAGTCGTCCAATGCCGATCACATCATGCGCCTGCAGGCCATGAAAACCGGACGGCTGATCAAGGCCGCGTGCGAGATGGGCGCGATCCTTGGAGAAGCCACGGAAACCGAAAGGACCGCCCTCGGCACGTTTGGCGATCGCCTCGGTTATGCATTCCAGATCAGCGACGATTTACTTGACGCCGAGGGTCACGCCACCACCGTCGGCAAAGCCACGGGGAAAGACGCTGCCGCCGGCAAGGCGACGCTCGTCGCGCTCCTCGGTCGAGACGGTGCGCGCCGCCAATTGGACGCAGCGATCACCGAGGCCGTTGCCGCGCTCGAGCCCTTCGGTGCACGCGCCGAAAAGCTCATCGCCGCCGCCCGCCTAATGGGGCGACGGACGCATTAGCGCTTCTCGGAAAATCAGGATGCCGCGCGCTGACCGGTCCCAAAGCGCCGCTCGATGTAGTCTTCGACGATGGTCTTGAACTCGGCTGCGATGTTAGGGCCACGCAGAACGAGCGCCTTCTTGCCATCGATGAATACCGGAGCCGCCGGCTGTTCGCCGGTGCCGGGAAGCGAAATGCCGACATCTGCATGCTTACTCTCGCCCGGCCCGTTCACGATGCAGCCCATGACAGCGAAGTTCAACGTCTCGACGCCAGGATAGCGCTGTTTCCACTCCGGCATCTTCTCCCGGATCATATCCTGTACGTCGCGCGCAAGCTCCTGGAACACCGTCGAGGTCGTCCGCCCGCACCCGGGACAAGCAGCCACAACCGGCACGAACGAACGAAGGCCCATGGTTTGCAGAAGTTCCTGCGCCGCACGCACCTCTTGGCCGCGGTCTCCGCCAGGCTCGGGCGTCAGCGAGAAGCGGATGGTATCGCCGATCCCCTGCTGCAGAAGAATGCCGATCGCCGCCGCCGATGCGACAATACCCTTGGAACCCATGCCCGCTTCCGTGAGCCCCAGATGAAGCGCATAGCGGCTACGCTCCGCCAGCATCGTGTAAACCGCGATGAGGTCCTGTACGGACGACACCTTGCCGGAGACGATGATCTGATCGGCGCCAAGTCCTAACTCCTTCGCGCGATCCGCAGACAGAAGCGCCGAGCGCACCATCGCTTCGTGCATCACTTGACGCGCGGAGAGCGGTTCGGCCACAGAGGCATTCTCGTCCATCAGCGCAGTGAGCAACTCGGCGTCGAGCGAACCCCAATTGACCCCGATCCGGACAGGCTTGCGATACCGCAGAGCCAATTCGATGATGGCCGAGAACTGCCGGTCCTTTTTGTCCTTGAAGCCGACGTTGCCGGGATTGATGCGATACTTGTCGAGCGCTTCGGCGCAGGCCGGGTTTTCGCCCAGCAGCTTGTGGCCGATGTAGTGAAAATCGCCGATGATCGGCACCGTAACGCCGCGCTTGCGCAAAGCATCGCGAATATGCGGGACCGCTTTCGCCGCCTCGTCGCGATCGACCGTGATCCGCACCAATTCGGACCCGGCACGCGCCAGTTCCGCGACCTGCGTCACCGTCTGATCGATGTCAGCCGTGTCGGTGTTCGTCATGGATTGAACGACGATTGGTGCCCCTCCACCCACCATCACGCCCCCGACGTTAACGGCGGTCGTCTGATGCCGTGGCAGGATGCCGGTCTGGGCGCTCGTGTTCATCGCATTCGATTCCGATCGGTGCGGCAATGTTTGATATTATCCGGTCCGGCGGCCGTGAGCCAACATCGAGAGAAGCGCAATTGCGCACATGGCAAGAACGATGCTCGCACCGCCGGGCGCATCCGTACCAAGCGACATGACGACCCCCGCAACCACGCCCGCTGTCCCGATGAGCGCCGCCAGGACCGCCATCATCGCGGGCGTCGTGGCAAACGGGCGGGCGGCCACCGCCGGGACGATTAAGAACGCCATGACGAGCAGGATACCCACGATCTTCATAGCAACAGCGATGAGCACTGCCAGAAGCACATTGAAAAGCAATCTCGAGACCCGCGGATCGATGCCCTCGGCCGTTGCCAGATCCTCGTGCAGCGACAGCCTGACGAGTGGCGTCCAGAGCACTGCCGTTGCCGCCAGAACGAGCGCGCCACCGCCGTATATCCACCACAGGTCACGAACGGACACCGCGAAAATATCACCGAACAGAAAACTCATCAGGTCCACCGACGGCCCTTTGATAAGGGCGACCGCCACGACCCCGAGCGCCAAAAGTCCGTGATGCATGAGGCCAAGAACGGAATCGAGTGCGATGAGCTTCTGCTGACCGAACGCAACGATGACCAAAGCGGCCGCCAGCGCCGCAATGACCACGGCAATAGTCATATCAACGTGCAACGCCAAGCCCAGCGCTACGCCGAGCAGACTGGCCTGCGCCAGCGTTTCGCCGACATAGGCCATACGCCGCCATATGACGAGGCAGCCCAGCGGCGCCGCGACGACGGCGAGCCCCACGCCCGCAGCGAGCGCGCGCAACGCAAACGGTTCTGAAAGCCCCTCGGGAAGCAGAAGCACTTGTCCTCCTCAGACGCCGTCTCGCAGCGGACGCGGCGACCCGGAGAGATCGTGCCGGTGGTCGTGGTGGTGCAGGTAGATGCCGAGCGACTGTGCCGCCTGCCGGCCGAAAAGCCGCGCGTACTCGGGATGCTGCGCCACGGTTTCCGGCTTGCCGGAGCAGCAAACGTGCCCGTTGAGACAGACGACCCGGTCGCTCTTTGCCATCACGACGTGCAGGTCGTGCGAAACGAGCAGCACGCCGAGCTTTCGAGAATCGCGCAACCGCCCGATGAGATCATAAAGATCTGCCTCCCCGGTTAGATCGATGCCGCTCGCAGGCTCATCGAGAACGAGAAGCTTCGGATCGCGCAGCAACGCGCGGGCTATGAGCACCCTTTGCGTTTCTCCGCCTGAGATGCGCGACAATTGCTGACCTGCGATACGTGCCGCTCCGACCTCTTCAAGTGCCGCTCTTGCACGCGACGCCGCTTCGGCCGGGAGCCCCAGAGACAAAAATCCGGCGACCGTCATGGGGATTGTCACGTCGACGTCGAAGCGTTGCGGAACATACCCGACACACGTGCCCGGCGCTCGGACGATTTGCCCCTTGTCCGGGTGCTCGAGCCCCAGGATCAGTTTCACCAGCGTTGTCTTGCCGGCGCCGTTGGGGCCAATGATGGTCACGATCTCGCCGGGCCTGACATCGAGATCAACGTCGGCAATGAGATCGCGCCCTGCACGTTTGAACGCGAGCCCCCGCGCCGAGACGAGTGCGCTACGATCGACTGGGGCATAGTGTTGACCGCATCCGCAATCGGGTGCGTGCCCGGCGCCGCCGCCCGGCCCATGGTCATGCGTGGCTGGCCCGGCCTCGACTGTCATGGTGCTTTGCTCAAATTCGGATCGCGATCACTCAAGCCTTGCGGCGCGTCGCGCACTCGTGGCAGGTCCCCGAAACCTCGACGAACCGCACCCGCGGTTCGAATTTGCCGCCGCGCGCGGCCTCGTCAATCGCCGAGAAAATGTCGTGGCCGTCAACCTCCTGCACCGTGCCGCACTTTTCGCAGCTCAAAAACATCGGCCGGCGCCCGGTACGCGGCTCGTGCAGGCGGCGGCAGGCGAAATAGGCGTTCTTGCTCTCGAGACGGTGCACGACGCCTGCTTCGAGCAAAGCATCAAGCGCCCGATAGACCGAAATGGGCGCGAGCCGCGTGCCCTTCTGCGCCAGGCGGTCCAGCACCTCGTAGGCGCCGACGCTCGCCTGGGTCGAGGCGATCTCCTCGAAAACCTTGCGCCGCAATTCCGTGAAGCGAAGATTGCGTTCCGCGAAGATGACGCTCGCGCGATCGACAGACGACCGCACCCGGTCCTTCTGGCGCTGCTCTTCGCCCGTATTTGGCATTTCTGATCCTCGGATCACGGCAACGGAGGCGCGCCGCCATCGGCGCGATGGTAGGACTATATCTGGATACTATAACAATATCGGCAAGCGCGCGCCATCATAGAAGGGTCGAATTTGACCTGCGCGCACCGTTTCTCTCGCCCCGCGACCCATCCCTCCACGTAAGACAATTTCGGCCGGCGGCGCCAATTTCGTCCCAGTTTCGCCGCCAATCGGCCGGTTGTTTTTCGCATTTAGACATTGCTGCCTGCGAATCGCTGCCTATTTACCTTGACTAATTTGACTCGGAGAGGAGTCGCGCGGGAATGGACGTCAAGCTTCTGATCGACAGCCTGGTGCAACATGCCCAGCCGCTCGCCATGCTCTTGCTGGTGTTGATCTCGACCGCTTTGCTGCTGCGCACAAAGTTCGTCAAGCGGCTGAAGTCCGTCATCGAAGAGATGATTTTCTCCAACTGGCAACTCGCGCTGCTGGGCACGACCGGCATCGTGCTCTCAGCCGCCGCGGGTTGGCGCACATGGGAAGGAATGTACAATTTCACCGGCGAGCCGCTCCTCTCCGGTATGGTCACGTTCGGCATTCAAGGTATCCTACTCATCGTCGCGTGGCTCATTGGCGAGAGTTTCGCCACCGGTATGAACACGCGTCCCGATCGCGGACAATCGAACCTCGTCACACCGGCGGCACAAACGTGGCTCGGCCTCATCATCGGAACGCTGCTGTTCGCGGCCGGCTTCATCCTGTTTTTGCAATGGAACGGCGAAACCGACATTCGCTCAGCAAGCATCGACGATCTCTCCTGGTCCAAGACCGGCGACAAGTTCTTGATGTTTGGAGCTGGACTTCTGATCGTCGCGCTCTTCGTACTTTATGCCGCAAGCGATATCGTCCGCCCCTACATCCAGGGCGTCCGTATCGTCATCCGCAATTCCATGCTGTGGCTGATGCTCTTCGCCACCATGGGAACAAGTGTCTTCTTTTCTTTTGACAGCTTCTTCACCGCCATCTTTCCCCAGTCGGAGCGCGTCCGCGCGGCCGAGCTGCGCGCACAGAACCAGGTGGCTGGCATCGTCGCCGATATCGAGCAGGCCATCGCCTCACGAAAGACACAGGAGACGGACGCGCTCTTCCAAACCGAGGCTTGGTCTGGTTACGAAGGGCAGCTTGACAGCATCGCAAAGGCCGCGGCCGCGTCCCAGGGCGCGATCGAACGCTACGTCAACGACCAGATCGAGCAGCGCCGTACCGCAGTCAGGGAACAGCAGGAGCGCATGGCCTCCGCGCAGGCCGGGCAGTCTGGCCTTGCCAACCGCAAAATCACGCTGACGGACGAGAAGGCGCGCATCGCAGCCGAGCGTCCCGCGCTTGCCGCCGAATATGCCGAGAAGAAAGCCGAGTACGACACCAAGCTCAAGGCTGTCGACGCCAAACGCGTTGAAGCCATAGCAGAAGACAAAGGTGTCGAAGGCACCGGCAAGCAAGGACGCGGGCCTGTGTGGCGCGAGCGCATGGGCGAGCTCAATCTGATGCAAAATACGGCAAAGATCGCCGAAGAGCGCATGAAGGACGCACAGAAACGGCTCATCGCCGTTGAATCGCGCCTTTCCGCTATCGACCGCGAGTTAGCGACCATTGACGGCGACCTCGCAAAGTTCCAGGGCGAAGCCGAGACCGCCGAACAGCGCATCAAGCTCGCGCAAGACTCAGTGGAACAGGACGCCGGCCCAAAGCTCGATCCCTCGCGCATTCTGCCGGCATTCGAGCAGGCCAAGGCGGAATTCCGCGCCGCACCGACGATCGAAGGACTGGCCCGCATCCAACGCCAGTGCAATGACATAACGAGCGCGATGGCCTCGACACCGGAAACAAAGGAGTTGGTTTCCAGCTTCGATTGCGATCCGAAGGCGACCGCCGATGCCGGTGGTGCGCTGTTCGCGCTCGAACGTGGCACGGTCGTCTTCAACAATACATGCGTCGGCGGCGATAAGCTTGTCGCCCAGAAATCGGCGGACGACCTGTTTGCATTCGCCCGCAAATGCCTCGCCGATAGCGCGCTGCCAAGCCAGGATACCGACCAGCTCCGCACCAAGATCAATTACATTGAGCTATCTCGCGACGACAAGGCCCACCGCTTCGTCGTAACCCTGAATGCCTTCCAGGACGGCAACCACCTAGCCTACCTGGCGCTCGCCATCGCGATCGGGCTCGACGGTCTGATCTTCCTGTCGGGCCTATTCGGCGCCAACGCGTTGCGTTCGCCGCTCTCGGACGTGCCGACCAACAAGTCGCGCTCGGCCGCGCAACTCGAAGCGACAATAAACGCTGCGCTTGGACCTCACCCGCATGAAACCGCGTGGCTGACGCTGAACGCGCTGCGCCCGACAACCAACGTTGACGGCTTCTCCGCCATGGCCGACCTATCGGCGATGGAACGCTCCGCCGCCGACCGCGTGCGAATGGTTCTCACCGCTGGCGCCGACATCGGCGCGGTGGAAAGCATCAGCGTCAACCCCGAGCGCTATCGCGTCCGCAGCGAACTGCGCGAATACCTGTCCGTCGTCTGCGACAAGCACTTCCGCAAGGACGCAACCGCCAAAGATCGCGCGCGCCTCGACCAACTCGTGTCAGCCGCGCTAGCCCCGCACCCGCGCGAGCACGCCGAAATCGTGCTGCACACGTTGGAGCCTATCCGCGAAACCGAAGGTTTCACGTCAATGGTAACGCTATCGGAAATCGAGAGCGCATACGACAGCCGTGTCGTGCGCCGCGTGATGAACGCAGGCTCCGCGCTGAAGACCGTCGCGCCCGACGTGAAGATTGACGACCGCTACTACATCCGTCCGTCGCTCTACGAGACGCTTTTGACGATTCGCGCGACAGCACCGGAATCGCCCAACTATGAGTATGAGCGCCGTCGGTACGAGGGCGTCGAAAGGCGTCCCGCAATTGATGGCGGCGCACTGCGCGACGCTGCTCCCGAGCTTCCTTTGAATAGAGCACGCGAACTTGCGCCGCCCGCAACCGCGTTGCCTCAGTTCGCACGGCTATCCGCCGCTGAGGAGGCGGCTCTGAAAGAGGAATATCGCAACGAACTGCTTTCGGTTTTCGGCCTTGACTCAGCGACGGTCGATCAGCGCTTCGCTGCACGCGGCGCGCGCGAAGCGATAATCGGCGCCTGGAAGATGCTCGATGCTCACGCCAAAAAGAACGACCTGCTCGGTCGCGTGCTGCGCGAATACGAGCATAGCTGGGACAGGAAGTTCAGCGAGACGTATTCGAATCTTTTGAACAAAACCGCCGACGATGATCAGCGGCGTTTCCTCGTCGAGGCGGCACAGACAACGGTCGCCAACGACTTCTCATGCTACATGCTCATGCCCGAGCTCAATTTGATCGACAATCTCATCGGCGAGATCGAGCGTGCAGCCCAAAGCGACGACGGCCTGCAACCGGGTGAGCAGTTACTGAAGGATCAGCTCCGCTTCGTGCGCGAAGGTCTCGGCGAGTTGAACCTCGCCAACCCCCGCTCCTGGGATGAGATCAAACGCCGCCTGACACCGGGCGCTGGCAAAGGAAGCCACTTGGATTTCAAGCGATTTGCACCGCGCCGGGACGATGGCGACGGAAACTCCGGCATCTAGGTGCACCGCACCCAAGGCAGCCCACAATTAACGATGTTAGGGCTTCCGTTGCTCACGCATCGGAAGCCATATTTTTATGCTGACAACGGCGAATACTTAGGCATATTCCGGCAACGCTCAGATCGGCGGGGTAGCGTTTGAGCACTGTGTTTGCGTACCGGAGTACTTCATTATGTTTCGCCGCCGCTACCTCGGCATTCCACTTCTCGCAGCATTGTCGGTTGCCGTAAGTCTGATGCTCCTGACGATAAAACCGTCTCCCGGAGCGATCGTCATAGGCATTGCCGACACGACGATTACGCTTGCGTCCGACCAGCGATAGCTACGCCTCAAACGCCGCTACATTCTGGCGCTGCTTGCCCAGCCCCTCGATCGAGAGTTCCATCACATCACCCGGCTTGACGAATTCACGCGGGTTGCGCGCCGTGCCAACACCTGGCGGCGTGCCCGTCGTGACGATATCACCTGGCTCGAGCACCATGAATTGCGTGATGTAGGCGAGCAGGAACGGAATGCTGAAGATCATCGTCGAGGTCGAACCGGTCTGCTTGCGCACGCCGCTGACGTCGAGCGTCATGGCCAGGTTCTGCGCATCAGGGATTTCATCCCGCGTTACCAGCCACGGGCCAAGGGGGCCGAATGTCTCCGCCGATTTACCTTTGACCCATTGACCACCGCGCTTGCTCTGGAAGCTGCGCTCCGACACATCATTGCAGATGCAGTAACCGGCGATGTATTTGGTCCAATCACCTACTTCCACGTAGCGCGCACGCGCGCCGATCACGAACGCGATTTCGCACTCCCAATCCGTATGGCGTGAATTTTTCGGAATGATCACATTGTCATTCGGGCCGCAAATGCACGAGGGCGCCTTGTTGAACAAGATCGGCTCGCTTGGAATCTCCTGGCCGGTCTCCTTGGCGTGATCGGCATAGTTGAGCCCGATGGCGATGAAGTTGCGCGTGCCGGCAACCGGCGGACCGAGGCGGACGCCATCCGGCGCAAGAGGCAGCGACGTGACATCGAGGGCGCGCAGCTTGGCCAGACTGTCCGGCCCGAGACAGGCGCCCGAAAAATCCGGAACATGAGCCGAGAGATCGCGGATACGCCCGTGCAGATCGAGAATACCGGGCTTCTCGGCGCCAGGTGCGCCAAACCGAACGAGCTTCATGCGGCCAGTCTTCCCCGAATGTATGATTGTCCGATGCTGCGGATCTACCAGGCCGTTCTAGCCAAAATCCCACACGGCTGCCAACGCCACGCGGCAGCGTGCCGCGAAGTTTGCAGCCAGGACGATATCAGCGCGAGATTTTTGAAATCTTCGACCCTTCAAGGGTGAGATTGTACATCAGCCCCTTAGGATCAAGGATAAAGCCCACAACCGGACTTGTGATCTTGTTAGTGTCCACCGACCCGCCAATTCCGACGGTGATAATCGCGACAGAGCCGTCCACTCCCACTTTCCACCCGGCCGTCTTGCGAAACTGAGAAAGCGCCGACTCCGTCATGAACATGATGATGACGGACCTTTCCTGTACGCCCAGCTGGAAGCCGACCGAGGCAGAAACTGTATTGTAATAGCCAGCCGTCGCGCCGTTAACGAGAAGCGCGCCCTCGCCGTATTCGCCGCCAAAACCAAGCCCTGCCTTCACGACGGACGGAAAGACGAGAATGCCGACGGCCTTGTTTGCGAGGTCGCGGCCGCCGCGTATGTGATGGAAAAATTTATCAAGGGTCGCCTGCACCCCGACATCGATTTCTCGCGCGGAAGCAGCTTTGCCCGGAGACACAGCCGCTGCCACCATGAACAGCGACAACAGCGCGACCAGGATGGATTTTCCAGCCATAGTTTCTCTCCCTCCAGGGTTTCCTGTGAATCACCCACAGATCGATTGGACCGTACATTCTAGCGAAGTTCCGCGAATCCGACCGGCAAAGTCCTCTTAGGCTGGTGCGGACGGTGGGACTCGAACCCACACGACGTTGCCGTCTCAGGATTTTAAGTCCTGTGTGTCTACCGATTCCACCACGTCCGCGCACCCGCCTTATGGCGCGGGCGGAAGGGAACCGCAATGACCTGGCCACGCGGACTAAGCCAGGACGCGTTGGGCGCCGCGGTCCTCGATAGCGGCCCTAAGCAATGCGTAGATCATGAGGCCGTTGAGCAAATGCCAAGCCGCGTGCGTACCGCGCGCGCGACCGGCAAGCTCGGTCAAAGCGCAAACCTCGATGTCGATTGAGCGAAAGAGAATTGACGCGGCGAGGATGACGGTCGCCTTGGCGAGATAGCCGGCCGCCGGCTGCCTTTGCGCAGCCAGATAGATCGCCATTCCTGCGAGGGAAATCCAGGACGGAATATACATCATCGAGCCGTTGAGGCAGGCGCGCCCGGCAGCCGACGTGATCGGCAACAGCCCGGGGCCGCATGGCAGGCTCATCGCAATCCGAACACAGACGAGAAAGAACACGAGACCCAGCGCGACGATGAGCCAGTTTGCGCCCGCAAATCGCCTCAACGCAAATACGATGTAGGCGAGCATGAACATCCCGATCGGCACCACATCCGCAACCGCCGCCCAACGCGTTGCGATGGTGTGAAATAGAAAGCTCCCTGCGCCGATAATCCCGGTGAGCGCGATGAGACCCACGACGGCCGCATCGCTCCCGCCCTGGCCTTTGTCGTGCCGCCACGCGAAAAATGCCGCGAGCAGGAAGCTCGCGTTTGAAAGCGCATTGAACGGTTCGGCCCAGAACGATGGGTCAAGACCACGTTCGCAGTAGAGAAAAAGGCGTTCGCTCCAATCCACGGCTCAGCTCACGAACGCGCCTGCATTGCGATCACGTGCGATCCTCACCCGGCGTAACGGCCGGCGCCGGCATTGGCATGATCTCTTTCGCCTTCCGCATCAGCGCGAGGAGCTCACTGGGCGATTCGATATCCACGGTATGGGGGAACTGCGGATCCTTGCCGACCAGCTTATCGGATACGTTGCCTTCCGGATCGATGAAGAGCGTTCGCGGCACATACGCGCCGTCGGGTGCAAACGCGCCGTTGATTTCCTTCTCCGTGTCAACATCGACCAAGATCATTACGAAATCCCGGGAGGCTTCGACGATGCCGGGATTCTTGAAAACCGCACGATATTTCTTGCAGGCGCCACACCAAGTCGCGTGAAAAAGCATCAGCACCGGTCGGCCCGTCTTTGAGGCTTCATAGATGCCCGAGCGGGGGTCACGCCAATTAATCTCCGCGCCGTTCCAGAGATCGGCATGTTGCGGCGTGCGCGCGTTTGCCATCGGCGCAAGGATGAACAGCAGCGCGATTACAATTACGATGGCGATAGGTCGAAACATGAAAGGTCTCCGAACTCGCTACGTTTTCCCGCCTTTGGGCCGCTGGCGCAAGCAGCGTTGCCGAACTCGGCAACGCGCCAAAGAGCACAGCACTTAGGTCGATTTCGCGGCATCTCGGAGCCGGTTTTGATAGACTGAAAGAGATGCATATGTCGTTGTCAGCAGCGGCACCAACGCCCCGAGATTCGCGGCCCGATCAATGAGATCGCCGATAATGTGGTCGGCCTCGATCTGCCGCCCCGCCTGCAGATCGCGAAGCATCGACGCCGCAAGTTGCGACGACCTGTTCGTGAGTACCGTTCGTGTGATGAAAAGCGAGATAATGCGCGGCGGATACCCTGCGGCGATCGCGACGCGTCGACATTCATCGATCAAATCGAGCATCAACTGCTTCCCGCCCGGCGCATGCATGATCTCGCCGACGCTGCCGCGCATCAGCGTCGTCAGCCCGGCAAGCGAGGCGAGCAGAACCCACTTCTCCCACATCGTCCGCACGACATTGTCGCTCAGCTTGGTCTGGATGCCCGCGCGCCTCAACTCTCGCTTGATGTCGAGGCACAAATCCCGCTGTTCCGGCAAACGAGGGCCTTGGGTCAGAACGTCATAAGCGCTGAAATGTTGGATGCGGCCATCCGGATTGAGCGTCACGCTGATGTGACAGGTACCTCCCAGCACGCGCTCGGGCCCGAAGGCCGCATCGAGCATGTCGAGATGGCGCATGCCATTGAGCAACGGCAGCACTTTTGTGCTGCGCCCGACCGCCGGACGGATCGCGGCAATTGCGCTCTCAAGATCGTAGGCTTTGCAGCTCAGAACCACGACATCGTAATCGTCCCGCACCTTGTCCGAGGTCACCACCCTCACGGCAGTTTGCACATTGCCTCTGGGGCTTTCGATCGAAATCCCCTTTCGGCCGAGCTGTTCGGCGCGCACGGGCCGCACGAGAAAAGTGACATCTTCGCCCGCTGCGGCCATGCGGCCGCCGTAGTAGCCTCCTGTCGCACCCGCGCCGAGAAAAAGAAACCGCATTCCGTTTGTCCCGTATGGCTTGTCGCTGTCGAGGCTGCTAGCTAGCGTCCGACCATCAGAGAGGGCCGTGACGGTACGGCCATCATTACCGCTTCCGGGACCAACGCAACGTGCCCTCCGTAGATCTGCTCTCTATTGCCTCGGCGAAAGTGCGCCGTCGCCTGCTACCCTTTCTGATACTCTGCTATTTCGCCGCCTACCTCGACCGCGTCAACATCGGCTTCGCAGCGCTGACGATGAACGCCGACCTGAGCATCGGACCCGAGGCTTACGGTTTCGCCGCCGGCATATTCTTTCTAGGCTACTGCGCGTTCGAGATTCCAAGCAACGTGATCCTTGACAAGGTCGGCGCGCGACTTTGGATCGCGCGCATCATGATCAGCTGGGGTCTCGTGTCCGCATCGATGGCCTTCGTGACAAGCGCGACCGGACTCTCGATCGCACGCTTTTTTCTTGGTGTCGCAGAAGCCGGCTTCTTTCCCGGCATCATCTATTATCTGATGCACTGGGTACCGTCCGAGGACCGGGCCCGTGTGATTGGCGTGTTCATGACCGCCGTGCCGCTATCCAGCGCTTTGGGCGCTCCGTTGTCGGGGTGGATACTTGATAGCTTCGCGGGCATAGGCGGTTTCAAAAGCTGGCAGTGGCTGTTCCTGATCGAAGCCATACCGTCGATTGCCCTCGGTATTGCCGCGTTCTGGCTGCTGCCGGACCGACCGGCCACCGCGAGATGGCTGACGCCGGAGGAAAGCACGGCGCTCACCAGCCACATCTCCGCGCAAGTCTCAACGCGCGAAAGCGTAAAGAAATACCAGGTGCGCGAGGCCCTGCTTTCGCCGCGCGTGCTGCTTTTGAGTCTCGTCTATTTCGGCATCGTGACCGGAATGTATGGCCTGGGATTCTGGCTGCCGCAGATCATTCAGAGCTTCGGCCTTTCCAACACTGCAACCGGCCTCGTGTCCGCAATCCCCTACGTCTTCGCCGCCGTCGCTATGACGCTATGGGGCCTCAGTTCCGACCGGATGAACGAGCGCATCTGGCACATCACCATACCTTGCCTTGTAGGTGGCGCGGCGCTCGCGTTCGGCGCATCGTTGGAAAACAACACAGCAGCGCTCGCGGCACTGACACTGGCCGCCATCGGAATTTTCGCTGCGCTGCCGACATTCTGGACGCTGCCGAGCGCGCTATTAACGGGAACCGCGGCAGCCGCTGGCATCGCGCTGATCAACACAATCGGTAACATCGGCGGCTTTCTCGGCCCCTACATCGTCGGCTTCTTGAAGCAGCATCACATGAGCGCACAATCGGCAGTCGCGTATTTGGCCGTGTTCGTAATCGCAGCTGGCCTGCTCGTGCTCGCCGCCGGTCATGACGCCCGCATGGAATCCGCCAGACGCCAATCCTAAGCAGACATAGATTACGGGAAATTCAGATACCTCACGACGGTCCTCGCGATGACTTCACGACCGTTCACGAACGACGCGAAACAGCACGCGGCAAGTTGAGTGGCACGTGTAGAGGCGTCTGACTATCTCGTTGCCTAAGAGCGCTTCGTATTGCGCTCGCCCTGCAAGAAGATCGAAAGGCACAAGATGACCCGCACGATTGCTATGACCGCACTTGCCGCTATCTCATTCACCGCGCCTGCGTTTGCCGCCGAGCCCGCAACGAACAGCGCGCAAGGCGCCGCGCTTGGCAACGCTCTGACCAATGCATCTGCTGAACAGCAGGCCCGCATGCTCCTGGCGCATCAGGGGTACACGGGTATTTCCCCGCTCAGCCTCAACGAAAACGGCCGCTGGATCGGTACGGCGGTTAAGGATGGCAAGACGATTTTCGTTGCTGTGACGATGCCGCCGCCGATGGCAGCAGTGGCCAACTGAGTTTTCGAATAGGCTCATCGAGTAGCCAGCAGCGGAGCATATGACTATTCCGCTGACATGGAAGGCGGCGCCCCGTATCGAAGGGGCGCCGCGTCCGTGGCGGGGTGGCTCGTTTAGCCCTTCTTCGCTTCCGGCGTCATGACGCGGATAGAAAGCTCGCGCAACTGTTTGGGCATCACCTCGCTCGGCGCGCCCATGAGCAGATCAGCTGCCTGCTGGTTCATCGGGAACAGGGCGACCTCCCGCACGTTCTTGGAGCCTGTGAGCAGCATCACCATGCGCTCAATACCAGCCGCCATGCCGCCATGCGGCGGCGCACCGTACTGGAACGCCCGGTAGAGACCGCCGAAGCGCGATTCCACTTCCACTTGGCCAAGGCCGGTGATCTCGAACGCTTTCACCATCGTCTCTGGCACGTGGTTACGGATCGAACCCGATGCGATCTCGTAGCCGTTGCACACCATATCGTACTGGTTGGCCTTGAGAGCCAGAAGCGCCTCCCGTCCCTCTTTCTCGGCTGCTTCAAGTGCGGCGCGGCCGCCCTTCGGCATCGAGAACGGGTTGTGCGAGAAGTCGATCTTCTTCTCTTCCTCATTCCACTCGTAGAACGGAAAGTCGACGATCCACGCCAGTGCGAAACGGTCCTCATCGAGGAGCTTCAACTCCGCGCCAACTTTGTCACGCGCGAGCCCCGCGAACTTGTAGAAGTTGGCCGGGTTGCCCGCGACGAAGAACGCCGCGTCGCCGGTCTTAAGCCCAAGTTGCGCAAGGATGGCGCCGGCTCTTTCCGCGCCGATGTTCTTGGCGATGGGCCCTGCCCCCGCATCGCCTTCCTCCTCGCGCCAGAATATGTAACCCAGTCCCGGCTGACCCTCACTCTGCGCCCAGGAATTCATTCGGTCGCAGAAGGCGCGTGATCCGCCCGTCGGCGCGGGGATGGCCCACACACGAACCTTGGGGTCTTTCTCAATCATCCCGGCAAACACCTTGAAGCCCGAGCCGCGGAAATGTGCGGTCACATCCGCCATCTCGACCGGGTTGCGCAGATCCGGCTTGTCGGTGCCGTATTTCGCGATGGCGTCATCGTAGGGAATGCGCGGCCAGCCTTTGGTCACCGGCCGCCCTTCGGCGAATTCTTCAAACAACCCCGTGATGATCGGTTCCATCGTCCCGAAAACGTCGTCCTGCTCGACAAAGCTCATTTCGACGTCGAGCTGGTAGAATTCGCCCGGCAGGCGGTCCGCACGCGGATCCTCGTCGCGGAAACACGGCGCGATCTGAAAATAGCGGTCGAAGCCAGAGACCATCAGCAGCTGCTTATACTGCTGCGGCGCCTGTGGCAGCGCGTAGAATTTGCCGGGATGAATGCGGCTCGGAACGAGGAAGTCGCGCGCCCCTTCCGGTGATGACGCCGTCAGGATCGGAGTCGGAAACTCGTTGAAACCAGCCTCGTGCATGTGGGCGCGGATCGCACGCGTGATTTCCAGACGCTTCATGATGATCGCATGCAGCGTCTCGCGCCTCAAATCCAGGAAGCGGTATTGAAGGCGCAAATCTTCCGGATAGTCAGGCTCGCCGAAAACGGGAACCGGAAGCTCCCTGGCCGCGGAGAGCACCTCGATCTCATCGGCGTAAAGCTCGACCTCGCCGGTCGGCAATTCGGCGTTGGTCGTGCCCGCCGGCCGCTCCCGCACCTTGCCATCGACACGGATGACCCATTCGGAGCGCACCGCCTCCGCATTCTTGAAGGCAGCCGAATCGGGGTCCGCCACCACCTGGGTGATGCCGTAGTGGTCGCGCAAATCGATGAACAGCACCCCGCCGTGGTCGCGCACCCGATGCACCCAGCCCGACAACCTGGCGACATTGCCGACATCGCTTTTGCGCAAAGCGCCGCATGTGTGGGAGCGGTAACGGTGCAGCTTCTTCTCGGCCATGGCCGAACCCTTCAAGACAAATTGGACGGAAAGTGACGCGGAAAAGCGCATGGGGCCCCGCGAAAGTCAAGGCGAGCCCGATCGCTTGCCGGAAGGCCCGGATCGGCCCTGGCGACACCCCGAATCGATCTCCGGACGGGCGAAGGACATCCTGTCGCTTCCGTTGCGAACCGCCGTATTCAACCCGCGACAATCCACGCGCCGTGCGCTATACGCCAGCGGCCATGCGCGTTATCACGTCGACCTCAGAGCTCGCAGCGATCTGCGAGGACCTCGCCAAGAACGATTACGTCACCGTCGATACGGAGTTTTTGCGCGAGCAGACATTCTGGCCGCAGCTCTGCCTCGTCCAGCTCGCCGGCGCCAACGTCGAAGCGATCGTCGACCCGATGAGCGAGGGGATCGATCTCGCCCCTTTCTACAAACTGATGGCCGACCCTCACACGGTGAAGGTCTTTCACGCTGCGCGTCAGGACATCGAAATCGTGGTGATGAAAGCCGGCATTGTTCCTGCACCCGTCTTCGACACCCAGGTCGCGGCAATGGTCTGCGGATTCGGCGACAGCATCAGCTACGTCAATCTGGTGAAGAAGATCACAGGTTCTGATCTCGACAAGTCATCACGCTTCACGGATTGGAGCCGGCGGCCGCTGAGCGACCGGCAGCTCGAATACGCGCTCGGCGACGTGACGCACCTTCGCGGTGTCTACTCTCACCTGAAGCGCGAACTGGAGCGTTCCGGCCGCACGGCTTGGCTTGATGAGGAAATGGCGATCCTCACCAATCCCGCCACCTACGACACCGATCCCGAGAAGGCCTGGCAACGCTTGAAACTGCGCGTTAAAGGCCGCAAGGCGCTTGCCGTGCTGGTCGAACTCGCGGCCTGGCGCGAACGGCTTGCGCAGTCTCTTGACGTACCGCGCGGTCGCATCCTTCGCGACGAAGCGCTCTACGACATCGCCAACCAGATCCCGACAACGGCCGAAGCACTCGGCCAGTTGCGCACCCTATCGGATGGTTTCGCGCGCTCGCAACGGGCCAAGGACATCATCGACGCGGTAAAGACTGGCCTTGGCCGTGATCCCAAGACATTACCGCGCATCGAGCGCAGCGAAGCACTGTCGGCCGAGGCAACCGCGACACTCGAACTTCTGAAGGTCCTTCTGAAGTCAGCAGCGGCCGAGCATGGCGTCGCTCCACGCATCATCGCCGACAGCGACGATCTTGAGCAGCTGGCGACGAACGATGCTCCCGACATCCTGGCGCTCCATGGCTGGCGCCGGGCCCTTTTCGGGGAAGCGGCGCTCCAATTGAAGCGCGGCGAGCTTGCCCTGACGCTGGTCAACGGTGAGGTGCGCGCCGTGCCTGCGACGCGCTGACCCTTCAGCGCCGGCCGGGATTATAGCCGTGCTTCTGCCGCCATTCCGAGAAGAAGTAGGACAGCGAATCGTCGATCTGGTCCGGGAGCACAATCCGGACCGTCATCAGCGCATCCCCATACCCGCCCGACCGCGCCCGCACGCCCTTTCCCTTTAGGCGAAAAGTTTTGCCGGAACTGGTGCCCTTTGGGATCGTCAATTGAACCCGGCCGGTCGTCGTCGGCACCTCGATCTTGGCGCCCAGCACCGCCTCATCGAGTGTGATCGGAACGTCCGTCAGGATGTCATCGCCCTGCCGTTTGAAGTCGGGATGCGGCTTGACCTTGATCTCGACCAGCGCGTCACCGGCTTCGCCACCGGCCGGCCCAATCGCGCCCTTGCCCTTGAGTCGAAGCGTCTGACCGTCGACGACGCCCTCCGGCACGGCAAGATCCAGCACGCCGCCGTCCGGCAGTGTCACGCGCTTTTTGGCGCCGGTGATGGATTCAAGGAAATCGATCTCAAGTGAGTAGCGCAGATCTTGCCCGCGGGGTGGACCCCGGTCGCGCCTGGAAAAACCCCCGAACGCATCCGAGAAGATATTGGAGAACCCGAAGTCGTCGAAGCCGCCGCTATGGGCACCCGCCCGCCCGCGTGCACCCCAGGCCGGGCGGCGCGGATCGCCCTTGGCGTCGATCTCGCCAAGATCATACTGCCTGCGCTTCTGTGCATCTCCGAGGATGTCATGGGCCGCGGTGATTTTCTTGAAGCGTTCAGCAGCCGCAGTGTTACCGGGATTGACGTCGGGATGATTGGCCTTGGCCAGCGCGCGGAAAGCGCGCCGAATCTCCTCATCCGTAGCGCGCCGCGGCACGCCCAGAATGTCGTAGAGATCTTCGGCCATGGAATGCAATCTTCGTCCCAGCTTTGTTGGCCGTGTTGTATCATGCTGCGCAGCCGCCGTAAGTGCCGCCCATCATCCGACGGTGGACACGCCAATTTGCCGCCGGATCACCGCGCGAGCCTGATTTCGCCCTTTTTGCCGATAAGACCGGCAAGCGCATCGAACCGGCGTCGTAACCGCTCACCATCGAGATCCGCATAATGGATGGGAATGGACCATACCAGCCGCCCGTCTTGGTAGCTGAGCGTGGTTTCGTCGATGACGCCGGCCATGCCTATTGAGAGCATATGGGCGGCCCGTATTGCCGCACCGACGATGCGGGCCCGGCGCTGGACACGGCGGCTGACGAGGCTGCGCAGCCGCTCCGAAAGATGGTCGCCGCCGTTCTCGGACGTCTCGTGGCGATAATAGACTGCAAGAGCCAGAAACACGCGCCCCGGGTGGTCGACGCCACCGAGCCCGGCGTGGGCAATGGTGTTGAGGCTCTGCTCGCCCCGGTAGTCCGGATGAGCACGCCAGCCGACATCGGAGAGCAGGCAGGCTGCATGCCTCAAGCGTCGTTCGTCCGCCGTCTCTTCCAGCGCGGGATCGGAGAACAGCTGGTCCGTCCACCGGCACAGCTCGTGCGCGTGCGCCACCGAACGAGATCTGAGCGTCGCATAGTCCTCACAAAAGCTGATCAGCGGATCGCGGCTGCGCTCGTACGGCGGCAGCAGCTGATAGATCAAACCCTCACGAATGCCGAATACAGAGAAGACCACTTGGCGCGGTTGCAGCCGACGCAGCAAGCGTTCCAGAACCAACGCACCGAACGGAAGAACTTCGCGGCGCGCCCGCGCTATTCCCTCGATGCCGACAAGTTCGAGCGGCTTCTTCGCCTTGCGGATGTCTTCGCTGAAGACCAGCGCCTCTCGCATCGACAGCCGATATCCCTGCATTACGCGCAGCGGATAGTTGACCTTCTCCATGTGCAGCTTGGCGATCGAACGCCAGGTGCCGCCAACGGCATAGAAAGTGCGGCCTTCGCAGTTTTTCAGCCACGGCAGTCCGTCGATGGCCGCGTCTATGACATCCACTGCACGATCGAGTTTGTTGGCGGTCATGTCGATGAGGCGCAGACCGCCCAAGGGGAGCGTCGCGGCCTCATTGAGTTTTTCATTCGCGAGATCGATCAGTTCGAGGCTTCCCCCGCCGAGGTCGCCGGCAACGCCGTCAGCATCGACAAAGCCCATCATGATGCCTTGTGCGGCAAGCCGCGCTTCGGTCTCCCCCGAGAGGACTTCGATACGGCACCCCGCCGCTGCCTCTCCCCGCGCAATAAACTCCTGCGCGTTCTTGGCCTCGCGAACAGCGGCCGTTGCGATTGCCTTCAGGTTTTTGACCCCAAGTATCCGGCAGATCATCTTGAACCGACGCAGCGCATCGATCGCGCGATCGACGGGCTCGGGGCTTAGAAAGCCGCTCGTTGCCACCGACCGGCCAAGACCGCACAGAATTTTTTCATTGAAGATCGGCGTCGGCGCGCGCACCGCCCCCTCATAAGCGACAAGGCGGACCGAGTTCGACCCGATGTCGATAACGGCGATTGGCTCCAAATCGCTCTGGGCGATGTTCGCGCCGCGGGCTTCGTTCGAACGAATCAAGCAAAACCCCGGCTAAGCCGTTTGTCCGAACCGCGGCGGGCTCTTTTCCTTGAGCGACTGCCCGCGCCCGGACAGCGAAGGATTGGTCATGAAATACTTGTGCGCGTTGAACGGCTCTTCGCCCGGCGCCGGTTGCAGGCGCGTCGAACTCCCGTCGCGATTGATGCGCCAGCTCTGCTGGTTGTCCCGGAGATTGGCGACCATGATCTGATTGAGCACCTGTTCATGCACGGTGGCGTTTTTGATTGGCACCATCGCCTCGACCCGGCGATCGAGATTGCGTGGCATCATGTCGGCGGAGCTGATGTAGACGGCGGCTTTGGGGGATGGCAAGGCCTCGCCGTTGCCGAAACAGTAGATGCGGGCGTGCTCCAGGAAGCGCCCGATGATGCTTTTGACGCGGATGTTGCTCGAAAGCCCCGGTATGCCCGGCCGCAGACAGCACACGCCGCGTACGACGAGGTCGATCGGCACGCCAGCCTCGCTCGCTTCATACAGCGCGTCGATGATCCCGGCGTCCACGAGTGCATTCATCTTCATCCAGATTCCGGATGGACGACCTGCCTTGGCGTTTCGAATCTCCTCGGCGATATGCGTCATAATTCTGTTGCGAATGCCGTGCGGGCTGGCCGCCATGCACTCGAGCTCGGCCGGCTCGCCGTAACCGGTGACGAAGTTCATGATCCGCGTGACGTCGCGCGCGATCGAAGGGTCGGTCGTGAACAGCGAAAGGTCGGTATAAACCCGTGCCGTCTGCGGATGATAGTTGCCGGTCCCGATGTGGCAGTAGCTAGTAAGCTCCGTACCCTCGCGCCGGACGATCAACCCAAGCTTCGCGTGCGTCTTGAGTTCGGTGAAGCCGTACACGACATGCACGCCGGCACTTTCCAGATCGCGCGCCCAGCGGATGTTGGCAGCCTCATCGAAGCGGGCCTTAAGCTCGACAACGGCGGTTACTGACTTGCCCGCCTCGACCGCCTCTTTCAAAGCCTGAATGATCGGGCTGTCGCGCGACGTGCGATACAGCGTCCACTTGATCGCCATGACGTTCGGATCGGCCACGGCCTGTCGCAGATATTGGACGACAACATCGAAGCTCTCATACGGATGGTGGACGATAATGTCCTTGTTGCGCACGGCCGCGAAGCAGTCGCCGCTGAATTCGCGAATACGCTCCGGAAAGCGGATCGCGAATGGCTTGTAGATGAGATCGGGCCTATCGGAGACGATGAGCTGAGCGGTGTCGGCAAGCGCCAAAACGCCATCCTTCACGAATACGCTCTCGTCCCGAACCTCCAATTCTTCGATGACGAACTTGCGCAGCTTCTCTGGCATTCGCGCTTCAAGCTCAAGACGAATGACGTTGCCACGTCGGCGCCGCTTCAGCTGGCTCTCGTAGGAGCGCACGAGATCCTCGGCCTCTTCCTGCAGCTCAATATCGCTGTCGCGCAACACGCGGAACGCGCCCTGGCTTCTGACTTCGAAGCCCGAGAACAATTCCGACAGGAACATGCCAATCACGCTTTCAAGCTGGATGAAGCGAATTTCCTTTGGCTTGCTCACATCGCCTTCCAGCCGGATGAACCGCTCAAGCTGGCTCGGAACCGGAATGAGCCCGTTCATTGCTTTACCGTCGGCCGGTCGCACCATCTCGACGACGATCGTGAAGCCCTTGTTGAGGATGAACGGGAACGGATGTGCGGGATCGGCGGCGATCGGCGTCAGGATCGGGAAGATGTGCGCCATGAACAACTTCTCGAGCCACGCCATTTCCAACGCCGTGAGATCTTCGGCCTGGACAACGTGCAGTCCGGTGACTGCGAGTTCGCCCTTGATGCGCTCCCAGATTGTTTGTTTCTCAGCGACCAGTTTCGCGACGAACTTGTTGATTGCGGCGAGCTGCTGCATTGGCGTCTGGCCATCCTGCGATAGCGTCGTAATGCCTGCGCGCACCTGGCCGTGCACGCCGGCGGCGCGCACCATATAGAATTCGTCGAGATTGGCGGCTGAGATCGACAGAAAGCGGAGTCGTTCCAGCAGCGGGTGCGCCGTATTGGACGCCTCCTCCAGCACGCGGCGATTGAATTGAAGCCAGGAGAGCTCACGATTGTAGAAGCGTTCAGGCCCCTGTGGGATCTCCATGACGTCTGCCTTGGCGCCACTTCTGCTTTTGCTCGATGCCATATCGGGTTCTGCTCTGCCGTGCGGTCGGGAGTTCTTTGCGCTCTATGTAACATAGGCATGACGGCCGGAAACGGCACATCAGGCGCTAATTCGGGTCTTTTGGATCAATATCCAAGGCGATCCAGCGACTGCGCGGCAATCACCCGCGTCACGCGACGCTGTAGCGCCAGGGCCTGCCTATCGGCCTCGCTCACGAGGCGCGCCGCCGCCACCATGGATCGCTCCATGCGTATCAACATGTAGTCGATGACCTGAGGTTCCACGCTCAACTGGCGGTCGGCAAACAGTTTGACCAGGACGGCGCGCAGCAGTGGCGCGTCGGGCGCGGCAATGTTGGCGACCGGCAAAGCCTTCAGCCGCGAAGCGAGATCGGGCAGCCGCACGCCCAAATCACCCGGCGCGACAAGCGAGGTTAGCAGCACGTTGATGCGCTGCTCTCGTACAATGTTCAGCAGGTGAAAGAGCGCGGCCTCGTCGGTAAGCGCGGTTAGATCCTCCACGGCGACCGCGCCATTCGCAGCCAGCGCCGGAACCGTTTCCCGTGTCAATTCCTGCGACGGCAAGGAGACCGCGTTCGAGCGCAGACGCCAGACGTTGGCGAGGTGGCTCTTGCCGCTCCCCTCAGGTCCGACAAGCACTGCGGCACCGATCGGCCAGTCGGGCCAGCGATCGATGAGGTCGACGGCGGCGGCGTTTGATGCCGAGACGAGAAAGTCCTCAAGCCCCATCGCGGGCCGATGAGGAAGCTCAAGAACAAGTTGGGCAGGGCCGTTCGACATAAAGCCGTGGTCAAACCTTGGCGCCTTCGCGCCCCTGATAGACAGGAGACGCCAGATAGCTGCGCAGTCCAAAGCGGACAAGCACCCCGATTGCGGCCGAAACGGGAACGGCAACCAGCAGGCCGAGAAAACCGAACAGATAGCTGAATGCGAGCAGCGCAAAGATCATCCATACCGGATGCAGACCGATCTTGGAGCCGACGATCGTCGGACTGAGAAAACCGGCGTCAAGTGCCTGGCCTGCGAGAAACACCGAGAACACGAGCAGCACCTGCAATGCTTCCGGCCAGTACTGGATGACGGCGAGCGTCGTCGCCGTGATCGTTCCCAACGCCCATCCGACAAACGGGATAAAACTCGCAAATCCGGTCAGAAGGCCGACGAGAAGTCCGTAGCGCAGGCCTATAGCGCTGAGAGCCATCGCATAGAAGAGCGCCAGAACGATACACACGACACCCTGGCCCCGAATGAAAGCCGAAACCCGATCATCGATTTCCGCGGCCAGCGCGCGAATTTGCGGAGCGTTGTCGCGCGGCAGCCAGGAATCCACTTTCCTGATCAGCTTCGGCCAATCGAGCAGGGCATAGAAAAACACAACCGGCGTGATGAGGACGACCGAAAGGAAACTGAACGCCGCCGAACCCTGGGTCCAAAGCATCCCCGCAGCGCCTGCCGCAAACTCGGGCAGTGAGTTCTGCACGCTGTCGAGCCAGTGCCTGACGCTGGCTTCTGCTTCAGGATAGCGTTCCCCCAGTCGCTCCCGCGCCGCCGTCTCAATGAGGCCACGGAGGCGCGTGAGCTCGCCGGGAGCGGCCTCGGCGAGGCTCGTAGCCTGCTGCGCCAGAACAGGAAGGAGAAACACTGCCGCTGCCGCAATCAGCAGCAAGGCTAAGGCCAGGATTAAAACTGCCGAAGCCCAACGCGGCACACCCAACCTACCGATCGCATCCACCACAGGATTGAGGAAGTAGGCAAGCGTCAGGCCGATCACGAACGGCAGAAGAACCGGCGCCAGGAAATTAAGAATGAGGACAGCGGCCAGCGCCGCGACGACCCAAAACAGGACGTGCCGCTCAAGCTGCATAGTTGGTCCCCCTTTTCTATAGCCCCGGGGAAGACATAGCACCGACGTGACGATTTCGCGATTCAGGCAACTCGATCAGGCACTGGGGCCGGCGGCTCCATACTCGTTCATGTGCTTCAGCCATAGGCGCAAGTAGGCGGCAAGCGAGGCGACCGTCGTGGCGGCGACGATCCAGATAAGAGCCTGAACCGGCCCATCCAGGCTGAGCGTGAACGCTTCATCTGCCAACACCGCCGCGGCGAGCACGATTTGGGCGACCGTGTTGAGCTTGCTGACGACGAGCGGCTTCATAGGCGTCGGATGCTCGAGCAGCCAGGACAGCATGACGGCGATGATGATCAGCAGATCACGAGAAACGACAATGATGACGAGCCACGAAGGCAGCCGGCCAGTCACGCCGAGCGCGATGAAAATGCAAACAATAAGCAGCTTGTCAGCAAGCGG
Source organism: uncultured Hyphomicrobium sp. (assembly GCA_964651805.1). Classification (GTDB taxonomy): domain Bacteria; phylum Pseudomonadota; class Alphaproteobacteria; order Rhizobiales; family Hyphomicrobiaceae; genus Hyphomicrobium_B. Next base: position 414,352 of record CAZYXX010000002.1, on the reverse strand, counting down.
ATCAAGGTAAGCGCCAAGCTCAGTTTCCCAATGGAAGCGCTTGGCCAGAAACCCGTCGACGCCATCCGAAACGCCGGCCACGACGAAAGCCAGGAAGGCCAGCTTCAATTCGTTTGCGAGCAAAAGATAGAAAACGACGGGAACGAGAATGACGCGTCCGAGCGTGATGAGATTGGGAATGCTCAATAAAGACCGTCCTGTCGTTGTCGTGCTGCTCACGCCTGGAAGTTGGGCAAACCTAACGCCCAGCCGTTGATCACGTCGAGTGTCATATCGAAAAGATTGACAAGCGCGCTGCGCGGGCAGCGCACTATCGGAAAGACAAATTCCTTATAATTCAGTAACTTGCCTGCAATACCCAGCCGCTTCCGTAGTCCGCCAGGCGTAAGCCTCGCGCGCCCAAAGCGTTGGCAAGCCTGCGCACGCCGCCCGCATAGCGCAGAGAGACACCAGCCTGGGTGCCGGACACGCTGGAAATCTCAAGCCCGTCGACACCCGGCGTGTCGAGCAGTTGCGCTCTGATCTCATTCCACTGGGCATCGCTCGAGAACTCGGCGACGAAGGTCACCACTTCGCCCCCAGCGCCGGATACCGATTGCCATGCGGGCCTGTCGGACGCGGCCGATTCGATCGGTCCCGATCGCACTGCCTTCCATCGCCCTTCGAGGATGCCGAGCGACACAACCGCGGCAAGCTCCGAAGCATACGTTATGTCGCCCTGCGGCACACGGTAGGTCCGCTTGAGAAGGATGGGCCCGACGGCATCACGCCCGGCAAGCGTCACGGTAAGCTTCTTGGCACTAAGATCGGGCTCGGCAATGGCGAGAATGATATTGGTCTGCTGGTATTCGCCGGAAAAGATGCGCAACCCGTTATCGTCGCCTGAGAGCACCATGTTGACGGTATCGTTGTGTATCTCCGGCTTCAGGTCCGCGAGCTTTACCGGCGAAACTGTGTGCGCCAGATCGAGACTCGCCCATGCCCGCCGCCAGTTCCCCGTATCGTTGACGGCGCTCGCCGGATTGCCCTGACGCAGCACCGTGACGACTGCAACCTGCGGGGCCTGCTCATCGACAAACGGAATGCCCGCCCGCCCGAGCGCTTGACGAACCTCCTCGGCCTGGAACGAGAAGTCGAGATTAGCGATGTAGTCGGTCGCCGAATTGCGCTCCGAGCGGACCGCGACGCCGGAAATCATATCGCCGGCATTCACATCCTGCAGCCGCGTGAGTTGCTTATAGGCCGTCACCGGAACAAGCCGCTTGAGAAGCGAACGGAAGGCTGCCCGCTGACCGTCGGCCAGAGCTCTTTCCTTGGCCGCCACCGCATTGCGGTCGCTCGCCTCGACCGGATAGTTGGAGACAGTGTAGGCACCATCGGCCGCCCAGGCACCCGCCGGCACGGCCAGAACGGCCAACAGTGCGAGCGATCGAAGCGCAGTCTTTGGCAACTTATCCCCCAGCGTTGTAGTACCCTCGCGCCGCGCGCATCACTGCAAGCGTTGCTGTGCCAAAAAGGGGCTGCTACGACCCCCATCTCGGGTTGGCAATGGGGCAAAAGTGAGTTTAAGGGGTACCGCCGTCAACTGCCGCGCATCGTGCGCCGCTCTCGGCGCGACAGCATATCGAGGACACAGTGCCCGCCCCCGGTAATTCACCCGACAAGCCGATAACGTATGCCGAGGCGGGCGTCGACATCGACGCGGGCAACGCTCTGGTGCACGCCATCAAGCCGCTTGCGAAAGCGACCGCGCGTCCCGGCGCCGATGTCGATCTCGGCGGTTTCGGCGGACTTTTCGATCTGCGTCGCGCCGGCTTTAGGGACCCGATCCTCGTCGCCGCCAACGATGGCGTCGGCACGAAGCTCAAGATCGCGATCGATACGGGAAATCACACGACGATCGGCATTGACCTCGTCGCCATGTGCGTGAACGACCTCGTCGTACAGGGTGCCGAGCCGCTGTTCTTTCTGGATTACCTCGCCGTGGGCCGCCTTGAAGTTGCCGTCGCGCGCGAGGTTGTCGCCGGCATCGCCGAAGGCTGCAAACAGGCCGGCTGCGCGCTGATCGGCGGGGAAACGGCCGAGATGCCAGGCATGTATAAGGCCGGCGACTACGATCTTGCCGGCTTCGCGGTCGGTGCCGTGGAACGCGGCGAAGTTCTGCCGCGCAGCGACATCGCGGTTGGCGATGTTCTTATCGGTTTGCCTTCGTCCGGCGTCCATTCGAACGGCTATTCGCTCGTCCGCAAACTGGTCGCCGCGAAGAACGCAGATTGGGCTTCTCCCGCGCCTTTCAACGGGAATCGTCCCTTGGCCGAGGCCCTGCTGGAGCCCACACGAATTTATGTCAAACCGCTGCTCACAGCGATCCGCGCCACCGGCGGTTCGGGCCCGTCTGGCGCTATTAAAGCGCTCTCACACATTACCGGTGGTGGGCTTGCGGAAAATCTGCCGCGCGTGATGCCGGCGAATGCCGCCGCACGCATTGACCTCTCGTCGTGGGACGCGCCGGCGGTGTTCGGCTGGTTGCAGCGCGCCGGGCGGCTCGACGATGCGGAAATGCTGCGCACGTTCAACTGCGGGATCGGCATGATCGTCGTCGCGAAAGAAACGCGTGCCGGCGATGTCATTGCCGCACTCCGCGCCGCCGGCGAGACACCTGTCGTGCTCGGCGACGTCATTCCCCCGACCGGAGAGAAGTCTGATGCCAAAGGCAAGGGCGAGACGTGGGCGGTAAAATTTGAAGGGCGACTAAATCGGGGATCGTAGCGTCACAAGGCTTCAATTGCCGCGAAGGCGAACATGAAGAAAAAGCGCGTTGCAGTGCTGATCTCAGGACGTGGCTCGAACATGCGGGCGCTTGTCGCCGCCTCGCAGGCTCCGCGTTATCCTGCCGAAATCGTCACCGTCATATCGAACAGGCCTGACGCACCCGGTCTCGCGTGGGCCAAGCGCAACAAGCTCGCAACCGTCGCGCTCGATCACAAGACCTACGGTTCGCGCCAAAGCTTTGAGCAAGATCTTCAGAAGGTATTGGAAACGGCCGATGTTGAGCTTGTCGCGCTTGCCGGTTTCATGCGCCTGATGACGCCTGGCTTCGTAGAGCGCTGGCGCGATCGGATGATCAACATCCATCCCTCGCTGCTGCCGAGCTTCAAGGGCCTTCACACGCACGAGCAAGCGCTCGAAGCGGGCGTCAAGATCGCCGGCTGCACGGTGCATTTCCTCCGTCCAGCGATGGATGCCGGCCCAATCATCGCGCAGGCTGCCGTTCCTGTTCTAGACCGTGACACGCCCGCCACGCTGGCCGCGCGAATTCTGGCCGCAGAGCACGTTATCTACCCCTCAGCACTCGCCCTAGTCGCGTCCGGAAAAGCCCGTTGCCGCGGGGAAAAAGTTGTTATCAATCAAAAAATTAACGTTAAGAACGTACTGTATACGACGATCTGTTAAGCATGCTGTCAAGGCCGCAGCGCCGCAGGCGGGTGGTCACATGGACACCGCCCCTCAGAACCTTGATATATTGCGGGCTCCGGAGGGGGGCCAACCCATTTCGTCCGGTACAAAATTTGCGGTGGTCCTAGCGGGACTTTGATGCCGGTGAATGACCGGCCGATATGGCACGACTGCGCCATAAGTTCCGCCCACCGAAGCATTGGAGAGCAATTGCATGGAGACGACCGCCAGCCACGCGCAGGGCCTGGGCGAGGAAAACAGCATCTGGTTCAAGCTGACTCCGCTGTTACGCGGCGACCCCGAGAACCCCATGCGCATCCTGATGCTTATGACCGAACGCTATGGTCCGGTGGTACCGGTCAACATGGCCAACCAGCGCATCGTCCTGATTTCCGAACCTGAGTATTTCAAGCACGTGTTGGTCAGCAAAGCCGACAACTACGTGAAGTACTTCGACGGCCTGAGGCCAGTCTTCGGAAAGTCGATGATCACTCACGACGGTGCACTCTGGCAGAAGATCCGCATGCCGCAGCAGCCGGCGTTCCACCCGGACATGTTCGCCGAGTACATCCCCTACTTCCTCGACGCCATCCAAGCGAAGATGAAGATCTGGGCCGATCTGGCAAAAACCGGCGAAACGTTCGAAATGGTCGAGCAGACTTGGACGCTCGCTGCCGACATGATCTGCAAGGCACTATTCGACCGTGAAATGCCGTTCAATCCGCACGTCGTATTCAAGTGCGTGAAGACTTACACCGACGTCATGAACCATCGCGACATTCGGTTGCGTAAGCAGGCGGGCGAAGTGTTCGAAATGACAGACGAGGACGCGGCCAAGGCCATGGAAGTGTGGGCCGCCGTGCCGCCGTCGGTCATGGCCGCCGATCCACGCGAGGCGCGTGAACGCACGCTTCTGAAGATGATCGAAGACGTCGTCGCGGATCCCTCGGTGCCGGAATTCGACCGCCAGCAGGCGATTGACGAATTGAAGCAGTACCTTTGGGCCGGCACAGAGACGACGGCGCTGACGCTTGCATGGGCGCTGTATGAGACGTCCCGCCGGCCCGAAGCCGCCGAGCGCATCCGCCGCGAAGGCGAGGAAGTCTATGGCGATCGTGCGCCCACGGCAGCTGACTATTCGGGCCTCGCCTATACGCGCGCCGTCATTCAGGAAACGATGCGGCTGTATCCACCAATCTGGGGGCTGATCCGTATCGCCGTCGCCGAGGACGAGATCGGTGGCGTCAAGATCCATCCTGGCGATCGCGTTACACTCTTTGCCTACGGCGCGCACCATAACCCGAAATTCTGGCCGGAGCCCGAGAGCTTCATGCCTGAGCGCTGGATGGCTGGTAACGCCAAGAAGCAGGTGAAGTACAGCTACATTCCGTTCGGCGCCGGCAAGCGTTCTTGCATTGGCGGCGCGATGAGCCAGGTCGAGAACACGCTGGCGCTTTCGCTTCTGCTTCGCCGCTTCCGGCCAGAGTACGTCGGCAAGGATCCAGCCGGCCTCAACGCGACGGTGACCCTGACCCCCAAGGGCGGCCTCAAGTTCCGAATCCGCGAACTGAGCTGATAGGCGCACGGAGCATTGATCGCTTCACGGCCCGGTCGTACGAGCCGGAGCGCGACGTGTTCGTCCGTCAAGACCCTACGCTGTCAAGTTCGGAATCGAGCGACGTACCCCAAGCGCACATTTCCGAGTTGCCGAATTTCGTTTAGCGGCAATGCGGAACGACGTTATCCACAGCAAGTTATCGCAACGCAGCGCGATGAATCCCGAGCAATTTGCGATCAGAATCGCTTTCGCGGGCGAAGTTAGGTTGCATGCGCGAAGCATGGGCATCGCGCTAAAATTGTATGTCTGTCATATTGTTGATGATGTTCTCTTTTACTTGTGTCGTCGGCGTTGGGGTTCCGCTCGTAGCGTGTGTGTACCCCCCGCTTTTCTCGTAAGCGTACGTGTTGAAACTCCAGGAGACCCCCCACCATGGAGTCCGTGAGAACAGTTATACTCGGAAAGCCTGTTTTTCTGCTGACTGGCTTTAAGCAGCGCAGCAAGAAGAAGACTGAAGGCGACGTCGAAGTCGAAGCCCCCGAGAAACTGATTGAAGCGGCGCGTCGCAATCCTGACGCGGTCGCTTTCGGGTACGTATCGGGGAGCTGGGTCGCGTCTGCTTGACGCGCCGCCCGATTACGGCAGTCTTACGGCTGCCTACGCGAGATTAGAAGCGCAACGCCGTGGCGTTGCGCTTTTTTGCTTGCCGGAACGGTGCACGCACAAGCCTTGAGCGGATATGCAGGAAACACACGCCCTACCTGGGCCCGTTGTCGAACCCCGACCCTTATATCGACACCTCTACGTTCAGGTCCTTGCCGCCATAGCGGCCGGAATTCTTCTAGGCCATTTCTACCCGTCGGCGGGCGAGGCTATGAAACCTCTCGGCGACGGCTTCATCAAGCTCATCAAAATGATCATAGCGCCGGTGATATTCGTCACCGTCGTGCACGGCATCGCCTCCATGCAGGACCTGAGGAAGGTCGGCCGCGTCGGTATCAAGGCGCTCATCTACTTCGAAGTGGTGACGACACTCGCGCTCATAATCGGGCTCGTCGTGGCGAACATCCTTCAGCCCGGCGCCGGCATGAACGTGAACCCCGCTGAGCTCGACACGAAGGGCATCGAAGGATTTGTCGCCAAATCCAAGGATCAATCGACGACTGGCTTCATTCTCGAAATCATTCCGAAGACATTCATAGGCGCGTTCGCGGAGGGCAACATTCTCCAGGTGCTTCTGCTCGCCATCTTATTTGCATTCGGCCTGCAGGCGCTCGGCGAGCGAGGCAAACCCCTTGTCGACTTGATCGACACGCTGGCCCAGGTCCTCTTCAAGATAGTCGGCTATATTATGCTGGCGGCACCCATTGGCGCTTTCGGCGCAATGGCATTCACCATCGGAAAATATGGCGTTGAAACGCTTCAAAACCTGGCGTGGCTGATGGTCTGCTTCTACTTAACTTGCCTGCTTTTCATCTTTGGCGTGCTCGGCTTGATCGCCCGCTTCTACGGCTTCTCGATCTTGAGCTTCATCGCTTACATCAAGGACGAACTGTTGATTGTGCTCGGCACATCGTCGTCGGAGAGCGTTCTGCCGCGCATGATCTCGAAAATGAAGCGCGCCGGCTGCGAGGAAAGCGTCGTTGGTCTCGTCATTCCTACGGGCTATTCTTTCAACCTCGACGGGACCTGCATCTACCTGACGATGGCAGCGCTGTTTCTAGCGCAGGCGACCAACACCGAACTTACGCTTGCGCAGGAACTCGGTATTCTCGGCGTGCTGTTGCTGACGTCGAAAGGTGCCGCCGGTGTCACTGGCTCGGGCTTTATCACGCTTGCTGCAACGCTCGCGACAACGAGCGCCATACCGGTAGCCTCGATCGCGCTGATACTCGGGATCGACCGTTTCATGTCAGAAGCGCGCGCGTTGACCAACCTGATCGGCAACGGCGTCGCGACCATCGTCATCTCGAAATCGGAGAACGCATTCGACGAAGCGAAATTCCGCTCCGAACTGGCCCGGGGCGCAAGCTAGGTCACGAGCCGACGCCGCTGGGAAATTTGCCTCAGCCGACGATCTCTTCGGACGTGAAGTTCAGCTCGATCTCCCGTTTGGCGGAAGCAGGGCTATCCGAGCCGTGCGTCGAGTTCGCGCCTTTGGATTCCGCAAACAGCTTTCGGATAGTGCCTTCCGCCGCTTCCTTCGGGTCGGTCGCTCCCATCACCTGACGATACTTTGCGACCGCGTCATCGCCCTCAAGTACCTGGACCACAATGGGGCCGGAGGTCATGAATTCCACGAGCTCGCCGTAAAACGGCCGCTCCTTATGCTCTTCATAGAACTTCTGCGCCTGAGCAGGGGTCCACCGAACGCGCTTCTGGCCGACGATTCTGAGACCGGCGCCCTCGATGACGGCGTTGATCTTGCCGGTAAGGTTCCGCCGGGTCGCGTCGGGCTTGATAATGGAGAAGGTGCGCTCGATGGCCATTGTGCTGTCTCACTTTCTGATTACCGGCGAATTTGGCGCGGTTTATAATGGCGTTGACGCGGGCCGGGCAAGGCCGCCACCGCCGCATGGGGCAGGGTGCGTTAAGTTGCCTATCGCACGGATGACAACGGCCTGCAGACGGCGGTTTCGCTGGATTGACGTGTGCAAATGGCTGTGAACAGTGTGGGCCCAGCGCAGGGTGCGCAGGGCATTTCAAAGCCCTGATGGGGCTCGCGTGTTAAAGATGAAGAGATGAGCGGACAGACGAACGAGACGCAGTGGTACATCGCGCGCGACGGCAAACAGCATGGGCCGTTGACCGATATCGAAATGCGCACGTTCGTTGCGCATAACTACCTGCGCGCGTCTGACTTGATCTGGCGTCCCGGTCTGCCTGAATGGCAGACGGCCACTGCCGTTTTTCCGGACGTCTTCCAGCCGAAGGTCTCTCCGCAGGTTGCCGCCGCAGCGGCAGCAGCAGCGCGTGCCGCCACGCAATCGCCGGCAGGCACGACCGCCCAATCGAGCGCGACGGATTTCGATCAGCAAGCTGCCCCAGCGCCTACCGGCAGCATGGGCAAGCGCCTAGCGATCGCGGCGTCTGCAATTGCGGTTTTGGGCGGCGGCGCGTTTGCGCTGGCGACCTACCGTGAGCCGCTTGCGGAAATCATCACCGGCCGTTCGACGTCTGATACGCCAACGGTGACCGCCGAAGCGCCCGTAGTCGAAGCGCCGACGGTGTCGGCACCAGAACCGCCTGCGGAAAGCGCGATCACGCCGCCCCCCGATGCTGCTTCTACTGAAGCGTCACCGGCGCCTGAGACAGACACCGCGCAAGCGCCGCCGCCTGCGGATGCGACAACGCCCATGCCCGCGCCAGCGGGTCTGGGCGGACCCTCCGACAACGTAACAGCGACCGATGCATCCTCATCGCCGACTGCAACTGCTCCTGCGGGAGAAGCGACCGTCGCTGCGCTCGATGCGCCGACCACCGCGCCCACACCCTCGGTTACAGGATCGGCAACCGACGGCCGTCTGCAAAAAATCCCGGTCTGGGCGCTCATCAAGAAGGAATACCCCGACTGGTATGCGGGCCACGTCGCCGCTGCCGACAAGCTCGCGGCCGACAACAAACCCGACAGCGAAATCGCCCTGCACCTCGCCCAGGGCTTGGTTGCCCTCCGCCGGCAGCATGCCGAACAGGCGCTGGCAGCAAGTCCCGACAAACTGCAGAAAGTGGCAGTCGCTTTCCTTGACAATCTAAAACTTCTGCGCGCGCAAAGCGTGAGCGCCTGCTACGGCTTCATTTCCAAGGGCGAAACGAGCCCCGCCGTTGTCCAGATGCTTGAGAAGCCCGAGACGGCGTCCGGCCTCAACACTCAGGCCGGTGCAATCTTTGAAGCGGCGGTCGAGGGCGCCAAAGCACCGACCAAGCACGAGGCAGCGATCAAATCCGACTACGACATCCTGATCAAGGAACTGAGCAAGCTCGGCTGGAAGGACGAAGACCTTCAGGTCTTCTCCAACCCGAAGCTGCTGGCCAAGCGTGAGCCCGACCAAGTGTGCAAGATGGTCCAGGAATGGTTCATGGCGCACCTTGCCGTCTCCAACAAAACGGTGCGCCAGCGCCTCCTCTACGAAACTCTGAAGCCAGTCGTCTCGGGCTGACGGGGATCACGCCGCCCTCTCTCAATTAGCCTGAATACGTGACAGACGCGGCCCGAGCGGCTAATCGGCTGCCGTCATGCTGCATATCAACGAACTCACCTACCGTATCGAAGGCAAGCTGATCCTGGACGCGGCAACCGCCGCGGTTCCCGGCGGCCATAAGGTCGGCCTCGTTGGCCGCAACGGCGCAGGCAAATCAACCTTGTTACGCCTGATCAAGGGCGAGATCTCACCCGACGATGGCGCGATCAGCACGCCGCGCGGTGCCCGTATCGGTCACGTCGCGCAGGAAGCACCCGGCGGCGACGACAGCTTGATCGATTGGGTTCTTGCCGCCGATACCGAGCGCGCAAGCCTGTTGCGCGAGGCCGAGCACGCCACCGACCCTCACCGCATCGCCGAAATCCAAGTCCGTCTCACCGACATCGACGCCCATTCCGCGCAGGCGCGCGCCGCACAAATCCTGTCCGGACTTGGCTTCGACGAAGACGCGCAGCAGCGCGCCTGTCGCGAATATTCTGGCGGATGGCGCATGCGCGTCGCACTGGCCGCGATCTTGTTCCTGAAGCCAGATGTGCTGCTGCTCGACGAACCCACCAACTACCTGGACCTCGAAGGCTCCCTTTGGCTCGAAAACCACCTGCGCTCCTACCCGCACACGGTGCTGCTCGTCAGCCATGATCGCGATCTTCTCAATCGTGCCGTCGGCAGCATCCTGCACCTGGATCGCGGCAAACTCACCCTCTATTCCGGCGGCTACGACGACTTCGAGGAAGCGCGCCGCGAGACACAGCGCCTGGAGCTGAAGCTCAAGAAGAAGCAGGACGACCAGCGCCGCCACCTGCAGGCATTTATCGACCGCTTCAAGGCCAAGGCCAGCAAAGCGAAGCAGGCCCAGAGCCGCGTCAAGGCGCTGGCCAAAATGCAGCCTATCGCCGAGCAGGTGGACGAACGCGTGGTGCCCTTCCGCTTTACGAGCCCCGCAAAACAGATCGCAAGCCCGCTGCTACGGCTCGAAGGCGCAAGCTCCGGATACGCCGCTGAAGCGCCAGTGCTTGCGCGCCTCGACCTCAGAATCGACAACGACGACCGCATCGCACTGCTTGGCCAGAATGGCAACGGCAAGTCGACGCTTGCCAAGCTCCTAGCAGGCCGGCTGAAGCCGCTATCGGGAGACATCTTCGGCGCGCAGAAGGTGGATGTTGGCTATTTCGCACAACATCAGCTTGATGATCTGAGACCGGACGCAACGCCCTACGAATACATCGTGAGCTTGATGCCGGACGCGACGGAAGCGCAGCGTCGAACCAGGCTTGGCACTTTCGGCTTCGGCGCCGACAAGGCTGAGACCAAGTGCAAGAACCTATCAGGCGGCGAGAAGGCCCGCCTGCTCCTCGCGCTAACCGCCTTTCATGGTCCCCACATTCTGATCCTCGACGAACCGACGAACCACCTCGACGTCGATAGCCGCGAAGCGCTCATCCGCGCGTTGATGGAATACGAGGGCGCAGTGATCTTGATCAGCCATGATCGCCATCTGGTCGAGGCCACAGCTGACCGCTTGTGGATCGTAAAGAACGGGACCGTGACGGCTTATGACGGCGACATGGACAGCTATCGCACTGATCTGCTGGCCGAGCGCGCGGCACGAACGCGCGAGCGCACAAACGTGAATGCTAGCCCCGACACGCTCCAGAGCCGTGCCGACCTCCGCCGGGCCGCCGCGGACCGTCGCGCCGAACTCGCACCATTGAAGAAAGCCATGCAAGCTGCTGAAACGAAATTCGAAAAACTGACCGATGACATCGCTCGGCTCGACGCGCTGTTGGCGGACCCTCAGCTCTATACCGGCGACCCTGCCAAAGCCCAGCGCGCGGCGGAAGAGCGCGGACGCATGTCCAAGGCGGTTAAAGAGGCTGAGGAGTCGTGGCTAGCTGCTGCGGAGGCTTACGAAATTGCGCTTTCGCAATAGCTTTTGAAGTTATCCACAGCCTCTTACGCGTAGAAACAGACTTGTGCTCAAAGCGCTGTCAGTCGCGCGCGATCTTGGTTAACAAAATGGCAGGGGAGCTGTCGGGGCTGCGACGTGCGGGGTACGTCGCGTCAGCAGGTGAGGGCCCGCTGGCCCGGCCCTGTCAGCTCCCTCCGATGCCAATGGCATCGCGCATGCGTCCTATCTCCTCCTGCATACCCGTTCGACGGCACGCCCGGAACTCCCTGACCAGGAGTTCCGGGCGTGCATTCACGCTGGAAGCATAGGACTCAACCCGCGATCTTGGTGAAGTCGGCAACCGTCACCGTCGCGGCCCTGATCTGCGAGAGCAGCCGCAAGCGATTTTCACGCACCTTGGCATCCTCGGCGTTGACGAGGATCTTTTCAAAGAACTGATCGACCGGCGCGCGTAACTCCGACAGTGCACGCATGGCGCCACCGAAATTTTCGACCTGCAGCGCCGCGACCGTATCTTCCCTCACGCTTTCGATGGCCGCCGCCAGCGCCGCCTCTTCTTTCTCTTTCAGAAGTTGCACATCGTAGTCGCCAGCATAAGAGCGCTTGTCCTTCTTTTCCTCGATCGAGAGGATGTTGGAGGCGCGTTTGACACCCGCCAGCAGGTTCGCGCCGTCGTCGGTCTTGAGGAAGGCATCCAGCGCTTCCACCCGACGCACGATGAGTGCCAGATCATCCTGCCCGCCAAGCGCGAATACTGCATCGATCAGGTCGTGACGTTTGCCCTGGTCGCGTAGAAAAACTTTGAGGCGATCAGCAAAGAACGCCAGGAGATCGAGCACATGGGGTGAGGTCGGCTCGCCTTTCCAGGACGCGTCTCCCGTCCAACCCTCACGCACCTTCGCCGGCAGCAGCGTGCTGCCGTGACGATTGAGATGCTCTGCCAGCGGCAGGCGCAGATCATTTTCCAGAACGATGCGGATGGCGCCAAGCGCGGCGCGCCGCAGCTGGTAAGGGTCCCCCGACCCCGTAGGCTTCTCGCCGATCGCCCAGAAGCCGACCAGCGTATCGAGCTTATCCGCTAGCGCCACGGCGATGGCGACCGCGTCGCCCTGATCCTCGCGCGGCACCGCGTCAGTCGGTCCCTTTGGCTTGTAGTGCATCTCGATTGCGCGAGCGATCTCCGGCTTTGTGCCGGCCGCTTCCGCATAGTAGCGGCCCATCAGCCCCTGTAGCTCGGGAAACTCGCCGACCATGCCTGAGACAAGATCGGCCTTCGCCAATTCGGCAGCGCGGCGCGCATCCTGAGGGTCGGCATCGCAGGCTCCCGCGATCTGGAACGCAAGCTCCTTGATGCGCTCGACGCGGTCTTTCTGCGTACCAAGTTTCTCATGGAACGTGATGCCCGCAAGCTGGCTTGCCATTTCATCGAGCGGCTTCTTGAGATCCTGCTCCCAAAAGAACTTGGCGTCGCTCAAACGGGCGCGGATGACCTTCTCGTTGCCTGCGATGATTTCCCTGCCGCCATCGGACGCGATCAGGTTCGAAACAAGCAGAAAGCGGTTTGCGAGTTTTTTTGTCCTGGCATCGCGCAGCGAGAAGCATTTCTGATGCGTCTTCATCGACGTCGTCAGAACCTCTCCGGGCACGGAAAGGAAATCCGCGTCAAACGAACCTATGAGAACGACCGGCCATTCCGTCAGACCGGCGTTCTCCAAGAGCAGCGCTTCGTCTTCAACCAACTCGAGCTTCGCCTGTTTGGCGATCGCACCGGCCTGTTCGGCGATCGCGGCAGTTCGTTGCGCCGGATCGAGCATGACGTGATGCGCGGCAAGCTTCGCATCGTAGTCCGCGTACGACTTTACCTTGAACGCGTCGGGCGCGAGAAAGCGGTGACCACGGGTCTCGGCGCCTGAGCCAAGTCCGGCAATTTCGAACGGCACGACCTTGCCGCCATAAAGGCAAAGGATGGAGTGCAACGGCCGAACCCACTGGAAGCTCGACGAGCCCCAGCGCATGGATTTCGGCCAGGGAAAGCGGATTGCGATTTCTACTACAGTTTCTGCAATGATTTCCGCAGCCGCCCTGCCCGGCTTCTCTATGCGCGCAACGTAATAATCGCCCTTCTTGTCGTCCTTGATGATTTCAACCTCGTCGAGAGAGACGAGCCCGGCGGACTTCAAGAACCCCTGCACCGCCTGTTCCGGCGCACCGACGCGCGGGCCCTTTTTCTCCTCCGAGACCGCTGGAGACTTGGGCGGAATACCGTCGATGACCAGCGCGAGCCGCCGCGGCGTCGAGAATACGCGTGCTTCGCCGGTCGCGAGCCCGCACCCACGCAAACCGTCCACAACAAGGCGCTTGAGGTCATCGGCTGCGCGCGCCTGCATGCGCGCAGGGATCTCTTCTGAAAATAGCTCTAGAAGGAGCTCGGACATGCGGCCCTTGATACGTTGACTGGAAATCGAGTTCGGTCGGCGCGCAACGGCCGCTCCCCCGGCCATAAACCGGCCGGGGGAGTTCGACCATCGTTCTTAAGGCGCCGGAGCCGGTGCAGGCGCTTCCGGTGCGGGCGCAGGCGGAACTTCGCCTTCAGCCGGCGGTGGCGGAGCGTCCGTGTCCGGCATGTCCGGTGCGGGCGGAGGCTCACCCGCCGGTTCTTCCGCTGCTGGAGGAGGATCAGTCGCCGGCGGTTCCGCAGCTGCTGGCGGCGCCTCAGCCGGGGCCGGCTCAGCGGGGGCCGGGGCTGGCTCCGTTGTGGCCGCCGGAGCTGCCTCGGGAGCCGGCGCTTCAGCCGGCGTCGACAAACCCGCATATCCGAGGACGGTTCTGCCAATGTCGCCGATAGCGCCCGTGAAGGTGAGGTACCCGAGGGCCACCAGCAGCAAGGCGACGAAAAAGCGGAAAATGCCCGCCTGCCTGCGCAAGAGCAGGTAGCCGATCAGCATCAAGGGTATGAAAGTGGCGAGTAAGCCCACAAGCAGTTCTTCGGTCATGCGCGTCCTCCTTCGGTTCTCAGCCACGCACCGCAACAGGCTTTCGCCAGCTCTCGGACGCGCAGGATGTAGCTTTGCCGCTCCGTCACTGAAATGACGCCGCGAGCATCGAGCAGGTTGAAGATATGGCTCGCCTTGATGCACTGATCATAGGCGGGTAGAGCCAGCAAGTGGTCGTCGCCGCTGCGACCCCTTGCGAGCAGCGAGAGGCATTCCGCCTCCGCATCCTTGAAATGCTGCAGTAGAATATCGGTATTCGCGTGCTCGAAGTTAAAACGCGAATACTCCTTCTCGGACTGCAAGAAGACGTCGCCATAGCTAATGCGTCGCTCGTCTTTGCGACCGTTGAAATTGAGGTCGAACACACGGTCGACGCCCTGCACATACATGGCGAGGCGCTCAAGACCGTAAGTGAGCTCTCCCGATACCGGATTGCAGTCGTAGCCACCGACCTGCTGGAAATAGGTGAACTGCGACACTTCCATGCCGTTGCACCACACTTCCCATCCGAGCCCCCAGGCGCCGAGCGTCGGGCTTTCCCAATCGTCCTCCACGAAGCGGATGTCGTTGACGCTGGTATCGATGCCGATCGCGTCCAAGCTCTTGAGATAGAGCTCCTGCAGATTCGCAGGCGACGGCTTCATGATCACCTGAAACTGGTAGTAGTGCTGCAGCCGATTTGGGTTCTCGCCATAGCGCCCATCCTTCGGGCGGCGCGACGGCTGAACGTACGCAGCCGCCCACGGCTTAGGCCCGAGTGCCCGCAACGTGGTCGCCGGATGGAACGTGCCGGCTCCAACCTCCATGTCGTAGGGCTGCAGGATCACGCACCCTTGCTCGCTCCAGAATGACTGCAGCGTCAAAATCAGGTCCTGGAAGGCCTCGCGCGGCCGCAGGCCTGCCGGGCGCACCTCACCTTTTGAGGGGGCTTTGGTGGACATTCCTTAAGGCTCTCAGGCTGGCTTTCTCGAGGCTAGACGAAGGGCGGGCGCAATATACGCGTTCACAATCCCATGTCACGCCCAGAGACCGCCCCGGCAGGCCGCGGGTCTTGTTCATGACAGAAACATTTCATAGCGTGAATTCAGGATGTTGAGGCGTCTTGTTTAGGGAGCATGTCATGACGGTCAACAAAGTCATCGAGTTGATGTCGGAGTCGGACAAGAGCTGGGAGGATGCCGCACAGCGGGCCGTCGACAAGGCGTCAAAGACCGTCAAGGGCATCCGCTCAGTCTGGATTCAGGACATGTCGGCGACGGTCAACGGTAAAGGCAAGCTGGAAAACTTCCGCGTGACCTGCAAGCTTGCCTTCGAGGTCAAAGGCTAAGGCGTTGTGGATCTATTGATAATTCAATGTTCCGTGCCGTTTTGCGGGCGATAGACCCCGCTTTCGGCGTCCCATTCCAATGGGCCTAGGTCACGAGCCGGCCCACTTCGTGCCCGCTTTGCTGCGGCCGCTTGGCGTAGCGCTTCCGCCTCGCGTTGCAGGCGCGCGTAAACCTTATAGCCGACGACACATCCGACGCCGATCGCCGCGACAAGCAGCAGGGGCATGAACGACGTTCCTCCGTGCGGTCACAAACCGTAGCGCGACCAGAGGGCTCGCGCCTCGATAGCCGACACCAGATCATCGGCGAAAGCAAGACCAGCCTGGGAGCTCAGCGTCTCGGCACCCGACATCCGGCGCAAGCGCCCAAGCAAACCGGGCTTTTCGGGCTCCACCAGCTTGAGCTTGACGTCGGTGCCGTGCACCTCCTGCATCTTGGAACGGACGTCGGAGATGCCGTCGATCAGGCCGAGCTCATGCGCCTTGCCGCCCGCCCAGAAGGCGCCGGAGAAGAGCTCGCTATCCTCGCCTTTGAGCTTTCCCCCCCGCCGCTGCTTGACGAGATCGATGAACGTCTTGTGGACGTCGAGTTGGATCGCATGCAGGCGCGCAACATCCTCGGGCTTTTCAGGCAGAAACGGATCGAGCGTGCTCTTGTTGAGACCCGCGGTATAGACGCGCCGCTCAATGCCCAGTTTGTCGATCGCTTCCACGAAGCCGAAGCCTTGCGAGATGACCCCGATCGAGCCGACGATCGAGGATGGGTCGGCATAAATCTCATCACCCGCAATCGCGAGAAAATATCCACCGGAAGCGGCGACGTCCTCGCAGAAGACGTAGATGCGTTTCTCTTTCTCCTTTGCGAGCTGTCGCAACCGCTTGAAGATAAGATTGGACTGCACCGGAGACCCGCCCGGCGAGTTGACGAGCACCGCCACGCTCGGCAGCTTCGACAGGGAGAACGCTTTTTCGATCGGCGCGGCATAAGTGGCGAGCGATATCGCTGGCCTCAGAGGCGTGACCATGCCGATTGCGCCGCTGAACCGCAGCACGGGAACGATTGGGTCACGTTTGAATGGCCACATCCGGTAAGCTCCCACAGAACAGATGAGTTTTTCATGCGCCGACTTACGGTAATTGGCGAGTTCACGCCAGCCGCGCAGTCGACGCAAACTATGTAGGAAGCGCCGCGCCGTAACGGAAAACCGCCTCGATTTCAGGCCGGAATGCCTGCTCTGACGTGTGCAGAACAAGGGGCGCCCGCAGCGTCATCGGTGCGCGGCTCCCCTTGGTGCCTGACACGATGACGCGGATGGCGTTCCCGCCTTCCCGCGCCAGCACCGGCAAAACGCCGATCGCGCCGAACCGGCTCTCGAACACCGCAAGAACGCGCGGTAATGTTTCTGCCTTGTGGATGATCGTCGCAACGCCGCCTGGTGCCGCCATGCGCGACATGAACCGCGCCCACGTGTCAAGAGCATCGCGCGGCATCTGATGCGAACCCGCTTTGAGCGGAGACGGTGGCCGCGTCCCGGCGCCGCTATCATGGAACGGCGGATTGGCGAGGACGCGGTCGAACGTCTCCGATACGATTCCAGCTGCGTCGAACGCTGATCCGACGCGTGTCACGTCGGCCTCGACGACGCTCACGCGCCCATCAAACCCATTACGAGAGATATTAGCACGCGCCAGCGCGACCAGTTCCGGTTCGCGCTCGACCATGACGACGTCAGCGCCCGGCAGTCTGGCCGCGACACAAAGCCCGACCGTGCCGACGCCGGCACCCGCATCGAGAACGGACCCTGAAAAGCCCTCCCCTATGGTGGCTGCCAGCAGAACCGCGTCAGTACCGGCGCGATACCCTTTTGCCGGCTGCCGGACGGCGATCTTGTCGCCGAGAAACAAATCCTCGGTTGTATCCTCGCCTGCCCTTAAGCCGGGTTCAACCATTCGCATCGTCGACCACATAATCTCCAAGGCCCGCCTCGCACAAAAGCTGCACAGCGCGACGGCGACCCTCGGTGGTAACCATCAGACGGCGCGGAAAGGCGCCAATCGAGCCTTCTGTAAGGCTCATGTGACCGTCAAACACCTGGGTTTCGATGCCACTTTCGGCGAGCAGCGCCTGAGCGAAGCTCAACACGACCATATCATTGGTAATGAGCAGCGGATGCATCGGCCTTTCCTGGCGTCTGGCATTGACGAGGCGACAGGCCGTGACGGCCGGATCGCCACGGACTATGATAACTTGAAATAACAGAAAGCGATGAGGAGCCGCACTTGGGAGCCGTGATTCCGCTCGATGTCCGCGACACCGGGCAGGGCCTGCAGCCCTTGCTCGACCTCGTGAGCGAGGACATGGATGCCATCAACCGGATCATTCTCGACAAGGCCGTGTCCGATGTCGAAATGATACCGGAGCTTGCGCATCATTTGATCGACAGCGGCGGCAAGCGGCTTAGGCCCATGCTGGCCATCGCCGCCGCGAAACTGTGCGGCTATCAGGGTAACGGCCACATCCGCACAGCCTCCGCCGTGGAGTTCATGCACACCGCAACGCTGCTGCACGACGATGTCGTGGACGAAAGTAGTACGCGGCGCGGTCGGAAGACGGCGCGCATGATCTGGGGCAACCAGGCGAGCGTGCTTGTTGGCGATTTCCTGCTCGGCCAGGCCTTCAAGATGTTCGTTGACGTAGGGTCGATGTCGGTGCTGCGCATCATGTCGAATGCAGCCGCCACGATCGCCGAAGGCGAGGTGATGCAGCTCGCGGCCGCCAAGAACACGGCGACGACCGAGGACGACTATCTGGCGATCATCAACGCCAAAACCGCAGCATTGTTCACCGCCGCTGCCGAATCGGGTGCCGCGCTCGCGAGCCGTCCGGCCGAGGAACAAGCTGCGTTGCGCTCCTACGGCAAGAATCTCGGACTCGCGTTCCAACTCGTCGACGACGCGCTCGACTATTCGGGCGACAGCGCGCGGCTTGGAAAGTCGGTCGGCGACGATTTCCGAGAAGGCAAGATTACGTTACCGCTGATCCTATCGTTCCGACGTGGTTCAAGCGACGAGCGCCAGTTCTGGAACCGCACGATCGCCGAGGGCGACATCCGCGACGGCGACCTGGAGCACGCAATTTCCCTAATGCGCCGACATAAGGCTCTCGAAGCTACATTCGAGCGCGCCCGCTCGTACGGTGCCATTGCCCGCGACGCGCTGGCCATATTCCCAGCAAGCCGTGAGAAGGAAGCGCTTGCTGACGTCATCACTTTCTGCATCAGCCGATCCCACTAAGCGCTAGACGATCGCGCTCGGCTTGACCCACCACTGCGGCTGTGCCCGCGCGAGCATACGCGCCGCCACGCGTGCATCTTCCGCCGACGCATAAAGGCCAAAGCACGTACCCCCCGCACCCGAAAGCCGCGCGACGCGGCAACCGCCCGTGCGCGCGATGGCCTCAAGCACCGTGGGAATTTCCGGCATGATGCGCGCGGCAACGTTTTGGAGATCGTTACGAGACGCGAGTACGAAGGAGATCACGTCGCCCGCCGATGCAAAGACCGGAACGGGAGGGCGTGCGCCGCCGGCGTTGGGCGCACTTGACGCACGAAGCGCACCGAACACGCGAGCCGTCTTATCCTCTGGCACGGCACCAAGCGCGTTGACGAGCACCACCGCAAGCCCCGGTGGCAGCGCGATTGCCTGAACGTCCTCTCCGGTTCCCGACATAATCGCAGCCCGGCTCTCCAAGCAGACAGGAACATCTGCGCCGAGCGAACGCGCAAGCTTTATGAGATCGAGACTTGCAAGCTCTTGAGCCTCGGCTCGCCGTGCCAGCCGCAGCACGGCCGCCGCATCCGCCGATCCGCCGCCGAGACCGCTCGCCACCGGCAATGCCTTCTCAAGGGTGATCTCCAAGGGAGCAAACACCGGCAGCCGGTCGTGCAGCGCCTGCAACGCATCCGCCGCGAGATTTGGACCCGTGATCGCGTCCGCATATCGCCCAGCCACTATGACACCCGACGTTTGGGCCGTGCGCGCCGTTAGCCTGTCAAATGCCTCTTCGGCGAAAACGACTAGGCTCGTGAGCTCGTGGTAGCCGTCGACACGCCGGCCGAGCACCTCAAGGGTCAGGTTGATTTTCGCCAGCGCACTTTCAACGAGGGCCGTCACGACGGGCTCGTGAAAAGAAGTCGGGCGCCACTGGCGCCCGACATGGTGAAAATAGCTCCGGCAGACAACATCACTCGACCGTAGCAGGGCCCTTGTTCTCGCTGCGCCGCCTTGACGGGTCGTAGCGGCGAACTTCGCGCTTCTTGACCGTGTTGCGAGCTTCCGCTTTCGGCGGCAGGCCGCGCTCGACTTTGAATTTGATCTTTTCGACCTCTTCGGGCTCGGGATTGAGCGAAAGCGCCTGGTTCCACTGGAAGCGTGCCTCTCGTTCGCGCCCGACCTGCCAATAGCCGTCGCCAAGGTGATCGTTGAGCGTCGGATCCTCGGGCTTGATCTCGACGGCACGCTCTAGATAGCGGACAGCTTCTTTGTAGTTGCCTTGCTTGAAGTGCGCCCAACCGAGACTATCGACGATATAACCGTCGTCCGGCTTCAGCTGGACCGCCTTCTCAATAAGCTTGGTGCCTTCCTTGAGATTTATGCCCTGGTCGATCCAGGAATAGCCAAGGTAGTTCAGAACGAGCGGCTGGTCTGGCGCCAGCGACAACGCCTTCTTTAGATCAGCCTCTGCCGCCGGCCAGTTCTTCATGCGCTCGTATGCCGTACCCCGCGCATAATAGTAGCCCCAATGGCGCTTGTCCGTCTTGCCGATGATCTTCAGCGCCCGCGTGAAATAGTCGACCGCCTCGGCATACTTCTTCTGCCCACGCATGATGTTGCCGAGCGCCTCGACCGGACGGACATCCTTCGGGTTGGCCTCAGCCAGCCGCTCCAGAATGGCCTTTGCTTCGTCCGTCCGTTCAAGCGAGTTGAGATTGAACGCCTTGCGGATATCGATGGCGCTTTGTAGCGCCGAGCCCGGCGGGATCCGATCATAAGTGTCGATCGCGTCTTCATAACGCCGTGCCTGTTCTTGAGCGCTCGCAAGCGCGGCGAGTGCGAAAGCATGGTCGGGCTTGGCGTTAAGAGCAAGCTGCAGGTAGATCGTCCCAAGGCTGACGCCGCCCTCGCCCGTCAGCGCTTCGCCGAGCCCGTAGAAGACCTCCGCGAGACCCTCAACAGGCGAATTGATAAGCAAGGGCACACGCGTATTGCCATCGAGTTTCTTCATGAGCTCGGTGACAAGCGGATGCGGCTCGGATTGCGACTTGTCGAGCTGCTCTTTCAGAATCTGACGCGCGAGTTTCAGGTCGCCGTAACGGGCGGCGTGCTGCGCGTAGGCGAGAGAGGTCCTCAGCGTCCGGCTGTCTTGTCGGAACATCTTTTCATAGGCGACACGCGCATCGGATTTGCGGCCCGCAATGTCGGCAATCAGCGCACGATGGTAGCGCAAATAGAACTGCGCCCAATCCGGCTGCTTCGGCAGATCGACGGCCTGCAGCGCGCCACTGGCATCACCCGCGGCAAGGCGTGTCCAGCCGCGCGCGATCGCGCTCGTCAGCTCGCCGATCGGATTTTCGGATGCCGCCTTGAAATGCTCTTCGGCCTTCTTGTAGCTGCCGGACTTGAACGCCGTAACGCCAAGCAGGAACTGCGACATACGATGTGACTGCTGCGTCGCGGCAAGCTTCTCCGCCAGAGGCAGCGCACGCGGCCAGTTGCCTGCCATCGTTTCCATCTGAAACGCCTGCTCAAGCAAAACTTCGTTCGCCGGGTCACGCGAAAGCGCACGCCCATAGAAGTCAGCCGCGAACTGGGTGTCTTGAGCAGCGCGCGCAAAGCGACCGGCAAGGTAATTGCCCAGCAGCGACGTCGTTACGTCTTCAAAGCCACTGCTGGCACTATCTTGCGAACGGGCCGGCGCCTGACTGAAAAAGCCCGCGGCGGTCAACGCCAGCGCCCCGAGCATCAAGGTGAGCAGGCGTCCGATTGATGCGCGCATCGACTGATGTCCCCTCATGATCCGCGGCGCGAGCCGATTCGAGTTGTAGGGAGCCTAGCAAACTACGGCAGCGCACGCGACACGCTTTCCATGAAAAAGCTGCAACAGTTCGCGTGCGTCCACGCAAGACTTGGCCAACATATTCATCGAGTTAACGGCGGAAAGCGGGCGCACGAGCACGACGGCACATCTGTTGCCGGCGACATAGACGCGCCCTCGCAGCGAAAGGCTACATGCCAGCATAGTTGGGGCCGCCTCCGCCTTCGGGGCACACCCATGTGATATTCTGGCTCGGGTCTTTTACGTCGCAGGTTTTGCAGTGAACGCAGTTCTGCGCGTTGATCTGAAAGCGTGCTCCGCCCTTGTCGTCGCGCACCACCTCATAGACCGCCGCGGGGCAGTATCTCTGGGCGGGCTCGGCATAGAGCGGCAGATTGACGTTGATGGGGATCGAAGGGTCCGCCAGCCTCAGGTGCACCAGCTGGTCTTCTTCGTGGTTTGTGCCCGAAAACGAAACGTTCGTAAGCTTATCGAAGGTCAGCGTGCCATCCGGTTTCGGATAGTCAATCGGCTTGAAGTCCTTGGCCTTGCCCGTCGCCGCGGCGTCGGTTTTTCCGTGCTTGAGCGTATAGCCGAGCCCGATCGCCGGAATGACGGTGTTGAGCCAAAGGTCCAGGCCACCCAGCGCGACCCCGAAGACGGTCCCGAACCGCGACCAGTACGGCTTCATGTTGCGGACGCGCTTGAGGTCCGTCCCGATGTCGCCGTTACGTACCGCACTTTCATAGGCCTCGAGCTTGTCTTTCGCTCGACCGGCCTGAATGGCATCGAACGCGGCTTCCGCCGCCGCGATGCCGGATAGCATAGCGTTGTGACTGCCCTTGATACGCGGCAGGTTGATCATCCCCGCCGCGCAGCCAAGCAGCGCACCGCCCGGGAAGACGAGGTCGGGCATCGATTGCCATCCACCTTCGGTGATCGCACGCGCGCCATAGCCTATGCGTTTGCCACCCTCGAAGACGTCACGAATGCGCGGATGCGTCTTGAAGCGCTGGAACTCGTCGTAAGGCGAAAGATACGGATTGGCGTAGTTGAGGTGCACGACGAAACCGACGGACACCAGGTTGTCGCCGTAGTGGTAAAGAAACGAGCCGCCCCCCGTACGATTGTCGAGCGGCCAGCCGAACGAGTGCTGCACCCGCCCCGGGCGATGCTTCTCAGGCGCAACACGCCACAGCTCCTTGAGGCCAATTCCGAACTTTTGTGGCTCATGTCCCTTGTCGAGCTCGAAGTGCTCGATGAGCTGCTTGCTGAGAGAACCGCGTGCGCCCTCGCTGAAAAAAGTGTACTTCCCGCGCAGCTCCATGCCGCGCACGAAATCAGCCTTCTGCTCGCCATCCCTTCCGACACCCATGTCGCCGGTCGCGATGCCGGTGACCGCGCCGTTTTCATCGTAAAGGACTTCGACCGCCGCGAACCCGGGATAGATCTCGACGCCCAATTCCGCCGCTTGCTCACTCAGCCATTTGCAGACCGCGCCCAGGCTGACGATGTAGTTGCCGTGATTCTTCATAAGGGGCGGCATGGGCCAGTTCGGCAAACGGATATCGCCCTGCGGACCGAGAACAAGAAATTCGTCCTCGGTCACCTCCGTCTCGATCGGGGCGCCGCGTTCCTTCCAGTCAGAGAATAGCCGATTGATACCGATGGGATCGATGACGGCACCTGAGAGAATATGCGCGCCGACTTCCGAACCCTTCTCCACCACCACCACGGAAATATCGGCGCCGGCGTCGGCGGCCTTCTGCTTCAGCCGTATGGCTGCCGATAGGCCGGCAGGCCCGGCGCCGACGATGACGACGTCGAATTCCATCGCTTCGCGCGGTGGCAGTGCAGTGTCTTCAGATGCCATCAGAAACCCCGAAACACTTGGCGAATAGGCTTACTGTCCCGATTAGGTCCCACCCGCCGGACCGTCAAGCAAAGGTCGCAACGCACCGGGCGGCGCACTGCCGCGTGCAATCCCCAACGCACCACCTTAGACTGGGACCCGATGGGATTGAGCGAAGAGATGCGCGACGTATTGGCGTTGCTCGAATGGTATCGGGCGGCTGGCATTGACGCGACCGTGGCCGACAAGCCGACCGATTGGCTGACGCGTGGGAACACGCCACCCGGCCACGCCTACCGCTGGCCGAATGATGAACGCGCTTCCGCACCAGCCTTGAACGAGCGCAACTCAGACCCAGCTCGTGCGCCGGCCTCGATGCCAGCGAAGCCGACGCTGTCAGAACGCCCGAGGGCGCAGACGCCGCTGGCAGCCAGCGAAGCGGAATCGGAAGGCCGCAGGATCGCCAAGGCCGCCGCGACGTTGGACGAATTGGCCACGGCGCTTGCCGATTTTAACGGCTGCAGCCTGAAAGCGACCGCAAAAAAGCTGTGCTTCTACCGAGGCGCACCGACCTCACGGCTCATGCTGATCGGCGAGGCTCCGGGGCGCGAAGAGGATCTGGAGGGCAAACCCTTCGTCGGACGCGCCGGCCAATTGCTGGATCGCATGCTCACTGCCATAGGTCTCACCGAGGCGGACGTTCACATCACCAACGTCGTCTACTGGCGCCCGCCCGGCAACCGCACGCCGACGCCGCAGGAAACGCTCGCATGCCGGCCGTTTCTCGATCGGCAGATGGAATTCGTTCGGCCGGATCTGGTGGTCGCGCTCGGGAGCGCGGCAGCGAAGGAAGTGCTCGGCGTGACAGAAGGTATCATGCGCCTTCGAGGCAAGTGGCGCGAGATCGCAATCGCCGGACGCCCAGTGAATGCGCTGGCAACGCTCCACCCAGCTTATTTGCTCCGCACCCCGGCAGCCAAGCAACTTGCTTGGCTGGATTTGCTGCAGATCAGGGCGGCTCTCGCCGATCTTTGACAGCCTTCCTTTACCGTGTACGCCCGTTGTTGCCGTTCGCTCACGTCAAGCGGTGATTTCCGTCAAATTTTAATCAATCGCTTAAAGCGACTCGAAGAAGCCAGCGCCTAGAGTGCAGCATCGACGACCTCCACCCGAGGCGTGCGGAGTTTACGCATGAAGAATTCTTTGGTGTATTTGCGACCCATTTCGCTAGCATTTGTTAGAGCAACGGGCTCCTACGAAACGGCCGTCCCGCGCGCCTGGGATGAAATGTTCGATTGGTTGGAGCGCAATGGCTTCCGCCTGCCCGATGGCCGCGCCTTCGGCCTCGCCCGTGATAATCCCGCAGTCGCGGGCGACGCTTGTCGCTACGATGCATGCGTGATCGTCACCCCCCAGATCGAGCACCGTGCCCTGCGCGAACTTGGCATCGCGACGATGCCGGGCGGCTCTTACGCGCGCCTTCACCGCAAGGGGTCATACCCCAGCCTCGAACAGATGGTGACGGAGGTATTTTCGACGTTTGAGCCGCCGCAAGGGCTCGCGCTCGACACCAAGCGCCCCATCGTGACGGTCTACTACGATGACCCGCGCTCCAGTACGAACTTGCAGCACAAGGCCGAGATCAGCGTCCCGATCACTGTCGAAGCCCGCGTAGTTTCGCGCGCCTCTCGGCGCGGAGCGGCGCAGGCGGCCTGAGGTAAACGGCGAGGCCTGGCTGGACGCCGTCCCCGACCCGCGCCACTGTAGGCCAGAACGAAGCATCGCGAGAGCGCTACGTATGGCCGGTATCGACGACACCCGCCCATTCATACCAATCAGGATCGCAGTCCTGACCGTGTCGGACACCCGCAACGCGGATGACGACAAATCCGGCGATCTTTTGCGTGATCTCATCACCGCCGCGGGTCATGAAGTCGCCGCGCGCAAGCTCGTGAAAGACGACGTCGCTGCCATTCGCGCCACCGTCGAACACTGGATCGGAGATCCAGCGGTTGACTGTGTGATCTCAACCGGCGGCACGGGCTTCACGGGCCGTGACGTGACGCCCGAGGCTGTAAAGCCCCTCTTTGAAAAAGAGATCGAAGGCTTTTCGATCGTCTTTCATACGCTCTCGTTCCAGAAGGTCGGAACGTCCACCATCCAGTCACGCGCCTGCGCCGGACTCGTCCAGAGAACCTATATCTTCTGCCTGCCGGGCTCCCCAGGTGCCTGCCGGGACGCGTGGGACGGTATCTTGAAGTACCAGCTCGACGCGCGGCATCGCCCCTGCAATCTCGTCGAGATCATGCCGCGCCTCGAGGAACACCGCCGCTGACGGCAACAGGTCGGTTACGAGAATAGACGAGACACCGCACACCTACGCTATTGGCAGATACGCGTAGCCCGTGCCGTCCTTCTTGATGCGTCCTGCGCCTGGCATGCCGTAGTGATACCCAGTCATGATGGCGTTGTCGGAGATCACCCGATCAAAATATTTGCGCCGTGCAGCTTCGGCGGCAACCGGATCCGCATCGAATGTCACATGCCAGTCAGGATGGACCGCGAACAGCGCTGGAATATTGGTGATGTCACCAAGCACCAGGAGCTCTTCACCACCTGAACCGAGTGCGTAGGCCGTATGGCCCGGCGTATGCCCATGAGCGGCATGCGCCGTCACCCCGGGCACGGCCTCAGCACCGTCATCGACGGTCCGCACGTTCTTCCACTTGGCAAGTGTCGCCTGAATTCTCTTTGCCAGCCCGTGCGAGGTTTCTGGCAACTTTGTAAAGACGCCTTCGTCGCCCCAGAACGCCAGCTCCTTCGCCGGCACAACGATCTCCGCGTCGGGATAAACCTGCGCGTTGGTGTCTTTTTCCATCAGCCCGAAAATGTGGTCCGGATGGAAATGCGTGACTATGATCGCATTTATCGACCTTGGGTCGATGTCGGCCGATCTCAAATTCGCCGCGAGTCTTCCGGCCGTTGGCGCGAGCTGCGCTCCGGTCCCCGCGTCGAACATGACGATCTGGTCGCCCTTCTTCACAACGGTGACAGTAAAGGGAATAACGACTTTGCTGTCGTCGAGACCGGCTAACTTCAACGCGGCTTTCGTATCCTCGACCGTCGCGTTCTTTATGAAGCCTGGATCGTGCGGCTTGTCGCGATGGCCGTCGAACACGGTGGTGATGTCGAGGTCGCCGACCCGGAACTGGTAAAATCCCTTGGCCTCCGCTCCCGCCGCGATCGCTGGATCGGGAGCCGCGAACGCGATACTCCCCGTAGCACCCAGGGCGGCAGCCGCTCCCGCGCTTAAAACGACATCGCGACGCGTGAAATCGTGCATGGGGAACCTCCACGCGAACGCTACGGCAAGGTATCGCCCATTCAGCCCGCTGGGCTCGAAATCCCGTATAGCCGCGCGATGCGGTTGACCGGCATGCCGGCGCCGTAAAGTGCGAGGCACACCTGATTGCGCAGTGACCTTGCCAGATAGCCGTCCCGCTTATAGCGCTCCGCTGATGTCACCGCCGTGGCGTCGAGAAACGCCACCCGCCGACGGCCGAGCCTTCGTACGAGATCGACATCCTCCATGATTGGGAGATCGCGGCGATAACCGCCGACCGATTCAAGCAGGCGCCTTGAAATAAGTAGGCCTTGATCGCCGTAGGGCAGGCCGACGAGCACGCACCTGGCCTTGACCACGCTTTCCAGCACGCGCGGCGCCAATCCTCGGTCGTCGAGCTTGAAGCGGAAGGCAGCAGCAGCCGGTTCGCGTTCCCCCCGATCGACGCGCCCGATGAACGACACCGCCTCTCGGTCCCAGCCGTCGCTCAATACCGTGCCGGCATGGAGAAAGAGAAGCCAGGGAAAGCGGGCTTCCGCCGCACCCAGTGCGAGCTGTCGCCCCCGTCCCGGCTGCGATACGACCACGTCAGCGCCCGCAAGATCGGCGATTTCGCAAGTGGCGTCCGTCGACCCACCATCGGCAACGATGACCTGCCGGACGATGCCGTCGACGGCCGGCGGAACCAGAGAAGCCAGTGTCGCGCCGAGCGTGCGCTCGGCGTTGAGCGCGGGAATAATGACAGAGATCATGCGCTCATTGTCCTGACACGGTAGGCGCCATGGGACAAGCGGCCGAAATCCCACACAAGCCTTACGCGCGCACGGATCGCTATTTCCGTTTGTTCTTTATTTGTTCCATGCGCTTTGGTATCGTTTTCGTCATGAGCGATCCAAAGAAGCCGACAGCAAATACGCGAGGTTCGACCATCCTGGTCGACGCCGAACGACGACGTGGGCGCGGCGCGCGCTCCAATCGCTCGGGCCGTTTTGAGAGCCAGGCAGCCGAGAACTTCGACGACGGCTGGGAGACGCTTGGCGAGCTCGAGGTCTTTCGAACCGACGTTCACGAGGAGCCGGCGCGAACCATCATCACCCGCAACAACAGCCCCGACATATCGTTCGACCGATCGATCAACCCCTATCGGGGCTGCGAACATGGCTGCATCTATTGCTACGCCCGTCCGACACACTGCTATCTCGGCCACTCTGCCGGTCTGGATTTTGAAACCAAGCTCTACGCTAAGACCAACGCAGCCGAACTGCTGGCGGAGGAACTCGGCGCCAAGGCTTACAAGCCGGCGACGATCGCTCTTGGCGCTAACACCGATCCTTACCAACCGATCGAGCGCGAACATTTGGTAACGCGAAGCATTCTTGAGGTGCTCGCCGAGACCAGCCACCCCGTCGGTATAGTCACGAAATCGGCGCTCGTGACGCGCGATATCGACATTCTCGCGCCCATGGCCGAGAAGGGTTTGATTAGGGTCGCGATATCGGTCACGACGCTGGACCGACGGGTGGCCCGTGCCATGGAACCTCGGGCCGCGACGCCGACACTGCGTCTCGAAACCATCAGGCAGCTTACTGCCGCGGGTATTCCTGTCACCGTGCTGGCAGCCCCCATCATTCCGGGTCTGAACGACCACGAGATCGAACCGATCCTCGAGGCCGCGCACGCCGCAGGCGCCCACGACGCCGGTTACGTGCTCCTTCGCCTACCGCTTGAGATCAAGGATCTGTTCCGGGAGTGGCTTACGGAAGCGTTCCCGGATCGGGCGGCCCGTGTCTTGTCCCTGCTGCGCTCGATGCACGGCGGCGCGGACTACGTTGCGGCCTTTGGCCACCGCCAGCGTGGCAGCGGACCCTATGCTGACCAGATCGCTTTGCGTTTCCGGCTGGCGCGCAAGCGATTGGGCATGGGTGAGGAGCGGCTGCAACTGAGAACAGATCTCTTCACTCCACCGAAGAAAAGGGGAGAACAGCTCGCCCTGTTTTGACAGCGCGCCGCATCGCGTGAAATTGAGCGATCATGAAGATCGCCGATTCGCGCATCATGCCGACATTCGAACTGGAGGCCGCCGAGCATCAGCTTGGCGTATTGCCGGTCGCTGGGGTCGATGAGGCGGGTCGTGGCCCCTGGGCCGGCCCCGTCGTCGCGGCAGCCGTTATCCTCGACCCCGAGCGCCTGCCCGTCGGCATCGACGACAGCAAAGTGCTGGACGAGGACACGCGAGCACATCTCTACAACCGCATCATGAAAACATCAGTCGTCGGCGTCGGTATCGCGGACGTAACTCGCATCGATCGCGACAACATCCTGGCGGCTACGATGTGGGCGATGGGCGAAGCGGTACGCCAGCTTCACACGGCACCGAGACTCGTCCTCATTGACGGCAACCGGGCGCCACATCTCGAAATCGTGACCCGCACCATCGTCAAAGGCGACGCCAAATGCCTGTCGATCGCCGCAGCATCCATCATCGCCAAGGTCACGCGCGACCGTTTGATGATGCAGTTGGCGCGCGAATATCCAGGCTACGGTTTTGATCGTCACAAGGGTTACGGTACGCCCGAGCATCAGGCTGCGATCGCAAAGCTCGGCGTGTGTTCACTACATCGCCGCTCGTTCAAGCCGGTGCAGCTCGCGCTCACCCTGATTTAGCGGGAACGGCGCAACACCTTCGAGTTGCTGATCGAATCAAAAAATAAAGTTCATCCGAAGGACGCTCTCCTCCCTATTCAAACGCGCCCTCGCTCTTGTAGGAATGAGGAACGGCAGCGAGCAGCTTGAAGTTCGCGGGTGCCGGTGCGTTTGTTTGTAAGGGTATTGTATTCGATGAGTGCGCGTCGCGTAAAAGCACCGGGCCTGGACGGCCGAAAGCAGGAAGCGTCAGGTGCGATCATTCTGGGCGATTGCGTAAAAGAGCTCCGCAAGCTCGCCGATCGCAGCGTCGATCTTATCTTCGCCGATCCGCCCTACAATTTGCAGCTTCCGGGTGACCTTCTTCGACCGAACAACACGCGCGTCGACGGCGTGGACGACGCGTGGGACAAGTTCCAGGATCTGGCAGCCTATGATGCGTTCTCTCGCGCTTGGCTTGCCGAGTGCCGCCGCGTCCTGAAGCCCGACGGCGCCATTTGGGTCATCGGCTCCTATCACAACATCTTCCGGCTAGGGGCGGCGCTACAGGACTTGGGCTTCTGGCTCCAGAACGACATCATCTGGCGCAAGGTGAACCCGATGCCCAACTTCCGTGGCAAACGCTTCACCAACGCGCATGAGACGCTGATTTGGGCGGGCAAATCCTCCAAATCTCGCGTGACGTTCAACTACGAGAGCCTGAAGGCCTCAAACGAAGACGTGCAGATGCGTTCTGACTGGCTGTTCCCGATCTGCTCGGGCCCTGAGCGATTGAAGGACGACGGCGGCCGCAAGGCGCACCCGACCCAGAAGCCGGAGGCGCTTGTCCACCGCATCCTGGTCGCCTGCACAAATCCAGGCGACGTCGTGCTTGATCCATTCTTTGGAACGGGCACCACTGGCGCCGTCGCCAAAAAGCTCGGCCGCAGGTTCATTGGAATTGAGCGCGATCCCGACTACGCGCGCGCCGCCGCCGAACGCATCGAAAAAGCGCGGCCGCTCGATTCAGCCGTCGTGACATCGCTCCCATCGAAACGCACCGAACCGCGCATACCGTTCGGCGCGATCCTGGAACTCGGCATCCTCGAAGCTGGACAGAAACTGCTCGATCCACGCGGCGAAGTCCGCGCAATTGTCAGAGCAGACGGCACGCTCTCCTATGCCGGACACAAAGCTTCCATCCATCGCCTGGGTGCATTGGTGCAGGGCAAGGCGGCATGCAACGGCTGGACCTTCTGGCACTTCGAGGCCGAGGGGCGTCTGAAGCCGATCGACGTGCTGCGCGAAGAGGCGAAGCGCCAGTTGGGCCTCGCTTCACCTAGCGCCCTTCACGCCGCTGAGTAGATCGCGGTCACGCTTCCGCAAGACCGTGCGCGATGACTTTCTTCATCACGCTCGGTAACGCTTGCGCGTGCAGATCGCGCCGTTTCACCCACCGGCAGCGCTCCTGCGCGGCCCATAGCGTGAAACTCGCGTCTTCCGGCACCAGCGCGCGGTGGACGACAAGTTCGAGCCGGAAATGCGTGAAGACATGCACCACCGTGCCCGGCACGGCCCACCACGCCGTTGTCACTGGCGCCGAACGCATCGCCTCTTTCTTTGGCGGCAAGTCTTCCGTCCATGGCGTTGAGGGAACTTCCAACATGCCGCCGAGCAGACCCGCTTCGGGTCGCTGGCGCAACAGAACGGCACCGTCCTCGCGGAGCACAAGAAACGCGATGCCCCGGCGCACCGGGCGCGCCGGCTTTGTACTTCGTGCCGGCAACGTCTCCGCGACGCCTTGGGCGTTCGCCGCGCAATCCTGCTGCACGGGACACATCAGGCACGAGGGTCTGCGCGGTGTGCATATCTCGGCCCCCAAATCCATCATCGCTTGCGCGAAATCGCCTGCGCGCCGTGCCGGTGTCAGTGTCGCCGCCAACCGCCGGATTTCCCCCTTTGCCGCAGGAAGCGGCTGGCGAACTGCAAACAGGCGTGACACGACGCGCTCGATGTTGCCGTCGACTGGCGTGGTTTTTTCCCCGAACGCGATCGCCGCGATCGCCGCCGCCGTATAGGGGCCTACGCCCGGCAGCGAAAGTAACTCGGCCTCTGTTTCGGGAAATAGGCCACCATGCTCGGACACGATGACATCTGCGCAACGCTTCAGGTTGCGCGCACGCGAGTAATAGCCAAGCCCCGCCCACATTTGCATGACGTCTTCGTTGGAAGCGGCGGCAAGATCGGCAACCGTCGGCCAGCGCGCAACGAATTTCTCGAAATACGGCACGACGGCTTTGACCGTCGTTTGCTGCAGCATGATCTCCGATAGCCACACACGATAGGGATCCGCTTTCCGGCGCGGACCATAGCGCCAGGGCAGATCGCGACGCTCCGCGTCATACCAGGAAAGAAGCACACGCACGGTCTCAGCGCCCGCCGGTCTCAGCGGCAGGTTCTGCTGGCTCGCTCGCTTGCGCGCGACCGCACCCATCTGGCCCCCGTTCCTCGTGTCCCCGCTTTCCACATCGGCGCGGGACTTACGAATCGCCTTCCTGATGCTAGTCCTCGACGACGCAAGCACAATGATTCGAAGCTCCAAAGGCCGCGATGCCGACAGAAAAACGCTGGACTCCGGCAAAGAGATTGCCGCCCGACCGCCGCACTGGCCGCGGCGTCACGGCGCGCGCCGTCGGCAGTTTCGTGCCCAAGATCGCCGCAAACGTCTTCGAGCGCTACGGCTTCCACAGCGCCGAGATCATGACGTCGTGGGATCGCGTCGCCGGTGCCGACATTGCTGCGTGTTCGTCGCCCGAGCGCATCCGCTGGCCCCGCAACATCGCCCGGTCCGATGCCGAGGATGCAGGTGGCGGTCGTGACGGCGGCGCCACGCTTCTGCTGCGCGTCGATCCGGCGCGCGCGCTCGACATCGAGTACCGGACGCGTGAGATCATTGACCGCATCAACCGTTACTTCGGGTACCGTGCTGTTGCTGACGTGAAATTGCTGCAGGCACCGCTGCTGGCACCGCCGCCTTCCGTTCCTCGGCAAAAGACAGCTGCCTCGCGTATCGAAACCAACGCGGAAAAAGTCGCGCCCGGAGCCGCGCCTGAGGTCGCGGACGCCCTCGCCCGTCTGGCCACGACCATTGCTGGCGCAACACCCTGAGTTGGTATTTCCGCGCATCAAAACCGCTGATGCGTCAAGCATTACAGCGCATTCAGTTGCTATTCAGACCCCAATTGCCTTAATCGGACAGCGGTTACGTGCTAGGCGGGCCGCGGTGCCGAGCACGAGCTGAAGCACGTGAGCATCTGAGGCGTCGGGTAGGAGCAACATCTTGAATTACATTGCCAATACGTTTTCCGGCACAGCCGGCGTCTCGGTCCTCGCCACCGCCTTCGCTATGCTGTCACTTTTCGCACCCGGTACGGCGCTGGCTCAGAAAAAGGGTCCCGCCGAGGTGCCCGTAGCCGAGCTGATGAAGCCAACTGATCTCACCGACGTCTCGCTTGGTAAGGCAGACGCGAAAGTGACCGTCATCGAGTACGGCTCGATGACCTGCGGACACTGTGCGAATTTCGCCACCAAAGTCTTTCCGGAATTCAAGACCAAATACATCGACAGCGGCAAAGTGCGCTTTATTTTCCGCGAGTTTCCGCTCGATAACCTGGCGGCCGCCGCCTCGATGCTGGCGCGCTGCGCAGGCGGAGACAAGACCTTCCCGATGATCGAAACGCTCTATGAAAAACAGGCCGATTGGGCCTTTACGAGCGGCAACCCGGTGCCCAAGCTATTCGACATCGCCAAGCAGGCGGGCTTCACCCAGGAAAGCTTCGACAAGTGCCTGACGGACCAGAAGCTTCTTGACCAAATCACGGGCCAGCGGTCGCGCGCCAACGAGGCTTTCGGCGTGTCTGCCACGCCGACGTTCTTCGTCAACGGCAAGCGCCTACAGGAAACGCCGACCGTTGCGGCCTTCGATAAAATGATCGAACCGCTATTGTCCGGAAACTGAGGTCAATGAGCAGGGCGGGGCCGATGGCACAGTCACGAATTCCCGCTCTTGCACTCCTTGCGGCTGTCGTGGTGGCAGGCTGCGGCGCCGGCGGCCTGCCACCAACGGGCTTGGCAAGCCCCGACGGACCAGCAGCCGGATCCGCTTATCCCTCAACGGAAGGTGCGGCCCCCGACGGCATGCCCAACCCGTTCGGCGACCCGACTGAACGCGCGGCGGGCGGTCGCGAGGTCATCGAGAACCCGACGCTCGCCGATATTTTCGCCCCGAGCCCCCTTCCAGAAATGTCCTGGGGCGATCCCAAAGCGCCCGTCACGATCGTGCAGTATGCGTCTCTGACCTGCCCGCACTGTCGGGCATTCCACAAGACCACCTTCCCCGAGTTGAGGCGCACCTACATCGACACCGGCAAGGTGCGTTACGTGCTGCGCGAATTTCCCATCGGCAAAACATCTGGCATGGCGACGATCGCACTGCGCTGTGCTCCGCCAGGGAAGTACCTGGAACTCTACGGCCGCTACATGGACCAGCAATCCAAATGGGTTTCCCAGGAAGTGCGTCTCGACCCCATATTCGAAGTCGCGCAACAGGTGGGGATGACTCGCAGCCAATTTGACGCCTGCCGCCAGAATCAAGGCATGATTGAGAATCTTAAGTGGGTGAAGGAGCGCGGCCGTAAGCTCGGCATCATCGGGACGCCGAATTTCTTCGTCGGCGACAAGCTGATCAAGCGCGAGCTGTCTATGGCCGACATCCGTGAGTTCGTCGAACCGCAGCTTCGCTCGGGTCCGGCGTCGGCGGCAATCCAGTAACCGCAGCGGTACACGCCGCTAGGCGCATTCTTTCACCCTCTGCGTTTTTCTCTAAGCGTCATCGCGCGTCCGCATCGAGGATTCCTGCCCAATGAAGATCACGCGGCTTCGGCTTGTCGGCTTCAAATCCTTTGTCGAACCGATCGAGCTTGTCGTCGAACCCGGCTTGACCGGCGTCGTCGGCCCGAACGGCTGCGGCAAGTCCAACCTGCTCGAAGCGCTCCGCTGGGTGATGGGCGAAACCTCACACAAGTCCATGCGCGCAGCGCAAATGGACGACGTGATCTTTTCTGGAACGACGACGCGGCCGCAACGCCAGAGCGCCGAGGTCACGATGTTCCTCGATAACAGCGAGCGCCTAGCTCCGGCCGAGTTCAATGCCGGCGATGTCATCGAAATCACGCGCCGCATCGAACGCGAGGCAGGATCTGCCTACCGCATCAACGGTAAGGAAGTGCGCGCCCGCGACGTGAAGGTCCTTTTCGAGGATGCCTCGACCGGCGCTCGCTCCCCCGCGCTCGTGCGCCAAGGGCAAATCGGCGAACTCGTCAACGCCAAGCCTGAACAGCGCCGCCGCATCCTCGAAGATGCTGCCGGAATCGCAGGCTTGCACACGCGCCGCCACGAAGCCGAGCTTCGCCTTAAGGCGGCAGAAACTAACATGGCGCGCCTCAACGACGTGCTGGGTCAGCTGCAGTCGCAAGCTGAAAGCCTGAAACGGCAGGCACGGCAAGCGCGCCGCTACAAAGAAATCTCGGTCGACATCCGCAAAAGCGAAGCGCTCGCGATGCATCTCGCGTGGGCTGAAGCGCAGCAAAGCGTCGAGCGCGAGGAGCACGAGCTTTCCGATGCCATGGCCCGACTCGGCGCCGCGACCGAGGCGGAGACCAGGGCGTTTAACGAAGAATTGCGGCTGGCCGAAACAGTACCGCCCCTGCGCGAAGCGGAAGCCGCAAGAGCGGCGGCACTGGCGCGCCTCAACATCGAACAGGAAAACCTGAACCGCGAGGCCGAGCGCGCCGAAACCCGCGCGCGCGAACTTGGTGCGCGCGCGAAACAGCTCGAAAACGATATCGCGCGCGAAGCGGGGTTCATCCGCGAAGCAAAAGAAACGCTCGTCCATCTCGAAGCCGACCTCGCCGCCATCAAGGACTTGGAAAGCAAAGCCACGACGGAAGAAGCCGATGCGCGCGATCAGCTCGAACGAGCTGAGACACGCCGCGTAGCCGCCGACGCCGCCTTCGCGGACGTGACCCACCGCGCCGCCGAAGCCCGCGCACGCCTGAAGAGCCTCGAAACGGCGCTAACCGAGCGCAAGGAACTCGTCGCCAAGATCACGCGCCAGATCACGGCATTCGACGCCCAGGTATCGGAAATATCCGCGTCCGCACCCGATGCAGATAAGTTGACCGAAGTCGGCGAACGCGGCCAGACACTCGCGCAGGAAATCACGCGCGTCGAAGCCGAAGCCCTCGCAGCCGAAGAGGCTACGCGGTCTGCCCTCGTCGAAGCGCGCGCACGTCGCGACGAAGCCGCCCGCGTCCGCCTCTCCGCCAACGCATTTTCGACCGAGCGCGAAACAATCGCCAAACTGCTGCTGCCCGGAAACGAAGGCGAGTATCCAGCCGCCGTCGATCAGATTCGTGTCTCTCCCGGCTACGAGACCGCCCTTGGCGCTGCGCTTGGCGATGACCTTGAAGCGCCGCTCGATCCGCAGGCGAGCATCCACTGGCGTCGCCTCGACCTGCCGGCGGAAGACCACGCGCTCCCAGCCGATGCCGAGCCGCTCGTGATGCACGTCGAGGCGCCGATCGAACTGACGCGCCGTCTCCGCCAGATCGGCGTCGTCGACCGCATCGACGGCGCGCGCCTTCAGCCACACCTGAAACCCGGCCAGCGGCTCGTATCACGCGAAGGAGACCTGTGGCGGTGGGACGGCTTCGTCGCCGCGGCCGATGGCGTGACACCCGCGGCGCAGCGGCTGGCGCACAAAAACCGCCTGATCGAACTCGACAGAAAGGCCGCCGAAGTCTTGGCGCTCGCCCAGGACACCATCGACGCAGAACGTGACGCCGCGGAAGCTGCGCAGAAAACCGAAGTCGAGGAGCGCCGACTGCGTCAACTCTGGCGCGACAAGCAATCCGAACTCGCCGGCGTGCGTCAGCAGTTAACCGCCATGGAACGGCTTGCACGTGAAAGCGAGACGCGGCTCGCGGCGGTTGCGGCCCAGCGCGCACGTGCCGACGAAGACTTGATGTCGGCCCAGGCGCGTCATGTTGAGATTGAAGCGCATATCGTTTCGATGAGCGTCGGCGAAGATCTGGAACCTCAGCTCAAAGCTGCACAAGCGGAAGCGGAAGAGGCGCGCCGCGCCGTCTCAGAAGCACGCGTGCGGCTCGGCGGCATCGAGCGCGACCGCCAGATCCGCGCCGAACGCATTCGTCACGCCAGTGCCGACATCACCCGCTGGCAGGGCCGTGAGCGCAGCGCCGAAGAACAGGTGGCAACGTTGGATGCACGCCTGATCGAGACGCGTCAGGAACTCCAAACCTACGACGGCCTGCCCCAGAAGATCGCGGCGCAGCGCGATGCGCTACTCGACGCACTATCGCGCGCCGACGGCGAGCGCCGCACGGCCGCCGATCAACTTGCGGAAGCCGAGGGCGCGGTCAAAGCCGCGACCCAGCAGCTGCGCGCGGCACAATCCGAAGTCGCAAACGCGCGCGAAACAAACGCGCGCGTCGAGGCCCGCCTTGAGCACGCTCGCCAGCGCCGGCAAGATGAATCGCGCCGCATCCGTGAGACGTTTGAAGTCGCCCCAGAACATTGCCTGAAGCTCGCAGACATCGACTCGGGCGCTCTGCCCGAACTTGCAGACGTCGAACGTCAACTCACACGCCTGCGCACCGACCGGGACCGGCTCGGTGGCGTCAACCTGCAGGCTGACGAAGACTTGGTCACACTTTCGCAACAGCTCGATTCCATGTCGGTCGAACGCGATGACGTCGAGCAGGCGATTGCCAAGCTGCGCAGCGCGATCCAGCAATTGAATCGCGAAGGCAAATCCCGGCTCGACGAAGCTTTCGCGACGGTCAACGGTCACTTTGAGCGGCTATTTACGCACCTTTTCGGTGGCGGCGAAGCGCGCCTCGAAATGATCGAAAGCCCCGAAGACCCGCTCGAAGGCGGCCTGGAGATCATCGCCAAGCCGCCTGGCAAGAAGCCGGCGACGCTATCTCTTCTCTCCGGCGGCGAACAAACGCTGACGGCACTATCGCTTATCTTCGCGGTGTTCCTGACAAACCCGTCTCCGATCTGCGTGCTGGACGAGGTTGACGCCCCGCTCGACGATGCCAACGTCGACAGATTCTGCCGCCTGATGGAACACATGGCGGCTGATACCGCGACGCGGTTCCTCGTCATCACGCACCACCCGATGACGATGGCGCGTATGAACCGCCTCTTCGGCGTGACCATGGCGGAAAAGGGCGTCTCTCAGCTCGTCTCGGTCGACCTGCAAACTGCCCAAAGCTTCCGCGAAGCAGGCTGATCACCGGCATCCGAAGTCTATCGTTCGGAACCTAGCCTTCTCTTGCGCGTTCCATTTGGATGCAAATGCAGGAGATATCGGCATGAACCATCATGAACGCGTGGAACAGCCGGAGGTCTTGGAACCGACGGAGGCACGGCAGGCTTCGCCACAGCGCATGAATTTTCGTGTTCTGACCGCCTCGTTGCTGCTGGCCGCAGTGGTTGGTGGCGCACTCGTGGCCGCGTTCTGGTACGCAACGCCGCCAGCGATGGACGCTTCAAGCGGCGGCACGCCCGCAGTCGCACCAGGCACGCCGCCAGTCAGCACCTCACCCGGCCCGGGGCCGACGGCAATACAGCCGCCTCCATCATCGGCGGCCACGCCCACGCCTTCGACCACGGAAACGGCGCCTACCTCACCTGAGACACCGCCCAATGCCGTGACAGCGCCTCCTGCCCCTCCGGGCAACAACCCAGGAAGTGGCACGGCAACGCCCTAACGAAATGAAGTCAATCTAGTTCTTTAGACTGCGACTGAGGACGCGCATCCGGGCCTGCGCGTCCTTTTCGTTTTCTTTCCATGGTTCAGTATCGCGCCTGCGCGGTTTCGCCGTACCCTGGGCCGCCTGCCACACCGCCCCATTTCATTGACACCCCTATATCCCCTAACTATGGTCCGCGGCGTCGATACCCAGGCGCGTCGGCAATTCCCCTGCTCGATGGACGTTTCGCCATGTCTCCGGAGGACAACGGTGAGGAGCCGGGCCATGCTTCCGAGCGTGGCCAGATCAGGCCCGAAGATCGCGAGGCAATCCGCCAGCGGTCGTCGGAGATCGGCAAGAAGCTCGATGCCGTAAAGGCACGTCGGGCGGAAGCCGAAGCGGAAATGAACCGCGCACGTCAGACTGCCTTCGGGCAGGCCTTCCGCTACGCAGCCGAGCTTATCGTCGGCGTGGCAGTCGGCGGGTTTCTCGGTTGGGTGCTGGACCGTCACTTGGGTACGGCACCTTGGTTGATGATTGTGCTCGTTATTCTCGGATTTGCCGCGGGTATCCTCAACGTGATCCGAGCAGCGAGAAAGGCCCAGGCGGAGAACGAGGCCCTTCAGAGGTCCGCTCCATCGGTCGCCGACGACAACGATTGACACGTAGGGGGAGACCTTGGCGGCAGAAGGTGGGCATGGCGGGCATCACAGCCCGATGGAGCAATTCGAGATCAACAAGATCCAGCATCTCGAGCTGTTCGGCTACGACGTCTCCTTCACAAATTCCTCGGCCTTTATGGTCCTGGCGCTGGCGCTGATCTCGGCCTACCTCATAGCCGCCATGCGCAACCGCGCACTAGTGCCCTCGCGCTTCCAGTCGACCGCCGAGATTGTTTACGAGTACGTCGCCAACATGGTGCGCGAGAGCCTCGGCGAAGACGGCATGAAGTTCTTCCCCTGGGTCTTCACGATCTTCATCTTCATTCTGACGCTGAACCTGCTCGGCATGATCCCGGGCAATTTCACCGTCACAAGCCACATTATCGTGACGTTCGCGCTTGCCGCCATGGTCTGGCTGGTCGCGACTGGCATCGGCTTCTTCAAGCACGGCTTGGGCTACCTGCGCCTGTTCGTTCCGGAAGGCGTGCCGTTGTGGCTCATGCCGGTCATTATCCCGATCGAGTTGATCTCCTATCTCATTCGCCCCATTAGCCACTCGGTGCGTCTCTTCGCCAACATGATGGCGGGCCACACGATGCTGAAGGTTTTCGCCGGATTTGCCGTGAGCCTTCCCTGGTGGGGCAAGATCGCGCCGGCCGGCTTCATGGTCGCCTTCACGGGCCTTGAGTTCCTCGTCGCGTTCCTGCAGGCGCTGATCTTTACGGTCCTGACCTGCATCTATCTCAACGATGCGGTCAACATGCACCACTGACCGGATCCGAGCTGAACAGAAAATCCACCTTACGAACGAAACCAAAAGGGAGACCTGAAATGGAACTTCAAGCAGCCAAGATGATCGGCGCTGGCCTTGCGTGCAGCGCATTGATCGGCGCCGGCGTCGGCATTGGCAACATCTTCGGCAACTACCTGTCGGGCGCCATGCGCAATCCGTCCGCCGCCCCCGGGCAATTCACCAACCTCTTGATCGGCTTCGCGCTCGCCGAAGCGACCGGCCTGTTCGGCCTGCTGATCGCGCTCATCATCCTCTACGGTTGATTCGCGGCACACTGGTCGAAAATCTGGAGGCGATGAATGTTGGCCGGAATTACGATGCTACTCGCCGCAGCGGCGGAAGCGGTTGCCGAAAGCGCGGGCGAAGCCACGCACACGGCCGCCAAACCGGGGCTGCCACAGCTCAATCCCGACTACTTCACGCCCCAGCTTTTCTGGCTGGCCCTAACGTTTGCACTGCTCTTCTTCATACTGTCGAAGGTCGCGCTGCCCCGCATCGGCGAAGTGCTGCAGGAACGCAAGGACCGCATCAATCGCGATATCGAGGCTGCGACCAAGCTCAAGTCCGATACCGACGCGGCGCTTGCCGATTACGAAAAGGCGCTCGCCGACGCACGCTCCAACGCATCCAGCATTGCCAAGCAGATGCGCGACAAGCTCGCGGCGGATGCTGAAGCTGAGAAGGCCGTTGTCGAAAAGCAACTTTCCGCAAAGCTTCAGGATGCCGAGAAGCGCATTGGCGAAACGAAGACCAAGGCGCTCTCAGCCGTTAACGAGATCGCTGCCGATACCGCAAGCGCCATCGTCTCCAAGCTAATCGGCCAGGACGTGAAAGCTGACGAAGTGAAGAAGGTGCTGCGTCCGGCAGGCGGCGCCTGAGTGAGGCTTAACGATGACTGAATTCTTCAATCCGGAATCGACGACGTTCTGGGTCTTGGTTGCCTTCCTGCTCTTCGTCGGCCTGCTCATCTGGTTCGGCGTTCCCGGCATCGTCGGCAAGCTCCTGGACGATCGGGCGGAAGCGATCCGCAACGAGCTAGACGAAGCACGCAAGCTGCGGGAGGACGCGCAGTCGCTGCTCGCCGAATATCAGCGCAAGGCGAAGGAAGCGGAGGCCGAAGCCAAGTCGATCATCGACCAGGCCCGCCAGGAAGCCGAGACACTGGCCACCGAGGCAAAGAAATCTCTGGAAGAGAGCCTGACGCGGCGTTCCAAGCTCGCAGAAGAGAAGATTGCCCGCGCCGAGGCGCAAGCGCTGAGCGAGGTTCGCTCAACCGCCGTGCAAACGGCCATCGCCGCGGCAGAAGAGCTCCTGAAGACACGCGTTGCCGGCAGCACCGCGAATGCACTGATCGAAAAATCGATCGGGGACCTCAAGGGCAAGTTGAACTGAGCAACGCTCGCCCGACGATCTGAAGAACAAAAAACCGGGCCCCACGCCCGGTTTTTATTTTGTCCAGACTTCGCGGCGCCTCTGCCTCGCAATCAGCCGGCGCCTGCAACCCTGTTGTCGAAGCCTACCATCATCTCGAAGTCACCTGCGCGCGACCCTTCGGGAATGTCGAAGGTCACGGTGCGCACGGTGGAGAAGTAGCCGATCGGCTTGTCGAGCCCGACGACAGCATCGACCGTTACACTATCGCCCGCAACGCGTTCGCGCTTGGCATCGGTCACTTGAATGTTGACGGGAAGCATGACCGACCCGGGCTTGCCCTTGGGTCCGAGCAACACGCGGCCCGAAAAGCCGTACTTCACCGTAACGCGACCCGGCTCCACATAGCATTCGCGTGCCGTTTTCGTGATTTCGCCGCGATGAATAATGGCGAGGCCGTCGCCGGAACGGCCCTGCTCATAAAGTGTGATGTTGCCGTCGCGCTGTGCGACGATGAACTTCGGGCAACCGGTGGAGACTTCGCCCACACTCGTACTGCCGGTCGCTGACGGACCGTTCGATTTTGCCGCAGCCAAGAGTTGGTCTTCGGACACCGCGGCTGATTCTGATGAGCTTGAGCCTCCGAACATGCCCCCGCCGAGGCCAGAGGTCAGAGAGGACATGCCGCACCCCGAAAGCGCCAGGGCGGCCGATGTCGCGCACAAAAGCTGAGCCACAGCGCGCCAAGGAAGCGCTGCACGCACGATAGCGGCCTCCCCAGCCGGGGAACGCCTGATTACCGGTAGTCTCAACGCCGTCCCCCGAGGTTCCGTTACCCGGCCCCTTGTAATGTCTGGAAAGCACCGTAGCATCGCCGCCGACAGCGCACCAAGCAGATTTGCACCTGCGCTGACTGATTCGATAGGGCCTTCCGTCGTCATGTCCGTCCTTAACCACGATCAACGGCCGCAAGTCAGGCCGCGGCTAGGCATTTTGCTGGCCCAACCGCGCGGCTTTTGCGCCGGCGTCGATCGGGCGATTGAGATCGTTGAACAGGCGTTGCAGAAGTTCGGTGCTCCCGTCTACGTCCGCCACGAGATCGTCCACAACCGTTACGTGGTTGAGTCTCTCCGTGCCAAAGGCGCCGTTTTTGTGAAGGAGCTGGACGAGATCCCAGAGACGACCCAACCCGTGATTTTTTCGGCACACGGAGTGGCGAAGACCGTCCCCGAGGCGGCACGACGCCGCAATATGTTCGTGATTGATGCAACCTGCCCGCTTGTTTCCAAGGTCCACATGGAGGCGGCCCGCCACCACGAGCAGGGTCGTCAGATCATCCTCGTGGGACATAAGGGGCATCCGGAGGTGGTGGGCACCATGGGGCAGCTTCCTGACGGAGCCGTCTGCCTGATCGAGACCACCCAAGACGCGAACGCGTTCGCGCCTCAGGACACAGGCAAACTCGCCTATGTGACCCAGACGACGCTGTCGCTCGACGACACGGCTGAGATCGTCGCCATCCTGAAGGAACGTTTCCCCGGTATCGCTGGCCCAGTCAAAGAGGACATCTGCTACGCAACGACGAACCGACAGCACGCCGTCAAGGCCATCGCAGGGCGCGTCGATGGCCTGATCGTCGTTGGCGGCCCGAAGAGCTCAAACTCGCTGCGCCTGGTGGAAGTTGCCGAACGTACCGGATGCCGCTTTTCAGTTCTGGTCGAACGCGCAGCCGACATCCCATGGGACAAGCTACAAGGTGCGAACAGCATCGGCATTACGGCAGGCGCATCTGCGCCCGAAGTCATCGTCGAAGAAGTCATCGACGCTATTTCCGCCCGCTACGACATCGAGGTTGAGGTGGTGACGACGCGGGTGGAAAACGTGGTGTTCAATGTGCCGCGTGAGCTGCGGGCCAAATCGCCCGCAAGTCTGAACTAGCAGCGGGCAACCACGCGTCATGGCGGTCTATACCGAGATCAACGACGAGGAGCTTGCGCGCTTCGTTGCCGGCTACGACATCGGCGAGCTGATGTCCTACAAGGGCATCGCCGAGGGCGTCGAGAACACCAACTATCTAGTACACGCCACGAAGGGCAATTTTATCCTCACGCTCTACGAGCGCCGCGTCGACCCGGCCGACCTGCCGTTCTTCTTGGGCCTCATGGAGCACTTGGCGTCGCGTGGGATAAGCTGCCCTCTGCCGGTGCGCGACCGCAATGGCGACATCCTCAACATGGTGAGCGGACGCCACGCCGCGCTTATCACGTTCCTGGAAGGCGTTTGGCCGCGACGCCCGAAGGTTGAACACTGTGCCGGTCTGGGGCGCGCTTTAGCCGATATGCACCTTGCGAGCGGCGGCTTCCCCTTGCAGCGCCCAAATGCGCTCGGCCTGCCCGGCTGGCGGCCGTTGTTCGAGCGCTTTCATGCCGATGCCGATGATATCCTGCCGGGTCTTTCAAAGCTGATCTCGAACGAACTCGACCACCTTGACGCGGCCTGGCCGGCCGCTTTGCCGATCGGCATCATTCACGCTGACCTATTTCCCGACAACGTATTCTTCATCGGCGATAAGCTCTCGGGACTGATAGACTTTTATTTCGCCTGCAACGATGCACTCGCGTACGACATCGCCGTCTGCCTCAACGCCTGGTGCTTCGAAACAGACTTTTCCTTTAACGCCACGAAGGGTCAGGCGCTGATCAAGGGTTATCAGAGCGTTCGGCCTCTGAGCGTCGAGGAACGTTTGGCTATGCCCACGCTTGCACGCGGCGCCGCCATGCGTTTTCTGCTGACGCGCAGCTACGATTGGCTGAACACGCCGAAGAACGCCCTTGTCGCACGCAAAGACCCGTTCGACTACGTACGCCGCCTGCGCTTTCATCAATCGGCGTCGACCATCGCGGACTATGGCG
Source organism: uncultured Hyphomicrobium sp. (assembly GCA_964651805.1). Classification (GTDB taxonomy): domain Bacteria; phylum Pseudomonadota; class Alphaproteobacteria; order Rhizobiales; family Hyphomicrobiaceae; genus Hyphomicrobium_B. Next base: position 370,418 of record CAZYXX010000002.1, on the reverse strand, counting down.
GGCCAAGCTCATGACCTCCGCCCCAAAAGTGACGATTTTCAGCGACGGCGCTTGCTCCGGCAATCCTGGGCCTGGCGGCTGGGGTGCGGTGCTCATTTCCGGCGAACATCGCAAGGAAATCAGCGGCGGCGAGGCTGTGACCACAAACAACCGCATGGAGCTTCTCGCTGCCATATCTGCGCTCGATGCGCTAAAACGCCGAAGCACGGTCGATCTCTTCACCGATAGCGTCTACGTCAAAAACGGCATCACCCAGTGGATCCACAGCTGGAAGCGTAACGGCTGGAGAACAGCCGACAAGAAGGCAGTCAAGAACGTCGAGCTGTGGCAGCATCTCGACGAGCTACGCGGCAAGCATGACGTGACGTGGCATTGGCTGAAGGGTCACGCCGGGCATGTCGAAAATGAGCGCGCCGATGAACTGGCACGTACTGCCATGGCTCCCTTCAAGTTGAAAGGGCATGTCGCCGGAGACGATACCAAACGATCAGATTGACCGGTCGATCATCGAGCAGAGGGTTTCCGCGCTCGACTTGTCGACCTGTGGCGGACTGTCCTCGACATTGAGGACTTTCACCACGCCATCGTCCACCAGCATCGCGTAACGCTTCGAGCGCACACCAAGACCGAACCCCGACAAGTCGATATCAAGTCCGACAGCTTTGGCAAAATCGGCCGAACCGTCGGCGAGCATTTCGATTTTGCCCACTGCCCCTGAATCTTCTGCCCAGTTGCTTAGCACGAAAATGTCGTTCACAGCCGTGCACGCGACACTGTCGATACCCTTGGCTTTGATTTCATCGACACGATTGACGAAGCCCGGCATATGGTTCTTGTGGCAGCTCGGTGTATAGGCGCCGGGAACCGCGAAAAGCGCAACCTTGCGGCCACCAAACACCTCAGCCGTAGTCTTGGCTGCCGGACCATCGGCCCCCATTACGATGAAACTTGCGTCCGGAATTTTGTCGCCGACCTTGATTGCCATTTCTTACCTCATGCTTCTGCTTGGTCGTGTAGAGAATAGAACTACTTGAGCTTGATCTTCGCTTCCGATTGTCCCTTACCGTCGACGAGCGTCACGGCGAGCGGCTTTCCCTTGATATCCTTGATGTCGACTCCGTCCGTCAGATCAACTTCGAAAATGATGTCGCCATCCTTCGTCGCGACACGCTTCGGCAGCGGAATGAAGATGCCGCCATCCGCGTCCACGAATGCGTCAGCGTCGCCAGGCGACTGCGAGGTGACGTGCAGCACGAGCTTCGATCGGCCCCCAAGGTCTTCGACGCTCCATGATGAAAGGACCGGATCGACACCGGAACGCGGATTTCCGGGAACGTCGGTAAGCGCGGCGCTCAACTCAGGCGAGGTTGCGGAATCGGCCGGCACGTCGAGGCCAAGTTCCACCTCAGCCGGAACGCACAACTCCTTGCATACGCCGTAGTTGACCTTGACCCGCAGTTGGATGGGTTTGCTCGGATCGCTCGCGGTCAGCGCGATGGGAAAAATGGCGTGGTCCTTGTAACCGACCACATCTCCCGACTTGTCGGCGAGGCGGCGCGGTGCCGGATAAAGCACGTGCGCACTGGCGAGGTTCTCGGAACCCTGCCAGTCAAATTCAGGCGGCACGCCACCAGCATCGCCCGGCGCTCGCCAGTAGGTCTTCCAACCGACCGGCATGGCGATCTCGACTCCGACATAAAGGGGACCCGATGGCCCCTCGGGCCCACGCCCGGCGACGAGACGGGCCTTATTGTTGAACCCTTCGACCCAATCGGACTGAACAGCCCCATCGGCCGCGGCCGCGCTCGCAAAGCCTATCCAAAGCGCCAGAAGGCCAATAATCCGGCGTGCTGGCCCCATTACGGTCATCGTGGTCGGCTCCACATTCGGTGCGGCACGGATCGGCTGTTTGCCAGGCAAGACGCCGGGTGCGGACGCTCTGTTACATCAGCCCAAATTTATGACAAGGGGCGCATCTTCCACGACCCGCGAGGGCAGACTAGACTTTACGGCATGAAAGCACCGGGTACGAAGAGCCGCTCCAGCAAGACGGATTCGCTTGAAGGGCAATTTTTGATCGCCATGCCGGCGATGTCGGATCGCCGGTTTCAGCGTTCGGTGATCTATGTGTGCGCGCATTCGGAAGAAGGGGCGATGGGCCTCATCATCAATCAGCGCGCCCGTCACATTACCGCGCCCGATTTGCTGGAACGGCTCGGCATCTCCACACGCAATCGTGATGACGAAATCACCAGCGAAGTCCTGTCGCTTTCGATTCAAGTGGGCGGTCCTGTCGAGACCGGTCGCGGATTTGTGCTGCATAGCTCCGACTACTTCAGCGAAGATTCAACGCTCGCGATCGAGAAGGGCGTCTGTCTCACAGCCACCATCGACATTCTGAAAGCCATCGCGCAGGGCCGCGGGCCGCAGCGCGCATTGCTAGCTCTTGGGTACGCGGGCTGGTCACCCGGGCAGCTGGAGAACGAGATCCAGTCCAACGGCTGGCTTCATTGCCCCGCCGATCCCGAACTCATTTTTGACGACGATCTCGACGCCAAGTACGCGCGCGCCATGGCGGCGATGGGTATCGATCTTTCGCATCTCGTGAACGATGCGGGACACGCTTAAAAGCTTGCGCACAGCATCCCGTTCATGTTTCTTGCGCGCCCGCAGGCGAGGACGAATCTGCCGGCGGTGAACCCGGTGCCGCTTTGTTGTCAGGCATTGGCTGCGCAGGCTGTATTGGAAGCGGCGCCCCAGCGAGGCGCGCCAGGCTCGCGGCAATTCCCGGTGGCAACGCAGAGAAATCAGGCGGCGCAGCAGGCGCGCCGAGCGGCGGAAGTGGTCGTGTCGGCTGCGTTGACACCGTCGTCGGTGGTGCGACCGGCTGTGTAACCGGCCCGACGGGCGGCGGGGGAGCCGCAGGGAGACCGCTAACCGGGCTGCGCCCTATACCCTGCGGCCGTGCTGACGGTGCCGAGATCGCGCGTGAAAGCGCATCGGCAAACGGCTTCACCCCACCGTTAAGGCCGTTATCGGCGGCGACCGAAACGTCAGGGCCGAGGCGACCAGCAGGCGAAACGTTCGGACCACCACCTGCAGAAGGCCGGACACCGGACGGCACCTCGAATTGCGGCGACGACATACCCGGCGCGGCCTCGGTGCGTGCGGCAGCCCCCAAACTCGCCGGCAACGGCGGCATGGGCGGAAGTGAACTGAACTGCGGTTGCGGAACCGGCATCCTCGCCTCTGTCCCGACAGCCGGATGTGCGCCGTTTGCTGCTGCGTCACGGGCCGCAGGCTTCTGCCGTGCCCTGACAATTGAGCCTGACGGAAGATTGGCGGCTGCGTCGGCAACGGCTGCCTGCACAGCTGTCGAGGCTGCAGCAACGCGCGACTTGCGGCGCGGCGCGGCCTCTGAACCGTTCGAAACCGACGCGTCGGTTTGCTTCGCAACTTTCATCTTTGGCCGGAAGAAGCCTCTTGGCTGCATCTTCCGCTCCGACCGCCGCACCATTTTCAGGAGTTGCGTAACGTCTCGTTCCGGGATGGGTTCGCCGAAGTGGTATCCTTGCGCGTACTCGCATCCGATCGAGCGCAAAAACGCCGCTTCTTCCGCCCGCTCAACGCCCTCAGCAACAACCGTCTTGGAAAGTTCATGCGAAAGCGCCACGATCGAACGCATGATCGCCGCGCCGCTCGCGGTACCGCACGCTCGCACCAACTCCCGATCGATCTTGATCGTATCGAAGGGGAAACGCTGAAGGTAGGCGAGCGAAGAGTAGCCGGTCCCGAAGTCATCAAGCGCGAGCTGCGCGCCCGAGCCGCTCAACGTCTTCAAGACATCTGCCGCCTGTTCCGGGTTCTCCATCACGAGGTTTTCGGTGATCTCGAGCCGAAGCGATTGAGGGGCCACGATGTTGCGGCCGAGAATGTGCCGGATTTCTTGCACCGCCTCTGGTCGGAACAGCTGACGGCTCGACACGTTGACGCTGACGAACAGCGGCCGCTCGGCGCGCGGCAACTCCGTCTGCCAGCGCGCGGCATCTTTCGCTGCCCTTAGAAGAACATGCGAACCGAGCTTGACGATGAGATCGGACTCTTCCGCCACCGGTACGAATGATACTGGGTTGAGCAATCCCATCCGTGGGTGTTCCCAGCGCACGAGCGCCTCAAACCCGGCAAGTTCCTTCGTCGGCAGATAGACGATCGGCTGATAGAGAACCTTGAGCTGCCCCTTGTCGAGCGCCTTGCGCAGATCGCTTTCGATCTCAACTCGATCGTCGCGGTCGCGTCGCATGCCAGCTTCGAAAACTTCGATGCGATCGGACCCTGACCGTTTGGCGCGGTACATGGCGAGTTCGGCGTCCTTGAACAAATCGTCGTCATCGACGTTCTGCGATCCATCCCAGATGGCAATGCCGATCGAGCCTGTCAGCACGATTTCCTGGTTCGCGAGCGGAATGGGCGCACGCAGCGAACGACGCACGCGATCGGCAAGCGCCGGCATCGTTCGGGTATCCCGCTCCGAAATGTAAAGCATCGCGAATTGGTCGCCGCCGACACGCGCGACCGTGTCGTTGGGACCCAGGTGCCGCTGCAGCCGCCGTGCGATCGTAAGCAACAGACTGTCACCGCGCACCAATCCGAAGGACGAGTTCACGCTCTTGAACTTGTCGAGGTCGATGAAGATGACGGCCGGCTTCACGCCGCTCTCCGACTTGGCGCGCGCCACAGCGCCCTTGAGCCGATCGAGGAACAGTTCGCGGTTGGGCAGACCGGTCAAGCTGCAATGGACTGCGTCGTGCAGAAGCCGCTCTTGTGCGCGCTTGACGTCCGATACGTCACGCATGAGACCGACGCAGCGCAACGTACGGCCATCCGAGTTGGGTACGCTTGCCGCCTCCAACTCGAACCAGCGCCAGCTGTTGTCCGCATGGCGGATCCGGAAATCGGTTCGGATCCGCACGCCCGCACGTTCTTGTGCCGACATGAGCATGACGCGGAAGCGCTCTTTGTCGGTGGGATGCACGTGCTTCAGGAAGTCTTCGACCTTTGTCGTCAGCTCTCCCGGCATCATCGCCAGCGCCATCTCGATCTCCGGGCCGACGTTGATCTCGTCGCGGCGTATGTTCCACTCCCAAATTGCCGATCCCGAAGCGGCCAGCGCGAGCGATCGCGATTGCAGTTCGGTCGGAGCGCCCGCGTAGACCGTGTCGAATGATCGAAACGCGTATTGCGTGACCGTGAAACCGATCAAGATGACGACGAGCACGAGACCCGCGACAAGCCCCGTGACGACCATATCGCCGGATAACCGGCCATTGAGTGTCATGCCGGTTGCGAAAATCCACACCAAAAGCAGCAGCCACGGCGGAATGAGCGAAAGCGCGCGATCCTGTCCGCGGAGCGCGAGATACAACGTGCAAAGACCGCCGAGGCCGCCGATGGCCAGGAACGAAAGTCTCGCAAACGTCGATGCAAGCCGCGGATCGATGACGGCAACTGCTATCAACGTAAGCTGCGCGACGATCCATACGCCGATCAGCATGCGCACCAGACCGTGCCAGAGATTGAGCCTCAGGAACGTCGACAGGAAAATGACAAAGCTCGCCGCCATCGCCGCTTCTGTCGCCGCGCGATAGACAGCGTTGTCCTCCGGCCGCAGGTTGAAGAGCTTGTGAAAGAACCCGAAGTCGACACACAGATATGTCAACACACTCCACGATAGAAGCGCAGCCGCCGGAAAGATGATCTTGTGGTTGGCGACAAAAATCGCGGTCAGAAAGATCGCAAGCAGACCGGTTAGACCCAACATCGCGCCATTGAACAACTGCCGGTCGCGGCTCTTGATTTCATAATCTATGGGCCGCCAGAGGTAGATGCGCGCAAATCGCTCGCCCGAAAGTTCAGCGACGTAAGTGATCGTCTGTCCGGGCTCCAGCGTGACCCGGAACACATCCGCCTTGTCGCTCTTAATGCGCTCGGGCACGAAGCCGACCGAGGGCGTAATGCTTTCAATCCGTCGCGCGTCGAGATCAGGCCAGATCGTGCCTGAGCCCGACACCGTGTATCGGTCGGAGGTCAACAGTCGCTCGATTGGCTTGTCGGTCTTATTGGTGAGCGCGAACACCATCCAGTTCGGGTTTGTGCCTGGCACTGACGCACGCACTGTCATACGCCCCGACACACCGTCATCGCCGGCCGCTGTCTCGACCTGTAGACTATCGCCGCGCCCTTCGTAGGCATCGCCCATTGTCGTGATCTCGAGGCGATCCACGTCGGGCTGCACCGGAATCGGCGTCAGTTGGTCTGCGGCACGGGCAAGCCCTGCGAAGCACAGGACCGTCAACAGGACGAAGAGAAGCCCTGCACTCAAAACTCCGCGATTCAAAAGGGCGGCGCTAGCCATGGACCGCCCCCATGAGATCAGCCAGACCGCTGCCCGCAACCCGCCCGTAAAGGTAATGGTCTTCGTAGCGGCCGTTTATCTTCAGATACGACCTCGCTAAGCCCTCGCGCACGAACCCGCACTTCTCGAGCACACGGATCGACGCGGCATTTGCCGGCATCGTCGCAGCCTCGATCCTGTTCAGCCGTAGGGTCGTGAATGCGACGGGCAACAGCACGGTCACCGCGTCCTGCATATGCCCGCGACCGGCGTAGGGCAGTCCCATCCAGTAGCCAAGCGACGCCGACTGCGCCGACCCGCGCCGGACGTTTGACAGCGTGATGCCACCGAGTAGGCGCGATGAAGCTGCGTCGAAGATGAAATAGGGATACGAGAGATCGTCGCGAACGTCCTTGGCATAGGCTCTGAGCCGCTTGCGAAACATCGCCCGCGAAAGATCGTCAGGGAGCCAAGCCGGCTCCCACGGCGTCAGGTGTGTGCGGCTCATGGCCCTGAGCTCGGCCCATTCAGCGTAGTCCGGCGCGAGCGGCATGCGCAGCGCCAGGTTGCGACCCCGAATGCTTTCGAGGTCGTCGTCGAGCCGGACTGTGCGCAGGAACGCCATTCCGGCCTTAACTCCCTGCCTCGATCGCCACTTCGGTCGCCGGCGCGAAAAATTCCGCCGTCCGCTTCGCCTGGCCCGCCGCTTGCCGTCCTGAGCCAACGACGGCGACAGTCGCCGGCGCGCTGATCATCTTGCCCGCGATTTCGCGAATGCTGTCGCGGCCAACGTCGGAAACGCGTTCGACAAGTTCCGACATCGGCATCAACCGATCGTGAGTCAAAAGTTGACGCGCCATCTGTTCCGCGCGAACGGAAGCGCTTTCGAGTGCCATCAGCAAGCCCGCCTTGATTTGCGCCTTGGCGCGCTCAAGCTCGGCTGCGGTCGGGCCTTCGTCCGCCACCGCCTGCATCTCGCGCGCAATAAGCCTGGCCGCTTCTTCGACCATCGCAGGCGCTGTCGCGGCGTGAACGGCGAACATCCCCGTGTCCTTCAACCCCCAGACGCTCGAGTAGATCGAATAGCAGAGCCCCCGATCTTCCCGGATCTCTTGGAACAGACGCGAAGACATGCCCCCGCCGAAGAGCCCGGAGAAAACCTGCGCCGCGTAGAACCCCGGTTCGAGGTACGAGGGCGCCGGGAGCCCTATGACGACGTGACTCTGTTCGAACGGCTTTTTCGACGAAGCGGCGCCACCAGCGTAGCGCGCCAGCCGTTCAACCCCACGTTTTCCGGGAGTGAGCCGCCCGAATAGGGCCTCAACGTGGCGGACGAGTTTTTCATGGTCGATAGCTCCCGCGGCCGCCACCACCATGTTCTCCGGACGGTAATGCTCGTCCAGATAGGCCTCCAAATCGACCGCTTTGAAGCCGCCCACGCTGGCTCGTGTCCCTAGGATCGGCCGCCCCACCGCCTGGTCAGGGTACGCGGTCGCCTGCAGCAGGTCGAATGCGAGTTCGTCCGGGCTGTCGACCGCCGCCGCGATCTCCTGCAGGATCACCTCGCGCTCGCGGTCCAGGTCTTCGCGTTTGAAACTCGAATTGAGCAGGATGTCGGCCAGCAGCGCTAGCGCGACGCCTTCATCCCCCTTCAGAACACGTGAATAATACGCCGTCGCGTCGAGTCCGGTGGCGGCATTAAGCTCACCGCCAACCTCCTCGATCTCCTCCGCGATTCGCCGAGCCGACCGCGTCGCCGTACCTTTGAATGCCATGTGCTCCAATAGGTGCGACAAACCATGCTGGTCTTCGTGCTCGTGCCGCGCTCCGGCAGCCACCCAAACACCGAGAGATACTGTTTCAAGATGATCGATGTGATCGGATGCGACGCGGATACCGTTCGAAAGCATCGTGACCGCCGTACTCATGTCGCAACCTCCTGCACGGACCGGGCGGCCTCGACATAGCGCTGTACGGCGGCGAGATCGTTGGGAAGCGTCTCAAAACGCTCCGGATCGGTCAGAAGCGACGAAAGCCGTACTGGCAGCGGTGGACGTTCCCCGGTGATCGCCTCCATGGCGTCAGGGAATTTGGCCGGATGCGCCGTCGCAAGCACGACAGTATCACCGCCAGTTGCAACGCGGTTGACGGCAACCACACCGCACGCAGTGTGCGGGTCGAGCAGATAGCCATAGCGCGCCTTGGTTTCGCGGATGCAGTCGGCGACCTCAGCCTCACTCGCGCCGGACGCCGCGAAGTCGGCCTTGAGCCGCGGCCAGATCGGACCAAGGTCGAACGCCCCGTCGGTCTGCAACCCGGCCATTAGATCTCGAATCGTCGCCGCCTCGCGCCCTGACGCTTCGAACAGATAGCGCTCAAAATTCGAAGAAATCTGGATGTCCATCGATGGCGACGTCGTGGCGATCACGGATCTCTTTGCGTAGCGCCCCGTTGCGACCGTGCGCGGCAGGATGTCGTTCTCGTTGGACGCGATGATGAGCGTATCAACGGGCAAACCCATGCGCCGAGCGGCATAGCCGGCGAAGATATCGCCGAAGTTTCCAGTCGGCACCGAGAATGAAATCACGCGCTCGGGCGCGCCCAGACGCAGTGCTGCAAAGAAATAATAGGTGATCTGGGCGACGATACGCGCCCAGTTGATCGAGTTTACGCCCGAGAGCTGAACGCGATCGCGAAACGCATGATCATTGAACATCGCTTTGACGAGCGCCTGGCAATCGTCGAACGTACCGCGTACCGCAAGCGCGTGCACGTTTGCCTCCTTCGGCGTCGTCATCATGCGTCGCTGCACATCCGAGACGCGTCCGTCGGGAAAGAGGATAACGACATCGACGCGCTTCGATGATCGGAAGGCCTCGATTGCCGCTCCACCCGTGTCGCCGGAGGTCGCGCCAACGATCGTCGCTCGTCGCCCCTGCTTGGCAAGAACGTTGTCCATCAGCCGGGCCAGAAGCTGCATCGCCACATCTTTGAAAGCGAGCGTTGGTCCGTGAAAGAGCTCGAGAATTGAAAGGCCGGGGCGCAACGAGACAAGCGGCGTGACATCAGGATGCCCGAAGTCGGCATACGCGTCGTGCGCCATACGCCGGAGTTCTTCGCGGTCGATAGCCTCTGCCACGAACGGATGGATGACGGCAACAGCCGTGTCGGCGAATGACGCGTCCTTGAGTGCGCGGATCTCGGTGGTCGAGAACGTCGGCCAGGTTTCCGGCACATACAGCCCGCCGTCGCGCGCAAGGCCCGCGAGAAGCACGTCCTCAAAGCCGAGCCGAGGCGCCAGACCCCTAGTCGAAACGTAATCCACCTACTGATATCTTTCTTCTTTTCGACTTCATGTGCGGGGCACGACGGCCGCGAGGCAGCATACACCACCCCCGCCGTAGGCAACCACCTCGCCCGGACCTTAAGGTTGCAGATCCCCACGATCCAGCGCCGCCAAACGCTGGCGCGCAAACGCAACAAATACGCCGATAAGCGTCAAAGCGAGACCGTACCAGGTCAGCACGTATTGCAGATGATTGTTCGGCAGCCGCAGTTCCGTCGTCCCGCCCTTCGGCCATTCCCCCGGATTGGCGGGCTCTGCCTCGGCATCGAGGGTAAACGGCGCAATCGCCTTGGCGTTGCTGAGTGCAAGGTCCGCAGGCGACGGCGGACCCTTGGAACCCCACCGCATCGCCTCCGCATCGCGCGTGTACCAATGGTTGCCCGCCGCATCGTCAGGCGGCGAGAAGTAGCCGCGCGCTTGCGCAAGCCGCAGTAGCCCGGTGAGCATGACCGATCCAGTCACCTGCCCCTCGCCTCTCTTCGCCGCCTCCTTCAAGTCGTTCGGAACCCAACCGCGATTGACGAAAATAGGCGGCAACCCACCATCGGGTTGAAACAGCGTATATACGTGCCAGCCTTGAGCCTTGGTGGTCGGCGCATAGAGGTGCCGCTCAACGTTGTGATCGAACGTGCCGTTCAAGCGGACGCGCAAATATTCGACATCGCCGTCGTTCACGTATTTGCCAAGAGCGGCGACATACGACACGGGCTCAGCCAGACGCCGCGCCTCCAGGCGCGCGATGAGATCTTCCTTCCATTGCAGCCTGTTCCACTGCCATGTGCCGAGTCCGATCAGAATCGGCAAAGCGACGAGCGTCAGCAGCGTGGGAACAATGAGCCCGGCGTCACGCCAGCGCTGAAGCATGCTCACTCCTTTGCCAGCCGACCTTCCTCGGCCTTGTTGCGGAACTGCAAGGCTATCAGCGTCGCCTTCAGAAAGCGCAGTAAGAAAACGGCGATCAGCGGCGTAAGTATGCCCCAGAGTAGTACATGCGCCCACCACGGCACACCGAACTTGAACTCCGCGATCAGCGCCCCGCCGACGCACAAAAATCCAAGGATGAAGATCGCGAATACCGCTGGCCCATCGCCGGTATCGACGAATTTATAGTCGAGTCCGCACTTGCTGCAGGTGTCGCGCATGTTGAGCACGTTCACGAACAACGGACCCTCGCCACAGCGGGGACAACGGCACGCAAGGCCAACCGAAAACGGCGAAACGACAGAACGTTTGCTCATGTCCACCTCGACAAGTCGTGCTGCGGGCTTTGATGCGCCATGCGTGACAACGGCATTACGACAATACAACACCCTGAAAGCCGAAGGGCGGCCTCGCAGCCGCCCTTCGTTTTGAAATCTGGCGGCGCCGTTTAGTGGCCGGCTGCCGGCAATTCCGTCGGCGTTCCTGCACCCCAGACGTAGATGCAGGCGAAGAGGAACAGCCACACCACGTCGACAAAGTGCCAATACCAGGCAGCGGCCTCGAAACCAAAGTGCTGCTTGGGCGTGAAGTGGCCCTTCAATGCGCGCAGGAGACAGACAAACAGGAAGATCGTGCCGATGATAACGTGCGCGCCGTGGAAGCCCGTCGCCATGAAGAACGTCGAGCCATAGCTGTGACCGGCGTAGCTGAAACCAGCGTGGCTATATTCGATCGCCTGCAGGATCGTGAAGAGAACGCCAAGTACAACCGTGAGCAGCAGGCCAATCACCAGTCCGCGACGGTCGTCCTTGAGCAGAGCGTGATGCGCCCAAGTCACCGTACAGCCAGACGTGAGCAGCACGAGCGTGTTGACGAGCGGCAACCCCCAAGGATCGAAGGTGTGCTTGAAGCTGCCCGGCGTTACTGCAGCGGTGGCATCGACCGGAACCGGCGGCCACTGCCCACCGTAGACCTCGTTGCGGGTCGTCAGGCCGACCAGGCGGCCCGCGTTGTTCAGCAGTTCGTGCACACCGGCAGGGAAAAGAGCGCTGTCAAAATAGGCCCAGAACCAAGCAACGAAGAACATCACCTCCGATGCGATGAACAGGATCATGCCGTAGCGCAGATGGAGCTGCACAACCGGGGTATGATCCCCCTTGTGCGCCTCGCGGACGACATCGCGCCACCAGAAGTAGGCGCAGGCGATCAGCGCTGCCATGCTAAGGGCAAACAACCATGGCCCTTTAACGCCGAGCACTCCTTCTCCGTCGACATGCGTGCGCATCCACGCAATAGCACCGATTGCTGTAAGGAACGCCGCCGCCGCCGAAACCACCGGCCATGGGCTTGGATCGACAAGGTGATAATCGTGTTCTTTCGCGTGTGAATCTGCCATTTCCGTCTCCGTCGTCCCCATTCGCCGTCCGGTCCGCTGCAAGCTGAAACGCGCTAGGCTCTCGCCTTGTCCGCTTCAATCCGTGTGGCGCCGGTCAGTCCATTGCGTTTTCTCTCTCTGCAATATCAACGATACCTTCAGCCGCCACCTGACTTCGTGCTCTCCGCCGGCACTCTTGGCGCCTCGGCGGTGCTGCGGTCTGAGGGATAGAACACGTACGATAGCGTCACGTTGGACAACGGCGCCGTATCGCGATCCTCAACCATCTTGGGATCGATGAAGAACGTCACCGGCATCTCGACCGACTGGCCCGGCTGCAACGTCTGTTCCTTGAAACAGAAGCATTCGATCTTGCTGAAGTAGAGCCCCATGGTTTCGGGCGCGACATTGAACGCCGCAGTACCCTTGATGGGCTTGTCTGAGAGGTTGGTGGCGCGAAAAAACGCAAGTCCTGTTTCGCCAATCTTCACGTCGACCTTGGGCACGACCGGCTCAAATTTCCAGTTGAGACCGTGCGCGACATTGGCATCGAGCCTAACCGTCATGACGCGATCGAGCACCGTATCGGAGCCCATTTCCGCACGTTGCGTCGTGCCGCCATAGCCTGTGACCTGGCAGAAGATGCGGTAGAGCGTTGGCGAAGCGGCCGTCACGCCTCCCATCACGGCAAGCGCGCCGAGGCAGGCTGCAACCACGCGACGATTGCTGCGCGATTGCGTTTGGGCATTCTGACCGACTGCTTCCGTCACGCTCCCATCCATTCCCGCGTCACCCTACATCGACCGTTCGGCGATCGCATTTCCGAAACGTACGAAGGTCGCGACGTAGAACGCCACCACCATCAATGCCAGCGTTAGCGCGATCGCGATTGAGCGCCGTTTGCGAATGCGTTCCGCCGTCGTGCTGTTTTTTGGTGTTGAGCTCATCACCGCCTCACGTAATGAGCCGAGCGACGGTGGCCTCGATAAGAAGCACCGCAAACAGCAGGTAGAGATAGAGGATCGAGAACCAGAAGAGCTGCTTGGCGGCCGCGTCGGCTTCGCGTCCCTCGCGCGTGCGATACACCTTGAAAGCGAGCCAAAGGAAGACAGCGCCAAGAATCGCGGAAAATGCGAGATAGACGATCCCGCCAAGACCAACGAAAGACGGCACCACCGCGAGCGGCACGAGCAGAACCGAATACAGGAGGATCTGCCGGCGCGTCTCGTCCGGACCGGCGACCACCGGAAGCATCGGAACGCCAACACGCTCATAGTCACGACAGCGATAGAGCGCGAGCGCCCAGAAGTGCGGGGGCGTCCACATAAAGATGATAAGGAATAACAGCACGCTTTCGAGCGACACGTTGCCAGTGACGGCGGCCCAGCCGATCATCGGCGGGAACGCGCCCGCCGCACCGCCGATGACGATGTTATGTGGCGTGCGCCGCTTGAGCCACATTGTGTAGACGAAAAGATAGAAGGCGATCGTAAGCGCCAGCAGTGCGCCCGCAACCCAGTTTACAAGCACACCAAGCGTCACAACGGAGCCGACGGAAAGAACGGTGCCGAACGTCAGCGCCTCATCGGCGGTGACGCGGCCGCGCGGCAAGGGCCGCGCCGCTGTGCGTGCCATGCGCGCGTCAATGTCGGCATCATACCACATATTGAGCGCACCCGACGCACCGGCGCCGATCGCGATCGAAACGATCGCGATGATCCCGATCGCCGGATGTACATAGCCCGGCGCCGCAAGCATCGCGGCAAGCGCCGTCAGAACCACGAGCGTCATGACGCGCGGCTTCATCAGTTGGATGAAATCGCCGACGCTCGGTTCAAAAGCGTAATCGACCTCGGCAACGGTCGGCTGTGCGGTCATGTCTTCGTTCCCGTGACGACCCGGCCGGCCGTCCAAATCATGCCCGATAGACGGGCGGGCCACTGCGAAGTGACCCGCCTTTTTTCATTTGAGTGCCGATCAATGATGATCGGTAGCCGCGATGCGCGGCAGCGTCGAGAACTGGTGGAACGGCGGCGGCGACGACAATGTCCATTCCAGTGTCGTCGCGCCGGCACCCCACGGATTGTCCGCAGCTTTCTCCTTACGGATGAAGTAGGCGTAGAGCATGCTGAAGATGAACACGAGCGTGCCCAGAGCCGTGATGTACGCCCCGTACGAAGAGATCTGGTTCCAGTAAGTGTACGCCTCGGGATAGTCGGCGTAGTGGCGCGGCATGCCCGCAAGACCAAGGAAGTGCTGCGGGAAGAACAGAATGTTTGCGCCGATGAAGGTCAGCCAGAAGTGCAGTTTGCCGAGAAACTCGTTGTACATGTAGCCCGACATCTTCGGGAACCAGTAGTACCAGCCCGCGAAGATAGAGAACACTGCACCGAGCGACAGCACGTAGTGGAAGTGCGCGACGACGTAGTAGGTGTTGTGTAGCGCGCGATCCACGCCCGCATTGGCGCACATGACGCCAGTCACGCCGCCGACCGTGAATAGGAAGATGAAGCCAAGCGCCCAGATCATGGGCACGCGGAATTGCAAAGACCCGCCCCACATCGTCGCGATCCACGAAAAAATCTTCACGCCAGTAGGCACGGCGATGACCATGGTGGCGAACATGAAGTAGGCCTGCGTGTCGACGCTCAAGCCCGCAGTGTACATATGGTGGGCCCAAACTATGAAGCCGACGAGGCCGATCGCGACCATGGCATACGCCATGCCGAGGTAACCGAACACCGGCTTGCGAGAGAACGTTGAAACGACATGGCTGATCATGCCGAAGCCCGGCAGGATCAAGATGTACACTTCGGGGTGGCCGAAGAACCAGAACAAATGCGCATAGAGCAGCGGGTCACCACCGCCTGCGGGGTCATAGAACGTCGTCCCGAAGTTGCGGTCAGTAAGCAGCATCGTGATCGCACCGGCAAGTACCGGCAGCGACAACAGCAACAGGAACGCCGTCACCAACACCGACCAGACGAACAGCGGCATCTTGTGCAGCGTCATGCCCGGCGCGCGCATGTTGAAAATGGTCGTGATGAAGTTGATGGCACCGAGGATCGACGAAGCACCGGCGAGGTGAAGCGACAGGATGGCGAAGTCTACCGCGGGCCCCGGATGTCCGATCTTGCTCGATAGCGGCGCGACCACGATCCAACCGGTACCCACGCCATGTCCGTCGGCCGTACCCGGCATAAAGAGCGAGATCAGCAGCAGCGCGAACGCCGCCGGCAGCAGCCAGAATGAGATGTTGTTCATGCGCGGGAAGGCCATGTCCGGCGCACCGATCATCAGCGGCACGAACCAGTTACCGAAACCGCCGATCATGGCCGGCATGACCATGAAGAACACCATGATCAGACCGTGGCCGGTAACGAACACGTTGTAGGCGCCTTCATCGGCGAAATACTGCAAGCCCGGATGTTCCAGCTCCAGACGCATCATGACCGAAAGGAAGCCGCCGATGACACCTGCCACGATTGCGAACAGCAGGTACAGCGTGCCGATGTCCTTATGGTTCGTTGAGAAGAACCAGCGCCTGAAGAATGGCGGCGTATGCTCGTGACTATCCGCGTGTGCCGTGCTGCCCATACTGTGATTGCCCTTATCCCGGAAGTTTCTTGATTGCCCTTGTCGCCGATACGTTGGCCCGCCGCGCTTGGGCGACGGACCGCAACATGCTCGTCTACTGGGCCGCAGCAACACTCTGCGAGGCCGCCTGTTTCTCAGCTTCGGCCTTGAGGATCTCGTTAGCCTTCTTCTTGTCCTTCGCTTGCAGCGCGGCCATCCAAGCATCGTAAACCGGCTTCTCGACCACGCGAACCGCGATCGGCATCGCCGAATGCAGCTTACCGCACAGCACCGAGCACTGGCCGTAGTAGATGCCGGTTTTGGTTGGCTTGAACCACGTTGCAGCTGTCCGTCCTGGAACGGCCTGCATCTTGGCGCCGAACGACGGGATCGTCCAAGAATGGATGACGTCGTTTGAAGTAACGAGCAGGTGAACCACCGCGTTCACCGGCACCGCAATTTCCGCATCGACTGACAGGCGGCGGGTCAACTTGTCTTCCTGCCAAACGGGCAATGAATCGTTGTAGAGCGCCGTATGCAATTCGCGCCCATCGAGTGCGCCGTACTTGGCATTGAATTCGTCGTCACCGATCTTCTTCCTCAACACATCCTCATCGGTGATCGCGTTCGACGTGACCGAAACTTTCTGGTCCAGATACTCGTGATCCCAGAACCATGCGTTGCCGGTCGCCTTGATCGTCAGATCGGGCTTAGGGAAGGAATACTGCTCATACAGAAGGCGGAACGACGGGATCGCGACGCCGACAAGGATCAGGATCGGGATGATCGTCCAGGCAACTTCGAGGGCCGTGTTATGGGTGGTGCGCGAAGGCGTCGGATTACGGCGTTCGCTGAACCGATACATGACCCACAGCAGCAAGAAGAGAACGAAGAGTGCGATGACGATGATGACGACATTGACCACATCGTGCAGCCAAACCAGTTCTTCCATCACAGGTGTTGCCGCGACCTGCAAACCGATTTGGCCGTCGCTCGGCTGACCAAGTCCGGCGAGCGCCGGCGCGAGACCGCCAAAAGCAACCGCGAGGCATGCGGCAACCACAAGGGCACCGACGCCGATCAATCGTCTCGACATTCGTTCGCTCCCAAAATGCCGAATAAGCCTTAGCGGCGCTTCGGCAATGTCCCCAGTCCCTGAGCGCGGTCCGAGCGGTCCAGCGCCGTTCTACTCATTATTGCCCGCATGCTTGTTGCGGGAAATGCGAACCAAGCAGCCGTGCGCATAGAGCGCAAACCCCACAAGGTAGCAAGATACAGAGCACAACTGTCTTTCGGCTCTCAAGTCAAGATTTCTGCGTCATTTCTTCGCGAGGATTCGCAGCCGAAAGCGCACAGCCGAGCCAACGGATGCGCTAGATCAGCCCAGGACGCAGGCGCACATGCGAACAGAATTCGGCCCGAATCCTACCCGACTGAGCAGCGCCCGGCCGAGCACATAGAGTTTTGTTCGGGCCACTGCCGAAATTCGAGGTTGTCGTGTCAGCTTTTCGCCTTCCGACCAATACGCGGTTTTTTCGCTGGCCCCGATGGCTGGTTTGCACACGGATCATCGCCCACGCAGCCATTCTCGCCGTCCTTACGGCGCTAATTTCCTCGCCAACAAGCGCTATCGACGCGCCTGAGGGCAACGTGAAAGCGCAACACGGCGACTGGCAGGTTGTGTGCAAGGACCCGCCGCCCGGTGCCAAGAACCCTGTTTGCGCGCTTGTTCAGAGTGTGACGGCCGAGGACAAGAACAACATCGGGCTCACCGTATATTTCCAGACCTTCTCGAACGGCACGCGCGTCTTGCGCGTGTTTGCGCCTTTAGGCGTACTTCTTCCTCCGGGTCTCGGCCTCAAGATCGACGACAAGGACGTCGGACATGCGCCATTTCTGCGCTGCCACAACTTCGCATGTTATGCGCAGGTCGTCGTCGAGGACCCGCTTGTAGAGCAATTGAAAACCGGCAAAACGGCAATATTCATTATTTTCCAGACCGAGGAGGCCGGAATTGGTATTCCTATTTCGCTAAAGGGATTTGCCGAAGCGCTCACAGATCTGAAATGAAGAAGGGCCCCGAATTGGAGCCCTTTTGTTTCACGCGACGCGCCGCTCAAGCACAGTATCTTCGTCTTGTTCGGCAGCTGGCGGAATAATAATCTGATCGCGCGATTTGCGTTGCGGCAACGGCACGACTTCCATCGCTGGCAAGCCACGCGATGCGTGCGTAACGGCAGCGGCCATGCGCGGCGCGAACGCAGCGTACTCGGCTGACATCTCCTGGAAGAGCTGAATATTCGCTTCGATCAAGGTTCCAGGCTGCTTCGCAGCGATAACGGAGCGCTGCCAGCGAAAGAGCGCCTGACCCTGACGCGCCGCCAAGCTGGCCATTTCCAGTTGACTTCGCCCGACGGTCTTCAACCACGGCTGCCAAAATGACGAGGCAATATCGGCAGCCTCGAAAGCAGCTTGAAAAAAGCTGAAATAAGGCGACGCGGAACGTCCCTCGGTCAGTTCCGGAAACAGCATTGTGTCCTCCCAGACGTCATTTATGTGTCGACGCCGTTTCGTGCGCCCTTACCGGGTTGTTAACCCCAATCTTTGGGCGGAACTTGGATATCACTCTGATAAATGGCCCGCATCTCACAGAAATTTGCGATTGCGGCGCACAAACATATTAGCGGAATTCGCTAGTGCATTACGTTTAAAGAAATATGACGCGCCGGCCATCTTGAAACAAATCTCAAATTGAACTGAGTATTGCAATCTTAGATTGCAACAAAGATGAAGCACACGCTCAATATTCGAACCCTCCCGTTAAGCATAAGTCTTGACTGAACAGCATTCGACTGAAGGATTGCTCACCAACGAATTGTCTTTGCGTCCTTCTTTTTCAGTCGTGTTATGCGGACACGTACCAGCGTTTTTGGGTGCGGTATGCGGGCGTCGGTTGCCGACGTTTCGCAAGTTTTGAGCATTGCGCTTGCGACTTTGTCTGCCCACTCTGTTCCGCTAGCCGCCGAGCCCCTTGACCCTTCGGAGCCGCAGTACGGCTGGCGCGAAGTTTGGGGCGGAGCCGACGCCACGAAAGACGTGTGGCTGCTCTATTCCGGTATTACCATTGCCCCTTGGAGCCGGGATATCTACAGCGATGGTTGGCGCTTTCGCATAGCGAGCGGCTACGGTCGCTATGATTATGATTACGCGCGGAGCATGCCAGTTGAACCCAACTGCGGCCGCCCTCCCTATCCGGCCTGCAGCTACGCACCAATACGCTTCAACGGAACAGGAAACTACACCTACACGGACGTACTGATTGGCTACCACATGCGGCTCGGCGAACTCACCGCCAAAGCCTTCGCCGGTGCCGCCATGTCCACCCAGAACATGTCGCATCCAGATCCGATGAGCCCGGTTCTGGGCACGGAGTTCGGCGTAAAGGGCATCGTCGAGCTATGGCTCAACTTGGGAAACAATGGCTGGACCTCGCTCGACCTAAGCTACGGGACGGCACATGATACTGCTTCCGTCCGCTGGCGGGCGGGCTGGCGCGTTGTGTCAAGCATCTCGATCGGCCCCGAGCTTCGTTTCGACAAAAATGCTGCCGATGCGGAAGTTCTGGACGGCATGTTCCGGGCTGGAGTTTTCGCCCGCTATCAGTGGGACGGAGGGGAAGTATCGGCTGCTAGCGGCGTCGCGAACCGCACGTTCGCCGATGACGTCGTCAAAGACAACGAGATCGCCCCTTACGCCACCTTCAACTTGCTCTATCAGTTCTGAAGCTGGCACTGTCGGCGGGCCGTCCGCTCCACCCGTGAGGCTTCGGAAATGAAGGAACTGTCGCTGGCAGCCCTGGCCGTGATCCTGATCGCGCACTCCGGCACCGAGGCGCTGGCAAAGACGTGCGCATCGACATCTGTCAGCGCGCGTGGGGAACAATCGCGCTTCGAATGGATGGCGAAAACCAAGGCCCGGGCTAACTGGCGCCGACGCGTCAGGGCAACCGCCGGGCTCGGCCCGGACTACGCCAACTGGGCGCGCGCTGAAGCGACCGAAGAGCGCTGCCTGACCGGACCTTCCGGAACGCTGTGCATTTTCACCGGCACCCCCTGCGTGCCGTAGCGGCGGCGTTCCTTACAAACATTTCATCCGGCGCGGCCAAGGAAAAGACTGCCCACTGCGTCCAAATGCGCGAGTGGCATATGTGCGGGATGGCTCCAGCGTGTCCGAGGACAGCGACGAAATGCTATCTGCGCGGGCGAGCCGTGGCTGCCGCGCGTCGTTCACGACGCTTATAGAGCGCCACTATGATCACATTCACCGCTTGGCCTGGCGCTGGTCGGGCTCTTCACCAATCGCCGACGACGTGACACAGGAAGTGTGCGTCAAGCTCGCCAAGGCCATCCGGAGCTTTCGTGGCGACTCCAAATTCACCACCTGGCTGCATCGGATCGCCTACACCACGACCCTCGACCACCTGGAACGCGCCCAAAGGATGGTCGCGGTTGCCCCGTCAGATATCGTGACGTTGATCGACCAGCAGCACCGGGCGGACGGAGCCGATACCGCGCTCGGAGGCGAAATTTGGGACGCCGTGCGCCAGCTTCCTCCCCAGCAACGTGACGCGGTGCTCCTCGTCTACGGCGAGGAGCTAAGCCACGCCGAAGCCGCCCGCGCAATGGGCATCAACGAGAACACCGTTTCATGGCATGTGCACGAGGCAAAGAAGAAGCTCAGGATCTGGCTCGAGGCTGTAGGCTAGTCTCATGACCGAACGCGATCTCGAGCGGTTGAAATACCTCCCCGTTCCGCTTCCGAGCGCGAGCGTTAAGCGGAAAGCCGTCGAAGCAGCAGTCCATGCTTTCGATGAAACGAGCGAACAGTCAGACGACGACTCCCAAGGAAACGTCATCCGCCTCCGTCAGACGGCTCAGTCTGAACCAAGGCGGAGCATTCTCATGCGTCTCACGGATCGACACAATCTCGCGCTGGCGGCGTCTCTCGCCGCGCTGGTCATCGCGACGCCCATAGCGTTTCGCGAACTTTATTCACTGCATCAGGGTCAACACGCACAGGTCGCGATATCCATCGATTCCAATCAGCCTGCACCCGCAAAGATCGCTCCGACCGACACCCGTCCCCTTGCGCGGCAGGCTGCTGCTCCGCCGCTCAGCAATGATAGCCGTGTCGGCAGATTGCTCGCCGAACGGCCGAGAGCGGCGCCGCCCGGTGTTGAGCGCGAAGTGTTGGAAGGCCTGACGCAGTATGATCGTGCGGTCGCGGTAACGCCGCCCCTGACCGTGGATGAGTCGACTCATGTCAGGACCGTCGTCGTTCCGACCGATGGCCTGGCTGCCGACGGCCTGCAGCAGCCGCAGACGGCCGCAGCAAGCTTAGGCCCCGCTGCGCCTCCGCCACCCTCGCCCGGTCAGCTTGGCTACGCGCTGAATAAGTCTCTCGCCGGCATTCCGATCGCGGGTCTGGGTGTCGGCGGTGAATACGGAACAGTACTGCCGGCGCCTCCCCACGTTTCTGACGAGAACCGTGACAGGTTCGAGGGCAAAGATGTCAATCCAGTCAAGCAGGTCGCGATTGACCCCGTATCGACCTTTTCCATCGACGTCGACACGGCGTCCTACAGCTTCGTGCGCCGGGCGCTAAATGCGGGCGAACTGCCGCCGAAGGATGCCGTACGTGTCGAGGAGATGATCAACTATTTCCCCTACGCCTACCCGCCGCCCGACACCGCCGAGGTGCCCTTCAAGCCGACCTTGACGGTGATGCCGAGCCCGTGGAACCCGCGCAACCAGCTCGTGCACGTCGCGATCAAAGGCTACGAGGTTAAGAGCGCCGAACGGCCGCGCGCCAACCTCGTATTCCTGATCGACGTGTCCGGCTCCATGCAGGGTGAGGACCGTCTGCCGCTCGTGAAGAACGCTTTCCGCATGCTGCTCGACCAGCTGCAGCCTGACGACACGGTTGGCATCGTCACATACGCTGGCGAGAGCGGTATCGCGCTTGAGCCGACGAAAGTGAACGAGAAATCGAAGATCTTGTCGGCCATCGATCGCCTGGGCGCGGCCGGCTCGACCGCGGGCGGCGCCGGCATCCAGGACGCCTACCGGTTGGCCCAGGCCAATTTCGACAAGGCTGCCGTCAACCGTGTGATCCTGGCGACCGATGGCGATTTCAATGTCGGCGTTACCGACATCGACCAGTTGAAAGGCTTGATTGAGCGCAAGCGCCAGACCGGCGTCTTTCTGTCGATCCTCGGCGTGGGTCGCGGCAATCACAACGATGCGCTGATGCAGGCGCTCGCACAGAACGGCAACGGTACCGCAGCTTATGTCGACACATTGAATGAAGCGCGCAAAGTACTCGTCGATGAAAGCTCGTCAACCCTCATCCCTATCGCCAAGGACGTGAAGATCCAAGTCGAGTGGAACCCAGAGCGCGTCTCCGAATACCGCCTCATCGGATACGAAACGCGCGCGCTGAGCCGCGAGGACTTCAACAACGATCGCGTTGACGCGGGCGACATCGGCTCCGGCCACGCGGTAACCGCTATCTACGAGGTGACGCCCGTTGGCGCCCCCAAGCTTGTCGACGATCTGCGCTATGGAAAGAAGCTCGCAACCGCGTCCACGACGCCCGGCGACGCCGACGTGACCAAGCCCGTTCAGGTCGCGGCCACGCCGCCCAAGGCGAACGAGCTCGGCTTCTTGAAACTTCGCTATAAGCGCCCCGACGGAGACACGTCCAAGCTGATCGAACTTCCGATAGCGGATTCAAATGCGATCGACGCCGTCACCGTCGCGCCCGAAGACGTCCGCTTCTCGGTAGCCGTCGCCGCCTTCGGCCAGCTTCTTCGGGGCGCGCCCTATACGCTGAGTTACAGCTACGATGACGTCCTCGCGCTAGCTCAATCGGCGCGCGGAAACGACACCTTCGGCTATCGTGCGGAATTTCTGAACCTCGTGAGGCTGGCAAAGTCCGCGCGACCGTGATTGCGGGATTATGGGTCGCGTTGCGGGCAAAGCCCGGCGGTCTTGCGACTGCCGGGCTTTGTTTTTTCGAGTTGAAGCCTCATATGACAAGGGACAAAAGAGTCCCGATCATGAGCGAAAACAGCAATTTGGCAGCCGCAATCGGCAGTCCGCCCGTCGACCACGGTGTTCGCATCGGACACGTGCACCTGAAAGTCGCCGACATCGACCGGGCACTGAAATTCTATTCCGGCGTACTCGGTTTCCCGGTCACGCAGCGCTACGGCAATGACGCGGTTTTCCTCGCCGCCGGAGACTACCACCACCACATCGCACTCAATACTTGGCAGAGCAAGGGCGGCTCCCCGCCACCACCCGGCGCGACGGGCCTATTCCACCTCGCGATCCTCTATCCGACACGCGCGACCCTCGCCGATGCCCTGCGGCGATTGATAAAAGCCGGCATCCCGCTCACGGGAGCGAGCGATCACGGCGTCAGCGAAGCGCTGTATTTGGATGACCCTGATGGCAACGGCGTCGAGCTTTATTGGGACAAGCCACAATCCGATTGGCCACGCGATACGGTTGGCAACCTCGCCATGACGACGAAGCGCCTCGACCTCAAGGACCTGTTGGCGGCCTGACGTTACTGATCTTCCTTGATCGTGCTGCGACCCAGATCGAGCTTCGATGACGAAACGCGGCCGAGCTTCCGGCAACTTTCCATCGGCACGCAGCCCTTGCGCGCCTCCATCCGCTTGATGAGGGTCGCGTTGTCAAAGCCGATCTGCGACGAAGGAACTTCGATTGAAGGGTCACAGGTCTTGTCGTTGCCGAAGTAAGAGTAGCCGGTCGGCGTGAAGAAGCAGTAGTTGGAGCGATAGTAGATCTCATTGCGGGCAACCCATAGCGAGGGGCAGTCGAGACTGCGCACTTCCTCCCAGCTGAGCTTTCGCGTCAGGCTATCGGCAATGACCGGCTTTTCCGGCTCGTATGCGTAGACGCACATTGGCTGACGGCCGAGAGCGAGCGCATAGACCGCGACGCACGTTGCGAGAAACATCAGTGAAAAAAACGCCGTGAGCGCCCACCGGGGGACGAGGGTCGAGTTCCAGAGCACCGCCGCCGTACCCAGGACCACCGCGATAAGGATCTGGTGCGGATCAGCAAGCC
This sequence comes from uncultured Hyphomicrobium sp., assembly GCA_964651805.1. Classification (GTDB taxonomy): domain Bacteria; phylum Pseudomonadota; class Alphaproteobacteria; order Rhizobiales; family Hyphomicrobiaceae; genus Hyphomicrobium_B. The sequence continues at coordinate 346,647 of CAZYXX010000002.1, read as the reverse complement.
CGGTGAACCCCGCAAGATTGAGCGCCAAATTGACGCCGGTATCGAGAAAGTAGACCACCCCGCCTCCGCCCGATGCGCCTTCGCCTGTCCCCCAAAGAACAGGCAGCGACTCAAATTTCTGCAACAAACGCCGCCGTTTACCACGAAACCAGCCGGTTAGCCGCCGTTCGATGAAGTGCTCGGATTTGCTAGCGAGCGCGGTCAACGCGTCCAACGCGGGAGCCGGTCGAACCCAACGATTTTCCTTGGCGCCGCCGCAATGTTGATACAAAAAGAACGAACATTCGTTTTTGATAGAAGATCCGACCTCACGGCCGCCAAAGGTATCGTCGATGCCGAAATTGAAGCCTGACACACAGCGCGCAAAGCGCGAGCACATCTTGGATGCTGCCCAAACCTGCTTCGCGCGCCGTGGGTTTCACGCCACGACGATGCAGGACATCTGCCGCGAGGCGCGAGTGAGCCCCGGCGCGCTCTACGTCTACTTCGACAGCAAGGAAGCGCTGATCGAAGGCCTGTGTGAGCGCGATCGCGCTGAAATGGCCGAGCGTTTCGGACAACTCGCTCTGGCGCCTGATTTTATCGAAGCCCTGACAGCGATCGGTGAGCATTACTTCGTCGCTGAATCGCCGGAAAAGCAGCGCTTCGTCGTCGAAATGGGCGTCCAATCGACACGCAATCCACGCATTGCCGAGATCTTCATGGGCGTCGACAAATATTGCTCCGGCGCCTTCGAAGCGCTGTTTCAGCGCCTGAAGGATGAGGGGCGCATCGCGCCGGCCGTAGACGTGCCGACCTTGGCAAAGGTCTTCAACATCATTGGCGACGGCATGGCCTGGCGTCGCGCGATAGAGCCAGACATCGATATGCGTACCGTCTTGCCGGTACTCGTCGAACTGGTCAGCACACTTCTGCGACCAGTTGAGCCACTGGCGAAATCAACGCCGCCCGACAGCGCTGACAGCAAACGCGTTCGCGAGGTGCGCCGGTGAAACTCAAGTCCGTAACCGCTGCGCTGCTTGCCGGGACGTTGCTCGCGACCGGGGCATATTGGTTTGTGCAGAAACGGCAGGCCACCAACGCCGAGGCGGCACGTATCGCACGCGACGCGCCGCCCGCATTGCCATCAGTTACGGTGAGCAAGGTCGCCACCGCGGATTTCGTGCAGACTGCGGTCGTTTCGGGTTCCCTTGTCCCGCGTGAGGAAATCCTCGTCTCCCCCGAGATCGAGGGCCTGCGCGTGCTGGATCTGCTCGTCGAGGAAGGCGACAAGGTCAAGAAAGGCCAAGTGATGGCTCGTCTTGTCGCCGAGCAGCTTGATGCTCAGCTCGCCCAAAACGCTGCAAACCTGGCGCGCGCCGACGCAGCAATCGCGCAGGCCGGCAGCCAGATCGCGCAAGCCGAGGCACAAGCCAAGGAGGCGCGCAACCAGCTCGAACGCGCCGAGCCGTTGAAGAAATCGGGTTACCTTTCCGGCTCGACGTACGATCAGCGCGAAAGCGCCGCACACACTGCGGAGGCGGCCGTGATTGCCGCCCGCGACGGCCTGAAGGCGGCCGAAGCCGAAAAGGCCCAGGTCGAGGCCCAGCGCCGCGAACTCAACTGGCGCCGCAGCAATACGGACGTGAAGGCGCCCGAGGACGGCATCATCAGTCGGCGCATGGCCCGCATCGGCGCGATGGCAAACAACGTCGCCGAACCGATGTTCCGCATCGTCGCAAAAGGCGAAATCGAACTCGACGCCGAAGTCGTGGAAACCGAGATGGCGAACGTCAGGATCGGCCAACGGGCCAAGGTCTTCGTACCAGGCGCCACGAATGCCGTCGGTACAGTTCGCCTAGTCTCGCCCGAAATCGACAAGGCAACCCGGCTCGGGCGCGTGAGGATTTTCCTGGGCGCTAACCCCTCTCTGCGTATCGGCGCCTTTGCACGCGGCGAGATCGAGACTGCAAAGAGCCGCGGCCTCGCCGTGCCGTCTACCGCCGTGACATTCGAAGCAGGCGCACCGTACGTGCTCGTGCTCGATGGCGACACGGTTCGCCACCGCGTACTGAAGACCGGCCTCACCATGGGCGATCTGGTGGAGGTCAAGCAGGGTCTTCAGGAAGGTGACTTCGTGGTCACGCGCGCAGGCACTTTCCTTCGCGACGGCGACAAGATTCAAGCCGTCAAGCCGAACACGGCGCTGAGCGAGGCGAAGTAATGCGCATCAACGTCTCGGCATGGTCGATCAGGCGCCCGGTTCCCGCGATCGTTTTGTTTGCGGTGCTTCTGCTGCTCGGCGTCGTGAGCTTCATGCGGTTGCCGGTCACTCGCTTCCCCAACATCGATGTGCCGATCATCTCGGCCGTCATCACTCAGTCGGGCAGTTCTCCGGCCGAGCTTGAAACGCAAGTGACCAAGATCGTAGAGGACGCTGTCGCCAACATTACCGGCGTCAAGCACATCCAGTCGACGCTCACCGATGGCCAGTCGACGACTGTTCTGGAGTTCCGGCTCGGTAGCGACATCGATCGTGCGCTGAATGACGTCAAGGACGCTATTGCCAAGAAGCGGGCCGAACTGCCCCGTACCATCGACGAGCCTGTCGTCGAGCGCATCGACGTTGAGGGCCAGGCGATATTGACGTTCGGCGCATCCTCGCCGGGGATGACGCTGGAACAGCTGTCATGGCATGTCGACGATATCGTCAAGCGCAAGCTTCAGGCGACCAAGGGAGTCGGCCGGGTCGAACGCTACGGCGGCGTCGATCGCGAAATCCGCGTCAACCTCGATCCCGACAAGTTGCTGGCCTATGGCATCACCGCCGCCGAAGTGAACCGTCAGGTGCGTGCAACCAACGTCGATCTGGGCTCCGGCCGCGGCGAGGTCGGCGGCCAGGAACAAGCAATTCGAACGCTCGCCGGCGCGCGCACAGTCGACGCGCTTGCCGACGCCAAAATCATCCTGAGCGGCAACCGCGAGGTGCGACTTAAGGATCTCGGCAGCATCATCGACGGCTCCGACGAACAGCGCTCGTTCGGACGGCTGAACGGCGAACCCGTTGTTTCCTTCGCGATATTCCGCTCCAAGGGCGAGAGCGAGCTGTCCGTCTCCGACGCCGTCGACACGACGCTCAACGAGCTTAGGAAGGCCTATCCAGACGTCAAGCTATCGAAGATCGACGATGCAGTCGCCTACACGCGCGGCAACTACGAAGCCGCCATGGAAGCTTTGATCGAGGGCGCGGTGCTCGCCGTACTCGTCGTTCTAGTTTTCTTGCGCAATTGGCGCGCGACGCTGATTTCTGCGATAGCATTGCCGCTGGCCGCCATCCCGACCTTCTGGGCGATATCGGCCCTCGGCTTCTCGCTCAATCTCGTGAGCCTCCTCGGCATCACGCTTGTCACCGGCATTCTCGTCGACGACGCCATCGTCGAGATCGAGAACATCGTTCGCCATATGCACATGGGCAAGTCGCCCTATCGTGCCGCGCTCGAAGCGGCGGACGAGATCGGTCTTGCCGTCATCGCCATCACGATGACGATCATCGCCATCTTCGCGCCGGTCTCTTTCATGGGCGGCATTGCCGGGCAGTACTTCAAGCAGTTCGGTCTGACGGTCGCCATCGCCGTGTTCATATCGTTGCTGGTCGCGCGCCTCATTACGCCAATGATGGCCGCCTACCTGATGCGCCCGGTACCCGAGAAACCGCACGGCGACGGCGTCTTGATGCGCGCCTATACGCGCTTCCTCGCCATGACGCTGCGCCACCACTACCTGACGCTGCTGACAGGCGTAATTCTGTTTTCCGCATCGCTCTACGCCACCTCGCTCCTGCCAACCGGCTTCATTCCGGATGAAGATACGTCGCGCGTCGTTGCCTCGGTCGAACTTCCACCAGGCACGCGTCTCGAAACAACGAGCGACAAGACTGACGGGATGGTCAAGCAGCTCCGCACCATTCCCGAAATCCGTCAAGTATTCGTATTGGGCGGCACGAGCCCTACGGGCCAGCTCGAGGTGCGCCGCGCCGCGCTCTTTATCCAGCTTGTACCGAAGTCTGAGCGCAAGCTCTCGCAGAAGCAGCTGAAGGGCATCATTTCAACCAAGCTCGCCAACACGAGCGACAGCCGCGTCTGGTTCGTAAACGAACGCGGCGAACGCGAACTCGCCTTCTCAATGCTCTCGCCCAACGGCGACGATCTCAATGCCGCGATCGGCAAGCTCGAAGGCGCCATGCGTCAGGTGCAGGGCTTCCATAACGTGGCGGCGACCGGTTCAACCGATCGCCCCGAAATCCGCGTCGTCCCGAAGCTCGACGAGGCGGCACGCCTTGGCGTCTCGCCTGAGCAGATCGCCGAGGCCGTGCGCGTCGCGACCATCGGCGATGCCGATTTCAATCTCGCGAAGTTCACAATCGGCGACCGCCAGATCCCGATCCGCGTGATGCTGGAAGAGAACACGCGCACCGATCTGCGCCGCATCGAGCAGCTTCGCATCACCAACAGCTCCGGCCAAGCCATTCCACTCACCGCCGTCGCCTCAGTCGACTTCGGCCGCGGCCCGGCTTCGATCGAACGCTATGATCGCGAGCGCCGCGCCGTCCTCGGCGTCGATCTTGATCGCGGAATGGCCTTGAGCACCGCGCGCGAGAAATACCTCGCCGTCGTCGAAGGGTCCGATCTGCCAAAGAGTGTTCGATTGCAGCCATCCGGTGACGCCGAGATCCAGGACGAAGTGGCCAACGGCTTCATCACCGCGATGGGCACCGGGTTGATGATCGTCTTCGGCGTGCTGGTTCTGCTGTTCGGCAGCGTGATGCAGCCGATCACAATCCTGCTGTCGCTGCCATTGTCGTTCGGTGGCGTCGTCCTGAGCCTGCTCGCAACCAACAATCCGATCAGCATGCCCGTCTACATCGGCCTGCTGATGTTGATGGGCATCGTGACAAAGAACGCCATCATGCTCGTCGATTTCGCGATTGAGGAAGTGGCGAAGGGCGTCGACCGCTATGAGGCGATCATCGACGCGGGGCGCAAACGTGCGCGGCCCATCATCATGACCACGCTCGCCATGGCCGCCGGCATGCTGCCGAGCGCTTTGGCATTCGGAGAAGGCGGCGAGTTCCGCTCGCCCATGGCAATTGCGGTGATCGGTGGTTTGATCGTCTCGACGGCATTATCGCTCGTTTTCGTGCCGTCCTTCTTCACGGTAATGGACGACGTCGGAAACGTGTTGCAGCGCATTTTCGGCCGGTTTATTGGGCCGGTCGACGAGCCAGAAGGTGACAAATCAGCGGGATCTAGCGCCCATCGTGACAATCGCGAGACGGTCGATAAACGCAGACTTCCCCTCGCCGCGGAATAGCAAAAATATCCTGGTCTGCCATTGTCGCTCCGTGTCCGCCTTCCTACGTTCCGGCCGGTAGCCGCTTTGCATCCCGGAAGGAAGTTGCCATGTTCGACGCCAAATCCATTCTTGAAGGCATCGTGCGGGGCGCCGCGCCCGCCGGTCAGCAGCCCCAGGGCGGCGGTGGGCTCAGCGATATTCTGGGCGAAATTGGCCGCCAACTCGGTAACCAGCAGGGTATGCCGCGCCAGGGCAATGGCGGTACCGACAGCGGCGGTGGCTGGGGTGATATTCTGGGCGAGCTGCAGCGCCAGCTCGGACAGGCACAGCCTCCGCGCCAAGCCACAAACGAAGCGCCAAGCAGCGGCTCGTCGGGCGGCATCGGCGACATCCTTGGACAAATAAAGGATCAGCTCAATCAATCGAGCGGAAATATCTCCGGCGGCGGCATCGCCGACATTCTGGGCAAGGTCCTGACCCAGGCGACGACCGGCGCCAAGGAAGGCGCAAGCCGCATTGGCGAGGCAACGGGCGCCACGACAGCCGCGCGCGACGCCATCGGCAAGGCAACGGGCGGTCAGACGCCGGAAGAGCTTCTTGCCCGGCTTAAGGAACTCATCCAGCAGAACCCGCTCGCCGCCGGCACGGCCGCCGGTGGCCTTGGCGGTCTCATTCTTGGGACGCGCACAGGCCGCGCAGCTGCCGGAACGGCGGCCCGCATCGGTGCCCTCGCGCTGATCGGCGGCCTCGCCTACAAGGCCTTCCAGAACTATCAGACCGGCAAACCGCTCATCACCGGGCTGGGCGAGGCCGAAGCCGCACCACAAGGATCGGGATTTGAACCTTCTGCCGTCACGAACGAGGCCGCAACCCACTACATCCAGTCGATGATCGCCGCCGCCGCCGCGGATGGCCGCGTTGACGATAGCGAACAGGCAAAGATCATCGGCAGCCTGAAACAGGCCGGCCTCGACTCGGAAGCGGAAGAATTTCTGGCGAACGAGCTGAACAACCCCAAGACGCCGGAATCGCTCGCAACTCTCGTCAACTCACCCGAGGAAGCGATCCAGCTCTACACGGCCGCGCGCATCGCGATCGCGCTCGACTCGCCCGCCGAGCAGCAGTTCCTCGCGCGCCTTGCCAATGCGCTTGGCATCGACCCCAAACTCGCCGCCAATATCGACGCGGTGACACGCGCTTCCGCCTAAGGCGCCGAACGAGACACGCAAAAGGCGCCCTAGGTTCTCGGGCGCCTTTTTGATTGAGCGAGCTAAACCGGCCTAGTTCGTCTTCGTCTGCGAAACCGACGCCGCGTTGTCGAGCTTGAAGAACGTGTCGACGCGCATGCCGATGAAGAGCGGCGGGTTGCCATCAAGATCGACCATGACCTCGACGACCTCGACGTCGTTGGGACGGCGCGGGCCGCGCGTCGCGATGCGCGGCGAACCGAGCGACGGCGCAATTGACGTTACCGTTCCTTCGAACTCCTTGTCGGGGAACGCATCTGCCTTGACGACGACGCGTTGGCCGACGCGCACCTTTGCCGCGTCACGCTCTTCGACCTCGGCGCGCAGCTTAAGGCCCGTCAGATCGCCAAACTCGACAAGTGCGCTCTCCGGCGAGGGTACGGCCGTCTCTCCAACCTTCGCCAGCATGTTGAGCACGGTTCCATCGATGGGCGCGCGAACGCGCGTACGCTCGAGTGCGATCTCGGCGGCCGTCAGTTCGGCGCGCGCCATCGCAAGCGATGATTCGAGCCGCTGAGGCAGCGGCATGTTGGGTTTGGCGTTGACGGCTGCGAGGTCCGTACGCGCTTTCGTGACAGCGGCGTCAGCATCGGCGACCTTGGTACGCTCCGCATCGAGGCCATTCACGTCGCCCTTGCCCGCCGCGACAGCGCGCTGCGCATTGTCGAACGATTCATGCGCCGCAAACAATGCCCGCTCCGCCGACGCAACCGCATCCTCGGCCTTGCGCCGTTCAAGCGCCGGCCCAGTCGCAGGCTCTTCTTCGCGCTCCCGCTCGCGAACGCCGACTTCAGAAAGCGCCGCGGCGATCTTGACGTAGATCTCGTCGTCATCAAGCCGGACGAGCAAATCGCCCGCCTTTGCCCTGTCGTTGGCCGCGCCCAGAACCTCGACGATGCGGCCTGGCACCTGGCTAGCGATGCGAATTTCACCGCTCTTAGGCTCGACTCTGCCCGTTGCGGAAGCAGCCCACTGCGCCGTCGGCACGATGGTCGTCGCCGTCTGCGCGCTCGCCGGTCCGGCAAGCTGCATGAAGGTCGCGCCGAGCTTGCCAGCCATTGAATTCAAGGTGATCCCGATTGTGACCGCGAGCACGGCCGCGGTGGCGATCGTCGGGATCGCCGGATCAAGTTTCTTAAGCATGCAATTTTCGCCTCTTGGTCAAATCCGTGATCTCCGGGGCGTTGATGCCCTCGGGTCGGCGTTCCTCGCCGACAATGCGGCCGTCTTCGATCCGCACGACGCGGTCGGCATAGCCGAGCGTGCGAGGGTCGTGCGTGACGGCGAGCACGCTGCGCCCCTGTTCCTTGGCGATGCGCGCGAGCAGCGCCATCACCGCATGTCCGTTTTCGCTATCGAGAGCCGCGGTCGGCTCGTCGGCGAGCACGATGGACGGCGACGACGCGATGGCGCGCGCAACCGCGACGCGCTGCTGTTCACCGCCCGAAAGGTTGCCTGGGTAGTTTGTGAGCCGATGCCCGAGGCCGACATCACGCAGCACTTCCTCGGCCCGGCTTGTCGCCGCGAAGCCGCGGATACCGCGCACGTCGAGCGCGATGCGCACGTTTTCGATGGCGTTCAGCGTCGGAAAAAGATTGTAGGACTGGAAGATGAAGCCGATATGGTCGCGCCGAACCTTGGCGAGTTCTTCGGCCGAGCGGCCGCTGACGACGTCGCCCGCTATGCGGATCTGACCGGACGTCGGCGTCATGATGCAGCCGAGGATGGAAAGCAGCGTCGTCTTGCCGGAGCCCGAAGGCCCCATCAGGAGCGTTAGCTCACCCGGCACAAGATCGAACGAGACGCCCTTCAGCGCCACGACAAGACCAGCACCGGAGCCAAGCTCCTTGACGATGTTATCTGCTTGCAGGACGGGTTGGTCGGTCATCGCGCGAACACCGTTGCAGGATCGATTTTCGTGACCTTGACGATGGCCGACAACGCCGAGATCGCGCACATGGCGACCGTCAGCGCAAAGAGCCAGAATGCAAGGCCGGGCGTCATGACAAGCGGCAACGCCGAATTGCGGCTCGCGTAGAGGATGAGAAGCGCGATCGTCATACCGAGCGCGTAGCCGATCACGGCGCTTAAGCCCGCCTGCGCCAGAATGACTTTGTGAATGTAGCCCTTGGACGAGCCGAGCGCGCGCAACGTGGCGAACTCGTGGATATGATCCTTGGTGCTCGAATAGAGCGTCTGCGCCACGATGACGGTGCCAACCAGACTGCCCAGGATCGCGCCGCCGATGAGCGCTAGCCCCGCGCCGGTGCGGAACAGCCACTGCTTGAGGCTGCGGCTTTCGAACTCATCCTTGGTCAGCACGTCAGCCGACTCAAGCCGCTGCTGAAGATCAGCCTGGACGGCCATCTTGTCGGCGCCCGGTGCGAGTTTGACGAGCAGGAATGTCAACCTGTCACCATCGACATTCAGAAGCTGACGCGCCCGATTGAGCGTCGTGTAGACGTAGGGCGACTGGGTGAAAGAGCGGATGCCGGTCGTCAGCGCCCGAACCTTCACTCGTCCGGTCGCGATCTGCGCGGTGTCGCCGATGCCGTTGATACCAAGCTCGCCCAAATAGCTGCGGTCGACCGCGATGGCGTCGGGAGCCTTGATGTCCTCCAAAGTGCCTTCGGCAAGGGACCAGGGAATGAGGCCATGATCGTCGGCGTCACTTCCTACGACGACAACGCGCGTCGAACCGCCGGCGGGCTTGCGCCACTCTGCGAACGCAACGACGATCGGCACAACGGACTGAACGCCGGGCGTGGCAAGAGCTTGATGGCGCTCGCGATCGGTGAGCAGGATGCCGCCGTCCTCGAAGCTCTTCGCCCCGAACGTCGTGACAAAAAGGTCGGCGTCGGACTTGCCAATATTGGCCGTGATCATCCGGCTCGAGCCCAGATACAGACCGAGCTGCACCGCGACGAGAACGATAGAAAAGAGGATGCCGACCAGCGTGACCGTAAGGCGGATGCGGTCGTGCAGAAGGTTTCTGAGGGCGAGCGTCAGGATCATGGCGTAAAGCTATCTCTTAAGGAGATGTGAGCCGGGGCGCGGGCAACCGCGCGGACCGCGCATGCCGGCTATCGTCATCAATGAACACTCGCAGCATATAAACCCCTCGCGTTCTATCTGCTACCCTGGCCCCCGCCGCAGGACGACACGCCGCGTGCGTCGCGTTGGCATTCGATTTGCGTCAGAGAATCAAAAACTAATGCATCAAAAGTTTCGACCCGACTTTCCTAACACTTAACCAATGAGCTCCAAGGTTTCGCCGTTTTCGAGGCATAGGACGACGAATGTTCGCGAGTCACATGCGGTTGATTGTCATGCATAAATCGTCTGGCAGCCGGGTCAGAACCCGAATTATCAAGTCCGCTGCTGCGCTTATGCTTTCAGCGGGCGTCTTTGGAATCGCGGCCGACCTGTCGGTCGCCGGTCCCCTCGAAGCTGGTGTTTGGTACGACGACACCGGCAAGGGGGCAGTCCAGATCGAGATCTGCGGCGGCAACAAGCTGTGCGGCCGCATTGTCTGGCTTCGCGAGCCGCTGAACGCCCAAGGCGAGCCCCTTACGGACAAGAACAATCCGAAAGCCGAAAATCGCGACCGCCCGATTTGTGGCCTGCCGATCCTCGGCCAACTCGCTGCCGTTCCAGAAGGCGGCTACGACGGCGGGTGGATCTACGATCCCAAAGTCGGCAAGGCTTACGATGTCGCGATCACCTTGGTTGCACCGGATAAGTTACAGGTGACGGGTTACAAGGGCGTCAAGTTCCTCGGCAAGAGCTTCATCTGGACACGCGCCGAGGAAGGCCTGGAACCGTGCGCGGCTGCGCCGACAGATGCCGACGCAGCAGGCAAACAGTCCGCCAAGCAGCCAGCGGCGAAAAAGCAGACAACAAAGGCAGCTTCCGGCGAAGCGCTACCCTGGGCGAACTCAGGTGCAACAAAGCAAAAGGCAGCGGCCGACGTAAAGCCGAAGCCGCCCGCGCCCCAGCCTGCAAAGCCAAGGCAGACGGCAGAGTAGCCGTCCGCGCCACGCCGCACGGTTATTGGCAGGCGTTGCCGGCCAACACTCTTAATGTGTCACTTGAGGGTGGTTCGAGACGTGGCCGTTTACTCGGCCGCGCCCAGATGCTGCTGCTTCGACGAGTTCGAAGCGGGCGTGCGAACGGTTTCGCGAACCGCCTTGCGCGCCAGGATACGGTCGACGAACTCCATCGTGCGTTCGGCAACATAACCGCGCTGCTTGTCGAGCGTGACAAGGTGGTAGCTGTCGTCCAGCACGCACACTTCGACCATGCCACCGAGCTTGCGCTGCAAGTGCATCGTATTGCGGATGTCGCTCTGGTCGTCGGCCCTAGGATGGAAAATGAGCGTGTGATGCCTGACGTTAGACAGCATCGGCCGAACGTTGCGCACCAGCCGGAAAAATTCCCAGACTGTGCCGCCGCCGCGAACAGTGATGTCAGCCGGCGTCGCGCCGTCGCCCTTCATCGCTTCTAGAGCGAAATTGCGAACCCGTTCATCCTTGATGCCGTGCGGAGCGGGTGTGCGGAACTTGAAGAGCCGCGCCGTCCACTTGTCGCTGACAAGATGGAAGAACTTGATCGTCTTCGGAATCGCCCAGCCGTTGACGGCGAGCGTAGGCGCATAAAGCAACAGCCCGGAAATCTCGTCGTGCCGGTTGGCGGCAAGGCGCAGCGACAGGATGGAGCCCGCCGACGAACCACCGACTAGGACGGTATCGCAAACACTGCGAAGATCGTTGAACGCGGTTTCGACGGCCTTGTACCAGTCACGCCACGTCGACATGCCCGAGACGTCGGTGCCGAAGGTCAAGCCAGGCACGACCGGGCAATAAACTGTCAGCCCCTGGCGAGCCAGCGACTGGGCAACAAACTTCAATTCCAGGGGTGAACCACCGAGAGAGTGGACGAGCAGCACACCGGACGAACCACCGGGAATATATAGACTGCCGCGCGGAGGCTGAAATTTATTGTTTGATTTCATCACGTTACGTCGCACTCTTTGCTACACCACGCGAACAGACATACGCTGCAATCGTAACTAACGCCAACGCGACATTGTCGCGCTGCCGAAGCTTTTCCTGATCAACGGGCGTCCCGCACTTAAGACGTATCTGTCAAATTTATTACGAACCCGCTGATAGTGCCAGAACTTTTGCTAATAAGAGGCTTCCTAGGTTAAGCTCAGACCGATTGCCGCAGCGCACAATGGAGGCGCGTTCTCCTCGGAATCATGGGCTTAGTAACGCTGCATCGCAGCAAAACGACCCAGCGCGTGGCGACCAAATCCGCGGTCCCAGTGGCGGTTTTGAGGCGGCTGTTTGAGGGCGCTCGCCACGCTCCGGCAGTCCAAGTCGGGTATCCTCAACTTGGGCAGACACGTGACCGAACGGTTGTGGGCGAAAAGATTGAATCTTCGAAACGTCGGCCCGGGACAGCAATCCGGACACTGTAATCGCGCAATCTCAGACCTATATTTAACACAATGTGATCGCTTGGCGTGCCGGTGGGGTTCAGCCAGTGGGCGAGGAAACTACTGGTGGCGCGTTCGCTACGTCATTTCATTGCGGTGTCGGCAATATCGGCGCACGTCGCCGTAGACTTGATCACTCCGCTCGCCGCCGGCGAGATGACGCGCAGCACATACGAGGCCTGCCAGGCCAAAGACGACGCTGGGTTGCGCAACGCGATTGAGGCAATCGCGGCCGAGTCCCTCCGCAAGAATACTCGGACGATTGATTATCGCGCGCTCGTTGCCGAGCAATGGCGGCGGGCGAACCTCGACAAGATCATCGACAGCCGCGTCGACATCGCAATCGAGGACGTCAAGAAGGAGACGACCTGGACCGAGCGTCTGAAGTCGCTGACCGACAGCGCCGTCTCCCAGAAGCTTGCGACCGACGTCGCCGAGCGCGTTTACCGTTCCGACACCGTCAAGGTCGCGATCGAGGACTTGGCGGCCGGCGTCGCGCGTGAAGTCGGCCAGTCGATTGAAGTCGCGAGCAGCGACGCGGCTGCTCCGCTGCTCGAATGCCTGAAAGCATTTATCGGCCCGCGCTACGGCAACGCGATGGCGGAAGCACTTGCGGGTGACGCCGGGCGTGGCCTAACGGTGGACCCTAACAAAGGGGTAGGAGAGGCGTCCGCCGGTGCCGTCATCAAGCAATCGACCGGCGGCATCGCCGGCGCCACCGTGCTCGTCATGCGCCGCCAGCTCGGCAATCTTGCGGCCAGAGTCGGCCAGCGCATCGTGGGCAGCATACTTTCGCGGCTCGTGACGGTCGTCGCCGGTGGCGTCGGCCTCGTGTTGATCGCCAAGGACATTTGGGATTTTCGCCACGGGGTGCTGCCGATTATCGCCGCCGAGATGAAGGCGCCGGCCACCAAAGAGAAGGTCCGCGACGAGATCGCGACCTCCCTTTCGGACCAGATGAACAATCACGTGACGGAAATTGCCGCCGCGACCGCCGACCACGTGCTGGAAATCTGGCAGGGCTTCAAACGCGCCCATGCGCTCGTTCTAAGGATCGCAGAAGGGAATGCCGATTTCCGCGTCTTCATCGACGGCGTGCCGGCAACATCACTGCCGAGGCTGGACGAGGTCGTGAGCCTTGTGGCGGCCTCCGAAGGCGAGTCGGCCGTCCTACGCCGGCTGAGCGACGGCACTTTGAACACCGCCGTCAACATCATGCCGCCCGCCGCAATGACGATCGCGCGCGATACCCGTTCCGTCGCCACCGCACTCGACTGGAACACGCTGGCTGGCAACCGCATCGACGATATCGTGAAATACGATATTCACCGTCGTGCCAGTCCCGGCGACTTTAGTGCCGCCTCGTTGGAGCGCGTTTTGGCGTTGGGCGACCAAACCGCCGTCCAGCGCCTTGCAACCATTCCCGCGACCGCCCGCGACACGCTACTTGGCCTGGACCCCTCCAGGTTGACCACGCTCGTCAAAACACTCTCTGAGAACGAGTTGTCCTCGCTGGCGGGCTATCTGCGGGGCCTGCAGCAGGGCCCCCGCGACCGGATTCTAGCGGCCGTCGCGGAGAGCCCAGCGCGCATGCAGGTCCTGTCGTCTGCCGGCGTGCGCGATGCGATCATTGCCAGCGCTGATCAGTCGGCCGCTGCCGAAATGATGCTGCGGCCCACAACCGGCCTCTCGCCCAGGGCCTTCGGCGAGGATGCGGTGATGGCCTGGGAGGGGCGAATCAATCCGCTATTACTCTGGTACCGCCACCCTGCCGCAGTCGCTTTCTCGGGCGCTTTGGCTTTCGTGGTGCTGACGTGGTTCATGCGGCTCTTTCGCCGCCGTGCACCACACCCCGCACCGCCGAAGGCTTGATAGCGACGGCATCACGGCCCAACGCATCGGCTTTTCTGCATCAGTCCGGCGGCAGCTTTCCACAACGGCCGGAGGCAGCCTTGCGCGAAAATCCTTATCTGCTGCTATAAGCAACCGCTGTTCGTTAACAGACTCGTGGAGCGGGGGACGCTTATGCGCGCACGATTTATCAAGAGCGAGGATGGGAGTATGGGACTGAAGGCTCCGGGCATCATTACCTTCCTGCTGTCCATTATCCTGGCAGTTGTTACATTGATGGTGGTGTTCTTCGGCGCCGAGATTCCTGGCATCAAGGGCAACGAGCTCGCCTTCCTTTTGACCTCCTACGGGCTCCTTGTTCTGGGCTGCCTCGTTAAGTGGCTCTAGAAACCGGCAGGCGATAGCGACTGATTTAATCGCGTGTCGGTTGAGGGTCTGAAAGTTCTGGTTCTCGTGTGTGCCGACGTGTCGCGCGGCATCACGCTTATGGTCGGAAGTCGTCGCTCGCCGTAAACATTGGCCATGCCCGAACAGACGCACACATTCGCTCGCCGCGCCCGGCGCTCATCGAAAGCCATCGTGACAGCAGTCGTGCTGACGCTCGCGGCTGCCATCGCATTGCTTGCTGCATCGCAGCAGCAAGAAACGGGGGTAGACATCAAAATCTTCAGCCCTGTTTCTGATGGGCCATTGATCAAGACGTCGGGTAGCGCGTCCGAGATGCCGCCGATCAGCCACTGACCATCTATCGTCTCAGCTTGTGTGCAACCGCGGCACAAGCGGCGTCGCACGCATCAAGCCTCGGACCGAATTCCCCAGATAGACCTCGCGCGCGCGGTTGAGGTCATCAATCGTGAGCGTCGCCTCGTGTGCGCGCCCCTCAGCCAGGAGCTGAGCCCGCAGCGTACCGGGCAGCAACCCAGCTGAAACCGCCGGCGTCAACAATTGACCATCGCCGGTACCGACGAAGATCGTCGTGCGGCTACCTTCCGTAAGCTCACCGCGCTCGTTTAGATAAATGACCTCGTCGGCGCCAAGTGTCTCGGAGTAGTGCTGCCACTCGCTGTCGTACAGTTCGCGTCGCGTCGTCTTGTGATAGAGGAAGAGGTCCTGACTGTTGAGACGCGTATCCGACACGACATAGCGCATGATAACATCCGACGCCGGTTGCGGTGTCGTGGTCACGGTTACATGACCATTTTCATCGAGCAGCAGGCGGACGCGCAGTCGCTCACCCTCCTTGCCTAGAAGCACCGCTTCGATCGCCGCGTCCACCTTGCCGGCATCGAACGCGAAATCGAAATACGCTGCGGATGCCGCAAGCCGGGCAATGTGGCGTGCGCGCAGCCAGATGCCTTTCCCCGGCTCGTGCAGCATCGTCTCGATGAGCTCGAAGCGGCGCACCGGATCGGTCAGGAACTTCATCTTCAAAAGGCACTCGGCATATTCCCGCCCGCCATCCGAATCGGCAACGACACCTGAGCCGATACCCATCTCGCCAGCGCCATTGCGGTCGATGACCGCCGTCCTAATCGCGACATTGAATTGCGATCGGCCGTCTGGCGAGAACCGGCCGATAGCTCCGCAATAGACCCCTCGCGGTTCCGTTTCGAGATCGCGAATGAGCTCCATCGCGCGAATCTTCGGCGCCCCGGTGATCGACCCCGGCGGAAAGATCGCTCTCAGAATATCGACAAGGCCGATGCCTGGCTTCAGCTTTGCCGTTACCCCCGACGTCATCTGATGCAGCGTCTTGAACGTTTCGACCGTGAACAGGTCGCTGACATGAACCGATCCCAGTTCTGCGATCCGGCCAAGATCGTTGCGCATCAGATCGACGATCATAAGATTTTCCGCGCGGTTTTTCACGTCCGCTGCAAGGGCCTTTTTGACCTCGGCGTCGGCCTCGGGCGTGCCCGCACGCGGTGCGGTGCCTTTCATTGGCCGCGTTGAGATCTCGCGATCATGCTGCTCGATAAATAGCTCAGGCGACGCCGAAAGGATGGTCACCTCGCCCGTATCGACGAGGCACGCGTAAGCGACGCGCTGCTTCAAGCGCAGGTCGCGATAAAGCGCCAACGGCGAGCCCTGCAAGTTGAACTTGGCCTTGAACGTCAGGTTGAGCTGATAGATATCGCCGCTCAGAATTTTGTTCTGAACTTCCCTGAAGCGTTCAATGTAGGCCGTACTGTCCCAGCTGTGTGCGAGCGCGCCGAGGGAGGGATTACCGATCGCTTCCTCGTTGAGCCACGCCTGCACTTCTTCGCCCTTGAAGGCCCGCGGTTGTTCGTAGAGACCAAACCAGAGCAGCGGCACCCTGCGATTGTCCGGCAGGCGCGCAGAGAGCCGCGGCTCGACCACATAGCCCAGCTCGTAAGAAAAAAAACCGGCAGCGTGGAGGCCCTTAGCCAAACCCGACGTGATCGCGTCTAGCGCGGTCGCGACTTGCTCCGGTCGATCCGCACGCACGATCTGCAACGGATGTTCAAACAGTAGCGACGTCGTCTCGCGCCCGGTGCTGTTGTCGAGCAGGACAAAGCCTTCCGCGAGCGCCGACGGCTTTCCGCCCGGAGGGTTATTGGAAGCTGCCGGCACGGACAGGACGGTATGCGAGGTCATAGCCCACTTCTAACCCGCCGGCGCCTCAAACGCCACGACGCCGCCGTGCAAAGCACCACGGCCGTCCGACGTCTGACGACCACGCGAGACGACGCGGCTTTCATGTGCGAACTGTCGAAGACGCCTGCCCAATCGCATATTGGCACCCGCCCCAGCATGGCGAGAAAGCGGAGCTTCGGGGCCCATATAAAGCGCTGGAAACCGCCAGTGGGATAATCGGCCGCGTGGGCTTCCCAGGGTCCAAATTTGTGCTATAGAGCGCTCAACGGGGCCGCTCGGAGACGAGCGGCCTTGCGTTTCCTAGAGGCCCCGCCGCTTACGGCAGACGGCCCATGTTTCGGTGACGCGGGGTGGAGCAGCCCGGTAGCTCGTCAGGCTCATAACCTGAAGGTCGTTGGTTCAAATCCAGCCCCCGCAACCAACCGAATTCTCAACAAATGGATGTCGTGGCTATTCGCAGCGAGCCGGCCGTGCGGGTTTAGGCGTGTGAACTCGCCGCACGCAGCGGCACGACTCAGCGCGCGCCTCAATAACAATTCGGACAAACAGGCTCGCCTGAATTCGCGTTTGCCAATCATCGTCTTCAAACCATTTGTCCGCAGAACTTGTCTGGAACCCCCACTCTACGCGCGCGTTTTATTAGGCATGCGGCGCCACGGACGCATCACGCTCACCGGTATCGCTTTCGCACATCTCGTGCGCCATCTCGCCGGTAAATTGAAGAGAAAGGGTTCAAGATGAATTGGGATCGCATCGAAGGGAATTGGAAGCAGTTCGCCGGCAAGGTCAAAGAGAACTGGGGCAACCTGACTGACGACGATATTGCCCGCGTCAACGGTAGCCGCGAACAGCTCGAAGGTATTCTTCAGGAGCGTTACGGCTACGCAAAGGACAAGGCGAAGGCCGAAATCGATCGATGGACGGATGCGATGTAACCAATCCACGTTCTCGCGATCGCATTTTTAGTGAAGCCCGAAGCGATGCTTCGGGCTTTTTTGCATCGCAGAGCGTCGTTGCGCACTACGGAACAATGGGGTCGTCGGCCACGTTAACAAGCAAAGTTTGCTCCGAAACTACGGAGAGCCACGATGAACCGTTTGATGGAACGGATCGGCTTAAAGCTCGGGCACTTGTTCGACTGCGCGCTCATCAAGCCGTTGCCATGGCAAATCATCGACGCTCACGAGAAACTGCGCGAAGTCGACAAAAACCTTCAGGACGACGACGGGAAGGATCAAGAGGTGATCGAGGTCGTAGATCCCGACATCCATTCCCACGCGTTGCATCTGCGCGAAAGGCAAGAATAGGCGCGGAACTCGTGTGCTCGGTCGCGCGTTGCAACTTAGCTTTCTATCCAGACCAACCTAGGGACGATTATGCAACCGATTAAATCTCAGGACTTTGGAGTATCGACAACGTCCGATGAACGCCTCGCGTCGCTCGAAGCTTTGTTCGACAAGCTGAAGAAGGACGTTGCAAACGTCAAAGACAAAGCGTCGGAGAAAGCGGAAGCTGTCGCTGACAGCGCGCAGGATCTTTACGCTACGGCCGAAAAGTATATCAAAGCGAACCCCATTCCCGTTGCGATCGGCATTGCCGCTTCCGCGGCGCTCGTTGCTATAGTGCTGAGCAACCGAAGAACCGGCAACCGGACGCCGGATCGCAAATGGCGAAGAGAACTGTCTCGCGTGAGCGACGACATCAGCGACACGGTGCGATCTGAATTGCGCCGCATGAACATCGACGATCGCTTCTCCGCACTCGCGAAGGCGCTTCCTGATACGGAAATTAAGCGGGCCGTGGGGCCTATCGTCCAGCAGCTCGTCGACGGCTTCAATCGCGCCAAAGAAACGATCACCAAGAGCGCTTAAAAACGGTACAACGCGCGTTTCAACAAACTAGTGTGCGCGGCCCAGAGGACGATGGCGCCGCGCATTTTCATGGTCCGTCGATTACGGCCTCAGAGCGGACGCGCGCGGCGCCCGCTGGTAACATCGAAATAGTCGCTGGGATTACTGCTCTGCTCCGCTGGCAGTCTGATTTTCATAATGCAGGCAAAGCCATCGTCGTTGAACGAAAGCTGCGTGCGCAAATGCGGCAGGCTGCCCAGGCGGTCGATCAGCGTCGTTCCATATCCACTCGGCCTACCGCCAGCCGGCCTTGGGCCGCCTGTCTCGCGCCATTCGACGGTCAGTTCGTCCTTTCCAGTGATCGCCCAGGTCACATTCACGACGCCCAAGCCTCCGCTAAGCGCACCATGCTCGACGGCATTATTCGTTAGCTCATGAACAATAAGCGCAAAGTGGATCGCAAGCTGCGGCGGCAGGAACACAGGGTCCCCGCGTACGCGAAAGCGGCCTGCCTCCAGGATCCTGGCCTCCGCTTCAAATTTGACCAGCTCCGACAGCTCGGCACCTTTCCACTGCGCTTCGGTCAACAGATCGTGCGCAAACGCCAGAGACTGAAGGCGCCGCCGGAAATCCGCAACGAAACGCCCGACATCCGTGGTGCGCTTCGCCATTAGCGTGACGATCGATTGAACGATCGCCAACGTGTTTTTGACCCGGTGATTGAGCTCCCCGATGAGGATCGATTGCGACCGCTCCGCCGCTTTCCGTTCGGTCGCATCGCGGTTCGTTTCCAGAACGAACGTCGCCCCGTCGAACTCGAGCACCTCAAGCCGGGTCTCGATCCACAATACCGTTCCTGATTTTGAGACCTGCTCAATCTCGCCGCGCCAGCTCCGGCTTTCCAGAATTTCCTGCAGGAAGCGCTGCCGGTCCACGGGATAGCGCGTGTGAAGAAGCTCATCCGGGCGTTTGCCGATGGCTTCAGCGCGTGTGTACCCGTAGACGTCTTCGCATCCCTTGTTCCACAACACCACGTCGCCACTGGTATCTGAAACCATGATCGCTTCGTGAGAAAGCTCCACGAGCCGCGCCAGCTGCCGAAGGCGCAAGCTCAGCTCCCTCTGCTCCGTAATATCGGTATTGGTTCCGCACCAAAGAACGATCTTGCCCGCACCATCCCGCACAGGGTTTGCGCGCGACAGGAACCACCGGTAACGACCATCCTTGTCGCGCAGTGGAAACGTATCTTCCCAGGGTTCACCGCTCGCAAAGCACGCCTTGATCTTAACAGATACGCGCTCAACGAAATCCGGGTGAAGGACCTTCTGCCAGCCCCAGCCCTTCATCTCGTCCAGCGCCGTCCCCGTATAATCGTACCAGCGTTGATTGTACCAGTAGACCCAGCCGTCCCCGTCGGTAATCCAGGCAAGCTGGGCCATGTTGTCGGCGAGCGCACGGAAACGCTGCTCGCTCTCAAGCAAGACCTTTTGAAGCAGAATAGAAGCCGTGTTGTCACGCGAGACAACGAGCGCTCCATCGATGCATCCATCGGCCCGCGTCAACGGGCTGGCGACGACATCCCAGTATTTGAGCGTCCCTGATGCCGTCGGACATGCAGCAGAGAAGCGGTGAACTAAACCCGATAGTGCCGCGTCAAACGCTTTCCTGACATCGGGCTGGGCGTTTTCGGGCCATGTGCTGATCCAGTCCTGACCAACGACGCTCTCGCCGTTCTCGACCTCGAGCAATCGCCGGCCCGCCTCATTGATGTGAAGAACGCGGCCATCTGCTGAAATGACTTTCACGCAGTCGCCGCTGACCGTCAGCAGCTGCTCTGCCATCCGTGAAAGCATTCCGTCCGGGGAATCGAGAAACGGGCTTGCGCCTCTCATAGGCCTGTTCTCGACACTGCTAGATCATCTGACAATCTTCGTTGGTCGCTCTTTGCCGGCGACGTTGGCAAATTTGGTAACGCTTACGCCGCCGCCCCGGTTCGCGCCGGTCCCGCCTTTACGTCGAAGAAAAGAGCTTGGCTTACAACTGCCTTCACCATTTCGGCACGGAACGGCTTGGTCATTAGGAATGCGGGCTCCGGTCTCTCGCCCGTCAGCAACCGCTCCGGATAGGCCGTGATGAAGACAACCGGCACGTTCAAATTCAGGAGTATTTCGTTGACCGCATCGATGCCTGAGCTGCCGTCGGCCAGCTGAATGTCGGCAAGGACGATATTGGGTTTGGTGCGCGCCGCCTCGGCGGTCGCTTCTTTGTGTGTAGCGGCGATCGCAACCACGTCATGGCCAATCTCCCGAACGATATTCTCGATATCGAGCGCGATCAGCGGTTCATCCTCAATGATGAGCACGCGAGCCGAGATCTGATCGGCGATTTCAGCCGCTGCTTCATCGATAAGCGCCGCAACCTCATCCTCGCTGCGATCGAGCAGCACGGCGATATCAGCGGGTGAGAACTCCTCCACCGCCGCCAACAGGAACGCCTGGCGCGGCAAAGGCGTGATCGATTCGATCCGCCGATCGGCCGCCGAAATGATATCCGATCCGGCCGGCTCGACTTCTGCGTTGATCGGCATGGCGTTCCAGATGCTAAGGAAGCATTTGTAGAGCGCGACACGCGGCTTGAGATCGCTCCGGAAACTTCTCGGATCCGCAACGAGCGTCTCTAGAGTGGCAACGACGTAAGCGTCGCCGCGTTCCTGAGAGCCACCCAAGGCTCGGGCGAAGCGGCGCAGGAACGGCAATTCTGGGCCGATCAAGTCAGCAAGCGACATGCAAGATCCCCTGTGCGTGGTCATGCGAAACCTCTGTACAACGCTGCTGAAGGCGCGCTGGTTCCGTCCGAGAGCATAAAAATTTATTATTTAGGAACAGACAGTTACTTTACGGCTGAACGAGCCCAATGCGCTTGCGCATCGTTTCCGTAATCGCTTGCCCCCTCAATACCGAGGCGCTCGGCAAGCTTGCTGCGCGCGCGGTTAACGCGGCTTTTGATCGTTCCAACCGCACAACCACACATGAGCGCCGCGTCCTCGTATGAAAACCCTTCTGCGCCAACTAGGAGCAGCGCCTCCTTCTGGTCGGAGGGCAGCTCGGAAAGAGCCTTCTCGAAATCGATGAGGTCCATGTGGCCCGATTGTGCTGGACTGACCGCTGAACGCGCCGCGTACTCGCCATCGAGATCGCGTACCTCATTCTTCAGCTTCCTACGCTCCGAAAGAAACGAGTTGCGCAGGATTGTGAACAGCCACGCCTTCAGGTTCGATCCCTGCGCAAAACTGTCGCGGTTCTTCCATGCCTTGACGAGAGTCTCTTGCACGAGGTCGTCGGCGTGGTCGGCGTTGCCGCAAAGCGAGCGACCGAAGGCGCGCAAGTTCGGCACGAACGACGCCAGATCTTCCTGAAACTGTTGACTCGCCTGATCGTCCATCACTTGCTTTCGTCGGTCGCGAGCTTCTTCAGAAGCTCGGAAAAGCGATCGGGCAGAGGTTCAGCGAGAAGTTTGCCGTAGACGTTGCGCAACTCCTTGCCCAACCTCGATTGGACTTCCTCTGGAAGGCTAATCTGTTCCTCCGAACCCGTAGTCGTTGTGTCGGTCATTTCCGGTTTCTTGGTTTCTCTGTCAGCCATTCCTTGAGCTCTCCCCGGCCGCAAAATCGAAACAACCTAGCTCGGAAATAGCGACTGTCCAACGTGCCGCCACCGCTATGGTTCCTGGGCTATTCAGCCGGAACCGGCGCGCTTTCGCCACTGCCCTCAGCGTCTTCGCCACCCAAATACAAGAGTGCGGTTGCTAACAAAGCCAGCACGACTGGCAGGTTGCGATATAGGACGCGAAGCACGGACGGCAACGCGATGGGTGCTGCCGAGGTAAGTGCCGCGACAAGAAGTTCCCGATCCGCGCTTGAGAAACTGTCTGCCGTAGCTTCCTCGCTTGCGGCCTCCTCCGACTCGGTTTCAACAGCTTCAGCTGCCGGTGGCTCGCTCGGGTTCACCGACCGTGCGTTCGTAATCGCAAGTCCAAAAAGTCCGAGGAATGCGTAGACGCCCGCGAGGATGAGGTACGCTGTCTCCGCTCCATACATTGCGGTCAATCGAATACTGGCCGCGACGGTAAGAAAACCTACTGCAACGAGGAACGGTATGGCGACGAGCGCGCGGGTAACCGCGTTTTCAATCGCATTGTCGATTGTGTGCTGCGCGCGCCGCACGAGTGCGCCGAACATCGCCATCTCTCCCTCGGGCGTTGAAAATGCCTAGTGCGAATCGTGGAGCGTCACGACTTCCACAACGCACCGAGTACGAAGCCAACGGCGGCCGCAGTGACGAGCGTAGTCAACGGTTGGGTCGTGACGGACTTGTCCAATGCGGTCTTGAAGTTTCCTGCGACCTCGTTGACGCGCTCACCCACATCGCGGCCCTGATCTGCAACCGACTTCGCCGTGCTCTGAGCCGCGTCGATCGCTTTTTCCGCGTAGTGCCCAGCGGTACTCAGCGCCTCTTCCGCACCCCTGACGACCTTCGTTTCGATGTCCTTTTGATACGAGGCGGAACGATTCATGGCCTGCTCTCCTTAAAATGACGCGAATTTTCTGCCTTCGCCGCGGAAACGCAGAACCGCTCGCGTTTGTTCCGCCCGCTCCGCTTGAGCTGAGTCACCTCGTGATGATGCTGCGGCCAACCTTACCGATGAGCGAGCCGGCGGCGCGACCGGCCTGGACGATAGAGTGGGTCCACGGCCGCCCCCGCATCGCGGCCCTTGTTCTGACGGCGTGAACACGCGCCGCACTCGGCGCAAGCTGCCGCATGCGCGCAAGCAGCGGTATGATGGCCGCCATGTCCAGCTCTGTCCCAATCGACAAGTCGACGACCGATGCCGGCACGCTGGCAGAGCCCGTATCGCGTCCAACACTCTCAGCGTAACGCACAGTATCAGGAAAGGCATAAATCGCGACGATCGCGACGGGAGGTAGCGTGGCTTCGTCGTCCGCTTCCAGCAGCTTGAGAACATCGTCTCCAAGCGTCGCTTCCGCCAAACCCGTCTCATCCGCCGGCGTCAAGAAAACGAGCATGTCGTATTCTCTCACCCGGACCGGAGCCAAGGTTGCGGCTTCCTCCAGCTCGAAGAGATAGTTGCTACCACCCTCGATAGCTCTGCCGAGACCGACGCGAAGCAACGCGCGAACGGACGAACGCAGTCTATCGTCGCGGCTGACGAGCAGCACCCTGAGGTGATACGCCTGACCTACCGCGTCGCTACCAATCGGGGGTGCGGCAGATGCCGTCGATATTTCATCCGAAACCCGCAATCGCCCGCCATAGAGGTCGATCGCGGCCTCGCCGACGCGTTCGACGTACTCCTCGACAAGACGTCTTGTAATCTTCTCGCGGCTCCACGACAGCAGCGCACGCGACAGCCGCTCCCGCGCCTCGTTCGTTACGGCGGTTGCAGGATTGACCAAACGCAGAACGCGCCAGATGTCGTATGCGCGCTCCGCGACGTCGGCGAGATAACGCCACCTGTAGACCTGCAGGAATTGCGAAACCGTCAGCCGATCACCAAAGGGTAGGTTTTGGTTGACGAATTCAGACAGCTCCGCGCTGACACGCGACGTGATAGTAAGGGCTTCAGGTAGCGTGAAGCGCCAGACTGCGTCAGAAGAAGCGGGATGAAGCCGCCGGGCAACGGTCTCGACCGTCTTCTGGCCAAGGTCGAGCACGGACTGTATATCGCCAAGCTTTTCGATGTCGGTCGACCGTGCCAGCAACCGAACGTCCGTCCAAGCTTTTTCCTCAAGCGCATTGTAGCTGCGCGACTGAGCCGTGTTGGAATCTGGCTCGACCTCGGGCACGACCGCAGTCGACACAAAAATCCACCGCTCGAACGCATACACGATGATGATCACAACGAGCGCGAGACCCGCCCAGATGAGAAGGTAGCCATTTTCGTAGAGGTACAGGCCGCCGAGCGGCAACAGCGACAGCGTTGGCACCAGCAAGGCCGCAAGGATCATGAGAAGCCTTGCCGCTGACTTTGCCCGCGTTCGCCTTTTCATCGGCTCAGGTCCTCTAGCAAGATACCGTTCGCAACGACAAACCGGCCGGTGCGCGAGGCCCCGGCCGATTCATAACGACGCGATCGCGCGCCTCTGCCCCTTGATAAGGCTACGCTCTTCGAAAAAGCCCAGCAATCAGCGATACGACAAACAGAACGATCGCGACCCAGAACAGAATGCGCGCACCTTCCATCGCAGTTCCCGCCACGCTGCCAAATCCGAGAAACGCAGCAACGAGCGCCACAACCAAGAAGACGATCGCATAGTGAAGCAGATTGCCCATTTCGATCTCCGAATACCTATGCAGCTCCTGTAACTTTCACAACGCCGCTTTTCACCCATCGGTTCCCAGGATATCGGTGTTTTGACGCCCTCCCGCGGCGAACGACCGAACCAAATTTACCTGAGCGCATTAGACGCCAGAAATTGCTGAAGGACTGCCATGCCCGCCGCCGTGCCGCGTCAAACACCCTGCCGCAAATGTCCTCTTAAGGCGCTCGAGATCTTCCGTGCCATCTCACCCGGTGAATTGAGCTTTGTTGAGGAGTTCAAGTCCGGAGAATTTGTGACGGACCCGGGCGCAACGATCCTGATGGAAGGAACATCAAACCCTCATCTCTTCACCGTCCTGTCGGGCTGGGCGTTTCGCTATAAGACACTGGAGGACGGCCGCCGGCAGATCCTGAACTTCGTATTTCCGGGCGATTTTCTCGGCCTTCAGAATTCCACCTTCAATGAAATGCAACATTCGGTAGAAGCTCTTTCGCAGATGGTCCTTTGCGTGTTCCCACGCGACAAACTATGGGATTTGTACGCGAAGCATCCGGCACTGGCTTATGATTTGACTTGGCTCGCATCACGCAGTGAACGGCTACTGGACGAACAACTCCTGACAATCGGACGACGAACGGCGATCGAAAAAATGGGCTGCGTTTTGCTCGACATTTTCACTCGAGCCCGGCATGTAGGCCTCGTCACTGGCGCAAAACTCAAGCTGCCCATTACGCAGCAGCACTTGGCCGATGCACTCGGCCTGTCTCTCGTGCACACGAACAAGACGCTCAATAAGCTCGTATCGCAACGCCTTGTGAAATGGCAAAGCTCGACGCTTGAAATTATCGACGAGGCCAAACTGGCACAGATATCCGGCTATGAAGGCGTAGGTCCCGTACTCCGTCCGCTCATTTAAACCTCTTGTTCGAACGGGCAGGATTTCAACGGGAGGCGGATCATCACTTGGCATCGACCGCTCTGCGGACCGCCTCGAATTCATGCCTCAGCCGACGCCAGCGATTACTCTTCTTCGCGCCGGCTTCCATCATTTCAACGCGAGAGAGCTTTGCTTCCAGACGTGCGATTTTCTGCTGAATCTCTCGCGCCTCGATCGATTGCCCTATAGCGGACTTTCCGCGCGCACCGCGCTCGCTGACACTTCGGCGCACCTTGGTCTTGAGTTTCCTGATTTCATCTCGCGCTGCCAGCAAAGCACGGGCGCTTTGGCAGGAGTCCGAGCGCGACGGAAGCTTCTTGTTCACGACATCCTCGTTTTGACGCCCACGCGCTCCCAACGCGCCAAAGCATTGAATGCGCAGGCTCATCGCACCTCATCCCGCAACGACCCCGAAAACACTCCGGTTCCCGTTTCGCACTACGAAATCGTTCAATCGAATTTATGCGGCCGAGGAACAAGTCACGCCGACAACCGTTTGCTCATTCGCTGGAGTGTGGGAAGGAGTCAGCCGGCATGCCCCTGTTCGCGGCTTCGCTTGGAAGCCTGACGTCGTCGCTGATAACTGCGGCGATCGTGGTAGCCGCGCTCGTGTTCGGCCAGGATATACTTATCCCGCTCACACTTGCGGCCATTCTCTGCTTCATCCTGTCGCCGGTCGTCGACGCACTGATGCGCCGCCGCATTCCACAGACCGTCGCGATACTGCTGGTCCTCGGCACGACAACCGGCTTGGTCGGCGTGGCGTCCTACGCCATGAGCACACAGCTTCTCGGCCTTACGGCAAGCCTCCCGCAATACCAGTCGAACGTCGCCACCAAGCTGAAAGACGTGTCGAGCCAAGTCGTGTCCGGCGGCGCGCTGCAGCGCGCCATCGACGCAATCGAAAGCTATCAAAGGCTTGTCGAGCAAGAGTTGAAGTCTAGCCGCCCAGCCGAGAGTTCTGGCCAAAATGACAACGCCGACAGCAAGATTGTCATCTCGAACAACACCAGCGCATCACCCTTCACTATCCTGGAGCATGCGGTAGCGTCCGTCGCTCAGATCGGCCTGACGTTTCTTTTCACGCTATTCCTGCTTTTCCAGTATCGCGATATCCGTGACCGGATCGTGCGCGTCGCGGGAACCGACAACATAAGTGCGTCGACATCAGCCATGTCCGACGCCGGCAGCCGGCTGTCGAACCTGTTTACCGCACTCGTTCTCCTCAACGCCGGCTTCGGCACGTTTGTGGCGATCGCTCTCTGGCTGATAGGCATTCCCAATCCCGCGCTCTGGGGCGCGTTCGCGTTTCTAATGCGATTTATCCCGTTTATCGGATC
Organism: uncultured Hyphomicrobium sp.; assembly: GCA_964651805.1. Classification (GTDB taxonomy): domain Bacteria; phylum Pseudomonadota; class Alphaproteobacteria; order Rhizobiales; family Hyphomicrobiaceae; genus Hyphomicrobium_B. The sequence continues at coordinate 319,629 of CAZYXX010000002.1, read as the reverse complement.
GTTCCTCGCGGCAATTCCACCCGTGCTGCTGTCGCTCGCCGTCGATCCCGGTTGGAGCATGACAATAGCGACCGTTGCACTCTTCTTGTTGGGTGAGCCAATGATGGGTCACGTGATCGAGCCGCTGTTACTTGGCAAGCGCGTCGGCCTGTCGCCATTCGCAATGATCCTATCAGCCAGCTTCTGGACGCTGGTCTGGGGGCCGCTCGGTCTTCTGCTTTCGGCCCCGATCACGATGATATTCAGCGTCGCCGGCCGTTACGTTCCGAGCTTAAATTTCCTTACCGTTCTGCTTAGCGACGAGCAGGCATTGACCCCGCCCCAAGAATTTTACCATCGACTGCTTTCGAACGACGTGATCTCTGCCTTGAACCAATTGGAAGCGATCGAAGACACCAAATCGAACAACGTGGCCATCGACGAGATCGTGTTGCCAGCGCTGAAAATGGCCGCGGTCGACCACAAATTAGGCCGGCTTGACGCAGCGACGCTCGAAGCACTGGACGATACCCTGCTCGACGTCCTCGAATTACTCGACGGCAACGTCCAGGAAACGCGCGCGGAAGATCACGAGTCCGAACCTCCTATCCTCGTGGTTCCGGCTCGCGGCCCGATTGACATTGTCGCCGCCAAAGCCATCGCGATGTGCATCAACCGGGAACGACCTGGCCTGGCTGTCGCCGCTGGAACGACGAGCGGAATAACGGCGCTTTCGACCTTCAAGTCAGATCAGCGCAACACCGAACCCGATACGGTCATCATCGTCAATGTCGGGCTCCTTGACGTGAAACAAGCATCATTGCTGAGCCGCAGAGCTAAGGCCATCTTTCCGGCCGCAACCATTATGACACGCACGCTCGGAGAGCGAGGAATTGCCCCTAATGACATTGAGGATCGAAGCCAGATCGCAACCGCATCGCGCTTCGATGACATTCAAGCACGCGCCGCTCTGGTCGCGTCCCGCATCTCGGACACGAGCACCACGCCCAAACCCGGCACAGACGCGGCTGCGGCATAAACGGCCTGCTGCAGTGTTACCCGAAAATCGGTCGACACGCAGGGCGCGGAACAATATCTCCAGTCTATCAACTTTGACATACCTGAGCGCACAACTCCTTCAATTCTTTCAGCTCGCTTAGTGAGAATAATTGGGTTGCGGGAGCCAAAAACAGCTCCTAGATGGCAAAAGCGAATTTCCGCTAGGACGGAAACAAGAGAGCTAGGTGGTGAGGATGGTTTCAATTGCCGGGCGAGAGCCGACGAGCGATGGACCTTCCAGGGCGAGGCCTGAACTGAAACAACAAGAGAACTCGATCCATCAGGATCCGACGCGTGAATTGCAGGATGCAGAGCGTTTGGCCGCGCTTGCGTCGACCGAGCTACTCGGCTCCCCCTCAGAGCCGGAGTTCGACAGCATAACGCGGCTCGTCTGCCGCACCCTGAAGACGCCCGTCGCGCTGATTTCACTTGTGGCCGAGGACAAGCAGTTTTTCAAAAGCGCCTGCGGCCTAGATGAGCCTTGGGCATCCAGTCGAGGCACACCGCTCTCGCATTCATTTTGCCAGTATGTCGTCGGCACGAACGAGCCCTTTATCGTCAACGATTCGACGAAGATTGATTTTCTGGCAAACAATCTCGCAATAAGCGACTTGTCTGTTCGCGCCTATCTAGGCGTTCCAATCTCCTCATCAAACGGAAATGTGCTCGGCGCTTTATGCGCCATCGACGCGGTTCCTCGGCAATGGACGGATGCGGACATACGCACACTGCTGGAATTTGCCGCCGTCGCGAACTTTATGATCGAATCACGGCGTAAGGAGAAGCGCTGGCGAGATGTGTTGAACGTGATCCCGCAGAAAGTCTGGTCCACGCTTCCAGACGGCGAGGCCGACTTCTTCAATCACCGCTGGTACGAATTCACGGGAGCAGATTGGGCCTCAAGCAAGGACGACAAATGGCTTGAGCTTCTCCACCCAAGTGATATCGCGCACACGACCGCCGCCTGGACGAAGGCTTTGAAAACCGGCGAACGCTACGAAACAGAATATCGGCTCAAGGATCGCACCGGTTCCTTCAGATGGATGCTCGCGCGCGGATTACCCCTTCGTGGCGCAAATGGCGAAATCGAGCGCTGGTTCGGAACATCAACGGATATTCATACTCTCAAGGTGTCGGAAGAGCAGCGTGATGTCATCTCCAAGGAACTCAAGCACCGCATAAAGAATATCTTCGCGGTGGTCGCGAGCCTCATTTCATTGAGTTCGCGCGGCCGGGCCTCGCAAATCAAGGATTACGCCGAAGAGCTGCGCAGCCGATTCACGGCCCTGTCGCGGGTATACGACTTCGTGGATGCCCGGCAATTCGATTTGATGTACCAGGGCGACGACCGCATTTCGATGCTGGAACTGTTGCGCGTTCTGGTCGAGCCATACAAATCGCTGACCGGTGACAACAGCATAACAGTCCGTGGCGACGAATTGACGATCCGCTCACTGGCGGGCACTGCACTAGCGCTTACCGTCCATGAACTTGCTACCAATGCCGTAAAATACGGCGCGCTTTCGACGCCGGACGGCTCCGTTGATATGCGATTGACCGTGACCGAAGCTGAAGTGCTTTTCGAGTGGAACGAGCGCAACGGTCCTGCAATAGCCGCTGCTCCCGAGAACATGGGCTTCGGATCGAAACTGATCGGCTCCCTTTGTGCCGCCCAACTCGGCTCCAATGTTGAATACGACTGGGCACAAGACGGATTGAAGGCCTCAATCCGAATCGACAAATCCCGCATTGCCTAACGCTCCCAAACCACACCTAACGTCCAAAAAAATAACTGCCCGGACAACAGTGCGGGAGGGGGAGGGGAGCGTTGTCCGGGCAGTTTTATCCGAAATAAGCCGGTCCCCAGGGGGATGGATCAGCTCATCTCGATCACGCCTCACGCGAACTTGAGCGCGTGGGCTGTTCCGATTGAACTCACATGTGCAGTCACGGTTCCGTGCCGAGCACAACAAAAGCTCGTCCTCTCGACAGGCTGAACATTGGGTTCAGCCCGTCCCTTAGCTCGATGAGAGAGACGGAACATGAAGCTGCCTGCCGCGTTGGGCCTTTCGAGCTTCACTAAGGGAGACACAACCTCATGCCGTTTGAACACCGGCAACAGCGCCGCTTGAGCGAATATCGCACCTTCGCGTCCGATTTCCGTTTCAGCAAATGGCGCGACAGCACTTGGCGTCGTGAATTTGATTTCACTGGTATGGCGGATCTCGTCATGCCGTCGCGATCAAAGTTCGTGAAGCGTCCTGGACACGGCGAGACACGCCAAACACGCGAGACACGACACGATCTGTGTTCCATTCTGGGGCAACAAAGGAGCGGAACATGAAGATTATTCCTATCGCGATCGTTATCACGGCAATCTTTGTCACAGGTTGCCGCCGAGAAACGCCGGCCTACAATGATTATCCGATGAAACTCGGTGCTAGCGACGTTTCTCACGCAAACCAGAACAACTGAAAATCTCGCGCCCACGCTTGTTCAGAAGTCAGCTCCGGCGGCCCCAGAGCTGTTTCTTTAGATTGGCACTCGCAACGCCGCCAGATCGGCAGACAGGAACCGCCGCTAGATACCGGCGTTCGATCGAACGCTCGCAATCGATAGACATGTTGTTTCGGCTTTTCATACTGGCGCTAAACCTGCTTCCGCTCGCCGCAACCGCCTACTTGTTTATAAGGCAGCGCCTATTGTAAGCGCGCTCGCCGCATGGCTACAGAAAAATATCTACGGCTTTGCCCTGGCACGATCGAGCATGGAACGAACTTTAGAGGCGAGCTGATGTTGCGCATATGGCTTGTGTAACAGCTGAACATCGTGGTCGAGCTGACCGTTGTGAACGATCGCATTTCGGGTGAAACCCGTGGTGAAGAGAACCGGGAGTTTCGGATGAGCCACTTTCAACATATCGGCAAGCTTCCGCCCGTTCACTGCGCCAGGCATGACCACATCGGTAAAGACCAAATCGACCTGCGGTCTTGTCGCCATGATTTTGAGCGCGTGGTCACCGTTTTCCGCCTCGATGACCTTGTAACCTAGCCCTGACAGCGCTTCCCTCACGAATCCACGCACACTTTCGTTGTCTTCAACAACGAGAATCGTCTCTCCGTCGAGCGCACGAGGCATCGATCGTTCGTGCGAGCGTGCGGATCGCCCGGTTGTGTCGACCACCTCCTCGTGCACGCGCGGCAGATAGATCTTGATCGTCGCACCGATATTGTTTTCGCTGTACACGCGCACGTGGCCGCCCGATTGCTTCACGAAGCCGTGGACCATGGCGAGGCCCAGGCCCGTACCGCGCCCATCGCCTTTCGTCGTGAAAAACGGTTCAAAGATGCGATCGATGAGTTCAGGTGCGATACCCATGCCGGCATCCGTGACGCTCAACAGCACATATTGTCCAGCTTCGATATCCCCGAATCTGGAAACGTAGTCCTCATCGAGATAGGCGTTCGCCGTCTCTATAGTGATGTTGCCGCCATCGGGCATGGCATCGCGAGAATTAACGACGAGATTGAGCAAGACGTTTTCAAGCTGGTTGCGATCCACGTGCACGGTCCACAGCCCGGCAGATAGCACGACCTCGATCTTGTGTTCCTCTCCGACCGATCTGCGTAGCAGATCCGACATTCCCGCAACGAGCGAATTGATGTTTGTTGCGACGGGTTCGAGCGCTTGTTGTCTGGAAAATGCGAGCAGCCGGTGTGTCAACTTCGCTGCACTCCCACCGGCATGCTGCGCCATTTCCAGTGGCCGAACCAGTTTGTCCGCGTCAGGCAAGTCCAACTTGGCCAAGCGGCGTCTGAGGGTATCGAGATTTCCCAGAATGACGGTCAGAAGGTTGTTGAAGTCGTGCGCGATACCGCCCGTCAGCTGGCCGACGGCCTCCATCTTTTGAGACTGCCGTAGCGTCGCCTCGGTCCGTTGCCGTAACTCGATTTCCTCTTCGAGTTTTTGTTTTTGCTTCGACAGATCGTCAAGTGACCCGCGCATCGAGCGAAGCAAATAGAGCGAGGTCAGCGCAGCTGTAATGAGGCTCGTGACAATAAGAACTAGCAGCCATTGGCCGAGACGGTCAGCATAGTTCTGACGCGCTTTAAGAAGCGCCCGTTCGATTGATATGAATTCCTCGGTACGATTGCGGAGGTCGGCCATAAGCTGCCTGCCGACACCTTCCTTGACGAGCTTTAGCGCTTCGTCCCTCTTTCCTTCCTCGGCGCGCGCAACACCCCGCGCCAGAAACTCCAGCCGTTTTTTGAGTATTTTACGAATCTCTTGAAGCTTTGCGACCTGACGCTCGTTGTCGACCGTCATCCCCTTCAGGAGTTCGAACTTCGACTCGATAACCCCGAGTGAATGAACGTAGAGTTCCCGATAGGTGGGATCGACCGTGATCAGATAGCTTCGCTGATATGATTCTGCGTCGACCACGCGGCTCGCAAGACGCGTCGCTTCGAGTATGACGTTCTGAGTGTGCTCGACCCAGTTATTCGCTGTTCGGCTGGTCAGCAGCATTAGGATCGCCGCCGCACCCGTCAGGAACAAAAACCCGACGCCCGCGGCGGCCGCGATGAGCTTGCGATAGTCTTTCGAAACAGCGCGAAGTGGCATCTAAAACCTGCTCTGAACTGCCTCTCACGCGCGTTCTTACTTGATTTGCCGGGAGCGGCGGCTAGGTTGTTTCGGCTTTACTGAATAACCGAGCTCGGCGAGGACCACCGTGGCAGATTTGCACTTGAAGCCGCGCATCCTGATCGTCGACGATGAAGCGCTGATCGCGCTTATGCTACAGGACTATTTGGATGAGTTGAACTGCATGGTGGCGGGTCCGTGCGCGACTGTGTCCGACGCCTTGGATTTGATCGCCAACCTCGGAAAAGACAGCCTTCAGGGGGCAATTCTCGACGTTACCCTGGCCGGCGGACAAACGAGCTACCCCATAGCCGATCGCCTCAAGGACTTAGGCACCCCCTATGCCTTCGCCACCGGACATGGGCCTAATTCGATCGACCCGCGCCACGCCGGCGCGCCGCACCTCGGCAAACCTTTTGTTTTTTCCGACATCTCCAAGCTGATTGACGGTTGGCGTAGATAGCGCTCGTTTTTCGTCGAGGTCTGCGGCCTGAAAGCACGGCCACCTAAGTAGAGTTGACCGATGGCGCGCGACCGCCCATTTTCGCGCACGTCACGATTGTCGCGCGGAAGAGACCGGGCTTGCCCGGCGCCGAAGGAGCAACCGCCCCGGAAACTCTCAGGCTCGAAGGACCGCACGACAAACTACACTCTGGAAAGCGGCCGCGTCTCTTTGGCCCACCGACGAGGTAACGTGCTCGTAACGGCAATTGGCGCCGCTACTGCACATAATCTTTCAGGTTACGCGACAGAGGGGGCTCACCACGGCGCGTTTTGCGTCCGAAGGGAGCTTTCGCATGTCTGAAGCAGCAAACACTTCGTCGCCGATCAACCTCCAGAAAACGCCGCTTCACGCGCTTCATATCCGGCTCGGCGCCCGCATGGTGCCATTCGCCGGATACGAAATGCCGGTGCAGTATCCGCTGGGCGTACTGAAGGAGCACCTGCACACCCGCGCCTCCGCCGGCCTTTTCGACGTATCCCACATGGGCCAAATTGCGCTACGCGCCAAATCCGGCCGACTCGCTGATGCGGCCACTGCGCTCGAGAGCCTGGTCCCGGCCGACATTCTTTCGCTGGCATGCGGCCGCCAGCGCTACGGATTGTTCACCGAAGACGCGGGCGGCATCCTTGACGATTTGATGATCGCAGCCCGCGACGATCATCTACTGCTCATTGTCAACGCCGCATGCAAGGACGCGGACGAAGCGCACCTCCGAGCAGCACTGGCGGAGCATTGCGAAATCGAGAAGTTGAACCGTGCCCTGATTGCGCTACAGGGACCGGAAGCTGGCCTCGTACTCGGCACTCTCGCCCCAAAAACGGCGGCGATGCGATTCATGGATGTGCGTGACTGTGCAATCCTGGGCGCTTCCTGCATCGTCTCACGATCCGGATATACCGGTGAGGACGGCTTCGAAATATCTCTCCCCATAGAGAGCGCAGAAGAAATCGCAACCGAACTTCTGAAAAATCCCGTCGTGCAACCGATTGGACTTGGCGCAAGAGATTCACTGCGTCTCGAAGCCGGTCTGCCCCTTCACGGCGCCGACATCGATCCTACGACGACCCCCCTCGAAGCCTCGCTCGGTTGGGCGATCGCAAAATCGCGTCGTGTCGGAGGCGTCCGAGCCGGCGGCTATCCTGGCGCAAGCGCCATCGATCAGCAGTTCGCGCGCGGTACAGCACGCCGCCTTGTCGGATTGGCACCCCAAACGCGAACACCCGTGCGTGCCGAAACGCCTTTATTCGCCGATGAAACTACGACCGAGCCGATCGGCGCAGTCACGTCCGGTGGCTTCGGCCCGAGCGTAAATGCACCCATCGCCGTCGGCTACCTGCCAGCAGCCCGTACGGCTCCCGGAACGATTGTATTCGCGGAAGTTCGCGGCAATCGACTGCCTGTCAGCGTCGTATCGCTGCCTTTTGTCCCCCATCGCTACAAGCGCCAGTGACACGGAATTTGGAAAGGAGATTTTCATGCTGAAGTTCACAGAAGAACACGAGTGGTTGAAGGTCGACGGCGACATCGCAACCGTTGGCATCACCGCCCACGCAACGACGCAACTTGGCGATCTCGTCTTCGTCGAACTCCCTAAGGTCGGCGCGACCGTCGCGAAAGGGGCGCCGGCCGCAGTCGTCGAATCCGTCAAAGCCGCATCCGACGTCTACGCGCCACTCGCCGGTAAAGTGACCGAGGTCAACCAGTCGGTCGTCGACGACCCCACGGTCATCTCGTCCGACCCACTGGGCGCAGGCTGGCTCTACAAAATGAAGCTCGCCAGCACCGCTGACCTCGACAGCCTCATGGACGAGGACGCCTACAAGACGCTGATTGGCTGAGGGATCGCTGCAATGAGCCACGAAAAGTACGACCCCTACGATTTCGCAAACCGCCGTCACATCGGACCATCGGCGAAAGAGATAAAGGAAATGCTGGAGGTCGTCGGCGCATCCGACCTCCAGGCGCTAATCGACGAAACCGTACCCCACGACATTCGCCAGAAAGATCGCATCGATTTCGGCAAGTCGCTGACCGAGCGTCGTGTGCTCGACAAAATGCGCGAAGTCGCGAACAAGAACCGCGTTCTGACCTCGCTTATCGGCCAAGGCTACCATGGCACTACGATGCCGCCGGCAATCCAGCGCAACATCTTCGAGAACCCCGCCTGGTACACGGCCTACTCTCCCTATCAGCCTGAGATCAGTCAGGGGCGGCTCGAAGCGCTTCTGAATTTCCAGACCCTCGTCGCCGACCTGACCGGCCTCGACATCGCAAACGCCTCGCTGCTGGATGAGGCAACCGCCGCCGCAGAAGCGATGGGCATGGCCAAGCGAACCGCGAAATCGACAAAAAATGTATTCTTTGTCGATAGCGAATGCCTGCCGCAGATGATCGCCGTGCTGAAGACCCGGGCCGAGCCCTTCGGCTGGGAAATCAAGATCGGCGATCCGTTCGTCGATCTTGATCCTTCCGAAGTGTTCGGCGCGATCTTTCAGTATCCAGGTGTCTGCGGCGCCTTCCACGATTTCACGCCGCTCATCGACAAGCTTCATGAAGCGAATGCTATCGCCGTAATGGCCGCCGACCCATTGGCGCTGACGCTCCTTAAACCGCCCGGTGAAATGGGTGCGGACATCGCCGTCGGATCAATGCAGCGCTACGGCGTGCCCATGGGATACGGAGGCCCGCATGCCGCCTACATGGCGACGCGCGACGCATACAAACGCTCGCTTCCAGGACGCATCGTCGGTGTTTCGGTCGATTCACGCGGCAATCGCGCCTATCGCCTGGCGTTACAGACGCGCGAGCAGCACATCCGTCGCGAGAAGGCGACGTCGAACATCTGTACCTCTCAGGTGCTCCTGGCGGTGATTGCGTCGATGTACGCGGTCTACCATGGTCCCGTCGGTCTGCAGGCCATCGCGCGCCGCGTGCACCGCGACGCCTGCCGGTTGGCCGAAGGCTTAGGCGGACTCGGCTTCAAGATTCGTCCCGAGACGTTCTTCGACACCATCACTGTCGAAGTCGGTGCCTACCAGGGCCTCATCATGAAGAACGCCGTCGACAACGGCGTAAACTTGAGGAAGGTCGGGACGGATTGCATCGGCATCACCGTCGACGAGCGAACCAGACCTGACACACTTGAGGCCGTCTGGCGCGCATTCGGCGCCTTCGACCTGAGATACAAGGAAGAGTATCCAGGCTCGCACCTGCCGCCAAACCTGATCAGGACGTCGGAATTCCTTACCCATCCGATTTTCCATATGAACCGCGCGGAAAGCGAGATGACGCGCTATATGCGCCGTCTCGCCGATCGTGACCTGGCGCTCGACCGTTCGATGATTCCGCTCGGCTCGTGCACAATGAAACTCAATGCGACGGTCGAGATGCTCCCCATATCCTGGCCGGAGTTCTCCGAACTGCATCCCTTCGTGCCGCGGGACCAAGCACTCGGATACAAGGAACTGATCGACGATCTTTCGCAGAAGCTCTGCGCGATCACCGGTTATGACGCGATCTCAATGCAACCAAATTCCGGCGCCCAGGGAGAGTTCGCGGGGCTACTCGCAATTCGCGCCTACCACCACAGCCGCGGCGACTTCGAGCGCAACGTCTGTCTCATTCCTTCATCCGCACACGGCACCAACCCCGCGTCCGCCCAGATGTGCGGAATGGACGTCGTCGTCGTCGCGACAGATGCGAACGGTAACATCGATGTCGCCGACTTCCACGCGAAAGCCGAGGCGCACTCCAAAACGCTGGCCGCTTGCATGATCACATATCCATCGACGCACGGCGTATTCGAAGAGACTGTTAGAGAAATCTGCCAGACCACCCACGCTCACGGCGGACAGGTTTACATGGACGGCGCCAACCTCAACGCGCTCGTCGGTCTGGCAAAGCCCGGCGAGATCGGCTCCGACGTCAGCCATCTCAATTTGCACAAGACGTTCTGCATCCCGCACGGCGGCGGCGGCCCCGGTATGGGACCGATCGGCGTGAAAGCGCACCTCATACCGTTTCTCCCTTCGCACCCTGAAATCGGTGGCGACGGGCTGACGGTTTCGGCCGCGCCCTACGGCTCAGCCTCGATCCTGCCGATCTCATGGAGTTACATTCTTTTGATGGGCGGGCGCGGCCTGACGCAGGCGACGCGCATCGCGATCCTCAACGCCAACTACATCGCCAAGCGGCTCGAGGGCGCCTACAACGTGCTCTACACCGGCCGCAATGGTCGCGTCGCGCATGAGTGCATCATCGACACGCGACCGCTCGCCGAGAAAGCCGGTGTCACCGTTGAAGACATCGCCAAGCGTCTGATCGACTGCGGCTTCCATCCGCCAACGATGAGCTGGCCGGTAGCCGGCACACTGATGGTTGAGCCGACCGAATCAGAAACGAAGGCGGAGCTCGATCGTTTCTGCGATGCCATGCTCGCCATTCGCGAAGAAGCGCGAGCGATCGAGGAGCAGCGCGTCGATCCCAAGAATAACGCGCTTAAGAACGCTCCCCATACCGTCGAAGATCTAATGAGCGATTGGGACCGTCCCTATTCGCGTGAGGAAGCATGTTTCCCCACCGGCACGTTCCGTGTCGACAAGTATTGGCCTCCGGTCAATCGCGTTGACAATGCCTACGGAGACCGCAATCTCGTTTGTGCCTGCCCGCCGCTGGAAAGCTATGTCAAGGCCGCAGAGTAAATGATACTCAGCTCACAGCCCTTGCGCTATGTCGGCACAGGAGCCTTGATATACACGCGCCTGCCGCCTAGATGTCGGCGAGCCAGCTTGCGAGGGGGCACACGTGCCTAGGGCATGTGATTGATATTCTAATTGTACTGTCGTTGATCGTCCTCAACGGCCTGTTCGCACTCTCAGAGCTGGCGGTCGTGTCGTCACGCCGCCAGCGGCTGAGAACAATGATGGCGGCACAGCGGTTTGGCGCGCAGAGCGCATTCGAGTTGTCATCCGACCCTGGCCGCTTCCTGTCCGCCGTCCAAATCGGAATAACGCTGATCGGCCTCATCAACGGCGTCTTCTCGGGCGAGACGTTCGGCGAGGACGCCACCGCATATCTCCAGCAGCTTGGGATATCGAAAGCGATCGCCGATCCTTTAGGGTACGGCCTCGTCATCGCGGTCGTGACTTACTTATCGGTGATCATCGGCGAACTGGTCCCCAAGAATCTGGCTTTGCGCAATCCTGAAGCAATCGCCTGCATCGTGGCGCCAGCCATGGCCGCCTTTGCCAAGTTTGCAGCTCCCGCCGTTTGGCTACTCGATCAATCGACAAAGCTGGTCTTCCGTGTTTTCGGACAATCCATGGAAAGCGAGGCACGCGTCACCGACGAAGAGATCAAATCGCTCGTCGCGGAGGCCGAATCCGCCGGCGTGCTGGAATCCGGCGAACGCGAGATGATCTCGGGAGTCATGCGTCTGGCCGACCGCGCCGTTGTCGGATTGATGACGCCGCGAACCGACGTGGAATGGATCGATGTTGCGGCCTCCGACGAAGATGTCAGAGCAAGGCTTTCCCAAACCTCGCACTCTCGCTTACCGGCCGGAGAAGGCTCGATCGATAAGGTCCTGGGCGTCGTACAAACCCGCGAGCTGCTGACACCCGCTTTGGCCGGGAAACAGCTTGACGTGCGATCCCGCATTCGCAAGGTCCCGATCATTCCGGAAACGATGGACGCACTTGACGTCGTCGCGGTCCTTCGCAACGCCGATGTGCCGATGGCGTTCATCCTCGACGAGCATGGAGAATTCGAAGGACTAGTCACCCCCGCAGACGTGCTGGAAGCCATCGCTGGCGTCTTCAAGTCTGACATTGGAGATGACGACGAATATGCTGTTGAACGCGCTGACGGCTCGTGGCTCCTTTCGGGCTCCATGCCGTTCGACGAGATGGCCGACCAGATTGGCTTCCCGTTGCCATCCGCCCGCACATACGAAACGGTCGCAGGCTTCGTGCTCGCAAATATGAAGCGCATACCGACTGTCGGCGAAGGATTCGAGCAGAGCGGCTGGCGCTTTGAGGTTTTAGACTTGGATGGCCGGCGCATCGACAAAGTGCTTGGCACACGAACAACCGCGCGTCGGCGCATGAGTGCCGAATAGGACGCAACGCATCTGTTGCCGCAACAACAAGCCGTACGCTAGGCCGCCGCAAGGTTGCACCTGTCAAATGGCGGCATGCTCGACGCAAAATTTCTCGACGCCATCAAACAATTCGAGGGCTTCGCCGCCAGCGCGAAGTGGGATTACGCGCAGCACACGAATGGCTACGGCACCCGCGCACGTTATCCAGGTGAAGTGATCGATCGCGCCGAAGCGGAACGCCGCTTCCAGAACGAGATTGCCAATGCCGCCGCCTTTGTCGATCGAATAGCACCGAATCTCGATGTCGGCTCTCGCGCCGCACTGACGTCATTGACCTACAACGCCGGCAACGCCTGGACAAAGGGCGAACTCGGCAAGGCCATTGCGAGCGGCGACCTCGACAAGGCGCGCGAAATATTCGTCAAATACAACAAAGCCGGCGGCGAGATTCTTGAGGGATTGACCAAACGGCGGCTCGCCGAAGTCGAGTGGATCGGGTCAGCTGGTGCCGCAGCCGCGGGTCCCGCTTCTGCTTTGTCTGTTGCGGCAAGCGCCGCCGCGGACATAGCAAGGTCTCCCACTAGCGAATCGCCGGCGGAGGTTCAGCAGGCCCTGACACGGGTCTTGCAGGAAACGGCCGCAAATGAGGACTCTGCCCGCCGTATTGAGTACACTGCGGCCGGCATTTCCGACGAGGCGAAAGCTGCCGATCGAAAGGCGGAGGACGCGCGCGCGTTGATGGTGCAGCTGCTGACGACGATGATCGCAGATCGAAATAAAACGGAAGAAGCTGACAACAAAGCCAACGCTCGGCTCTAGTGGTCAGCTCCTGTCTTAGTCTCAGCGCTATCCGATAAGATTTCTCTTGGAGTGATCTGAGCGCGCAGCCTAGGCCGCGCGCGCCTCAGCACCCGTCTGCGCTCGCCCGATGACGAACTCTTCAGCTGCATCCAGAGAGCCAAACCGCCGACGCCCCAGAAGTGTCTGAACCTCGTAGGAACCGTCCGCGAGCTGCACATAGGGTCGCCCGCCGATCTCACCCTGCCCGATAAGCGTCAGACGATCCGCAAGAGCACGCACCGGCAGCGGCGGAGGGGTCGTCGGCATGACCGTTTCCGCCTTGAGTCGCGCCTGAGCGCGTGCTGCGCGAATGAGTTCCTGTTGACGAGCTTCAGCCGCCATCGATGAGCGGATGCCTACGCCAACCATGATCGCCGACTGCGCGACGATGAGTGCCAGGAGCGCATGCGTCCATTGCGTCGGTGCGCTGTTCCAGATGCCGCTCATGAGCGCAACGAGCACCACCGCGACCATCAAACTCATGCCAAGAAGGATCGCCATCGACGCCAGTGTTCGACGCTTCGGCACGCGCGCTCCACCCCACATTGTTGCACGCGGTGTCATCGCCTCTGTCATCTGCCGCGCGTTTCCCAGCAGCATATCAAGTTGGAAATCAACGCTTCGGCTGCTCATGGTTTCTCTTGACCTCTTCGTTTCTCAAGAAGCTCCAACTATCGATCATCACGTCCTTGATCACAGGAGCGGTCCACCGCTTATTGACGCCCTCCCGCACGCTAGCGGTCACTTCCTCAACGTCCGTCTTCTTGGCGAAGCGGAAGTCGCGCCCAGCGCTGCCATAGATAATCTTGAAAGCTTCGTCTGCGAGGACGCTCTCGGGCGGGACTTTGGAAGCCTTCATCAGGTCTGCGTCCGCCACATATTCGAAGCGCGCGACGACGTAGCCTTGAACCTTGTTTTCCGAGATTATTGGAACGCTGATCATGCGCGATTTGGCGCTGACCAGCGTGACTTTTTTTTCCTCGGCGGCATGTTCACTGCCGGAGGCATTGTAGGTCATCATGCCGAATGCAGCCCCTATCGTGACAATACACGTCAGCAGGGCGCAGACAATGACTTGGATCATCTCACCCCTTTCTGCATCGATGCACGGGGATCATACGTCCCATCGGATTCAGCATTCTGGATCGACTGCGACAGCATCGCGGAAACCTCTCGAACGGCTTCCAGATGCATGCTTATCATCGCCATATTCTCGGCGAGCTGCGTGCGCAAATGAGCAAGCCGCGCAGCAAATTCTTGATCCATATCGGTCGACAGCAGGCCTTTGACCGCTTGGTTGAGTTCCGCAAGACTCTGGCACTTCCTGTTGTTTGAATCTTCCAGATCGAACGGCGTACCGTTAGCCAGCGCCTGCGTCTCAAGGCCAACCTGCGCCTCGATCCGGCCGATGATCGCGAGCGCCAGATTTTTGCCGGTTCGACGCAACGCCCCGCCCTGGGGTCGCACATTCGCAGGCGACGCTTTGACCTCCGGAAGCGTCGGCTTGAGGTAGCCGGCCGCCGTCGAATTGGCTGCGTGTTTGTCTGCCGATGCGAGGTTCATGAACGATCCATTTCAGGCGGCTGGGCGTCAGCCTGTGCAACTTTCTCCGCCAGACCAAGCGGGCTATCCTGAGCCACGGCCTTAGCGATGTTGTCGGCCAGCATCGATCGCCACATGCTGCCTCCCAGCCCACCGCCGTAGACGCCACCGGAGTCATCTTTCGGCATGACGATCTCCAGAAACTGACGTAGGAACATTGCCTCGAACTCGACGCCGGCGCGTTTCATCCGCGCCGGATCCGCGCCGGCCGGACGATCGGACGGTGCCGCATCCCGAACAGCGGTCTGCCAGACATCCGACGAAGCGGTTGAGTCGAGTTGTAACGGTTGCATGCCCACTCCGCGCGCAGCGGACGAGCTGCGATCGCATTTACGTTAGGTCGCTCGACTTACCTCGGCCTTGCGCGATCGCGGCGATTGCTCCATCGATGATGGCCTGTAGTTCGGTCTGCTCAAGTCGTCGTTCTTCCTCCCGTGCCGCCTCCTGCGCAATGCCGTCCGCGACCCGCGTTCGAACCGCCGCGTGGGTCAACCGGACCTGCGCATCCCTACGAACCATTTTGAGTTGCTGCTCCTGCCGGACAAGCCTGCCGACGCGGCTCGCGATCATGTCAATGAAGTGACCGTCGAACGCCGTCTCGCTGCCGAGACTTTCGAGCAGAGCCCGCTGCTCCGCCGCACAAGCGTCAAGCGCACGGTTCGCCTCAGCCAGCCTGACACGCTCCACGAGTTCAAGATTGCCCAACACTTTAAGCGTCCGCCTGACACGGAGAAGCCGGCTAGCCATCGGTCGCTAGTCCTGTGATCCACGTCGACACGGAGGACGTGAAGCTCGAAAGGATGATCCCGTCCGTCTGGAATAGCATAAAAAGGCCGCCGGCAATTAGAAACGGTATGGAGACGAAATAGATCGGCACCTGCGGCGTAAGCTTGCTGAGCAGACCCAGCACGAGATTGAGAGCCAGTGAGTAGACCAGCAATGGCGCGCTCATCTGTAACGCCAAAGCGAATGAGCTTTGAAACGCGTTGACAAGAATGTTCGGCTCGATCGTTGAGCCCGCCCATTGACCGACCGTCACAACATCATAGGACGACTTCAACATCCCGATGACCGCCACGTGCAGATCGAGGATGAAAAAAAGCGCCAATGCCGGAAGCGTGATCAATTCCGAAAACGGCGTCGTCGATGAGTTATCGTCGACAGCCTGCATAAATATGGAGCCGAACCCGGCGAAATTGGCCATCGCCACGGCGATAAACTCGAGCGCCAAATAGAAAATACGCACGAGAAACCCAAGAAACAGGCCGACGATAACCTCCAGAACCACGTAAACGGCTAGCATGGTGGTTTGCGCGTTCGCGCCCGCAAAGTCCGCTCTGTCGACAACCGGCATCAGCGCCAAAGACAGCGCGAACGCCAAAAAAAGGCGGACGGTCGGTGGAACACGACCGCCGCCGAGTCCCGGAAGGATCATGACGCAGCTACCGACGCGACAGAAGACTAGGAAAGCAGTGACAATTTCGAGCGTCGTTGCCGAGTTCACGACAGCGATCCGAGTGTCTGTATCGGCATTCCCTTGCTGATCTCGTGGTGCGAGATAACGGGAAGCGTTGCGTACAAGCGCTCGGTAACGGTTCGAATGTAGGGTCGTGTATCGGCCGACGTGATGAGCACAAATTGCTGACCGGCATCCATCAATGGTTGCACGACCCTGCTGAGGTCCTGCCCAAACTGCTCGATCATGCGCGGATCGATGTCGAACTCGACGACCTCGCCCTTCTGATCACGCTTCAATGCTTGATGGAAGGCGACTTCCCACTTATTGCCGAGACGCGCGATCTTCAACGTGCCGCCGTCTGATACGTCGCCGCAGATTTGCGTCGCAAGTCGCATGCGCACATGCTCGGTAATCTGTTCGGCCTTGCGCGAGAACGGCGCGATTTCGGCGACCGCCTCCAGAATCAGGTGAATGTTGCGGATCGAGACGCGCTCGGCGAGCAGGAGTTTCAAAACACCCTGCAGGCCCGAATAGGAGATCTGCGACGGCGTGATCTCTTCAAGCAGCTTGCGGTATTCCGGCTCCAGACGCTCCAAGAGCCCGCGCATATCCCTATAGGACAGAAGCTGCGCCAGATTGTTGCGAATGACCTCCGCCATGTGCGTGAGCAGCACGGACGTGTTATCGACCGGCACAAAGCCGTCTCGCTTCAGCGCATTAGTGAAAATATCCGGCACCCAAACGGCTTTGATGCCGAATGCCGGCTCGCGCGTCTCATCGCTCGGCGTGTCGGGCTTCGGCCCATCGCCGACCACCACAAGGACATCGCCAAGCCGCAGCTCTGAGCTTGCGACCGTCGTGCCGTGCACGCGGATCTGGTAACTCTTCGGCGGTATCGCCAGATCTTCCGTCAGTTTGATATCGGGAACGACAAATCCGTACTGCTTGGCGAACTTTTTGCGCATCTTGGCGACACGCTGCGCCAAATCGCCGGTGGAACGCATCAGCACGCCCGACAGCTGCTTGCCGAAGCACAGTTCGATCTCACTCGTCTTCAGCTGATCCTTGATCTGCTGAAGCGTGATGTCCTCGGCCGTTGGCGCCTTGGCGCTCGTCTTCACCTCTTCCTTGGCCTGCTCAGCTGCCGCGAACTGGCGCGGCAGAATGTAAGCAAGAAAGCCCAGGATGGCGGCAATCATCGCAAACGGTGCGAAAGGCAGACCGGGCGCCGCCGCGAGCACCGCCATGACGGCAGCGGCAAGCAGCATGGCGCTCGGATAATTCGTGATCTGGCCGAAGATGACCTTCTCGGCCGAACCCTGGGTGCCACCCTTTGAAACGAGCAGACCTGCGGCAAGGGACACGATGAGCGCCGGCATCTGCGTGACGATGCCGTCGCCGACCGACAGCTTCGTGAAGATTTCGACCGCACGATCGACCGGTAGGTCGTGCCGCGCGATACCGATGATGATGCCGCCGAAAATATTGACGGCCGTGATGATGAGGCCAGCGATGGCATCGCCACGCACGAACTTTGAGGCGCCGTCCATGGCGCCAAAGAACTGGCTTTCCTCGTCGAGCTCGCGCCGACGCCGGATCGCCTCCTTTTCGTCGATCACGCCAGCGGAAAGGTCCGCGTCAACTGCCATCTGCTTGCCGGGCATCGAATCAAGGGTGAAGCGTGCGCCGACTTCGGCGATGCGCGATGCACCTTTCGTAATCACCACGAAGTTGACCGTGATTAGGATCACGAAGACGACAATACCAATGACGAAGTCGCCGCCCATGACGAACTGGGCAAAACCGGCGATGACATGTCCCGCTGCATGGGGTCCTTCCGCGCCGTGCGACAGGATCAGTCGTGTTGTAGCGACGTTGAGCGCCAGACGAAGCAGCGTTGCAATCAGCAGGATGGTTGGAAACGCCGTGAACTCAAGCGGCCGCTTGATCCACAGAGCCACCATCAGAATCAGGATCGACAGCGCGATTGATAGCGCGAGCCCAATGTCGATGAGAATCGACGGCAGCGGCAGGAACAGGATCGTAAGAATAATGACGACGCCGACGGCCAAACCGGCATCTTGCCGGCTCAAGACCGGAGTTACGCCACTACTGACGGATTTTACGGCCGACATTCACGTTCCTCGGGCTGCAAACGACCCGAGAATTCTGCCGGACGAAACTTGCGCGAGGATCAGCTAGGGCGGCGACATTGCGATCCGGTCGTACGTCTCCATGGCGAAGCTCTGAAGAACGTTGCCAACGTACGGACCGGACAGCGCAAGCACCATGAAGGCCACCAGCAACTTCGGCAGGAAGGTCAAGGTCATTTCCTGGACCTGTGTGAGCGCCTGCAGAAATGCGATGATCGTGCCGACGATCATCGCAGTCAAGACGACAGGCCCACAAACGAGCACAGTAACCCACAGAGCGCGCTGAACGAGTTCAATGACGTCGCCATCGGTCATCATGCGCTGACCGTCACGCCTTCATCGATAAAGAGCTCGGTGCCGTCCTCAAGGATCGCGGTAGCCCCACTGGATTCGACCCTTACCGCTTCCACGACGCCCGACACCTTTCCGTCCGCCGAGGTCACCGTGCGTCCGATAAGCTCACCGCTCTGTTGAATGTTCGAAAGGAAGAGAAGTTTGTCCAGCTTCTCGTTCATTTTGAGTCCCTGCTCGACGTTCGAGAACGTCGCGAGTTGCGCGACGTATTCCGTCGAATCCATGGGCTGTAGCGGATCCTGGTTCTGCATCTGCGCCAGCAGAAGCTTCAAGAATGCATCGTAGTCGAGCGTCGAAGCCCGCGTTGCGGACGAACTCTCCGTCGTCGTGCTCGATCCGGAGTATGGATTGATCGTGGTCATGCGACCTCCTTGGCATTCAAATTGCCGGCCGGTGGCGCGGCGACGAGGGCTTCTTCGATAACGAACGACGCTCGCACGCGCTTTAGCGCTTCCAGCGGCCGGTCGTCCTCAAGTGATTTCTTGATCTCCACGAGCGCCTGGCGGATAGCCGGATCGGAAAATGCCGCAAGCTGTTCCGCGATCGAAGCGAAGGCCATTTCCTTGGCTTTGAGGTGCAGAGACGGATCCATCAACATCATCTGAACCATGAAGTACAACTGCCGCAGTGGGGTCGTCGTTTCCTCAGGCTTCATGACATGCTGCTCGAGCAGAAACACCACGTCGTTCAGAAGCTCGAGGCTGACCTTCCGGTCGGCCTTTATGACCGCTCCATTGATGAACAAGCGCTCGCCCGCCCGCAGGGAAATGCGCAGATTGCCGCTCATCGGAGCCCTTCCGCAACAGTCTCGGAAACGTCGATGATGCCTTTGAAATTATTGGAACGCTTATCTCCGATCGCGTCCCCTTCACGCATGAGCCAAAGCCCGATCGAGATGATGCGGGCCTTGAGCTCCGATGGCAGGACGTTGTCCGGCTTGCACAGCTCCTCGATGAAGAAGCTCCAAAGCCGGTTGAGAAAAACCAGCGCTTCCGCAGCCTCGATCGAATCGCGGCCTTTGAGTTCGGCACGTCGCAAAAGTTCTATAGAGTGTTGTATCGCTGCGCGCTCGCTTTCCTTTTGGCGCGGCGCTCCCTCGTCCAACACTTCTTCGTATGAGAATTTGTACATCTGTCAGGTCGCGTTGGTTGTTTGTTTTCTGGTTGCGGAAGCGGAACTTACAGATAGTCGATGATGCTCAAGTCGTGGATTCTACGTGTTATTGAATAGGCGGCTTCCATCTGCGTAGTCAGCGTCGACAGTCGCGTCGCGACTTCGTTCGGATCGACACCCTCCAGGTCGGTGATCGACTTATCGATCAGGCCAATCTGCAGACCGAGAGTTTCAGATGACTTTGACAAGCGCTCTTGCGTCACGCCAAGCGTAGATTGAATGCCCGAAACGGCGCCGATGGCGCTCATGACCAGGTTGGACGCCCGCTCGAGCATCACACCGCGCGTTACTTCCGACATCTTGTCGAAGCCGCTGTCGGCGACCATCACGAGTGCGGCGGTGAGGTCTCTAAATGCCTGCTGATTGGCGTTCGTCGAAACGTCTTCAAGCTCTAGTCTCGAAATGCGGTTGCGCACGTTCTTGTCGGATGCGTACGACCAGTCAGCGCTCCAGCTCGGGTTGGCGAACATCGCCGCATAATCGTTGTCCAGAAAGTTCTGCATGGCCGATGCCGATATCGTCGCCACGCTTGCCGAGGTTTGATCAAACCCGAACGCTGCCTGAAATGCGGCCGCCATCGCCTGCCGGCTGGCGGGCGGTATTTCGCCGAAATATGAATCGACCGGCCTTACGTCGGAATTGATTCCGGCAAACAGATATTGGCCGTCAACCGACGCGTTCAGGGCTTCATTGAAGGATTTGAGAGTCGCTTGCGCTTCCGCGATGATTGTATTGTCGGTAAGCGATGTAGACTGCGCGCGCACTATGGCCGCGAGGAAGTTCTGCGCGAGATCGGATATGTTGGTCAGACTGGTCTGCGACGCCGTCAGGCGCGTAGCAACAAGCGTGTTTGAATCCTTGATCGCCTGCAGCTGCGCACGATCTTGCCTGAGCGACGTGGTAATGCCCGACTTCGCGCCGAGCGTGAGACCAACGTCCGCGTGCCGTCCGGTCGCCATTTCCGTCTGCGCTTCGACCAGACGCGCCTGCATGCGCGCGATCGAGAGCCGCGTCTCGTTGGAGATCGCCACCGTCGATATGAATGAAGGATAGATCATCGCGCTATCCTGTTATCGCCAGGAGCGACGCCAGCATGTCGTCGATCGTCTTTATGATCCGCGATGACGCCTGGAACGTACGCTCCAGGCTCAGCATGTTGGTCATCTCTTCATCGAGACTGATGCCTGTCTCCTTCTGAAGCGATGCTCCCGCCCTCTGGCTCACTGTACTGCGATAGTCGGCTTCCGATTTCGCCGACTGACGCAACTCTTCAAGCCACGCGACCGAATCCTTCGAGACGGAACTGAGGCTTCCACTCGCACCCACCTGCGCCGAGACATCGAAGGACCGCGTCGCATCGATCTGTGAGATCAGATCCTGGATGCGATCTGTGAATGAGGCGGCACCCGAGGCGTTATATGCGTAAGCTGGGTTGCCCGAGATAGCGCCGTCGCGAATCAAGACCGGGTTGCCGCCCGCCGACGGGTCCACGTTCGGGTTGACCTTTATCTGCCCGGCGAGACCCGAGATCAGGACGCCCGTCGTCGGAATGGACGGACCGCCGTTGTAGGTGAACAGACCGGCCGCCGCAGGCAAAGTCGGCGAAGCCGATTGGTCATATTCCGCGAAAGCCTCGATCAGCCCGCGAGCGATCTCGTCGAGTTGCTTCTGATAGGCCGGCGCGATCTCGTCGCGAACCGCCACAAGGCCGGCGAGCCGCCCGGAGCCGACGGCCATGACATGCTGCGCACCCGCAATCGGCACGCCATCCGCGTAGACGGCATTGCCGGTACCGCCGGCCTGCAGCATCGACGTCGCGCCGAAAGTCACGGTTCGCGGCACCTTGTCGAACAACGTGACGCCACTATCGGTGAAAATCGCGATGTCGTTGTCGGTGCGGGAAATGGTGCGAATGCCGAGCTCAGCCGAAAGCTGCTTCAGCACGCCGTCGCGCGCATCCATCAGATCCGTCAGGTCTCCGCCGCCGCGTGACCCTTGCACGATCTGCGCGTTGAGTTCTCCGAACTGCTTGAGCAGCGTGTTGATGTCGGCGACCGAATTGGCGATGTCGGCGTCAGCCTGCTGGCGCACCGAATTGACCGCCAGCGTCGCTTCGTTGAGCGCATAGGCCAGATCCTTGGCCGATGACACAACCGAAGCCCCAACAGCCGCGTTCTGGGGATTGGTCGCGTACTGCTGAAGCGCGCCACCGAGTTGCGCGATGAGATTGGCCGGAGACCGCCCAGTATCAGCGTCGCCGATCGTCTGCGAAAGCTGCGTGAGCGCATTCAGTATGGTCGTTTGCGTCGTCGCGCTCGAATTGGAGCTGAGGTACTTCTCCAGCATCAGGCTGTCGTACGCCCGGTCTACCCGAGCGATGTGGACCTGTGATCCAGGCCCGGTGACGACCCGCGCGACTTTGCGCGTGGCATTGGGATCGTCGATGCGCGCGACGTTACGCGAGACGATCGAGATTTGCTCGCTCGCCACCGCCAAACTTGATCGCGCTACATCGAGACCGACACCAATGCCCATCTAACCTTGCCTCAAGTGACCTGAAGCGCTAGCGCTTCAGGTTGACGAGAACGTCCATCAAATCCGCGCCCGTCTGGAAAACCTTCGAGTTGGCCGTGAAGCTGCGCTGAGCCTCGACCATCGTGGTGAGTTCGGACGCCAGATCGACCGTCGGCTTTTCCAAGGCACCCGACACGATCGAGCCCAGCGCCGCCGTACCCGCGATGCCGATCTGGAGGTCACCCGACTCATTGTTGGGTGAGAAGACGTTGCCAGATAGCGTCGTCAGATTGTTCGGACTTGCAACGTTCGCGAGCGGGATCTTATAGGCATCAATGCGCGTGCCGTTCTCATAAACGGCCGTCACGATTCCTTCCTTGCTGACTTCAAGCCGGTCGACGCGCGTTGGCGCGTTGCCGTTAACTGCGGCGTCTTGCACGACATAACCGGCTGAAAGCTGCGTCGAGCCGCCGTAGCTAATTGTCAGCGGCGATCCATTCGGGATGGGTACCGTGAGGCTGGTGGGACTCGACGTTGCGAATTGACCAGTCGAGCCGTCGAATGTGAAAGTCGTAGGCGTTGCGATTGGCCCGGAAGAATAAGGGAACCCTCCGTTCGACCCCGCGGTCGCATGATCGAACACACTGACCTGCCAAGTGTTGGCGGCCGTCTTCGCTGAATAGATATCGAGTAGCACCTCGTTGCCGAGGTTGTCGTAAGTGACAATCGACGTCTTGCCGGAAAATTCTGGGCTTGCTGGGTTCGCACCCGGCAAATCGCCCGATGCCACGATGTCGGCATTGGACGGGAAGTTGACCTGCAGCGACGCCGTCGTCGAGGGGACGGCCCGCAGACCGAGGTTCGCGGTGCTGACCACCTCAAGTCCGGCGGCGCTGTTCACGATCGAGGAAAGGTTGCCGCTGAGAAGGTCGTAGCCGAGCAGCTTGAAGCCAGCCGAGTTTACAAGTTCGCCCTCGCTGTTGGCAACGAAGCCGCCCGCGCGCGTCAGATACGGCGTACCGTTCGCGTTCTGAACCATGAAGAAACCGTTGCCATTGATGGCAAGGTCAGTCGTCGAACGGGTGAAAGCCAGCTCACCCTGCTCCGAAATTCCCTTTCGAATGGTGGTCTGGACCGAACCGGGCGTGTACTGCACCAGACGCGCTTCAGGCACGAGTGTCGAAAACTCGGTCGAGGCCTTCTTGTAACCAGTGGTATTGATGTTTGCGATGTTGTCAGCCACGGTTCCCAGGCGATCAGCCTGCGCAGACATGCCGGATACGCTCGTAGTCATTACGCCGTAGAGACCCATCGGAATTCTCCTCGTCCGAAATGCAATTGGAGACGAGTGAACCAGTCTCGGCTTGCGCGGAACTGTTCGTCGCCACATCGGCGCCACGATCTTCTGCGCGCGCCTCTCCTCCGACGAGCCTATAGCCGAGGTACCGCTGCGACTCGATCGGGTCATGCCCGAGCCGCTGCTTCAGCCGTTTGCGCAAGCGGCTGATGTGACTTTCGATAACGTTCTCGTGAATCCCCTCGTTGAAGACGCCATAGACGCGATTGAATATTTGCGTCTTCGTCACGCGCAAGTTCCGGCTGAGCACGAGGTATTCGAGGATACGCCGCTCCCGGCGCGGCAGAGGCAGAGGCTTGCCGTCGACCAGAGGATCCTGGCCGTCGAAGAAGACCCTGATACCGCCCACGTCCACGCTATCGTCGGCCTGGCTGGCGCGGCGGCGGATCGCACCCGTGCGGGCCAGTATTTCGCGGACATGAAAAGGCTTTGCGACGACGTCGTCGACGCCTGACGAGAATAGCTGCAAGGTTTCAGATAGGGCGCGGCCGTCGAGAATGCCAATGATCGGTGCACGACATCGACACCGCAGGCGCCCCGGAATGAGGTCCCGACCCTCGATCAGCCCAAGAAGAATGCCCTCGATAGACCCGGACTCCGAATCCCCGATCGCATCGAACCAAGCCTCGAGCTCCTGCGAGCCGACCGCGATCGCCGCCACCCCTTCGCGATCGAAGCAGTCAACATACCCGCGGGCGATCGACGCGCGATCGTCCAAAACGATAAACATTCCCGTCCCCGCAAATTGTCCACAATTCAATCCACAGGAATAAGTGATTCAAAGCAATTGTTAACAGCTTGTTTTTCCGTTTATTCTGCGACGTACCAAAAAAACATCAGTAATTGCACGCTTGCACGGATGTATATGTAACTTGGCGCGTTCTCAGTTTATCCTTGAAAAGCTGCGCGAATCACAACCCGGGACGCGTCTCCATTCAGGGAAAATTGAGGTTACGCTGCGATAGTCCATCGACCCGGTCAATTCGGCAAGGAATTTGGCCGGCTGCATTTCGCAATCTCCAGATCGAATTTGGTATCTAGATATTGCGGTTACGGAGTCCGACTAAGGTTTTGAATTGAACTGTCCGCGTCATGAAGCGCAACGCGATTGAGCCCTACAACCCGGTACTCGGCGGAGCAGGCGGTCACGCGGAGAGCGACGGCGACCGTCGGCGCACACATCGCCATCAGCTCGCGCAGCATGTCGGCGTCGTCACCCGGTCCGGAAAACTCATCTGCGACCTGCTCGACCTTTCAAGCACCGGCGCAAAGCTGTCGATCGTCGACGGCAACGTCCCACGCATCGACGAACCGCTGATTCTGGTTCTGCTCGACGGTACGACCGTTCCGGCGTTGGTCAAATGGGTCGGGCGCCAACGTCTCGGGATCACCTTCCTCGAAAGCTTCGCCGACATTGAGCAATACGTCGATGGTGACGACGTCGGCCTGGACTACTTCCGCGCGGCCGTGCGTCTGCAAAAAAGCATTTTGCGCTGAAACGCGCAGCGCCGTAACTCCCCGACGCCAGCATCTTGCAAGGATTGCGCACCACTATACCCGCTTCGGGCAGAAATCCGCTTAGACCGGAAGCAAACATGCGCATTCGCAGACCGTCCGTGACGGTATTCGACGGTATGATTGAAGAACTCGCTGAGGCGAACGACACTGACGCTCCCGCACGAGATTCCACCACGCCCAACAGCAAGGCCTTCATCCTGGCGCTGCCGGACAGCCCGATCGGTTTCAATCGCGTCGGAGAGAGCGCAGCCGAACGACCCGGACCTTACCGCGATGCCGAAGCAGCCGAGCAACCACCATGCGACGCCGACAGCATCGCCGCTGAACTCGGACTTAATCGAAACTTAACGGCGGCGGATATCACAGTATTGCGCCGGGCGTTCGCCTTGAGAAACCACCCCGACCGGGTTCCGGAGGCCTGGAGGGCACTGGCAACGGAACGCATGACAATTGCCAATCGGTTACTGGATGCCGCTGCAGCGAAGCTCTCGACGCGAGGTTAGCCCCTTCGCCAAAGTTCTAAATAGATAAAATTGCGCGGATGCGTTTGGCGATAAACGCACCATTCTCTCCTAGGATGCGGCGCAGGGCTGAGCCAAAACACGGCGCGGCCGAGGGATGGGCGCAATGTCGGACAAGTCAGAAATCGTCGAGCAGCTTGCCTCGCGTATGCAGGCGATGGAGGCATGGCTGACGCACACCGGCGCAGACGTTCTCGAAAGTCAGAAGCACCTCGACCATTCGGCCGCGGAAAGCATGTATTGGCATTCAGGTTATCATCGCGCCGTTTGCGATCTCATGCCTCTGCTACGCGAACTCAGCGTAGCCCCTCGCACGTAGGACATTTCCAGTTCTCCGTTGCCGGACGCCCCGGATGCAGGAAATTCCCGTTCGGCATGAATGTGTGAAACATCTCGCACTCCTTTTCGAAAGCGGCGCGCTGCGAGATGAAGTGCTTGAACTTGAAATGCGACGCGGTTCCGATGTGCTGCTTCAGCTTCTGTTTAAGGTCGGAACCGGCGCTGCCGACAAATGTGAGGCAAAATCGGTTCATGTGATCGATGAATCCCAGCGCGAATGCGCCGGGTGAACCATCCACCACTTCGTCTTCGATCGTGCTAAAGTCGAGCTTGAATGGCCCGTTGAGTCCGGTCGAGCTCATACATCCTCCGATGTGGCCGACGCCCTAGACATAGATCCCACCCTGGACGGCCGCCGCAGAAGATGCGTCACGTAGTACGCGCTCGGCGGCATGCGGCCTCGGCTGTTGTCCGAAATCATTGCGACCCGCGCCGCGCTCATTTGAGCCACCGGAGCCGTTCGGCAGCTGCGATTGCTGTGACGCGGACGAGCCACCGGTGTTCTGACCCGTGGAGGGCCGCGTATCGCCCGTTGGCGAGGCTGCTGTTATCGATGCGGCGGTGGCGTCGTTGGTGGCGACCGCAACTGTGTAATCGACGAGATCGTACCCGGCGCGGCGCATGCCGGCATCGATGTGCTGCCGATCCTGACTTAGCATCTTCGCCGTCTCGGCATTGGCGGCCGAAATGCTGATAGTCAATGCATTTGCATTGAGCGATAGCTTGACCTGGACCTCACCCAGATTGACCGGATCGAGCTTGATATCGAGGCGGCGCAGAACGTTGTTCGGCGCCGACGCGGCGGCGCCCGTCGCGTCCGTTCCGGGAGGCGGCGCGGAATTGACGATCGCATCGGCGACTTGTTGTGCGGGCGATTTCACAGCGTCCGTTGCGAACCCGGCCTGGGAGATTGCGGTCGTGCCTTCTGACTTCACGGTCGCTGATCGGCGCAATTGCTGAACAAGATCGGTCGCAGCACTTCCGCCAGCTTGGCGATTGGTGCCCGAATCCGTTTGCCCACCGCTCTCGCCGGCCGCCGTGCCTGCTCGGGCTGCCGCCTGGATGTTGGGCGTCCCTGTCGCACTCGGCGCAAGATCCGCGTCTTTGCCAACTATCGGATTGACATCACCAGTTGCGGCCGCCTGTGCGTGTAGGCGCGCCTGAGCCAGAGCGGGTCCGGCGACGGCCAATGTTTCAGCCATGCGCGAGCTGATGCGTTGAGGTGAAGACGAGAAGTTCCAGTGCGCTTCTTGGGAAACGACATTCACGCGCGCCCGAGGTTCCCTCGTCGCTTCTGTAAGCTCGACATTCTGACCGCGCTCGCCAGTGCCTGCCAACTCATCAAGCTTCAAACCGCGAGCTCGATCGAATACGGTCGCAGATAGATCGTCGCTTGGTACGTTGGCACCTGCGACCACATTCTCGCCTTCTCCTGCGGTTTCCGACGCGATGCCGATGCCAAGCCAATCCGCCCGGGCACGCAATGGCCCATGCCCTGTGCCGTCCGCTGGGGGATTTGCATCTGCTTCACCGGGAGGAGCGCCGTCAAATTTTGACAACGTGACGCCCGGCGCCACAACGGGCGGCAACGCGTTCGCCGCTTTCTGTTCAAGTTGCTTATCGGCCGCGTTATCCATCATTGATATTGCGTCGTCGAAGCTCGTGCCCTCTTCGTCTTCAAACGCACAGGCCGTCGCGCCCGAGCAATCCGACTTCTGAGCCTTCTCGGCGCGATCAGCGCCATTTCCACTCTTTTCCGCGCCGATTGCCTTCGTGCCTTTCGCGCTCGTCGCATCCTTTGCGCCATGCGCAAGCGATTGCCCCTGCCGGGCTTTGTTGGAGTCATTACGCACGGGAGCCGGCACGATTTCCGGCGCAGACGTTGCCGCTACTGCTGTCATTTCACACTCTCCGCAATCATAGCGTCCACGTCCTTGATCGCCTTCTGAGCCCGCGAAAGCGCGCGGTTAGAACTTGCCATCCTACTGCTCGGGATATCCCCGAGCACGCCGACCTGCTTCGCAGGCTCAAGCTCCACGTCGGCCT
The DNA here is from genome assembly GCA_964651805.1 of uncultured Hyphomicrobium sp. Taxonomy (GTDB): domain Bacteria; phylum Pseudomonadota; class Alphaproteobacteria; order Rhizobiales; family Hyphomicrobiaceae; genus Hyphomicrobium_B. The sequence goes on along the minus strand of CAZYXX010000002.1, from coordinate 291,466 downwards.
TGCGCAGAACAGATCCCGCGATTTCCTTCGCGGCACTGCGGATCTCCGCATCTTCGTCCGACATTTCGGGAGACATTGGCTCAGCCAGACGAGCCTGCGCCGTCGCCGCATTCTCCGTCGGTGCATTGGCCGCCGCGAGGTAGAGACGAGCACGATCGTATATGATGGAAGATTGCCCTGAAACCTCGGCGGCTGACTGAGCCATAGCGCGACCGAGAATGAGGCGGCCTTTCAGCAGCGCTTCGCGCGACATTGCCAGAAATGCCTCGGCGCGTACTTCAGGCACCGCGCTATCAATCATATCCTTGAACTGCAGTGCCGCGAATTCACTATCATGCTTGCCATCCGAAACGTAGAATCGCGAAAAATCCTCCAGGAAGCTGCTGCTATAGGCGGATTTTCCAAAGCGATGTATGTAATCCGTGGCGAGCAACATGGCCCGTCTCACCTCGCCCTTGCGAATAAGCAGCGGGAGCTGGCGCCGTATCGCCGCTTCTTCGATCGCCGTGTGAGGATTTATCAACCGCGCATCATCCAGCAGTGCGATCGCTTTATCCGGCTCTTTCTTGGCGTAGACCGATGCCTTCGCGAGCGACACCGGCCCCATCAACTGCGCCTCGAGCAAGCGAGGCTCGATCGTCTCTAGTGATGTCCGTGCCTTTTCCGGATCGTTCTCGGCGAATTGTAGCACGCCTTCGGCCAGTCTGCGTTCGAACTCGCTACCTGCCCCTGTGTCGACGATCTTGCGTAGCACATCTGGTTCGCCGCCACTCAGCACGTAAACCAGCACCGAATTATAGTCGGGCGGCGATAGCCAGTTTCGAACATCGATCTCATCGAGTGTCTCGGCGATCTCGATAATAATATGATCCTGCAGATCGACGGCATCTCTGACACCTTGGGCGACGCCATCTTGTGCAATGCCGAGATCTCTAACAAGCGCCTTGACGTTATTCATTCTCGCGATGTCTTCAGCCTTCGACTCGTATGAAGACGGCCCCTTAACAAGAGCGATCTCTTCCGGCTTGCCGTCGCCATCGCGCAAGTAGATGTATCCGCCTGCCACAGCCGCCAGAACAACCGCGGTCAATCCTGCCGACGCGATGACTTTTGTCTTCATCGCTCAGCCTTCTTCAGCAGGATCTCGATGCGGCGGTTCTCCGCGGCGTTGGGATCATCCGCGATCTTGAGGTCCCGGTCGGCTCGCCCCTCGACACCCAGGAAGCGCGTCTCCTCCAGGCCGCCGCGTACCAACATGTAGTAAGCCATCTGCGCGCGCGCGCTCGAAAGCCGCCAGTTGTCGTAGATACCGCTCGAATATCGGCGGCTGTCGGTGTGACCCCGAACAACCACCTGACCCTCATGCGCCTTCAGCGTCTGTGCAATTTTTTCGACAACGACCACGAGTTCCGGCCGCGGCTTGGCCGAACCAATTTCGAACATGCCGAAGTTGGCGTCATCCGTGAGGCTCACCAGAATACCCTCCGGCGTCGCTTTCACATCAATTTCGGGGAGCCTGTCGGCCGCTTGCGATGCCGCGGCCTTGATGGCTTCGGCGAGTTGCTTGGCCTCTTCGACCTTCGCATCGCTGTTTGCTGATTCCGGCTTCGCTTCGCTCTTCTCCGCCGCCTTCTCTGCGGTCGCCTGCGCGGGCAGGAACTTGCCGTCGACTGGCTTTTCGGCCCGCTTTTTGACGTCGATCGGCTTCGTGGTTGTAGAGGGTATCTCGGTTAGCCGTGTCGCCGGATCGAAGGGATCGCGCGGTGTCCGCGCCGCCTCACCCGCACTACGCGCCACCCGCTTCGGCTTTGCCTTGCTGGCAAGCACATTGAGCGCAGCCATCGGGTCAACAAACATCGCGTGCTCACGCGCTTGCTCTTTTGAAGAGCCTGCTGGCGAAACAGCCGTCGGGCCGATCTCGGCCCTGTCGGTCTTGATGTGTTCGGCCTTGGTGTCGTCTTCCGACTTCGTTGCGTTCTTGCCTTCCTGCTTCTCATCGACCTTTGAATCGGTCTCGTTCTGGTTCTGCAGGCCCTTTGTCACTTCCGTGCGGTCGGTTAAGCGCATCGGATTGAAGTAAGCGGCGACTTGAACGATCGTCTGCCGGTCCGCGGCATTGATGAGCCACATCACGAGAAAGAAAGCCATCATGGCGGTCATGAAGTCGGCATAGGCGATCTTCCAGACACCGCCATGATGCGGCTCTTCCGTGCCGCGACGGCGACGGACAATGACAAGGGGTTGGACCGTTACGTCCTGGCTCGGGCCGCTCATGCCGCCACCGCCTTAAGATCCGCCATCCATTGCTCAAGATGATGCGTAATGATGGTCTCATCTATGGAGAGCTGAAGTCCGGCCTCCGCCGCAACGACGGCCTCCGCAGCAACATTGCGCTCATTGAGGCAACTCAAGACGTGATCAACCAGATCCTGAGGGCCTCGTACGGTGAGTTTTGAACCCTCGGACGCAACCCGCAGTACGGCACGCTCTAGGTCCTCGAGCGAGCGACGACGGATTTGCTGATCGATCCAGGGCTCAAGAATCGTCGAAAGTCTTTCCGAAAGCTCTTGCGAAAGCGTGTCTCGGCTTTTGATGACATCATCGATCAGCCGCTCGCCGATATCACGCTGCCAATGATCACGTGCTTGTGCGATCTGTTCCGCAAACGATGCCTCAAGCTGCGCGATACGGATATCCACCTCTGCCATCGCTTCCGCCCGGCCCGTATCGTAGCCGCGCTGCAACCCGTCCTGCGTCGCCGCCTCGATCATCACCTCACAAGCACTGACCTCTATGAGACCGGTGTTGACGTAGCCACCCTCGGCCCCGGCACGCGGCGCGAATTCCGCGAGCCTAGAGAAAGCGAGAGAGCGCGTCGTTCTACTCATCCGCCGCGCACCCAGTGCTTGAGGACGGCAGTGGCCTGCTCTTCTTCGCGTTCAAAGATACCGACCAGACGCTCAACAGGCCCATTCGAAATCCCGCGCGGAAGGCCTAGACCGAAACTACTACTGTCGAGCGGGCCGCCGAACGGATTATCGGCCTCCAGAAGCGGCGATGCCATTTCGGGAATCTCAAGTGTGGGACCACTGCCCGGCATTCCGGCAATCGCCGGCGCCTCGAACGCGCCGATGCTCGCAGTCGCGCCTGGCGAGCCCGCCATGATCGTGCGCAGAGCAGGCTTCAAGCCCGCAAAAACCACGATCGCCGCGACAGCAACAACCGCCACCGACTTGATGAGCACGCCCAGCAGGCTGAATAGCATCGGCGCCCACGCGCTGGTTTCATCGGTCATACCGACGACGGGCTCACTAGCAAAATCAAAGGCCGCGACGTCAATCTTGTCGCCGCGCTTGGAATCGATGCCCGCGGCCGACTGAATGAGACGTTCGATTTCTCCCACCTGCTTCTTGATGTCGTCTTCGCCCAGTTCCTTGCCCGCAATCTCGGCAAAGCGCTTGCGGTTCACCACGATCGCGACAGAGAGATTGGAAATGCGGTATCCTTCGCTCACGACGGACGAGGATTTGCTGCTGACTTCGTAGTTGGTGGTCTCTTCGCGACGGTCCTGAGCCCGCTTGTTTTGATCTTTGCCGGCATCGGCACCGGCCTCGTTCGGAATGTTCTGGTCGACGCCGACCGTGCCGCGGCCAGCACTATCCTGCGAGCTCTCGTTCTCTTTGACGACGCGGGTCGAGCGCTCGACCCGCTTGTCGGGATCATAGGCAGTTTCGCTCGACTGTATCTTGTCGATGTTGAGCCGCGCCACCGCGCTCACTTCGAAGTTGCCGAGACCGAGATAAGGCGACAGCGTACGCGCCACATTCTCTTGGATCTGGCGAGCAACCTGCTGCTCTAGGTCGATCATTTTCGAGGATGTCTCGTTCGATGAATCCGCCGACGCACCCGCTAGGAGCTGGCCGTCGGTACCGACAATGCTGATTTGATCAGGCACCATCTCCGGGATGGCGGCGGAGACCAGATGCTTGATTGCACGCGCAACGCCCGGCTCCGCAACACCGTCTGTCCGGATGATGACGGACGCCGACGGCGCCGGCCGCTTTGATTTCAACGTGTTGGGATCGGGAAGTGCGAGATGCACGCGCGCTGCCTTGACGCCCTTGAGGTTCTGGATCGTACGCGCGAGTTCGCCTTCGAGCGCGCGGACACGCGTCACCTGTTGCATGAACGAGGTGAGACCCAGCGCACCGAGTTTGTCGAACAGCTCGTAGCCCGCTGTCGGGCTCCCCGGCAGCCCTTTCTCAGCAAGCATCGCGCGCGCCTGCGCGACCTGCGCCATCGGAACGCCAATCTTGGTGCCGTCCTGACTGGCTTCGAAGGGAATGCCGGCTTCCGAAAGAACCGCGCCCATTCGGCTAACATCTTGCGGCGTCAAGCCGACGTAGAGGGTCTCGAAACTCGCGCGCGTTCCGACATAGCTGCCGAGCGTGATGATTCCGAATACAGCGGCGCCTGCCACCGCAAGCGCAATCAGCCTTTGCTTGCCCAGAGCTTGCAAGCCACTAAAAACGCCGGAAAGCTGTCGCCAATCCATCGCCTCGGTCCCGACATGTCGTCTAGGGACGCTAGTGAGGCAACCTTGTGCCGGGGTGACACGAGGGGTGGGGCGAGGACTGGTCGCGCCCGTGGGAGCGGCGATGGGCGCGACCAGACGCTCACACGGCAGCGTGAGCCTCAGCGATGTGGCACGTCGCTGTAGTCGTCGGGACTTGGGATTAGGGGAAGTGGTGCCTGGCGCCTAGTGGCGCCAGGCATTAACGTTTAGCGGAAGAGCGAGAGGATGTTCTGGCTCGACTGGTTGGCGATGCTGAGCGCCTGAACACCGAGCTGCTGCTTGACCTGCAGAGCCTGCAAGCGCGTCGACTCTTCGTTCATGTCGGCATCGACCAGCTGAGCGATGCCTTCCGTGATGGCGCTCTTAAGCGCGCTCACGAATTCGCTCTGCATGTTGATGCGCGACTTCTGCGAGCCAAGGCTGGTGGCCGAAGCCGTCATTTCCTTGATCGCGGCGTCGGCGGCCTTGATGTAGCCGTCGAGCGTCGTCAGGTCGGTCGTGCTGTCCGTCAGCGCGCTGATGTCCATGGACGACAGTGCGGTACCGGTCGTAGCCACTGCGCCCGTCGAGTCGCGTGACGCGTCGAGGATGCCGTTGGCAGCCGTCGATGAGTCGTAGAGCTTTGTGACCGAGGTATCGATGCTGATCGTGCCGACCGACACGCTGCCGTCCGACGAACGCGTGAACGAAGAAACGATCGTCTTCGTCGCGTTGTAGCCGGAAGCCGAAGAGTCGACCGAGAGCCAGTTCTGACCAGAGAACGTCGCCGAGTCGGCGATGCTCTTGAGCTGGTTCTGAAGCTCTTTCACTTCCGTCTGAATCTTGGAGCGGTCAACGCCCGGCTCACGAGCAGCGACCAGCTTTGCCTTGATTTCCGACGTAACGTCGATCGAGCTGTTCATCGCCGTGTAGGCAACGTTGATCGTTGCTTTGCCCAGGCCCAGAGCGTCCTGAACGGTCGAAAGCGCCTTGTTGTCCGAGCGCATCGTGGTCGCGATGGACCAATATGCAGCGTTGTCTTCGGCGGTTGCGACGCGCAGGCCGGTCGAAATGCGATTTTGCGTCGAAAGCATTTCCTTCGACGTAATCTGGAGATTCTGGAGCGCCGTAACGGCGGCGTAGTTCGTGTTGATGCTGCTCATACCCATGTCCCTTTGTCCTCTACTCATGAACACGCAAAACGGGACATGCCGGGTGGACCGGCCTGGCAGGGCGGCTTCATGCCTGTGACGCGTTTGACGCAGTCACTCTGCCAAGGACAACGGATACGGCAGAGTTATTTCTTATTTCTTACCCAGTTTGAGCAGCGGAATCATTTTTTGCTGGTGGGCCCTGGCATTGACCAAGGTTGCAAATGCAGCGCTAGCTCAAATACGACTTCGTTAACGCACCGACGAGTAGCGTCCACCCGTCGATCATGACGAAAAACAACACCTTAAGTGGCAACGACAGCACAGTCGGCGGCATCATCATCATGCCGAGCGACATGAGAACAGTTGCAACGACAAGGTCTATGACGATGAACGGCAATGCGATGAGAAAACCGATTTCGAATCCGCGCCGTAGTTCTGACACCATGAACGCCGGGATAAGCACGCGGAAGTCATCCTCGGCCAGCGGACTACCCTTGAACCGCTCTTCCGCCATGCTGCGGAACGTCTCGAGGTCCTTGTCGCGAACGTTGAGCTTCATGAACGCACGGAATGGCGCCGTCGTACGCTGATACCCTTCCTCGGCCTGGATTTGATTGTCGATCATGGGCTTCACGCCCTCACGCCAGGACTGCTCGAACGTCGGCCCCATCACGAAGGCCGTCAGAAAGAGAGCCAGACTGATGAGGACTAGGTTGCTCGGCGTCGTCTGCAATCCCAGGCCCGCGCGCAGGAAGGAAAGGGCGACGATGAAGCGGGTGAATGACGTCGCCATCATCAGCAGGCCGGGCGCGACCGACAGGACGGTCACCAGCACCATGAGCTGGACGATGCGTCCGGCAACCGTAGGATCACCCGTCGGCAGATATTGTTCGAGGTTGATAACCTGCGCGGCAGCCGAGGTTGAAACGGCCGCGAGCGCGACCCCCGCCAGCGCGAGTTTGGCAACAAGGCGCCGCGTCATTGCACGACGAGCCCGCTGATCAGTATCCCGAGCACCACTCCGCGTCCGCGCACGCGCGCTCGGTCGTCGAGCTGTTCACGCAGCAGCTGAAACCGCCGCCCTCCTTCGAGGTCGGAAACGGTCAATCCCTTGAGATAAGCGATAACGTCCTCGCGGATCTCGCCTTTGAGCGTGCCTTCATCTGGCGTACCGCTGGCGGCAACAATAGAGAACTCGAGCCGAATATTGGTTTTGAGTTCCGATCCGATCGTAACGATGATCGGTTGCACAGGCAGCTCGATGGCATCTGGAGGAAAGCGGCTGACCGCGCCGACGATCGGCTGCGGCGATAGTGAGTCAACCGGCACGGTCGCCGCCTGCGCAGCAGGTTCCGTCGGCGCCGGAGCGCGGAGAAAAGCCCCGAAGCCGCCGCCCGCGATACCGCCGATCACAAGGCTGATAGCGAGTGCTATGACAAAGCTCGGGCCGCTTCGCTGTTCACTCGCCATTGCATCAGAGCCAGCCGTGGCCATATGGGTCGCCCCCTCGCGGCCTTAGAATGGAGATACGATATCGATGAGCTGGTGACCCCAGCCCGGCTGTTGAACCTCCATCACGCGCCCACGCCCGCCGTAAGAAATGCGAGCCTCCGCCAGCTTGTCGTACGAGATTGAATTATCCTGCGCGATGTCACGCGGGCGGATCACGCCGGCAACGTTCAAGACACGAACTTCATAGTTCACGCGAACTTCCTGGCTTCCTGAAATAAGCATGTTCCCATTCGGAAGCACGTCCGTGACCACGGCCGCGATAAGCAAATCGATACTTTCGGAGCGCTGGATTGCGCCTTTGCTGTCGGTCGATGTCGTTCGGCCGAAGTTGCCGTCCACCGTGCCTGCGCCCGCCGCGGTCCAGCCACCGAAGCCTAAGTCGTAGTCGAGACTGGTTGAGAGGCCGCCCTTGGAGTCGCGCGAGCGTTCGAGCGTGTTGTCGAGTTGTGCCTTGTCCTTAATCTGGATTTTGACCGTCACCACATCGCCCGGCCGAATGGCACGTCCGTCACGAAAGAAATCGGCGCCCGTGTCTCTCCAGGCCGAATTGCCTGTCGGCCGATCGGGTCGCGGAGCCGCGAACGTCGCCGGCACGATGGCGCTCGTCGCAAGACCTGAGCCTACGGGAGTTAGCGACGGCTCACGCCCGATTTCTTGAATCTGTTGCATACTGCAACCGGCAAGGGTGAAGGCAAGCGAGACAATCGCAATCCGCTGGAGCATCCGTCTCATGGCTGCTCCCGCGCTTGTGTGCCGACATTCGCCACGACCTCGGCGGCGCCAGCCAAAACCGACGACAGCCGCGCTGCCTTCGCCGTTTCCATTTCGCTCAGCACCGCACCAGCCGCTTTGGGCGCGAGCTTCGATATGATGGCGGCCGCAACGAGTTCGTTCATCGCAGTGAGCCGGGCCGCTGCCGCCTCCGGCTTCATCTGCGCATAGATACCGACCAGGCTCTCCGTTGCGCGCTTCAAGAAGTCCTCGCGCTTGGCCAGCCAGGACTTGTATTCGTTGGATTTCTCGGTCAGCACCTTGATGCGCTTGTCGATCTCGACTTGCGCGGTTTCCAATTCTTTCTTCTGAAGAGCAAGTTGCGCGAGCGCCGCTTGGTCTTGCACGCTGGTGCAATACTGCTCGCCCGGTGTCGGCTCAGCGAGCGGCGTCTGTGCCGGTAGAACGATGCCACCGTCGTCGCTCTTGTTTGCCTCGTGACTGCTGCTCGCACCTGTCATCTCTGCAACAGCGAAACGCGGCAGCTCCGCATCGTCATCCGCGACCGCAAGACCGGCCGGACACGCGAACGCCAGCCCGGCAAGCACAACTATGGCCGGCTTCAACCATACCCGAAAGTCTGCGCCGTACGCCGCCATCACTGCACCACCAATTCAGCCTGCAACGCGCCGGCGCTCTTGATCGCCTGAATAACGGCGATAATGCCCTGCGGTTTGAGCCCCATGCGATTGAGCGCATAGACGAGATCGCGAAGGCTCGCCCCATGAAGCGGGGATACCGTGCCGCCCGCTTCCTCAACGGCAACGTCCGTTTCCGGAACGACAACTGTCTCGCCGTCCGAGAACGGCTCCGGCTGCGATACCATCGCCGATTCCCGCACCTTCACGGTTATATTGCCGTGGGCGACCGCAACCGTATTGATGCGCACATCCTTACCGATCACGATCGTTCCGGTCTTTTCGTCGATGACGATGCGCGCCGGTTGATCCGGCTCGACCCCAAGGTCGCCGATCTCGGCGTAGAGCCGTGCCATCGACAAATTCTTTGGACGCCGAAGCTCGACGCTGCGGAAGTCCTTTTCGCGCGCCAGCTTGGTGCCGTACTGATTCATGGAGTAGGCGTTGATCGCATCCACGATACGGACCGCCGTGCGGAAATCCGGGTTGCGCAGTTCGAGTTCGAGGTCCGCGTCCTCCTCGAAACTGCCGGGCGCATTGCGCTCCAGAATTGCGCCGTTTGCGATGCGGCCACTGGTCGGCACGCCTTGCGTGATTGACTGAGCCGTACCCGCCGCTGATATTCCCGACACCGCGACCTGCCCCTGCGCGACGGCATAGATTGTGTCATCGGCGCCGCTGAGCGGCGTCATGATGAGCGTGCCGCCAGCAAGCGACTTTGCATCGCCTAGCGACGAAACGACAACATCGACCCGGCTTCCACGGGTTGAGAATGCCGGAAGCTCAGCGGTGACGACGACCGCGGCTACGTTGCGCGTCCGCGTCTGGTTGCCGCGAATATTGACGCCGAGCTTGTCCAGCATCGACTGCACGGACTGTTGTGTGAACGGCGCATTTCGTAAGCTGTCGCCGGTCCCCGAAAGGCCGATCACCAAGCCGTACCCGACGACTTGGTTGGAACGCAGCCCCCGCACATTCGTGACGTCCTTGATGCGTGTTGCGCTAGCTGCTGGCGTCACCGCGACCAGCAACCCAATCACGACAAATACGAGGTGTCTCATGGCACCTCGACGACGAGTGTGCGATCCTCGGCCACGCGCGCCTTTACCACAACGCCCGTATCAGGATTGCGAACGTTGATAATGGACCCGACCGCGCCGGATTGAAGCGGCACGCCGACACCGGCAACGGATAGGAACTCCGACGTATAAATCATGGAGTACGTCTTGCCCTGAAGGACGGCCGCCTTTTCGCGCAAAGCGGAAAGCGGAATCGGTTGACCGCGCATCAGCGTGCGTCGCGCGATCCGCCCAACGACATCCTCGAGGGAACGGGCAAAGTTTTCGGACGAACCGCCAAATCGAAATGATTGCGGCGCAACCATTTCCGCTGTGATTTCATCGCCAGGATAAATCGCGGTTACCGGAGTCATTAGGATGCCGCTGCGCACTTGAGGTTCGGCGCACGCGATTCCAGCCGCGCCGATCACGAGCGCCAAAGCGACGAGAATCCGATGTTCCAGGAACTTGCGCATCACCCGCTACCGGATGCCTTTCGAAAGCGTGCTGTACATGTCGTCGGCAGCCTGAATGACCTTGGAGTTCATCTCATAGGCGCGCTGCGCCGAGATAAGCTCGGTGATCTCCTTCACAGGATCGACGTTTGAATTCTCAAGATAGCCCTGCTGGATGGACGCGTAGCCCTCCTCACCGGGAATACCGATGACGGGCGATCCTGAAGCTTCCGTCTCACGAAAGAGATTGCCGCCCAGCGGATCGAGCCCTGCCTCGTTCGGAAAATTGGCGATCGTCAGCTGACCGAGCTGCTGGATCTGATTGGTGCTGCCGATGCGGGCAAAGACGATTCCCGCCGCATTGACCATCACATCGCTGGCATTATCGGGAACGGTAATTTCAGGCGTGACCAAATTGCCGTCAACGGTAACAAGCTGGCCGTTGGCGTTCTTGTTGAACGCGCCAGCGCGGGTGTAGAGAACCTCGCCGCCCTCGCCCGCAATCTGAAACCAGCCACGGCCATTGAGCGCCAAATCAAACTTATTCGAAGTGCGCGCGAGTGTACCCTGCATATTGAGATTGCGGATTGCGGCCAGACGCACGCCCAGACCCACCGAGCTGCCCTCGGGAATCTCCGTGTCGTCGCCGCGGTTGGGCGTACCGGCCGTTCGCTCCGCCTGGTAGAGCAAGTCGGTGAATTCGGCCCTCGCCCGCTTGAAGCCCGTCGTGTTGATGTTCGCGACGTTATTCGCGATGACCTCGACGTTTTTCTCTTGGGCCGCCATGCCCGCCGCTGCGATCGAAAGCGCTCTCATGTTCCCCTGCCTCAGATCTGCATACGGCTGATTTCGAGATAGGCGCCGACGACCTTGTCACGCACGGCTACCATGGTCTGCATCGTCTGTTCCGCCTGCATGACGGCTTCGACCACCTGCTGAACCGAAGCCTGCCCTTGCATGCCCGCCATTGCCACGGCTTCGCCGGTCTTGACGGTCGTGACCGCATCGCGCGCCATCGATGCCAGCATCTGGGTGAAGTCGGCACCGCCCTCCTCAGAGGCCGCCGTAGCCGAGCCGACCCCCGGCTGCAGCAAGGGCGTGACGCCCGTTGGCTTCAGCATCGCAAGTGAGTCGGTCATCAGGTGCCTCTCAGCAGATCGATGGTCATGAGCGTCATTTCGCGAACCTGCTTGATAACCTGCGTATTGGCGGCATAGCCCCGCACGGCTTCGCGCATGTCGGCCATCTCGACCAGCATGTCGACATTCGGCAGCTTGACGTTGCCGTCCTTGTCCGCCGCTGGATCGCCGGGCCGATGCTCAATTTTGAACGGAGACCTATCTTCGGCGACGTCGCCTACCTGCACGGTGTCGGCGCCCAAGGCCTCGTTGTAAGTATTCTCGAAAGAGATCGTCTTGCGCCGATAGGCATCGGCGCCCGGTGTCTTGCCGGTAGAATTGGAATTCGCCATGTTCTCGGCGACGACGCGCATGCGCTCCGATTGCGCAAAGACGCCGGACCCCGCGATCTTGGATGCTGTGAGCAGTGGATCGCCCATTGCCGTTACCCCTTAGCCGCAGCCAGCACCATGCGGTGGAAGGCCGTGATAATTCGCGAATTGATGGAGTAAGAGCGCATCACTTCGCCCGATTTCATGAATTCGCTTTCCAGGCTCACGTTATTTCCTGAATGCACGCTCTCCGCGCCCTCGGCGTTGCGCACGACGGCCTCGGTCGAACCTGGGCCGCCTCCGGTAAAATGTGCGCTGTCGGTTCCCGCCATCGGCGTGCTGTTGCGCATGACGTTTTCGAACGCCGACACGTCCTTGGCCTGATAGCCCGGCGTGTTCACGTTGACGATATTGGACGCGATTACGGACTGACGTTTCGCCAGCCACTCGTTCTGGCGAAATGCTAGGTCGAATAGCCCCAAAGACGTCATGGCTTTGCCCGCAGAATCCCTCTCTACGAAGCATCGGCATTGAGTCTTGCGCAGAACTTGCCCTGGGCGTCCGCCGCAGGTTTCTAACGTCAGGTTTGGGTCAGGCCACGTGCTGGTTGAGCCGCGCCGATTCGAGCGCGCGCTTCAACCGCTCTGTGTTGTGGTCAGGCTCCGCGCCGGGATTGTCGAACGAGATGTATGTAATCTCGACGCCCGCCAGATGCGCCTCCAGCATCAGCCGGAAATAGACGTGCACCTGATCGTGATGAAACTCCATGTCGAACGACAGACGCGGCGGCTGCCCCCATTCGAGCGACACGTCGCCCGAATAGGCGAACATCAACGTGTCCTGCTTGAAGGATAACTCGATCGACGCCTGCACCAGAGCGCCGATGCAGCCAAGCTGCGAGGTGCGCAAATACGTGACAAGATCCGGCAGGTCGATAAGACGCAAGTCCGCGGCAACGCCACGGATATTGTCACCGAGGATCTTTTCACGCACGTGAGATCGCTCGATATGTGCCGGAATCATGCCGCGGTCCGCTCCCTCACGCACGTCCCGCCGCAACTTGGCGCTGCCGCGACTGGAGACGGATCAGGATTTCCGCGATCGCACGGTAGAATTCGACCGGAATCATCTGATCCACCTCGACCTTTGAATACAAGGACCTTGCCAGGACCTTGTCTTCGACGACCGGAATGCCCTTCTCCTCCGCCACCCGTCGGATCGCCAACGCGATGTTGTCCTGACCTTTGGCGACAACCTTTGGCGCACCACCCTCCTGGCGGACGTATCGCAGCGCCACGGCGAAATGCGTCGGGTTGGCAATCACGAGCGTCGCGCGCGAAACGTCGCGCGTCATGCGCCGCTTTAGCCGGGCACGCGCAATCGCACGCCGACGATTCTTGATGAGGGCGTCACCCTCCATCTGCTTGCGTTCCTGCTTGATTTCATCGTGCGACATTCGCAGGCCGCGGCGCCACATGATGTGGGCAAGCGGCCAATCGAGCGCGAGCAGACATGCGGAAATGACGGCGAGGGCGACCAGGATATTGAAGGTCGATTTCATCCAGATATGAAGGATACCATCGCTGGAAAGCTGGATCGCGTCGCGAAACATCGTCCAGTCGCCGTAGATCACCCAGGCGCCGACAATCGCCATGAGCCAGAAGCGCAGCGTAGTCTTGAGAAATTCGAACAGGCCCGAAAGCCCCGTCAACCTCTTGAACCCCTTCATGGGCGAAAGCCGCGATGCTTGCGGCATCACGCGCTTCCAGACCAGCGCCGGAGGATTCTGGATAAGCGCTGCCGCAACGCCCGCTAGCGTGAACATCAGCAGGACAGGTACGACGATAATCGTAAGAGTCAGCGCGATATTGGAAACGAGCAAAGCCAGATCGCCGCCATTGTCGAGCCGATAGCTGCCGGCATTGCCGAAGAGCCCGACAAGCAACTCGGCAAGCTTGCCACCGCTAACCGTCGAAACCGCAATTGTTGCGACTATGCTTGTGATGAGAAAACCAAAATTGGCAGCCTCCCGCGTAACGGGCACGTTGCCTTCGAGACGCGCATCGGTGAGGCGCTTGTCGGTTGCCTCTTCTGTTTGGCTCTCTTTGTCGCGCGATTCAGCCACGAGGAATCCTTAAGGCCTAATGACTCGATTCCTCGATGACCGATCCGACGCCGATCTCGATTACACCGTCGGCTGCGAGCTTCAGGATGGAATCGACCATTGCACGCCGCGCCTCGGTGACATCTCGCGGCTGAGCGGTGGCGCCACCCTGCAATTCGGCCTCCGCCATGCGGCGCGCACGAGGCGACAGCGCCGAGACGACCTTCTGCTGAAAATCGCCGTCCATGCCTTGCAGCGCCAGGACCACGCGCTCGACGGGCACGCCGTCCATGAGAACGGTAAGCGCCTTCGGCGCGAGCTTCGCGAGATCTTCGAACTTGAAAATCATCTTGCGAATAGCCTCCGCATCCTTCGGGCGAAGGCTCGCAAGGAAGCTCAAACTTTCGCTCGTTTCAGACTTTTCGAAGTTGCTGAGGATGCTAGCAAGCGCCACGTGCTTGTCGGCCGACCCTTTATCGATCGCGAAAAACTCTTCATAGATCGACTGCTCGAGCGCCTCGACGACCGGCTGCTGAACGGTCCTTAGCCCGAGCGTGCGGTTAAAGAGATCGTTCCGGTGCGATGCGGGAAAAAGCTTCACCACCGCCGTCGCCCTCTCGGGTCCGAGCCGGTACAAGAGGTATGTCGCAATTTGCGGATGCTGGCGACTGAGGTAGCCGAAAAGCGCGTCATCCGGCAGATCGGGTAGACGCGACCACACGTCTTGGCGCTCATCGGATTGACCATTGGCGTCAGAGGCCGACCGATTTTTCGTGATCGCGCCGCTGATCAGACGCTTAAGTTCGTCGGGCCGCCCGACAAACGGCAGTCCCTGTCCGATCTTGCTGTCGAATTCCTCGACGATCGCCTCGAGTTCGGCGCCGCTGAGCGTCGGCATGACCTCCGTCGAGCGCATGATGATGTTGAGCTCTTCGGAATCGAATTTCTTAAGCAGGAGGTCGGCCTTTTCCTTGCCGAGCGCGAGCAGTAGCAGACCGACCTTTTCAGGACCGGTCAACGTCCGCCGACTTCCTCCCACTGCCGTCACGTTCATCCTCGCGTTGGCTTATCGGCCCGTCTGCGTTGGCGGACCCACGTGCGTCAGCACCACGCCGAATCGCGATTCCTCTTCGTCCAGCACCACCAACTCACCACGCGCGATCAGCCGGCCGTTGACCAGGATGTCGACGGGCTCGCCTACCTTCTTGTCGAGCTTGACAACCGAGCCCTTGGCCAACTTGGCAACGGAGGCGAGCGGCATTTTCGCCGAACCCAGGACCACCTTCATGATGACGGGAAGGTCCATGATCATCGCATTTCCCTCGCCGATCGCGACGGGACCGCTCTGGACAGGCTCCGCAAGAGCTTGCACGCTGTCCTCCAGTTGCGGCGCATCCATCATGCCGAGACCCATGGCCGGCACGTCATCGAGAGTGAGGCCCGCGTCCGGCGCGAACCCCGCCAGTTCCACCTGGCCCCCTTCCATTGGCCCATTTGCCGCCATTTGCGCCCTGCTCTTCCTTCCTCTCAGGCACAATCGCCTGCCAAACCTGTCACAACCTTGCGTACCGACGCCTAGATCAGCTCATAGGGCTCATCGTTCGCATCGTATGATCGCTCGACGCGCAGCAGCAGGCTGCCGCCGCTCTTTCCCAATTCGCACCAGAAAGCCGGGCGTTGTTCCGCATCGAGCCGCACCGTTGAAATCGATGCGCACTCGAGAGTGATCATCTGACCCACCGAAAAACGGGTGACTTCGCTCAAGGCGATAGGGCGCTCTTCCAGGACGGCCTCGACCTCAACGAAGGCCCGCGCGATTTCTTCGGACAGCTGCCGCGACCAGTCGGTCTGCAATTCCGGCTCGAGCGAAACCGATTCAGATGCAGGCGCGTGGGCAAGCGTCGCCCGTATGGGATCGATGGCAGCAAGCGGTATAATGACGGAGATCGTGCCAACTTCGCCGAGCCATTCGACCGAAAGTCTGGCGGTAATGACGGGTGACGCAGGACGTATGAGGTGTTCCGCCTCAAGCTTCTCGGCAACCGCGGCGACTTCGAAGGTGACGTCGACCAAGATCGAGAATGCATTGGTAAGCGCGCGCGCGAGGCGCTTATAGACCACCGCTATGATATTGCATTCGGTCTGCGACACCGGGCGTCCCGAGGGACGCGGCGGAGGCGGGGTCTCACCGCCGCACGCAACTTCGACAAACAGCGCCGCCATGATCGAATCAGAAAGGAAGTATACGCGCTGCCGCCACTTCTCGGCCCAGACCGCGCCAATGACACCGCCGTCAGGCGCGGCGGAGGCTTCCGCGAACGTCGCCGTCATTACGTCGAGCAGGCGGATTTTAGGTTGCAGGTAGACGACCGACTTTGACTCTTCCGTCAATTCCTTGGGCAGCTGCCCCAATACCGAAAGCAACCCGGGAAGCCGTTCAGGGCGGTTTTGTCCCGCCGTCAGGGCCTTTGCTATCGGCTGCGCGGTTCTGGCGTATGTCGCGGCATCCGTCACGGACTACGCCGCCTCTTTGGTCTTGGCCGCCGCGCGATCGCCACCGCCCATCGTAGCGGCTTCCACCGCATCGATCGTCGGACGTTCGTATGCGGAAATCGCCTTGCGGCCGTGCTCGATGGCCACCTGCGGCATGGCGCCGTTCATAAACGCCAGAAGCGACTGCTTCACAATCACGTAAAGGCGGAGGTTCTTGTCACGCACCACTTTTACCTTCGTCGCCAGCGGACCAACAATAGAGTACGAAAAGAAGATGCCGGCGAACGTGCCAACGAGCGCCGACGCAATAAGCTGACCGAGAATCTCCGGTGACTGGTCGATGGCACCCATCGCTTTCACGACTCCGAGAACAGCCGCGACGATGCCGAGAGCCGGAAGCCCATCGCCCACCGCCACCAGCGCGTGCTGGGCCTTCATCTTGTCGTGCCGGACGGTATCGATCTCCTCGTCCATCAGAGCTTCGATCTCATGGGTGCGGGCGTTCCCCATGATGATGAGCCGGAAATAGTCACAGATGAACGTCGTAAGCTCTTGATTCTCAAGAACAGTTGGAGAGCGCTTGAAAACGTCCGCTTCGCTCGGAGCATCGATGATCGTCTCGATCTCAGCGCGCGATCTGTTGCGCAGTTCGCGCATCATGAAGAACAAGAGCGATAGCAGCTCGATGTAGTGGCGTTCGGTCGGCACCGAGTTCTTAAACGCTTCCGTCGTGGCCTTGCCCGTATCCTTGATTGTCTTCATCGGGTTAGCGACGACGAAAGTCCCGACCGCCGAGCCGCAGATGATCACATACTCCCAAGGCTGCCAGATGACGTTGACATGACCGCCCATCGCCATGAAGCCGCCGAGCATACAGATGAGCGTTATGGCTAGGCCGGCAATGATGGTCACGAGCGCTGTCCCGGATTGGAGTTCCCCAGGCTCCATCAGCGAACGTTTGCCTTGCGCGGAACTTGTCTGGGACGGGCGAACCGGTGCCTGCAGGGTCAGGCTCCTGCAAGCCGATGCATTGTAGCATCACGGATCGAACGGCGGGCGATCGCTCGCCCAGCCAGGACCGCGATCGCAGGGCCGCCATGCAATCCAAGATCTACGTCGCGATGTCGGCCCAACTCTCGCTCAACCGCCGCCTGGAGACCGTCGCTAACAACGTCGCCAATGCCTCGACTGCGGGATTCCGCGCTGAGGAAGTCTCCTTCGAGGAGCTGATGTCGAAGGTGAGCGGTGAGTCGGTCAGCTACGTCTCACGCGGCAAGACCCATCTTTCGATGGCAGCCGGCGAAATGACGAGCACAGGCAATCCGCTCGACATCGCCGTGCGTGGCGAAGCGTGGTTCGGTATCGAGACCGCCAATGGCACTGCCTACACGCGCGATGGCCGACTGCGCATGGACCCAGATGGCACTCTCAGAACACTCTCGGGCTTCCCCATGCTTGATTCGAGCGGTTCGCCCTTGCAGCTTGATCCGAACGGTCCGACACCGCTGATCGCCGGCGACGGTACCGTGACACAAGGCAGTCGCCGCTTAGGCGCCGTCGGCCTATTCCGCATGGACCCGAATGCCAACCTGGTTCGCGGCGAGGGCGCGTCCGTCATTCCCGACGTCGTGCCGACGCCCGAACTTGACTTTGCGGCCAGCGGCGTCGTCCAAGGCTTCGTGGAAAAATCAAACGTCAATGGCATCACCGAAATGTCCCGGCTGATCGCGATACAGCGTGCATTCGAGGCAGTATCCGGCACGATTTCGGACATGGAAACGGCACAGCAGGACGCGATCCGAATCCTGTCGGGATCGTGACGCCTCGCGTTTCGGTGCAAATCCACGATGGGTGCTCGCAGCTTGAATTGACCAGGTCCAGATGAGCGCATCGTCGCAACCTTTCGAAGCCCTGGATCGCTTGAACCGTCTGGTGACGGCGGCGACCACGGCCCGTCCTGCGTTCTCCGCTCAAGGAACGGTCGCGCGCATCAGCCCGAGTTTCATCACTGTCGCGGGCCTCTCCCGGTTCGTATCGATCGGCGAAGCGGTATCGATTGCGACAAACTCTGGCGATCTCATCGCCGAGGTCGCCAACATCGACCGCGAAACGATCAACGTGACGCCGGTTGCCATGGGAATGAAGGTCGAACTCGGAGCGAGCGTGACGGCTCTGTGCGGTCCGATCGCTCTCTCTCCACATGAATCCTGGCTGGGACGCGCCGTAAACCCGGTCGGAGAGCCCATCGACGACCTCGGCCCGTTGCAGCCAGGACCGAGAACGATCCCGATTCACAATGGCGCGCCGAAGGCCATGAGCCGCGAGCGTCTCGGCAAGCACCTTGTGACAGGCGTGAAGGCGATCGACCTCTTTACGCCGGTTTGCGCCGGGCAGCGCGTCGGCATCTTTGCAGGCTCCGGGGTCGGCAAATCGACGCTGCTGGCAATGCTGAGTCGCGCCATGGCGTTCGATGTCGTCGTCTTGAGTCTCGTCGGCGAACGTGGCCGCGAGGTGCGCGACTTTCTCGACGATGCGATGGCGGAATGTCGCGACAAGGTCGTCGCCGTTGTTGCCACCGCCGACGAGAGTCCGATGATGCGCCGCCTCGCCCCGACGTCGGCCATGTGTCTGGCAGAATACTTCCGTGACCTCGGCCGCAATGTACTTTTGATCGTCGACTCGATCACACGTTACGCCCACGCCATCCGCGAGCTGGCACTGGCGAGCAACGAACCACCGGTAGCCCGCGGCTTTCCTCCGAGCGTCTTCGGCGCGTTACCGCGCCTTCTCGAACGTGCCGGACCGGGTGCCGAGGGTTCCGGCACGATCTCGGCAATCATCTCCGTACTTGTCGACGGCGACGACCATAACGACCCCATCGCCGACGCGGTTCGCGGCATCCTGGACGGCCACATTGTCCTGGACCGCGCGATCGCCGCCCAAGGCCGCTATCCGGCGATCGACCCGCTCGCATCGATCTCACGTCTCGCGCCGAAGATCCGCGGCAAGAACGAGGCGACCTTTGCCGCCCAGATCATCGAGCTCGTGTCGCGATACGAGGATTCCCGCGATCTGCGAACGATTGGCGGCTATCGCCCCGGAAGCGATGCCCAGCTCGATCGCGCCGTCCAGATCGTTCCCCGCCTGTATGAAGCCATGAAGCAGGATCTGAATGATGAGCCAGTCGGCGATGTTTTCGCCTATTTGGCAGAGAAACTGCAGGCGCCGCCCAATTGAAATGCGTTTCACCCAAGGCTGACCAATGAGCATCACGGGGCCGGATGCGCGCCTAGTTGCCGCGGAGCTGTTGTCGGAAGCTAGGCAACGCCTACTCGATGGCCTGCTGCGCCCACGCACGACGACAACCGCAGTCAACACAACCACGCAAAGGCAAACCGCCGTCAGCGCCAAGCATATTCCATCCGGTTTCGATCCCGGCCGTGTGCGCCTCACCGCAAGAATGATCGACGCTCATCTCCTCGATCCCGCTACCGCGGATGCGAGCAAATTCCCATCGGCAGAGTCTCCCGCAACGCGCGCTGTCTCGAACTACCTCGGCAACGATGGACCACGCATGCCTAGGCCTGACTCCGTCATATTGACCGATATCGCAACCGCCGCTTCAGCGACAGTCAACGCACGGCCGGACGTCGTAGTCGCGCTCGGATCACCGCTTTTCAAAAATAGGCAGCTCCAAAACGTCGACACGCCGACCGACGCCATGCCGCCAAATGCCGGACGCCTTTACATGTCACGGCTCGGCGAATCTTCAATAGCCCAACGACGCGTCGGCAAAACGGCGCTGCTTGCCGCACTGAGCGCCGCCGCCTTGGTGCTGTTGTTGATGCAGATCTTCTAAAGATCGCTTCGACGCCTATGCAACGTCGTCGAACAGCTCAAGCAAACCGCATTCGTCGGCAGCGGCGTCTTCATTCGTTTGCATGGCAAGCCGCCGGCTAAGCGCCGCGAGGGTAACCGCTTTCGATGCCTTGAGCGCATCGATACGACAATCATCAGGCACGATCTGTGCCGCTTCGAGAAAATCCGCGATACCGCTGATGCTCTGACGCAACCGATCGAGCGTCTGAAACTCGTAGACGGATTGGGACCCACCGAAGCCACCGGCAACAACGAGATTTCCCACGAGCGCCTCAAGCCCGTCGACGGAAGCCGCGAGCTCGCGCAACTCGGTGCTGATTTTGGCGAGCACATCCACCGTCGGCACCAGGCCGCCGTCCAGAGTGGCACCCGTCTTCAAGTCCAAGTCGCTCACTTTTGTCTCCCTCCAGGCACTCACACTAGAAAAGCTCAAGCTCGCCGGCATTGACCGTAACGGGGCTGACAGCGGGCGCAGGTCGGATATCCAGTGCATGCGGACCGTTGACAAAGCTCTGGCGAGCGCGTCCGGAAACCGGCCAGTATTGAATGCGCCGGCCCCGGTTGCCACCGATGCTGCCCTGCTTCACGGCGATTCCTTCATTGTTGAGGAAGCGCTCCGCGAAACTGACGTTGCTTTTACCGATGTCGAGCAACCCGCCGATCATCCGGGCGCCGCCGAATATTTTAGCTTCAAGCCTCTCGCGCCGCGCACCCGCTTTGAGCAGTCCGTTGACCAGAAGCTCCATGAGATGCACGCCAATTCGCTCGTCGGCGCCTCGAGCATCTGACGAGTTCCCAGGAAGCAAGAAGTGATTGATGCCGCCCACCTTCGCAATCGGATCACGAATGCAAGCCGCAACGCACGATCCAAGCAACGTCGACACCATCAAGGCGGGATCGTTCGTAACATAGAACTCGCCCTGGACGATGTTGACCCGTCGCTCGTGTCGACCATCGTCGTTCATGTCAGCTTTCCGACCACGGCCTCTACACAGGCTTTCAACTGGGGAACAGTGAACGGCTTGGCGAGGAAGTTGTTCAGTCCCCACTTCTTGCCTTCATCGATAAGAGCCTTATCGCCCTTGCCGGTGACCAGAATGAAGCCAACCTTGCTCGTTGGGCCGTGCTGGCGCAGAACCTTGAGCAGCTGCAAGCCGTCGATCTTCGGCATATTGTAGTCGGAAATCACCAGATGGCACGGACTGGCGGCCATCAATTTGATTGCCTCCTCGCCGTCCTTGGCGACCTTCACGGATTTCAGGCCGATCTGGTCGAGTCCATCCGTCAGTAGCGCGCGGCTTACCGACGTATCGTCGACGACCATGATCAGCAATTGCTGCATTGACGGCATTTCGACGTCTCCTTGTCGTATTATCCGGCTGAGGTTTCAGAGATGATCGCCGAACAAATGCGCTCAAGCGAAAGTTGTATTTGAACGGCTCCCAATTCCATTGCTGCTTTCGGCATCCCATAGACGACGCTGCTGGCCTCGTTCTGTCCGAATGTCTTGCAGCCAACGTCGCGCATCGCGCGCAGGCCGGCGGCGCCGTCCCTGCCCATGCCCGTCAAAATGACGCCGACCGCATTTGAGCCGCACGTCTTGACGACGGAATTGAACAAAACGTCGACCGAAGGGCAGTGGCCGTTCACTCGGTCTGCCACGCGCAAGCGGCAACGATAGTCGCCGCCATTTCCGATGACTTCCAGATGCGCATTGCCACCCGGCGCCAAGTACACGTGACCGGTCTGAAGTCGGGCGCCGTTTGTCGCCTGCTGCACTGTCGCTGCACACAGCCGATCCAGCCGCTGCGCGAAGCTCTGCGTGAAACTCTGCGGCATATGCTGGGTGATGACGGTCGGCGGGCAGTTCGGTGGATAGTGCGAAAGAACCTCGATGAGCGCCTCGACGCCGCCGGTGGATGCCCCGATCGCCACCACACGTCCATCGGGGACGTAAGCGGCATTGCGTACCACGTCCAAACTGTTCTTTGCCGGTGCCGGCCGCTCGAACGCGCGCGAGCGCGCTCGCGCTGATGCCGCGATCTTGACCTTGAAGGGCAGTTCCTCGAAGTTATGCTCGTTCCCTGGACGCGGCTTCTCGATGCAATCGATGGCACCGATCTCAAGCGCCCTGATCGTTTCGTCCGCGCCGCGCTTGGTGAGCGTAGACACCATGATGACGGGCGTCGGCCGCAGTCGCATGACCTTCTCGAGAAATTCGAGACCGGTCATTTTCGGCATTTCGACATCGAGTGTCACGACATCCGGATTGAGCGCCTTGATTGCTTCGCGCGCCTCGTACGGATCGCCGGCTTCGCCGACAACCTCGAGCTCCGGATCAGCAACGATTGCCGAAGCGATGAGCGCACGCATGGTCGCTGAATCATCGACAATTAGAACTCTGACTTTCTTCATCGCCCTGCACCATCTCGCTTCACGTACGTCGTGATTCCGTCTTGACCCAACTTGCCGCCGACGTCGTCGGAAAGCCTCTCCGAATGGCCGATGTAGAGGGCGCCCTTGGGTGCAATCAGTTTTTCGAACCGGTCCCAAAGCGTCACTTGTGTCGGCCGATCAAAATAGATCACGACGTTTCTGCAGAAGATCGCATGAAACTGACCCTTCATCGGCCATCGGCCGAGCAGGTTGAGTTCGCGGAACGAAACGAGCGCACGCGCATCCTCGTTCGCTTGCCAGCGGCGTCCACCATCCGACGAAATGGCCTCGAACCACCGTCGCCGCAAATCTGCCGGCACATCCGCAAGCTCCTGTTCCTCGTAGATGCCCCGGCGACCGTGCTCGACGACGAACGGATTGAGATCGGTCGCCAGAATTCGCACATCCAGTCGGGGAGCTTCCGGAAGGACCGAAAGCACCGTCAACGCCATCGAATAGGGCTCCTGCCCCGTCGAGCAGGCGGCGGACCACAACCGCACTCGCTCACCGCGGCGCGCGGCATCGACGAGCGGCCTTAACACCTTTTCGCGCAGATGATCGAAGTGATGCGGCTCGCGATAGAAGCGCGTCACGTTCGTGGTAATCGCCGCAATCATCCGTTGCCGTTCGTCCTGGTCATCCCGGACAAGATCGCAGTATGCGTGAAACGTATCGAGCCCGTGCTCGCGCAGACGCTTTCCCAGGCGCGAATAGACCAGGGCCGCCTTCGACGGAGGCAGATCGATGCCCGACGTCGCCTTGACGATCGCGGCGATCTCGGAAAAATCGCGCGCCGACATCGCGAACTCGCCGGGCACCAGCGGCGCGTCCTCAGTCGTCGCACGGTGGGCGAGAGCCTGACTCATGCTGCAACTTTTCTTTCCGTATCAAGAACGTTGTCGAGTGTGATGACGCCGATCATCCGCCCGTCGATGGCATGCACGCCGCGAACGAACGACTTTGCGACTTCAGAGGCGACCTCTGGCGTCGGCTGCATAACGGAATCGGCGACCGTCAGGATATCGGAGACTGCATCGACCAGAAGGCCAACGAGCTTGCGCTCTACCTGCACAACGATGATGACGCTGCGCGGTGTCGGTTCGGTCATTGACAGACCGAAGCGGCACGCCAGGTCGACGATGGGAAGCACCGCGCCGCGCAGGTTGATCACGCCACGCATATGTCGCGGCGAGTGCGGGAGTGGCGTCGCCGGCGTCCACCCGCGAATTTCGCGAACCGACATGATGTCGACGCAATACTCTTGCGCCCCGATGCGGAACGCAACGTACTCACGCGCCGTGGCAACGGCCGTCAGAGTGGTGTTGTCCTGCATAATCCTATCCTCCGGTACCTGTACGCAATTCCTGAGCGCCGCTGTCGCCGCGCGACAGCTGCAGCACGCCGTCCACGTCCAGGATCAGCGCGACCCGCCCATCGCCCAGAATGGTCGCAGCTGCGATTCCCGGAATAGTCTGGTAGTTCACATCCAGGCTCTTGATCACGACCTGGCGCTGATCCTGGATGCCATCTACGAGCAGCGCACTTCGGCCGCCACCTTCGACCTCGACCAGGATCACGACACAATTCTCGGGATCGGCCGGCTCGTTGCGCAGGCCGAGTTCGCACCCGACATCGATCAGCGGCACGATAGTGTTGCGGATCGCTATGACGCGACCATCAGCGCCGAGCGTGTGGATGTCGCTCACCCGAGGCTTCAGCGTCTCGATAATCGCCGTCAGCGGCACAACGAGCGTCTCCTCGTTGACCGTCACGACCATACCGTCCAGAACCGCGAGCGTCAGCGGAAGGCTGAGGGAGAACGTCGAACCCTTCCCCGGACGCGACGCGATGCTGATGCGCCCGCCAAGGGCATTGATCGAACGTTTAACGACGTCCATGCCCACGCCGCGACCGGAAATGTTGGAGACGGTCGCTGCCGTCGAAAAGCCTGGCAGGAACAGAAGATTGTCGATTTCGCTGTCGCTCAATTGAGCATCCGCGGGAATAAGGCCCTTCTTGATCGCCGATTCCTTGACCTTCTGCCGATTGATACCGGCACCGTCGTCTTCGATCTCTATAACGATGCGGCCCGAACGATGTGCCGCCGAAAGCCGTACCGCGCCTTCCGCGGGTTTGCCGTTCGCGACGCGCACCTCGGGCGACTCGATGCCGTGATCGACCGCGTTCCGGATCATGTGCGTCAGAGGTTCGGCGAGACGCTCGACGACAGTTTTGTCGACTTCCGTTCCTTCGCCGTCGGTCCTGAGCCGGACCTCCTTACCTGTCGCATCTGCCACTTCGCGCACAATGCGCGACATGCGCTGGAACAGCGGTTTGACCGGCTGCGCGCGGATCGCCATCACGCTTTCCTGGATCTCGCGGGTCAGCTGCTCGAGTTCATCAAGACCCATCATGATCGATGATGAGCCGGGGAAATCGGCCTCTGCCACACGCTGCGATAGCATTGACTGGTTGATGACGAGCTCGCCGACGAGGTTGATCAGGCGGTCCACGCGATCGAACTCGACGCGAATAGTGCCCTGCGACGGCGCGGCTGCCGACGAACTGTTCTTCGCTTCGCCTTTTGAGCCTTCAATGACCTGAAAGACCGGCGCTTCGGCCTGCGGTGGCACGTCCGTCATTCCGACCGGCGCAGGCTCTACCCCCTCCGCCGTCGGCGAGTTAGACGAGAATGCCACCGTCGGCTCGGAGGCGACCTGCGCAAGGAGCGCAGCGATGTCGATGTCGGCGGCCGGCGTCTCGTTACCGCCATCGACCTTGAGGTCGCATTCGCCATCAACGAACTCGAAGACCTCTTCGACGCTCGGCCGGTCATTTTCCGTCGTAAGCTCGATTGTCCAGGAGAGATAAGTCTCGTCAGGGTCGAAGGCATCGAGCGTCGGCACGGCCTGATCGTCGCAAGCCACGTGAATTTCGCCGAGCCGCTCCAGTTCGCGGAAGAGCAACAGCGTTTCGTTGGCCTTGCGATAGAGATCGGCGTGTGGCTTGAAGGAAATCGTGTAGGTGTTGACGAGAGGTACGTCTGGAATCTCGATTGCCGGCGCAAAATCAATCACCATCGGCTGGAAGTCGATAACCTCTTCCTCCTCCGGCTGTCCTCCGGCATTCGTCAGCGACCTGACATCGTTGGCGACCGCTTCATAGCTCGCCTCGGGAATGGAATTGCCGTCGCGCGCCGCCTGCACGAGGTCGGACAGAACGTCGGCCGCCCGCATCATCACCTTCATGACGTCGGCACTCGGCGCGAGCTTGCCGGAACGAACGTGATCGAGCGCCGTTTCAAACGTATGCGCGAATTGCACGAGCGCTTGCAGTTTGAACGCGCCGGCACCGCCCTTGATTGAGTGCACGGCACGAAAGACTGCGTTGACGATCTCACTATCGAGATCGCCCTCGCTCATCGTTTGCAATCCTGACTCCATTTCCACGAGTTGCTCTTCGCACTCCTGGAAAAAAGTCAGGCGAATGGCCTCCATCGTATCCACGTGATCCCCCCGGATTCTATGGTCAGGCTGCAACCTTGCGGATAGCCGCGATCAGCTTCGTCGGCTCGAACGGCTTCACGATCCAACCGGTGGCGCCTGCGGCCTTGGCGCGCGCTTTTTTCGCGTCGTCCGACTCCGTTGTCAGAACCAGGATCGGAACGGTGCGGTAGGCCGTATCCTTACGAACTGCCTCGATAACACCGAAACCGTCCATCTTAGGCATGTTGATGTCAGTCACGATGACATCCGGCTTGGCCGACTGGCGCAGAACTTCAAGCCCGTGCACGCCATCCACGGCCTGCACAACGTTGAAGCCCGCTTCGGTCAGCGCCATCCTCAACATGTCGCGCATGGTACGCGAATCGTCGATCGTCAAAATGGTCTTGGCCATGTCCGCAAATCCCTGAAAGACCAGATCTTCTAGTTGAGTCCCAACAGCGTAATGGAATTGATGAATTCGTCGGACGGCCGCACGATCTTGAATTCGCAGCCATCCGCCTCCCACGTACGGGCCGCAGAGACAATCACTTGCAGTGATTGCGCCCCAGCCCGGCTCACCCCACTTGCGTCAACCTCTACAGATGCGCCCCGCGCAGAGATAAATTCGCTCATGATGGCGCGGGCTGCGTTCGTGTCGCAACATTCCGGCAGAATGACCACGCGAACGGAACCCGTCGGAGCATTCGTGACGTGCTGACCCATTAGAATTCCTCCCAGTTCGCGCCGGACGACGCATGGCTACCACCGCTCGCGACCTTGAGTTTCTTGGGTGCACGCATCGCTTTGATGACTGGCGACTTCGCCTCTCGACGCGCGCCGTAAGCGTGCGTTTCGACGTCGTTGCCCGTCTTGAAGCGGCTCACCATCCGCGCAAGATCCTGCGTCTGCTGCTGCAAGGTTTGCGTCGCCGCGGTTGATTCCTCGACCATCGCAGCGTTCTGCTGCGTCACCTGATCCATCTCATTGACCGCAACGTTGACCTGGCCCAAGCCATGGGCCTGCTCGGTCGCGCTCGACGCAATGCTGTTGACGATCGCGTCGATCTCCGCGACCTGCGCGACGATGCGTGTCAACGCCTGGCCCGTCTCGCCGACGAGTTGCACGCCCTGCGAAACCTGAGCGGTGGAGGCGGAGATCAATCCCTTGATCTCTTTTGCCGCCTCCGCCGAGCGCTGTGCCAGTGCCCGCACCTCGGACGCGACAACCGCGAAGCCGCGGCCGGCGTCACCCGCGCGCGCCGCTTCGACGCCGGCGTTGAGCGCAAGGAGGTTCGTCTGGAATGCGATCTCGTCGATAACGCCGATAATCTGACTGATCTGCTTGGACGAGCTTTCGATGCCCGTCATCGCATCAATCGCGCGCCGCACGACCTCGCCGCCCTTTTCGGCATCGCACTTGGCAACCGACACCGTGTGACGAGCGTCGCTCGCACCCTCGGCTGTCTTGTTCACGGTCTGCGTTATCTCTTTGATCGCGGCGGCGGTCTGCTCAAGGCTCGCGGCCTGGTTCTCGGTACGGCGTGCAAGCTCGTCGGATGCCTGAGAGATTTCGTCGGTCCCGACCTTGATACCACCGGCAGCCTTCTTCACCTCGGCCAGCGTGTTCCGCAGCTCGATTACGGCCGAATTGAAGTCGGCCTTCAACCGTTCGAATTCGGGAGTGACCTCGCGGTCGAATGACGCTTCCAAATCGCCGGCCGCCAGTGCGGCGAGCGATTCGCCCAAAGTTGCTATGACGGCGTTGAGATTGCTCTCGGCCTCCAGCTTCGCATGCTGAGCTGCATCGAGCTTGCTCATCATTATGTTCATCTGCTCGATGATTGGCTCGTATTCCGGAATAACCTTCTCGACGATCTTGTGCGAAAAGTCGCCCGCGGCCATCCGCTCCGTCGCATCCGTGAAGGCGTGCATGAAGCGCTCATGCTCCCGCGCATAGAAGTCGCTCTGTTCCTGGCCCTTTTTGGAGTCTTCGAGCGCCTGTTGCGTCTGAGCCTGGCGTTCAATTACACGCTGACGGAAAACTTCCAGCGCGCGCGCGAATTCGCCGTTCTCGTTGGTGTCGCTTACGTGCGGAACGCTGACCTGCGCATCATCCTGGCTGATGCGGTTCATCGCGTTTGCGAGTGCCTGCAAGCGCGCCGTAATACCCTTGGCGATGAGTACAGCAAACGAGACACCGCACACCGTTGCAACGAGCAGCAGGGCGCCGATCGTCAGGAGGCTGTTCCACAAGGCCGAGATTCGCGCATCGATCTGCTCCCCGAACACCTTGTTGGCATTGCGCCCGAGATCCGCGACCGCGGTCGCGAGCTCGCCACGAACCTTATCAATAGCGAGCCGCGCCGTTGCATCTCCCATGGCGGCCGGTTCTATCTGCCGGTCGAGAGTATCGATCAGACCACGCGCTGCCTTTGCGAGAGGTGCCAGTGACGCATCTGCCCGGCCGGTGTGATCGTTTGAAATAGCGTCGTCCACCGCGCTAACGAGCGCATGCGTGGAAACCACGACTTTACCTGCCGCGGCACCAAAGCGTGCCGGAGTCGCGTTGCCGCTCATGGTCGATTGGAGTTCACTGACGGCGGCAAGTGCCGCCGGCGCCCGACTCGTGAAGAGGTTCTGCGAGAAATAGGTGTCAGGCAGCGGGTCGAAGACGAGTTTAGAGACCGAACCTATGCGTCTCATCAAGGCCGCAACCAACGTCGCTCTCTCGGTGGCGGATTGAGCCTCGCCGATCCTATTTGCGCCGTCCACCAGCATCCAGTCGGGCCTTTCCGACACGGCCTCACGGAACTCAGCTGCGCGCGGCGTCTCACCATTAGCGCTACGCGTCGCGATCGCCCAGACACTGTTGGCAATCTCGGAGCCTTGGCGTTCCTCGTGTGCCAGAGAAATAGCATCGTGTTGCTCATTGAAGTACGCAAAGAGCTGCAGCGCCGACGGGATAACGAAAATCGCCCCGATCACCGCAATGCGGCGCATAATGGACCAGTGACTGTTGAGCCGATCGATGATCATGACTGAGGTCCCGATAAGTGCGTTCTAATTCGCTCTGCGAAGAGCGGGCGGAATAAGACGGTTAGATCTTGATGTGCCGGATAACAGGCGAATAGGCGGACAGACCCAAATCACCGCGAAGCCCGGATTGCGGCTCGCATCAACCGACCGCGTTTCTTCCCGCGGCCGCGCAAACACGGGCATGGCGCTGTTCCTGCTGCGTTATTAGCCGGAAACATGTTGGATTGGACCAACTCAACTGCGCGGCCTCATGCCCTTGACGTGGTTTCATCAAGCAGTTGCAATTTGAAATTATCGGGCAATTATCTATAAAGTATTGATGGTTTTAGGCGGTATATAGCCGAAATGAAACAGCGACGGATAAAGATGAGAGAATCCATCCGCCGTTCACTGGCGAAGTGCCCGTATTAAGCGTTCATAAACATCCACCAAGCCGCGAAATATCCTGGCGCCCCTCCAAAGAAATAGAATTGCTTGCCTCGCCTCGCTCAATTTCGCTGCGAGCGCCCTTTTTTGCTCTCTGCGGAACCGACGATGCATTTCGCCAGCATCACTCTCCGAATTTCTATGACCGGGGTCATCTAAAGCCATCACCTGCGGGCAGAATAAAACGCAATATCCCTGCCTTCTGAGTAGGGATAAGATACCGCGAAAATTCATTCGTTAGGCGAAAATTAAATAGCTGCTCTCTCGCCGCCCACTGCGCTTTCAGAAGAGCTAATCAGCTTTTAAGCAATTGGCGCTAGTTGTTCATATCAGCAGGCCGCACGCCTTTCGATTGAGAATAGCAATGTGCGGAGGCATGACGCCGCCCTGCGCGCCGGCCATAGACCGGAATGTCTTATTCTGCACCGCTTGAGCTTTCCGACCGCGCGAATGATCGCGCCGTCCGGGATCACACGCGTCTGCAGTCGAAAGAGATTTGGTTCTATGGCTGCCCTGATCGATACGGCGTACGCAAGAACAAACAGAAAGCGCCAGCCCAGAGCCACAAAGCCCGCACGCCGTCGACTACCGAGGATCGACAAGGCCCTTGGCACGCGCGCGTACATCGATGCTTTTGACCAGCTCGGTATCGTTTCGGTCACCACGCTCGACGGGCGCATCATTCACGTCAACGATGAGTTCACGCGTATTAGCAAGTACAGCCGCGACGAGCTTGTGGGAGAAACACATCGCATCGTGAACTCGGGATTCCACCCGCGCGCATTCTTCGAAGGGATGTACGATAAGATATCGAAAGGCGAGCCGTGGCGCGCTCCGATCAAGAACCGCGCACGCGACGGAACCTACTATTGGGTCGATGCACTCGTGGTCCCGTTGAAGGACCGCCGCCACAAGCACACAGCCTATCTTTCATTTCAATTCGAAATCACGAAGGCCGTTGAGACGCATATCGCGCTACAGGAACGTACCGCGACCCTCCAGGGCGTTATGGAGAGCTTTCCCGGCGGAATTTCCGTGTTCGACCGCAACTTGCGGCTGATCCTGTGTAACGACAGGGTCAAGAATCTCGTCGGCTATCCGGATGAGCTGTTCCGCAACGGCCTGCCGACGTTCGAGCAAATCGTGCGCTCGAACGCCGAGCGCGGAGAATATGGAGCCGGCGACATTGAAGCGCTCGTCAGCGAGCGCATGCAACGAGCTGCGCGTCCGGTGCCGCATCAGCTCGAACGACGCCGGCCCAACGGCACGCACCTTGAAATTCGCGGCACGCCCCTAAAGGACGGCGGCTTCGTCACAACTTACGTCGACATCACCGAGCGCAAGAAAGACCAGGACACCATCGCGCGGCTCGCGCACCACGACTCGCTCACCGGCTTGCCCAACCGCGCTCTTTTCCAGGATCGTATTCGGCAAGCCCTCGCCCGGGTTCGCCGCGGCGACACGCTGGCGCTTCATTGCCTTGATCTCGACCGCTTCAAATCGGTAAACGACACGCTCGGTCACCCCGTGGGCGATGCATTGCTGAGAGCGGTCGCCGGACGCCTGCAGAATGTCGTGCGCGAAAGCGACACCGTCGCGCGTCTGGGTGGCGACGAGTTCGCGATCGTTCAAGTCGGCCCCAAATCTCCTGCTGATATAGAGACAGTTGCAAAGCGCGTCATTGCCGCCCTATCGGAGCCCTTCAAGCTTGGCGAAAACATTATCTCCATAGGCACCAGCATCGGCATCACGATCGCACCCGAAGACGGCGACAACGCCGACCAGCTGATGAAAAATGCTGACCTTGCTCTGTACCGCACCAAAGCCGCCGGTCGCGGCACGTTCGGGTACTTCGAGCAAGAGCTCCAATGGCGTCAGGCACAGCGCCATGAGATTGCAACAGGCTTGCAGGAAGCCCTCGAAACAGACGGCTTTGAATTACACTACCAGCCAACAGTCAATGTCCAGACGCGCCGCGTCGTGGGCTGCGAGGCACTGATCCGCTGGTCACATCCCCAGCGCGGGCTCGTTCCAGCCAGCGAATTCATCCCGATTGCCGAGGAAGCCGGCCTCATCAACAAGATCGGAGATTGGGTCCTCAAGCGCGCCTGCAGGGACGCCCGGCGCTGGCCCGAGAATGTCTGGGTTGCCGTCAACATTTCGGCTGCGCAGTTGCGCGGCCACGATCTGGTTGACAAGGTTTCCCATGCGCTCGGCGACATGCCGGCGTCGAGGCTGATGCTCGAGATCACAGAATCACTACTCGTTCAGGACAAGGAAACGGCCAAGTGCGTCATGGAGCGCCTGCGCGCCATCGGCGTGCGGTTTGCGCTTGATGACTTCGGCACCGGGTTTTCGTCGTTGAGCTATCTGCAAACGTTTCCGTTCGACAAAATCAAGATCGACCGTTCGTTCATGGCGCCGATCGGGGATCAGAAGCGCTCCGCCGCCTTGCGTCGCGCCATCGTCCAGCTCGGCCACACACTCGAAATGACCACGGTCGCCGAAGGCGTGGAGACGGAAGAACAGTTCGCGCAACTTGCCAACGAAGGGTGTGTCGAGGCTCAGGGATATCTGTTCTCTCGCCCTGTCCCCGAATGCGTTGTTTCCAATTTTTTCAACCGCAAGCTTTAAACTTGAGAAGACATCGTCGCTCAACTTGCGGCGCTTCTAGAAACGGATTTCGACAATGCTGAACGCCTTCAGACTTCGCGACAAAGCAACCACCGCTCAAGCGCGCGCCGAAACGCGTGAAGAGCTGAAGAACAACGACGCGGTCGAAGGTAACGCGCTTTTCGAAGCGCTTGTTTGCGAGTTCCACTGGACCGCGCTTCAAATCGGAGGCGTGACGTGCATCGTCAATGCAGCTCAGCAAAAGGACCGTTCCTGGATCTTGAGGTCGTGCCAGAATCTGATGCCGGCCGAAGCCGCCCTCGTCGCCGTTGCGCTCAAGCTTTGGAGTGATCTATCGATTCCGGCCTCGCTCGCGCGAACCTTGTCCCGCATCTATGTCGACCTCGCCGATGCCAAGCGGCTGACGAATCCGATCATCGAGGCATCTGGTTCGTTCGACGGCAGCAAAGTCACGCCTGCTCGCTTGCAACAGCTCGAGGAACTATGGCGGCAACTGGCGAAAGACGCCCTTGAGGTCGTGCACGATCTTGAACCTCACACACGTTGGCGCCTGACGGGCCACTACAGCGAGAACGCCATGGTTCTTGCCAAGTTCCTGAAGGATGTCATCTCCAACAAGCACACCTTTGTCGATCATTTCGGCAATGTGTCCTTGCCGTCTCTACCCCAGCGTCGGCGCGAACCCCGCTACGCCCTGTTGCAGCCTTGCATGATCTATACACGCAACAGCGCCTACCCCGGCTTTGCGCGCGACGTTTCGCAGAACGGGCTTGGCATCTCCTGCAAGGGAGAACTTAAGCTTCGCGAGAGTGTCACCGTTGAGCTACGCGGCGGCCGCCGCCTGCGTGGCCGCGTCGTGTGGAATAAGAACGGGCAGCAGGGGCTGCAGTTCGAAACGCCGCTCGACTACGGCGATCCGCTGATCTCTTTGGGTTGATGATCGAGATCTGGCATCGTTGGCCGGGCGCTCAGCCACACTATGCACCGGGATCAGCCGCGACCGATGAAGGGCATCGTCGTGGCCATCAGAGTCATGAATTGCACATTCGTGTTGAGCGGCAAATTGGCGATATAGAGCACGGCATCCGCCACGTGCTCGGCATCGAAACGCGGCTCGGGCATCATTGAGCCGTTCGCCTGTAGGATGCCGTCCGCCATCCTCAACGTGAAATCGGTGGCCGCATTCCCGATATCAATCTGCGAACAAGCGATGTTGTGCAACCGGCCATCGAGCGAGATCGATTTCGTCAATCCCGTAATTGCATGCTTCGTCGCCGTATAGGGCGCCGACAACGGGCGCGGCACATGCGCCGAGATTGATCCATTATTGATTATTCGACCGCCTTTAGGAGTCTGCGACTTCATCAGGCGGATAGCCTGCTGAGCGCAAAGGAATGCACCGGTCAGATTGACGTCCACCACACGCCGCCACTCGTCGATGGCAATGTCCTCGATCGGCGTGCCGACGGCGAAGGTCCCCGCATTATTGAAAAGCACGTCGACGCGGCCGAAAGTGTCTCGAACCCGAACGAACGCGTCGGCCACCGAACCCGCATCCGCGACATCCGCCGGCGCGACGACCACCCGCCCTCCGGCGGGCGCCGCTGCCGCAGCTGTCTTGTCGAGTTCCCCTTGGCGGCGACCCAGGAGCGCCACATCGTAACCTGCCGTTTGCAGCTTTAACGCGACCGCCCGGCCGATGCCGGACCCCGCGCCAGTCACGACCGCAACCGGTGGCGTCGCTTTTGTCATGTGAAAGTTCCGAGCCCTGCCACCAGCCCATCAGCGCGTGGGCACGGGCTTCTCGCCCCTATAGTCGTAGAAGCCGCGTTTGGTCTTGCGCCCGAGCCAGCCTGCCTCGACGTATTTCACGAGCAACGGACACGGCCGATACTTTGAATCCGAAAGCCCTTCGTAAAGCACCTGCATAACGCTGAGACAAGTATCGAGGCCGATGAAATCCGCAAGTTCGAATGGCCCCATTGGGTGATGCGCGCCGAGCTTCATCGCCTTGTCGATCGCTTCCACAGTACCAACACCCTCATAAAGGGTGTAGACTGCCTCGTTCAGCATCGGCAGCAGGATACGGTTGACGATGAAGGCCGGAAAATCCTCCGACACGGCTGTCGTTTTCCCGAGGCTCTCGACGAAGGCCCTCGCCGTGGCAAACGTCTCGTCTTCGGTCGCAATGCCACGGATCAGTTCCACCAGCTCCATCAGCGGCACCGGATTCATGAAGTGCATGCCAATGAAGTCTTCCGGCCGATCGGTCGTCGCGGCCAAGCGCGTGATCGAAATGGAAGAAGTATTGGACGCCAGAATCGCCGACGGCTTCAAGTGCGGGCAGAGCGCTTCGAAGATCTTGTGCTTTAGCTCTTCGTTCTCGGTCGCCGCCTCGATGACAATGTCGCAGTCGCCGAAAGCTTCCATGCTCGGAGCATAGGTGATGCGCTTTAGCGCTTCGTCCTTGTCTTCCTCTTTGATGACGCCCTTGGTGATCTGGCGCACCATGTTCTTGCTGATCGTCTCGATGCCCTTGTCGTAGAATTCACGCTTCAGATCGTTGAGCGCCACTTTATATCCCGAGAGCGCCACGACATGAGCAATACCGCTTCCCATCTGACCCGCACCGATGATGCCGACCTTATTGATGGTCCGGCCCGGCTTCACCGCCAGCGGTTTGGTCTTATCCAGCAGCTTCGGCGAATGCGAGATCATCGATTATGGATCCTCAAGCGCGGTGCGGTTTCAGTGGCCGGCTTTCTGCAATTCGGCATCGAGCGCCGGCAGCGCCTCGAATAGATCGGCGACAAGACCGTAATCGGCCACCTGGAAAATGGGTGCATCTCCGTCCTTGTTGATCGCGACGATCACCTTGGAATCCTTCATACCGGCGAGATGTTGAATGGCCCCTGAGATACCTACGGCAACATAGAGATCTGGCGCCACGACTTTGCCGGTTTGCCCCACCTGCCAGTCGTTCGGAACAAACCCGGCGTCGACCGCAGCGCGTGAGGCGCCCATGGCCGCGCCCAGTCTGTCGGCCACGGGTTCGATGTATTTTGTGAAGTTCTCGCCATTGCCCAAGCCGCGTCCCCCCGAAATGATGATGCGCGCGGACGTGAGTTCCGGACGGTCGGATTTCGTCAGCTCAGCCGACTCGAACTGCGAGGCACCCACCGCCGCTGGCGCGGACACGTTTTCGATTGCCGCGCTGCCGCCTTCACCTGCCACCGGGAATGCGGCCGTGCGAACTGTGATGACCTTCTTTCCTTCGCTCGACTGCACGGTCTGGATGGCGTTGCCGGCATAGATTGGCCGCTCGAAGGTATCGGGCGAAACGACCTTGATGATGTCGGAAATCTGCATGACGTCGAGCCGGGCGGCGACACGCGGAAGCACATTCTTACCTGCCGCCGTCGCGGGCGCAACGATCGCATCATAATTGCCGGCGAGTGCCAAAATGACCTCGGCGACTTCTTCCGCAAGCGCATTGGCGAGTTGCGGCGCGTCCGCGACGAGAATCTTGGCGACGCCATCGAGCTTGGCCGCCGCCTGCGCCGCAGCCTGACAGTCGGCACCGGCAACAAGGATATGCACATCACCGCCCAGCGCCTTCGCGGCCGTGAGCGCTTTAGCAGTCGCAGGCGAGAGCGCCGAATTGCTGTGCTCTGCAAGAAGTAGAACGGCCATTAGAGCACCCCGGCTTCGGTCTTGAGTTTTTCGACGAGTTCAGCGACGGAGCCGACCTTGACTCCGGCCTTGCGCGTCGGCGGCTCGGACGTCTTTAGAACCTTGAGGCGCGGCGCGACATCGACGGCAAAGTCCTCCGGCTTTTTGACATCGAGCGGCTTCTTCTTTGCCTTCATGATGTTTGGCAGCGACGGATAGCGCGGCTCGTTCAAACGCAGATCCGTCGTGACGACCGCCGGCAGTTTCAGCTTTACCGTCTCAAGACCGCCATCGACCTCGCGCGTTACGGAAACGAAGCCCGCTTCCGGGACCACCTTCGAAGCAAATGTGCCTTGCGGCCAACCGAGCAACGCGGCCAACATCTGGCCCGTCTGATTGCAATCGTCGTCGATCGCCTGCTTGCCGAGAATGACGGCATCTGGCTTCTCATTCTCGACAATCGCCTTGAGTATTTTTGCCACCGCCAGCGGCTCGACGGCTGCGCCTTCGGCCGTCTCGACGAGGATTGCCCGGTCGGCGCCGATGGCGAGCGCCGTGCGCAACGTCTCCTGCGCTTTCGCCGGTCCGATCGAAACAGCAATGACCTCGGTCGCGGTCCCCTTTTCCTTCAATCGAACCGCTTCTTCGACGGCGATCTCGTCGAACGGATTCATCGACATCTTGACGTTGGCGAGATCGATGCCGGAGCCGTCCGGTTTCACGCGAATTTTGACGTTGTAGTCGACGACCCGTTTGACAGGCACAACGATTTTCATGCCATTCGCCAGCGGCCTGGCGCTCCCATTGTTTTGCTTTTTTGCCCTCAAAGGGTGGTGGGTGCCGCGATAGCGAAAAACGCTGGCGACGGGCGGGCTGTGCCGCAGGCCGGCGACTTCTTCTCGCAACTGCGAAAACGCAAGCTACGGGGGGCCTTGCGCCAAGTCAATTGCCGCTGCGTCGCGCCTGTTGCGAAGCCACAAGCCGGCCCGCACCTGCGGCGGCACGTCAACCCGTGCTTGGGGTTGACCTGCTACACGCGGTCGAACAGCGGTACACCCGGGCGGCGCATGAAAATGACCAGAACTGCGCCGGCGATCAGACCACCGATATGGGCCCACCACGCGATTGGCCCCATATCCGGCAGAGCCACCATCACGAACTGTGTGGCGATCCAGATGCCTAGAGCCAACGCGGCTGTGATCCGTAGAGGTATGAATTTCAGCACCAGCACCCAGACACCAACCTTCGGATGCAGCATCAGATACGCGGCGATAACTCCGGCCACCGCGCCGCTCGCACCGACGAGCGCATATTGGCTGCCGGGCACCATCGCGGCGTGAAACAACGCCGCCACCACCCCGCAAATAAGATAGAATACTAGAAAGCGGGCATGCCCCATCGCGTCCTCGACGTTGTCTCCGAAGACCCACAGAAAGAGCATGTTGCCCGCGATGTGCAGAAAATCGCCGTGCAGAAACATGTATGTCAGCAGCGTCAGCGACCGCGGGACAGCGATCGCGCTCTCAGCCGCCGGATAATCAGTCTGCAACAGCCCGCTTCGCGCCATGTCGGCGGGCACGAACGCAAGGCTCGCCGTCAGCGCGTTGCCGGTGGCGATATCCAGGCCGTAGACAATAAAATTCACGACGATCAACGCGACCGTCACGTATTGGAATGGAATGACCTTAAGCGGGTTGTCGTCTCCGAGCGGAACGAACACGATTACCCCCTGCCGCAGTTTTGAACCAGCCCATCAGACAACGCCTACCGGTTTTGCCCCGGAACCCACAACACGTCGGCCTTGCCACGATCGTTGACGTAGCGCCCTGCAACGAACAGAAAATCCGATAACCGGTTAATGTATTTAAGGGCGGCTGCGCTGACGGGCTCGTTCGGCAGCGCCGCAAGCTCGACCATGGCGCGCTCCGCGCGGCGCGAAACCGTGCGCGCCACGTGCAAAGCCGCCGCCGCGGGCGTGCCTCCCGGAAGAATGAACGAGCGCAGCGGTTGCAGATGAGCGTTGAGCGTATCGATCTCGTCCTCCAGGCGCTTCACCTGAGCATCGGAAATCCGCAGCGGCTCATAAGACAGCTTCTGGCCCCGGTCCGGCACGCAAAGGTCCGCACCGAGATCAAAAAGATCGTTCTGAATCCGAAAGAGCATCTGGTCGACGTCCGCTTCGCCAGGTGCCAACTGAACTCGCGCAACGCCGACCTGCGCGTTCGTTTCGTCAACCGTGCCGTAGGCCGCGATCCGGGGACTGGTTTTTGGAACGCGCTCGCCCGAGCCGAGCGCGGTTGTGCCGGCGTCACCCGTTTTCGTGTAGATTCGATTGAGTACGACCATGCCTAACCTGCCCGGGCGCTACCGAATATTCACCTACCCACGAGAACGTAGGCGATAATGATGAGGATCGCACCGAATTGCAGAGCTACGCGCCAGCGCATGAGTTTTTGGCTCAGGTTCGGACTGGTGCCCTTCAGCATCGCGCGCAAGCCAAGAAGGAGCACAATGAATACGGCGATAACCGCAATCGTTGTAGAATGGTAGAGTACAGTCTGCATTGCGCGTTCCTGCTGGGTGCGGGCATTTGATTAAGCCTTTGGTGCAGCAACGGCAATGCTAATCCAACCCGCTTGCAGCCGCTTTCCTGTGCCCACAGCTGAAGAGCCGCACTCCATTACGCAAATGAAATTTGCCGCCGGCCACAAAAGCCCTAATTTCGAGGGCAAGGATCGCGCTGAAATGCCTGCCCAAGCCTGCGGCGAGGTCGGATCGTTACCCGAGGTAAGGCACGAACGCGTGACGCACTTTAAACCCGAAAAACGCAGGATGAGCCGTTTTCTCCTGCTTGGGCTAACCGCCGGTCTTGGGATCGAAGCCGTGGCGCTCCGTCAGGCCATGCCCGCTGCCGCCCAGGAAACCCCGCCGCAAACGCCGGACGACGCGCGCCGCGCACTGGAACAGAAGCGCCTCGAACTGCAGCAAACCGAAGGGAAGGCCAAATCCCTTCAGACCGACCTTGTCGAGCTTGAATCTGAACGCGAGCGCCTCAACTCGCGCTTGGTCGAAACGGCGGCACTGATTCAACGCAGCGAAGCGCAGATGACTTCCATCGAGGGACGGCTGTCGGAGTTGGAGGTCCAGGAGAAGGTCGTGCGTGGCTCGCTCGACCAACGCGAAGGCCAAATCTCGGCCCTGCTCGGTGCCTTGCAGCGCATGGGCCGAAACCCGCCGCCCGTAATGATTACCCGGCGCGAAGATGCGCTCCAAATGGTTCGCAGCGCAATGCTGCTCTCCTCCGCGTTCCCCGAGCTGCGCACCCAGGCGCTGCGTCTGGCCGAACGCCTGAGTGACCTGCAGCGCGTCATGAGCGACATACGCAGCGAAGGCCAGCGGCTGGAGGCGGAAACCGCACGCCTGAACGAGGCACGCACACGGCTTGCGAGCCTAATGGAAGCCAAGAAGCTGACGCAGGCGGACCGCCAGTCTCAGCTTGAGGCCGTGCGGCAAGCTTCCGTTGATATCTCGAAAAACGTCGACGACCTGTCCGAGCTGATCTCACGACTGGACAAGACGGTCGCCGAGAAAACCAATTTAGGCGCTTACGACCAGCAACTGAAGCAAGCTTCTGCGTTGGGCGGGCCGCCGGCCGAAGCCACGCCTGCAGGTCCCCAAAAGATCGAGCCTCCGAAGGAGGCAGAAAACGGCACACAGGTTGCCATGCTCCAGCCGCATGACATCAAACCGCCGGCGGTCGAACTCGCCCCACAGGGTGCTGTCATCCATCCGGGCAGTCCCCTGCGCATGGAGCCGGCGATCCCCTTTTCGACTGCGCGGGCCAAATTGCCACTGCCGGCTCATGGTCGGCGTTTGCTGGCGTATGGCGACAAGACTCAGTTCGGCGGCCATTCTAAAGGAATGGTAATGGAGACGCGGTTTTCCGCTCAGGTTACAGCCCCATGCGACGGTTGGGTGCTCTACGCCGGCGAATTCCGCAGCTACGGCCAACTCTTGATAATCGATGCTGGCGACGGCTATCATATGCTGCTTGCGGGTATGTCGCAGATCGATGTCGCACCGGGGCAGTTTGTGCTCACGTCTGAACCTGTTGGCACGATGGGTGCCGGTCCGAGCAAGGGCTCGCAGGAAGCGCAGCCAAGCGCGCCCGTTCTTTACATCGAGTTGCGAAAAGACGAACGGCCGATAGACCCCGAACCCTGGTGGGTACCGGGTCAGCAGAAGGTACAAGGATGATGCGGAAGACCGACTACGCGTTCTGGACGTTCCTGCTGATGACGGGACTGGCCGGTGCGACGACCCTGCTGAACGTCACCCAGACATACTCGGCGACGTCTTCGCAGAATTCGGAGCTTTATCGACAGCTCGATCTGTTCGGCGATGTTCTGGAGCGGGTCCGCTCCGACTACGTCGAGAAGCCGGACGACACGCAGCTGATCGAAAGCGCGATCAACGGCATGCTGTCGGCGCTCGATCCGCACTCGTCCTATATGAGCCCAAAGAACTTCCGCGACATGCAGATACAGACTCGAGGAGAGTTCGGGGGGCTTGGCATCGAGGTCACGATGGAGAACGGCGTCATTAAGGTCGTCTCTCCCATCGACGATACGCCTGCCGCTAAGGCTGGGCTTCTGGCCAACGATCTGATCACTCATCTCGACAACGAACAAATCTCCGGTCTGACGCTGGAGCAGGCGGTCGAGAAAATGCGCGGGCCGGTCAACACGACCATCACGCTCACAATCGTGCGTAAGGGCAAGGATGAGCCGTTCGATGTGAAAGTGACGCGTGACGTCATCCGCATCAACGCAGTAAAGGCACGCGCCGAGGGCGACGTTGCCTACATCAAGGTATCGACGTTCAACGAGCAGACCCACGCCAACGTCGTGAAGTCGATCGAAACTCTGAACAAGCAGATCGGTTCGCAGCTCAAAGGCTACATTATCGACCTGCGCAACAATCCGGGCGGCTTGCTCGATCAGGCAATCGCCGTGTCGGATGACTTCCTTGAGCAAGGCGCGATCGTTCTGACGAAGGGCCGCAACAACGAGGAAACGCAGCGTGCGAATGCCCGCCCTGGCGATATCACGAGCGGCAAGAAGATCGCCGTTCTGATCAATGGCGGCTCCGCATCGGCCTCTGAAATCGTCGCGGGTGCCCTGCAGGACCACAAGCGCGCGACCGTCATCGGCACGCGTTCGTTCGGCAAGGGCTCGGTCCAAACCATCATCCCGCTCGGCGCCAATGGTGCAATCCGACTAACGACCGCGCGCTACTACACGCCTTCCAACCGTTCGATTCAGGCCAAGGGCATCGACCCCGACATCATGATCGAGGAAGATCTGCCCGAAGACATCAAGGCCAAGATCGGCAACGAGAAGCCGCGCGGTGAAGCCGCTCTCCGGGGCCATCTGAGGAATCCCGACGGCTCTGCCAAGGAAGAAAAGGAAGAGACGTCCGGCTCTTCGTCCTATGTTCCCAAAGAGCCCGAGAAGGACACCCAACTCCAATACGCCCTGTCGTTCCTTCGCGGCACGGCAAAGGAGCCTCCGGCAGCGAACTCCACACCGACCTCGACGCCTGAGCAGCCGGGCCAGACGCCCGCCGGTGGCGAAGCCGAAAAGAAGTCGACACCGAACTGACGGCGAGCTCCAGCGGCAATATTTTATTGGAAAGGGCGCCCAACGGCGCCCTTTCCTGTTCCAGGCCAGATCGACCAAGACCGCAATGAGGGTCCAAGCAAATGCCCAATCCGCCAATCTCGAAGGGCGACCTTCCCTTCCGTCCCTGCGTCGGACTGATGGTGATCAACCGCGAAGGTCTCATATGGGCCGGCTGCCGCGCCGATTCCAAGAACGACGCCGAAGGACGGGGTATGTGGTGGCAGATGCCCCAGGGCGGCATCGATCAGGAGGAGGAACCAGCCGCTGCCGCGCTGCGCGAGTTGTTTGAGGAAACCGGCATACGCAGCGTGGAACAGATAGCGGAGGTACCACGCTGGCTTATCTACGACCTTCCGCCCGAGTTGATCGGCAAGGCGTGGGGCGGCCTCTACCGCGGCCAGAAACAGCGATGGTTCGCCTATCGCTTCACCGGCCAGGACAGCGAAATCTCGATCGAACCGCCCCCCGGGCTGGAGCCTGAATTCGTCTCATGGCGATGGACCCCGCTGCCCGAGCTTCTGGACCTAATCGTTCCCTTCAAGCGCGACGTATACCGTGAGGTCATTGCCGAGTTTGCCCATCTTGCGCGCCCCTTGGGGCCGGAAGACGAAGTTGCCTGACCGCCATTTTTCCTCCATGCCCTTTATTTGGGCAGGTGTGGCCGTGTTCCGTTTGTGACAGGCTACCGTCATACGAGTGCTATGTTTTTCTGTACACTTGACGAATCAGGCCAATAATCAGGCGTGTTTCACGGAAAAGCATTCTCTCGATGTCGCTTATCGAACAGCCGAACCGACTGACGTCCGACGCGCTTCCCTTCAGGAGCTGCGTGGGCGTGATGCTGTTCAATCGGGAAGGCAAGGTCTGGGTTGGCCGCCGGCGCCCGAAGTGGGCCCATGATCACGCC
Source organism: uncultured Hyphomicrobium sp. (assembly GCA_964651805.1). Classification (GTDB taxonomy): domain Bacteria; phylum Pseudomonadota; class Alphaproteobacteria; order Rhizobiales; family Hyphomicrobiaceae; genus Hyphomicrobium_B. The sequence goes on along the minus strand of CAZYXX010000002.1, from coordinate 249,118 downwards.
GCCAAGATCTGGCAGATGCCGCAGGGGGGCATCGAGAAATACGAGCCGCCGCGGATAGCCGCACTGCGCGAACTGCGCGAAGAAACCGGCGTCACCAGCGTTGAGGTCGTCGCGGAACATCCGGAATGGCTAAGCTACGAGCTGCCGCGCGATCTGAAGGGCATCGCGCTCAAAGGACGCTACGCGGGGCAGCATCAAAAGTGGTTCGCCATGCGCTTCCTGGGCGACGACAGCGAAATCAACATCTCGGGCACTGGCGTCCAGAAGGCCGAGTTCGAAACTTGGCGATGGGCACCAATCGACCTCGTGCCGAAGCTGATCGTGCCTTACAAGCGCGCCGTTTACGAGAGCGTGACGACCACGTTCCAGTATCTAATCAAACCAACTGATTGAACCGGGCCACGCCCGCGCCGAATGCCAAGGGCCGGATGATGTCCGGCCCTTCGAATTTCTGCTCTTCAAGCGTTTGACTATGCAGCCTTCGCCGACAACCGCTTCAGTTCCGACACGAGCGTATCTGCCATTCGGCGCGATTGATCGTCGGACGCCGACGCAAGTTCTGCCTCCGCCGACCTGAGCTCGTCGGCAATGACCCCAGGCGTCATGTCGTCAACGTCATATGCCTTCTGCGCGAGAACCGTCAGACGTTCCGGATCGACCTCCGCGAACCCTGACTTGACGAACAGCCGCCGCCTGCCGCCCGCTGCCGTCACATCAAGCACGCCGGGACGCAAAGTCGAGATGACCGGCGCATGTCCAGCAAGCACGGCGAAATCGCCTTCGGAACCCGGCACGACGACTTGTTCGGCATCGACCGAGAGTAGAACGCGCTCCGGCGAAACGAGTTCGAACTTGAATGTGCCAGCCATGGACTAGTCTTTCCCAGTTTCGCTCTTACGCATCATCGCCTTCGGCACCGGCCTTGGCGCGAACATCTTCCGGCGTCTGCAGCTTGGTGCCGCAGAACGGGCAGAAGAACAGCGGGTGGTCGACAAGACCGGGCTCATCGTCCTCGAGATCGACGAGCCCTACCGTCATGTAGATGACGCCGTCCGGACCGACCGTGATCAGCGGCTCGAAATCACCGCCGTCCAGAGCTTCCTTGAGCTCCTCACAGCAGCTTCCGAAGGTGGTTGCCGTTTGCGCCATCTATGTCCCGTTCCTGACGTTCTTCGCCCTCGGCGGTTATGCGCCGGAACTGTTGGACTGATTACGCGGCTTCCGCAAGCTTCTCGGCCTTCGCGATCGCCTCGTCGATGCCGCCAACCATGTAGAAGGCCGGCTCGGGGAGGTGATCGTAATCGCCGTCGCACAGCCCCTTGAACGCCTTGATCGTATCGGCCAGCGGCACCAGCTTGCCCGGCGAACCGGTGAACACTTCCGCGACGTGGAACGGCTGCGACATGAAGCGCTCGATCTTGCGTGCGCGCGCCACCGTCATCTTGTCCTCTTCCGACAGCTCGTCCATGCCGAGGATGGCGATGATGTCCTGCAGCGACTTGTACTTCTGCAGGATCGCCTGCACTTGGCGCGCGACTTGATAGTGCTCCTCGCCGACGATGCGAGGGTCGAGCATGCGCGAGGTCGAGTCGAGCGGGTCGACGGCCGGATAGATGCCCTTTTCCGCGATCGAACGCGAAAGCACGGTCGTCGCGTCCAAGTGCGCGAACGACGTGGCGGGCGCAGGGTCGGTCAAGTCGTCAGCGGGCACGTAGATGGCCTGCACCGACGTGATCGAGCCCTTCTGTGTCGTGGTGATGCGCTCCTGCAGCGCGCCCATGTCGGTCGCGAGCGTCGGCTGATATCCCACCGCCGAAGGAATACGGCCGAGAAGCGCCGACACTTCCGAGCCCGCCTGGGTAAAGCGGAAGATGTTGTCGACGAAGAACAGCACGTCCTGACCCTGGTCGCGGAAGTGTTCGGCAACCGTTAGGCCAGAAAGCGCCACGCGCGCACGCGCGCCCGGCGGCTCGTTCATCTGCCCGTAAACCAGCGCGCACTTCGAGCCTGCAGCCGAGCCGCCGTGCTTCTTGGGGTCCTTGTTGACGTTGGATTCGATCATTTCGTGATAGAGGTCGTTGCCCTCGCGCGTACGCTCGCCAACGCCGGCGAACACCGAGTAACCACCGTGCGCCTTGGCGACGTTGTTGATCAGCTCCATGATCAGAACCGTCTTGCCGACGCCGGCGCCACCGAACAGACCGATCTTGCCGCCCTTCGCGTACGGTGCCAGCAGGTCGACAACCTTGATGCCGGTGACGAGAATCTGCGCTTCCGTCGCTTGCTCGGCGAACGCGGGCGAGGGCTGGTGAATAGCGCGCGTTGCCTTGGTTTTGATCGGGCCGGCTTCGTCCACCGGCTCGCCGATGACGTTCATGATACGGCCCAGCGTTTCGTCGCCCACCGGCACCGAGATCGGTGCGCCCGTATCGATCACGTCCTGCCCGCGGACCAGACCCTCTGAAGAGTCCATCGCGATCGTACGAACTGTGTTCTCGCCGAGGTGCTGCGCGACTTCGAGCACGAGGCGGTTTCCGTTGTTCGTCGTCTCAAGCGAGTTCAGAATTGCCGGCAGATGGCCGTCGAACTGCACGTCGACGACGGCGCCCGTGACTTGGCGAATCTTCCCAACTTTATTGGCCATTTTCTTCTCCAACGAAATGTTTAGGCGACGTTGAGCGTCACCTGGATGTTGTTGCGCGTCGCTTTCGAGTACGGGCAGATCTGGTGCGCTTCCTCGATCAGCGCCTTGACCTTCTCTGTGTCGGCGCCTGGGATCGACAGCGTCAGCGCCGCCTTCAGCGCGAAGCTTGTCGCATCCTTATCGAGTTCGACAGCGCAGGTAACCTTGGCCGCCTGCCCGTCAAGACCATGTTTCTTGGCGAGCAGCAGCACAGCCTGGCCGAAGCACGACGACCAGCCCAGCGCGAAGAGCTGCTCGGGGTTGTGGCCTTCGCCGGAGCCACCGAGTTCCTTCGGCAGCGCCATCGCAAGAGCGAGCTTGCCGTCCTCCAGCACAGCGCGGCCATCGCGGCCGCCCTTGGTCGTTGCTTTTGTCGTATAGGCCATGACGTCAATCCTTCCCTTAAAGCGCTTCCGCGCCCGAGATGATTTCGATCAGTTCCTTGGTGATGTTCGCCTGGCGCTGACGGTTGTATTTGATCGTCAGCTTGTTGATCATGTCGCCGGCATTGCGCGTCGCGCTATCCATTGCGCTCATGCGGGCACCCTGTTCGGAAGCCGCGTTCTCGAGCAGGCCGCGGAAGATCTGCGTCGCGATATTGCGCGTCAGCAGATAGCCAAGAACTTCTTCTTCGCCCGGCTCGTATTCATGAATGGCGCTGGCGGCACCCTTGGGCGCATCGGCGGCGGCATCCGGAATTTTCGCCGGAATGAGCTGCAGCCCCGTCGGCTTTTGAGCGATGACGGACTTGAACTCGGAGAAGTACAGCGTCGCGACGTCGAATTCGCCCGCTTCGAACATCGCCAGAATTTTGTTGGCGACGCCCTCAGCGTGTTCGAATGCCAGCTGCTTTACGCCCTGGAAGTCCGTCCTCTCGACGATGTTCTTGCTGAGGTCGCGGCGCAGATTATCGGCGCCTTTGCGCCCCACCGTCATGATTTTGACCGACTTGCCGCTGCCGATCAGCTTGTGCGCGTCCTGACGCGCGAGTTTCGCGATGTTCGAGTTGAAGCCGCCGCACAGGCCGCGCTCCGCCGTCATCACGATGAGCAGGTGCACCTTGTCCTTGCCGTTGCCAACCAGAAGTGGCGAGGCTCCAGCCTTGTCGGCAACCTTCGAGGCAAGGCTTGCAAGCACGGCGTCCATGCGGTCGGCGTAAGGGCGAGCCGCTGTCGCCGCCTCCTGCGCGCGCCGCAATTTCGCCGCGGCGACCATCTGCATCGCCTTCGTGATTTTCCGCGTCGCCTTCACCGAGGCGATGCGGTTGCGCATTTCTTTAAGGCTCGCCATCGGCGCTCTCCTGTTGCGCCCGACTAGGCCGTGAAGCCTTTGGCAAACTTATCGAGATACTCGACGAGCTTCTTCTCCGTATCGGCCGAGAGCGCTTTCTCGGCCGCGATCGACGAAAGGATCGAGCCCTCCGCGCGAAGGCCGGCAAGCAGCGACTGTTCGAACTTGCCGACGGCCGAGACCGGCAGGGCGTCAAGGTAGCCGCGCGTACCGGAGAAGATCACCGCGACCTGCTCTTCCATCTTGAGCGGCGAGAACTGCGGCTGTTTCAGAAGCTCTGTGAGACGCGCGCCGCGTGCGAGCAGCTTCTGCGTCGCAGCGTCGAGGTCCGAACCGAACTGAGCGAAGGCAGCCATTTCGCGATACTGCGCGAGTTCGCCTTTGATCTTGCCGGCGACCTGTTTCATCGCCTTCGTCTGAGCCGACGAGCCGACGCGCGACACTGACAGACCAACGTTCACGGCTGGACGGATGCCCTGATAGAAGAGGTCCGATTCAAGGAAGATCTGGCCGTCGGTGATCGAAATCACGTTGGTCGGAATGTATGCCGACACGTCGTTGGCCTGTGTTTCGATGACCGGCAGCGCCGTAAGCGATCCCTTGCCGGCGGCGTCGCCCATCTTGGCGGCGCGCTCAAGCAGGCGCGAGTGGAGATAGAACACGTCGCCCGGATAGGCTTCGCGGCCCGGCGGGCGGCGCAGCAGCAGCGACATCTGTCGGTAGGCGACGGCCTGCTTGGAAAGGTCGTCGTAGGCGATCACGGCGTGCATGCCGTTGTCGCGGAAGAACTCGCCCATCGTGCAGCCCGTGAACGGGGCGAGATACTGCATCGGCGCCGGGTCCGACGCCGTGGCGGCGACGACGATCGAATATTCGAGCGCGCCGCGCTCTTCGAGAATCTTGACGAACTGGGCAACGGTCGAACGCTTCTGGCCGACGGCGACGTACACGCAGTAAAGCTTCGCGCTCTCGTCGGTCCCAGCGTTCAGCGGCTTCTGGTTGAGGAATGTGTCGAGAATGACGGCCGTTTTGCCCGTCTGCCGGTCACCAATGACGAGTTCGCGCTGACCACGACCGATCGGGATCAGAGAGTCGATGGCCTTGAGACCCGTCGCCATCGGCTCGTGCACCGACTTGCGCGGCAGGATGCCTGGAGCCTTGACGTCGACGCGCATGCGCTTGTCGGCTTTGATCGGGCCTTTGCCGTCGATCGGGTTGCCGAGAGCGTCCACCACGCGGCCGAGCAGCCCCTTGCCGACCGGAACTTCCACGATGGCGCCAGTGCGCTTGACGGTGTCGCCTTCTTTGATGCCGCGGTCGTCACCGAAAATAACGACGCCGACGTTGTCGGACTCAAGGTTCAGAGCCATGCCACGCAGGCCGCCCGGGAATTCCACCATCTCGCCGGCCTGAACGTTATCGAGGCCGTACACGCGCGCGATGCCATCGCCGACTGACAGCACCTGGCCGATTTCGGAAACCTCGGCTTCCTTACCGAAGTTTTTGATCTGATCCTTGAGGATCGACGAGATTTCTGCGGCCCGGATGTCCATGGACGTATGACCTCTTCCCTTGGTCGTTTTCGTTTTAGAGGGGCTTTCCGCCCCCTGTCGGATCAAGTCTCTTGATATTCAAACGCCGCGCGGAGCGAGCCACGCGGCGAAATTGCGTTCGGCTATGCGCCGGCACCGGTAAGCGTAACCCTGAGGTTTTGAAGCTTGGTGCGCAGCGACGAATCGATCATGCGGCTTCCGATGCGAACCACGAGGCCGCCGAGCAGGCCGGGATCGACGCGCGTCTCGAGAGACACGTCCTTGCCGACCGTCGCTTTGAGCGTCTGCTTGAGAGCCGCGATCTGATCATCGTTCAGGGCCGTCGCGCTGGTGACTTCCGCGCGAACCTCGCCGCGGGCCTTCGCCGCGAGGGCCCGATAGGATTTGATCATGTCGCTGACGGCGAAAAGCCGCCGGTTGCTCGCGATGAGCTTGAGGAAATTGCCGGCCAGACCGCCGATGCTGGCCTTATCGAGGATCGCCGCGACAGCGCGGGCCTGATCGTCGGCGGCGATAACGGGACTGCGCACCATGCGGCGCAGGTCGGCACTTTCGTCGAGGAGGCCCTGAAATTTGCCGAGGTCCGCCTCGACATCGCTGATTTTCGAACTTTCCCTGGCAAGGTCAAATAGCGCCGTCGCGTAGCGTCCGGCAACGCCCTCGGTCAATGTATTGTTGTCAGCCACGTCGCGCTCACCATTGCGCCCAAAGCGCATTCCGGGCGGGGCCAGAACAGCCCTCGATAACACCCGCTTCAAGGAAGGTCTCAGACGGCAAAGGAAAAGCGCGAGGAAACCCCGCCGCCCGCCCCTTTTTTGAGCCGCGCAGTCATTATCACGCACACTTGGTCGCATCAACGCCCGATAACGGGGCGCGTTGCCGCATTCTTTGGGCGAAATCAGGCTCGCAGTGCACCAATGGAAACGCACCTGAATACGGCGTTGCTGGTATTACAGCGCATCACGCAGATAAACGGGCCAGCGACGCGGCACGATGAACACGAGATCAAAGCCGATGTCGTGGTCCTTGAACTGCGGATGTCGTGCCAGCCAAAGCCCCGCGGCCCGCCGGACGCGCTGGCGCAGACGTGGTGTTACGGCAGCTTCACAATCCTCAAGCGTCGCGCGCCGTTTCACTTCTATGAACGCGATTCTTCGCGACGCGCGCGCGACCAGATCGATTTCTCCAGCCGCCGTCTTGTAGCGCCGCGCAAGAATGCGATGCCGTTTGGCGATAAGGTAGGCCGCCGCCACTATTTCCGCCGTCAACCCGCTGCGGTACCGCCGGCGACGGATGACCCGGGACGACGCATCGCCCATCATGAGTCTCCACCCTTCGCCTTGAGACCAAGCGCATAGACGCGCGCCTTTGGTACTCCAAGCTCGTCCGCAACGGATTTCGCCGCGTCACGCAGGCTCAGCGTTCCGCCAAGCTCGGATAGCCGAGCCGAAATCGCAGCATCGGAAACATCCCTGACCCCCGGCGGACCAACGACGATGGCGATTTCGCCCTTCACATCGCGCCCCGCAAATTCTTCGGCAAGCGAGGCAAGGCTGCCGCGCAATACGGCCTCGTGCAGCTTCGTCAACTCGCGCGCGATGACGGCCCGCCGGTCGCCCAGAACATCTGCCATATCGGCCAGCGCTTCGCCTAATCGTTGCGGCGCCTCAAAGACAATGACGGTGCCCGGAATTTCCGAAAGCACCGCAAGACGCGCCCGCCGCGCAGCCGACTTCGGCGGTAGAAAGCCGGCGAAAAAGAAGGCGTCCGTCGGCAGCCCACTTGCGGCGAGCGCCGAAAGGACCGACGACGCCCCCGGCACGACAACAACAGGAATACCATCAGCCGCCGCTGCCCGTACGAGTTTGAAGCCAGGATCCGAAATGAGCGGCGTCCCGGCATCGGACACGATCGCCACCGCTTTACCGGTTTTGACCTCCCTCAGGATGCGCTCCCGCTCGCCATCTTCGTTGTGTTCGTGAAACGGCCGGGTCTTGGCCCTGATGGCGTAGTGCGAGAGCAGCTTGGCGGAATGCCGGGTATCCTCGCAGCAGACGATGTCGGCGCGCACCAGGACAGAGAGCGCGCGGACCGTAATATCCGCAAGATTTCCGATTGGGGTCGCAACGAAATAGAGCCCGGCCGCAAGTGGTGCCGCAACCTGTCTGTCGAGCTCGCGCACCATCGCCGCCGCGAGGTTTGCGTGTTCGCTCCCCTCCACATCGAGTTGGCGACCGAAATCGGGCACGCGGTTCTCCCATTGATGAGCGGGCCATCAAACCGCAAATGGCTGCCGCCGCAAGTCCGCCGGAATCAGGTGGCTCGGAACGGAAGTCAGGAAGAAGGCTATGCCGCCCAGGCGCCTTCAATAAAGCGCTGTGGGCGCGGCTCGAGCACACGTACGACGGCGGGTCCGCGTCGCGCCGGCACGGCCATAACAGCGGAAAGCTCGTCCATTAGGTTGCATAGAGCATAGTGCGCGAGATCGAGCTGCTGCCCAGCCGCCGCATGAAAGCTGCCGGCATCCGTCGTGCGCTGCACGGTGCCCGTGATTACAGAAAGGAGCCTGGACCATTGCTCTTCCCGCCCCATGCTGACTTGCGGACGAACCATAGGCCGCTGCACAGGCACATCGTCCGGGGCTTTCGTCACCCAAACCCGCCAAATGTTGGCAACGGCGTTGCGCACCCGGCTCCTCATCTGATCCTTGAGGTGCCCAAGCCTAGACAAGCCGATCGCGACCATTTTCATGGCTATCTATTCCAGCGTGATGTGGGTGGGCGCCATATGATTGGGCTGATTTGCGGATTTCGACAAGGCAATTCGCCCAATTCGGAATCGAAACTAAACGCGGCTTTCCAATGTCGGCCGATATTCGTATCAGAAAGGTTAATTCGCCCGATATTTGGATGCAAGCGCAACGCGGGTCACGTGTCGGTGACTGCGCACCCGGACGGTCTGGATACGGAGCGCTGCGTCAGCGCGCCCTGACGACCGTCAGGGACTAGCGACCTTCTGAGACGTTGGTACGGAAGTGTCCGCGGTTGGTGCGTCAGAGCCACCCTCACGTACTCGCACGGCCTTGTCTGCCTTCGGTTGCGGTTTTCCCGCCTTCTTCAGCTTGCGCGTGATGACCCTCAGCGCCGGCAGCTTGTCAGCTTTCGCCTGCGACTTGCCGCGAGGCTGCGCCAACCCGCCCCGGTACCTGTAGTGGCCCGTGATGCGGTCAACAAACAGACCATCCTCGATCTGCGGACCCCAGCCGCGATTGTGCACGATCATCGGCCGGCCAGATCGGCTGATCAGATCGGTGACGATGGCGATATGCGACTGCGAGCCGGAATTCTGCGGCCGGTGGTACGTGACGATATCGCCAGGAAGATAATCCTCGGCAAAATCGCTGACCGGAATGTCGGTACCATTGCGGGCAAAGAAGCGGCGCAGCGTTTCGGTCCGCCGGTGATCAATGCTGGGGTCGCCCGAGCCGATGCCCGACCTCTTCACCGCCGCCTGCAAATCGATGCCAAGCGAGCGATAGGCGCGAATGATCACGTCGGTACATACGCCATAGAGCGCCGAGACATCGCCCATGGGAAACGAGAGTTTGCGGTAACGGTCGGTATAGACGACGAAATCGCCGGTCTGCGCCACACCGGCTGCCGCGAGTTTCGCGCCGAACTGAGGATCGGACGACGGATCTGAGCCGTCAAAAATCTCGGGCGGCGGCTCCAGGCCGGCAAGCTCCGCCTCTTCGACGGTGCAGGCCCGTTCGCGGCCGACGAACGCCAGCGCCTCCCGGTCGATCGCCGATACGAAACCCTCTGGATTGACCACTTGCGCTTCAACATCGGGAGCGACAGGCGCCAGCAGCGCCACTTCCACTCCACTTTCTGATGTGGCGGCGACGGCAGGTCCGATCGCCGCTACGGGTTTTGACCTGGTCTTATCCGCACGCTTCGTCTCATCGCTAGCGGCGACCGCGACAACTGTGCCTTTCGCCTGCACGGTGATCACCGGAAGCCTCGCGATGAGTTCCCGCAGCGTTGGCGGCACCCACGCCTTGGTCCAGACGACCCAGAACGCACCGGCGATTACAGGCAGAAAAACCAGCCCTATGAGCGCGCGCTCCTCGACCATCAACGCAACCCCGCGCGCCAGCAGACCTCTCTCACTGGAAATCGGTTCGGGTGGCGAGGTTTCGCGCGCTGCTCCGGCCGATGCTTCCGCCAGAGCGGCGGCCTTAATCGCCTGAGCGCGCCGCGCGGCGCTGTTCCGCAAACCCGGTTTTGCGGTCAAACGGCTGTTCGCCGCGCCCCTGTTTTTTTTTGGCCTGCCCAACGGCGGCTCCCCGACGCATACTCGACGGGATCAAGCTTACCGGCAGGCTCGGGCCGCGACAATTCCCCTGCGGGATCAACCGATACCGATTGCGCGGCGGATGTCATCAGCTGTTGCGCCTTCGTCCCTCAACGCACGCAGTCCCATGTCGCCACTGCTCTTGGACAGCTTTCGTCCGTCCTGCCAACGGATGAGACGATGGTGTGAATAGGCCGGTTCGGGCAGTTCCAAAAGGACCTGAAGCAGCCGATGCAGGCTCGTCGACGGGAAAAGGTCCATGCCACGGGTAACGTGCGTAATCCCCTGACGCGCATCGTCCACGACCACCGCTAGATGATAGCTCGCAGGCACGTCCTTGCGCACGATGACAACATCGCCCCAGCGTTCGGGCTCAGCCGCGACCTTGCGCTCGCTGCCGTCGTCGGCCAACTCGGTGAACGTCAACGGAGTATCACCGGTCTTCTCGCGCAGCACGCGCAACGCTGCATCCATATCGAGCCGCAGGGCTGGCTGCTCTCCCGCCTGCATGCGCTCCTCGATCAACACACGCGGCGCCGATTTCCACAATCCAGGATAGATTGGCGCGCCATCAGGATCCGCACGGTTGGGATCTGCCGCTTCCGCGATCTCCGCGCGGCTTGCGAAGCAGGGATAGAGCAATCCTTTCGCGATCAGCTTGTCCGCTGCCTCAAGGTATGACTTAAAGTGCTCCGACTGAACGAGCACTGGCTCTTCCCAGCTCAGTCCGAGCCAGGCGAGATCGTCATAGATGGCGTCCACGAATTCCGGCCGCGCGCGAGTGCGGTCGATGTCCTCGATGCGCAGCAAAAAACGCCCGCCGCGCCGCTTTGCGGTGTCATGAGCGATAACTGCAGAGAGAGCGTGCCCGACGTGGAGAAGACCATTTGGAGATGGCGCAAAGCGCGTTGTAGGCTGTGTCAATCGCAATCACCTGTTCTGCCCGCGCCCGGAAGATACGAGCGCGCGACCGCCTCGACGACGCGGTCGTAGAGTTTCCGTTCCTGGGCCGGATACAGCATGGCCCAGCTATTGATCAACTTCCCGCTGCACGTGAAATTGACGCGCTGATAAAAGATTTCGCCGTTTCGCTCACCCGATAGCACGAACCATTTTTTCTTCACCGGCGCATAATCGATCGCCGCGCCCGCGTATTGCTCGTCGATCAGAAATTGCCTGTATTCTTTGAGCGAATGATTTTCCGAATTTTCGAAAGCGCCGACGAGCAGCTTTGCCTTGCCGTCTTTCGACGTCAGAAGCTGCCCCTCGTCAGTCGTCGCCTCGCCCTTGCGTTCGAAGACATCGACAGGATACGCGATCGCGAACCCATGGCGCTCGTTCTTCACCATGGCCCATTGATCGAGCCGCGAACCCGCCGCCAGCGGAAACGCGAACGCTGGACCCGCGGCGAGAGCCCAAAGCGCCAAGCGCCAGCACGTTGTCATACGTAGATGCCCTCTTGGCATGACGACTGCGCGCTGCAATCTAGGCCTGACTTTGACGAACTTAAAGTGTCGCTCTGGAGTTACGAGCTGTGGTGCAACGGCATCGGGTATTGAGTTCACCGGCCGCATTGCGGCGCGCCATCGGCGAACTTTCACGCGCCTGCGAAATCATTGCGGGCATCAGGCAACGCTCCGGTATTCCGCCACTGCGCGACTACTCGGCGGATTTCGCAGGTCTGGCCCGAATTATCGTCGGGCAACAGCTGTCTTCGGCGAGCGCCAACGCCATTTGGACGCGCGTCGTCTTGGCGAAGCCCGCGCTTGACCCAGACTTTTTCTCAACGGCTTCAGACGAGCACTTGAGATCGCTCGGCCTTTCGATCGGAAAGATGCGCACGCTCCGCGCGCTCTCCGCGTCGGTGCGCGACGACGGGCTCGACTTTACCCAGCTGAATGCCGTCGACGATGTGGCGATCATCGAGCGTCTGACGGCGATCCATGGCATCGGCCCATGGACCGCAAACATCTACCTGTTATTCGCGCTTCGACGCGCCGATGCTTTCCCGAGCGGCGATCTGGCGTTACAGATCGCGGCTCAAAGGCTTTTCAAGCTGCGTAACAGACCGAGCGCTCTCGAACTTGAAAAACTTGCAGAACGCTGGCGACCTTGGCGCGGTGCCGCTGCTCGTATGCTTTGGGCCGACTATTCATCGAATGGCATCAAAGCGCCCGACGAATCTGATTCGCGGCCTCCGAAAGCCACGGTCAAGAGCAGGAAATAGCACGATAAATCCCCCGTCAGGCGATAGGGGATGGAGAGCTTCACATAATTGATATGCGCGGCTAGTATCCCGGCCGCTAGGTGGGGCTAACGACACGATTCGGCGACTGAACCCGCGAGGTTTACGCGATAGTGAATGCTCACGTGACAATACCGGAAAATTGTCCGGCGCTGGTGCTGAACGCTGACTTTAGGCCGCTCAGCTACTATCCGCTTTCGCTCTGGAGTTGGCAGGACACGGTCAAGGCCGTCTTCCTTGATCGGGTCAACATCGTCTCTGAATACGAGCGTTACGTCCGCAGCCCGTCATACGAATTCAAGCTGCCAAGCGTTGTCTCGCTGAAAACGTATGTCCGTCCGGCGCTCTATCCGGCCTTCACGCGGTTCAATGTCTTCCTGCGCGACCGTTTCTGCTGCCAGTACTGCGGCGACAAGAACGACCTGACGTTCGATCATCTCGTTCCGCGTTCACGCGGCGGTCAGACCCGATGGGACAATGTCGTAACGGCCTGCGCGCCGTGCAATCTCCGCAAGGGCGGCTTGATGCCTCGCGACGCCGGTATGTTTCCGGCGCACGAACCGTATCGTCCCACGGTGTTCGAATTGCACCGCAACGGCCGGTTGTTCCCGCCCAACTACCTGCATCAGAGCTGGCTCGACTATCTCTACTGGGATACCGAACTCGAGCCCTAGGCGTTCACGCGAGTTATGCCGCCCGCGCCATTGGGTGCGCACACAGCTTTTCGGCCACGAGTTCAACGGCCTTTTCCCAATTCGCATCACCATCCGGCTCAAGGTCAAAGGCGGCGAGTGCTTCCGCTGGCGTGCCGCCATCGCGAAAAACACGCGCGCACGCTTGCCGGCTGACAGCCAGAGCCTGATGCCACTGGATGGGGTTCAGGTGGTCCGGAACGGAGGGGGTCATAGTCATGTGCTCCAGGGGGAGGTACGCGGCACACGTAACAGGACGTAGGTTTGCTAAACGCACGAAACAAGATTTAGGCGGCAGGCACACAGAACGCTGATGACATCACTACGCGAGACCATGCCACGTGATGCCTCGATTGAGGGTTAGCTCGCTCGCGCTCCGTGCACCTGCCAGCTCGTTGGAAAGCATGTTGCTTCCCGAATTCTGCTGCTGCCTGGCGGCCAGGTTCGAAAGGTCGGCGAGCCGCCGGGACATACGCCTCGACTTGGATGTCGAGACGGCTCGCCTTAATTTTTGGAAGGACCCGGACAGAACGTTTCTAGGGCTCCGTCCGCACGCTGACGCAACGCTACGCTCACTCAACGCAACAACGCCACGCTTACAAAAATCGGCTGCGCGAACGCCCTTTGCCGGATTGGAAACGGTCCTGACGAAAGACGGCAAACTCGGGGAACGCAGACGCAACACCACTGGAACACACCCCCTACACGCATCCTCGGAGCGCCCGAAACCAACGGCGTCACGCGAACGAAGGGAGAATAAACGTCACATTCAGGCAACGCCAAGGCGCGATTTCGACGGCGCAATGATATTCGCTTGACTGTTTTTCGAAGGCAACAAATTCAACGTTCCGACAGCCACAGAGATTTGTGGACAAGTCCTTGAGAGGGCCCAGCTAAACGTGATCTCGCTAAGCTTGGTGCGCCGCCGATGTCGCAAAAGCCGCGCGCGTCGCGAGGAGCGCGAGCATGAGCGAGGCAACCGCATTCCAGCCGGCAAATGATAGCCCCAGGAAACGCAGGGACGCTTCATCGCATCGAACGATTCGGATGCCTTCCAGATCTTTAAGGAGGCTTCCGGCCGAGGTCGCGAGCGCGTTCTCACCGCCGCAAGAGGCGGGTCCCGGCCAGAATTTCCATTCTGCGCCCGCGTGATAGACACCAACAACCGCATTCGCCAGGAACGCGAGTGCGACCAGAACGAACAAAGCCACCGCCCAGCCCCTGGCGCCCGCGGCCGCAAGCACAAGCGCCAGAAACAGCAGCGGGATCGCCACGTAGTACGCCCATCGTTCCATGTAGCAGAGCATGCACGGCACGTAGCCGCCGATGTGCTCGAAGCCGAGCGCGACGCCGATGGAGGCTATGGCGAGCAGCAGCGCAGTTGCGCCAGCGCTGTAGACGCTGCCTTTCTCGGCTCTGGCGTCGAAAGCCATTTTTGCGGAACTCGCTTCTAGACCAGATACTTCACCGCTACGAACCCACCAACAAGCAGAATGACAAACGCCGTGGTCACCAACGTCAGCCGCTTCTCGATAAAGTCGCGGATCGGCTCGCCGAAGAAATATAGGAGTCCGGCCACAAGATAGAAGCGCATGGCGCGCGCCACAATGCTGGCGCCGATAAAGGCCAGAAAGTCCATCTTGGCGACGCCGGCCGCGATCGTGACGACTTTGTACGGGATCGGCGTCATGCCTTTGATGATGACGGCCTCCACGCCGTACTGGTGCACGAAGTTGATGAATCCATCGAGAGCGGATTCCTTGCCGTAGAATTTCAGGATCGGCTGACCGACGGCCTCGTAGAGATAGTAGCCGATCGCATAACCGAGTATGCCGCCCAGCACCGAGGTGACAGTCGCGACCGTGGCGTACCACCAAGCCTTTTCGCGCTTGGCCAGGACCATCGGGATAAGCATAACGTCGGGCGGAATTGGAAAGAACGAGCTTTCGACAAAGGACACAACGCCAAGCGCCGCCGGCGCCTTGTCATCCGCGGCCTTGCGCATCATCCAGTCGTAGAGTTTCCGCATACGCGAAATATGCCCCTAATGCGTTGCAGCGTGATTAAGGGCAGCCCTACGCAATGTCCATGCCGCGAGTGGGCTCGAAGCTCCGCGACAACTCAGCCACAACGGCGTTCAGAACGAACCTGCCGCGCGGGGTTGCCCGCAATTTGGGGGGTGCGGCCTTCGTAACGCTAACGCCAGCCTGCGGAGCAAGACCAGGTCCCAGGCAAAGGCCAATCGGCTCAAGCTCGTTTGCTCGCCAATTTACCGAATGCTGCACCTCGCCACCGATCATCTCGACGAGCCCCAGTTGAGACAGCTTTGTAATGACGCTATCGGACGGCCGCGCCCCTCCGATGTCCGCGAGCCTGCCAAGGTCGACACCTTCCGCAAGCCGCAACCCCATGAGCAGCATCTCGTCCGCCTGCTCCGCGTCCGACAATGCGGTCATCTCGATAAGGCCGTGACCGTCGCGTTCGACCCGCGCGCACCAGCCTTCCGGATTACGCTCAGCGACCGTCGCATGACGCCGTCCGCCAGTCACGATGCGTCCGTGCGCGCCCGGCCCAATGCCGGCATAGGTGCCGTAACGCCAGTAGATGAGATTGTGCCGGCTCTCTTCTCCCGATTGCGCATGATTGGAAATCTCATAGGCCGTAAGCCCATGCTCGCCCGTCATGTCCTGCGTGACGCGATAAAGCTCCAGCGCCGCGTCGGGATCCGGCACGACGAGCCTTCCGGCGGCATGCAGCGCCGCATAAGGCGTGTCAGGCTCGATGGTGAGCTGATAGAGCGAAAGATGTGCACCAGCCAGCGCGAGCGCTTCCCGCAACTCCTGCCGCCACGCACCGCTCGTCGAACCGGGACGCGCGTATATGAGGTCGAACGAGAAGCGATCGAATGTTTGCCGCGCCACTTCTATGGCGGCAATTGCTTCTGCGGATGTGTGTATGCGGCCGAGCTTCTTGAGTTCTTCGTCCCGCAGCGACTGCACGCCGATCGACACGCGGTTGACGCCGGCATCACGGTAGCCGCGAAAGCGCGCCGCTTCCACACTGCCTGGATTGGCCTCAAGCGTGACTTCGATGTCAGGGCTCAACGTCCAATGCCGTCCGATTGCTGCGATGATCGCCGCCGTGGTCTCCGGCTTCATCAGCGATGGCGTACCGCCTCCGAAAAAGATGCTGCCGACGGTCTGTTCGCCAGTCAGCGAGGCAACGTGTTCAAGCTCCCGCTCGTACGCGGCTAGGAAACGCGCTTCGTCCCAGCCACCAAAGCGCACATGGCTGTTGAAGTCGCAATAGGGGCATTTCTGCGCACAGAACGGCCAATGGATGTAAACGCCGAAGCCTGCGTTGCTGGTTTGTGTGCCGTTCGTCATGATCGCACGGCCACCGCCAACGACTGCGCGATGGCACGCCACGCGGGCACGGCGTCACTCTGCGACTCGAGCGCCCGCTCGACGCCAGCGAGAACCGCATCAAAATCACCGCGCCGCTCCTGCTTGTCGAGTTCCACGCGCAGCCGCGCAAGGAACTGAATGAACTCCACGCGGGTGGAGAGCGATGCCGCCGCCGCTTCAAGCGCGGTATGGTCGGGTACACCTTTGCGCGCGAGAGGCGTCAGCTTTGGCTTGAGGTGCGAAAGGCTCGCCGCTTTGAAAGCCGCAAAGGCCCGGGTCCGGTGCGAAATCGCATACTTTTCAGCCGGCGCCATCTCACCGAAAGTGCGCGTGTCGCCATCGGGCACGAACATCGGATCGTACCCGAAGCCGTTGCCCCCACGCGGCGGCCACACCAGGTGGCCGTAGACCTTGCCCTCAAAAATCTCAGAACGCCCGTCCGGCCACGCAAGGCATAGCACCGAGATGAAATTCGCACGTGCGCCGGCAGCGCTCGCAGCATCCCAGCCGCCGCGTGCCGCGATCGCATCGGCGACCTTCTTCATCGCAATTCCGAAGTCCTTGCCAGGTCCCGCCCAGCGCGCTGAATAGATTCCGGGCTCACCGCCAAGGCATTCGACCTCAAGGCCGGAATCGTCCGCGAGCGCTGGTAATCCCGAACCCGCTGCGGCCGACACGGCCTTCAGCCGCGCGTTACCTTCAAACGTCGTGGCCGTCTCGTCCGGCTCGGCGAGGTCAAGGTCCGCAGCCGAGATCGCGTCCAGGCCATACGGCGCCAGCAATTCGTTGATCTCCCACACCTTGCCTTTGTTATGGCTTGCCACGACGAGCCGCGTGCCACGCTGCAATGTCTTCACAGAGATGCCCACAGGAATAGGCCGGTCGCTACCGCACCAAGAAAAGACCGGACAGCGTGCAACTTGCCCCACCGAAGAATAAGCGCACGCGAATGAGCACCCGCCGCCCCGATGGGGGTCGCGTTCAACTCATCGTTCACCGGCTTGATGACAAAGAGCGTGAACGGCCAGTTGGCGACCAGCACCACTGCGCCCAACAGCCAAAGAAAATTGTTGGTGACGATCCATTCGAGCACACCAAGTACGAAGCCGATGGCCGCCAGCGACGCCTGCATCGTAAACCCGCGCGCATAACTGGGCTTCCATTCTGCCAGCAGGGCATGATCGTCGAGACGCAGTCGGGCCGGCTGCTCCGCCCACGAGATGTAGATTGCGGCACCGGCGAACAGAGCCGCCACAACGAGCGCGAGCGGTCCAAACATCAGCCGATCCTCTCAGTCGCGTCCCAGCTCATGCCATACCCCAGATGCGCGGCTCGGCGAATTCGAGGCAATTGCCCGCCGGATCGCGGAAATAGATCGACCGACCGCCGCCTGGCCAAGAAAAATCCGCCTCGATCGTGATGCCGGCGCGCTTGAGACGCTCCCGCCACTGGTCAATTTCGCCAGCAGACGCGCGAAAACAGACGTGACCGGCGCCCTTCGCACCATGCGGAGGGACCGGTAAACCTGCACTGCCCGGCGGAACCTTCGTGGCTTCCGGATTGAAGATCAGCAGCATCTGGCCTTCGAGCCGGTAGAACACATGCCGCCCTTCGGCCACCGCGAACGGTTCAAGTCCGAGATGCTCGCGATAGAAGCTCTCGATCGCCTTCAGGTCTTCGCCGTAAAGCACGGTTTCCAAAATTGCGATCTGCGGCACTTCCGGCATGGCGTACGTCCTTCGCATCCGGTGGCGACGCCGCGTCCTTCACGCCACCGTCAGCTTTTGCAATTCCACGAGCTCGCCGATGCCCTTTTTCGCAAGCCCCATGAGCCTATCGAATTTGTCCTGGGTGAACGGTGCCTGCTCGGCCGTGCCCTGCACCTCGACGATGCCGCCCGCGCCCGTCATCACGAAGTTGGCGTCCGCATCCGCATTGCTGTCTTCGGCATAGTCGAGGTCGAGCACCGGCTCTCCCTTATAGAGCCCGCACGAAACGGCGGCGATGTGATCGCGCAGCACACCGTCCTTCACCATGTCGCGCATTTTCATCCACTGGATGCAATCGTAGAGAGCAACCCAGCCCCCCGTGATGGCGGCGGTCCGTGTGCCGCCATCAGCCTGAATGACATCGCAATCGACCGTGATCTGCCTTTCACCGAGCTTCGTCAGGTCGACGACCGCACGCAGCGCCCGGCCAATGAGCCGCTGGATCTCCTGCGTACGCCCCGAAGGGTGGCCGCTGGTCACCTCGCGCCGCGTCCGCTCATGCGTCGCCCGCGGCAGCATGGCGTATTCCGCCGTGACCCAGCCACGCCCCTGCCCCTTGAGCCACGGTGGAATGCGCTCTTCAAGGCTCGCCGTGCACAGCACATGCGTATCGCCGAACTTGATGAGGCAGGACCCCTCAGCGTGTTTCGATACGGCACGCTCGATCGACACGCGGCGCAGCTCGTCGGGATTTCGCTTCGAAGGTCGCATATGGCTCCTGTTATCGGCATTTTCGGCCCGCCGACCCTACTGGGGGGCACCCGCCGCTTCAACCTTAAAGGCCGGCAATTGGGTCCAGGCATTTGACGGAGCTGGGCGTACTTTCTAGTTTCCGGCTGTGAAGCCCGAGGCCATATACCCCCAACCGCCGATGGACGGCAGAAGCCAGCTCCAGACCCTCAACGAGCGGTCACGGACGATCCTGCGACGCATCGTGGAGAGCTACCTCGCCACCGGCGAACCCGTGGGCTCTCGCAATCTGTCGCGCGCACTCCCCATCGCACTGTCCCCCGCCTCCATCCGTAACGTGATGTCGGATTTGGAGCACCTTGGCCTGATCGTGTCGCCACACACTTCGGCCGGCCGTCTGCCGACGGAGTTGGGCCTCAGGATGTTCGTCGACGGCCTGTTGGAAGTAGGCGACATCACGACCGAAGAGCGCCGCCGAATTGAGTCCCAGATCGCCTACCGCCGTGACAAGTCCATAGATCAGTTGCTCGCCGAGGCGAGCGAGATGATCTCCGGCCTCTCGCACTGCGCCGGTGTCGTGCTCGCTGAAAAACAGGTCTCGCGCCTGAAGCACATCGAATTCGTGCCGCTCGAGCCGGGCCGTGGCCTCGTCGTCCTGGTGGACGAAGATCAAAACGTCGAAAACCGAATTATCGCGCTCCCAAGCGGCCTTCCGCCATCGGCGTTGCAAGAAGCATCCAACTATTTGAATACGCACATTCGCGGCATGACGATCGGCGAAGCCAGGGCAGCGCTTGAGAACGCACTCGTGGCACACAAGGCCGAGCTCGATGAGCTGACGAGGAAAGTCATCAGCTCCGGGCTGGCCGAATGGTCTGGCGCCTCCGACGGCGACAAGCGTTTGATCGTGCGTGGACAGAGCAACCTTTTGAAAGACGTAACCGCGGCGAGCGACCTTGAGCGCATCCGCCAGCTGTTCGACGACTTCGAGGCCAAGAGCGAAATCGTCCGCCTGCTCGGCGCGTCCGAAACCGCTGACGGCGTACGCATCTTTATCGGCTCGGAGAACAAGCTATTTTCGATGTCGGGCTCATCGCTGATCGTCGCGCCGTTCCGGGACGAGCACCGCCGCGTCGTAGGCGTGCTTGGAGTAATTGGTCCGACGCGCCTCAACTACGCCCGCATCATCCCCATGGTCGATTTCACGGCCAAACTCGTCGGCCGGCTTATCACCTGAATTTACCCGGACGAAAGACCACGGAAGCCGCCTTGATTTTTTGTGACGAGCGGCCGATATCGCAGGCCCACATGCGCACCGCTATGCGCCAGCTCCGAGAACCGCAAAAATGAGCGACGAAAAGATCCCGACTGATGGCCGTCGTGCCACACCGGACAGGCCGATACCGTCGACGCCGGCCGAAATCCCTGACGCCGCAATGGCCGCCTATGCGGAAACCACGCGCGAAGGCTCGGGTGCGTCGTCAGCGACTGGAGCGGTGGGCGAGGGCCAGCTCAAGGCCATGATCGCGGCCCTGCAGGCCGAGATCGACAAGAAGGCCGCCGAAGTCTCCGCCAAGCATGACCAGCTTTTGCGCTCCGTCGCCGAGACGGAGAATGTCCGCCGCCGGCTGGAAAAAGATAAAGAGGAAACCGCAAAGTATGCGATCAGCAAGTTCGCAAAGGATATCCTCTCGGTCGGCGATAACTTCCAGCGCGCAATCGCGGCGGTGCCTAAAGAGGCCATCGAAACCGACCCGGCGCTAAAGACGCTGCTTGACGGCGTCGTCCTTGCCGAACGGGATTTCCGCAGTGTGCTTGAGCGCAACGGCGTCAAAGCAATCGACCCGATCGGAGAACAGTTCAATCCGCATAATCATCAGGCAGTGATGGAGAAGGAGGACGCGAGCGTGCCTACCGGCACCGTGTTGCAGGTCTTCCAGATTGGCTACCTGATCGACGACCGCTGCTTGCGGCCGGCCATGGTGGTTGTCTCCCGCGGCGGTCCCAAGGCAGCCAAGGGGGAATCGTCGTCCGCCAAGCCCGATATCGCCTCAACAATGCCGCCCGCGTCAGAGACCGGCTCCAACGAGCCGCCGCGGTAACTGAGAACCGCGTTAAGACACGCGCTGCGGCATCGTCGAGTGGCAGCATTCAGCAAAGGGCGTGCACACGTACAGCCATCCCCCGCTAAGTAACGGTAAACGCTGAAAACTGGAGCAACAAAGGCGCGCGATTGGAGGTCCGCCATGTCCAAAAATCCCTGCCGACCGGGATCGCGCAGACGTTGCGCCACTTCTGCCGGCACCTATATAAGCGTCGGTTACACCAACCAAATCCTGGGGACCGGTGCCGCCTGCCCGCCATGGGCTCGGCACGTTGGGCGCCTAAAAGCGGGCCCACCCGGTCTGCCGAAACAAAAGGAAGGATTGCGATAAATGGCTAAGGTTATCGGTATCGACCTCGGCACCACGAACTCGTGCGTTGCCGTTATGGACGGCGGCAAGCCGAAGGTTCTTGAGAACTCGGAAGGCTCTAACACGACACCCTCGATCGTTGCCTTCACCAGCGACGACGAACGCCTCGTCGGTCTACCCGCCAAGCGCCAGGCTGTTACCAACCCGACGAACACGTTCTTTGCCATCAAGCGTTTGATCGGCCGCCGCTTCGACGACCCCGAAGTGCAGAAAGACGTGAAGCTGATGCCCTTCAAGATCATCAAGGGTCCGAACGGCGACGCCTGGGTCGAAAGCCATGGCAAACAATATTCACCGCAGCAGATCTCCGCCTTCATCCTGCAGAAGATGAAAGAGACCGCCGAAGCCAAGCTCGGCGAGAAGGTCACGCAGGCGGTCATCACCGTTCCCGCATACTTCAACGACGCCCAGCGCCAGGCGACCAAGGACGCCGGCAAGATCGCGGGCCTTGAGGTTTTGCGCATCATCAACGAGCCGACGGCAGCAGCGCTTGCCTACGGCCTCGACAAGAAGAAGGAAGCCAAGACGATCGCGGTCTACGACCTCGGCGGCGGCACCTTCGACGTGTCGATTCTCGAAATCGGCGACGGCGTCTTCGAGGTGAAGTCGACGAACGGCGACACGCACCTCGGCGGCGAAGACTTCGACATGAAGCTCGTCAGCTACCTCGCGGACGAATTCAAGAAAGAGCAAGGCATCGACCTGCGCAGCGACAAGCTCGCACTGCAGCGCCTGAAGGAAGCCGCCGAAAAGGCGAAGATCGAGCTCTCGAGCGCGCCGCAGACGGAAGTAAACCTGCCGTTCATTACCGCCGACGCCTCTGGCCCGAAGCATCTAACGATGAAGCTGACGCGCGCCAAGCTTGAAAGCCTGGTCGACGATCTGATCACGCGCACCAAGGGTCCTTGCGAAAAGGCCTTGAAGGACGCTGGCCTCAAGGCCGCCGAGATCGACGAGGTCGTCCTCGTCGGCGGCATGACGCGGATGCCGAAGGTGCAGGAAGTTGTCAAACAACTCTTCGGCAAAGAGCCCCACAAGGGCGTCAACCCCGATGAGGTCGTCGCCGTCGGCGCTGCGATCCAGGGCGGCGTTCTGAAGGGCGAAGTCAAGGACGTCCTGTTGCTCGACGTGACCCCGCTGTCGCTCGGCATCGAGACGCTGGGCGGCGTGTTCACGCGCCTGATCGACCGCAACACGACGATCCCGACGAAGAAGGGTCAGACATTCTCGACCGCCGAGGACAGCCAGAGCGCGGTGACGATCCGCGTGTTCCAGGGCGAGCGCGAGATGGCGGCCGACAATAAACTGCTCGGCCAGTTCGATCTGGTCGGCATCCCGCCGGCACCGCGCGGCGTGCCGCAGATCGAGGTCACCTTCGACATCGACGCCAACGGCATCGTCCACGTGTCCGCCAAGGACAAGGCGACCGGCAAGGAGCAGTCGATCCGCATCCAGGCATCTGGCGGTCTCTCGGAATCCGACATCGACAAGATGGTGAAGGACGCAGAGGCGCACGCCGCCGACGACAAGAAGAAGCGCGAACTCGTCGAGGCCCGGAACCAGGCGGAAGCCCTGATCCATGGCACCGAGAAGTCGCTCGCCGAGAACAGCTCGATCGAGGCCGTCGCTGCCATCAAGGGCGACGTCGAGACCGCGATCTCGAACGCCAAGTCGGCAATTGGCGGCGAAGACGTCGAAGCAATCCGCTCCGCCACCACTGCGCTCACCCAGGTCGCCATGAAGATCGGCGAAGCCGTCTACACGGCCAAGGGCGGCGCCGCAGGCATGGAAGGCGAAACGGCAGCCTCAGGCGAAGACCGCAAGGATGACGATGTCGTCGATGCGGACTTCGAGGAAGTGAAGGACGACAAGAAGAAGTCCGCCTGAGTCGAAAGACCTGATACCACTCGAACGCCCTCGGCCGGCCCGCTGCACAAGTCGCAATCGTGCAGAAGCCGAACCGGGGGCGAACGAGCAAGAGAGAGACGGGACTCAATCCATAGACGCATACCTCGACTGGCCGTCGGCATAGTCGAGGTTCATCCTCCGAGACCTGCGCCGCCATGGCAAAGCGCGACTATTATGAAGTTCTAGGTGTGCCGCGAAACGCCGGCGAAAACGAGCTGAAGTCGGCATACCGGAATCTTGCCAAGGAATACCACCCGGACCGCAACGCCGGCGACAAGGACGCGGAACGCAAGTTCAAGGAAGTCAACGAAGCTTACGAAGCGCTGAAGGACCCGCAAAGGCGCGCCGCGTACGACCAGTTCGGCCACGCCGCCTTCGACGGTATGGGCGGCCGTGGCGGCTCGGGCTTCGGACCCGACTTTGCGTCGTCGATGTCCGACATCTTCGACGATCTCTTCGGCGAGTTCATGGGCGGCCGTCGCGGCCAGACAGGCCCCCGTTCCCGCTCCGGCAAGGAGCGCGGTGCCGATCTGCGCTACAATTTGGAAATTACGCTGGCCGAAGCCTTCAACGGCAAAACCGCACAGATCCGCGTGCCGGCCAGCGTCGCCTGCGAGACCTGCGCCGGCACAGGCGCCAGGGCCGGCACCAAGGCCAAGACGTGCGCGACCTGTGGCGGCATGGGCAAGGTGAGGGCAAGCCAAGGCTTCTTCACGATCGAGCGCACGTGCCCGTCGTGTCAGGGCCGCGGCGAAACGATCGAAGATCCCTGCCCCAATTGCTCCGGTACCGGCCGCGTCACGAAGGAACGGACGCTCTCGGTCAACATTCCCGCCGGCGTCGAGGACGGCACGCGCATACGCCTGGCAAGCGAGGGCGAAGCGGGACTGCGCGGCGGTCCGGCAGGCGACCTCTACATTTTCTTGTCGATCCGTCAGCACGAGTTCTTTCAGCGCGACGGCGCCGATGTGTTCTGCAAGGTGCCCATCTCGATGACGACGGCGGCGCTTGGCGGGCAGATCGAGGTACCGACGCTCGAAGGTGTCACCACACGCGTGAAAATTCCCGACGGTACGGAAAGTGGCAAACAATTCCGCCTCAAAGGCAAGGGCATGCCCGTGCTGCGCTCGAAGGTGACGGGCGATATGTACATCCAGGTCGAGGTCGAAACGCCGAAGAACCTGACCAAACGCCAGCGCGAGTTGCTTGAGGAATTCGAGCGCGCGAGCCACAAGGAAACGAGCCCCGAGAGCGCCGGCTTTTTCACGCGCGTAAAGGACTTCTTCGAAGGCAAGAGCGGCTGAGTTCAGTCAGCTCTGCAGGTTCGCCTAAAGGCCATGCCAAGAACTCTGATGAGTGTCAGCAGCTGGCCGCGAACCTGACGCACATCTGCATTCACAGGTCGCGTCCCTCCCTCGATCAGCGTCAAAGAATGTCGTGCTGCGGCCTGTGAGTGTGCCTGCAACAAGGCTTCTGTTGATCGAGAGAAGGGGAATGAACATGAATCCGCTCCACAAGGCCGCCATCGGCATCGCCATGGCAATTGTCGCCGCGGCTGGCGCCGGCAGCGTCAGCGCCGAAATGAGCGACGCGGGCAAGGCCGCCATGGAAAAGGCTGGCCACGAGATGTTCGAGCACCGGTGCCGCGGCTGCCATAGCGACGACCCCGAGGCCAAGAGCTACGGCCCGAGCCTGGTCGGTGTCGTCGGCCGCAAAGCCGGTAGCGTGGAAGGCTACGCCTATTCCGACGCGCTGAAGAATTCCGGTATCGTGTGGACCAACGCGGCGATCAAGGCCTGGATGGCTGACAACACCCACATCATGCCCGGCACGCGCATGCGGCACGTCGGCATAAAGGATCCCACGGAGCAGGAATTCATCCTGGCCTATCTGAAATCGCTCACGAAATGACGCGCTAGTGTCGCATTGTTCCGACGCGGCATCCATCATCCAAAGGCCGGACCCTGGGAAGCGGGGGCCGGTCTTTGTTTTTTTGGCCGCGACGGACCTATCTCGTCCGCTAAACGTTGGACAGGCTCACAAATGCGGCTAGTGTCCGGCCGCAATTACGCCCTCCAACCCGAAATTCTTACCGCATGTCCCAACCCCGCCTGCTTTTCTTTGCCGGCAGCGCACGCGAGAAGTCGTTCAACAAGCGCTTGGCGAAGCTCGGCGCGGCGATCGCGGAAGCCAACGGCATTGCCGCCACGTTCGCCGACCTCGCCGACTACCCGATGCCGATTTACAATGGCGATCTGGAAGCCCGCGACGGCGTGCCCGAAAACGCCCGTAAGCTAAAGGCGCTGATGGGCGTGCACACTGGCATCTTCATCGCCAGCCCCGAATACAACGCGTCGTTCTCGCCGCTGCTGAAGAATACCATCGACTGGATCAGCCACACGCGCGACGAAGGCGAGGCGCCGATGGAAGTGTTTAAGACCCGCGTCTTCGCGCTTGGCTCGGCGTCCCCCGGCGGCATGGGTGGTCTGCGCGGGCTTTCCCAGTTCCGGCTCGTGCTCGAACTCGGTATCGGCGCGCTTGTGCTGCCTGACCAGTTCGCGGTTCCGCGCGCGGTCGACGCATTCGAGGACAGCGGGCACTTGAAGAACAAGGATAGCCAGGAGCAGTTCAAGAAGCTGATCCAGAAGCTCGCGCGCGCCGCGCATGTGCTGCACGGCTAACCTGGCACTCTCGACTTCGCGGAAAAAGCCATGTCGAACACCACCCGTGACAAGCTGATCGTAGCGCTCGATCTACCGGGCTACGACGACGCGCGCCAACTCGTCGACACGCTGGATGGCACGGTCAATTTCTACAAGATCGGATTGGAACTCCTGTTCGCTGGTGGTCTCGACCTCGTGAGCGAGTTGAAAAACGAAGGCAAGCGCGTCTTCCTCGATATGAAGTTCCTCGACATCGGCAACACGGTGGAGCGCGCCGTTGCGACCGCGGCAAACCTCGGCGTCGATTTCCTCACGATCCACGGCCACGACAGCAAGACGCTGAAAGCGGCCGCGCGCGGCCGCGCCGGCGCACCCCTCAAATTGCTCGCCGTGACCGTGCTGACGTCACTCGATGATGCCGACTTGCGTGAACAGGGCATCGCCGCCTCACCTGCCGAGCTAGTGCTGCGCCGCGCCCGGCTCGCGGCGGATTCCGGTGTCGACGGCGTGATCGCCTCAGGCCTTGAAGCAGCGGACGTGCGCCGCGCGGCACCGCCCGGCTTCCTGATCGTCACCCCCGGCATTCGTCTTCCGGGCAGCGAAAGCGGCGACCAGACACGCATTACGACGCCGGAGGCTGCGATACGCGCCGGTGCCGACCATCTCGTCGTCGGCCGCCCCATCAATGCCGCTGCCGATCCGCTCTCCGCGGCCCGAGCTTTCGCCGATCAAATCGCCCGCGCGATCTAATCCGCCGACTTGCCACACCATCGCCTCCTGCTGACCATCTGACGCCCAAACTTGGCGTTTACGCCGCGTTAACCATGCTCCGGGGAAGGTGCCCCTTTGTAACCCGAGCATGTATCGCGTCACGGGGAATGATGGCAGCGTTTCGTTACCCAATTTGGCTCGCTCTTGCCGCCATGAGCTTGGCTGCCGGACCGAGCGCTGCGGACACTACAAAGAGCAACCCGGCCGCATCGAAAGCGCTTCCCACCGAAACGCTCTCAACAATCCGCGCGAAGGGCCTCTCACTCGGCGCACCAATCTACATCCGCATCTTCAAGGAAGAGTCCGAACTCGAGATCTGGAAACGCGCCGCCGACGGCCGTTATCGCCAGATCAAGACCTTCCCCATCTGCACTTGGTCCGGCACGCTCGGCCCGAAGCGTGCGCAAGGCGATTTCATGTCGCCCGAAGGCTTCTACGACATCACCGCTGCCAGCCTGAAGCCCGACAGCAAGTATCACCTCGCCTTCAACATCGGCTACCCGAACGCACTTGATCGGGCGCTCGGAAGAACCGGCGACTTCATCATGGTTCACGGCAACTGCGTCAGCGTCGGCTGCTTCGCCATGACAGACACGCTGATGGAAGAAATTTATGCTTTCGCGCGCGAAGCCTTCGAAGGCGGCGCGGTGCGCGTACCGGTCCACATTTTCCCATTCCGCATGAGCGGGCTGAACCTGAAACGCCACGCCGCCGACCCCGCACGCGAGAGCTGGGCGCCGCTCAAGGAAGCCTACGACGACTTCGCCCAGACGTTCGAGCCGCCCCGCATCGGCATGTGCGACAAGCGCTATGTCATCAATCCGCGCGCCTCGGTCGGCTTCGACCCGGACCGTGCCTGCCCAACGCACATCGGCAAGTTGCTCTCGCCCGTATCGCCCTCTCGCGCCATGTCGCTGCTGATCGAGAGCGAGCCGCTCGTCGCCCTCGGTCCCAAGAACAAGACGCTTCCCGAACCGCTTGCGCCCTCGTTGGCGGAAACGGGCCATGCGACAGCCGATTCCGCTCCCGCGTCCGAGACGCGTTAACCCGCTAAATCGATCCCGTTGCGGAAAGCGCACCGTCCGCGCTAAGGCTCAGCGCAAAGCCAACCGCAACTTCAGGAACGCGAGCCCATGCCCAAGGGATACGTCATAGCGCACGCCACCGTCACCAATCCGGAAAAGTGGGCCGAGTACGTCGCCAAATCGAAGATCGCGCTCGACAAGTACGAAGGCCGTCCAATCGTGCGCGGCGGCAAATGCGAGATCGTCGAAGGCAACGGCACGCAGCGCAATGTCGTGCTCGAGTTCCCGAGCTACGATCACGCGCTCGGCTATGCTAAGTCCGCCGAGTATGCGGCGGCAAAAGCGCTCCGCACCGGCGCCGGCACCATCGACATCACCGTCGTCGAGGGCGTGTGATCGCTCCAGCGACGGAGCGAGGACCAATTCCGATGCCCCACATACCGAAGAAGGACGGCGCACGCACCCCGTGGCGGGCCACCGTGCTGACGCTGTTCCCCGAGATGTTCCCGGGACCGCTCGGCGTGTCGTTGTCGGGTCAGGCCCTCACAGCTGGTATATGGTCGCTCGATACGATTGCGATCCGCGACTTCGGCATCGGCCGGCATCGTCAGGTTGACGACACACCCGCCGGCGGCGGCGCCGGCATGGTGCTGCGCGCCGACGTCATCGGCGCCGCGCTTGAAAGCGCGCTGGCGCTACAGCCCAATTGTCCCACGGTCTACCTGTCGCCCCGCGGCGAGCCGCTGAACCAAGCGCTCGCCCGCGACCTTGCCGCCGGCCCTGGCGTGACGCTGCTAGCCGGGCGGTTCGAGGGCCTCGATGAACGCGTGATCGCGCACTACCGTCTGCGCGAGGTCTCCATCGGCGACTACGTGCTGTCCGGCGGCGAGCTTGCGGCCATGGTGCTGATCGATGCCTGCGTCCGCCTATTGCCCGGTGTCATCGGTGCGGAAGAAAGTCTGTCGGACGAAAGCTTCTGGAACGGCCTTCTTGAGTATCCGCAGTTCACCAAGCCGCGGAACTGGCAAGGCCTCTCCGTACCGGACGTTCTGCTCTCCGGCGATCACAAGAAGATCGCCGAATGGCGCCGTGCAGAGGCTAAGCGCATCACCCGTGAACGCCGGCCCGATTTGCTGTCGAAGACCCCCAAACGCGGGGATCGTTGAGACTTTCTTCGGCCGCGATTTCATGGCCAACTTGGCCCAAGGGGTGCGATTCGCCGGCAATACCTGCGCGTTCCACGTGAATCGCTTAAGCCGCAGAGCACGCGGCAGCGAACGGGGCGGAAATGACAAAAGCAGTCCGAGCTTTAGTTGTGGGCGCGTGCACGGCACTCGCCACTGCCGGAACGCTCGCGGCCGAAACAAGTCCGCCCGTTGCGACGCCGTCCGTCGAAACGCCTGCTGCGGTTGAGGCCCCGGTCGCGCCCGCGTTCGATCCCATCGTCGCCGAGGTGCGCAGACTTCTGGATGCTTCGCCCGCTGCGAACGACGTGCGCGAAGAAAACGACACGGCCGCGCTCAAGGACTTCTATGCCACCCGTCAAGGCGCGCCACTTTGGATCGCGGACGGCAAACTAAACGGCAACGCCGAAGCGCTGATCAATACGTTCGCGACCGCCAGCGACTACGGGCTCGATCCTTCGGCATTTGCAACGCCGCCGAACAAGGATGGCAGTTTCTCCGCCACGACGCTGGAAGAACGCGCGACGGCGGAACTAACACTCTCACGCGCTGCGCTGCTCTATGCCCGCCACGCGCGCGGCGGCCGCATTCCAGAACCAGCCGAGATGTTGAACACGAACCTCGATCGCAAGCCGCAACTCCTCGACCCCAAGACCGTCTTCGAGGGTCTCGCCTCGGCGACCGACGTGTCCGCCTACATGGCAGGCTTGCATCCGAAACACCCTCAGTTCGAGAAGCTTCGCCAAGCCTACCTCGCTACGCTCCCAGCCGATCGCAAGGGCCCGCTGTCCGCAGCTGCCAAGCGTATCCGAGCCAACATGGAGATGTGGCGCTGGATGTGGGACGACTTAGGCGAACTGCACGTCTTCAACAACATCCCCGAGTTCATGCAGCGCGTGTACCGCAACGGGGAGGTGATCCGCTCCGAGAAGATCGTTGCCGGCATGATCGACAAGCAGTCGTCCGTTTTCTCGCGACCTCTGAAATATGTGGCGCTTCGTCCGACTTGGCGCGTGCCCGAGAGCATCAAGGTGCATGAGCTGTGGCCGAGCCTCATTCGCGGCGGCGGCTACATGCGCCAATATGGCCTAGTGCTGCAGACCAAGGATGGCCGAACTGTCGACTGGCGGACCATCGACTGGACCAAGGCCGACATCCGCGAATACGACGTAATTCAGCCTCCTGGGCCAAAGAGCGTGCTCGGCAAAGTGAAGTTTTCGTTCCCGAGCCAGCACACGATTTTCATGCACGATACGCCCGACCGCTGGATGTTCCGCTCCGGCCAGCGCACGCTGAGCCACGGCTGCCTGCGGATCGATAAGCCGATGGACCTGGCCGAGATCGTTCTGAAAGAGGACAAGGGTTGGGACGCTGACAAGATCGCCGAAATCAGCCGTTCGGGCCCGTTGAACAACGAGATCGAGATTGAGAAAAAAATCCCGATCCACCTCGCCTACTTCACCGCCTGGGTTGATGATGACGGCAAGCTCAAAATGTTTCGCGACGTCTATGGCCACGAAAAGCGCGTGACGCAGGCGCTCGATGGCCAATGGAACAAGATCAATAAGGGTCGGGACCACTTGGCGCCCGTGCATCCTGGATTCAGTCCGGAAGCAGTCGCGCGCTCCACTCCGGCTCAGAAGAAGGGACGCGAGATGACAGTCGGCGATATGATCGGCAATGCGCTCGGCCTGAGCTTCTGATCCCTAGCGCCGGTAGAAGTTCATCATCCGCACGAACGATTTGAGGATGTCGTCCGCCGGCCGGTCGAGAATGTCGAGCGGTACGCGCACGGTGTCTTTGTCCCGCATCGACCAAGGCAACCGCATCATGAAGCGCCAGATCGGACGCTCACGCCAATCCGCGATCAAGGCGCGTTCCACTGGCTGCCTGAGCTTGATCAGCATGACCGAGTGCTCGACGCCGCGCGTGTTCTCGTAACCCTGCTCGATGTCGTCCACCGCACCCCAGGCGATGATTCCGAGCCCCTCTAGAAAGATCCCGTACTGACCCGCACCGATGCGCGGCCGTCCCGTCTCGAGCAGCGGATAGTTGTAGTAGACAAAGCCGAGCGCCAAGAGGCCGAGCGGCATCAGGATCGGCATCTGCATGACGACCGCCGCAGCGATGAACGCCAGCGCGATGACGAACAGGACGTAGACGGGGAACTGAATCTCCTCCTGCTCGTAGGCCACGATGTAGCCGCTGTAGTCTTCGTTGCTCACGTGCGGCGGCGCCCCTTTTATGTTTGCTGCTGACATTCACAATTTACGTGCCACTGCGCGCTCACACCTCAAGCCATTGCCATCGCTGAATGAATTTTGCGCCCCCGCGTGCCCACCGACGGTGAGAGTGTTCGTTTGCCTAAGTCTGAGGCCACACGCATCGCCGCTGAATGATTTTGCGGCAACTGCGAGCGTCGGTCAGATGATGTTCTTGGCTTCGGACGTGAATGTCGCGAGATCGAGATCGGCCGTTAGCCGCACCGGAAGGTTGCTGATGCTGCTCTTTCCGAAGTAGCTCGCATTCGGATTGGTGTCGCCGCGAACGAAGCGCAGATACCGGTCCAGGTCGGTGCTCGCCAGTTTGAGGCGCTCCTCCGGGGGTACCGCAGGGTCGTTCCGCAGCGATCTGATCTTCTGATACGACAGCGTGCTGAGAAACAGCGCGTAACGCTCGGTGATGGCGTGCGAGGCAAGTTTGCTGCGCACGAACAGCCATAGGAACACCAACACGATGAAGGCTGCGATCGTCGCGAAGATGTAGACCACATATTTCGATTGGTCGTCGGCGCCCGTCTGCCCGCCGGGCTCCGCAGAAGTCCGGCTACCGCTCTGCGGCGCAGCGCCTCCATTTGCATTTGTGCCTTGCATGGCTCCCGATGCCGAAGCGCCGTTACCGCCGCTTCCAACGGGTTTCTCCGCCTCTTTTTGTTTCTTGTCCTTCTTCTCCCTTTCCTCCGCCTCGCGCTTCTGTTTCTCGCGCGCCCCGATAATAGCGCGGATCGTCCGTTTGACCTCGTCCGGCGACAGCGCTGGCTGAGCGCCGAACATCAACCGCCCGCCGATATCGGCGAATTGCAGGTCGGTTTTCGGCGCCGCCGCCGGCCGCGAAAGAGTGACGATGAGTTCCTGCAGCTCCTTGCTGAGACGATAATACCAGCGCCGCATGATGCGCGGCACGCTATCCCCATCGGCAACAAAGCGAACGGTTTTGTCGGTCAGACTGAACCCGCCATTGCCAGGCATCGCGTAGGCTTTGGCAAAAACCTCGTTGCCGACCTGCGGCGCCCCGAAGGTCACGACCGCGGCAACCTCGCGCCCGTTTCGCTGCAGATCGAACGCGCCGAGCGTTGCGAGCGCGCCGCCAAGCGAATGTCCCGATAGAACTACCGGCACTCGCGAATCGACGGACTTTAGGAAATCATTGACCTGATCGAGCACGGCGCTCCATGCGAGCGCGAATCCGACGTGCGTTCCAGGGAAGCTGCGCAGATGCGTCATCAGCTTACCGACTTCACCGATGTGATCGGCACCTACCTTGTGCCGTTTCACCAGACGCTCGACGACCTTGCCGTCTTCGTCGCCCAGCAAATCGGTCAACCCGGCGTTGAGGTTCACATCCCAGTCGCCGGCGACTTTCTCTGACCCGCGCATGACGATGAAGGCCATGCCGTCCTGCAGGAAGCCGAAGCCCTGGGTGTCGGCGATGCGGCCGCGCGTATCGAAAAACTTGAATCCGGTGGCCGGCCCGAGGCTGGCCTCGATGACAGGACCGTCCTCATAGGCGAGCGCCGACTTGTAGGCGAGGAACTCCGCAAGCACCATCGGAATGCACTGGCTTCCATGGGTGTCCTTCCATCCGAAACCAGCCGGAAGCATTGTGCGACCCGAAAGCGGTTCCTTCG
The DNA here is from genome assembly GCA_964651805.1 of uncultured Hyphomicrobium sp. Classification (GTDB taxonomy): domain Bacteria; phylum Pseudomonadota; class Alphaproteobacteria; order Rhizobiales; family Hyphomicrobiaceae; genus Hyphomicrobium_B. The sequence continues at coordinate 216,501 of CAZYXX010000002.1, read as the reverse complement.
GCTCGCCGGAAACGCCAAGATCGGCAATGAATGCCGGGCTGATCGGCCCAAAATCGAAGACGATGTGCTCGGGGCTTGAGGGCGCCGTAAAGAATGCCGCGTACTTGTCGGGCACTGCCGAAGCGGATGCGGCAGCCTGCGCGACGATTTGCGGAGCTGAGCGGACTGCCTCAGGAGGCAGCGAGGGAGGAATAGGATTTTCAACCCGCCCTAGAGGTGTCGCGAGCAGCGGCGCGACACCAGCGGCCCGCGCAGCAAGCGCGCGCTCTCGGGATATGGCCGAACGCTGCATATTGCGGCCTCCACAATCGAACACACAAACAATCGTGAGCAGGTGGTTCAGCGCCCACAACGATAAAATATCTACCCAGCTTAGCGAACGGCCCGCGGGCCGCGCAAGCTGACAGCGAGCACGTGTAATCGAACCCGCCTTCGTCTGGACAATCGGGGCGTGGGTGCGCAATGTCTGCCGCCACCATCCACCTGGACTACGGTCCCTCACGATCTCTTTAGGAGGAATGCCATGCATCGCCTCGCCCGACTGACAACCTTTGCCGCACTGATCTTGCCGTTGTCAGCAGGCGTCGCAGCAGCCCAGGCCCAGCCGCGCATGGCGAAGAACACGCCACGCCTTCAGCTCTTCCAAGGGGATGGATTGAACTTCGTTCTCATCGACCCGCTCATCTACGAGATCAAGCGCACGGGGCAAGTGGTTACGGTGCCGGCGGGCTTCGTCACCGACTTTGCAAGTGTTCCCTGGTACGCACGCTCCGTCATCAACGTACTCGGCCGGCATTCCATCCCGGCAATCGTGCATGACTATCTTTATTGGGAACAACGCTGCACGCGCGAGGAAGCTGACGCAATTTTGAAGGAAGCGATGGCCGAATACGAATCCTCCACTTTCGATCAAAAGGTTGTCTATTACGCCGTGACCTACGGTGCCGGCGGCGCATGGAACGAAAATGCGCAGGATCGCAAGGCCGGCTATATTCGCGTCCTGCCCGAGGGGCATCGCACCATCCCGCTCAACACGGATTGGGAGTCGTACCGCCAAAGCCTATTTGACTTGAACGTGAAGGAGCCGCCGCCGGAGCCCGGCAAACCGGCCTACTGCACGCTTCCACAACCCTAGGCGCGCCGCTTCGGCACGGGACCGGAAACGCCCTCTCGACAAACGGTCCCTGTTCGGCTATCCCCGCCGCAACAAAATCCCCTTAAACGGGCGCCCTTCGTGGCAAGCATGAACGGTTCGGGTCCTTTGGACGCCAGCCGATCCTCTGCATCATCAAAAAAACAAAGCGGAATCAAAAAGATGAACATTATCCAAGAGCTCGAGCGCGAGCAGATGGACGCCGTGCTTGCGAAACGTGGCGTTCCCGAATTCGGCCCCGGTGACACAGTGAAAGTCCTCGTCCGCGTGGTCGAGGTCGCCGAAAAGGACCCCAAGGACAAAAAGAAGGGCAAACCCAAAGAAGAGGCAGCGGTCACGCGGCTTCAGGCCTACGAGGGCGTCGTGATCGCCCGCTCCGGCAGCGGCATCAACGAGAGCTTCACCGTCCGCAAGATTTCTTACGGCGAGGGCGTGGAGCGCGTCTTCCCCGTTTATTCGCCCTACATCGCGGAGATCGAAGTGCTCCGCCGCGGCAAGGTCCGCCGCGCCAAGCTCTATTATCTTCGTGGCCGCCGCGGCAAGGCAGCCCGCATCTTCGAGCGCACGGACGCTCGTGCGCGCCGCCTGAATGCGGCCTGGAAGGGCTTCAAGAAGCCGAAGGGCGAGGCAGAGGACCTGACGCAGATCAAAGGCATCGACACCGATCTGCAAGGACGTCTGCGCCAGCTCAATCTGTACCGCATCGAGCAGGTCGCCAACCTTTCGGACGAGGACATCGCAAACCTCGACGAGACGCTCGCGCTGAAGGGCGCAATCGAGAAGCAGGATTGGGCCGGTCAGGCCCAGAAGCTTCTCGCTGAGCTGACGGCGTCGGAGGTTCCTGCCGACGAAGCGAAGGAATAGGTCGGGACAAATCCCGAAGGCGGGACGCCGCATCGAACAACAAAGCGCCGTCCATTCGGGACGGCGCTTTTCTTTTGCGCTTCGCGGATCGGCGCTATTTGACCGTGAAGTCGATCCGGCGGTTCTGACGCCGCCCGTCCGCCGTGTCGTTGCTGGCGGCCGGCTTGTCCGGGCCGTAACCGACGGCCTTCAGCTTTCCCGCGTCGACCCCGGCTCGGGTTAGATATTTCACCACGGCATTGGCGCGCAGCTCTGACAGTTTCGCATTGCTGGCCGACCGTCCGGTATTGTCGGTGTGGCCTGCGACCTCGACAACAACATTGCCGCAACCGTTGACGATCTTGGCGATGCTATCGAGCGTTCCGTAGCTTGAACGCGCGACGCTGAAACTCGACTGACCGAACACGATCTTACCGGAGTTCGCTCCCAAAGCCGCGCTGCACGCTTTGGCTTCATCGCTTGCCACGTCCGTCACGGCAGCCGGCATCGCCGCGCTCGGTGCCGAGTAATCGGGGTTCATGGTCGCGGCAGCCGCCCATGCGGGTGTTCCCGCTAATTTCTCTTCTCCATAGAAGCTGGTGACACCGTCGCCGCCCGTCGGCTGCGGCGGCGCTTCCTCTGTTGCCACGTCCGCGTCCGCCGCCGGTGTCTCTCCGGCGGGAGCCGCGGCAGCCGTTGAATAGTCCGGATTCATCGCAGCCTCAGCGGCCCAAGCGGGTGCTGCCGCGGCAGCCTCGCCGATCCCGAAATAGCTCGTAACACCGTCACCACCGGTTGGCTCGGGCGCGACCTCCGCTGCGGCAGCAGGCGCGCTCGAATAGTCCGGATTTATTTTTGCTTCCGCCGACCAGGGGGGCGCACCTTCGGCTTTCTCGGTACCGAAATAACTCGTAACTCCATCGCCGCTCGCGGGCGCCGTGGGAGCCTCTTCGGCAACGGCCGTAGTTTGCGTGTCTCCCACGGCTTCGTCTGCGGCATCCGCTGGTGCTGCCTTCGTCTCACCGGCGGCGTAGTCGGGATTGATGGTCGCGTCAGCGGCCCAAGCAGGCGTACCGTCCGGCGCCTCGGTTCCGTAGTAACTGGTGACACCTTCACCGACTGCCGCCTCGGCAACCCGGATGATATCGGCTTGCACAGCGGTCGCAGATAAGCGCATCTCATCGTCAACGCGCGCGGCGATCGCCGCCCACGACGTAAGCACGAGAGCTGCGGCTCCTCCCAGGGAGAGGGCCCGAATGCTATTCATCGTTTCCTCCTGTTATCGTTTCAAGCCGGCCGCAACGGCTAGAAATTGCAGTGGCGGATTTTTGCACTTATTAGAAGCGCTGGCGATAGAGCCACTGCAATCGGAAAAGAGATGTCCAACGTCGAGGTTAATAGAAGCGCGACCCGTGATGGGAAGGTCCCCATCCACGGCGCCGAAGCTTTTGCTGCAATGCGTAAGGCCGGCCAACTTGCCGCCGAGGCGCTCGACATGCTGGTACCCATCGTCAAGCCCGGCGTTACGACGGCACACATCGACGATCTCGTACTGCAATTCGCGCTCGATAACGGCGCGCTGCCGGCGACGCTGAACTATCGCGGCTATCGTTACTCAACGTGCACTTCCATCAACCATGTCGTCTGCCACGGCATGCCAGCCGCAAAGCCGCTGAAAGAGGGCGACATCGTCAACATCGACGTAACACTGATCGTTGACGGATGGCATGGCGATACGAGCCGCATGTACGCGATCGGCGAGGTGTCGCGCAAAGCGGAACGGCTGATGCAGGTGACCTATGAGTCCTTGATGCGCGGCGTCGGCGCAGTGAAGCCCGGCAACACGACCGGTGATATCGGCGCGGCGATCCAGAAGTATGCCGAGGGCGAACGGTGCAGCGTCGTACGTGACTTCTGCGGTCATGGCCTCGGACGCGTCTTCCACGACCGTCCGAACATTCTGCACTACGGCGAACCGGGCGAAGGCATCATCCTCGAACCCGGCATGCTGTTTACGATCGAGCCGATGATCAACCTCGGCAAGCCACACGTGAAAATTCTCGCCGACGGCTGGACGGCGGTTACGCGCGACCGCGAGCTCTCCGCGCAGTTCGAGCACACTGTCGGGGTGACGGCAACGGGCTGCGAGATCTTCACGCTGTCGCCGGCCGACCTGCACTGTCCACCTTATCGCCTACCCGACGCCGCCTGACGGAACGACCATGCCAAACGTGACGCCCCCCGGACGTGATAAGGTGAGCGCCGAGGAGCAGGCATCCTTCTTCGATGGTCGCGCTACGCCCGCCGCCCAGGACGACAAGGCCGGGCACCGCCAACGGCTGCGCGAAAGATTCCGCAATGGCGGGGCCGACGCCGTGCCTGACTACGAACTTCTCGAAATGGTGCTTTATCGCGTCTTTCCGCGCGGCGACACCAAGCCTATCGCCAAGAGGTTGATCGCGGCTTTCGGCTCTTTCGCCGAGGTCGTCAGTGCACCGCCTGAACGCCTGAAAGAAATCGAAGGCGTTGGTGACCGGGTCATCGACGAACTCAAGCTGATAAAAGCAGCTGCCGAGCGGTTGAGCCGCGGTGCCATCCGCAAACGCCCGGCGCTCGCATCTTGGAATGGTGTGCTCGACTACCTTCGCATGGCACAGGGCTTCGAGGAGCGCGAGCAGTTCAGGATTCTATTCCTCGACAAGAAGAACCAGCTCATCGCCGACGAGGTTCAGGGTCAGGGCACCGTCGACCACACGCCGGTATACCTGCGCGAAGTCGTGAAGCGCGCACTTGAATTGTCGTCATCCGCCATCATCCTTGTGCACAATCACCCCTCGGGCGACCCGACGCCCAGCCGCGCCGACATTGACATGACGAAGCAGATCATCGAGGCGGCGCGCCCGTTCGGTATCGTCGTGCACGACCACGTCATCGTCGGCCGCAACGGCCACGCAAGCCTGAAGGGAATGCGGCTCATCTGAACGCACCCGCCACTTCACCCCATCGCGGAATGCCTGCGCGTGTCGCGCATGAAGGCGTAGACCAGAAGCGAAATCGCGATGCATCCCGTGACGTACCAATAGAAGTCGGTCTCGCGTCCCTGTTGCTTCAGCCACAGCGCGACGTATTCCGCCGTACCGCCGAACAGCGCCACGGTGAGCGCGTACGGCAAGCCCACACCCAGAGCCCGGATCGACGTCGGAAACAATTCAGCCTTCACCACCGCGTTGATGGCCGTGTACCCCGACACGATCACGAGGGCCGCAAAGATCAGCAGGAAGGCGACGAAGGGTTCCCGGGTCTCAGACAGCGCTGTCAGAATCGGAACGGTCATCAGTGTACCGAGTACACCGAACGCCATCAGCACAGGGCGGCGGCCCACGCGATCCGAAAGCGCGCCGACCACCGGCTGCAACAGCATGTAGAGAAAGAGCGCGGATGCCGACACCAGAGTCGCGGTGTCTTTCGCGAACCCTGTCGTATTGACCAGAAATTTCTGCATGTACGTCGTGTAAGTATAGAAGGCCACCGTGCCACCGAGCGTCAGACCGATGACGATCGCCACCTCGCGCGGATGGGCAAGGAGCGTGCGCAGTGTGCCGTCCTTCCGTTCTTCCTTCTGGAAGGCCTCCGTTTCATGCATGTCACGCCGCATGACAAACGCGATCACCGCCAGAATGGCACCGATCACGAACGGAATGCGCCATCCCCACGCCTCCAGCTCCTCCGTCGTCAACAACTGCTGCAGAATGATAAGCACGAGCATCGCCGAGAGCTGTCCGCCAATCAGCGTCACGTACTGGAAGCTCGAATAGAAACCGCGGCGCTCGCGCGTCGCCATCTCGGAAAGATACGTCGCCGAGCAGCCGTACTCACCGCCGAGGCTAAGGCCCTGCAGTAATCGCGCGAACAGCAGCAGCGCGGGCGCCGCAATCCCGATCGTTGCATAGACGGGGGTCACCGCGATAAGCGCCGAGCCGAAGCACATCAGCAGCACCGACGCCGTCAGCGCGAACTTGCGGCCATGCCGGTCAGCGAAACGGCCAAACAGCCAGGCCCCGATTGGCCGCATCAGAAATCCGACCGCAAAAATAGCGGCGGCATTGAGCAATTGAGCGGTCTGATCGCCGGCCGGGAAGAACGCCTTGGCGAAGTAGAGCGAGAAGGCGGCGTAGACGTAGAAATCGTACCATTCGACGAGATTGCCCGAAGAGCCGACGAGGATCGCTTTGATCCGCTGCGCAGTGGTAAATTGGTCCACGCGGACGTTTTTCTGCACCTTTTGCTCCCCAGGCGAACCTCGCAAGCCGCGTCCCCGCGCCCCTTTGGCACACTTCCCTCACGTAACGCTCAACTCCCCGGCACCGAACATTGACGTGCCAGTCGGCAGACCCCTAATAACGCCCCCGAGAGTCTTCCGGAGACCAAATCATGTCGTCGAAGCCACGCCACGCCAAGGTAATAATCCTCGGCTCCGGCCCCGCAGGCTACACGGCTGCCATCTACGCCGCACGCGCGATGTTGAAGCCGCTGCTGATCCAGGGCTCCCAGCCCGGAGGCCAGCTCACGATTACGACCGACGTCGAGAACTATCCGGGCTTCGCTGATCCCATCCAGGGCCCCTGGCTGATGGAGCAGATGCAGGCTCAGGCTGTTCACGTCGGGACCGAGATCGTGATGGATCACATCAACAAGGTCGAGTTGCGCGTGCGCCCGTTCCGGCTCGAGGGTGACAGCGGCGACGTCTACACCTGCGACGCGCTCGTCATCTGCACCGGCGCGCAAGCGCGCTGGCTGGGCCTTCCGTCAGAAGAGCACTTCAAGGGCTACGGTGTTTCCGCGTGTGCCACCTGCGACGGCTTCTTCTACAAGGGCAAGGACGTCGTGGTGGTCGGTGGCGGCAATACGGCGGTCGAAGAGGCGCTGTTCCTGACCAACTTCGCCAAATCCGTCACGGTCGTGCATCGGCGTGACGGCTTCCGCGCCGAACGCATCCTGCAGGAGCGCCTTTTCAAGAACCCGAAGGTTGAGGTCATCTGGGATTCGACCGTCGAGGAAATCATCGGCACGAGCGAGCCGAAATCTGTCAGCGGCGTTCGTCTGAAGAACGTCAAGACCGGCAAGGTAACCGAGCGCGCCGCCGACGGCGTTTTCACCGCAATCGGCCACTCGCCCGCGACCGAGCTTTTCAAGGGTCAGCTTGAGATGAATGCCTCAGGCTATCTCATCACGGCACCCGACTCGACCGCGACCGCCATTCCCGGCGTCTTCGCCGCCGGCGACGTGAAGGACGAGGTTTTCCGTCAGGCGGTCACTGCGGCCGGCATGGGCTGCATGGCGGCGCTCGAAGCCGAGCGTTATCTCGCAAAGCTCGAAAGCACCGCACACGCGGCGGAGTGAGCGGGGAGCAGGCCTCCCCGCGTCTGCCTACTCGATCTTGTAGGCGTAAAGCACGTCCTTCATCATTTGCGGAATGAAGACGGTCTTCGTGGCCGGATCGATGCCAATGTCGGCCGTGCCCTGCCCAAGCGACAAAAGCTCCGTCGCCTTGCCACTGGCATCGACGCGATAGAACTTGCCGGCGATCCAATCGGTCACGAAGTGACCGCCCGCGCCATCCGGCTCGAGCCCGTCGAGATGCCCGGTGAACGATCCATCCCCCAGCGGGCGGATGGTCTTGTCCGCCAGCGATACCTGCAGCAACCGGCCAACCACTTGCGGCTGTTCGGCCTCCGACATCGAGCCCCAGCTTGCGACAATCAAGGTTTCGCCCTCGACGTGCAGACCGTTCGGATAGAGCAGCGCCGGGCTTTCCAGCCACTTCTCGAACTTTCCGTCAGCGAGCCGCCAGATCGTGTTGGTCGCCATGTCGGAAACGTAGATGCGGCCCTCTCCGTCCGCGGCGACATCGTTGAGAAACTGCGCGCCCGGCGCATCGTATCGCTGAACAATCGTGCCGCCGGCAATGTCGATCTCGACGAGCTTGTCGATGTCAGAGACGTAGAGCCGCCCGTTAACCTGCGCCAGGCCCTTGGGAGCATCGAGACCCTTCACCCATTCGAGCGTCTGGATCTTCCCATCGGGCGTCACCTTCGAGATGAAGCCGTTGCCGTCCTTGTCGGTTGGCTGCCCGGCAACGTTGGAAACGAAAAGGGTCGCCTTGTCCGACGAGAGAAGTATCGACTCCGGATTCTTGAGTTCGCCGCTCAATTCCCAAAGCTTGGCCGGTGAGCCACCGCCTGCCGGGTCGCCGTCTCCGCAACCCGCCGCCATAACCAAGCTTCCGAAAAACAGGATCATTCTCAGGCGCATCATTTGAGGTCCGTCATCCTTTCCATTTAACGCACGGACCGCCAACTGCAGTAGCCTCGGTCACAGCGAGGCCGCACTCCTAACCGGGACGGAGTCGATAGACCAGACCAAAGACGGGACGGTCTCCGCCCTCTCTCGCTATTGCGCCGCACAATAGTATCGCTAAAGTTCGCGCGCCCGGCTGCATACCAATGCGGGGCATGGGACGCCCTCGCGGGCAGCCGGATTTCTTAGATGGATTGGGACAAGCTCAGGATCTTTCACGCCGCCGCCGAGGCCGGCAGCTTTACGCATGCAGGCGAACAACTGCACATGAGCCAGTCGGCGGTGAGCCGGCAGATCTCGGCACTTGAAGCCGAGCTGAAGGTATCGCTATTCCATCGCCACGCGCGCGGCCTTGTGTTGACCGAGCAGGGTGAGCTTCTGAACCGCACGGTCGCAGAAGTTTTCACCAAGCTGCAAGCAGCCGAAATGCTGCTGTCCGATTCGACGTCAAAGCCGACGGGTGAACTGCGCATTACCGCACCCATAGGATTTGGGACGGTCTGGCTGACACCGCGGTTGCGCGAGTTCGGCGAACTCTATCCCGAGATCCGCACCGAGCTGATTCTTACAGACGATCAGGTCGACATAGGTATGCGCGCCGCCGACGTCGCCATCTGGACACGCGAGCCGGAGCAAGGCGACCTCATTCGCCGATCTCTATTCGAGAGCACGGTTCGGGCCTTCGCGTCCGCCCAATACATCCGCAAATACGGCGCGCCCAAAACGGTGGCCGAATTGGATAGCCACCGCATCATCGCTTACAGCGGCAACCCCGCCCAGCATCTCGACGCCATGACCTGGATCGAAACGTCGGGGCGGGAGGGCATGGAGTCGCGTGAGGCGGCCTTGCGCGTCAACAGTGTGGTCGCCATCAACTACGCCGTCCGTGCCGGCATCGGCATTGGCATGATCCCGGACTACATGACTGAGGACCAGACCGACCTCGTTCCAGTGCTGACCGACGCCACCCTCCCAACGATCAACCTGATCTATGCTTATCCAGAAGAGTTGAAGGCCTCCAAGAAGGTGCAGCTGCTGCGCGATTTCCTGCTATCGAAGATTTCTAAGAACAAGTAGCCCGTCGCCCAGGACATAGCTCAGTTTCGCAGATTCTGATCCGCCGGCCGCCCCATTGCGTTATCCTAGGGGCACGAGGTGAGGGGATGCGACGACAATCTTGCCACCGTCGCCGTGTTCCGCTCGATCTTCGATTGCCTTGCCGGGCTGCCTTGCCAGCCCGGCATTTTCATTATTGGAAGATAACAAGCCGGAACGCGATGGCCCACTTATCGTCCCTGCGACCACACCTGATTTGAAGTTTGCCGGGGCAAAGGCTATCTAGAGGCTTCCCAATACCCGCGTGCCGGCAAAGGCCCTGAATCTCATGGCAAAAACGCTCTACGATAAGATTTTCGACGACCACGTGGTCGAACGCGCCGATGACGGCACCTGCCTGCTCTACATCGATCGCCATCTGGTCCACGAAGTCACGAGCCCGCAAGCCTTCGAGGGACTGCGCATGGCCGGCCGCAAGGTTCATGCGCCGGAAAAGACTCTCGCCGTCGTCGACCATAACGTGCCGACCACCGATCGCTCCAAAGGCATTGCTGACGAGGACAGCCGCATTCAGGTCGAAACGCTGGCGAAGAACGCCCGCGATTTCGGCGTCGAATATTTCAACGAGCGCGACAAGCGCCAGGGCATCGTCCACGTCGTCGGCCCCGAGCAGGGCTTCACGCTGCCCGGCACCACAATTGTCTGCGGCGACAGCCACACCTCGACGCACGGCGCCTTCGGCGCGCTTGCACACGGCATTGGCACCAGCGAAGTCGAGCACGTACTCGCCACGCAAACGCTGATCCAGAAAAAGGCGAAGAACATGCGCGTCACCGTAGACGGTGTCGCGCCGCACGGTGTCGGCGCCAAGGACATCATCCTCGCCATCATCGGCGAGATCGGTACAGCGGGCGGCACCGGTTCCGTCATCGAATATGCGGGTGAGGCGATCCGCGCACTCTCGATGGAAGGCCGCATGACGGTCTGCAACATGTCGATCGAGGGCGGGGCGCGGGCCGGCATGATCGCGCCCGACGAGAAGACCTACGCCTTCATCAAGGACCGGCCCCGCGCACCCAAGGGTGCCGCCTGGGACATGGCGATGAAGTACTGGGAGACGCTGGGCACCGACGAGGGCGCGCACTTCGACCGTGAGGTGAAGCTTGACGCAGCAAAGCTCCCGCCAATCGTGTCGTGGGGCACGAGCCCGGAGGACGTGACTTCGATCACCGGCGTCGTGCCGAGCCCCGGCGACGTGGCGGACGAGAACAAGCGCACGTCGATGCAACGCGCGCTGGAATACATGGGTCTGACCCCCGGCACCAGGATGACAGACATCCCGCTCGACGTTGTCTGGATCGGCTCGTGCACCAACGGCAGAATCGAGGACCTGCGCGCCGTCGCCAAGGTCGTCGACGGCAAGAAGATCTCTTCGCGCTTGGCCTACGCGATGATCGTTCCCGGCTCCGGCCTCGTCAAAGAGCAGGCCGAGGCCGAAGGGCTCGATGTCATCTTCAAAAACGCCGGCTTCGAATGGCGCGAGCCCGGCTGCTCCATGTGTCTCGGCATGAACCCGGACCAGTTGAAGCCCGGTCAGCGCTGCGCCTCGACCTCGAACCGCAACTTCGAGGGCCGCCAGGGCTATCGCGGCCGTACGCACCTTGTCTCGCCGATCATGGCCGCCGCCGCGGCGATCGAGGGCCATTTCGTGGATGTGCGCAACTATGACGGCACTTGAGCGAAGGCTTAAGACGTCAACGTCACCTGGATCGCGTGGCGCATGCTGGCAATCTCTTCGCCGCTGATGCGGAAGAACGCGTTTTGCGCCTTTTGCATCCGGTTGGCCGTCGTCATCGTTCCGACGAGCAGCGTGATCGGAATATCGCCAGGCGGATAGAGCGCCGGTGTGCCAACAGGCTTGAACCCGAGCATCTTTGTATAGAAGCCGATCCAATCGGATTTGGTCGTGACCAGAACGTGCGATGCGTTCGCCGCCAGCGCCGAAAGATAGCCGGCTCTCACAAGGGCGGCATAGAGTGTTGTGCGATAAGAGGTGTTGGAGATGGTCGGTTCGATCGCCATGCGGCCGACTTCGACGAGAGCACCACTCGCACTCCTCTTTACGTCGGCAAGAGCGGGGAAATACGGCGCACAGGCCAACGTCGACAACGGCTGCCAGGAATGGCTGAAGTTGACGCGTACGGTGCCCACACGGCGCGCACCGTCATAGGCGAGCAGTGTAATGCAATGGGGCGACTGATCGAGTTCATCGCTGAAAAGGGTGGTACCTTCCGGCATCTTGAGACCGGCGGCCGCGTAAGCTCGATGCCGAAGAGCAAAGACATCGGTCTTGTCAGCATCGCGATGAAGCACGCGAATTTCGAAGGGGAACTTTGCGGTGCCGGCGAAAACGCTCAACTGACTGGGAGCGAATGCGATGCTTTGCGCAAGGGCATGTGACACGACGTTTACCTCGACTGCTATGCAAGTTGCGTCGTCGTGTTGAGTGCACGGCGCAAGTTGGCGATAACGCCGAAATGGGCGCGATCGATCCCGCGTGCCTCAAGACATCGCGTCACACCCGGGCATATGCTCGCAAAGATTTTATGACGAAGATCAGCGTGCCCAGCCGGCCACCGACCGAATGGTGGCTTCCGCACGCTTGACGTCCGCTATGCCGGACCAGTCCATTGTGAGCGGGCGGGCATCGCCGTCGGAATCCTTCTCGACTCCGTAACCGATCGAAAGCGATCCGCAGCCGTCTTTGCCGTCGCGTCGCTTCACAAAATTCACGACATCGAGCTTGATGCTCTCGACCACGCGGCCGTTTCCATGCGTTACGCTGAACAAGCGCTGGTCGGTAATTACGTGCGCTGTGCGGCTCGTCCTTAATGCGGCGATGAAGGGTGCCGCCAGCAGCACCGCACCGATCACCACGAACGGGATCATGAAGATCGAAAAGAAGAGTGCGAGCCCCGACCCCATTGCTTGTCCGGCGTGTTCGGGGCGAAAGCCCAGCGCTTCTGCCCAGACGAAGAACCCGGCCGGAAACGCAAGCATCGACCAGAAAAAGCCGAAGGAAAAAATTACAGCAAGCTTTCCGCTTTCGCTGCGCCAGTCAGGCATGGCGGCGTAAATTACCCTTTCACCGCCCATCAACTCTCCAGTGACTGCCTTGCGCAAATCCGGCGTGAGACGCGTGAGATCGGTCGACATGCCCTTCATGTAAGCGACGATCGCAAAGGTTTGATTGCGTCTCGACACATTCGGCCGACACCGTTAGCGGAAGACAAATGCGTGTCACGTCGCGCGACGCCATGCTTTGCATCTCTGCGCGCGAGCGCCTATCTGACGGTCACAAGAATGCAGCGGGAGCGGAAATGACGATTGACTGGAACACGGCGACGGCTCCGAACCTCGCGAAGTTCGAGGCCATGGCCATTGCCGCCTGGGATAAAATTCCTCTCGAGTTCCGGCGCATGGCGGGCGACCTCGTGATCCGCGTCGAGGATTTCGCGACTGACGAGGTCTTGGACTCACTTGGTATCGAAGACCCGTTTGATCTTACAGGGCTCTATCAGGGGGTGAGCCTCGACCGGAAAAGCCTGGCGGACCTCCCCCGCGAACCGGACATGGTGTTTCTCTACCGCCGCCCGATCCTGGACGAGTGGGCTGCGGGCGACGAAGAGCTGGGCCACTTGATCGCACATGTCCTGATCCACGAGATCGGCCATCATTTCGGCTTCTCCGACGACGATATGGAAACCGTGGAGGCCGAGCTTACGACCTGACGCGGGGACGGGCTGGCGCGGTTCGAGAGGCTGTGCCACAACACGACGGGAACATTCGACGCCTAAAGCTTTTTTGCAGGCGTCACGGGGACATGACGGGGTTTCGTGCGGGGGAGTTCTTGACTACGCTCACGTCCATGATGATGCGGTTTTTCCGTGCCCGCGTGGCCGTATCCATTGTTATCGGCGCCGCACTGACCGCCGGTGCGTCGTCGCGCATCGCAATTGCCGACCCACCCCCAACGCCGGACGAATACGTCACCCACGTCGGCGGCGACGCTCAGGTCCTGGCGCCGGGCGAGTTCGTGCTCGATGGCGCCCGCCAGCAATGCGGCCAGCGTCCCACCGTGATCGACAACACCCTGGATGATTACGGCGCCGCCTACCCAGGCTTCCTGATCATGAATCCGCGGCTGCTCGACCGCGTCTCCAAACCAGTAAAGTTCTGGATTTACGCCCATGAATGCGGCCACCAGTTCCGCGGCCCGGATGAGGAGACGGCCGATTGCTTCGCCGTCCAGCGCGGCCGCCGCCAGGGCTGGCTGACGCCGGAAGGGCTGGAGGAGGTGTGCAGCTTCATCTCGCCGTCGAAGGGCGACAGCATGCACTTTTCGGGGTCCTACCGCTGCGAATACATGCGCAAGTGCTACGCCGACCCGGCGGTACGCTAGAGCGCCTAATAATCTGATATAAATAAGAAAAATAAACTAATCCCCGCCCTCCGCGGTGCCCGTAGAATGGTGGCCGGACGAAATCAGACGCCGGGTGCCATGCGGATAGCCGATTATGCCAAGAACTTGATTTCACTGGCTGAAACCGTCTTCCGCTGGGCCGGCGAGCTGCCCGTGCTCGACCGTGGCCGACGTGACAAAGTCGCCCTCTATGCCGAGGAGCTGGCCGCAACCCTCGCCCGGGCCGCCTGCGCCATCGCACTGCTTGAATGTGCCCCGCGCGACCGTTCCGCGTTGCTGACCGCAACACGCGAGTTGGGCCGCGTCTCTGGCTACGTCGAAACGATCCTGTCAGCGTTGCAACCCCACCTTGACGGCCGCAAGCGGGCTGGCGTTAAACGGCGTCTGGAAACGCTGGAACCCTTCGAGCTTGAAGCAGCGATCAGCGAGCGCGGCGCCTTTCGCCATGCTCGCAGGCTCGCCGCGGCGGAAGGGTATTTCCGCGCACTCGCGGACGAGCTTCGCACCTGACGAACGAGTTTCGCCCAAGGAGACCGAATGGACAAGTTCACGGTTCTGACCGGAGTCGCCGCGCCGCTGCCGCTGCGCAACATCGACACCGACATGATCATCCCGAAGCAGTTCCTAAAGACGATCAAGCGTACCGGCCTTGGCAAGTCGCTGTTCTACGAGATGCGCTACGACCCGGAAACGGGCAAGGAAGTCGGCGAGTTCGTGCTGAACAAGCCCCAGTACCGCGCGGCGACGATCCTGGTCACGGGCGAAAACTTCGGCTGCGGCTCCAGCCGCGAACACGCGCCCTGGGCGCTGCTCGACTTCGGCATTCGTTGCGTAATCGCCCCTGACTTTGCCGACATCTTTTACAACAACTGCTTCCAGAACGGCATTCTGCCGATCAAGCTGCCGCAAGCCGAGGTCGACAAGCTGATGGACGATGCCGGGCGCGGTGCCAATGCAACGCTCACGATCGATCTCGAAAAGCAGGAAATCCGCGGACCGGACGGCGGCCTCATCAGGTTCGAGATCGATCCGTTCCGCAAACACTGTCTGCTGAACGGCCTCGACAACATCGGGCTGACGCTCGAGAAGGGCGCGGCTATCCAGAACTTCGAGCAGGCCACGAGCACGACGCGGCCCTGGCTGTAGCCGGAAGCAGACGCGCGAGCGCACTGCTCTCTTTTTTCAGGAGGACCGGATGCGACGCCCGATCATCGCTTTCATCCTGGGTACCTTGCTTGGAACAGCCGTGGGTCTCGCGATAGGCCTGCTGGTGTTCCCGTTCGTTTTCGCACCGCCACCGGCGACCGAGAGCCTGGCACCAGGAGAGCAGACGCGCGTCGTCGCCAAAGGGCAGTTCATTCACGCCGACCCGAGTGACCCTGTCCACTACGGCAAGGGCGGCGTAACGGTCTATGAGGGGACCGTCTTCCTGGAACCCGATTTCGAGGTCGGCCCAGGCCCCGCGTATCATGTCTATCTCGTGCCGAAAACCGGCATCAAAGCGAGCGCTGACGTGGGAGACGACATCGTCGATCTTGGCAGACTACGTAGCTTTGCTGGCAGCCAAAAGTATGCCATTCCGGCGGGGACGACGCTTGGCGCCCATCAGAGCGTGGTCATCTGGTGCAAGGCGTTCGGCGTGCTGATATCGCCGGCCGAACTCGTCCTTGCGAGCAACTAAGGAGCTTTTGTCTTGGCCAAGGCAGTTCATATGATGGTGCGCGTTCTCGACGAGGCACGCAGCGTAAAGTTTTACGAGACGTGTTTCGGTCTCACGGTTGCGGAGCGGCGCGAATGGCCCGACTTCACGCTGACCTACATGAGCAACCCCGAGAACGATTTCGAGGTGGAATTGACGGTCAACAAGGGTCGCACGGAACCCTACGATCTCGGTGGCGGCTACGGCCACGTCGCATTTGTCGTCAACGATCTGGAAGCGGAGCGCGAACGTATGGCGGCAGCCGGCTACCAGCCGAAGGACATCAAAAACATGCAGCACGACGGCAAACCGTTCGGAAAGTTCTTCTTCATCGAAGACCCCGACGGCTACAAGATCGAGGTGCTGCAAAAGGGAGGGCGCTTCCGCTGACGCCGCGAGCAAACCTCAAATGAGCGAACCTGCGATCGACCGTGAAGCCATGGGGCGCTTGGCGAAGGCGCTTGTGTTCATCTGTGCCCCCGGCCATCCGGCGATCGCAGCTTTGAAGAAAGCGGCCGAGACCGGCGACGAGAAAGACATCAAGGCGGCACGCGTGCAGTTCCTGAAGCTCAAGACGAGCGAGCGGCAGGCCGCCATGACGATGTTGAAGGACTAGACCTCAGAACCGCGCCGTGCGGGAAGCGATTAAAGCGCCTGTCAGCGCGTCAGCGAATTCACGCCGCTCTTCATCGGTGAGAAACTGGCCGAAGCGGACTTCCTTTCCTTGAGCAGCAAGATACATGGACGTGCGGCCATCGGGGTGATCAGTCGTGACGCGAACGCGCGCCCAATAGGGGTTGAAGTCGAAGACCTCCCGGCGTCCCGAGGGGTGGACCCGAGTGAGCTGCAAAATCTCTTGCGTCAACGACACGCGCTCGTAAGAACGCCCCGAGCGATAGTTGAGCTTGAACGCCACGTAAATCAAAAGCACGTCGAGTCCGAAGAAGCCCGTCACCGGCCAGGCGCCCATGGCCCAAAACACCATACCTGCCACGAAACTGATCGCGCTCACGAACACCATCAGGATCACAAAGCCGCGCGGACTGAGCGAGCGATGGGGATGGAGCACAAACTCCGTCGCTCGGCCCGCTTGCATTTCGTTCGGCGTTTCGTTCATTCTGTAAAAAATCGCTTGTCGCGCCCCGGTTTGCAAGATGCCGTGCGGACTTAAGGCATGATCGTGGCACCCAAGGCGCGAAAATCCTCTCAACGGACGAATTTTGAGCACGTCTCCGTGACCGCTAGGTCCGCGTCGGCCAAGATCAAACCAACGAAGGCTCAAAAACGCGGTCCACTCACCAAGGCGGAAATAGAGGAGGTCTTCTACCGTCTTTGGAAAGAGAACCCGGAGCCGAAGGGCGAGCTTGAGCACGTTAATCCTTACACGCTGCTCGTCGCTGTTGTGCTTTCGGCTCAGGCGACCGACGCAGGGGTTAACAAGGCGACCCGACCGTTGTTCGCGGTCGTCGATACGCCGGCCAAGATGGTCGCGCTTGGCGAAGATCGCCTGCGCGATACCGTCAAGACGATCGGGCTCTACCGCAACAAGGCGAAGAACGTCATTGCCCTGTCCCGGCGTCTCCTCGACGAATACGGCGGCGAGGTACCCAGCGACCGCGACACACTGGAATCGCTGCCCGGTGTCGGCCGCAAGACGGCGAACGTCGTGATGAATATCGCCTTCGGCGAGCCGACTATGGCGGTCGACACGCATGTCTTCCGGGTCGCCAATCGCATTGGCCTCAGCCACGGAAAGACACCTTTGTTGGTTGAGGCCGACTTAATACGCATCGTGCCGCCGCGTTATGCTTTGCATGCGCACCACTGGCTGATCCTGCACGGCCGCTATCTCTGCAAAGCCCGCAAACCCGAGTGTTGGCGCTGTCCTATAGCCTCGCTCTGCCGTTATCTTGACAAGACTCCAGCACCCGGCGCTTGAAGCGTTTCGCGAACCTTAACGGGATCGCGAAAATTCCATTCAAACACGCGGCAAGTTTTCGAAGACAGCAGAACCGCGCCTTAGCTCCCCTGACGTAGCGTCGCCCTCGGAGCGGTACACTACGGGTGCAAGTCAATGGCAGTAATTAACGGAACAAACGGCAACGACGTCATCACCGGCACGGCAGCCGATGACGTCATAACCGGTGGCGATGGCAACGACCGTATCAACGGCGGCGCCGGCAATGACACGCTTTATGGCAACGCCGGCAACGACACGCTGACGGGAGATGCCGGCAACGACACCCTTTACGGTGGCGATGGCGATGACGGCTTCTTCGGAGGCGGCGGCGACGACACGATCCACGGAGACGCCGGCAACGATACGATGTATGGCGACGCCGGCAATGACACGCTTCTCGGCGGCGCCGGTAACGACAAGCTCTACGGCGGCACGGGCAACGACACGCTGAACGGCGGCGATGGCGTCAACGTGATCGATGGCGGCGCCGGCTTCGACACGCTCGTAATCGACCTGTACTCCGCCACTCTGACAAAGGCGATGCGCGATGATCTTGGCCTGCTGAAGGGCTGGATGGCAAACGAACTGGCGAACGCCGGATCGGTCGCCAACCTTTCGGCCAAAACCTCGGGCTCCGCGCTGAACCTGCCGGCGCTTGGACTGACGGTAAGCCTGATCGAAGCCGTCAAAATCACGCTCGACGGCGTGGAAAAGCCCATCGACTATTTTCTCAACCAGGCGCCCGAGGCTGCCGCCGACATCTCGGCTTCAACCAGCGAGGACACGCCCCTCGTCGGCAGCATCACCGCGACCGATGCCGACGGTGATGACCTCGCATTCGCGCTTTCGGCCGGACCCGCCAACGGAACGTTGTCGCTCGATGCCTCGACGGGCGCCTACACCTACACGCCTTCGACGAACTTCGCAGGCAGTGATTCGTTCGAGGTCGCGGTCAGCGACACTTCCGGCGCGACCGCATATCAGCGCGTGACCGTCAACGTCAGTGCGGTCGCGGATGCCCCCACGCTTGCCGTCAACGATAAATCCGTCGTGCTCGGCGGTAAGACGCTGCTCGGCTCGAAATCCGCAGATGTTATCATTGGCGGCGACGATGGTACGATGATCTATGGCGGCGCCGGCGACGACAAGATCGTCGCTGGAACCGGTATCGTCACGACCGAGCTTCACCTTTCCGCCGCGCTCGTCGACTTCGACGGCTCGGAGCAGCTCAGCATCCGCATCGGCGGCTTGCCAAACGGAGCGAGCTTGTCGGCCGGCATTCAGAACTCCGACGGTTCGTGGACCCTCACGGCCACGGATCTCGACGGTCTCGCGCTGACGACGCCCAGCAACGCGCCGATCGCGCTTACAGTCGTGGCAACCGCATCCGAAGCAAGCGGTGAAACGGCGGCGTCTTCCGCCGTGCTCAACATCACCTTCGACGACAGCGATGCGCCGTCAATCCTTGTCGGCGGCTCGGGCAACGACCTCGTGTTCGGTGGCGCAGCCGACGATGTCATCTACGGTCAGAGCAAGCCGTCCGAAAAATCGCCGGTTCCGTCGGTCGCCAAGGAAAGCGACAATGACGTGCTGCACGGTGGCGACGGCAACGACACCATCTACGGCCAGAACGGCGACGACGAGCTTTATGGCGATGCCGGCAACGACACACTGAGCGGCGGCAAGGGAAACGACAAGCTTTGGGGCGGCGAGGGCGACGATACCCTCAACGGCAACAGCGGAAATGACGTTCTGGACGGCGGTGCTGGCGACGACAAGGTGTACGGCAGCGCCGGAGACGACATCCTCCTCGCCGGCGAGGGCGACGACCTTTACGACGGAGGTTCGGGTTTCGATGTGCTCGACTTCTCGGCAGCAAAGCAGGGCGTCACCGTCGACATCTCGCTGAAAACCGCTACCGGCCTCGGCAACGACACCTTCAAAAACATCGAGAGTTTTCTCGGCTCCTCACACGGCGACTGGTTCAAAGGCTCGAGCAAGGCCGATGCCATCCATGGCGGTGATGGCGACGACTGGATCCGTGGCCTCGGCGGCGCCGATACGCTGACCGGCGGCAACGGCAACGACACGTTCTTCTGGGAAAAGAAGGACGTGGGCGCGGGCATGGGCGTCGATCACATCACAGACTTCGGAGCCGGGGACGTGCTCGATTTCCGCAAGCTGGTGACACTTGGGTCCAAGAAGTTGAATGACGTCGTTAAGGTGACCGACACCTCCACAGGCCTATCGGTCTCAGCCAAGATCGGCACGGATTTTGTGACGGTCGCAGTTCTGGACGGCGTCCACGACAAGACGGCGGCCGACCTGCTCGCCCAGGGTCACCTGCTCGTCGGCTGATCGGCTTCCGACAAATCGAGACGCATGGCGAGCCCCGCGTTCGCCATATGCGCCTTCGCCTGCGGGATCGAATAGGTGCCGAAATGGAAGATGGAGGCTGCCAGCACCGCGCTCGCGTGCCCGTCGCGCACGCCTTCGACAAGGTGATCAAGCGTTCCGACGCCGCCCGAGGCAATGACCGGCACGCTGACCGCATCGGAAATGGCTCTCGTCAGCGCGATATCAAAGCCAGCCTTGGTGCCGTCGCGATCCATAGACGTGAGCAGGATTTCGCCGGCCCCAAGCGCCACAACCTCGCGCGCGTATTCGACCGCGTCGATGCCGGTCGGCTTGCGGCCGCCGTGCGTGAAGATCGCCCAGCGATCCGCCTCGCCCTCAGCCGAGACCCTTTTGGCGTCGATCGCGACCACGATGCACTGAGCGCCGAACTTCTCCGACGCCTCCTTGACGAACTGCCGGTTGTTCACGGCCGCGGTGTTGATCGACACCTTATCGGCGCCCGCCTCGAGCAGCTTGCGGATGTCTTCGATCGTGCGCACGCCGCCGCCGACGGTGAGCGGCATAAAGCAGCGCTCCGCCGTTCGCTCGACGATGTCGAAAATGGTATCGCGATTTTCATGGCTCGCCGTGATGTCGAGGAAGCACAGCTCATCCGCGCCGGCCGCATCATAGGCCGCCGCCGCTTCGACCGGATCACCGGCGTCGATGAGGTCGACGAAGTTGATACCCTTGACGACCCGCCCGTCCTTGACGTCGAGGCAGGGAATGATGCGAACTTTCAGCATGCTATGCTAATCTCACCTTTGTCGCCTGCCATACACGATGGCTGGCGACAGGTCGAGGTCGGCTGGAACGAACCCCAAAGAGGAACGTTCGCAGGAGGCGCGGAGCGCGCCGGCGGCCGACGCCAGCATTCGGGAGATGAAATATGGTGAGCGTCACGTCCATTCATAAGCGCCTTGACGACCTTGCGGCGCGCTTTGCCGAAGCCAAGAACAAGCTGGCCCAGAATAGCCCGGTGTCCGAGGAGGATTCCCGCACGATCGCCGACTTCGAAAGCCGCACGAAGGCCCTTCGCGCACAACTTGGCGACGAAGGCGAAATTGAGCTGTCCTCGCTCCCGCCCGAGCACCAGTCGCTGGAAAACGAATTGCACGATTGGCTGAGCGACATCGACCGCCGCTTCAACAGCCCAGCGAAACGCAACCAAAGCGTATCGATGTAGTCACGGTGATGCGGCTGAAGGGAGCGGTTAGCCCCGCTCCTTGATCGCGGCGAACTGCACGTCCGGGAACTTCTCGGACTTGTACTTCAGCATCCACGCGCTCTCTGCAAGGAACACGAGCGCGCCGTCGCGGTCACGCGCAACTTCGCCTTTGTGCCCGTCGATGAATTTCTGCAGCGCCGCCGCGTTGTCGGACGAAATCCAGCGCACCAGCTCGTAAGGCGCCTGCTCGAAGGAAACCGGCACGCCATATTCCTGCTGCACACGTGATTGCAGCACGTCGAACTGAAGCGCGCCGACGACACCCAGGATCGGCCGCCCCCCGGCGATCGGCGTGAACACCTGCACGATGCCTTCTTCCGCCAGGTCTTCGAGCGCGCGGTTGAGCTGCTTGGCTTTGAGCGCATCCGCAATGATCACGCGGCGAAGCACTTCGGGCGCGAAATTCGGAATGCCGGTGAAGCGCAACTGCTCTTTCTCAGTCAGCGTATCGCCCACGCGCAACGTGCCATGGTTCGGCACGCCCATGATGTCGCCCGCGAACGCTTCGTCCGCCGTCTCACGGCCCTGCCCGAAGAACAGCGTGGGTGAGGAGACGGTCATGTACTTGCCGTCGCGAACATGCAGCATTTTCATGCCACGCCTGAACCGTCCCGAGCACAGCCGCACGAACGCGACTCGGTCGCGGTGGTTCGGGTCCATGTTGGCCTGAACTTTGAAAACGAACCCGGTAACCTGACCTTCGTTGGCATCGACCGTTCGCTCCAGCGCCCTGCGCGGCAGCGGCCCCGGCGCCCACTGCGCCAGCGCATCGAGCAACTGTTCGACGCCGAAGTTTCGCAACGCGCTGCCGAAGAATACCGGTGACAGGTGGCCTTCACGAAACGCCTGCATGTCGAAAGAGGGCAGCGCGCCCTGCGCCAGTTCGACCCCTTCGAGCGCGCGTTCCGCAATGCGCTCGTCGATGCCCTCGACGTTCAGAATATCAGATAGCGTCGCAAGCGGCGCCGAGCGCCCGTACGGCGAATTGCGCTCGCCCTCCGGCAGCAACACGCGGCTGCCCATCAGATCAATGACGCCGCGGAAATCCGAACCCATGCCGACCGGCCAGCCCATGGGCACCAGATCGAGCGCGAGATCTGAGGCGATCTGATCGAGCAGCGTCAGCGGGTCTTCGCCCTCGCGATCGATCTTGTTGATGAACGTGATGATCGGAATGTCGCGTAAGCGGCACACCTCGAACAGCTTGCGCGTCTGGGTCTCGATGCCCTTCGCCGCGTCCATCACCATCACGGCAGCGTCGACAGCCGACAGCGTGCGGTACGTGTCTTCGCTGAAGTCGGAGTGGCCCGGCGTGTCGAGCAGGTTGAAGACAATGCCGCCGCGCTCGAACGTCATGACCGACGACGTGACGGAGATGCCGCGCTGCTGCTCGATCTGCATCCAGTCGGAGCGCGTGCGTCGCCGCTCGCCACGCGCCTTGACCGCGCCCGCCATCTGGATGGCGCCGCCGAACAACAGAAGCTTTTCGGTCAGCGTCGTCTTGCCAGCGTCGGGATGCGAGATGATGGCGAACGTGCGCCGCCGCGAAATCTCGCGGGCAGTGGCCTGCTCGGCCGGCACGGGCTGCGGCATGACGGTCACTGGCGTCACGCCTCGACCAGTTTGACGTGGCTCGGTTCGAGCCAGATCTGATGATGCGCGGCAGGTTTGCCGAACGCTTCGCCGACATGCAGTTCGACGAGATCGTCGTCAAAGCCGGCTATTTTGAACGTCTTGTTGAGGCAGCCGCGGAAAAGCGTCTGCAGTTGCGCGTTGTCCTTCGGCAGATCGGCCGGAATTTTGATGACGCGCACGGTATCGCCGATTTTCATGCCGCCCTCAGCAGATCGAGTGCTTCCTTGGGGTCGAGCCGACCATCGTACAGCGCCCGTCCCGTGATCGCGCCTTCCAGCAGGCGGTATTCGGATTTCAGCAGTTCGCGCACGTCCGACATCGAGGCAAGACCGCCCGAGGCAATAACAGGGATTCGCGTGGCCCGCGCGAGTTCCGCAGTCGCGGGTAGGTTAAGGCCTTTCAGGACACCGTCGCGCTCGATGTCTGTGTAGATGATCGCCGAGACGCCGGCATCCTCGAAACGGCGCGCAAGTTCGATGGCCGACAGCTCGGATGCTTCCGCCCAGCCTTCCACGGCAACCTTGCCGCCGCGCGCGTCTATACCGACAGCGATGCGGCCCGGACACATGCGACACGCCTCCCGCACCAGCGCCGGATCTCGCACCGCCACCGTACCCAAGATGACGCGCCGGATGCCCTTCTGAAGCCAAGCCTCGATGGTTGCGAGGTCGCGGATTCCCCCGCCAAGCTGCGCCGGGATTGAAATTGCCCCTAGGATCGCCTCGACCGCCGCGCCGTTGACGGGCTTGCCCGCAAACGCACCGTTAAGGTCGACGATGTGCAGGTATTGAAATCCTTGGTCCTGGAAAGCGCGCGCCTGCGCGGCCGGATCGTCGTTGAAGACGGTGGCTTGGTCCATCTCTCCAAGCTTCAACCGGACGCACTGACCGTCTTTCAGGTCGATGGCTGGAAACAGGATCACTTCGGCCCCGCGCATAGGCTCGCATCGACAAGAACGAAGCGTGGCCATTAAGTTGCTTTGTTGTGGGCCGATCAATCGCGGATCGTCCCGTCCGTCAAGTCGCAAGACGCCCGCGTTCGAGTTGTTCGTCATGGCCACCGTATTCCTGTCCGTTCCGCCACCCGCGCTTCCCAAGCGGCCGCTCAATGAAACAGATGCCGTCAACATCTGGATTGCGCGCTGGCTGCGGGTGCGGCCGAAAGAACTGGTCCGCCGCTACGGCTGCGACCCGCGCCGACTCTACGAAATCTGGGAGGAAACACGCTTTCCCGGCAGCCGCGCCAAGGCGCTCGAGCTGTTCGCCCGGCGCTTTCCGACCCAGCAGGACCGCTTCGATCCTGGTCCGCATCGCCGCATCTCGCTCAAAGCCCACCCGGACCAGCTAAGCCTCTTTCCGGAGGCCTGATCCGGGCTTCTGCGCAGGTTGCATACACTAGAACACCCAAAGAACATTTTTCGAACACCCTGTGGACAACCACGAAGATTCGTGGCAATGTTCTTCCTATGTTCACGGGGTGACCCAAAAGCCGCCCCACACCGGGTCTAAGGTCCAGCGTATCGACCCTCCCCCAGCCTTCGGAGAGCCCTCATGCGCACCTATCTGATCTCGTACGACCTCGCCAAACCGACCCGCAACCAGCACGTTCTGGCACAATTGATCATGGGGCTGGGTGAGAAGTGGGCTCGGCCACTCGCCAGCACTTGGTATGTCTCATCCGACCGTGACGAGGTGGAGCTTGAAGCGGAACTTAAGTCGCTGCTCGACGACGAGGACGGCCTGCTGATCCAGGCAGTGAAGCGCGAGGCAGTGCTGACCAACACGTCGCTGCGCTGGTTTCGCCAGCGCCGCCCTGGAATCGATCTGGAAGCCGGCGGCAACGTCGTCGCCTTCCCGGCTCCGCCCGCGCCCGAGCCGACCGAGCCCGAGCTGCCGTTCGCGGAAGCCTGCTGACGTTTTGAGGTCTTTGGACGGGGCGGGCGCTCCCCCCTAGCTTCCGTTCCCCGACGGGCCCGTCCCGTTCAAAGCCTTAAACTGGCGAGCCACGTGCCATCCCCCCGGTCACTGGCTCTCCTGCTATCGCCGCCAAAAGCGGCTCCTTGCGCCGCCGTCCGTGCCCCCGGTCGGCGGCGCACTTTACCCGAAGCGGCCTTGCCGGCCCAAGACCGGCCTGTCGCGATCGGGAGTGGCGTTCGAGTTTGTGTCGTCGCGGTTGCGTTGCGTCTTGCCTTCCCCCGCTCCCCCAATCCGACCCCGAACCTTGAGAGTGCCCTCGCCATGAAGACCTATCTCGTCCACCACACCCCGCCTTCTCCCACCCAGGACACCTGGGCTGTCGCCTTTTCGCTGCCCTACATCGCCACGTCCTACGTCCGCGCCGGCGACGGCTTCTGGTACGTGAAAACCTGGCTCACCGCCGAGCAGATCAAGCGCCGCCTCGCGATCCTGTTCGACGACCTCGACGAGCTGCACATCCACGAACTCGGCCGCGAAGAAGCCTCCCTCAACGGTCGTCTGGCCTGGATGCCAGGGCGACTCGAAGACGAAGCACCGGTCGAACTTTCGGTCGATCTCGTAGGCGCGCCGCGCTTCATGTGGGATGTGCTGCAGTCGGCGGTCGGGCTCGTCTCGGGCAGCACCCGAATTCCGCCGGCCGCTATCGTGGCCGCCAGCTCAAGAAATTCGCGATCAGCTTGAGGCCGAGCTTCTGGCTCTTCTCCGGATGGAACTGGGTGCCGGCGATGTTGCCGTCCGCGACCATCGCCGTCACCGGCCCGCCGTAGTCCGTCTCAGCCACCACCACACGGCGATCCTTTGCCGCCAGTTGGAAGGAATGCACGAAGTAGGCGTGCCAGCCGTCGGACCCCGTCGGAATGTCCTCAAGCAGAGGGTGTGGCGTCACGACGTTGAGCGTGTTCCAACCCATATGTGGAATTTTCAGTGCCGGATCGCCCGGCATGATCGCCCGGACTTCGCCTGCGATCCAGTCGAGACCGTCCGTCGTCTCGAATTCGAGCCCGCGCTCGCTCAAAAGCTGCATGCCGACGCAGATGCCGAGAAACGGCGTCGCCTGCCGGCGAACCTTGTCCGTGAGCGTCTCAACGAGGCCCGGCACCGCATCAAGCCCGCGCTTACAGTCGGCATAGGCGCCGACGCCGGGCAGTACGATACGGTCGGCTGAAGCAACATCCTCCGCCCGCGCACTGACGATGATTTGCGAGGCCGCCCCGCTCTCGTCCGCCGCGCGCTCGAAGGCCTTGGCAGCGGAATGGAGATTTCCCGAGCCGTAATCGATGATGACGACGCGCTGCATGTCAGGTGCTGCTCATTGCGACGCGCGTCAGGCCCCCGCACCATAAAGCCAGCCGCCGCGGTGTTCTGGCCGCTTCTGTGGAGTTCCCGCTGGTGGAAGTGTGGCCGAGATGATTGGCTGCTGCGGTAGCCAGGATTCGAGGAACCGTCGCTCGCACTCGGCAAGCGTTTTCCCCGTGACGACGCCATGCGTACGCCAGCCCTTGCGATCGAGGTCCCACCGCTTCAGCGTCGAATGTTCGAACGCCAGATAGATGTTGATCGCCGTCACGATGATGCTGATCCACGTCTCGCTGGCGCCGGCCGCCTGCAACGCCGCCACCAGCGCGCTGACGAACACGAGATAGGCGAGTGCCATGAGCCACAGCCCGCTCAGCGCAAATCCGAGCGGCGGAAAAATTGCCGTCAGCCACGAAAAGCCGTCCTTGACGAATTCGAGACTGTCGGCGCGATCGATGCGGTCGGCTTCGGCGTTGGGCGGCTCGTGTACGGTGAAGGTCAACACGGACGAACTCCCTTCGGAACGCGAACCAAACATGGCGGTATCAATCACTCCCGGTTACGGACTAGCCCAGTAGCGTTCCCTTGGTCGACGGGATGCGCCCGGCCTGCCGTGGATCAAGCGCGATTGCCGCCTTGAGCGCCCGCGCAAGCCCCTTATAGCAGGTCTCGGCGATATGGTGATTGTTCTCGCCGTAAAGGTTTTCGACGTGCAGCGTGATGCCCGCGTTCTGCGCGAAGGCCTGAAACCACTCTCTGAAAAGCTCGGTATCCATCTCGCCGACTTTTGGACGCGAGAAGTCGCACCGCCAGATCAGGAACGGACGTCCCGAGACGTCGAGCGCAACCCGGGTCAGCGTTTCATCCATCGGCAGGTGAACGTCTGCGTAGCGCACGATGCCGGCCTTATCGCCGAGCGCCTTGGCGACCGCCTGGCCGATCACGATGCCGGTATCCTCCGCCGTGTGATGGAAATCGATGTGCAAATCGCCCGTGGCCCTGAGCGTGATGTCGATCAGCGAATGGCGCGCTAGTTGCTCCAGCATGTGATCGAGAAAGCCGATGCCGGTCGAAATGTTGTACGCGCCCGAGCCGTCGAGATCGACGGTCGCCGAAATCTCGGTTTCTTTGGTCTTGCGCGTGATAGTGGCTTGACGCTTCAAGTTCCTCTCCGCTCACGTTCGCGGGCTATGCCGACCGTCGAGACCTTCCTTGCCGGTCCTTAAGGCAGCGTTTATCAGCACGTCAGGCCGTCCGCAAAGCGGCCTTGCAACCCGGCGCTGAGCGCCTACCTGACGTATGGACCATGACCAGTCCCTCAACTAATGCCGCCGATTCGGCGTGGCACGCCACCACCATCCTGACCGTCCGCAAGGGCGGCCGCGTTGTCATTGCCGGCGACGGACAGGTCAGCCTGGGACAAACCATCATCAAATCCAACGCCCGCAAGGTACGCCGCCTCGGCAAAGGAGACGTTATCGGCGGCTTTGCAGGCGCAACCGCCGACGCCTTTACCCTGTTCGAGCGCCTTGAAGCTAAGTTGGAGCAATACCCGGGCCAACTCATGCGTGCCGCCGTGGAACTGGCCAAGGACTGGCGGACGGACCGCTACCTGCGCCGCCTGGAAGCCATGATGATCGTGGCCGACGCCTCGACCACCCTGGTGCTGACGGGGACGGGCGACGTGCTCGAGCCGGAAAACCACGTCATGGGTATTGGCTCCGGCGGCAACTACGCGCTGGCCGCCGCCCGCGCCCTGCTCGATCAGCCGCTCGACGCCGAACAGATTGCCCGCAAGGCGATGGCGATCGCGGGCGACATCTGCGTCTACACCAACAGCAACGTCGTCATCGAAAGCATCGAGGCATGATATCGAAAGACACGCTGCAGGCGGCGGTTACAACCGGCGTCATCTCCGCCGATCAGGCACACCGTATCCACGCGCTGGAGAACGCGCGTGCCGTGTCCGGCGCCGAGCCGGAAGACGACGAAAAGCTGCGCCTGATTTCAGGCTTCAGCGATATTTTCGTGTCACTTGGCATCGTCCTGTTCCTGAGCGCGGCCGGTTACTTTCTGTTCCGCGCGGGCGGCGCCATCCTGCTGTGGCCCGGACTGGCAGCGGCGGCATGGGCGCTGGCGGAATTCTTCACCCGTGTCCGCCGCATGGCCTTTCCGAGCATCCTGCTGCTTCTGATCTTCGCGGGCGCCAGCTTCATCGCCTCTTACCAAATCATTGCGCTTTCATTGGGCGCACCGGACAGCGCTTTGTCACCTTGGACAATGCTGATCTTCAGCAGCAAAGAGCGCGCGATGAGCGTTGCGGGCGCGGGCCTCGTGACGGCGGGACTTGCAACGCTGCACTACATGCGCTTCCAGGTACCGATCACGATTGCAGCCGGCGTTGCGGCCCTTGCGTCCACGGCGCTCGCACTCCTTTACACGGCCGCGCCGGATTTTACCTCGGCTATGATCAATCCGATTTGCCTCATGCTCGGGCTTGCCGTGTTCGCGCTCGCCATGCACTACGACCTGTCCGACCCTAGGCGCGTGACGCGCCGCACCGATATCGCCTTCTGGCTGCACTTGCTTGCGGCGCCCATGATCGTCCATCCGCTCGTCTCCGGCATGTTCGATCGCAGTTCGAGCATGTCGGCGGAACAGGCAATCGCCATTCTCGCGATCTTCCTCGCGCTTGGCTTCGTCGCCGTCATCATCGACCGACGGGCGTTGCTCGTGTCGGGCCTCTCATATGCCGGGTTTGCGTTCGCTTCATTGCTGCGCCAGACCGGCCTTTCGGATGCGCTGGCGCCTGCCACATTGCTGACGCTCGGCGCATTTGTGCTGCTGCTGAGCGCCGGCTGGCACCCACTGCGCGCTCGCATCCTTAGCCTCGTTCCCGCGGACCTCGCGGAGCGCCTGCCGCATCAGCCGGGACCGCGCGCGTGACGACGAATTGCGTTGCAACGAGAATGGCCGACTCCGGCATTACGTTTGCGCCGATGCAATCCGAGCATCTGCCGCTGATGCGCCACTGGCTCGAGCAGCCCCACTGGCGCGCATGGTGGGGTGAGGTTGAAGAAGAGATCGCGCACGTCGCCGACATGATCGAAGGACGCGATTCGACCGAACCGTACCTGATCATCCATAACGGGGCGCCGATCAGCTACATTCAAGTCTGGCGCCTCGGCGACTATCAAAATGCCGAATGGATCGCCACCAACCCTTGGCTGATGGAGTTTGCGCCTAACACTGTCGGCGTAGATCTGTCGATCGGCGACGCCAGCAACCTGTCGCGCGGGCGCGGATCAACGGCGCTACGCGCTTTTGCTCTTGGACTCGCAGAGGGCGGCCATCGCGACATCATCATTGACCCTAACCCTGAAAACGAACGCGCCATTCGTGCATATGCGCGCGCGGGTTTCCGTGCAATTCCACATCTTGAAGGCAAGACCCCTGGCGTCCTCCTCATGCGTTTCGAGTTGAGCGAGCAGACACCGGCATCGAAAGTCGCACTGTCATGACCAGCTTTTCCCCTCGAGAGATTGTCTCCGAACTCGACCGCTATATCGTCGGTCAGGCCGACGCCAAGCGCGCCGTCGCTATCGCACTCAGAAACCGCTGGCGGCGCCAGCAGCTTGAGGGCGAGCTGCGCGAAGAGGTCCTGCCCAAGAACATCCTGATGATCGGCCCGACCGGAGTCGGCAAGACCGAAATTTCGCGCCGACTGGCAAAGCTCGCCGGTGCACCGTTCCTGAAAGTCGAAGCGACGAAATTCACCGAAGTCGGCTACGTTGGCCGCGACGTTGAGAGCATCATTCGCGATCTGGTCGAAGTGGGTATCGTCCTCGTCAAGGACGCCAAGCGCAAAGACGTGCGCGCCAAAGCCGAGAAGGCGGCGGAAGAACGCGTTCTCGACGCGCTCGTCGGATCTGGATCGGGTATGGCGACGCGTGAGAGTTTCCGTAAAAAGCTGCGCGCCAACGAATTGAACGACCGCGAGATCGACATCCTCGTCGCCGACAGCGGCCCGCAGATGCCGATGTTCGACCTTCCCGGCGCTGGCTCCATGTCGGCTATCAACCTGAGCGAGGTGTTGGGCAAGGCTTTCGGCCAGCGCACAAAGCCGCGCCGCGTCACGGTCAAGGATTCGTTCGATGTCCTTATCGCGGAGGAGAGCGACAAGCTGATCGATTCCGACCAGATCACGGCTGAGGCGGTTCAAGCGGTGCAGAACAACGGCATCGTCTTCCTGGATGAGATCGACAAAATAAGCTCGCGCAGCGATGGCACGCGCGCTGGAGCGGACGTTTCGCGTGAAGGCGTCCAGCGGGACTTGCTTCCGCTCATCGAAGGCACGACGGTTGCGACCAAGCACGGACCGGTAAAGACCGACCACATTCTCTTCATCGCCTCTGGCGCGTTTCACGTCTCGAAGCCGTCAGACCTGCTACCCGAGTTGCAGGGCCGCCTGCCCATTCGTGTAGAGCTTTCGGCGCTGACGCGTGAGGACTTCCGCCGCATCCTGACTGAGCCGCAAGCCAGCCTGATAAAGCAGTACGTTGCGTTGATGGCGACGGAAGGTCTGACGCTAACGTTTACAGATGACGCCATCGACGAACTCGCCGATACGGCGGTTGCCGTCAACGCATCGGTTGAAAACATTGGTGCCCGCCGCCTGCAAACGGTGCTTGAACGCGTACTGGATGATGTGTCGTTCGATGCCTCCGACAAGTCGGGGCAATCCGTCACTATAGATGGAGCCTACGTTAAGGAACATGTCGGTGCGCTCGCCCGCAACACGGATTTGAGCCGTTTCATCCTCTAACGGCGCAGCGTCGCAGCCACGTAGGCTGGCCACAAGAGCCGAACGACGGTAGAAGAAGGCGCAATTTTAGCGCGCCATGAGCGCTCAACCAAGCTCACCTGATATGACAGCACCGCTCGCCACGCCCGTTGCCCAGGACGCCGATGCGCGCCCTTCGCTCGCCGGACTTTCGCGTGCGGGGCTGAAGAGCGCTCTGGCAGCTGCCGACGTTCCTGACAAGCAGCTCAACATGCGCGTGAACCAGCTCTGGAGCTGGATCTACGTACGTGGTGTGACCTCCTTCGATGACATGACGGATGTGTCGAAGGATTTGCGCAGGCGGCTGGATGGCATCTACACGCTCGCGCGGCCCACGATCACGGCCGAGCAAGTCTCCGTGGATGGAACGCGCAAATGGCTGATGCGCTTGCCGAAGCGCGGGCACGAGCGCCAGGCGCCGGAGATCGAGACAGTCTACATCCCAGAGAGCGATCGCGGCACGCTGTGCATCACGAGCCAAGTCGGCTGCACGCTCACCTGCTCCTTCTGCCATACCGGTACGCAGAAGCTCGTCCGCAATTTGGAGGCCCAGGAAATCGTCGCACAGATCCTGCTCGCGCGCGACCGCATCGGCGATTGGCAGGGCGCATCCGCGCCCGCCGACGGCCGGCTTATTCCGCAGGGCGACCGCAAGATCACCAATGTCGTGCTGATGGGCATGGGTGAACCGCTCTACAATTTCGCGAACGTCCGAGACGCGATGGAAGTCGCGGCCGACGGAGAGGGGCTGTCGCTTTCGAAGCGGCGCATAACCCTTTCGACCTCCGGCGTCGTGCCGGAGATTGGCCGCTGGGGCGAGGAAGCAGGCACCATGCTCGCAATCTCGCTTCACGCCACCAACGACGCGCTGCGCGACGAGTTAGTCCCCATCAACAAGAAGTACCCGATTGCGGAACTGATGCAGGCCTGCCGCAACTATCCGGGACTGTCGAACGCCCGCCGCATTACCTTTGAATACGTGATGCTGAAGGGCGTTAACGACAGTCTGGCCGAGGCCCGCGCGCTGGTGAAGCTGCTCGCCGGCATCCCGGCCAAGATCAACCTGATCCCATTCAATCCCTGGCCGAACACCCGTTACGAATGCTCTGACTGGGAGACGATCGAACGCTTCGCGGATGTCGTGAACCGCGCCGGCTACGCAAGCCCAGTTCGCACGCCGCGCGGGCGCGATATCCTGGCGGCCTGCGGACAACTAAAGTCTGAAAGCACCAGGGTGCGGGCAAGTGAGCGCGCCCACGGCACACCGCTCTAGAACCCTCCGACGCTTCGCGATAAGACATTGGCAGAGTTGGCTGTACCCGCCGTTCGCGGGTAAGCGGAGTGTCCGGTGTGTTGCGGTTCCTGAAGACCCTGTCGCGCGTCCTTCTGGGCTTCCTGGTAGCCTGCCTAGTTGCAGGAATAGCGACCGTCCTCTTTGTCGACACGCCTGCCGAGATCGCCGGGACACCCGGCGGCGACGTTCAATCTCGCGCCGGCCAAGCGGTGGAACTCGCGCTGCTGACCGCGACCCATTCAGCCATTTTTTCCTTCGTCTTCGTCATCATCGCGGCGCTGATCGCCGAATGGCTGGCGATCCGCTCGCTCCCCTATTACCTCATAGCAGGTACGGGCATCGCATTGCTCGGCTTCCTGGCGCAATATCAAAGCGAAGTATCGGGCCAGCCAACGATCCTGAACAATTATGCGCTGAAAGCCTTTCTCACATCCGGCTTCTTCGCCGGCTTTACCTATTGGCTGATCGCCGGCCGGTTCTCGGGTCGGCTGCCGGGCGAATCGCAACCCGGGGGCAGCGCCGCGCCATACGTGCCACCGGCACCGAGAGAAGGCAGCTCGACGCCTGTGATGGACGAGAACTCAGGCGCATCCGCGCATGCACTCAGACGCAGGCCCGGCATGGCCGCACGGCGCGTGATGCCGTCGGTCTCCAGCCGCATCATCGACATCACCTCCGACAGCGGCGAAAGGGCCGCCTTGGCTGCGGCCGCCGCGGCAAGAGCGACTGCTGCATCACTGCGCGAACACTCCGGCAAGAGAGCGCAACACCTTGGAACGAATGACGGACCGTCTCCCGTCGATGCTTCGGACCCGGACAATCGCAGCGGCTCTCGATAAAGTTAACGAGAACGCACCCAGCGCCATTGCTGCATTGCAGCAAATAGTGTAGCATTAGGCTTTGGGTGGAGAGGTGGCCATGTTCGATCCTGAATTGCAGGCGCGGTTCGTCCGCAGCTCGACCAACGCCTTTCTGGAGTTCGGCAGAGCGAGCATGGCGGCCGCCAACGCTTGGCAGCGGGAGGTCTCGAACCCGCCCGCGCCGACCCCTTCGTCGGCCTACTTCGACATTTGGACAGAGGCCTGGAAATGGTGGCTGGATGCAGCCACGACGCCTGTTCCGGACTTCTGGCGCAACTCACGCGGCGCTGAGAGCACGCCGATGGCTTGGCCGTGGCTGCTCGGCTGGCCCACACCGCCCAATTCCGCCGCCGCTCAGTTTATGCTCGCTTCGCCGTTCGCCGCCTTCGGCTGGCCCATGCGTATGATGCCCTGGTCGTTCTATCAGGGTCCGATGGTGGGCATGATGCTGTCGGCAGGCATGCCATATGCGGTCGCAGCACCTGCCGCCCGCGCGAGCACCTCTGCCATGGATGCGGCCGAAGCGGCGCAGCAGCAGTTGCAGTTGATCTTTTCATCTTACCGCAACGACAGCGGCTACGCGACGGCCGCCCTCTAGGCTGCCGCCTGTCGCAACGCCAGCGTCGCAAGCACGCATGCGCTGCGGGCTGACCACTTGCCACGCGAACTTGGCCTGTTATGAGTGCCGCGCTTATTGGCGCCCGCCATCCGATCAGGAACGTCCCACAGGAATTTGCCATGTCCCAGAAGGGCAAAGTGAAAAAGGTCGTGCTCGCCTACTCGGGCGGCCTTGATACGTCGATCATCCTCAAATGGCTGCAAGAGACGTACGGCGCCGAAGTCGTGACATTCACGGCCGATCTCGGCCAGGGCGAAGAATTGGAGCCGGCGCGTAAGAAGGCGCTGATGCTCGGCATCAAGGAACAGAACATCTTCATCGAGGACCTGCGTGAGGAGTTCGTCCGCGACTACGTGTTCCCGATGTTCCGCGCCAATGCCGTCTACGAGGGCGTCTACCTGCTCGGAACCTCGATCGCCCGCCCATTGATCTCCAAGAAGCAGATCGAGATCGCCCGCAAAGTGGGCGCCGACGCCGTCTGCCATGGCGCCACCGGCAAGGGCAACGATCAGGTTCGCTTCGAGCTCGGTTACTATGCGCTCGAACCCGGCATCAAGATCATCGCTCCCTGGCGCGAATGGACCTTCAAAGGCCGCGAGGAGCTGCTGAAGTTTGCCCGCGACCATCAGATCCCGGTGGCGAAAGACAAGGAAGGCGAAGCCCCGTTCTCGGTGGACGCCAACCTTCTGCACTCATCCTCCGAAGGCAAAGTGTTGGAAGACCCTGCGAAGAGGGCGCCGGAGATCGTCTACCAGCGCACGATCTCGCCGATGGCCGCTCCCGACAAAGTTACCACCATCAAGATCGGCTTTGCCAAGGGTGATGCCGTCTCGCTCAACGGCAAGAAGCTTTCGCCGGCAACACTTCTGAAGGCGCTGAACGACCTCGGTCGCGACAACGGCATCGGCCGTATCGACCTGGTCGAGAACCGCTTCGTCGGCATGAAATCGCGCGGCGTCTACGAGACACCAGGCGGAACCATCCTGCTCGCAGCGCACCGCGCGATGGAGAGCATCACGCTTGATCGCGGCGCCGCGCATTTGAAGGACGAGATCATGCCGCGCTACGCCGAGCTGATCTACAATGGCTTCTGGTTCTCGCCCGAACGCGAGATGCTGCAAGCGCTGATCGACAAATCTCAGGAACACGTCGAGGGTGAAGTGACCCTCGACCTCTACAAGGGCAACACCATCGTCACCGGCCGCGAGAGCCCGAAATCGCTCTACT
Organism: uncultured Hyphomicrobium sp.; assembly: GCA_964651805.1. Classification (GTDB taxonomy): domain Bacteria; phylum Pseudomonadota; class Alphaproteobacteria; order Rhizobiales; family Hyphomicrobiaceae; genus Hyphomicrobium_B. The sequence goes on along the minus strand of CAZYXX010000002.1, from coordinate 181,575 downwards.
CGCCAACGCTCGTCACATTCGAAGACGACAAGGGCGCCTACGACCAGAAAGACGCCCAAGGCTTCATCAAGCTCAATGCGCTGCGGTTGAGGACACTGGGCGTGAGAGGGCGCTAAGCGCTGCCCGCACGACCAGCTCACGCTGTTCCCCTGGATACAGCCGTTTCTACGCTGTAGAACTATGCCACGGCCTTCGATCAATCCAATCAAAGGACGTGAAGTCATGGGAATTTACAGACGATATATCGGCCCACGCTTGGTGACCTGCCTGTGCGGGCAAAACGACATCGCGCTTGAACGGCAAAAAGTCGTGCCGCAGGCGGAAGGAGTCGTACTCGAAATCGGGATCGGACCCGGCCTCAATCTCGAATACTACAACCCCGAGCGCGTCACACAGGTGATCGGTGTCGATCCGTCGGCAAGCTTTCTGGCGCTTGGCGCCGAACGGCACGAAACCTCTTGCGTGCCGCTGAAAATCATTGAAGCACCGGCCGAAGACCTCCCGATCGCGGCCGCCACCATCGACACCGCCGTCATCACCTATACGCTGTGCTCGGTTGACGATCCGGCTGCCGCATTGCGCGAGGTGAAGCGTGTGCTGAAGCCGGGTGGCCGCGCGCTATTCCTCGAACACGGCCTCGCAACCGACGCGCGTGTCGCCTCGTGGCAGCAAAAGGTGAATCCGATTTGGCGACGGCTGGCCGTCGGCTGCAACCTCAACCGGCCTGTCGCGCAGCTCTTCGATGACGCAGGTTTCCGGCTGACGCGCGTGGAATACTACTACCTCGAAGGCAAGCCGAAAGCCCTCGGCTACATCAGCGCGGGGGAAGCGCAGGTTGCATAGCAATTCATCGTGTCAAAGGCGAGCGCGCGGGGCAATGCTTCTGCGCGCTCCTCACGCTTCGCCAGACGCACCTGCGCGAGATTTGACGCTGCCGCCCGACCAGTCGACCCTAAGCGTCGCAAACATCACGATCGTCATGGCCGCAAATCCGAGCAGTGCTCCAGCAAGCAGCGCGTAGTCCTCAAGTTGCAGGATGATGTAGAGCAGCAGATAGGTAACCAGAAACACGCCGAGCATGATGTAGCCGACCCGCGCATCGCGCACGACTTGCCCGATGTAGATCGCGAGCATCAGGCCCGTCGCAAGCGAGGCGAGCAGATACGCGCCCGCAAATCCAATATGCTCGGCAAGCGAAAGCAGCAGCACGTAGAAAAACACGAGCGCGACGCCGGTGAAGAAATATTGCACCGGATGCACCGGCTTGCCGTTGATGAATTCCGTGCAGAACACAGCCATGAACGCGAGCACCAGGAACAGCACGCCGTACTTCGTCGCACGGTCGACGAGGCTATAAAAATCAACCGGCGAGACCATCTGCACACCGAAAGCGTGCGGTGTCAGCCGCTCGATGCCCGCCTCGCTGTCGATCCAGGCTTCCGGCACGCTACGCGCCAAATGCGGGATTTTCCACGTCGCCGAAAACCCGCTGTCCGTAACCTGCCGATCATCGGGCAGAAAGGCACCATCGAAGCTAGGGTGCGGCCAGTCAGACTTGAGCGTAACTGCTGTCGTTTTGGCGACCGGCGCCAAGCTCAGCGACACCGAGCCGTTGAGAACGACATTGATCTCGAAATCGAACCCTGACAGTTGCGTAGCGGCTTCCGGAAGCAGCTTCGGCCCGGCATTCGCCAAGCGGGCGTGAATGCCGCTCACGGTTGCCGAACGCAGGCCTAGACTTGGCGCGAATGAAACATCTTCGACCCCGGCAATCTTCAGAACCGCGGCGTTTTTCAACCCCGAAACGCCCGATATGCCGAGCACCAGCGCCGCGTCCCCCCAGCGGATATTCGCGCCGTCTTCGACGATTTCAGTGACGCGCGGCGCTTCGAAGCGGCCAGTGAGCTTGAGCTTGGAAGAATATACCGGCACCTCGAAGATCGAGCGGCGCAGCGACTTCGCGGTGACGTCGCCGGCAACCTCCAGGCGGTCCGGCGTGAATACCGCGCGGCGCTCGACAATCTGGACAAGAGTCTTGTCGCCCTGCGTACTCTCCACGCGCACGCTATAGGGGACAATGACGAACGGACCGGTGATCTGTTGGGACGGTCCCCAAATGCGCCCGACCTCGCCTCGGACTTCCGCTGCCCGGCCCTCGCGCTCGTTGATAAGGCCGTAGACGATTGCCAGCGGGATCAACAGCAGCAGGATCAGCAGCGCGATCAACATCAACTTGAATGCCGGGCTGCGTCCCCAGCGAGCAACAGTATCGAAAAATCGGGTCACGGATTTTCCCGCAATAAAAATGGCTCTGCCGATTAGACGCCCGACGCGACAAATCATTGGCCGTTTGTGGGAGAATTCGCGTCGCGAACCTAACCGCGATCAGGGCGATAGGTTGCAATAGCCCCTATCAGGTGTCCTCTGGTTGTCGGCGACAGGCGACATGGAGCGATGCCATGCGGCCGTAAGGTCTGGCAAATGCCACGATGGCCGGTCTACATCTTGCGCCGACCTCCACTCACCTTTCCTCAGGCCGTTTCCTCCGATGACCCGTAGCTCCGTCAACCGAACGCTCACAAGAGTTTACTGGCTGCTGTTTCTGGTGCTTGCCGCGCTGCTCGCCGCGAAATTCGCCGACGACATCCCGGGCGTACCTGTCGTCGTCTCGAACATCGCCGGTCAGTTCTACGAGTTCATGCGCGACATGTCGTTGCTGATCGCGACCGGTGGCGTCGCCTACCTGTCGAATATCTTCCAGAAGCGCTCGAAATTCGTCGAAAGCCTGGAAGAGGAGTGGCGCAACATCGTGCGTACCAAGTCCGTGCTGCTGACGTTCTGCGAAAAACCATACCTCTCGACCGACGACTACCTGGCCGCTTTCAGCCGCATCAGCGAAACGATCGACACCATGCGCATCGTCTATCGCAACAGCGGCGAAACGGAAGCGCTCGTCGGGCTATACCCGTTCGCCCCTCTGCATGACATGCGCCGCGTTCTGCAAACGCTCGACCCTCGCCAGAACGCGGACGCCACACCCGAAAAGCGCAAACTTGTGCGCGATACGATCCTTCAGTCGTTCTACGCCCTGCGCGAGACGTTCCTGGAAGAGCTGGATCTCGAGGAGCCCTCGCATCCTCTGCTCATCTCGGGCGCTCACCGTCTGAAGGCGACCGGCGCGGACATCGCAGCACGCGTGCAGCAGGACTATCAGAAGAAGAAGCTGGAGCGTACACCAACACCGCGCCCGGACATCGACGCACTGCTGGCGGAACTGCGCGAGCGTGAAAAGGACCCCAATGGCGCGCCCACCCAGGCCCGCTGATCAGACCCGCTGCCCGCTCGTAAAGATCGGCTTGGCGCGTTCCACTTCGGCCCGTTTAACCGCAACTTTTGGAGCCTCGAGCGCGGCGTAGGCCGCGTTTATCCGCCGCGCCATGGCCGAGAGATATTCGCCAACTTCGGCCGGCAAAGTAGCGCCAGCAAAGCGATCCGGATGATACGTTTTTGACAGCGCGATGTAGGCGGCACGTATCGATTCAAACGAAGCGTCGTGCCCAACCCCAAGCACATTATAGGGATCGAACACCTCGCCATCGCGCAGGCGCGCTTTCAACCCACTTGCCGAAGGAACAGGCACGATCCTGATGGCGGCGATCGTCGCTTTGGCGATCAGCGAGCGCTCACCCTTATAATCCTCGAAATCAAGGAACTGCGTGTCGCCGTTGAGGACGTCATACACCGAGCGGCCGGAATTGATGGTGAATCGTCCTTTTGCCACGCTGCCGTCCGTCAGCGTGACCTCGACCGGCACCGCCGTGGCCAGAACACTGTTGTCAATTCTGTTGCGTTCAAACATGAAAAAAGAAACTCGCGCGGCGTCAGCTGTTCCGCTTTGGGACGCTGATCCGTCCCTTCGACACCATCGCAAGAGCCATGCAAACCGCGGAACCGGCTACAAAAGATCGTTTTAGCCGCAGCGCGTGCCGTTAACGCCGCTCTGGCCCAGCACACCCCCGACGTGCTACGTCGCGACCGAATTCCGCACCGCACAAGCGGCGCGACGCGAACCTTTCGAGCTCAAAACAATGAACCTTCGCAACATTGCGATTATTGCGCACGTCGACCACGGCAAGACCACGCTTGTCGACGAGCTTTTGAAGCAATCTGGCGCATTCCGCGAAAACCAGAAGGTCGCGGAGCGTGCGATGGATTCCAACGATCTGGAGCGCGAGCGCGGCATCACGATCCTCGCCAAATGCACGAGCGTTGTCTGGAAGGGCACGCGCATCAACATCGTGGACACGCCGGGCCATGCCGATTTCGGCGGCGAAGTCGAGCGCATCTTGAACATGGTCGATGGCGTCGTCGTGCTCGTCGACGCCTCCGAGGGTCCGCTCCCGCAGACCAAGTTCGTCGTGTCCAAGGCATTGAAGCGCGGCATCCGGCCTATCGTTGCCATCAACAAGATTGATCGCCCAGACGAGCGCCATCTCGACGTGCTCAACGAAATTTTTGATCTCTTTGCCAACCTCGACGCCACCGACGAACAGCTCGATTTCCCTGTTCTCTATGGATCAGGCCGTAACGGGTGGATGGCGCTCGATCCTGCCGGTCCCCAGGAAAGCCTGGCACCGATGTTCGATCTAATCGTCGCCCACGTGCCGCCGCCGACGGTCGACGAAGGACCGTTCACGATGCTGGCGACCACTCTGGAAGCGGACCCCTTCCTGGGCCGCATTCTCACAGGCCGCATCACATCGGGAGTTGTGAAGCCGAACCAGCCGATAAAAGCCCTGTCCCGAGACGGCAAGCTAGTCGAACAATTCCGCGTCCAGAAGGTGCTCGCCTTCCGCGGCCTTGAACGAACTGCCGTCGATGTCGGCGAGGCCGGAGACATTGTCGCGCTGGCCGGCATGAGCGACGCAACCGTAGCCGATACGTTGTGCGACCCGGGAATCGAAGCCCCACTCCCCGCACAGCCCATCGATCCGCCCACGCTGTCGATGACATTCCGCATCAACGATGGCCCCTTCGCCGGCCAGGAGGGTGACAAGGTGCAGAGCCGTGTCATCCGCGATCGCCTGCTTAAGGAGGCGGAGCGCAACATTGCCATCCGCGTTGAAGAAAACGATGACAAGGACAGCTTCACCGTTTCGGGCCGCGGCGAACTGCAGCTCGCCATCCTGATCGAGAACATGCGCCGCGAAGGCTTCGAGCTGACCGTTTCGCGTCCCAAGGTCGTGATCAAGACAGACGAGAACGGCCAGAAGCTAGAGCCGGTCGAAGAAGTCATCATCGACGTCGACGACAACCACACCGGCGTCATCGTTTCCAAGCTTTCGGAACGAAAGGGCGAGCTTCTCGAGATGCGTCCGTCGGGCGGGGGACGCACGCGCATGGTGCTAAATGTCCCGACACGCGGGCTCCTCGGCTATCAGTCCGAACTCCTCTCCGACACGCGCGGCACGGCCGTGATGAACAAGCTCTTCAACAGTTACGTTCCGTTCAAGGGCGAGATCCCCGGGCGTCGTACCGGCGTGCTGATCTCCAACAGCACCGGCGAGGCCGTTGCCTACGCCATCTACAATCTTCAGGACCGCGGCCCCTTCATGATCAATCCGCAGGATCGCGTCTATGAAGGCATGATCGTCGGCGAGCACACGCGCGACAATGACCTCGAGGTCAACGTACTGAAGGGGAAGAAGCTCACCAACGTGCGCGCGTCCGGCAAGGACGACAACATCCTGCTCACTCCGCCAATGAAGCTCACGCTCGAAAAAGCCATGAGCTACATCACGGACGAAGAACTTGTGGAAGTGACGCCGAAATCCATCCGCCTGCGCAAACGCTGGCTCGACCCTAACGAACGCAAACGGCAAGAGCGCAAGCGTGACGCGGAGCGCGAAGCCGGCGCGGCATGACCGAGATTAGCGCCTCAGCGTGTGACAAATGGGGTTTGGGAATTTTTCCCGTCTTGTCTAGGGAAAAACGATTGCTCAATTACTAAACAGTCCCGTTTGAAGTTCAACTTCAACCCTAGACTGATGGAGATCACTGAATGAAACGCTTGGCTATCGCTGTAGCGGCCGCGACCATGTTCGCAATCCCGGCCTTCGCCGATTCGAAGCCGTCCGATGAGGAAGCTACGAAAATCAAAGCTGCGCTTGATGCTCTGGGCTTCACCGGCGGCGAATATGAAAAAGAAACCGAAGCGACTGGCGTGTATGAGATTGACGATGCCAAGCGTGAGGACGGCGCACAATACGACATTAAGCTCGACAAAGATTTCAAGTTGCTGTCGGTAACGCGAGACTGACACGTTGCACCGACTTCGACTTTCGGGCCCGCTGTAAAACAGCGGGCCTTTTTCTTGCCCCATGCCGAAGGACACCCTAGGGTCGCACCCACGGCGGCGCCAATTGGTTCGATACTCGTGCTCGAATTGAGAAGGAGCAATACCGCTCCCGCGAACACGACCGCTAGCCCCGCGGTATGCGCACCATGCCCCTGAGCTGTTGAGGAATTGGCGTCTTGCGCTGCAAACTTGCATTGCGCCTCGCTCCGGTATCTGTCAGCCCTTCCCATAACACGCGCCATTCGCACCGCACGGTGTGCAGGCGATGGGAGATCGATGTTGACTATAAGAGAAGAGACGTCGGCACCGGCCGAAATAACAGGAGTATGGGCCCCGGGCATCACCCCCACACGTGCCTTCGAACGCGCACTCGACTTTGTCGCCGATGGCGAAGGCCACTTGTTTGTCACCGGCCGCGCCGGCACCGGCAAATCAACGCTGCTGCGCGCGATCAAGGACGCCGTCGCGGACGCTGCCGTCATCGTGGCACCGACCGGGCTCGCCGCCATCAACGTGGGCGGTCAGACTATTCACTCCTTCTTCGGCTTTCCGCCGCGCCTGCTGCAGCAAGATGACATCAAACGGTCCCGCAACGGCCGGGTCATGCGCAAGCTCAAATATCTCATTGTCGACGAAGTTTCGATGGTGCGCTCTGATCTGATGTGGGCGATCGATCATGCGCTCCGCGTCAATCGCGGCCGTCCACGCGAACCTTTTGGCGGCGTGCGCTTGCTGCTGTTTGGCGACCTCCACCAGCTACCGCCTGTAATTCAGGAGCAGGAGGTCGCAAACCATCTCTACGATGCGCACGGCGGACCCTACTTCTACTCCGTCGGCTCGCTGCGCGACGGCCCGGGAACCACACTGATCGAACTTGATCAGGTTTTCCGCCAGACCGACGACGAACTCATCGCCGTCCTGAATAAAATTCGGGAAGGTACTCTCACACGAGATGATCTGACGTCACTCAACAACCGCGTCAGCCCAATCCGCACGCTTGCCGAAGGCGAACCATTCGTCATCCTCACGCCCACCAACGCCGCCGCTAAGCGTATAAATTCGGCCTATCTCGATGCGCTGCCCGGCGACGCCACGCGCTTTGCTGCTGCGATCTCGGGCGACTTCAATGAGAATGTCCAGCCGGCCGACGCAGCGCTCGATCTCAAAGTGGGCGCCAAGGTGATGATGCTGCGAAACGACTCGGAAAAGCGTTGGGTGAACGGCTCGATCGGACGCATCACGCGTCTCACGGATAAGAGAGTCTGGGTAGAAATCGCCGGCCGCGAATTCGAAGTCGAGCCGGCGGCATGGGAGCACCGTCGCTACGCATTCGATCAGGAAGCAGCCAAGATCGTGGAAACGATCGCCGGCACCTTCAAGCAGTTTCCGCTGCGCCTTGCGTGGGCACTGACGATTCATAAGGCGCAAGGCCTGACGCTTGAAAAAGTGTATGTCGACCTCGGCCGCGGGACCTTCGCCCATGGCCAAACCTACGTTGCGCTTTCGCGGTGCAGAACGCTCGAAGGGCTGGCGCTCGCACGAAATTTGACCCCGTCTGATGTTTTGTTTGACCCGGCCGCATTGGGCTATCGCGACGTTTTTGAACCGCTGGCTGCACCTTAAGGCACGTCACCGCGGCATAAACCCATGGTTCGGCAATGCAAAATTATTGTTGTATCAAGAACCGATAGCGGTAAAAATTAACTCTGGCTACCGAGCCGATCTCGGCGAATTCAGTCGACCTGCGTCAAATTTGGTCACAGTGCAGAGCAAAATCATGTTGCACTGCACAACGGCACTGCTTATATGTCGTTCGTCAAGCCGATACCGCGGGCACGGTCCCGCATTGCAGGATTTTAGGAGCCACCCCAATGAGCGATGCATTCACACGTCAGGTTCAGGATTTCACGCGGCAAGCCCAGGAGATGTTCACCGCCGGCAAGGACGCCAAGCTGCCGGAGAACTTCTCTGCGTTCGCTGAGGACGCCGTCGCCAAGTCGCGCGACGCGTACCATAAGTTTACCGCCATCGCCAAAGACAACGCCAAGGTTGCCGAGGAAGTCATGCTGACCACACAGGCCGGCGCCAAGTCGATCGGCGAGAAGATCATCGCCAACACGCTGGCCAACACGGAAGCTGCTTTCGAAGCCGCCCAAGCCATCGCTCGCGCACGCACGCTCCCCGAGATCGCGCGCCTGCAGGCCAACTACTGGCAGCAGCAGTTCGCTGTCGCAGGCACGCAGTCGAAGGAGCTGTTCGAGCTGTCGAGCAAGGTCGCAAAGCAGACGCTGGAAACGGTCGGTTCGGCAACCACGAAGTCGTTCGAGCAGTTCAAGAACGTCAGCTGAGCTTAGGCTTCCGCATTTCGCTGATCGCATTTCCAGTCAGCGCACAAACGGGGTAGCTTGATACCAAGGCGCGCCGCTTAGTCGTGGCGCGCCCTTTCGTTCAGGAGTTTCGAGTTTGGAGCGCGAAGTCGCCGTCTTTGGTGCTATACTTGTGTTATGGTTACGCGTAGCTCCAGCATCACTGTGCGCAAAGCCCGTCCGTCTGACGCCCCCGCGCTGACCTCCGTCTACCGCGAGAGCTGGAATGCCGCTTATCTGGGCATCATTCCTGCGATGGTATTGCGCCGCGCCGTACGTCGGCGCGATGAAGCTTGGTGGCAGCGCACCATAAAAAACGAGTCGCACCTACTCGTGCTCGACGTCGACGGAACAGTCGTCGGCTACGCCACCTGCGGCCTTGCACGCAATTCGCCGCGCCAGACGGGCGAAATCTATGAGCTATACGTCACCCCGCTCTATCAGGGCCTTGGTCTTGGCGAGTATCTTTTCGAGGCATGCCGTGGGATCCTCGATCGGATGGGCCTGCGCTACATGATCGTCTGGGCACTGACAGACAATGCGCAAGCAGCCGAATTCTACAAACGCCGCGGCGGCCAGCCTTTGGCGCGCGCTCGTGAGCGCATGGGCGGCGCGACCCTCGAAAAGGTCGCCTACGTTTGGTGACCAGCGCCAAATTAAGGACGGGAGTTGACGCATCACGCGAGGGACCACCGCCGAAAGGTGCGTTGTGCACGGACCATTTCCGCGCCATGACTCGATAAGCTAAAAGCCCAGCCCCGAGGAAAGACCCATGCGTCTTGACGCCATCAAACCTGGCCACAACCCGCCAGCCGACATCAACGTCGTGATCGAAGTTCCTGTCGGAGGCGAACCGATTAAGTACGAAATGGACAAGGCTTCCGGTGCCCTGTTCGTCGACCGCTTCCTCTATACGCCGATGCGATACCCAGGAAACTACGGCTTCGTCCCCCACACACTATCGCGCGATGGCGATCCGATCGACGTGCTCGTTTGCAATACGCGCGCCATCGTGCCCGGCGGCGTGATCAGCTGCCGTCCGGTCGGCGTCCTCGTGATGGAAGATGACGGCGGCGGTGACGAAAAGATCATCGCCGTGCCCACAACCAAGCTGACGAAGCGTTACGACTCCGTCCGAACCTACACCGACCTTCCTAGCATCACGCTCGAACAGGTCGAGCATTTCTTCTCCCACTACAAGGATCTCGAGCCTGGAAAATGGGTCAAGATCGACCATTGGGGACACGCCGAAGAGGCAATGCAGCTCATTAGCGAAGCGATCGAACGCGCCACGGGCAAATCAGCCGCTTAAAGTTCACGGCTTGCCCATTCACCAAGGCTTGAATTCGCCGGCTTCGCACTTCCGCTCGCCAGATGTGGTTGCTATATCCCGCGCGCTGACGGGCCGTTCCTGTCCGCGTTGGGAGAGCTGATGAAGATAGCTGTGATGGGCGCTGCCGGCCGCATGGGTCGGGAACTGGTGCGCGCCATTGCGGCGGCGCCCGGCTGCACAGTGTCGGGCGGCACCGAAGCGCCCGGGAACGCGTTCGTTGGCAGAGACGTTGGCGAGGTTGCAGGCATCGAGCCCGTCGGAACCCGCATCAGCGACGATGCGGCGTCGGTCATCGCCGGTGCCGACGCCATTCTCGATTTCACCTCTCCGAAGGCCACCGTGGCTTTTGCACGCTTCGCTGCCGAATCGCACACCGTTCACATCATCGGCACCACTGGCTTCGATGCGGCAAGCGAAGCCGCTATCGCGGATGCCGCAAAAAAGACGGTCGTCGTAAAGGCCGGCAATATGAGTCTTGGTGTCAACCTGCTGGTCGAGTTGACGCGCAAGGTCGCCGCCGCGCTCGGCCCCGACTTCGACATAGAGATCCTTGAAATGCACCACCGCATGAAGGTTGACGCGCCTTCAGGAACGGCGCTGATGCTTGGCAAGGCCGCCGCTGAAGGCCGCGACGTTAACTTAGACCGGGCCTCCGTGCGTGCCCGCGATGGGCATACAGGACCACGTGGCGAAGGTGATATCGGCTTCGCAACTCTTCGGGGTGGCAACGTCGTCGGCGACCACACGGTGATCTTTGCCGGCGACGGCGAGCGCATTGAGCTGACCCACAGGGCAACAGACCGTGGCATTTTCGCAAGAGGGGCGATCAAGGCCGCCATCTGGGGAAAAGGCCGCGCGCCGGGGCTCTATTCCATGGCCGATGTCCTCGGTATTTGATCGGCAGAACATCTGGAGCGAACCGACGACGTCATGACCGACGCCCTGACCGACAACGTTCTTGTTCTCGTCCGCCACGGCGAAAGCGAATGGAACCGGCTCAACCTGTTCACGGGCTGGCGCAACCCTGACTTGACCGAAAAGGGCCTCATCGAAGCACGTGTCGCGGGCCGCATGATCCGTGACCATAAAATAAAGTTCGATATTGCCTTCACCAGCGGGCTGAAGCGCGCCCAGCACACCCTCGACATCATCCTTGCCGAACTCAACCAGTCGGATGTTCCGATCGTCCGCGACATCGCCCTGAACGAGCGCGACTACGGCGAGTTGTCGGGTCTCAACAAAGACGAGGCTCGCAAGCGTTGGGGAGAGGAGCAAGTTCTCGACTGGCGGCGCTCGTTCGATATCCCACCGCCGGGCGGCGAAAGCCTAAAAGACACGCTCGCGCGCGTGCGGCCCTATTACGAAGCCACCATCTGGCCCCAAATGTCGCAAGGCAAAAACGTCATCATCGCCGCGCACGGCAACTCGCTGCGCGCACTGATCATGACGCTGGAGGGTCTTTCGAAGGACGAGATTCTCCAGCGTGAACTGGCCACCGGCGCGCCGATACTCTATCGCCTCGGCGCCGACGGCCGCGCCATCGACCGCAAGGATCTCCTGCCGCCGCGTTCGCTTGCCGCGCCTCCCGAGGACAGGATTATGTAGAGGCCTTGGGGGCCACGGCCGGAGGGAAAAGCATGGCGATCGATGACATCCCCAATAGCGAGGATGGCAAAACTGGCTACCGAGAAAAGCTGATCGGTGCCTACATCGGAATCCTCGCGGTGTTGCTGGCGATATGCAGCCTTGGCGGCGGCAACGCTGCCCAGGACGCGACACTCAACACCATCCAAGCATCCAACATCTGGGCTTTCTTTCAGGCCAAGAACATCCGTCGTCAGGCGTACCGCCTGCAGGCGGCCGAGTTCGAAACAACGCTCGCCGCCCAACCGGGCATGCCCGAGGACGCACGCAAGCTGCTGCAAGCAAAGATCGAGGATTACAAGGCCCAGGAAAAGCGCTTAACGAGCGAACCCGACAAGAACGAAGGCATTGAGGAACTCTCAAAACGCGGTCGCGAACTTGAGGCCGCCCGCGACGAAGCGCTGAAGCGAACCCCCTATTTCGACTATGGTCAGGCACTCTTGCAAATCGCGATCGTGCTCGCGTCCGTCGCCATCATATCCGGCGGCAGCGCGCTACTCGCGGCGAGCGGGCTTGTCGGCTTGCTCGGATTCGCCGCAACCGTCGGCGGCTTCACGCTGGCGTTTCCGCTGCCGTTCGCAAGCTGAATTACGGTACATCGGTTGACGCAATGCTGGTCGCGATCACCCCGCCGTCGCGAACGAGTTCTACGCGCCCCTCGTAGCGTCCACTCGGCCAAGGCGCGTCGACTCGCTTCTTGCCCGCATATGAGACATAGGTCGCCTTGTTCCGGTCGAGCGGCGGCGAGACCTGATCGATGATGCTGCCACCAGGCCCCGATGCCACGAGCCGGATGACGTCGCCTTTGATCAGGTTGATGAAACGACCATAGATCAATACCGCATGCGAGCTGGTGGTCAGCGGTTCGACCGCCCGGTGATCCTTCTCAAGTGCGTTGTGATCCGGCGGCGCGCCCGCAAACCCAGCCATGATGATCTCGCCATTGCGGTATGGGAACGCTGCCGCGGCGCCCGGCTCCCATAGCCCGGGCCCGGTAGCATCCCGCTGGCAAGAGCCATCCGCCGACACCGGCAGGAACGGATCTATGACCTTTCCATCGTGGCGCACCGACAGATGGACGTGCGCAAAATCGGCCGCGCCCGAGTAGCCGACCTCACCGAGTTTCATGCCACGTTTAACGGACTGTCCCTTACTAACCGAAACGCTTCCCGACTTCATATGGCAGTATTGGGTTTCCCAGCCGCCGCCATGGTCGAGTACGACCCCATTGCCGCACTCGCGACCTTTGACCTCGCTCTTTGCTCCCTCCCTCAGAAACACATCCTTGACGCCATCGCGCAGCCCCTTGACGACCCCGTCCGCCGCCGCGACCACGAGAACCCCCACCTTCGTTGCTTCTGCCGAGAGTAGTCGGAAATCGACGCCACTGTGTTGGTCGTAGGTAGCCGAGCCGCACGCATAATCCTTAACGCCCACCCCATTGTCGAGGTCAACATAGCTCTGAATGAAACAGGTTGCGTGCGGTTCGCAGTTGAGCGGCAAAGACAGCGTCGGCGGTGTTTCGGCTCGGGCGACCGCCGCCATCATAAAGAAACTCGCGGCCATGGCTCTGAGCACGTGCATCGGTGCCATGATCTAACGCTCCATCATCTGCGCTAAAGTGCCCGCGTCACGCGTGGATCGCTTGCCGTGTGCCGGGCGAGACGTTAGCACTCCGTCCGATCCGTTTCTCCATCCGACATGCACCGGGACCCTAACGCCATGACGACACACGCCGCTCTGCTTCTGCTGCCGGGTGACGGCATCGGCATTGAGACGATCGCCGAGGTCGAGCGGCTGATCGCGTTCTTCAACACGTCCAGCAACGCCATAAAGTTTGACGTCGAACGCGATCTCGTTGGCGGCTCCGCCTACGATGCCCATGGCGTCGCAATCACCGACGCCGCAATGGAAAAAGCGGCCAAGGCCGACGCCGTTATATTCGGCGCCGTCGGCGGCCCCAAGTGGGACAAGGTCCCCTACGAGCATCGGCCCGAGGCCGGCCTGCTGCGTCTGCGTAAAGACCTCGACCTGTTCGCCAACCTGCGTCCCGCAATCTGTTATCCGGCACTGGCAGATGCCTCCAGTCTGAAACGTGAGCTGGTCGAAGGGCTCGACATCATGATCGTTCGCGAACTCACCGGAGGCGTCTATTTCGGCGAACCCAAGGAGATCGTGACCCTTGAGGACGGCAGCAAGCGCGCCGTCGACACCCAGCTCTACACCTCAGGCGAGATCGAGCGCATCGCGCGCGTCGCCTTCGACCTCGCAAGGAAGCGCGGCAACAAGGTGCATTCGGCCGAAAAACGCAACGTCATGAAGACCGGCGTTCTCTGGAACCAGGTCGTTACCGAGGTCCATCGCAGCTACGCACCCGACGTTACGCTCGAGCACATCCTTGCTGACAACTGCGCCATGCAGCTGATCCGTAACCCGAAACAGTTCGACGTCATCGTCACCGACAACCTCTTCGGCGACGTATTGTCCGACGAAGCGGCAATGATGACCGGGTCGCTCGGCATGCTGCCATCAGCATCGCTGGGCGCGTCCGACACAAAGACAGGGCGCCGCAAAGCTCTTTATGAGCCAGTGCATGGTTCGGCCCCAGATATCGCAGGCAAAGGCCTCGCCAACCCGATCGCAACCATTGCCTCGTTCGCGATGGCGTTGCGTTATTCCTTCGACCGGGTCGAGGAAGCCGAACTTGTCGAAAAGGCGATCGCCTGCGTTCTCGACAAGGGTCTGCGAACCGGCGACATCATGCAGTCGGGAATGCAGAAGGTCGGCACGAGCGAGATGGGCCGTGCCATCGAAACGGAGCTGCGCGCACTCGCGGCCTGACCGGCGCAACGCTTAAGGATGTGTTGACGACAGCCCTGTTACGATCGCCGCCCGCATCGCACGGCGCGAGCCGACGAATCGGGGTGTCGGCTGCCGGAAACGCTCCTTGAAAGCGGCCGACGGAGGGGAACGGCCGTTTCAATGACCACCACCAACGAACTGCGCGCGGGTATTCTCGCACTGGCCAGGCGGTCGGTCAGTATCATGACCGCCTGCAGCAACGAGGAGAGTACGAAACTCTATCTTGTACTGCCGTTCTTGAACCTGCTCGGCTACGACATCACCGATCCCTACGAAGTCTACCCCCAGCGCCCGGCCGATCTCGATCCGGCATCCGGCACAAAAATCGACTTCGCCGTGCTCCGCAATGGCGCCCCAGCAATGGCCGTCGACTGTTTACGGACGGGTTCTAGCCTCGCCAAGCATCGCGGTCGGCTGCGCACCTATTTTAATGCGCTGCCCGAAGTGAAACTCGGCGTTCTGACCAACGGCACGCTATTCGAACTGTTCGTCGATTCGGGCGCACCGGGCACGATGGACGAAAACCCCTTCCTGACGGTCGATCTCGAAACGATAGCGCGCGCCGGCGTCCGCGACGAAATCGTCGAAGCTCTTCACGCGACGACCAGATCAGAGTTCGACCCGGAAACGATTGCCGAGGCCGCACACGTCCAGATCGTCAAACAGCGTCTGCGCACCTTCTTCACCGAGCAGGCAAAGATCCCGTCGGAGGATTTCTGTCGCTTCGTGCTCGAGCGCATTGGCGTGAGCACGGCCCGCACATCGGTGATCGAGCGCTACTACGCGCCGCTCATCCGTACCGCATTTGATGAAAGCCTCGTCGTGCCGCTGATCGAGCGGCTGCGGACTAAGGGCACTGCTGGCGCCCAAACCGCGGCCTTCCCGATCCACCAATTCGCTGGTCGCGCTGAAACGGCCGAGCGCCATCTCGAAATTATCGCCCGTGTTCGCCAGCGGCTCGCCTACCTCGCGGACAACGAGACGATGCTGGCCGCCGTCGAAAACGTGCGCTGCAAGGACTATGTCGGCAAACTCGCGGTTTTCTACGATTCGGAACGCTCAGGACATCTCTTTGACTACATCGAAGGTTCCGACGGCTATGACAAGTTCGTCTTCCCTGAGCCCATCGGCGCGATCGTCACCAACAACCTGGCCGATATCGATACGGCGCTAAAAGCCGTCTTTGGTGCTCGCGCCCGCGATCTGAGCAACCCGGCGACAACGCCAAAGCGTTGCGCGCGGGTCGCCTGAACCGGTCAAACACTCGCCCCATCGGCACAATTGGCCGACCTGCCAGCGAGCGAACCCCGCGCGGTCCAGGCTGGAGGATCGACGCGATCCTCTGGCGCACGCGCCTCCGTTCGCGAGCTGAAGTAGAACTCGTAGCAATTCTCGCCCGCGCGCATCACAAGAAAGCATCCGCCCGACGGATCGGCGTCATAGATCGTGCACAGGGCGCCTGTCGTGGCCGACCAGCGACCTGCGGTCGTAAGGCCACGTTCCGAATATTCGACGCGCCCATCAGTGTGATAGAACTCGGTAAATTCCCGGCCGTTAGAATAGCTCCCGCGCAGGGTCGCGCCCGAGAAGACCGACGCTATTTCGTCGCCTCTAAGCCACTCGTCGGCAGCCTGTGTAGGCAACGATACTGCCATCGTGACAGCCAGTAGGGTTCTACGAGTGAATATGCGGCACCCTGTCATCAGGCGCTCCCTGGCAGACGATCCCACGCCGATTGGACCAGCAAATTATGGCCGTAACCTGTAGCCCGGCACGCCCCGGCTCCTCGGGACGTATTGCTCCTTGAAACTCAGGGGCCGCCCGCGTAAGTCATCGCGACCTAAAGCGCACTGCCGCGTCGTTTGCGCTGCTTGATCTTCAAGGACGTCTATCATGGCATACAAGGTCGCAATCGTGGGCGCCACGGGCAACGTTGGCCGCGAAATGCTGAGTGTTCTGGCCGACCGCCGTTTCCCGGCTGACGAGGTCATCCCGCTGGCTTCGCGCCGTTCCATCGGCAGGGAAGTTTCATTCGGTGACAAGACGTTGAAGTGCCGCGACCTTGAGACATTCGATTTCAAAGGCGTCGATTTCTGCCTGATGTCGGCCGGCTCCTCCGTGTCAAAGGAGTGGTCACCGCGCATCGGCGCCACGGGCTGCGTCGTTATCGATAACTCGTCGTGCTGGCGCTACGACCAGGACGTGCCGCTGATCGTGCCTGAGGTCAACGCCGACGCCCTACGCGGCTTTTCCAAGAAGAATATTGTGGCGAACCCCAACTGCTCCACCGCGCAGATGGTCGTCGCGCTGAAGCCGCTGCACGATGCAGCAACCATCGAGCGCGTCATCGTCTCGACCTATCAGTCCGTCTCCGGAGCCGGCAAAGACGCCATGGACGAGCTGTGGCACCAGACCAAGGGCAAGTACATCCCCGGTCAGGACGTGGAGCCCAAGAAGTTCCCGAAGCAGATAGCGTTCAACTGCATTCCTCACATCGACGTCTTCATGGAGGACGGCTACACCAAAGAGGAATGGAAGATGCTTGCCGAGACCAAGAAGATCCTCGATCCCAAGATAAAGGTGACGGCGACGTGCGTGCGCGTGCCGGTCTTTGTCGGTCACAGCGAAGCGGTGAACCTCGAATTCGCAAAGCCGCTGAGTGCCAACGACGCGCGTGAGATCCTGCGCTCGGCACCCGGCATCATGGTCGTCGACAAGCGTGAACCCGGAGGCTACGTCACGCCCGTCGAAGCGGCTGGCGAATACTCGACTTTCGTGTCACGCATCCGCGAGGACTCAACAGTCGAGAACGGCCTATCGATGTGGATCGTATCCGACAATTTGCTGAAGGGCGCGGCGCTCAACACGGTCCAGATCGCCGAGACCCTCATCAACCAGAGGCTGGTGAAGGCCGCGTAGGGTGCAGCTGCAGTCTTGTAGCGAAACACGGCTCTAGCGCTTGCCGGCCTGGTCCTTGGCCGGAATGCGCCCGAGTCCTTGTACGATCACGCTCAAATCTTGCAGGAAGCGCTCGCGCTGCGAGGCAGATAGGCTGCCAAGAATGCGTTCATCCACGCGCTTTGCCAGGGGATCCGCCGACTTGAGAACGCGCGCACCTTCTTCCGTCAGCTTCACCGCATAGGCGCGCGCATCTTCGCGTGTGCGCCGGCGTTGCAACAAGCCCTTCTTCAGCATGCGTCGCACGATGTCGGCGAGAGTCGATCGGTCGATCCCCGTGCGCTCAACCAAATGCGTTTGACTGAGCCCTTCGTTCTGCGAAACGGCCACCAGCACCGCGAATTGCCGGGGCGTCAGTTCGTCGGAACCGATCTCTGTCTGGAAAGCCTCCGCAGCGCATTGCCCGGCGCGATGCAGAAGATGAAGTGGCGAACGATCGAGTCGGTTCTGCGCGCTATCACGAGCCACGGCGTCTCTCCAACGAGACCTGGCCGCACGCGCCCACAATTGCGTCATCAGTCAACGCTGATGCTCTTGTAGCCATGGATGTATCTTCCTGAGCGCAACGCTCTAGATGGGTAGGCTGAATATTCCTGACAAGAAACACGGCACGCGCGCTTGGTCCAGCATTTTCAAGTTGCGCTGAAAAAAATTTCTTTCGATAACTACAGAGCTTGTGACGTGTACTGAGTTCTTACTTGCCGCCTACCAATTGAACACGCGGCTGCGCTATTAGACTTGCTGACTGCCGAGATCATACTTCTTGAGGAGGCCGATCTGAGAAATCGCGAAGGCAAAGGTCAGCGGCATGATGCCGAAGACCTTGAACGTAACCCAAGTGTCAGTCGAAAAATTCCGCCAGATCAATTCATTAAGCGCGGCAAGTACGAAAAAGAAAACCGCCCAGCGCACCGTCAGTTTGCGCCAGCCCTCTTCCATCAGTTGCATGACGTCGCCGAAGACCAACTTCAGCAAGACCTTATCGAACAGCAAACCGCCCAAAAGTATGAGCCCGAACAATGTGTTCAGGATCGTCGGCTTCATCTTGATGAAGAGGTCATCCTGTAGCCACAGCGTAAGCCCGCCGAAGGTCAGCACGAATATGCCGGAAACAAGCGGCATCGTCGGTATCCGGCCAAGGACGGTCCGCGACACGATCAATGAAAGGATCGTCGCCACCATGAAAGCGCCGGTTCCCCAGAAGATGGCTTGCTTTGGGTCCGCGATAAACTTGCCGGCTTGCCAGTTGGTTAGAAAGAACACCAAGAGCGGACCGATCTCGACCGCCAGTTTGATGAGCTGACGCTTGTCGAACTGCGGTGCGGCATCACCGCTCGCCGGCACCTGCTGGTCGGACATTCCTTAAACTCCCCACTATTCGTGAACCGGATCCGGCAGGCGATACTTGTGCATCAGCCGGGTTAGCGCCCAGGCGTATAACCCGGTGACGGGAAGTACAATCGCAATCTTGAAAAGTATCCAGACGTTCACACCCGTCATCTGCTGGCCGAGTATGCTGTAGATGTGATCCTCAACGAACGTCTGGCGGACGTACTCATTGGCTGCCGCCGTCGCAAAGAAGAAAAGTGCGAAGCTCCAGGTAAATCGATTCCAGCCTTCGTCCGTGTAGTGGAACGTCTTCTCGAACACGTACTTGAAGAAGTTGCGCTTCAGATAAAGTCCGGTGAGCAAGAACAGCGCAAACAACGCGTTGAAGATCGTGACCTTGATCTGCACCCACATCGGGTCGCCCGTAACGAGTGTGAGCGCACCAAAAACGATGGTGACCGTCGAAGCGATGAGCGGAAAAATAGGCGGCCGGCGGAACATATAGAACATGACCGCGATCGCCATGGCCGTCGTGATCATCAGCGCCCATGTGCCGACGTTGATGCCGTACGTGGCGTTGACAACGAACATCGTAACGAGCGGCCCGAACTCGCTCAGAATGTTGATCGTCTGCTCCGCATTGAACGGATACCAGTGCTTGCGTTCCGACATCATCAGTCCATCATTTCACGGCTGCCCGAACGTCTCCCCCGGGACCGCCCGCCTGCCAATTTATGCCCCGGCGATCGCCCGGGCGAAGTCCGCGGCCGCAAACGGCTGTAAGTCGTCCGCGCTTTCGCCGACGCCGATGGCGTGCACCGGAAGCTTGAAGCTCTCGGCGATCGCCACCAGAATTCCACCCCGCGCCGTCCCATCGAGCTTAGTCATCACGATGCCCGTGACACCGGCCCGTTCCTTGAACGCCTCGACTTGAGAGATAGCGTTCTGACCTGTGGTCGCATCCAACACGAGAATCACGTCATGCGGCGCTTCGGGGTCGAGTTTCTTCAAGACCCTTGTGACTTTTTCAAGCTCCTCCATGAGCGCCTGTTTGTTCTGCAAACGCCCGGCTGTATCGAGCAAAAGTACGTCCGCGCCGCTCGTCTGCGCTTGCTTGAGCGCATCGAACGCCAAGCCTGCTGCGTCCGACCCGACCTGCCGCGCGACAACAGGACACCCCGTTCGCTCGCCCCAGACCTTAAGCTGATCTATGGCCGCGGCCCTGAACGTATCGCCAGCACCCAAAACGACGGACTTGCCCTCCGCCCTAAAGCGGGCAGCGAGCTTTCCGATCGTCGTCGTCTTACCGGTACCGTTGACACCCACCATCATAATGACATGCGGTTTCCGGGCGGTTTCAATCGCGAGCGGCTTTGCGACCGGCGCAAGAACACGTTCAACCTCGAGCGCCAGGATTTCCCTCACCTCATCAGCCGAAATTCCCTTCTCGAACCGGCCTTTGCCGATCGCCGAGGCAATCCGTGACGCGGTATTAACTCCGAGATCGGCTTGCAGCAGAAGATCTTCAAGATCGTCAAGCGTCGCAGCATCGAGCTTGCGCTTGGTAAAAAGACCGGTAATGCCGTCCGACAGCTTAGCCGACGTCTTGCCGAGGCCAGACTTAAGCCGTTGAAACCAGCCACCGCCACTGGCCGATTTCTCCGGCGCGGACGACGCCGCGTCCAACCGGGAAGTGCTTATAGCCGCCTCATCGCTCTGCGTCGGAGCGGCGGGATCGGAATGCCTGCCGCCAAACAGTCGGCCCATCAGACCGCGTTTCTCATCGCGCGCGTTCACTCAACGACCCCCGCAAGTAGCCGTTGGCCATCGTGCCCACTGACACGGGCTCGCACGATCGATCCGCTGTCGAGACGATGCGGTCCCGACACTTTCACCTCCGTGAACTGCGGCGTGCGGCCCACGTTGTCCTTTTCCATCAACACGTCGAACGTCTTCTCTACCTGTGCCGCGAGATACGCATCGAGCGTACGCGCACCCTTGTCCCGTAACCGCGCGGCACGCTCCTTCACGCGCTCGCGCGCGACCTGAGGCATTCGCGCCGCCGGCGTGCCCTTGCGCGGAGAGAACGGGAAGACGTGCAAATACGCGATGGCGCAATCGTCGACGATCTCCATCGTACGGCTGAACATCTCCTCGCTCTCGGTAGGAAAGCCAGCAATCAGATCGGCGCCGAAAGCTACCTCCGGTCGCAACCGACGGATCACATCGCAAAAAGCTATGGCATCGGCACGACTATGACGGCGTTTCATGCGCTTCAAGATCATGTCGTCACCCGATTGCATCGAAAGATGCAGGTGCGGCATGAGCCGCTCCTCCTCGGCGACGGCCGCGATCAAGTCGCGATCCGCCTCGACCTGATCGATGGAAGAAAGCCGCAGCCGTGTCAGCTCAGGCACGTGCTTCAGAATTGCGCGCACAAGTTTGCCCAGCGTCATTTCGCCCGGAAGATCAGGACCGTAAGACGTGATGTCGACGCCCGTGAGCACGACCTCAGCATATCCCGCGCCGACGAGCCGGCGCACCTGCGCCACAACCTCGCCCGCAGGCACCGAGCGCGAAGGGCCGCGTCCGAACGGAATAATGCAGAAGGTGCAGCGATGGTCGCAACCATTTTGGATCTGCACGTAGGCACGCGCTCTAGTCCCGAAACCATCGATCAACTGCGGCGCGGTTTCACGCACGCTCATGATGTCGTTGACCTGAACGCGCTCGGCACCGGCGATCGCGAAGGCATCGAACGTCTCGCGCTTCAATTTCTCTGCGTTGCCAATCACATGGTCGACCTCGGCCATGGCTGCAAAACGCTCAGGTTCCGTTTGTGCCGCGCAGCCGGTGACGATGATGCGCGCTTCCGGTGCCTCCCGCCGAATGCGCCGGATCGTCTGCGCTGCCTGCCGTACCGCTTCTCCAGTGACCGCGCAGGTATTGACGATGACTGCGTTGCGGACCCCCGCATCGTGCGCGTGCCGCTTGATGACCTCAGATTCGTAAGCGTTGAGCCGGCAGCCGAGCGTCAGTACGAGCGGTTGCCCGATCGTGTCGGATGCCTCGTTTAAGGCGTCAGCCGGCACATCTGAGGTCATGCCGCTAGACCGTCGCTTTCGAGAGGTGCCTAGTATCGATGAGGCCCTCATATTCCTGCACGACCGGACCCGTCATCAGAATGCGGTTATTCGCGGTCCACTCGATAAGAAGGTCGCCGCCAGGCAAAGTCACCGTCACGGCACGTTCCGTAAGTTTCTTTCGAGCCGCGCACACCGCCGCCGCGCAAGCTGCCGACCCGCACGCAAGCGTAAGTCCGGCACCACGTTCCCACGTGCGCAGCGTGATTGATTTGCGTGAGGTAACATGCGCAAGCGATATATTCGCCCGCTCGGGAAAGACTGGATGGTTCTCCAGCATCGGCCCGAGCCGCGCCAGGTCGTACGCCATCACATCATCGACCCAGAAGATCGCGTGTGGGTTGCCAACACTCACAACCGAAGGCGAATGCAGGACCGGCTTGTCGATCGGCCCGATCTGCAATTCGATCGCACGGGTATCACGAAATTCCTCCGCAAGAGGGATGTCGCGCCAATTGAAGCGCGGCTCACCCATGTCGACGGTGATATCGGCGAGGCTGCGTACCTCAACATCGAGGACACCAGCACGCGTTTCAGCCCTGAACTTCGATAACCCTGATGATTGGGAAAGTAGCCAGCCGACACAGCGCATGCCGTTTCCGCACGCGCCGGCCTCCGACCCGTCCGCATTGTAGATACGGACGAAAGCGGCCGTGCCCGGCGTCGTCGGCGTGTGCAGCACCATGAGCTGATCGAAATGCGATGCCTTATCCGCCGCGACCGCCGCCGCCTCGTCAGCCGTCAAAACGTGTCCGCTCGCGCGCAGGTCGACCACCACGATCTCGTTGCCAAGACCGTTCATTTTCACGAAGGGCAGAGTCGCGCTTTCGAGCATCGGCCCCTATATGGCGAGGTGAACCGGAAAACTCAACGAAACTCAATCGCCGCGAGGGTGTTATGCAAGTGCCTGGGATGGCCGCAAAGTTCGCAACTGTTGCCTTAATGTTTCTAACGACCGACGCCTTTGCCGCACAAACAAACGCACCCGAGGCCGAGAAGACGGCCATCACCGTAACCGAGGTCGCGAAAGGCCTGGATCACCCCTGGGGAATGCAGTTTCTGCCCGGCGGCGGATACCTCGTCACCGAGCGCTCGGGCACACTGCGCATCATTGGCGCCGACGGCAAAATCTCCGAACCTGTCTCGGGTGTGCCCAAAGTCGTCGCTCAGGGACAGGGCGGTCTGCTCGATGTCCTTCTGGCTCCCGACTTCGCAACGTCCGGTCTGATCTACCTCTCCTACACGGAACCACGCGAAGCCAGCCCCCCCCAAACCGGCGCAAAAGCGATTGCAGATGGCGTTAAGCGCATGCTGCCGGGATCGGAGAATGTTGGACTGAAGAATGCGACCACGGTCGCCCGAGGGAAGCTCGCGCTTTCCGGTGACGCGGGTACATTGAGCGATGTGCAAGTCGTCTTCCGCCAACAGCCTGCCTTTGAAGGTCGGCACCACTACGGCTCCCGGCTGGTTTGGGCCAAGGACGGCACGCTATTCATCACGACGGGCGAACGCTCCACCCATCGCGACCTCGCGCAGGACCTCAAAACCCATCTCGGCAAGGTCATACGCATCAACGCAGACGGTAGCGTGCCGACGGACAATCCCTATATCGGAAATAGCGCCGCCCTTCCCGAAATCTGGAGCTATGGCCACCGCAACCTTCAAGGGGCCGCACTCAATCCCGCTACAGGTGAACTCTGGACGACGGAACACGGCGCCCGCGGCGGCGATGAGCTGAATATTCCGCGTGCCAATAAGAACTATGGCTGGCCCATCATCACCTGGGGCATCGACTACAGCGGCGCCAAGATTGGAGAAGGCACGACGAAAGAGGGGCTGGAGCAGCCGGTCTACTATTGGAAACCCTCGATCGCCACATCGGGGCTCGCATTCTACAACGCCGACTTGTTCCCGTCATGGAAGGGCAACGCGTTGGCGGGCGGCCTTGCCGGCGCGGTACTGGAGCGCCTCGTGCTCAACGGCGATGAAGTCGTCGGCGTCGAGCATCTCTTGCACGATCGCGGTGACCGCATTCGTGACGTGCGTGTCGGCCCCGACGGCGCCGTCTACGTGTTGACGGACGATGATGACGGAAAGATCCTGAAGCTGACGCCTGCCGGCTAAAGACGAATTAGGTGCAGAATCTTCACGTTCGCCAGCTTCGTAAGCGGACACGCCCAAACCCGCTGCTTTTTCGCATCGCGTTCGCGCGCGCTCGTCCGTGCTACTGCTACGGCTGCATTTGCCTGACGCCCGACGAGCGGGCCTATGAGCGCCGCGTGTTTGCCCTGGCCCAAGCGTGGGCGCGCATGCTTCGGGAGGAGCGCAAGAAAAAAGCCGCGACAGCCGCCGTGTGACCCGGGCGCAACAACCTGACTTGCGGCGCGACCGCCAGGAGCACGATGCTCCGGCCTCCGTGCGGGGAGGCCTTACCATGCCAGCTCGACTTGCCGCGTTCACGCTCATTTTGACGACTATGGCGCTGACACTGGCAACAGGCACCGACGCAGGCGAACTGCTTTATGCTCTAAAAGCCAGCGTTCTCGCCCATGATGTGCCGGACCTCTGGAGCGGCTTCCAGGTTGAACAGGATGCCGCCGACATCAGTCTCGAAGCACAATTCTCGGCCGCCTGGGCCTTGCCCTTGGGCGTAATCCGACCGGTCATCGGCGGCACGATCAACATACGCGGCGATACCAGTCACGCCTACATCGACGCCCGCTGGCGGACCGAATGCCCCTCACGGATGTTCTTTGAAGTCGGCCTCGGCGCCGCCATTCACGATGGCGAAACCGGCGGCTCTGGCGCAGTCCCGGATAAAAAGTGGCTGGGCTCGCGCGTACAGTTTCACATCCCGGTCGAAGTCGGCATCCCCACCTCGACGACCACAACGACCTGTCGGTCTACTTCGAGCACACATCCAACGCATACACGCAGGAATACAACGAAGGCATGGACTGTATCGGTATCCGTTACGGTTACCGGTTCTAGAGCCGCCGGCAGCCCATACTCTCTCTGCTAGGCCGCCTCAGACTCCTTAGTGTCGTTCCTGTCGTCCTCGATCATCGGCAGTTCGAAGCCCTCGATCTCCTTGAGCGCCTTGCCGGCGATACCCTGCAGATCGCCATACATTCCGGCCGTGGCATCGAGGACGGCGGTGATCTGCGTCTCGCGCTTTGCCCATGACTTCATCATCGTCTTGCGTTCCTTATCGAGGTCGGACTGCATTTCGTCGAATTTCTCGACAATCGCCTCGACGCGCTGACGGAAGCGCGGACCCGTCAGATAATCGTAGACGAGTTCCATTTTGCTTTGCTGGCCCTCACCGACAACACGCGCGGTCGCGACATCGACAAGAAGCTGGCGCAGTACGAGCGCGACGGGAAGTGCGCACTTGAAGTCCACGACCCAGACGCCATCGATGAGATCGAATGTCTGTACGCCCTTGGGCAGCGCGGTCGAAACAATAACCGCGACCTCGGCCTTGGCCCGCCGCTGATCCTCCCGAAGCTTGCCGATCCATCCATCTTGCCAGTTCTTGGTCCGCTTCATTTCCCAAAGAACTGTGCCGCTCACAGAGCCTGAAACGCCGACGACGCGCTGAATGAGATCACCGCCAAACTCCCCCTTTGGCACCGGCTCGATCGCGTCGAGCGGGAATCTGGCGCGCAGCAAATTCTCAAGCTCGAGCTCAAGCACCTCGCCCTGCAACTGTTGCGAGCCCTGCTCGGCCTTGCGCTTCAATTCTTCGATCTGTCGGCGCATCGAGGCGATCTGCTCGTCCTTTTCCGACACACGCAGATTTAAGGCCTCCTCAACCTCCTGCTTCGCCTTCTCGCGGACGCCGCCAAGTGCCTCCTGCACTTGCTTTTCGATGGTAAGCTCCATCTGGCGCATTGCATCGTCGAGCGCGCGCTCCTTACGCAAAAGCTCCGCCTGCGCCTTCTGCGCGGCGGCGAGCTTGTCGTTCCGGTCGGCCAGCACCGTTTGAAGCTCGGCGAGTTCCCTCGTCTTCGCATCAAGATCGGACGCCGCCAAGCGTTTCGCCTTCGCCGCTTCCTCCAGGGCGATGCGCTGGCGCTCGGCGGCGACTTTAGCCGCCACCGCCTCATCCAGCTCCACCTTCTGCTTTTCCAGCTCCGCTCTCTGGCCGCGAATTGCCGCCTCGCGCGCGGCAATGTCTTGATCCTTCGCCGCGAGCTGCCGCTCGAACGCCCGGCGTGTTTGCGCGATCAGCGGCGCCGCCAGCGACTCGGTGAGATGAATTTCATGATCGCATTTAGGACAATTGATCGTCGGTTCGCTCACGGACTCAATTCCCTCTCGACGCTACATCTGCCGCTATAATAGCCGATGTTCTATCTTTGTATACACAATTTTCGCTACTTGTTCTTAAATACCATGCAGCCAATGCCCATCCAACATGAGTCGGCTGGTCCACGCGCGGTCTCCTCGCCGATAGCTTGGGGATTTTCGCCAGCAAGAGCCCGAGGGCCGATGTTGACATTGCGGGGCACCTCACCCATACCCGCCGCAATCCGACGGCCCTGAGACCCAGAGCCGCCGCCCTGCACATGGCGTCCAAGAGATCGCCGGGAGGCAGGGGGGTGAACATCCGGCAGCGCGTTGCGCTCCCGGGTGCGTTTTCGTTTCGCGTGCTTGAACCAAGGAGTTTGGCGACGACATCTCTTCGACAAGCGCATCAAGGCGCGCGAAGCGACATCGCCGTGAGCGAATAGAATGTTCCAGACACTGCAAGACCGCCTCTCGGGCGTGCTCGACAAGCTGACGCGGCGCGGCGCGCTGACCGAGACGGACGTCTCGGAAGCGATGCGTGAGGTTCGCCGTGCGCTGCTCGAAGCCGACGTTGCGCTCGATGTGGTGAAGGACTTCACCGAGAAGGTGAAGACGAAGGCCGTGGGCGCCGAAGTCTTACGCTCCGTCACGCCGGGCCAGATGGTCGTCAAGATCGTCAACGACGAGCTTGTCGCAATGCTGGGCTCGGATGCCGAAACAATAGACCTCAACGCCAGCCCACCGGTTGGCATCTTGATGGTCGGCCTGCAGGGATCGGGCAAAACGACGACGACGGCAAAGATTGCCTACCGGCTGACAAACCGCGAGCGCAAGAAGGTCTTGATGGCCTCGCTCGACACGCGCCGGCCAGCCGCGCAGGAACAGCTTCGCGTCCTGGGCGAACAGACGGCCGTCTCAACGCTACCGATCATCGCTGGCCAGACGCCGCTTCAGATCGCGCGTCGCGCTGAGGAAGCTGCGAAGCTGGGTGGCTACGACATCATCCTCTACGACACCGCCGGCCGCGTCACTGTCGACGACGAACTGATGGATGAGGTCCGCGACGTCA
Organism: uncultured Hyphomicrobium sp.; assembly: GCA_964651805.1. Classification (GTDB taxonomy): domain Bacteria; phylum Pseudomonadota; class Alphaproteobacteria; order Rhizobiales; family Hyphomicrobiaceae; genus Hyphomicrobium_B. Next base: position 154,217 of record CAZYXX010000002.1, on the reverse strand, counting down.
AAGCCGCCATCGATCCGCACGAAACGCTGCTGGTTGCTGATGCGCTGACCGGCCAGGACGCCGTTAACACCGCCAAGGCCTTTGACGGCCGCATCGGTGTCACCGGCATCGTACTGACACGCGCCGATGGCGATGGCCGCGGCGGTGCGGCGCTTTCGATGCGCGCAGTCACAGGCAAACCGATCAAGCTCATCGGCGTCGGCGAGAAGTGGGACGCACTCGAAGACTTTCATCCCGGCCGCATCGCGAGCCGCATTCTCGGCATGGGCGACGTCGTAAGTCTCGTAGAGAAGGCCGCCCAGACGATCGATGTCGAGAAGGCGACGAAGATCGCCGAGAAAATGAAGAAGGGGTCGTTCGACCTCGAGGATCTGGGCGAGCAGCTGAAGCAGATGCAGAAGCTCGGCGGCATGGGTGGCGTGCTTGGCATGCTGCCCGGCGTCGCCAAGATCAAAGGTCAGATCAACGAAGCCGGCCTCGATAAGAGCCTCGTACATCAGCGCGCCATCATTTCCTCGATGACGCCGAAGGAGCGCCGCAACCCAAAGGTCCTTGATGCCAAGCGCAAACGCCGCATCGCAGCCGGCAGCGGCACCAAGGTCGAGGACATCAACAAGCTTCTGAAGATGCACCGCCAGATGGCGGACATGATGAAGTCGATGGGCCGCAACGGCAGCATGCTGAACAAGTTCCTCGGCCGCACCGGCGCTGGCCCCAGCGAAGCCGATATGCAGGCGATGCAGGCCGAGCTTGCGAAACTCGATCCCAAGGCACTCGAACAGCTGCCCGATGACGTGAAGGATCAGATTGCCAAGGGCAATCCGAGCCTCGGCAGCGGCCTGAGTTTGCCAAAGGGCCTTCCCGGTTTGGGTGGCGGACTACCGAAAGGCCTTCCCGGCCTCGGTGGTGGCTTCCCGAGATTTCCCTTGCCGCCCGGCAAGAAGAAATGACGACACCACGAACCAAAGAACGCAGACCCTAAGGAGACCAAGTCAATGTCGGTGAAAATTCGCCTCTCGCGCGGTGGCGCCAAGAAGCGCCCCTACTATTACGTCGTCGTCGCGCACGGCACCTCGCCCCGTGACGGCCGCTACATCGAGCAGATCGGGACGTTCGACCCAATGCTGAAGAAGGATGACGCCAACCGCGTGAAGTTGAACGTCGAGCGCGTTCAGCATTGGCTGAAGGTCGGCGCCCAGCCGACCGACCGCGTGCTGCGTTTGCTCGACGGCGCCGGCCTCGCCAAGCGCACCGCACAGAACAACCCCGAGAAGGCCAAACCGAAGAAGAAGGCCCAGGAGCGGGCTGCCGCGGCCGCCGAAAAGGCTGCGAAGGCCGCCGAGAGCGCCGGCGAAGCCGCCTGATAGGGTGCCCGGCCATCGCGTCTTCTGCGCTGGCCGGACGTCCCATCGTCGGTAGCCGTTGCAACCGCTTTGGCCCGGATTTTGGAATGATCCGCGGACAATCCGATTGCAGACAATCTTGCAAAGAGATGTTGTCCGACGGCGTCTATAGAGTTGCATATTTCGACGAGGAGCAACCATCGGCTGCTTTGGAGCCGATGGTGCTCATCCTCCGCCGTGGCACGGTGATGGCCTCGGACCCGCTCGGTGGCGTCTACTTCGGCGAGCTTGAAGTTGCGACTGACGGAACGCGGATGTTGCGCGGCAGCGCCGACATCCCGCCCGACGGCGAACTGGTCAGCGGTTATGTTGCCGGCGCGGAAGGGGCGACGGTGTCACTCTCGGTCGAACTCGGTCCCAACATTCTGATTGGCCGTCACACCGTCACGGTCGGCGACTCTCCAGTCGAAGTGGAAATCAGCTACCTTGGCCCGCTTCCAGAGTGAGCCGCCCGGAACGCATACATGATCGATAGGCATGAGCGCCCCTCTTCTCGCCCGGTCCTGCTCGGACGGTTTGGCAGTGCCCACGGCATTCGCGGAGAGGTCATGGTCCGCACCTATACAGCAGACCCCGAAGCGATCGCCGCGTACGGTCCTCTAGCCGACATCAAGGGTGAAAAGTCATACGTCCTGCACATCGTGCGTGTCACGGACAAGGGCGTGGTCGCGCGCGTCGACGGCGTAAGCGACCGGACTGCAGCCGAAGGCCTGCGCGGCATCGAGCTCTACGTCGCGCGCGAGAAGCTGCCGGCAGCCGACGACACCGAGTACTATCATGCCGATCTCATCGGTCTGACTGCGATCCTCGAATCGGGCGAAGAATTTGGCCGCGTTGCGGCCATTCAGAACTTCGGCGCCGGCGATCTGCTCGAAATCGCGCGCGAGATGGCGCCGAGCGAGTTCATACCCTTTACGAATGCGAACGCGCCGGTCGTCGATCTCGATGCCGGCACCGTAACCGTGGTGCCGCCCGTCATGACCGGCGAAGCCGATGAGCCCGACACGGCACATGAGAATGAAGCCGACTAGACGGGCTCTCCGCGCAGCAACTTCGGCAAATCGCCGGTAACGCCCGCCGCTTCATCGACAATCATCTGTTTGAGCTGCGGTAGCCGGTCAAGGACGGCGAGGCTCGCGCCACGACCGGCGCGCAAAACGGTATTGTCGATCCCAAACATCCGGTTGAGCGCGTCGTAAATCGACGCCGACATAGTGGCGTCGAAACGGCGCCAGCGCTGATAGCGCTCAAGCGCCGGACCATGCCCAAAATCGAACCCAAGTCGCACCGCATCAACGATGCACTCAATGAGTGCAGCCGCATCCCGCAGCGCCAAGTTGACGCCCTGGCCCGCGATCGGATGAACCCCATGCGCGGCATCGCCCGCAAGTGCGAAGCGCGGCCTGATCAGCGTGCGCGGCAGCTTTACGTCGAGCGGCCAGGATTGACGCGAACCCGCAATCGAGATTTGCCCAAATCGGCCGCCAATGCGCGCATCGAGCTCTGCGGCGAAGGCCTCGTCATCGAGCGCAAGAACACGCTCGGCTTCCCCTTTGTCAGCGCTCCATGTGATGCAGGCTTTGTTGCCCCGCATCGGCAGGATCGCGAACGGTCCGCCTGGCAGGAAATGCTGGACGGCAACGCCATGATGAGGCGCGCCAAGTTCGACAGTTGCAACAATGCCTCTCTGCTCGTACGGCCAGCCGACGGTCTTGATGCCGGCCGCCTCGCGCAGCCGCGAGTTGCGCCCGTCCGCCGCGACGCAGAGTTCCGCCGACAGAACGCGCCCATCACGCAGCGCGACCTCGACTGCATGCGGCCGATGCGTGAGCGATACTCCCTCCGCCGGCGCAATCCACGTGATCGCGGGATCGTCACGAACGCTCGTAAGAAGCGCCGCGTTCAATTTCGCCGCAGGCACAACATAGGCAGCGGCGGCGCCATTGCTGGTTGATCCGTCATATGTCAGCAGCGTCGGACGAACGCCATCAGTTAGCGCAGAGTCCGATATCTCGATCATTGTCATAGGCTGTGCGACGGCGGCGATCTCATCCCATACGCCCAGCGATTGAAGTCCGCTCTTCGCCGCCGCCCAGATCGCGAATGCACGGCCGTCTTCGACAGGATCTGCCGAACTCGGCAAGCGTTCGATAATCGCGATCCGTACCGCACCGCCGAGCGACATCGATAGACCACGCGCGATCGCAAGGCCCGCATAGCTGCCGCCCGCGATAACGACGTCGAATGCCGTCCCTGGCGCTTCAGTCAAACTTGCCGCTCCTTGCACCTAGTGCGCTCCTGCTTGACAGCCAAGCGTCCTCACGGCCCTCATTCGCCCCGCCTCACCCCTCTTTCACGCGAGAGCCCCAAGATGGCTACACCCACTGCCCTCGACCAGTTGCTGACGACGCTGACATTGGAACCGCTTGAGGACAATCTGTTCCGCGGGCCCAGATCCAGCGTTGGCTGGCAGCGTGTCTACGGCGGCCAGGTCCTCGGACAGGCTCTGCTCGCCGCTGCGGCAACTGTCGACCCTCAGCGCAGCATTCATTCGCTTCATGGTTATTTCCTGCTCGCCGGCGATCCGGCGCGCGACATCATCTATGAGGTCGAACGCATTCGCGACGGCGGCAGCTTCACGACCCGCCGTGTCCGTGGCATTCAGCACGGTCTCTCCATCTTCACGATGAACGCCTCCTTCCACATCCAGGAAGACGGCTACGATCACCAATCGGCCATGCCTGCCGCCCCGACACCGGATTCGCTGCCCAGCGCTAAAGATCTCGTCCGGCAAATGATCGATTTCCTGCCGCAGAACATGCGCGCCTACTGGGATCGCGAGCATCCGGTTGATGTCCGGATCGTCGACCCCTCACGCTACGCCAGCCGCCAGCCCCGCATCGCCGAGCAAGCAATCTGGCTGAAAGCCGCGGGCAGGTTGCCTGACGTTACTAGCATCCACCAAGCGGTCCTAGCCTATGCGTCCGACTTCACGCTGCTCGACACAGCGCTCATCGCGCACGGCAAACTCCTATTCGATCAAGACATTCAGTTGGCGAGCCTTGACCACGCCATGTGGTTCCACCGTCCCTTCCGCACCGACGAGTGGCTGCTCTACGCGCAGGACAGTCCGAGCGCATCCGGCGCCCGTGGCTATTGTCGCGGCGCGATTTACGACACCGCGGGCCGACTTGTCGCATCGACCGTTCAGGAAGGTCTGATGCGAAAACGCGACACGGCGTTCGTGCTCAAATAGTGGGCAATTTTGCCAATTTGCTCATATTTCGTGCTCACATTCTAATCCGAGAGAGCGCCACAAGCGGCGTCAATGTATTTTTCATGAACATTTTCAAACTGTTACTCCCCTCGTAACAACTTGGCACGGGACTTGACTCTGTTCGCCCGGAACTATCGTCCCGTCACCCGGCGGGGCCTTGGTCTGCGTTAGCGCCGGCATTGACCGGGACACAACAGAGAGGGGGCTCCCATGAAGCTCATCACGGCAGTGATCAAACCTTTCAAGCTCGAGGAGGTCCGCTCAGCGCTGACCGATCTTGGCTTGCAGGGCATGACGGTCACGGAAGTCAAAGGTTACGGACGCCAGAAAGGCCACACCGAGATTTATCGCGGCGCCGAATATGCGGTGAGCTTCCTGCCCAAGATCAAGATCGAGGTCGTTGTCCCGAGCGCGCAAGTGGACAAGGCGCTCGCAGCCATTCAGCGCGCCGCGAAGACCGGCCAGATCGGCGACGGCAAGATCTTCGTTTCCCCGATCGAACACACGGTTCGCATTCGTACGGGCGAAGCGGACGACGACGCGCTCTGACGCGCACCCATCCCAGCACTCTTGAATTTCTCATCAATCAGGGAGCTTAAAACATGAGACTTTCGAAGTTGACGCGATACGCAAAGGCCTTGGGGGCCCTTTGCCTAGTCGCGCTGACCATGACCACCGAACCGGCGATGATCATGGCCCAGGATGCTGCTCCACCGGCGGCGACCGAAGCACCCGCTGCTGCGCCCGCACCGGCAGAAGCCGCGCCGGCTGCCGCGGAAGCGGCTGCACCAGCCGCTCCTACACCGGATAAGGGCGACATCGCATTTATGTATATCGCAACGATCTTGGTGCTGTTGATGACAGTCCCAGGCCTTGCGCTATTCTACGGCGGACTCGTTCGTACCAAGAACATGTTGTCCGTCTGCATGCAGGTCTTCGCTACGATCTGCATGATAATGATCATCTGGGTGACGTACGGTTACTCGATGGCATTTACAAACGGCGGAGAGTTGAACTCCTACGTCGGTGGCTTCTCGAAAGCATTCCTCGCAGGCGTCGATTCGACGAGCCTCGCGGGCACCTTCTCCAACGGCGTTTACATTCCAGAGTATCTCTTCATCGCTTTCCAGATGACGTTTGCCTGCATTACGCCGGCCCTCATCATTGGTGCCGTCGCGGAGCGCATGAAGTTCTCGGCATGGATGCTGTTTGCGGCGCTTTGGGTCACCTTCGTCTACTTCCCGATGGCGCACATGGTCTGGTACTGGGGTGGTCCTGACGCTTTTGGTAACGCCGCAAAGGCAGTCGCCGCCGCGACAACTGATGCCGCCAAGGCGGAAGCACAAACCGCACTTGACGCCGTCCTCGCTGACGTCGGTCAAATCTTCGCATGGGGCGGCCTCGACTTCGCCGGCGGCACCGTCGTTCACATCAATGCTGGTATCGCCGGCCTCGTGGGCTGTTTGCTGCTCGGCAAACGCGTCGGATATGGCCGCGAAGCCATGCCGCCACACTCGCTGACTATGACGATGATCGGCGCGGCCCTGCTGTGGGTCGGCTGGTTCGGCTTCAACGTCGGTTCGAATTTGGAGGCAGCCGCCTTCATTACCGTTCCGATGATGAACACCTTCGTCTGCACGGCCGCCGCAGCACTCGCGTGGATCATTGTCGAATGGATCGCGAAGGGTAAGCCGTCAATTCTCGGTCTGGTATCCGGCGTCATTGCTGGTCTTGTCGCCATCACCCCGGCTTGCGGCTTTGCGGGCGTGTTCGGTTCGATCATTCTTGGCTTGGTCGCCGGTGCGGTCTGCTTCATCTTCTGCACTGCGATCAAGAGCGCGCTTGGTTACGATGATACCTTGGACGTTTTCGGCATCCACGGTATCGGCGGCATCATCGGCGCGCTTGCGACGGGCATCTTGGTCAGTCCTGACTTCGGTGGTACGGGCATCCCCGATTACCTGTCGAAGCCGGGCGAACTCGCTGTCGGCGCATACGACATGACCGCCCAAGTCATCGCTCAGGCTAAAGGCGTTGGCCTCACGATCCTGTGGTGCGGTATCGGTTCCTTGATTCTGTTCAAGCTAGTCGACATCGTCGTCGGCCTGCGTCCGGCAGAGGAGAAGGAACGCGAAGGTCTCGATATCACCGACCACGGCGAACGAGCTTACAACTACTGAGTTCGAGGGAACGGCTCGCGGCCTACAGGCCGCGGGCCACTTTTTCACTCCACTGTCTCCCGAGCACGCGTCTCCACCTAGACGTGCTCAACTTGGGCCCGGCGCTTCGAGCAGCCGGGCCCTTTTTCTTAGCTCGCATTCGCAAACTTCGTTTCACGCACCGACGACGATGCGACTACCTCGACCGAGATATGCGAGCAGCTTGCGCATGTCGGACGCGCGAACGGCGACGCATCCTTCCGTCGCTTCGAGTCCCGGCCCCGCGATATGCAGAAAGATCGCGCTGCCGCGTCCCCGGATCCGTGGCCGATCATTATGTCCTATGACGACGACGAGATCGTAGAGCGCATCATTGCGCCACATCGTTTCCGCGCTCGCTGGGTAAGGTCGCTTGACAGCGCGGTTGTAGTTGCGATCGCAAGGGGCGTCACACCAGCCATCATCGTGCTTGATGTGAGTGATCGGCAATTGTGTTCGCGGCCTTGTGATTTGACCCTGTCGGTAGAGCACGCGACGGAGCGTAAATCGCCCGCGGGGGGTGGCACCGTCCCCTTCACGCTTGAATGCCGTTACTCCGCCGCGGCCGAGGGCGCAGGGGACCACAAGCGGTCCCAAAAACAACACGCCACGGCGCCGCGCCGCGCCGCGAGATCGCACGATTAGCTGACGTGCGCCTTCCGTTGAGCGCTTTGCCATCGATAACCCCGCGCCGCCCCTTGCCTAGGCATCGCCAAAGCCTATGTTGCCCGGTATCGGGATGCCAGCAATTGCGCCGGCCCTGCCCCACCCCACTTTCGAAACCGGAGCCCCCATTTCATGAGCACGGCCCGCAAGGTCCTCCTGGTTGACGACGACGACGATCTCAGAAGCTCCCTGAAGGACCAGCTCGTCCTGCACGACGAATTCGAGGTTTCGGAGGCCAACTCCGCGACGAAAGGCATGGAAGCCGCGCGCAGCGGTCGCTTCGATCTCGTCGTATTCGACGTGGGACTGCCGGACATGGATGGCCGCGAGGCCGTTAAACTGCTTCGCAAATCTGGATTCAAGACGCCGATCGTCATGCTAACGGGCAATACCTCCGACGCCGATCAGATCTTGGGGCTGGACGCAGGAGCAAATGACTACATCCTGAAGCCCTTCAAATTCGCGGTGCTGCTGGCGCGCATCCGTGCGCAATTGCGCCAGCATGAGCAAAGCGAAGACGCCGTATTCGCGATCGGCCAGTACACGTTCAAGCCGGCGGCGAAGATCCTCGTCGATGGAAACGGCCAAAAGATTCGCCTGACCGAAAAGGAAACCTCGATACTGAAGTACCTCTATCGCTCGGGCGACAAGGTCGTTTCACGTGACGTGCTGTTGCATGAGGTGTGGGGCTATAACGCAGGCGTCACAACACACACGCTGGAGACGCACATTTATCGGTTGCGTCAAAAAATCGAAAAAGACCCCTCCAACGCCGAACTGCTCATTACGGAAAGCGGCGGCTATAAGCTCGCGCCCTGATCTGCGCACCGTCCTCAACAGGAAAGCGCCGAAACTTCGCGTTGTCCTTGTTCGTCCCCAGCACGTCCACACCCCCGCTGGACGATTCGTCGTCTGTATGCTCGTTAGAGCCATGTGCGCGGCAACTTCATCGCCGCCCGGCTCATAGTTGTTGAGCCGCAGTCGCGTCAGTCGCGTTTCCCGATATCGTCGCAAACTGGAGTTTTACGCGATGGCGATCGACGCCCTCGTTAAACCATTTCTGTCGCTTCCGATCTTCCGCGGCCTGAAACCGCTGCAACTGACGGAAATCGTCCGCCGCGCCGATCGCGTCGTCTACAAGGCCGGCGACTATCTCATTACCGAAGACGAAGTGGCCGACGCAGCAATCGTCGTCGTCTCCGGCGCGTGCGTCCAGATTTCGTCCGGCGCAGCCGCTGAACCCATACCGGAAGGCGCGATCCTCGGCGAAATCGCCATGCTGGTCGAAACAGTGCATGCATCGAGCGTCGTCGCACGCACAACCGTCAAAGCACTGCGCATCGCACGCGAGGATTTGCATCGCCTCATGACGGACGAGCCAGAAGTAGCCGAGCACTTCTCGCAGCATATTGCCGGCCGGCTACGCGCCTTCGCTGACGAATTGCGCGCAATCGACAAGGCACTGGCCGAGATGGTCGCCATCAAACACATTGGTGAAACACGGCTTGGGACGGCACCGGCGTCACACGCGCTGCACTGACGCCCAAGTGTGCGAAATGCACACCCGCAGTTTACACGGTTCACTGCTCAGAAATGCGAAGCGCCCAGTCCCGGGGGGAGGGACTGGGCGCGATTGCGCTTTTGGCGCTCGGTATCGGGAGGGAAGCCGATACCAGAGGCAGCGTCTTCGGCTAGACGGGGGGCACTACCGAATACAGGGTGACGCCGCCTGCATGTCAGTGAGTTAAGCGCAACACGCTCAAATTCAATAGGGGGCTACCGCGCTCTTCACGAAATTGTGAAGAGTTACTCAACGATATCCACAGGTTGGATGTTGCGTCGCGGCATTCGCGCAACACCCTGATTTGCGGTCAAAATCCCTAGTTCGGCGTCGTGCGGTGTGCTCCAAGCATTTGAATTTTAAAGAGATTCGCATCAAGGTTGTCGGCCTTGACGAGCTCGGTGACTTCAATCCGGGTGTCCAAACCTTGAGCGTCCGTCGTGATCCATTCCGTCAGCTCAAGGCCCTGCTTCTTCGACAGGAAAAGTTTGATCTTGCCCGGCGTGTCCGGGCTCTTGTCTTGAATTCCGACCACCACACGGTCGGCCGCATCCTGAACCTCGATGATGCGCGCATCGCGCAGTAGATCGACGTCCTTGCGCAAAAGCAGCCGGAATGGCGTCTGATCGAGCTCCAGGCGGTCCTCATTGTTGAGGTCGAGATCCTGAATGGCGAGATACTTGCCGTCGGAAATGATGATCTGGCGCGAAGGAAGCGCGTAGTCGAAGCGGAAGCGGCCAGGGCGCTTGACGAAAAACTTGCCGCGCATGCGCTTATTGTCGGCGCCGATCTGCACGAACGCACCCTTTAGATCCGTCAGCGTCGAGAAGTAATTGCTGACCGATTTGACGACTTCGGTCTGCGCCGCATCGAGTTGGATGCCCTCCTGGCCCTTGGCCACTTCGCCCGACCATCCATCGACGGTTGCATCGGCGGGCTTCGCCGCTTGTGACTTGGCCGCGTCTGGATTCGCCGGCTGAGGCGACGGCGCGTTTTGCGCGTTCGCTGTCCATGCCGTAGCCCCAAGGACCACGCACGCAGCCACCGCCGTGAACACCAAGTCCCTCATCAAATGCCCCTATATTTCCCCCGCTCGCAGCCACGCCACCAAAGTGGCCTCACCGCGAAGATTACGGTTTTGACAAGAAATGCGTCGAGAACTTGGCGGCGAAGCCGCTACGGCGCGCCTAGCGGCTATTTCTTGAGCATGACAGGACAGCGCCGGCCACGACAGTGCGAATTGCCAGCGCTAGGCGGCGTCCGACGTTCCCGGATCACGCAAGATCTCACGCTTGCCGACATGATTCGCCGCCGAGATAAGCCCATCCCGCTCCATCCGCTCGATCAGGTCGGCTGCCCGGTTGTACCCGATGCCCAGGCGCCGCTGCAGGTAGCTTGTCGAGGCCTTGCGGTCGGTGACAAGGATCGCTACAGCCCGGTCATAGAGGTCGTCCTCACCCGTAGCCCGCTCGACCCCGGCCGAAACTGGCCGTTGGGGCGCGTCGCAAATCCCCTCCACATACTTTGGCGTACCCTGGCGCCGCAGCGCGTCTGCGATGGTCTCGACCTCTTCGTCCGATACGAAGGCGCCGTGCACGCGCGTGATCTGGCCCGCGCCCGACGAATAGAGCATGTCGCCCTGCCCGAGAAGTTGCTCGGCGCCTTGTTCGTTGATGATAGTGCGGCTGTCGATCTTCGACGTCACCTTGAACGAAATGCGCGTCGGGAAATTCGCCTTGATCGTGCCGGTGATGATATCGACAGACGGGCGCTGCGTCGCCATGATGAGGTGAATGCCGGCGGCGCGCGCCATCTGCGCAAGGCGCTGCACGGCCGTCTCGACCTCTTTGCCCGCAACGATCATGAGGTCCGCAAACTCGTCGACAACGATCACGATGTGCGGCAACGGCTCCAGGTCCATTTTTTGTGTCTCGAACACCGCCTGTCCGAGCTTGTCGAAACCGGTTTGGACCGTACGCGACAGCATCTCGCCGCGCTTCCTGGCGTTGCGCACACGGTTGTTGAAGACGTCGATGTTGCGCACCGAAAGCGCTGCCATTCGCTTATAGCGCTCTTCCATTTCGCTGACCGCCCAATTGAGCGCGGCGACCGCTTTAGCAGGATCGGTGACGACCGGCGTCAGCAGATGCGGAATGCCATTGTAGACCGACAGCTCAAGCATCTTGGGGTCGATCATCAGCAAACGGCAATCATCGGGAGAATGGCGATAGAGCAGTGAAAGCACCATCGCGTTGACGCCGACGGACTTGCCCGAGCCCGTCGTGCCGGCCACGAGCAAATGCGGCATGCGCGCAAGATCTGCGACGACCGGATCGCCGCCGATCGTCTTGCCGAGCGCGAGCGGCAGCGCCGCGTCACTCGATCTGTAAACATCCGCCTCAAGAATCTCGCGCAGCAGAACCGCGTCGCGACGCGCGTTGGGCAGCTCAAGACCGATGGCGTTACGGCCCGGCACGACAGCGGCACGAATGCTCGCAACACTCATGGAGCGGGCGATATCGTCGGCAAGTCCGATCACGCGCGATGATTTCGTGCCGCGCGAAGGTTCAAGCTCATAAAGCGTCACGACCGGACCGGGTCGGATGTCCTTAACCTCGCCTTTAACGCCGAAGTCGGCGAGCACGTCTTCGAGCAGCCGCGCGTTTCCGCGCATGACGGTCTGCGAAAGCTCAGCCCCACCCTTCGCGCCCGTCGGACGGCGCAGGAAGTCGAGCGACGGCCGCTTCCAGGCAGGTGGTGGCGGCGGACGCCCGCCAGCATAGCCAAACAGCCCCTTCCCTTTTGCCGCGGCCGGCGGCATCGGAGAAATCGGTGGTGGCGGAAGGTCCACCTCCGGCATGGCCGGAGCGTCCTGGTTCTGAATTTGCGTGCTCGCAGGCGCGAAACGTCGCGCTATCTTTCGGCTCGCCATGTCGGTGCTGTAGTCGAACCCGGCGCCACGATCAGCGATCGTATCGTCCGGCACGACAGGCGGCGCCGGCGGAACAAACTCCGGCGGACCGAAAGCCGGAGCAAATCCGGGAGACGTGTCGTGCGCCGAGCGCGCAACCGCTGGCCCGAACTGGTCGCGATGCCCGCGATCCGGCGAAGACTGAATTGGCAACACAGGCCACACACTTTCTGGCGTAAACCGCACCTCCGAGCCAACCGATAGATCACGCGGCATCGGCAGCATCGGTTCAAGAACCCGTGCGTCGGTCTGGCCTGCAGCGGGCGTCGGCGAGAGCGGCCCACGGGGTTCGCTCGTCCAATTTGAAATCGAATAGTCGTCGCGCTCGTCGGCCGCCGCTTTTCGCTCGCCCCGTACGGCACGCAAATAGCGCGCCCAGTCGCGCCAGGACCTCATGGCCAAGCGCAGGAGTTCTTCGGCGTCGAACCCAAGGGCCTTGCCGGACATCGCAAACGCCACCGATAAGAGCACCAGCCCGCTGGCAAAGCCCGCGCGTTCCTGGTTGATCATGGCGAACAGGCGGTTGACGACGCTGAACACGCCATCGCCCAGTACGCCGCCGTATCCATGATTGAGCGGCCAGTTCGCCGCGATTGGCAACGACGACAACGCACCCGCGCAGGCAAGAACGGCGAGCGGAAAGAAGCCAAGTTTGAGGCGTCCGGAGACGACGCGTTCGGAGCGCAACAGCTCGACGCTCCAGACAAGCGGGGCAACAAGCGCAAGGGCAGCGGCGAAGCCGAGCGTCTGAAGCAAGAGGTCCGATATGATTGCGCCCAGTCGGCCGAGCACGTTCGTAGGCTCGTTCGCCGTCGCGTGCGTCAGGCTCGGATCGACGACCGACCAAGTGGCAAGGCACAGCCACAGTACGGCAACGAGGGCAAACAGCGCACTGCCGCCGAGCCGCCCCAACAATCCCAGCAAGCGGTCCTCGAGCGACTGCGGCAACAGCCGCTGAGGATCGTATCCTCGCGTATCCAGTGACATCGGCGCGAACGTACTCTTCAACGCAGCACGGAAATCGTGCGTTCGAGCGCTTCCCGGATGGTCGCAGGATCCTGGACCAATGCGACGCGCACATAGTTCGCGCCGGGATTGGTTCCGTCTCGCCCGGTCTGAGCCAGAAAGCTACCGGGTATCACCTTGACGCCTGCGGCTTTCCATAAGGTTACCGCCGCGTCACTGCCGCTGCCGTATCGGCTCATATCGAGCCAAAGGCAGAACCCGCCGGCCGGCCGGCGATAGCCGTACTGGCCGCCAAGTAATTCATCGGCAATGGAAAACTTATCGACATAGGCCGCTCGCGATCGGACCACATGCGACTCGTCTGACCAGGCGGCGGCAGAGGCGACTTGGACCGCACCTGGCACGGTTGGTGCACACATGTTTCGCACCTCTGCGAAGGCATCCAGGAAGTCGGGATCGCCCGCGCAGAACCCCGAGCGCAACCCCGGCAGGTTCGAACGCTTCGACAGCGAGTTGAAAACGACAAGGTTGCTGAAGCGCTCAGGCGTTTCCGCCGCAACCGCAAGCCCCCCGACCGGTGCGAACTCGGTGTAAATTTCCGAGTAGCACTCGTCGAGGAACAACATGAAGTCGTATGCGCGCGCCAGAGCCAGGGCCTTGGCAATATAGGCGGATGAGGCAACCGCACCTTGCGGATTGGACGGAGACCCGATGAACAACGCGCACGTCCGCGCAAGTAGAGCCCGATCATCGGCGAGATCGTCGAGGTCCGGCAGAAAGCCCGTCTCTCGGGTAGCATTCAGAAATACTGCATCAGCTCCGACAGCGAGCGCGCCCGCGACATAAGCCGAATAGTAGGGGTTGCACATCAGAATCGCCGGCCGGCCCTCGACCGTCTTGCGGCCCACTGCAGGCAGGCAGGCGAAAAACAAACCTTCTCGGGAACCGTTGAGGACGAGGACTTCCCGCGCCGGATCGACGGCCTGCGCTAATCCGTACCTGCGCGCCAGCCATCCCGCGATCGAGCCCCGTAAGTCGTCGCTGCCCCGGATGGGCGGGTACCTCCCAAAGAGCGTGGATGCTTCGGCCAACTTGCCCGCGATGAAATCCGGCATCGCCTCGCGCGGCTCCCCGATCGTGAGTTCGATCGGTCGCGAATGTCCGGCCTCAATACCCGAAAGCAGGCGCCGCAACTGCGTGAATGGAGAAGCTATGGCGCCAGAGGTCAGAGCCGAAAGGGACTGCTGGATAGGTGCCATGAAGCGTCGCGGAGCCAGAAGATGCTTCCAATTACTGGCAGGCGGCCCGCCCGTCTACGGTCTTAGTAGAGGCCGAGCGACGACATCGCGCTTTGCACGTCGCGCATGATAGATTTCACGAATTTGGGCGGCTTGGAATAATTCTTCATCGCTCGTAGCCGTTTGCGCCGCTTGGCCTTGGGCGGCGCCTCCTGGCCATCGCGCGCCTCGTCCTCAGGCTCGTAGGCGACGGTAACGTTCACCGGCCTGACCCTGTCGACAATGGCCTCCTCATCAGCGCTTGCCTGCTGCACGGAAACGCTGGGCAGCGGGCGCGCCGGCTCCGCCGATGCGGCAGCGGCCACCGCCGTCGTCGCCGTTGACGATCTCGATTGGGTACCCTTCTCAAGCCAATCAGCAATCAAATCCTGGTCACCGCCGGTTGCCGCCGTCTTGACCGGCGTCGCATAGACCCTCGGAACCGTTGGCTGAGAGCTAATCTCGACCGGCTTCTCCTCTTCGATGCGGCTGCCAAGCCCCGCAACGGGGACGAAAGTAGGCAATGCCTCCGACGTGGCTGACGGAACTGCGCTCTTGTCGATTGCCCCTGTCTCGATCGCTGCGACAGTCCTGCGCGCAGCCTTTACTGGCGTCACCGGCGCCGCGTAGACGGCCTTATCCACGCATGCCTTGCTTTCGTGGTTTGCCGCGAGGTTCAAAAGAAACTCGTCGGGCTGATCCGTCGGCAGCCGCGCATTCACACGCTCTACGAAGGCGCGCATCGCGTCACGGGTTGCCGGCGTCCACACGCCGTTGACGGTGCCGTCATAACAGCCGAGCCTCTGTAGGTTGCGCTGCAGGTCTTGAATGAGGGCGATTTTGTCGTCGGGAGCGTAGCGCCGCTCGTTCAACTCCGGCGCAAGCGATTGGGCCGGCCGGAAAAGGATTTGCGGCGTGGCCGGTATGGTGGGCATTGGCTCGCGCAGCGAAAAATGCGCCACCGCAAGGGCTGCGCACGCCACCAATCCACCCGCGACAGAACCGAAATAGAGCTTTCCCACCGTCGTCCCCAAAGAAGAGCGACGCCCGTCCCATAAACCAATTCAAGTCGGAAAGTTGCGGCGAAACAAGGGCCCAAAACGACCATAAGTCCCGAGTGTCACCCGTGTGCAATCATTGCCTGTGAAAAAGGGCACCGTTTCCCAGGAAAACGGCGCCCTTCAAAATTTGACCGGGTCGACGGGGGCGTCTTAACCGACGCGGAAAGTAGCGCCAGCTACCGATCGTGCACGCTCGCGCACGCGTCCACCGTCGTTGCCCGATTTTACGATCCACTGACCGTTTGCCGCTCGACCGGTGATCATTCCGACGTGGCTGTTCCAAACGACGACAGCGCCGACCTGCGGACCGCCCGCAGGACGACCCCACCGGCGCCAATTGCGGGCTAGGTTGAATTCCGGACCGCCGCCGAGCTGTGTGCGCATCCACCAGCCGCACCAGCGGCGCGGACGCGGACCCGCTCCTGAAGAACGATAGGATGAGCGCTGATACGTGGCGCTGCGACGATGCTTCGCCTTCTTGCGGTAGGTGCCCTGCGTGACCTGATCGCTCTCTTCCCAGAACGGTCGCGCATCGGCCGAAGGAACGCCGGCGAACGACATGAGGCCAACAAACAATGCGAAAAGTGCCAATCGCATCTTGATACTCCCGTGAACTGCTAACAACGGGAGCGCAGACAGACCGCCAATGAGGCCGAAACAAGAGGACAAAGCTGCACGCGGCATATGGTCTCTCAAGACCACAACCTCGGCGCGCTTCGCAAAAAATGACGGCAACAGAAACGCTAAGCGCCAAATCGCGAAATGCCGGGAGCGTAAATTGCGCTACCTTTGGTCGAGCAACGCCGGGACCGCGCGGACGCCATGTCGCACATTTGTAACCTTTACTGGGGCATTTGAGCGACCCTTCGCGCTGTCACACGGCTGCAACAAAAGCACCCGCACACATTTGCCGATCACCAATTCAGCGCCTCAGGCCCCGACATGATCGAGCACGATCACGACAAACACGACGCCCGTATCGCGGCGCGCGTTGAAGCCGAAATTGCCGACAGCTTCGACGAAGAGTTCGAGATGGAAATGGACGACGAGCGCCTTGCAAAGCTCGTCGACGGCAAAGACCGTGATGCCGAAGCCGGCCTTCTCAACCGGCAAGTCTATTTCAAGGAGCTCTTCCGTCTGCAACGCGAACTCGTGCGGTTGCAGGATTGGGTCGTAAACTCCAAGGAAAAGGTCATTGTCATTTTCGAAGGCCGCGATGCCGCCGGCAAGGGCGGTGTCATCAAGCGCATCACGCAGCGCTTGAACCCGCGCGTCGCCAGGGTCGTAGCCCTACCCGCGCCGAGCGAGCGCGAACGCACGCAATGGTATTTTCAGCGCTATGTCCCCCACCTTCCGGCGGGCGGCGAAATCGCGCTCTTTGACCGCTCCTGGTACAATCGCGCCGGCGTCGAGCGCGTGATGGGCTTCTGCTCGGACTCCGACGTCGAAGAGTTCTTTCGCACCGTGCCTGAGTTCGAAAAGATGCTGGTCCGCTCCGGCATCCGCCTGATCAAATACTGGTTCTCGATCACCGACGAAGAGCAGCATCTGCGCTTCCAGATGCGTATCCACGACCCCATCAAGCAGTGGAAGTTATCGCCGATGGATCTCGAGTCGCGTCGTCGCTGGGAAGCCTACACCAAGGCCAAGGAAGCGATGCTTGAACGCACGCACATTCCGGAAGCGCCCTGGTGGATTGTCGAGGCCGACGACAAGAAACGCGCGCGCCTCAATTGCATCCATCACCTGCTATCGCAAGTCCCTTACGAGGACGTGCCCCGCGCGCCCATCACGCTACCAGAGCGCGTGCACAATCCAGACTACCTGCGCGGCCCAGTACCGAAAGAAATATACGTGCCGGCTGTTTACTAAAAAAAGCGGGGCAATTGCCCCGCTTTCGCGTTTTTCTAATCCAACCAAATATCGCGAACTAGACGCGCCCCATGCGTACATCTTCTTCCGGATTCGCTCCGATTTTATGGATCGAAAGATCCGCACCGCGACGCTCTTCTTCCGGGCTGAGCCGGAAACGGAAGATCGTATCAACAATCCAGTAGACGGCGGTACCGGCCACAACACCAAACGCGGCGCCCAGCACCGAACCAACGAGCTGAGAGGCAAACGTCACGCCGCCCAGCCCTCCAAGCGCTGCGAGGCCAAAGATGCCACAAGCAATACCGCCCCACAGACCGCACAGCCCATGGAGCGCCCATACGCCGAGCACATCGTCGATCTGCCACTTGTTTGTGGAAACTTGAAACATCGTAACGAAAACCGCGCCGGCGACGGCGCCTGTGACGAACGCTCCAATCGGATGCATCACGTCAGAACCGGCGCAGATCGCGACGAGACCAGCAAGCGCGCCGTTGTGCACGAAGCCCGGATCATTCTTTCCCGCAACCAGGGCCGCGAGAATTCCGCCGCACATTGCCATCAGCGAGTTGATCGCGACGAGCCCCGATATACCCTTCAAGCTCTGCGCACTCATGACGTTGAATCCGAACCAGCCGATGCACAGTAACCATGACCCCATCGCCAGCCACGGGATTGAGGACGGCGGCGGGCTGACGGGTCGGCCACGATCATAGCGGCCGATACGCGCTCCGAGTTGACGAACCGCCGCGAACGCAGCCCAGCCGCCGAAGGCATGAACGACAATTGAACCTGCGAAGTCCTTGAATGGCGCACCGAGCGCTTGCGCGAATAGACCGTCCTGCAAGCCGAAGTTCTTGTTCCACACCGCCCCCTCGATCAGGGGATATGCGAGCCCGACGAGCAGCGCAGTCGCCGCACATTGCGGCACGAACCGCGCACGCTCCGCGATACCCCCGGAGACAATCGCGGGAACCGCGGCCGCAAACGTCGCGAGAAAGAAGAATTTGACGAGATTGATACCTTGGTCGGAGCTGATCGCCTCCGCGCTCGCCAGGAACGAGACGCCATAGGATAGGTAATAGCCGAGCGCGAAATAGATCGTCGTTGAGATTGCGAAGTCGACGAGAATTTTGACGAGTGCGTTGACCTGATTTTTGTGCCGAACGGTTCCGACTTCAAGAAACGCGAAGCCGCCGTGCATTGCGAAGACGAGAATTGCACCCATCAGCAAAAAGAAGACATCAGCGCCCGGCTGAACCTGATCCATGGAAGCTGCCCCACCTGATCGTTTTTTACGCAGGGCGGCAACTTGAAGCGCAATTGCACAACTGCGCGCCACGCCCCCTGCCCTTTATATCGGCAGGATCAGCAACAATTCAGCGTGGCCGTCAACGCACGCGGGTCCTCAAACGCGGGATACAGCCGCTTTCAATGATTTTGTGGCAAAGAATCAACGCCTGCTCAAAATACAGGCAGGACGTGCCGCGCTGCGCGGTCTCAGCGAACCCGGCGCGGGTTCATGTAGAGGTCGGACTCCTGGCGCTGCAGATCGGGCGTAAGGCGACCGGCTTTGATCTCGCGTGCAATGTGGCGCACATGCCGACGCGTTTCGCCGTTGAACACGATCATGCCGGTGAAAAGTTTCATGACCATCAGCACGCGCGGATCAGCATGATCGCCACGCACGCTGCAACTCCACCGCCCGCCGATGGTGAACACCGCACCGTCGATGTAGCCGACCGTCTCGCCATGCTCGTCGATAAGCGAATAGTCGCCGCCCAGATTGATGATATCGCGCCGGAACCGATAGAACTTCGGCACCCCGGCATCCATGATGAAGAATGAGAAATGCTCCGGGCACAACGGCCACTTGTTGGCCGAGCGCTCAAGACTGATGACATAGTCGTCGTCCGCGGTATTGATCGCGTAGGTGGTGACCGGAAGCCCACGCGCGCCGATCGTCTGTTGGATAGAACGGGCGAGCAAAAGATCCATGCTAGCGCGCCAGTTCAACGTGTCTGAAAACAGCTTGAAGACGAGCCGCTTATCCATGCCCGTCGCATCGTTCCAGAGCTCTTTGCGGTAGCCGAGCACGCCTGTACGCTCGCCGTTCTCGATGACCTCCGCGAACACATCCATGTCGGTCGTGAACTGGCGTGACTTACCGCGGTTCCGCTGCCGCTTCCACGGCCCGAACTCGATCGAATTGAAGGGCGTAATCCAGACATCGACCTTGAAGTCGTGCCACTTTTCGCGGGCGGCCTCGATCGCCGCTTCCTTTGATTTGGAAAGCTTGGAGACGGACGCACGCGCCTTGCTTGCTTCTTCGCGGACTTCATCGCGCGCAACAGCGGCGGCCTCGGCGGCTGCGGCGGCAGCCTGAACTTCGACGGGGTCTTTCTTGGCGGCAGACGTCATCTGAGAGCTCCCTCGGCGCTAGTCGCGCACGGCGAATCGTCGCCGAAAGGCTAGCATCCTCATGTCTCGCGCAATCTGACCGCCGAAATTTTGCTTTGGAAAACCTGGAGCTAGCGGGTGCCGAAAATCGCACTTCCGACCCGCACATGGGTCGCGCCAAACGCGACCGCCGTCTCGAAGTCGCCACTCATGCCCATGCTGAGGCCGGAGAGGCCACACTCGCGCGCAAGCTTCTGCAGAAATGCGAAATGAACCGCCGGCTCTTCATCAACCGGCGGAATGCACATCAAGCCCACGATATCGAGCTTCAGATCATTCCGGCACATTTCGACGAAGCTCTTTGCTTCGCGTGGAACAACACCGGCCTTTTGCGCTTCCTCGCCAGTGTTGACTTGAACGAAGAGTTGCAATGCCCGCTTCTGCGCCGTCATTTCATCGCTAATGGCCTTTGCGATCTTCGGACGGTCGATGCTGTGAATGGCATCGAAAAGCTGGACGGCATCGCGCGCCTTGTTCGATTGCAGCGGCCCGATGAGATGCAGCCGTATATCGGGAAATTCGGCACGCAGCTTAGGCCACTTGGCCTGCGCCTCCTGGACGCGGTTCTCGCCAAAGTGACGCTGACCCGCGGTAATCACCGGGCGGATATCGTCGGCTTCGAAAGTCTTTGAGACCGCGATCAGTTCGACGTCTTCCGGGCTTCGTCCGGCAGCCCTGGCAGCGTCCGCGATTTCCTGGCGAACGAGCCCAAGCCTCTCCTGTGACCCTTCTTCCGCGTCTGCCGTCCGCACGCCGCTCCCCTTGCCTTTACTGACACCCGCACCTAACTGCGACGCGTGCGCAACGCCAATCATTTGTCGGTATCGCGCCCCTACGCCTTGCATTCAAGCTACAGGAAACGCCCATGCTCAAACTCGCTGACGCACGCCGCATAATCGCCGCAGCGGAAAAGAAAGCCGCCGAAATCGGTCAGCCGATGAACATCGCTGTCGTCGACGAAGGTGCAAACCTCATCGCGCACGTCCGCATGGACAACGCTTGGATCGGCTCGATCGACATCTCGATCAACAAGGCGTTCACGTCGCGCGCATTCAACATCTCGACAAAAGAGCTTGCCGAGAACAGCCAGCCGGGCGACCAGTTCTTCGGCATCCACGCCTCCAATCATGATCGCGTGATGATCTTCGCCGGCGGCATTCCGTTGAAGGACAAAAAGGGTAATGTCGTTGGTGCGATCGGCGTCTCCGGCGGCAGCGGCGCCCAAGACCAGACCGTGGCCGAAGCCGGGGCTTCCGCACATACGTGCTGATTGCCGCCTTGGCGGGAGCGCTCACGGCTCCCGCCGAGGCTGCGTTGCGCCACTTGCTGAGACCGCAATTTGCGGGAACGGCTCGAATGTATTTTCGTTGCTGCCAAGAAGCGCCGCGTAACGCACGTTGAGGAACAGCTTTTCGCGACCGACTTTGACCTCCTTCAATACGCCCAGCGCCACGAGCTGCTTCAAATTCTTCGATGCCTTTTCGCGGTGGCTGAACCCACGTTCGACGACGTTCTGAATTCTGCTGTATGGCTGCGTGAAGAGGAGATCGACAAACTCCCGTGTGTAGGTCTTGGGAGCTGCTTCGCGGACGTATGTAGCCGTCGCCTCGATGAGATCGTGAACGGCGCCAATTTTTGCGGTCGTCCAGCACGCGGTGCTTTCGACGCCGTCGAGCATGTAGAGGATCCACGGCTCCCACGCCTGCTTGGTCGTGACCTCCAGCAACAGCCGATAGTAGTCGGCGCGATTTGCGAGGATGTAACGGCTGAGATACAGCGTCGGCAGGTCGAGCAATCCTTGCTGTATCAAGAACAGCATATTGATCACGCGGCCGGTACGGCCATTGCCATCGACGAAGGGATGAATCGCCTCGAATTGATAATGGCCGACCGCCATGCGCACGATGGGATCGATTTCGACCTCCTCATTGAGGAAGCGCTCCCAGTTCGCAAGCAGTTCGCGCAACTGCGCCTCGCCTTCCGGCGGCGTATAAATTACATCGCCGGTGGCGGCGTTTCGCAGCTTCGTGCCCGGCACGCTGCGAACGTCGAGGTCCACGCCTTTCAGCTCCGAGCAGATTTCAACTGCCATGCGCGTCGTAACCGGACGATTGGCGAGCGCTTGGAAACCGTGGTGGAGCGCGAGGCGGTAGCGAGACGCTTCCTTGGTTGCAGGATCGGCGTCGCTGTCGTCCTTGAGACTGGCATCCCGAAAGAGCGCGTCGTTGGTCGTCACGATGTTTTCGATCGCCGAGCTGTCTTTCGCCTCCATGATCGGGATGACATTGATGAGGACGCTCTGGTCGGGAATGCGCCGACCGCGCTCTTTGAGAGCGGCAAGAGCCGCATGCACGGAGGCGCATTTCTTCAAAACCGGCTTGGTCTCGAGCTCCACCGCGGGCGGCAGCGGCGGCAGCCCGTTATAAGGTTTGTTGGGATCGATGGCGGCCATCTGTAGTCGAAAGTCCAAAAATCCGGTGCGTCCGGTCGGTATGCCGTGACCGACGACATATTGCCATAATATGTCGTCGAAAGCGATTTTTGGCGACACGTTAATAACAACATTTCGGCGCCAACGACACGTTCTACAAATATGTCGCTAAAATACGATTTTTACGACACGTTCCGGCGGCGGCCGCGCCTTGACCGGCCTTTACCTTTAAGGCTCTGTAGCCGCCCAAACCAATCCAAATCCCCAAGAGAACACAGGCCACATGGCCACCGAACGCTACAACGCGCCCGAGCGCGAAAGACACTGGCAGCAGGTCTGGAACAAGGACCGCATTTTCGAGGCTTCCGAGGATCGCTCAAAGCCCAAATGCTACGTGCTTGAGATGTTTCCCTATCCATCGGGGCGCATCCATATGGGCCACGTGCGCAACTACGCGATGGGTGACGTCTTCGCCCGCTACAAGCGAGCCAAGGGCTATAATGTTTTGCATCCCATGGGCTGGGACGCGTTCGGCATGCCGGCCGAAAACGCCGCCATGGAGCGCAAGGTCCACCCCGGCAAATGGACCTACCAGAACATTGATACGATGCGCGGCCAGCTCAAGAGCATGGGCCTGTCGCTCGACTGGTCGCGTGAGATCGCAACGTGCTCGCCCGACTACTACAAGCACCAGCAGAAGTTGTTCCTTGATCTGCTGAAATCTGGCCTCGCCTATCGCAAATCATCGAAGGTCAATTGGGATCCTGTCGACCATACCGTGCTCGCCAACGAGCAGGTGATCGACGGACGCGGCTGGCGTTCGGGCGCTCTCGTCGAACAGCGCGAGCTGACCCAGTGGTTCTTCAAGATCACCGACTACGCGCAGGAACTGCTCGACGACCTTGGTACGTTGACGAACTGGCCGGAAAAAGTCCGCCTGATGCAGGCGAACTGGATCGGCCGCTCGGAAGGCATGTTGATCCGCTGGGCGCTCGACCCGAAGACCGCGCCAGCCGGGTACAAAGAGCTTGAGGTCTATACGACGCGCCCAGACACGCTGTTCGGTGCATCCTTCCTCGCCGTTGCCGCCGACCATCCGCTGGCAAAGGCGGCCGCCGAAAAGAACCCCGAGCTTGCGGCTTTCTGCGAGGAGTGCCGCCGCATGGGCACCTCCGTCGCCGACATCGAGGCCGCCGAAAAACGCGGCTTCGACACCGGTATCCGTGCAGCCCATCCTTTCGATAAGGATTGGCAGCTGCCGATCTACGTCGCGAACTTTATCCTGATGGACTACGGCACGGGCGCCATCTTCGGCTGCCCGTCCGGCGATCAGCGCGACATGGATTTTGCGCGCCGATACAACCTTCCAGTTGTCCCCGTGATCCTACCGCCAGGCGAAGACGCCACGACCTTCACGCTGCAAGACACGGCGTATGAGGACGAAGGCACGCTGATCAACTCGCGTTTCCTCGACGGCATGTCCACTGCGGACGCCTTCGAGGAGGCCGCAAATCGCATTTCAAAACAAAAGCTCGCCGGCAAGCCGCAAGGTTCGCGTAAGGTCAATTTTCGCCTGCGCGA
Organism: uncultured Hyphomicrobium sp.; assembly: GCA_964651805.1. Lineage (GTDB taxonomy): Bacteria > Pseudomonadota > Alphaproteobacteria > Rhizobiales > Hyphomicrobiaceae > Hyphomicrobium_B. Next base: position 130,493 of record CAZYXX010000002.1, on the reverse strand, counting down.
CTGGGGCATCTCGCGCCAGCGCTACTGGGGCTGCCCGATCCCCATCATCCATTGCGACGACTGCGGCGTTGTACCGGTGCCCGAAAAGGACCTGCCGATCACGCTGCCGGAGGACGCGACCTTCGATAAGCCCGGCAATCCGCTCGACCGGCACCCGACGTGGAAGCATGTAAACTGCCCGAGTTGCGGCAAGCCCGCGACGCGCGAAACAGACACCATGGACACCTTCGTCGACAGCTCATGGTACTTCGTGCGTTTTACCGCTCCCGGCGCATCGACAGCGGTCGACAAGGGCGCTGCGCAATACTGGCTCCCTGTTGACCAGTACATCGGCGGCATCGAACACGCGATCCTGCATCTACTTTACTCGCGCTTCTTCGCCCGCGCCATGTGCGACACCGGCCATCTGAAGTTCGCGACGAACACGCGCGAACCGTTCGCCGCGCTGTTTACTCAGGGAATGGTCACGCACGAGACCTACAAATCGCCGGACGGCTTCTGGTTGCTGCCGAGCGAGGTGCGCGTTGAAGGCGACGGCGGCGCGCGCCACGCCGTCGAAATCTCGTCGGGCCGTCCGGCCGAGATCGGCGCCATCGAGAAGATGTCGAAGTCGAAAAAGAACCTCGTCGACCCGGACGACATCATCACTCATTACGGCGCCGACTGCGCCCGCTGGTTTATGCTCTCCGACAGCCCACCCGAACGCGACGTGATCTGGACCGAGGCCGGTGTCGCCGGTGCCGGTCGTTTCATCCAGCGCGTTTGGCGCATCGTCGATGAAATCGCAGTTGCCTACCCCAGGGACGTTGCTCGACCTGAGACTTTCACGCCTGCGGCGCTCGAAATCCGCAAGGCCGCGCACCGCGCGCTGGATCAGGTCGGCCGCGCCATAGAAGCCCTGCGCTTCAACGTGGCGGTCGCCCATGTTCATGAATTTGCGAACGTTCTCCAATCCGCCGTTTCCAAGGGCGACGCTGACATAGCGTGGGCCGCCCGCGAGGCGGGCTCCCTCCTCGTCACCATGATCGGACCGATGATGCCGCATCTGGCCGAGGAGTGCTGGGCGCGGCTCGGATACAACACGTTGCTGGCGAACGAGCCTTGGCCGGCGGCCGACCCGGCCCTTCTCGTTGACGATCAAGTCACCATTGCCGTACAGGTGAACGGTAAGCGACGGGATGAACTCGTGATTTCCCGCTCCGCCGCCAATGCCGATGTGGAAGCGGCGGCGCTGCGGCTCGAATCCGTTCTGCGGGCGCTTGATGGGCGCCCGGCCAAGAAGGTCATCGTGGTTCCGCAGAGGATCGTGAATGTCGTTGGCTAAAGGTTCGGTCGGCAAAGATCAGCGCCGCAGCGTTTCAAGCTGGCGCGCCTTTGCGCTGGCCGCCAGCCTGCTCTCGATCGCCACGCTGTCCGGCTGCGGCGCGGACAGTACCGGCTTCCGGCCTCTCTATGGCTCGGCCGCCGTCGGCGGCGCCGGGGTCGAGGAAAAGTTTGCCTCCGTCGATATTGCACCCATTCCCGGCCGCGTCGGCCAGCGCATTCGCAACGAGCTGATCTATCAATCAACCGGTGGCGGCGCCCGCACGACCGAACCCGTCTACCGTCTCGATATCGCGATCCGCGAGTCTGTGTCGTCCACTCTCGTCAACATCGAAGGCGACGCCGCCAATCAGGTCTACAACCTCGACGCCTCCTACAAACTCATCCGCATCTCGGACAAAGCGATCGTCGCCGAAGGCAAGAGCTATAGCCGCGCCGGCTTCGAGCGCATGACTTCGATCTTCGCCAACGTCCGCGCCCGTGAGGATGCCGAAAACCGAGCCGCCCGCACGGTCGGCGAGGAACTCCGGACGCGACTGCTCGCCATCCTTTCGCGCCCCGCCTGATCGGCGGCACGCACGGAAATGCCATCCGCCACGCACAAATGAAGCGATCACGATGGTCGCGATAAAAACACAGAACGCTGCGGCATTTCTAAAATCTCCGCCGCGCGACATCTCAGCCGTCCTATTCTTTGGATCGGACCCTGGCCTCGTCTCTGAGCGCTCAGCCGCGCTCGCAAAATTACTCGCTGAACGAGAGACGCCACCGGGCGAAATACTGCGCCTCGATGACGAGTCGCTCGAAGACGACACCGGCCGCGTCGCCGTCGAACTGCAGACCCGCCCGATGTTCTCTGGCCGCAAGATCGTGCGCGCCATCGCCGGCCGCCGCATAACCGCGGCGCTTCTGAAACCCATTCTGGCGTCCGGGCCGTTGGAAGGGCTGCTTGTCATTGAAGCCGGTAATCTGAAGCCAGACGACGCCATGCGCACGCTGTTTGAATCAGCGCCCCTCTGCGCCGCCGTGGCCTGCTATCCCGACAGCGCTGCCGACCTCAACGCGCTCGTCGACGACGTGCTGAGCGATTTCGAAATGCGGATCGACATGCACGCACGTGCCCTGCTCGTCGGCCGCCTCGGCGCCGATCGCTCGCTGTCACGCGCCGAAATCGAAAAGCTCGCGATCTACTGTCTCGGCCGGCCTCAGATAGGTGTCGAGGACGTCGAGGCCATCGTCGGCGACGCCGCCGACCTTGCCATGGAGCGCATTGTGGAGGCCGCAGCGGCGGGTGATGCCAAAAGGGCGATATTCGACTATGGCCGCGCACTCGCATCGGGAGAAAGCGCCCAGGCCCTCGTCCTCATCATGCAGCGCCATTTCCTGAAATTACACAAAGCCCGCGGCGACATGGATAACGGTGCATCTCTCGACGACATCGCCCGCTCGATGCGCCCACCATTGCATTTCAAGCAGCGCGATGCGTTTGCCGCCGCACTGCGGCTGTGGACGCGACCCGCTCTCGACCAGGCTCTCAGACGCATTGGCGAGACCGCAAAGGCCGCGCGCCTCTCCTCCCGACTTGAGGATACGCTGGGTGAACGCCTGCTCCTGGCGATTGCCGCGATGGCAGGCGGCGGTGCCGCCAAGGGTGCGGCCCGCAGCCGCTGAACGCACCGCTTGCTGCCGATCCAACGCTTTCTATAGTGCCCCCAAAATCGGGGGATCCATGACAGCAATCCGTTACGACGTGACAGGCATCGGCAACGCGATCGTCGACATCATCGGTCGGTGCGACGACGCCTTCCTCAAAAAGATCAATAAAGCGAAAGGAGCCATGCAGCTAGTCGAGGCCGACGAAATCGCCCGCATCTACACGCTGATGGGTCCAGCGACAGAAGTTTCCGGCGGCTCGGCGGCCAACACCATCGCCGGCGTCGGATCCTTCGGCGGGCGCGCCGGCTTCATCGGCAAGATCGCCGATGACGAATTCGGCCGCATCTTCGCACACGATATCCGCTCGCAGGGCGTCGCGTTCAATGGCAAGCCCACGAAGGGCGGTGCACCGACATCGCGCTCGCTCATTCTCGTGACGCCGGACGGCGAGCGCACGATGAATACGTTTCTCGGAGTCTCAACGGAATTCGAATCCGGTGGCCTCGATTCCGAATTGATCAGCGCCAGCGCCATTCTCTACCTCGAAGGCTATTTGTTTGATCGGCCGCACGCGAAACAGGCATTTCGCGAAGCTGTTGCGATCGCCAAGGCAAGCGATCGCAAAGTAGCGCTCACACTATCTGACGCCTTCTGTGTTGATCGTCACCGAGAGGAATTTCTCGATCTCATTCGCTCTGGCATCGATATTCTTTTCGCCAATGAAAAAGAAATAGCTTCGCTTTACGAAACATCGGATTTCGAAGCCGCCGCGAATAACGTGAGTCGCGATGCAAAGCTTACGGTGCTGACGCGCAGCGAAAAAGGTTCTGTTGTCGTGATAGGCTCTGAGCGCGTGACAATTGCTGCCGAACCCGTTTCAAACGTCGTTGATACGACGGGCGCTGGAGATCTTTACGCCGCCGGTTTTCTATTCGGTCAATCGCGCGGATTGAGTTTCGAAATATCAGGCCGTTTGGCGAGTATTGCCGCCGCCGAAATCATCAGCCATATCGGTGCCCGGCCTCTGACGCCGCTTGATACGCTCGCCCGTGCAAAGGGGGTCGCTATATAGAAAGTGACAAGGACGAGCCCGGCCATTAATCCGTTTCGTCTCTTGTTGCATAGACCTCGGTGTCGCTTTTTTGAGAATTATTAGGGGGTATTACGAGTCCAATTCAGAGACCAATTTAATCTCCCTGGAATTGGTATTCGAACTGGAGCAATGTGAGCTGGACGAATCGCCTTGGGTACGAGGTTCGATTGATGGTTCACATTCCCGCCCGTCGTGGCAGGCCGAAAGGCACCGGAATCGACGACAGCGACAGAATTGCCCGACTCGCCGAGTTGCTTCGCGTCCGCCCCGAATTGAAGCCCACCACCGCTATCCGGCTGATGGGCTTTTCCGACCCGTCGGCAATTCGCCGGCTGCGCGACAAATATAAAGTTGTTTCGGCTAAAGCTCTGCCGCGCCTAGCAGTCCATTCCAGCCAAATCGAATCCCCGGTGTCACCGCGCCCGGTGGACGTGCCGCCCCTGGCGGCCTTTGCAGCGACGCGCTGAGCGCTGCCTTCCTTCTGTTTGCAGCGCATCTCCTGAGAAAGCTAACACTGGTCGGGCCGCTCCCCAAGCGGCCCTTTTTTCTTGCAACTCAGCAGATCTTAGAGCTTGCGCAGCAGGACTTCTTCAACCCGATGACTCTCCCCCTTCTGAAGAATGAGCTGCGCACGGCGCCGCGTAGGCAGAATATTTTCCCGCAGGTTTTTGAGATTGATGTCTCGCCACAGCTTTAGCGCCATGAGGCGAACCTTTTCCGGATGCATGGCTGCGTACTTGTGAAAATAGGCACCCGGATCGCGAAACGCTGTATTCCTGAGCCGCATGAAGCGCGTCAAATACCACTGCTCGATGACCTTTGGATCGGCATCGATATAGATAGAGAAATCGACGAAATCGGAGACGAATGGAATTGTACCACCATCCTTGGGCATCTCGGCGGGTTGCAGAATATTGAGCCCCTCTATGATCAGGATATCGGGACGTTCTATCGTGATCGTCTGACCGGGAAGCACATCGTAGTGAAAGTGCGAGTAGACAGGCGCGAACACATTCTCGACACCGGATTTCACATCGCCCAGAAACCTGAGCAGCCGGTCCGTATCGAAACTTTCCGGAAAGCCCTTCTTCTCCATCAACCCGCGCCGTTCCAACTCTACGTTGGGATAGAGAAAGCCGTCCGTCGTCATCAGGTCGACGCGTGGATGATCTGGCCAGCGCGCCAAAAGCGCCTTCAAAACACGCGCCGTCGTGCTCTTGCCGACCGCCACGGATCCCGCGACACCAATGATGAAGGGAACCTTGGTGTCCTTCCGCCCGAGAAACTCGGACGACACCGAGTAGAGCTTCTGCGCCGCCGCCACATAAAGGTTCAAGAGGCGCGACATCGGCAGGAAGATTTCTTCGACCTCTTCGACCGACAGCTCCTCGATGACGCCGGAGAGCTGCTCAAGCTCGCTGGGCTCGAGCGTCATGGGCGTGTCGGCGCGCAGCCGTGCCCAATCCTCACGGCTGAAGACGCGGTAGGGCGAAAACGGCGCTGGCGGCGACTCTGCTGGCACGCGCCGGCGGCGGTGCCTGCCGCTGCGGCTCACCTTCTTGGGCTTCACGACGAGCCTTTCGGCCGCGAAGCTTTCTCCGCAAGGCCCGACGTTCCCATCCGCTTTTCAAGCAGCGTCATCACGCTCGAAAGCTCGATATCGCGTGCTTCCAACAACACGAGCAGATGGTAGAGCGCATCGGCGGCTTCATTCGCGAGCGCCGACCTGTCCGAGCCCACGCCTGCAATCACGGTCTCGACCGCTTCTTCGCCAAACTTCTTGGCGCAGCGCTCGGGACCGCCGTCTAGAAGCTGCCGTGTGTACGAACTGTCAGCGAGCGCCGCACGACGCGATTTGATGAGCTGGGCTAGCCGATCGAGGGTCGTCGCATCAGACATATGTTAGCCATTGGAGCGAGTGCACGTCTGCCCACACACAGCAGCACGAGGGCGACGCTCGTCAAGCTCCCGCTTGGCGCATCTCTCCAACAGACTTAAAGCCGGCGTTAGCCGTTGCTGAGCCGCTGACGCACATAATCGAGCTGGTCGAAATTGCCGAACTTGATCACCAGCGTACCGCTCTCGCCGGAACCGCGCTTAATCTCCACCTTAAGACCCAAAAGGTCAGCTAGCTCCTTTTCGAAGGCCTTTGTATCGGGATCCTTGTCACGCGTCTTGCGCGGAACATCGGCCTCGGCCGTATCTTCGCGGCCTTGCACCAGCGCCTCGACCTCACGCACGTTGAGCGCGTCCGCAACGATCCTCTGCGCTAAAGCTTCAGCATCCGCCCGGCCGATTAACGCACGCGCATGACCAGCCGTCAGGTCACCTTGCTGTACGAGCGCTTGCACCGCTTGCGGCAATCGCAATAGCCGCAGCGTATTGGCCACGTGACTGCGGCTCTTGCCGATGATGTCGGACAGCTGCTCCTGGCTGTAGGAAAAGCGCTCGACCAGCTCACGATAACCTGTTGCCTCTTCGATGGCGTTGAGATCCTGCCGTTGAACGTTCTCAATGATCGCGAGTTCGAGCAGCTCGCGATCGTTGATGTCGCGCACGATGATCGGAACGCTGTGAAGGCCGGCCTTCTGCGCTGCGCGCCAGCGCCGTTCACCCGCAACGATCTCGAATTCACCCGCAACGGTCTTGCTCGGCCGCGCGATGATCGGCTGCACGAGACCCTTGGTGCGAATTGACTCGGCGAGCTCCGCCAACTCCTCGTCGCGGAAGTCCTTGCGCGGATTGAGTTCGCTCGCCTTCACAAGCTCGATCGGCACCAGGCGCTGCTCGCCCTCGGGCGGCAATCGCGTACCGTTGGCGGCAGGTTCGCCGATGAGTGAAGCAAGCCCCCGTCCCAAGCGGCTCTTCGGCATGACTGAGTTCATGGATGTCGCGTTCCCTGCGAAGTCTTCTGACATGTTCTCTGACGCAAAATCGCTCCCCCTTAAGCCGCCTGATAGCGCCGTTCGCGCTCGATGATTTCGGTTGCGAGGCGAATATAGGCTTGGCTGCCCGGGCAATCGTAGTCGTAGAGAAGGATCGGCTTGCCGTGCGAGGGCGCCTCCGCCACGCGCGTGTTGCGCGGTATCAGCGTTTCGTAGACCTTCGGCCCGAAGAAGGCCCTCACTTCGTCCGCGACTTCGCGCGACAGCGACGTGCGCGCATCATGCATGGTTAGCACGACGCCCTGGATTTCGAGCGACGGATTGAGCGTTGCGCGGATCTGCTCGATCGTGTCTTTCAGCTGCGAAATACCTTCAAGCGCGAAAAACTCGCACTGTACCGGCACGAGCACCGCATGCGCCGCGCTCATTGCATTGAGCGTCAGAATGTTGAGAGACGGCGGACAATCGATCAGCACGTAGTTGAACGCCGCCTCGCTGCGTCCGCGCTGCTGTCCGATGAGCGCTGTCACGGCATCGCGCAATTTGTAGGGGCGCGCCGCATCGCTCGTGAGTTCGCTCTCGACGCCCACGAGATCGCTATTGGCCGCAACGACACAGAGGTTCGGCACAGCGCTTTGCAACACGCATTCTGAAATCGACGCATTGCCGGCGAGCACATCGTAGGATGTCTTGTGGCGAGCTTCCGGCGCGATGCCAAGCCCCGTCGATGCATTGCCCTGCGGATCAAGGTCGATAACGAGGACGCGCTCGCCGACGGCCGCCAGCGCGGTACCCAAATTGATCGCCGTTGTCGTCTTGCCGACGCCACCCTTTTGGTTGGCGATTGCCAGCACCCGCGCGCTGCTGCCCGCCCCTGAAACAAAACCGGCCACGGGATCATCCCTCCGTCATGGCTGCTGCGCTTTAGCCGTCAACGCCTTGAGCAACACCACGCGACCTTTGGCATCTGTCAGGCTCGGCTTCAATTCGGCCGAGAACGCGAAGCCGTGCTCTGCCTCTTCGACTTCCGCCTCCGCTTCGCGCCCCTTGAGAAACATGCCCACCGTGCCAGGCGAAAAGTAGGGCGCGCTTAGCGTGATCAGGCGAGGCAGTGGGGCCAAGGCTCGCGCCGTTACGCAATGCGACGTACCAACTCTATAGCGAGTCTCCGGATTTTCGATGCGCATGCACAGGATGTCCACAGCAACTCGGGCCTCGCGGGCTGCTTCCCTGAGGAACGCGGCTTTCCGGCTATCGCTCTCAACCAGGGTATGGTGCGTTCCGCCGGTCTCGGCGGCAATAATGGCGAGCACTAGACCAGGGAATCCGGCCCCCGACCCAAGATCCAGCCAACGAACGGCCTCGGGCGGTCGGTAGCGCCAAAGCTGAGCACTGTCGGCGAAATGCCGGTGCCAGATATTGGGCAGCGTGCTGGATGCGATCAGATTGATCGTCTTCTGCCAACGTCTCAGCAACGCCTCATAAGTCACGAGTCTGTCGACAGTTTCACGTGAAACGCCGAACGCTGCAGCGAACGCCTCCGGGCCGTAGATATGGTTAATTCCGGACCCGGCCATCAGGCGCTTCGGCGCGCGCCGCTGGCGGCCTTCAGATGCGCGAGCAGCAGGAGGAGAGCGGCCGGCGTCATGCCCTCCAGACGGCCCGCCTGGGCGATTGTGGAGGGCTTCTGGCGGGCGAGCTTGCCCCGCAGCTCCGCCGACAGGCCGGCCACGCCGGCATAGTTAAAATCGGCAGGAATTTGAACGGCTTCGTCGCGCTTTAGCGCGGCCACGTCCTCGTCCTGGCGGCGGACATAGGAAGCATAGCGGGCATCCGTCTGAAGTTGAGCGGCGATCCGACCATCGACACGGCCAAGCTCGGGCCAGATGCCCGCCAGCCGTGCGAAATCGACATCCGGCAGGGCAAGAAGCTCGAACGCCGTCCTTCGCCGCCCGTCGCGATTGACCGCCAACCCGTGTCTGCCCGCTTCCGTCGGCGTCAGCGAGAGTTGGTTCAACAACTCCTGCCCAATCGACAGAGATTCCGCCTTTTCTTTAAACGCCTTGGTGCGTTGGGCTCCAACACACCCAAGGGCCATGCCAAGCGGCGTCAGCCGCTGATCGGCATTATCGGCGCGCAGCTTCAGCCGAAACTCCGCCCGAGATGTGAACATGCGATACGGCTCGGACACGCCGCGAGTGATCAGGTCGTCGATCATCACGCCCACATAGCCGTCCGCCCGCGAAACGGCGACGTCGGCTGCGCCGCTGCCAGCAAGCCGCGCCGCATTGATGCCAGCCAAGAGACCCTGGGCGCCCGCCTCTTCATAGCCCGTCGTGCCGTTGATCTGCCCAGCGAGAAACAGTCCCGGCAAGCACTTAACCTCCAGCGAAATCGTCAACTCACGCGGATCTACGTAGTCGTACTCAATGGCATAGCCCGGTCGCTTGATAACGACCCGCTCAAGGCCCTTCATTGTCTTCAGAAAGGCATCTTGTATCTCCGCTGGCAAAGAAGTCGAAACGCCGTTGGGGTACACCGTGTCATCGTCGAGACCCTCCGGCTCCAGGAATATCTGGTGCGACGAGCGGTCGGCAAAGCGGACCACCTTGTCCTCGATCGAGGGGCAGTAACGCGGCCCGATACTAGCGATCTGGCCCGAAAACATCGGCGATTCCGCAAGATTCGCGCGAATGATTTGGTGCGTTTCGAGACGGGTATAGGTGATCCCGCAGGCAATCTGCGGGTTCGTAATTCGCTCGGTCAAGAATGAGAACGGCACCGGATCGTCGTCTGCCTGCTGCATCTCAAGATCCGACCAATCGATGGAGCGGCCATCAAGCCGCGCCGGCGTACCCGTCTTGAGCCGCCCCATGCGCAGGCCCAGCGCATAAAGGCGATCCGACAAGCGTAGCGCCGGAGCTTCCCCTGCCCGGCCCGCGGGAATCTGGGTCTTTCCCATATGGATCAGGCCGTTGAGAAACGTACCCGTCGTCAGAACGACGGCCCGTGCCTCCAGCCGATCGCCACGCCCCGTCACAACGCCGCTGACCGCGCCATCCGTGACGATCAGGTCCTCAACCCCACCTTCCACGACCGTAAGGCCTGCGGTTGCGGCAATCTCAGCCTGCATGGCTTGGCGGTAGAGCTTGCGATCCGCCTGGGTTCGGGGACCGTGTACCGCTGGGCCTTTCGAGCGGTTGAGTAGCCGGAACTGGATGCCAGCCGCGTCAGCGACACGGCCCATGAGCCCGTCCAACGCATCGATTTCCCGAACTAGATGGCCCTTGCCCAGGCCACCGATGGCCGGATTGCAGGACATCTCACCAATCGTTGCAGCCGAATGAGTAATGAGCGCAGTGCGCGCACCCATGCGCGCCGCAGCAGCAGCAGCTTCGCACCCGGCGTGTCCGCCGCCGACAACAATGACGTCAAACCGTCTAGTCATGGGCCAGGAACTACCTGATCCAAACCATTCGCAAAAGCTGATTCACGTGAAACAATGCCGCGTTTACTTGCCAACGCAGAAGCGGCCGAAGATCTCATCCAGCACATCCTCGACATCGACCCGGCCGGTAATTCTACCGAGCGCCTGGGCGGCCGTTCGCAGATCCTCGGCCCTCAGCTCGAGATCGCGCGCAGAACCATTGAGAAACGTATCCAAAGCGGCACGGGCTTGCTCCAACCACTCCCGATGCCGCTGTTGCGTAAGGGCCGGAGCATCCTGAGCACCGACCGCATCAGCGGCCCGAGATGCGATGACTTGCGTTAGCCGATCGAGCCCTGCGCCCGTCACGCTTGACACGCAAAGAGCGTCAGTCGCCCCTTCCGGCAGCAGATCAGCTTTCGACCGCACAACAACTGTTGTTTCACGTGAAATTTCGCTTGGCGGAGCCTCCAAGCCTGATTCTGTCAGCCAGAGCACGAGGTCCGCCGACCGTGCCGCCGACATGCTGCGCCGGATGCCCTCCCTTTCGACGCCGCCCGCCGTCTCGCGAATTCCAGCCGTATCGGCCACGATCACCGGCAAGCCGCGAAGATCGAGGCGAACCTCGATAACGTCGCGTGTCGTCCCGGCCTCGGCCGAAACGATCGCCGCATCCCGGCGCGCCAGCGCGTTGAGCAGGCTCGATTTGCCGGCGTTGGGCGGGCCAACCAAGGCAACCCGAAAGCCGTCACGAAGGATCTCGCCGCGATGGCCGTCGTTCAGATGGGCGCCGATCTCGTCTCGCAGCGCTATGGCACGGTCCCTGGCGTCCTCCAGCGCCTTCAGTGAAACGTCACCTTCGTCTGAGAAATCGATCGCGGCTTCCACAAGTGCCGAGGCTTCGATCAGCCGCGTCCGCCAGCCCTCGTAGAGCTTCGAAAGCGATCCGGCGGCCTGCGCCAACGCCTGCCGACGCTGGGCTTCGGTCTCGGCATCGACCAAGTCGGCAAGTCCCTCGACTTCCGCCAGATCGAGCTTGCCATGTTCAAATGCGCGGCGCGCGAACTCTCCGGGTTCGGCAAGGCGCAACCCTGGAATGCGACCCAACGCCTGCAGCACGGCGCGCACCACGGCCAAACCGCCGTGAACCTGGAACTCGGCGACATCCTCCCCTGTTTCGCTCAAGGGAGCCGCGAACCAGATGATGACCGCCCGATCGAGGGCGTCTCCGTTGATCGGATGTAAGACGGTCCGGAACGCAGCGAGTCGAGGCTTGGGAAGCGGTGGCGCCATCAGCTCCACCGTCTCGCGCGCCTTTGAACCCGAAACCCGGATCACTGCGACACCAGCTCGGCCGGGTCCGCTCGACAGCGCATAGATTGTCGAAGTGTCTGCCATGCATTCCGCCTAACCGGTGCTATCAGGTTGTTCAACGAGGTTATGGCGCGCCGCGTTCGAACCTCTCAGAAACGGCGCAATAAAAAGAGGATCGCGTGAACCGCCTCAAATTCGAGACCAGCCCTTACCTGCTTCAGCACAAGGACAACCCTGTGCACTGGTGGCCGTGGGGTCCCGAAGCTCTTGCCGAGGCCAAGCGAACCGGCAAACCCATCCTGCTTTCGGTCGGCTATGCGGCCTGCCACTGGTGCCACGTCATGGCGCACGAGAGCTTTGAGGACGAGGCAACCGCGGGCGTCATGAATGAGCTGTTCGTCAACATCAAAGTCGATCGCGAGGAACGGCCTGACATCGATGCGATCTACATGGGCGCACTCCACCGCTTGGGAGAGCAGGGCGGCTGGCCGCTGACCATGTTCCTCGACAGCAATGCACGGCCCTTCTGGGGCGGAACGTATTTCCCGAAGGAGGCGCGCTTCGGTCGTCCGGCGTTCGTGACGGTTCTGTTGCGCATCGCCGAAGCCTTCGAAAGCCAGCCCGACAACGTGCGCAGCAACGCCGAAGCAATCCTCACCTCCCTCGCTCCGCAACCCGCCACGGCAATGGTCGGCGCGCTGCCCGAAGCGACGATCAGGGAACTCGTAACGCGCATCGCGCGCGCGTGCGATCCCGCGCACGGTGGTCTTCAGGGCGCACCCAAATTTCCGCAGTGGAATGTCTTCTGGCTGCTCTGGCGCGGTGCTATGAAGTTCGATGATCCGGCGGCCCGCCAAGCCGTAATCACAACGCTCAACAACGTCTGCCAGGGTGGCATCTACGATCACCTGGGCGGCGGCTTTGCGCGCTATTCCGTCGACGAGTACTGGCTCGTGCCGCACTTCGAAAAGATGCTGTACGACAACGCGCTGCTGATCGACCTGCTGACCGAAGTCTGGCGCGAAACACAAAACCCGCTTTATGCGACCCGCATCTCGGAAACCGTCAACTGGCTTTCGCGCGAGATGCTCGGTGCGGATGGCGGATTCGCGTCCTCCCTCGATGCCGACAGCGAAGGCGAGGAAGGTAAGTTCTACGTCTGGACCGAGAGCGAGATCGTCGATGCGTTGGGCGCGGACGATGCCACGTACTTCGGCGACGTTTACGGCGTGACCCAAGCAGGCAATTTCGAAGGCCATACAATTCTCAATCGTCTCGACAGCCAAAACTTTCGGGGCATTGACGATGAAGAACGTCTTGCAACCCTGCGGGCAAAATTGCTCGAACAACGCGCGCAGCGCATCAGGCCCAGCTTCGACGACAAGATCCTCGCTGACTGGAACGGGTTGATGATCGCAGCTTTGTCGCGCGCAGCTGTTGTCTTTCAGAAGCCGGAATGGCTGGTGCTCGCCCAGCGCGCTTTCGCCAGCGTGACACGCAATCTGTCAGCCGGCGGCGATCGCCTGTTCCACGCCTACCGCGCTGGCCAAGCCAAAGCGCCCGCAACGGCATCCGACTACGCCAATATGACATGGGCGGCGCGGCGCCTCTTCGAGGCGACGTTGGACGCAAGTTATCTGGAGCATGCCAAGGCTTGGTCGCGTGTGCTGCAAGATCACTATCAGGACAGCGACGCCGGCGGTTACTTCACGTCAGCCGACGACACGTCCGATGTCGTCGTACGTTTGAAATCGGCCGGCGACGACGCCGTACCCAGCGCCAATACCATTCACGCCACGAATCTTCGCGCACTGTCCATTCTGACGGGAGAAGATCACTACGAGCAGACGGCCAATCGCCTGTTGAACGCATTCCGGGCGGATATCGCGCGCAATCCCGTCGGTCATTGCGGTTTGATCGCCGCATCCCTCGATACCGACGCTCTCGTGCAAATCGTCACAGTCGGAACCAGCCCAGACCTTCTTGCGTCTGCTGTTAACCAAGTGTCTGTGCCCGGAGCCATGCAATTTCAAATCCCTGTGACCAAGGGAACTGCGTTGCCTACTCCGTTGTCGGAAAAGATTGGATTGGGCGACGCTTCAAAGGCTTACGTCTGCCGCGGGAAAAGCTGTTTACAGCCTGTGGATAACCCTTCGGCGATCAAGGCTCTGATTGTCGAGGCAAGACGATAAAACCTTCGAACAGTTCGTAAGTTTACATGATTGAAACGCTTGACCGATGAATGTTCTGAATCGAGTTTATCCACAGCCAACGCGGTCTCGGCGGCCCCGGCACAAACAGTCCTGGAGTGAGAGTTATGACGGCAAGAGCGTTCGCCGCGCGCACAGCGTATGACGCCGGTTCCGAAGTCAAGCAGTCCCGCTATTCGGCGAGCGAAATACAGAAGCTGAAGGAGCGCGATAACACCACCAATATCGGATACCTCGCGCAGGTGTATCTGATCATGGCCGCGACCATCGCTGCAACGGTGTGGTGCTTCCACGAAGTCGCGATTGGCGCGATCGCATGGGAATGGGCGGTCCCTGTTTCGATCATCGCCGTCTTTGTGATGGGCGCATCCCAGCATCAGCTTGGCGGTGCCATCCACGAAGGCACGCACTACATGCTGTTCGCCGACAAGCAGACCAGCGAACTCGCGTCCGACTGGCTCGCGGCGTTTCCGATCTACACCTCGACCTACGCCTTCCGCCTGCATCACCTCGCGCATCATCAGTTCGTCAACGATCCAGTTCGCGATCCGAACTTCGATCAGGCGAAGGAGAGCGGTCACTGGCTCGACTTCCCCGTCGCACACATTGATTTTGCGTGGGCGGTGCTGAAACTGCTCTGGCTACCCAACACGGTCCGCTACATCGTCGCGCGCGCCAAGTACTCGGCCATCGGTGTCGACACGAACCCCTATGCCGATACCCAGCGCAAGGGCTCAGCCTGGGCGATCCGCAATGGTGTTCTGTTCGCTGTTGGCGCGCCGGCCGTCGCAATCGGTTTGATCCTCGCGGGCCATCCCGGCTGGGCTCTGTTCGCGGTGCCGGCCATGTGGGCCGTGGTGACCATCTATTATCTGGCGATCCCCGATAGCTATTACCCGCAGAGCAAGATCAATCCCGTGGTATCACATCGCGCGACCGCCATTGGCCGCATGACGTGGCTCGCCATCGTATACACAGCGCTGACGGCCATCGAGTACGCCTACGGCGCGCCGGCCTGGGGTTACTACGGCCTGCTGTGGCTGCTGCCACTGTTCACGACCTTCCCGCTCTTCATGATCCTGCGCGAGTGGCTGCAGCACGGCAACGCCGACCGCGGCCGCCTGACCAACTCACGCATCATCCTGGAAAACAACCCGATCATCCGTTATGCGGTCTACCCGTGGGGAATGGACTATCATCTGCCGCATCACCTGTTCGCCTCGGTTCCGCACTACAAGCTGAAGGAGCTGCATGAGGTGTTGCTGCGCGATCCCGAGTATCGCGAGAAGGGCCTGGTTGTCGAAGGCTGGGTTAAGCCAAACGATAACGGCCTGCCGACCATCATGGATGCGATCGGTCCTGGCTACGCGGGCAAATCGACCGAAAAGCACGTCGACGACGCAACACTCGAAATGGCCGACGTCAACGACAAGGCCGGCATCCAGCGCCACGTCGAAGCGTCCCGCAACTGACCATCCAGAATGCACCTACGAAAAGGGCCGCAACGTCCGTTGCGGCCCTTTCTGGTTCAGCGGCAGGCTACGCGCTTAGGTGTTCATGCTCTGGAAGAACTCGCCATTGGTCTTGGTCGACCGCAGCTTGTCGATGAGGAACTCGATGCCGTCCTGCGTACCCATCGGGTTCAAGATACGGCGGAGCACATACATCTTCTTGAGCTGATCCCTCGGCACCAGCAGATCTTCCTTGCGCGTACCGGACTTCGCAATGTCAATCGCCGGGAACACGCGCTTGTCGGACACCTTGCGGTCGAGCACGACTTCCGAGTTGCCTGTACCCTTGAACTCTTCGAAGATCACTTCGTCCATGCGCGAGCCGGTATCGATGAGCGCCGTGGCAATGATCGTCAGCGAGCCGCCCTCTTCGATGTTGCGGGCCGCACCGAAAAAGCGCTTCGGCCGCTGCAGCGCGTTGGAATCGACGCCACCGGTGAGCACCTTGCCTGACGACGGCACGACCGTGTTGTAAGCACGACCCAAGCGCGTAATGGAGTCGAGCAGGATCACGACATCCCGCTTATGCTCAACGAGACGCTTAGCCTTCTCGATGACCATCTCAGAAACCTGGACGTGCCGCGCCGGCGGTTCGTCGAACGTCGACGAGATGACCTCGCCTTTGACCGACCGCTGCATGTCGGTCACTTCTTCCGGTCGCTCGTCGATAAGCAGCACTATCAGGTAGCATTCAGGGTGATTGGCCGTGATCGAGTGCGCGATGTTCTGCAGCAGCACGGTCTTGCCGGTGCGCGGTTGCGCAACGATGAGCGCGCGCTGACCTTTGCCGATCGGAGCCACAATGTCGATGACGCGAGGCGAGAGGTCTTTGATCGTCGGATCCTCGATCTCGAGCTTTAGCCACTTCGTCGGATAGAGCGGTGTCAGGTTGTCGAAATGCGACTTGTGCTTGGTCTTCTCGGGATCTTCGAAGTTAATGTTGCTGACCTTCAGCAACGCGAAATAGCGCTCGCCTTCCTTTGGCGACCGAATCTGCCCCTCCACCGTATCGCCGGTTCTGAGCGCAAAACGGCGGATTTGCGAGGGCGAAACATAGATATCGTCAGGGCCCGGCAGGTAGTTGGCTTCGGGCGAGCGCAGGAATCCGAAACCGTCCTGTAACACTTCGACGACGCCAGTCGCCGTGATCTCAGTCTCTTGCTGCGCGAGCTGTTTCAGCGTCGCGAACATCAGTTCCTGCTTGCGCATCGTGGAGGCGTTCTCGACGCCCACCTCTTCTGCGAACGTGACGAGCTCGGCGGGGGACTTCTTCTTGAGGTCCTCGAGCTTCATTTGCTTCATGGAAAACTCCGGCGGGTGCCGCGCCAGACGCGGCCAAGGTGGTGAGTGGGGGTTTGCTGGCAAGACGGCGACAAAGCGGGCGCTTTGCCAAAGCGGGCCGGCGCATCGCCGGGCTCCCGAAGACGGACAGGCCGTCTAGCCAAAATCCTGTTCTGAGGATGCAAATCGTATAGCAGACCCGTCGCGGCCTGAAAAGGCGTCAAAACGGCTGCACAATTACAAGGATGACGATGCCGACCATAAGTAGGGTAGGTACTTCGTTGACGATCCGCCAGTGCCGGGCGGATTTGGTATTCCGGTCTTCCCGGAACGCCCGGGCGGCCGCCGATAGGTAGCCGTGAACACCCGACAGCAGTACGGCAAGCAGCAGCTTGGCGTGCAGCCAACCAGCCATCAGGTAGCCGCCCGCGTGGACAAGCCAAAGCCCCAACACCCAGGAAATGACCATGGCCGGGGCCATAATGATCGTCAGGAGCCGCCCCTCCATGGTTTTGAAGGTCTCCGACTGCACAGACCCTTTCTCGGCCCCGCAATGATAGACGAACAACCGCGGCAAATAGAGCAGCCCAGCCATCCAAGAGATGACGGCAATGATATGCACGGCCTTCACCCAGCGATAAGCCTCATAGCCCATGAAAAAAAGGGCCAACCCCAAGGCTGCGACCGTGGCGACAAGAGCGATCGCCGCACGCTGGGCAGCCGTTGCGCCTGTATCCTGATCCATAGCTAGAGCTTCCGCCTAACGCGCTCGACGAGACGCGCAACATGCGCCGGAGGCGTCTCCGGAACGATGCCGTGACCGAGATTGAAAATAAACCGCTCACCACTCATCGCGGTGCGTATGTCATCGATGCGCGCATCGAGCGCATCGCCGCCCGCGACCAACAGCAATGGATCGAGGTTGCCCTGCACGACGCATCCTGTTTCCGCTGTTCGTTTCATCATCGGTAACGGGCATGATGTATCGCAACTCACGCCATCAACGCCGGTGCGCGCAACGTAATCAGCAAGCAATACCGAGGAACCGCGCGGAAATCCGATGATCGGCACGCTAGGATACCGAGACTTGATTCCAGACACGATGCGCGCTGTCGGCTTGACGACCCACGTATCGAACTGATCGTCCGCAAGATTCCCAGCCCAGCTATCGAAGATTTGCAAGACATCCGCGCCCGCGGTGACCTGGCCGTCGAGATAAGCAATCGATGCCTCGCAAAGAACATCAATGAGACGCTGAAAACCCGCTGGATCCCGATAAGCCCAGCGTCGTGCCTCCCCCTGATCCGTGGATCCGTGACCCTCGACCGCATACGTCGCGACCGTCCAAGGCGCTCCGCAAAAACCGATCAATGCCGTTTCTGTCGGCAGATCCTGCCGCAGTCGCGCCACCGTCTCCCACACGAGCGCAAACTTACCAGCCGCTTTGGATAGATCGAGTCGCTTCAGCCCCGCAACATCGCGAATGGGATCAAGCACCGGACCTTCGCCTTCGGCGAAACGCACGCCCTGCCCCATAGCATCGGGAACAACGAGAATATCGGAAAACAAAATCGCGGCATCGAAACCGTAGCGGCGAATCGGCTGCAGCGTCACTTCGGCCGCCAGCCGCGGCGTATAGCACAAATCGAGAAAACCGCCGGCTTCCTGTCGTACCTCTCGATACTCCGGCAGATAACGGCCCGCCTGCCGCATCAGCCAGACTGGCGGCGGATCGAGTGCCTCACCGAAAAATGGCTGCAGAAAGCGACGTCGTGCCGTCAGCGTATCAGTGACCTGCACAGGCGCTGCTCCTTAACTTCACTTCGAAGAGATTTTCTTGAAGGTTTTTATTTTGACTCTTAGGGCAGGGGTTTTCGGGGATCGTCCCGATATGCACACTCTGCCAACAGGTTCCAACAACCGGCCCTTGGCCCTACCAGATATTGAGATGACGCACCATGCCCAGCAATAGAGCCCCAGAAGCCGAGTAAATCAAGGTCTTGGGCGAAGCCTGCAGCATCGACCAGAATGGAGGTTGGGTGGACAAGCCGGGGGTATCGCGGAACAGGACATTCGTCCACCACGACAAGCACCGGTCGAATAATTTCTCTCTATCCAGCTTACGTGTGAGTATCATCCGCCCTTAAACCGGGGTTGCTCTCTCAAGTCGGCACACCAGCCGGTCCTGCCTTTAACGACACCCAAGTTTTGAACACTCCGGCGCACAGGCTGCACACGGTTCCCCGCAATGGCTCTGCCCAGTCTCTTTCATATGCACCTTGTCTCCGACGCGACAGGCGAGACGCTCGCCGCCATCGCGAAGGCGGCATCCGTTCAGTACCAGAATGTTCGCGCGATCGAGCACGTGCACCCTTTGGTGCGCACGCAGCGGCAACTGAAGCGTGTATTGAATGACATCGAGCGCGAGCCGGGGATCGTGCTCTATACGGTCGTAAATCGTAGCTTGGCGGATGAGCTCGAATCGCACTGCCGATCGCTGAAAATTCCGTGCCTGGCGGTTCTGCAGCCGATCATGCAGGTGCTTGAGAGCTATCTCGGCGCGCCGACGACACCCACGGTTGCGGGCCAGCATATGCTTGACGCCGATTATTTCCGGCGCATCGACGCGATGAATTTCACGATCGCGCACGACGACGGAAGGTTGCCCGACAATCTGAACGACGCCGATATCGTCGTGCTTGGCATCTCCCGCACTTCAAAAACTCCAACGAGCCTCTATCTGGCACAACGCGGCTATAAGGCGACAAACCTGCCGCTCGTCCCACAGGTCCCGCTGCCCGACCAACTTGTGGAACCACATTCGGCGTTCGTCGTGTGTCTGATCGCGAATGTCGACCGCATAGCGGATGTGCGACGGAACCGAGCCGTTCTGATGGCTGACCGTGATCTCGACAGTTACGTCGACCGCGACACGATTGCGTCCGAGATTGCCTATACGCGCAAAATTGCTGCCCAATTTGGCTGGCCGATAATCGATGTCACGCGCAGGTCGATCGAGGAAACGGCGACAATGATCATCAAGCTGATGCAAGATCGCCGCTTGGGCAAAAAGGCCGAGGCTGAGCCGGCCAATGGCTAAGGCTAAGCGGCTCATTCTCGCGTCGGGTAGCAGTGCACGGAGAAGCCTTCTCCAATCGGCGGGCCTCGCGTTCGATGTCGTGCCTGCGGATATCGACGAAGCGGCACATTTGGCGGCCTGGACGCGGAGATCAGCTGGTGATGGCCTGCGCGATGCTGCGCTGATGCTCGCCGTCGCCAAAGCGGAGGATGTCAGCAGAAGGAACTCCGACGCCCTTGTAATCGGCGGCGATCAGATTCTGGCGCTGGGTGAAATCGCTCTTCATAAGGCAGCAAACCGCGAAGACGCTCAGGCCACGCTTTTATCTCTACGTGGACGCACACACGACTTGCATGCCTCCGTCGCGCTCGCGATCGCTGGCAAGTCCATTTGGACGCATGTCGATACGGCACGCATGAACGTTCGCAACTTTTCCGAGGAGTGGCTCGAGGAGTACCTAAATTCGGCTGGCAGTGCTTTGACGGCGTGTGTCGGCGCCTACGAATTCGAAAGCCGCGGGATCCAGCTTTTCGAGAGTGTCGAAGGGAGCTATTTCACGGTTCTTGGCTTGCCGATTTTGCCATTGCTTGCCGAACTCAGACGACGCGGAGAAATAGCCTCATGAAACGCGCCTGCGTCATCGGCTGGCCGATCAAGCATTCGCGCTCGCCGATGATTCACGGCTATTGGCTGAAGCAATATGGAATAGACGGCAGCTATGAGCGCATCGCCGTCGAGCCGGAAGCGTTGCCGAATTTTCTTTCAACTCTCGAAGCGAATGGCTTTGCAGGCTGCAACGTTACAGTTCCGCACAAGGAGCGCGCTTTCGCTCTTGCAGAAGAGCGCGACGCTTCCGCGCGCGCCGTCGGAGCCGCCAACACTCTTTGGCTGCAGAACGGACGCCTATGCGCCGCCAACACGGACACCTATGGCTTCATGGCCAATCTTGCGTCTGCCGCGCCGGGCTGGAACGCGGCCCAAGGTCCGGCGCTCCTACTTGGCGCTGGCGGATCGGCGCGCGCGGTCGTCTACGGCTTGCTCGAGGCAGGCGCGAAAGATGTCCGCGTCTTCAATCGTTCGCAGAGCCGCGCCCTAGAAGTCGTGCGTCATTTCGGAGATCGCGTCAGCGCTCACGAATGGAGCAGTCGGAACGATCACGTTCCGACCGCGTCGCTCATTGTCAACACGACGACGCTCGGCATGAACGATGAAGGCAACCCGGAAATAGATTTCGGACGCGCCCGGCCCGATTGCGTCGCCGCCGACCTCATATACGTCCCGCTTGCAACAGCATTTCTTGAAGAGGCGCGCGCCCGTGGGCTCGCCACTGCGGGAGGGCTCGGTATGCTATTGCATCAGGCTGTGCCAGGCTTTGAGAAGTGGTTTGGCGTTCGGCCCGACGTAACGCCTGAGCTTTTCGATTTCATCGCTCGCGACATCGGTATCGGCTGATGCTGGTTGTCGGACTGACCGGATCCATTGGCATGGGAAAGACCACGGTGGCGCAACGCTTCCGGGAGTTGGGCATTGCCGTATTCGATGCCGATGCCGAAGTTCACCGACTCTACGCGGGCCCGTTGGCATCTCAAATCGAATTCGCGTTCCCCGGAACAACAACCGACGGCAAGGTCGATCGCGCGAAGCTCTCTGCTCATCTCCTCGATGCGCCGCATGATTTCGCGCGCTTGGAGGCGATCGTGCATCCGGTCGTGCGTGCCAGCGAGAGGAAATTTCTGCACGAGCAATCCACGACCGGCGCGGCAATTGCGGTGCTTGAAATTCCGCTGCTTCTGGAAGCACACAGCGAACACCTCGTCGATGCCGTCGTGGTCGTCAGCGCCGATCCCGAAACGCAGCGTCGCCGCGTATTGGAACGCCCGGGTATGTCGCAGGAGAAACTCGACGCGCTATTGCGCCGGCAAGTACCGGACGATGAAAAACGCGGGCGGGCTCATTTCGTTGTGGACACGAGCACGACCATTCCTGAATGCCACGCTCAAGTCGATGCGATTGTCGCTAAACTCGAATCACGGCGCGGTACCGCATTCGAGCGCCATTGGCTGGAATGAATCCGCAGGCTGCTCCGATATGCGCGAAATCGTGCTCGACACAGAGACCACGGGCATTGACCCAAGGAAGGGCCACCGTCTAATCGAGATCGGTTGTATCGAACTTTACAATCGCATTCCGACGGGCCGCGAATACCACTGCTTCATCAATCCCGAGCGCGACGTGCCGTCGGATGCAGAAGCCATCCATGGCCTCTCGACCGATTTTTTGAAGGACAAGCCGCTTTTCGCGAAAGTGGCGAATGAATTTGTCACCTTCATCGGGGATGCCGGCCTCGTCATTCACAACGCCGCCTTCGACATCGGTTTTCTAAATTTTGAGCTCGAGACGATCGGGCTAGCGCCGCTTTCGTTCGACCGTGTCGTCGATACGCTGGCGCTTGCGCGCCGCCGTCACCCGGCCGGCCCGAATACGCTCGACGCGTTGTGCAAGCGCTACAACATCGACAACTCGAAACGCGTCAAGCACGGCGCGTTGATGGACAGCCTCTTGCTCGCGCAGGTCTACGTCGAGCTGCTGGGCGAGCGTCAGGCAGCCCTTAGCTTGCAGACAAATTCCATGATGCCGTCCGCAATGCGTGCGAACGGTGCGCGTGTGGCGCTTCCCGTTCGCCGCGAGCCCCTTGCTCCGCGCCTGACCGAAGCCGACATCCAAGCCCACCGAACATTCATCGAGGAGCTGGGCGCCAAGGCGATTTGGCTCAAGTTCTGGCAGCCATCCGAGGCAAAAGAACAGTCCTAAGCGTCGGCTTTGCTCGCTGCGCCGCCGGCGCGCTCCTGCTGGCGGCGGAAGTAAAGGCCGGCGAAATCGATCGGATCGAGCATGAGGGGCGGATATCCGCCTTCGCGCGTCAGGTCGGCGACGAGCCGGCGCAGGAACGGGAAGATCATCGTCGGACCCGAAATCAGCAGGAACGGTTCCAGCGCGCCCTCAGGGATGCTTTCGATCTGAACGAGACCCGCATAAACGACTTCGAGCACATAGATCGTGCCGATGTTGTTCGATGCCGTCGCCTTGAGTTCGATGGTGCTCTCATAAAGTGGGCCGTCGACGCGCTGTGCGTTGACCTGGATCTCGAGCTTCATGTTGGGCTGGTCGCCCGGGTTCGAGATCAGCTTGCGCAGGTTGGGGTTCTCGAACGAAAGATCCTTGACGTATTGGCTGACGATTTTCGCCTGGATCTGAGTCTGCGCCGCGGCGGCTTTTGCAGCGTCGCTCGTTCCGTTCTTCCCGCTCGTCGAATCGGCCATATCATCCTCTCAGGCGCATTTTGTGCGCGCGGCGGCTCGCTACCATGCCAAACCACGAGCCGCAATGGCAGAAGTCCCCGTCAGCGCTTCCCACCAGCCTTCCGCGGCTGAATGGCGTTTTGCGGGCGTACAGTCTTTTCGCTGACGCGCTCGTACTCGCCTTCGATTGTGACGCCGCCATCGTCGAAATCATCGACGGATGTCGTCTTGCGCAACGTTTCCCGACTCGCCTCGGCTTGATAGTGGTAAACGTGCACGAGCTTCAACAGGCCGCTGGTAATGATGCGCTGGCGGACGACGGGCAGCAGAAGAAGCAGTCCCATGATGTCGGTGATCGGCCCGGGCAGGATCAGGCAGATGCCGGCCACGACCTGCAAGAAGCCGTCGAAAAGCGGTTCGATCCCGCGGCTTTCCCTCTGGTCGCTGGCAAGGACGCGGTTAAACACCGACAGTCCGACCCGCCGAATGACGAACACACCGACCGCCGCCGTCAATACGATGATCAGCGCAAGCCGCCAGAATCCAAGGCTTTGACCCATGCGAATGAGCAGCCCGATCTCGACCAGGGGAAGCCCAGCGAGCATCAACAGCGCGGCAATTTTGATCGGTTGCGACATCTCGGACCGCCAGCGATGACCAAGGCTAGCCCGAATGCGCTCCCGAGACCACAATCGCAAAGTACTGAACCAGCCTATAACTGGGCGCAGGTCGGTAATCTTCTCGGCCGGTTGCGGATTTGTCCCCGGCGAAAGCCGTGCATTGGCCACGGAAATGGCCTATGCCTTCCATGATCGCAGTTGTGTGCTTAGATAGAACACACATCCGCTGGACCACGCGCCCTGCGCGACCCGAGGCCACTTCAAGGGCGAACCCTTAAAATGAATGGTCAATTTGATCTCATCACCCTGATTGCGCTGATCGTCGCGGCGGCCGCGATCTTCAAGCTCCGTAACGTGCTCGGGCAGCGCACCGATGAGGACGACCAGCGCGTCGAACGTCTGAAGACGCGTGAACGGGAGGCCACACAGCAGCAGGCCCGCGAGGGCGCTACCGCTGACGTCATCACTATGCCACGGCGCGACCGCGAAGGCGCGCAGCCGGTCGCTGAACCTGCACAGGCGACAAACAGCGCCGAAGCGCGCATCCGGGCTTTCCCGGCAATCGACCCCTCGGTGACGGACGGCCTGCTTGAGGTCGCCAAGTTCGATACGTCGCTTGATCCGGAAGCCTTCATTGCGGGCGCCGGCCGGGCCTACGAAATGATCGTGTCCGCGTTCGCCGAAGGCAATCGCCGCATGTTGAAGGAGTTGCTCAGCCGCGAGGTCTATGACGGCTTCGTCGCCGCGATCGCAGAGCGTGAGTCGCGCGGCGAGCAGATCGACCAGCAGTTCGTCGGCATTAAGCGCGTGGATCTGCTCGAAGCCGAAATGAAGGGCGGCATCGCCTACATGACCGTGCGCTTCGTAAGCGAACTCATCACGGCCACCCGCGACAAGGACGGCGAGGTCATTGCGGGCGATCCTCAGCGCATCAAGGAGGTCACTGATATCTGGACCTTCAGCCGCGACGTCGCGAGCGCCCGCGCCCGCTCAAATCTGAATTGGAAGCTCGTCGCGACGCAGGCCCCGAACTAAGCTCAAAACGTCGAAGTCTCTGACGGCCCGTTCGAGATTGACCGGGCCTGAGGAGGTGGCCGTGAGGGATCGCGCTACGCGGTGCGCGGCCTCCGTACCGCGTTGACGCCCGCTGCCATCGGTGTAGCGATATGCGCCGCCTTGCCGGCACCGTCCGCGGGCACCAGGCCCGCGATCCCACCAAACGGCAAGCCGATGTCGACGCCCGCCATATCCTACCAAGCCGTACCGTTCACCGATCTCCCCGGCTGGCAAAGCGACGACCATTTGGCGGCGTGGAAGGCGTTTCTGGCATCGTGCCGGCAGGTAAGCGATGCCGCACGCGCCGGCGGGAAATCAGGTCCCGCACCGTTTCCGTCCGGCCTGCTGGAGGCCTGCGATCTGGCGTTGGCAATCACAGGCGATGGCAAGCTTCAGACGCGCGCCGGCGCGCGTGCTTTCTTCGAGACTTATTTTAGACCTCATAGCGTCATTCACGGAGGCCCACCCGGACTTCTGACGGGATACTACGAGCCGCTGCTCAAAGGCTCGCGCACACAAGACGCAACGTACCCCGTCCCTGTGTACCGCCGTCCGCCCGACCTTGTGAACATGGTGGCCGAAAGCGAACGCGGCGCCAAGAGCGGCGGCTTTACGCACATGCGCCGTACCGACGATGCTGGTCTGGTTCCGCATTTGACGCGCGCCGAGATCGAGCAAGGGGGCCTTGACGGGCAGGGTCTCGAACTCATGTATTTTCGCGATCCTGTCGATGTGTTCTTCATGCACGTCCAAGGGTCGGGCCGGGTCGAGCTTGAGGACGGAAAAAAGGTCCGCATCACCTACGACGGAAAGAACGGCTATCCATACACGTCTGTCGGCCGCGTCCTGATCGAACAGGGCCAAATCGCGCCCGGAAACGTCACACTGAAATCGCTCAAGACATGGCTGCGCGCAGACCGCGAGCGCGGGAAGACAGCCATGTGGCACAACGAATCATTCGTATTCTTCCGCGAACTGGAAGGCGCGGAAGCGGAAGCCGCCATGGGCGCGATGTACATTCCGCTGCAGCCCGGACGCAGCCTTGCCGTCGATACCGCCTACCATGCGCTGGGTTTGCCCGTTTTTGTCTCCTCACCCACGCTCGACACAGTGGCTAAAGCCGGCTTCAACCGCCTGATGGTCGCACATGACGTCGGCTCCGCGATCAAGGGCCCGGAGCGCGGCGACCTCTACTACGGCTCCGGCGATGCCGCCGGGCGGCTTGCAGGAATTACAAAGCATCAGGGCAAGTTTTTCGTATTCTTGCCGATCGAAAGCGCGCTCTCGGCAAAAGCTGCAGGCGTCACGCCGTGAAGAAGCCCGCAGGGAAAGGTGGCGGCAAGCCGCCGGTCGACGACGACGACATGGTCTGGCAGCATACCACACGCTCGCTCGAACCATTGAAACGCGGCAAGCTGCGCGTTCACCCCGCACTCGAACGCAGCTCGGTCGCCGCGACGAGCACCCCGTCTTCTCCGAAAACACCGGTAGAAGGTTCATTTCGCACCAAAAAGCAGTCCGCTCAAAAAACGGAGCTGCCGCTATCGTCAAAGCCCGCTTCATCGCCTCCGATCGCTGACTTCGACCGCCGAAAGGTGCGCAATATCCGCCGCGGAGCCGTCGCCATCGAGGCCCGCATCGACCTTCATGGCATGCGGCAGGACGAGGCACACGCGGCGCTAAGGGCCTTCATTTTGCGCTGTATCGGCAAAGGCCAGCGCTGGGTTCTGGTCATCACTGGCAAGGGCAAGCCCACGATGTCGAGCGATGACATCATACCGCGCGAGCGCGGCATCCTGAAACGTAACGTGCCGCGTTGGCTCGACGAACCCGATCTGCGCCCTTACGTCGTGAGCTACGCAACCGCCGCCATCGCCCACGGCGGCGAAGGCGCGCTCTATCTGCACTTGCGCACACGCGGCCGCTAAGTCCGAAATTTCAGAAGCACGTCTCTCGCAGCTTTTGCAGCGCCTGCCCAATGCCTGCAAGCGAATAGGTATCAGTCACGACCGTACCGCGCTCGGACGTGATCTCAATCGTCAGTTCATCGCCCTTCTTCATAGCCTCGACGAGCTTCAACTCCTGCGTCGCATCGCTCACGAATGCTCTATCGCCCGAGCCGAACAGTTTAAATCCAACGGGCGCGACTGTTGCCGTTCCCTCGCCAGACTTTTTCACCGGAAAGCCCATGCGGAAGCTTACCTCACCTTTTATGCCGTCTTTCCGCCAGGCGGAGATGTAGGCGCGCGGCGCCTGGCGTGAGGCGCCCTTCGGAGATGTCGACTTCGGTTCGCTGGTAATGAAACAGAACTGAGGAGGGGTTGCGCCGTCCGTTAAAAGCGACCAGTCGCTGAACGTACCCGCGGTCGTCATCTCTTGCGCCGACGCCGGCACGGCCAGCGTCAGCGCGGCGCCGGCCAGCAGCAGAATGCGCAAGTCGATCATTCACTGTCCCCCTTCGCTGACCGGCCGCTCTGCAAATCGCGCGAGTGACTTGACGCGGTCGTACATCACGATGGCCCCCGCCATCGCGACGTTGACGCAAAAGCTCGTCGGTATCTTGACAACATAATCGCAGCGATCAAGCAGCGGTGGCGAAAGCGAGCCGAGTTCAGGTCCTAATACGTAGGCCGCGCGCAGCGGATGGCGAAAGCTCGGCAGATCGATGGCTTCATCGAGCAATTCGATGCCGACAAGCTTGCATCCGCCGGGCAGGGCGATGTCTTCAAGAGACACCCAATTGTAGTGCGGCAGACGAAGCTGCGTCTTCGACGTATCGGCGTACGCTTCCTGGGCACGGTACGTCGCGCCGATCGTGAAGGTGAAGCTCGCGCCGAAGGCGTGGGCCGAACGCATCAGGTTACCAAGGTTCAGCGATTTCGACATCCGCTCGGCGCCGATGGCGAAATACCCCTTGGCGGTGGGCGGCCAATTGCTGCTTGTTCTCGTCATCCGGCCGTGCTCTTGAGCGTCGTTCGTGCAAGCGCCGGGCAATAGATTCTTTGCCGGCTCCGCGCCATTGGGAGGTGTCATATGAGGGCGGCTCTATGCAAGAGCCTCGATGGTCCTTCGGCACTAGAACTGGCCGACATCCCCGAACCACAGGCGGGTCCGGGCGAGGTGACCGTGCGCGTCAAGGCGGTCGGCCTCAACTTCGCGGATACGCTGATCACACGCGGCAAGTATCAGCATAAGCCTGATTTGCCATTCTCCCCGGGCGCCGAGATCGCTGGTATCGTTGAGACGGCGGGCGCAGACATCGCACCCGGCACGCGCGTCATGGCTTACGTAAACTATGGCGGCGCGCGAGAAAAGATCACGGTTAAAGCCGGCGATCTGGTGGCCATACCAGATGCGGTCTCAGACGTCGTCGCAGCGGGTTTGTCGGTGACCTACGGCACGGCGTTGCATGGCTTGAACGACCGCGCGCAACTCAAGCCCGGCGAGACTGTCGTTGTGACCGGCGCAGCCGGTGGTGCTGGCCAAGCGGCTGTCGAAATTGCAAATCAGATGGGAGCGCGCGTGATCGCGGTTGCCTCGTCGCCCGAAAAATTGGAGATCGCGAAGCATAGTGGCGCTGACGAAGTGATTTTGTTTCCGGGTTCAGACTTGAAGCAATCGGTGCGCACGCTCACAGTTAATAAGGGTGCCGATGTCGTCTACGACTGCATCGGTGGCGAGGCCACAGAACAGCTGGTGCGCGCACTCGCCTGGCAAGGGCGTTTCCTGGTCGTCGGCTTCGCGTCGGGCGACATTCCGCGCATCCCGACCAATCTGCTGCTCGTCAAAGGCACGGCGATGCTTGGCGTTTTCTGGGGCGAAAGCGTCCGTCGCGCTCCGCGGGCGCATGCCGCAAACATGGGCCGTCTGCTCGATTGGGTCGCCGCCGGAAAGCTCGCGCCGCGCATCCATGGCACATTCCCGCTTGAGCGAATTGCCGACGCGCTCAGCGTTCTGGATCGCCGCGAGGCAACCGGTAAGGTCGTGTTGACGATATAGCGCGTTAAACAACGCAGAAAATCGCCAACCTAGCTATCACCGCCGAACTTCGCCCGTATCTCACGGCTCGCGAAGCATCTGTGCGTGATGCGTATGGCGCGTTGGGCTGTTGCTGGACTGGTATTTATCGTCGTCATCGTCGCGACTGCGCCGACACGCGCCCAAATTCTCGAACGGCGAACGCCGGCTTATGCGGAGAGCCAAGGCCTCGCGCGCACGATCCCGCCGCAAAGGTTTTATCGCTTCGAGCCTCAATCCGTGCCGTTTACGCCCGAAGCTGCTGTCGAAGAGCAGCCGGCTGCGCCTGCCGAGTCACCACGCGATCTGCCAGCGCCGTACGTCACCTACTGCGTGCGCGCCTGCGATGGCTTCTACTTCCCGCTTCGCCAGAACGCGCTTCGCGCCGATTTTTCGGAAGATGCCGCACGCTGTACGTCGTCTTGCAACGGCCAAGCAAGGCTGTTTTATGCCCCGTTAAGCGGCGGCCCGCAGACAATGATAGATCTTGAAGGCCGAAGATACACGGACGCGCCGAACGCATTTGCCTATCGCAGAGCACTCCAACCGGGCTGCGCCTGCAAACCGCCGCCGTGGTCGCTTCAGGCAATCGCGCGCCATCGCGAATACGCGCTCGCCGCCGCGGTAGAGCAAGCCAAAGACCGGGTTAGCCGGCTGTTGATTGAGCGTGCTCCCGCGCTTGCATCATCATCAATTGCGGTGAGCGAAATGCTCCGATCGGCCGATCGCGAACCTGTTGTGCGGCGGGACTATCCGCGAGCGGGGAAGTTCAAGATCAGGCCGGCGCCGCGCAGCAGCCGCATCGCCGCCGGCAACTCGCATACCGTGCCGCGCTAACGCCCGCTACCACGCCTGCAATTCGTCATCGCCGCCCAAGCCGCCCATGCCCCGCATCGGAAACGCGTCCTCGATCGCATACGGCCCTCCGCCGATGCTTGGCCGCGACGACATCAGCACCGTGCGCGTCACGAAAAACGGCTCGGCTCGAAAGCCGCCGAAGCGTGTGAGGTAGCGCGCGACGGCTTCCGCGTTGGAATGTTTGAGGCGCGCGAGCGTTACATGCGGCTTTAATGGCCGTTTCTCAGGCGGCAGGCCCGCAGCCCGCGCCGCTTTTTCATGCGCGCGCGCTAAAGCCTCCAGTTCGGGCGAAAGCTCGACGCCGGCCCAAACCGAATGTGGGTCATCGCCGCCAAACGCACCGACACCCTTGAGCATGATTTCAAAGCCGTCCGGCTCGATCTGGGCAAGGTTCTGCGCAAATTCCCGCGCGGATGCCGCATCGATGTCGCCGGCGAAGCGGAGCGTGATGTGATAGTTCTCGCGCGCGATCCACCGCGCGCCCGGCAACGGCTGATGCAGGCGGTACAGTTGGTCGCGGATCTCGTCAGGCAGCTCGATGGCCGTGAATAGTCGCGGCATGACAACGCCTAGTTTTTTGGCGCTTCGGCTTTGCGTGCCTTAACGCGCGCGATCAATGCTTCAACGTCGGGCAGGATGCGTTTGACGATCTCCCCTACGCCCTCAGCGGTCGGATGCAGCCCATCTTCCTGCATGTAACGCGTGTCGAGGCCGTCATCCTTCCAGACGGCGACGCCTTCGAGGAAGAAGGGATAGAGTGCCGCATCATGCATATTTGCGAGCTGCTGATACATCGTGTTGAACTCGGCGGCATACTCCGGACCCCAGTTGCCGGGCGCCCGCATCCCTGCGATCAGGACATCGGTGCCTTTGCCCCTGATGATTTTCAACATTCGGTCGAGGTTGTTGTAAGCGACCCTTGGCTGCACGCCGCGCAGGGCGTCGTTGGCCCCAAGTTCGAGGATCACGGCGTCCGCGCCAGACTGCAGCGTCCATTCCAGCCGCTCCAGCCCCGCTGAGGTCGTATCGCCTGAAACTCCGGCATTAATAACCTCCACCTTGTGTCCCTTGGCCTGCAACGCCATCTGAAGCTGCGCAGGGAAGGCTTCGGAGGGTTTCAGCATGTACCCGGCAGTCAGGCTGTCGCCGAACGCCACGATCTTGATCGGGTCGTTTTCTGTGGCCGCGCGCAGAGATGGTGCGGAGGTCATGAATACCAATGTTGCAAGACCCGCAATGCAGACGGCAAGAATGGAGAAATTTCTTGGCTTCGAACGCGGCATCATCATTAGGCCTCAACCAGCACCCAAATCGGTGACAGTGACGTAGATTGTCGCACGCAGACGTACAACCCCTCGCTTAATCCGACGTCCCGACCACGAAAGGCCGCATGTGACCGAGCCCATCATTCACCTTGATAATGTTCACCTTACGCTGACAAGCCGTGCCGGCCCCGTGCATATCCTGCGCGGCGTATCGCTGAACATCCCCCAGGGACAATCCGCGGCGATCGTCGGACCGTCAGGGTCCGGCAAGACCTCACTGCTGATGGTGATGGCTGGGCTCGAGCGCGCGTCAAGCGGTATCGTCTCGGTTCGCGGCAGGGCGCTCGGCTCCCAATCGGAAGACGAGCTTGCCGTGTTCCGTGGCCGCGAAATCGGCATCGTCTTCCAGTCGTTCCATCTCGTTCCCACGATGACCGCGCTTGAGAACGTCGCGTTGCCGATGGAGCTCGCCGGCGAGGCAGACGCATTCGAGCGCGGCCGTGAGCTTTTAGGCGAAGTGAGCCTTGAGCAGCGCGTCGACCATTTCCCGGCCGAACTGTCAGGCGGTGAGCAGCAGCGCGTCGCCATCGCCCGCGCTTTGAGCCGCAAGCCCGGCCTTATTCTGGCTGATGAACCGACCGGCAATCTCGATGGCAAGACCGGACGCCAGATCGTGGATTTGCTGTTTGGCTTGCGCAGCCGGATGCGCGCGACCCTCGTGCTTGTCACGCACGACGAACGGCTCGCGGCCATGACCGACCGCGTGATCCGTATGGCCGACGGCAACATCGTTGCAGACGAGCCGACGAAGTCCGCCGTCCGCTCGGTGTCGCCATGACGGTCCACACGCTGCAGCGCGATTCGGGGGCCGAACGCCCGGCCGGTTGGCTGGCCATCTCCAGGATTGGAACGCGCGAACTGCGCGGTGGCTTAAGGGGTTTTCAGATCTTCATCGCTTGCCTCGCTCTTGGCGTGATGGTGATTGCCGCCGTTGGCGCGCTGGCCGATGCACTTCGCGCTGGCTTCGCCCGTCAGGGCGAAGCCATCCTGGGCGGCGACATGACGTTCGCGCGCATGCACACCCGCGCAAGCGTCGATGAGCTTGCGGCACTTCGTGAAATGGGCCGCGTCAGCGAAACGGCGACCATGCGCACGATGGCGCGCCGGCCGGATGGCTCGGATCAGGCACTTGCCGAGTTGAAAGCGGTGGACGCCTCCTACCCCATGGCCGGAGTTGTGGAGGTTGAGGGAGGGCCGGATTTCGCCTCCGCCATAACCGGTAGTGGCGCCGTCGTCGATCCTATGCTGCTGGAACGGCTCGGCATCAAGTTGGGAGAAACGGTCCGCATCGGCGAGCGAGACGTGGTTGTTCGCTCGGTCCTGTCGTCCGAGCCTGACGCGGTTGCCGACCGCCTAACTTATGGCCCGCGCATCTTCGTTTCTCTTGATACGCTCCAAGCCACCGGGCTGGTGAAGCCGGGAACGCTCGTGCGGTGGCGCTATGCGATCAAGCTCCCGCCCGACGCACCTTCGACGAGGGAAGCGCTCCAGCAAACGCGGCTCGATTTCGCCAAGCGGTTGCCGCAGGCGGGCTTCTCCAGCGTCGATCGCCACGATCCCTCACCCCAGATCACGCGCACGCTCGATAGGCTGCGCCAGTTCTTGATTCTAATCGGGCTTGCATCCTTGCTGGTGGGCGGTGTCGGCATCGCCAACGCGGTGGCGACCTTTGTTGACAAGCGCGTGAAAGTGATCGCGACGCTGCGCAGCGTCGGGGCCACCGGTACGCAAGTCATAGGCATCTTTCTGGTCCAGATTCTCGCCATGAGTGCCGTCGGCATCGCGATCGGTTTGGCACTCGGCGTCGCCGTGCCGGCGCTGATCGACAGCTTCTATGGCGACATTCTTCCGGTCAGGACTGACTTCAACGTGTCGCCGCGCAGCTTGGCCGTCGCCGGCATCTACGGCGCCCTGGTTGCTCTGCTATTTGCGCTCTGGCCACTTGGCCGCGTTGAGAACGTCCGTGCCAGCGTGCTGTTCCGGGATTCGATCGCCGGTGTCGGCGGCAGACCGCGCCGATCCATCATGGTTTGTTCCGCCGTACTCGTTGCCGCGCTTTTTGCGATGGCGCTCTACACGTCCGAGCCGCGCTACATCGCGTTCTATGTCGCTGCCGGTTTGGTGCTGACGCTTGCCGTGTTCGGCTGGCTCGGCGCGCTCGTCACACGGCTGGCGCGCAAGGTTCCCAGGTCAAGCTATCCTCCGCTGGCGCTCGCGACGCGAAACATCGGCGCGCCGGACGGACTGACCCGTTCCGTCGTGCTCTCGCTCGGCACCGGCCTTTCGATGCTTGTTGCCGTCGCTCTCGCCAATTCCTCGCTCGTTGCTGAGCTGAAGGACCGCTTGCCGGACCAGTCGCCCGATTATTTTCTGCTCGACCTGGCCAAGGATGACCTGCAGGCGATGCAGGCGCGCGTGCAGACGCTTGTGCCTGGCTCGATCATGAGCGAGGCGCCGATGCTGCGTGGCCGCCTTGTGAAGCTCAAGGACACGCCGGTTGAGGAAATGAAGGCACCGCCTGACGCCCAATGGGTCCTGAATGGCGACCGCGGCCTGAGCTACACGGACAAGGTGCCTGAAGGCTCGACCGTCGTCGCGGGCTCGTGGTGGCCGGCGGGGTACGATGGCCCGCCGCTTGTCTCGTTTGAAGCCGAGCTGGCGAAGAAGCTCGGTGTCGGTCTTGGCGATAAGGTGACCGTCAACGTGCTCGGCCGCAATATCGAGGCGACAATCTCGAACCTGCGCGAGGTGAAATGGGAGAGCCTAGCGATCAACTTCGTGATGGTCTTCTCACCCAACACTCTCCAGGCTGCACCCCATAACCTTTTGGCCACCATTCGGCTGCCCCATGGGACCGACCGCGCCAGGGAGGCGGAGTTCGCCCGCGACCTCGGCAAATCGTTTCCCTCGGTGAGCGCGATCCGTGTGCGCGACGCGATCGACCAGTTCAACAAGGTCTTCTCGAAGGTGATGACGGCGGTCCAGGTCGCCGGCAGTGTCACGCTTTTAGCCGGTGCGCTCGTCCTTGCCGGTGCGCTTGCGACAGCGCAACGGCGGCGCATTCTGGAAGCCGTTATCCTGAAAACGATCGGCGCACGCCGCAGCCAGGTGCTCGCGGCTCACGCCATTGAATACGCACTGCTCGCACTCATCGCTGCGCTCGTCGCAATCATCATCGGAAGCTTCGTTGCCTGGGTCGCGGTAACCCAGTTGATGGAATTGGACTTCGTATTCTCACTGAACGCCGTTCTGCAAACGCTGGCTGTCGCGGCCGGACTGATTGCGTTGTTTGGCGGTCTCGGGACCTGGACAGTGTTAAGGGCGCCGTCGGTGCCGTATCTGCGATCCGAGTAAGTCAAATCGTTGCGAGAGCAAGGGCGTCGGTCTTGAACTGAGCGGGATGGCCCCTCATATTGCTTCGCAGGTCCGGTGATTTGTGCCGGCTTAACTAAGGGATTTGGAGAACATGGCTGAAGTCTACACCCGACCGACAGGCTCGCTCGGCGGTTCACGCAGCGCGGGCGCGATCGACGAGGGTCTGCGCTCATTCATGCTCGGAACGTACAATTACATGGCGCTCGGTATCGCCGGCACGGCTGCGGTCGTGATGCTGCTGATCGCCAATCCGGGAGTCATGGCGGCCATCGCCCTCGGCCCCATGAAGTGGGTTTTGTTTGCGGCGATCCTCGGCCTCGGCTTCTTTGCGCCGAAGCTCTTCTACTCCGGTAGCGAGGTGCTCGCGCACGGCGCCTATTGGCTCTACTGCGCGCTTTGGGGCGCACTCATCGCGCCGATGGTTGCGATGTTCATATCGACCGGCCATGTCGGCCTCGTCGGCCAGGCGTTCTTCATCGCTGCCGCTACCTTTGCAGCAATGAGCCTCATCGGCTACACGACGAAAAAGGATATGACGGGCTGGAGCGGCTTCCTGTCGATGGCATCGATCGGTTTGATCATAGCCATGCTGGTGAGCTTCTTCTTCATCACCGACCCGGGCACCAGCAAGACCGTCAGCTTCGTGATCTCGACGATCGTCGTGCTGCTGTTCGCGGCTGTCACGGCGTTCGAGACGCAGCTCATCAAGAGCATGTACATTGAGAACGCGGCTTATGGCGGTGAGCAGGCCCTGAAGCGCTCCTCGATCTTCGGCGCGTTCATGCTGTACGGCAGCTTCGTCACGCTGTTCGTGCACATCCTGAACCTGTTGGGTCTCGCCAACAGCGAATGAGCGGTACCAACGTGCCAAACGAAAGCCCCGGGAAACCGGGGCTTTTTGTTTGTCTAGCGGGTGACGAGATCGAGCCGATCTTCGAGCACGCCGAGCACGCGCTTGAGGTCATGTCCGCGTTTCATGATGAGCCCGCCGGCCGCTACAACGCTATAGGCGCCTTGTCGCCGTGCCTGGCGCGGATCCTTGACGATGCTGTAGAGAGGGAATTCGCTCGCCTTACGGAAAACCGAGAACACCGCTCTCTCGCGGAGCAGGTCGATCGAATAATCGCGCCAAGCGCCGGACGCGACCTTGCGGCCGTAGAGGTCGAGTATGGTGGTGAGTTCGTGGCGATTGAAACTGGTTTGAGATACGGCATCTAAACTGCTGGGCGCAGCCTGTGCGTCCAAATTGCCC
The DNA here is from genome assembly GCA_964651805.1 of uncultured Hyphomicrobium sp. GTDB lineage: Bacteria > Pseudomonadota > Alphaproteobacteria > Rhizobiales > Hyphomicrobiaceae > Hyphomicrobium_B. The sequence continues at coordinate 94,912 of CAZYXX010000002.1, read as the reverse complement.
GCAAGCCGCGGGCGGAAGACTATCGGGTCAGTGTCGCTCAATGGCGCCTCCCTTCGCTTCCATGACAGATTTGCGCCAACGCCCGTCGATTGCAAGCCTCAGTTGCGGTCGCGTGTTGGTCCCGTGCTTAAGTCGGCACCGAATTACCCCGCGCTCGACAAATTCGCGACCAGCAAGCGGCCATAAACGGCCTCATTGGCTCGGCATAGATACAACCGTTGCCTGAGGTTGTTCTCACGATCCGGCTCTGGACGACAGCCCCCCAGCCCCCCGGGGCCAAATTCTAGGGTTCAGCCGTCGGGCAACTCTCCCTGATTGTCCCCCCGCCATGGCCCCCAGCCTGGCGGATCAGACCTGAAATGCCATGTCTCCCGAAGGGCCGGCTCCCCACCGGCCCTTCGATTTTTTATGCTTTCACGGCAATTTTCAAAGCCCGAAGCCGCCGGCACGCCTATATGTGGCGCGAGAGGTGCCCACATGCCGCGAACTGCCCGTAAGCCTGTCCGCCGTCCCGCCAAAAAGACAACACTCAAATCCAGCAAATCGAACGGCGAGCCAAAGTCGTCGCCAAACCCGCTGCTCGTGACCTGGAGTACGCCGCTCGGACTTCCGCCCTTTCAAAAGATCGAAGCCGCGCACTTCAAGCCGGCTTTCGACAAGGCGTTTCGCGAGCATCGCGCCGAGCTCGACAAGATCGCCCGCAACAAGGCAAAGCCCACCTTCGCCAACACGATCCTGGCGATCGAAAAGGCGGGCCGCTTGCTGTCGCGCGTCGGCGCTGTTTTTTTCAATCTCGAGGCCACCGACGCAACACCAGAGCTGCAGGAGATCGCGCGCGATTTGGCGCCGCGCTTCGCCGCTCACGAATCCCAGATGATGCTCGACAAGCGGCTGTTCGCCCGCATCGATGATCTCCACCATCGCCGCGATAGCCTGCGTCTGAGCGACGAGGATCGCCGCGTTCTGGAGCGCCACCATCTCGAATTCGTGCGCGCCGGCGCACGCTTATCCGCCGCCGCTAAGTCGCGCGTCAAGGAGATCAACGCCCGCCTCGCGACGCTTGTCACGCAGTTCATGCAGAACGTGTTGAAGGACGAGCAGTCCTGGCGGCTCGTGCTTGAAGACGAAAGGGATTTCGATGGCCTGCCCGCGGGCTTGCGGGCGTCCGCGGAACGCGCGGCGTCCGACGCGGGCTTGCCCGGCAAGGGGCTCGTCACGCTCGCGCGTTCGAGCGTTGAGGGTTTTCTAACCTACTCGGCCCGCCGCGATTTGCGCGAGCAGGCCTTCAAAGCTTGGATCGCGCGCGGTGCCAACACGGGCGATTCCGATAACCGCCAGATCGTCGCTGAGGCGGTCGCCCTGCGCAAAGAGTACGCGCACCTGATGGGCTACGATACCTTCGCCGACTTCAGTCTCAGCGACACGATGGCCAAGACACCGAAGAACGTGACCGATCTGCTGCACGCCGTTTGGCCGCGCGCTGTCGCACGCGCACGCGAGGAGGGTGCGGCCCTTGCCGCCGAGGCCCAGAGGCTTGGCGACAATGCCGCCATCGCGCCGTGGGACTGGCGCTACTATGCCGAGAAGGTTCGCAAGGCGAAGTTCGACCTCGACGAGGCCGAGTTGCAACCCTACCTGCAGCTCGACAAAATGATTGAGGCGGCATTCGACTGTGCCCGCCGCCTGTTTGGCCTGTCGTTCAAAGAGCGGCCCGATATCAAGAGCTACCATCCGGAAGTTCGCGTCTGGGAGGTGAAGAACGCCAAGGGCGAACAGGTTGGCATTTTCCTCGGCGACTACTTCGCGCGGCGCTCCAAGCGCTCGGGCGCCTGGATGTCGGGCTTTCGTTCTCAGCACAAGCTCGGCAAGGGACAGACGCCCGTCATCGTCAACGTCTTGAACTTTGTGAAGGGTGCCGATAATGCACCCGCTCTCCTCACGTTCGACGATGCACGCACGCTCTTTCACGAGTTCGGACACGGCCTGCACGGCCTGTTGTCGGATGTCACCTATCCGTCGATCTCGGGAACGTCGGTTTCGCGCGACTTCGTCGAGCTGCCGTCCCAGCTTTACGAGCACTGGCTGTCGACACCTGAGGTGTTGGGGACCTTCGCCGTCCATCACAAGTCAGGCAAGCCCATGCCGAAGGCACTGCGCGAGCGCGTGAAGGCGGCGCGCAACTTCAATCAGGGCTTCGCGACGGTCGAATACACGTCCTGCGCACTCGTCGATATCGCGCTCTATTCGGCTGATCAGGCCGAATTCGGCGATATCGAGCGCTTCGAACAGGCCGCACTTGCGAGCATCGGTATGCCGGAAGAGATCGTCATGCGGCACCGCTTGCCCCACTTCATGCACATCATGTCGGGCTATGCGGCAGGCTACTACAGCTACCTCTGGTCGGAGGTCATGGACGCCGACGCGTTCGCGGCGTTCGAGGAGGCGGGCGACGTCTTCCATGCCCCGACCGCGCGCAAACTGCGTGAGTTCATATATTCGGCAGGCAATCGCCGCGATCCCCACGATGCTTACGTCGCGTTTCGCGGCCGCGCGCCTAAGATCGATGGCTTGATGAAGAAGCGCGGCTTGGCCGCGTAAGGCGCTGGCGCCGCAAATGCCCCTACCAGAGACCGGCCCAGGCGGCGCCGATGATCGGACCGGCTCGGCCTTCCTGGATCAGGACGACCGACTTCTGAGTTTCCGCAAGCATGACCGCCGCACGTGGGATCAATATCTCCATCGGCTGGCCGCGCCACAGGCCAATGGGTGCCATCTCGTGCACCACGTTCGTGTAAGTTAAGGTCTTGCCGCCGTTCTCGCCTTCCTTGACGTCGATGGCGCCGGAAGCCTGGACGACGCCGAGCCAGATTGTCGCCTCGTGCACCGGCTTTTTCGGGTCTGCCGGACCTAGCTGGATATGAAGCGTGTTGCGCTCCTGCCAGAAGCGTAGCGGCACCCGCTGCAGCGTCTCATCCTTCGACGTCTTGTCGATCGCGCCTAGGATTTCGCTCTTTTTCGCGCCGTTGACGTGTACGCTTCCGTTGACGACAGCCTGCGGCGTGTAGATTGCCCCGTCGCCGCGGACTTTCGCATAGTTCTTCTGCCGCTCGGAGTTGCGCGGCGAAGCAAACGTGTCCTTCCAGCCCAGATAGTCCCAATAGTCGACCGGAAGCGTCAGCGCGATAATCGACGGATCCTCCGACAGCGTCTTTAGCAGCGCATCGGCCGGCGGACACGAGGAGCACCCTTGGCTGGTGAACAGCTCCACGACACCGCGGATCGGAACCTTGGGTATCCCAGTGACGGGATCGGTTACCCCCTCCGTTTGGGCGAAGGCGGGCAGCGTAGCGGTCGAGAACAGAATGCTGAGTACGACGATCGGCAGGCGCATGGTGTTCAGATCCTGGCAGGTCATGCCCCGCCTCTTTCTGGTATTTAGCGTCTGGCACGCCGCTGCAAAAGTTAAACGCCGGTCACGTCGCGGTGATGTGACGTGGCGTGGTCGGCCGCGCAAGCAATCTTAATACGCCAGCGATCATCGATCCCTTACGTTTGTGCAGATGAAAAAATGTAAAGCCCGCCGGAACTCCCGGCGGGCCATATGCTTCGTCCAAGCTCGCCGGCCTAAGCCGCCAGATTGCGCAGGACGTAGTGCAGGATGCCGCCGTTCTTGAAATACTCGATCTCGTCCAGCGTATCGATACGGCAAAGCACCGGCACGGCGAGCTTCGATCCATCGGCCCGCGTGATGGCGATCTCGATGGTCTGCCGCGGTTTGACGCTTGCCAGGCCAGGGATCGACACGAGTTCGTCGCCCTTGAGGCCGAGCGTCTGCCACGACGTCCCGTCCTGGAACGTGAATGGCACGATGCCCATGCCAACCAGGTTCGATCGGTGGATACGTTCGAACGACTGCGCGATCACGGCGCGCACGCCGAGCAGATTAGTACCCTTGGCCGCCCAGTCGCGCGATGAACCATTGCCGTATTCGACGCCCGCGAAGACGACCAGGGGCACGTTCTCGTTCTCGTACAGCATGGCGGCATCATAGATCGGCATCTCCTGGCCCGACGGATAGTGGATCGTAAGGCCGCCCTCCTTCACGTTGCCGCTTGCGTCTTTCACCATATGGTTCTTGATGCGGATGTTGGCGAACGTGCCGCGCATCATCACCTCGTGGTTGCCGCGGCGTGTACCATACTGGTTGAAGTCCGCGGGCTTCACGCCGTGATCGAGCAGATACTTGCCGGCGGGGCTTTGCGTCTTGATGGAGCCCGCAGGCGAGATGTGGTCGGTCGTGATCTTGTCGCCGAACAGCCCAAGCACGCGCGCGTTCGTGACGTCCTTTATCGGTGGCGGCGTTTGTTTCATGCCGCTGAAGTAGGGCGGGTTCTGCACATAGGTGGAATCGTTGTTCCAGCCGTAGGTGAGGTCCGATCCCGACTGGATCGCCTGCCAATTGGTATCCCCTTTGAAGACATCGGCGTAACGCGACTTGAAGAGCTCGCGTGAGATGTTCTTGGCGATGAAGTCCTGGATCTCCTGCGTAGTCGGCCAGATGTCCTTGAGGTAAACGGGTTTGCCATCTTTGCCCGTGCCAAGCGGCTCGGTCGTCAAATCCTTCTGCACGCTGCCTGCAAGAGCGTAGGCAACGACCAGTGGGGGTGAAGCGAGATAGTTCGCTTGCACGTCGGGACTGACACGGCCCTCGAAGTTGCGGTTGCCCGAAAGCACCGCCGCCGCGACGAGGCCATTGTCGTTGATCGACTTCGAAATCTCGGCCGGCAGAGGCCCGGAATTGCCGATGCAGGTGGTGCAGCCGAAACCAACCAGATTGAATCCGATTTTGTCGAGGTAGGGCTGCAGTCCGGCTTTCTCAAGATAGGCGGCAACGACCTGCGACCCCGGGGCGAGCGAGGTCTTCACCCACGGCTTGCGGTCGAGGCCTTTCTCGGCGGCATTGCGAGCGAGAAGGCCGGCCGCGATCAGCACGCTCGGGTTCGACGTATTGGTGCAGCTCGTGATGGCCGCGATGACGACGTCGCCGTGACCGAGATCGAAGGATTTGCCCTCTACGGGCACGCGCTTGCCAAGTTCGCCCGGCTTTTTGTATTCGCCCTCGAGCGCAGTCGCGAAACCGGACTTGATGTCGGAAAGCGCGATCCGCCCTTCCGGCCGCTTCGGCCCCGCCATCGACGGCACGACATCACCCAGATCGAGCGACAGGGTATCGGTAAAGACGGGATCTTCGGAACCAGACACCCGGAACAGCCCTTGTGCCTTGCTGTAGGCTTCAACCAGCGCCACGCGGTGTGCATCGCGCCCCGACATGGTGAGGTAGCTGAGCGCCTCGCCGTCGACCGGGAAAAAACCGCAAGTGGCGCCGTATTCAGGCGCCATGTTGGCGATCGTCGCCCGGTCCGCCAGCGTCATGTTGTCGAGACCTGGACCGAAGAACTCGACGAACTTGTTCACCACGCCCTTCTTACGCAGCATTTGCGTAACTGTAAGAACGAGGTCGGTCGCCGTGACGCCTTCCTTGAGCTTTCCCGTCAGTTTGAATCCGATTACCTCGGGGATGAGCATCGACTGCGGCTGGCCGAGCATGGCGGCTTCCGCCTCGATGCCACCGACGCCCCAGCCCAGCACCGCAAGGCCGTTGACCATCGTGGTGTGGCTGTCGGTTCCGACGAGCGTGTCAGGGTAGGCGATGGTCGAGCCATCCGCCATCGTGTTGGTCCACACCGTCTGTGCCAGATACTCCAGGTTGACCTGGTGACAGATGCCCGTTCCCGGCGGCACAACGCGGAAATTCTCAAACGCCCCCTGGCCCCATTTCAGGAAGTTATAGCGCTCGCCATTGCGCTCGTATTCAAGCGCGACGTTGTTTGCGAAGGCCTTGGGCGAGCCGAAGTCGTCCACGATCACCGAGTGATCGATAACAAGATCGACCGGGACGAGTGGATTGATCTTGGTCGGGTCGCCGCCGAGCGTCTTCATGCCGTCGCGCATGGCCGCAAGATCAACAACGGCCGGTACGCCGGTGAAGTCCTGCATCAGCACGCGGGCCGGTCGGAAGCCGATTTCCTTCTCCGCCTTGCCCTTGTTCTGCAGCCATTCCGCCATAGCGGCGATGTCGGCCTTGGTGACCGAGCGGCCGTCCTCATGACGCAACAGGTTCTCAAGCAGAACCTTCATCGAGAACGGCAGTCGCGAGATACCGGCAAGGCCGTTGGCTTCGGCATCAGGCAGCGAATAGTAAACGTAGGGTTTGCCCTCGACTGTGAGGGTTTTGCGGCATTTGAAGCTGTCGTCGGAAACAGGCGTTTGGGCGCTCAAGGTCAGGCCTCCGGTAGAGAGTTTGACGAAGAGCTGCGCCGCCGGTGTGCCGGCGGACCGGACCTGCTGTGGCTTGCCGTTATGGCTCCGCAGCATTTCCGCTTTTGCGCTAGCGAAACGTACGATGTGCCTTTTATATAGCCGCTCGCCAAATGTGAACCAGGGCTCTGCGGCAGTGCCGGCATTTGCGATCAAATGCCACCCGGTTGCACGACTTTACGCCACGGATCGAACTTAAGTGCAGATCATTGCCGAGAACTTGGCCATCGACCGGGGTGGCCGTACCGTCATCGACGACCTGAGTTTCACGGTGGCCTCGGGTGAGGCGCTCGTGCTTTCGGGGTCGAACGGTGCCGGCAAAACGACCTTGCTGCGCTCTATAGCCGGCTTTTTGCCGTTGTCCCACGGATCGATCCGATTGGCCGGCGGCGACAATGACAAATCGTTGGCCGAGCAGGTCCATATCGTCGGCCACGCCAATGCCGCCAAGGCGAACCTGACAGTCTCCGAAAACCTCGCCTTCTGGTCCCAGTTCTTGTCATCCAGACCGCCGTCGGGAGGCCGGGTCGCGGCTGCGCTCAAACATTTTGGCCTCGCGGGGTTGGCCGACTTCCCAGTCGCCTTTCTGTCGGCCGGACAACGCCGGCGCGCCGGCCTTGCCCGTTTGCTTGCCGTTGATCGGCCGATCTGGCTTCTGGATGAGCCGACCGCGTCGCTCGACGCGGCGTCGTCAGAGCTGCTCTCGCGCGCCGTCAACCTGCACACGCACGCGGGCGGTATCGCGATCGTCGCGACCCACCTGCCGCTCGCGATCGACCGGGCCCGCGAGTTGAATCTCGACAAGCTGAGGCAAGCCGCGTGACGGCCTTTTTCGCCCTCATCAAGCGCGATCTGCGTCTCGCTTTCCGCGAAGGCGGTGCGCTTGGTACCGCGCTCGGCTTCTTCGTCGTCGTGGTCGCGTTGATGCCGCTTGGCCTCGGACCGGATTTGAAGCTGCTGTCGCGCATTGCATCCGGCGTACTCTGGATCGCGCTTCTGCTGAGCGCATTGCTGTCTCTTGGGCGCATGTTCGAGACCGACTACGAGGACGGCTCGCTGGATGTACTAGCGACGGGCGCCGTGCCGCTCGAACTCGTTGCCGCCGCGAAGTCGATTGCGCACTGGCTGTCGACGGGCATTCCCCTGGCCGTGCTCGCACCTCTACTCGGCATCCTCCTGAACCTCGATCTTGCGGCCTACCCGATGCTCGTTTCCGCGATGTTGATAGGCACGCCCGCAGTTAGTTTCCTTGGCGCGGTTGGCGCGGCGCTGACGCTGAAGGCGCGCCGTGGAGGTCTTTTGCTCGCGCTGATCGTGCTACCACTTTACATCCCGACGCTCATATTTGGCATCTCGGCGGTAAGCGCCGCACTCGGCCCAGACGCGGCGGGCGGTTCGGCCTCATCTCTCATGATCCTTACCGCAATTTCACTTGTTGCGGCCGTGCTTTGCCCTGTTGCGGCCGCTGCTGCATTGCGTATTCAGCTGCATTAGCCTTTGTCCGGCTGCGTTCATTGCACAGCCGACTGGAACAGCGTACATCCCCGCCATGCAAAGTTGGACGCAACGGCTCGCTAATCCCACCCGCTTCATGCAGGTGTCCGGCGCCTTGCTGCCGTGGTTCGCGACCGCGGCCGCGGCGCTGATCGGCTATGGTCTCTACCTCGTGTTCTTCGTAGCCCCGCCCGACTACCAGCAGGGCGAGACGGTGAAGATCATGTATATCCACGTCCCCTCGGCGTGGCTGGCCTTGATGACCTACGGCTTGATCGCGGTGTCGAGCTTCGGCCTTCTCGTCTTTCGCCATCCGCTCGCTGATGTCTCGGCCAAAGCTGCCGCACCGATCGGCGCGGCGTTCACGCTACTGGCGTTGATAACGGGTTCGCTCTGGGGCAAGCCGATGTGGGGAACCTATTGGGTCTGGGACGCGCGGCTGACGTCGGTCCTCATCCTGTTTTTCCTCTACCTCGGTTTGATGGCCTTGCGTTCGTCCCTTGATGACGAGGGAACCGCGGCGAAGCTCACGGCCGTTCTGGCACTCGTTGGCACGGCGATCCTGCCGATTATCAAGTTCTCGGTGGAATGGTGGAACACCCTGCACCAGCCCTCCACCAATTTCACATCGACGGTCGATCCCAGCATGCGCTGGCCGCTCCTCATCATGGCCGTCGGCTTTACGTTGTTGTTCATCGCCATGCACCTCGCCGCCATGCGCAACGAGGTGCTGCGTCGCCGGGTCAAAGCGCTCCGTCTTCAGGAGGCCGCGAGCCGCGACGCTTTGCCGGCGCACGCAGGCGCCGCGGAGTAGCCCCAATGGACCTTGGACCGCACGCAGCCTTTATTTGGGCATCCTACGCCGCCGTCACCGTGACGATCGGCGGGCTGATCGCATGGATCGTCTACGACGGGGTTCGCCAGCGCGCTGCGCTCGCAGAGCTTGAGGGCCGAGGCGTGCGACGTCGCGGCGGCACGCAGGCAGGGATCTCGTCGTGAGCGAAGCCGCAGAGAAATCCGGCTTTCTTCGTTTGCTTCCCGTGGCCATTTTTGCCGCGATCGCGGTCATGTTCGCAATGGCATTGATGGGTGGAGATCCCTCGAAGCTGCCCTCCGCTCTCATCGGGAAACCCGTTCCCGTCTCGGACTTCCCGCCGGTCGACGGTCTGCAAACCGAAGGCAAGTCCGTGCCTGGGTTTGCCAGCGGCGATCTGGGTGCCGGTAAAGTCTCGGTTGTCAATTTCTGGGCGTCCTGGTGCGCGCCGTGCGTTGAGGAGCACCCACTGCTGGCGCAGCTGAATGCGGCAACCGGAGTGCCCATCTTCGGCGTGAACTACAAGGACGACGCGGCCGCCGCCCGCCGTTTCCTCAGCCGCTATGGCAATCCCTTCACGGCTGTCGGAACGGACTCCGATGGTCGGCGCGCGATCGATTGGGGTGTTTACGGTATGCCCGAGACGTTTGTTGTCGGCCGCAACGGCGAGATCATCTACAAGCACGTCGGGCCTATCTCGGCCCAATCTCTCGCCGAAAAGCTCATCCCCGTCATCGAGAAAGCAAAGGCCCCGACCGGCTGAGCGCCTTGGGGGCGCCTTTAGAGCGGATAGAATTGATCGCGCGAGTGGTTGAGAACGGAGAGCGTTCCCGACTTGATGTCGAAATATGCCCCATGCAGCAAAAGGCGGCCCTTCTCTTCGCGCTCCTTGACGAATGGGAATGTCCGCAGATTGTTGATGGAGGTCTTGATGGCGGCCATCTCCAGCGCTGCCTGACGCTCTGCTTGCGGAGCGTTTTGATGTGACGCAAGCACGGAAAGTCGTGCCTCATCCAGCATCGACATCCAGCGTGAGATGAACTGCGCATCCGTCTGCACGGCGGCATGCTGGTCGAGCGCGGCCTTCACGCCGCCGCAGCTCGAATGGCCCATGACGATCAGGTGGTTGATGCGCAGGTTGAGGATCGCGAATTCGATCGCGGCGCTCACACCATGGAATTTGCCGCCCGTTTCGTATGGGGGTACGAGATTGGCGACGTTACGCAGCACGAACAACTCGCCAGGCATCGCGTTGAAAATCGTCTCTGGGTCCACCCGGCTGTCGCAGCACGAGATGATCATCGTGTCCGGGTTCTGTCCGTGCGTTGCGAGCTCTTCGTAGTGATCGGCATTCGGCACGTAATTGCGGAATTTGAACCTGCGATAGCGATCTGCCAGCAATTCCGGAAAGCTGCTCATTTTATTTGTCCTTGCTCGTGCCTGACGAGTGTTCCGTTATTCGCTCTTGCTCGCGCGGGTACCACCTGCGCTAGCCAGAATGCTGTAGCCCACGGCCGCTGAAATCAGCGATCCGGTAAGGACCCCGAGCCTCAGGTCGGCTGCTGCCGCGGCGCCGGGGAAAGCCAGCATTCCGATGAACAAGCTCATCGTAAAGCCGATGCCGCCCAGCACTGCCGTGCCTAGCAGTTGAACGTCTGATGCTCCGCGTGGCATTTCGCCCAGGCCGGCTCTGATCGCTAGCTTCGCAAATCCATAGATACCGATCGCTTTGCCAATGAACAGGCCGAGCGCGATCCCGAGCGGGATCGGCGTCAAGAGTTCCTCGAAGGTGATGCCCTCGAGCGAAACGCCAGCATTGGAAAACGCGAATATCGGCACGATGGCAAAGCTGACCCAGGGTCCAAGCGCGTGCTCGAGCTTGAGCAGAGGGCCGTCGCCGGACCCCTTTGGGCCGTTGAACGGAATGGCAAGCGCAGTGACGACGCCAGCGAGCGTCGCGTGGACGCCCGATTTGAGCACGCACAGCCACACGAAAAGGCCCACCACAAGGTACGGCCATGCTTTGGTCACGCCGGACCGGTTGAGCGCCGCGAGCACTGCGATTCCTGCCGCCGCCAAAGCGAGTGCCGAAACCGACAAATGGCCCGAATAGAACAGCGCGATGATGATGATGGCGCCGAGATCGTCGATGATGGCGAGCGCCAGCAGAAAGGCGCGCAATGACGCGGGTACGCGTTTGCCGAGCATGGCAATGACGCCGACGGCAAAAGCAATGTCGGTTGCGGCCGGGATTGCCCAGCCGCGAAGCGCTGCTGCATCACCCCAGTTGATCGCTGTGTAGATAAGCGCTGGAACCATCATTCCGCCTATTGCCGCGATCACCGGCAAGCTTGCGCTGCGACGGTTCGACAACGGCCCGATCAGCGACTCGCGCTTGATCTCCAGTCCGACCAGCAGAAAGAAGATGGCCATCAGGCCATCGTTGATCCAATGCAGGAGCGATTTGGTGAGCGCCAGAGGGGCGATGCCGATCGTCGCTTCATGGTGCAGAAGCTTGTCGTAGAGCGAGCCGAGCGGAGAATTTGCAACGCCAAGCGCAAGCAGAGCGGCTGCGAGCAGGATGAGCCCGGCTGCAGCCTCGCGGCTGAAGCCGTCGGATCGCGCAGGTGCATCGTTCAATGTGAAATTCCTCGCATTGCGGCCCCAACCGCCTATGCCGCCTCAAGGAATGTTTGGCAAGCACCGATGCGTTTAGCAACGCGGGGCCGCGAACTTTCAGTACCGGTTTGTGACGGGCAAATAGGTCGGCTGTCTCACCAGTCGATGCCCGCAAGACGCAATTCGGCATCGCCCGTACTTGCTGCCAAGGCTTTACCCACGCCGTCCGTTGCGGTGGCAAGCGCTTGCGGCAAGTGGTCGCCTGAGAGCAGCCGCGCCAGAAGCAAGCCGGCGAAAAGATCGCCGGTCCCATGCGGAACGCCGGATCGCTTCTCGACAACTGCAATGCCCACGCCATCTTGCGACACAGCGACATTTACGAGCTGCGCTTCCCCAGACGGGATCGAAGTTACGACAACGGCCGGCGGCCCAAGCTGCCTCGCAGCAGCGATTGCGCCCTCGACATCTGTGATCCGCCGGCCCGAGAGCCATTCAAGTTCGAACCGGTTGGGCGTCACAAGATCAGCCAAGGGCACTAGATCGTCGCGTACGGAACCGGCTGCGGCGACATCGATATAAAGGCCGTCCGGGTCGTCTCCCGCGATCGGATCGCACACGTAAAACGCACGGGGATTGCGCTCTCTCACCTTCTCCACAATCGCCCTTGCTGCCGAGACGTGCCCGGCCGACGGCCGGTATCCGGTCAGAATGGCATCCACATCTTCAAGCCATCCGTTGCCGTCGAGGGCGTTTGCCATCGCGAAGATGGCATCGGGTGCAACCGCCGCACCTGCCACCGGTTGGTAGCTCGGATTGTTTGAGAGCAGCGTTGTCGGCAGCGGAATTGTCACGATCCCCGCTGCCTGGAGCGGTGCGATGTTAGCGCTGAGCCCGATGCCGCCGCGGGCGACGAACGAGGAAAGCAGTAAGACACGCGGCATCGCGGATTTTCTAAGGTTCGAGGCGAACATGCGCGAGAAGGCGCGCAGAGCGATTGCCGCCTCGCTTCAGACGCCGCGTCAATAGCGTCTTGCCCAAAAGTGAGGGTGGCGGCCCGGTACGGGTTCGCTATATTGCGATGCACAAAACAAGAAACCGGACCCATTGACATGGCCATGCGACCGCGACGCAGCGTCCTCTACATCCCTGGCGACAACGATCGCGCGCTGGATAAGGCGCGTAAGCTGCCGACCGACGCGATCATCATCGATCTGGAGGATTCGGTCGCGCCGTCGAACAAGGAGTTGGCGCGTACGCGCGCCCTTGAGGCGATTCGCGAGGGCGGCTTTGGCTCGCGCGAAGTGGTGCTTCGCGTCAATCCTATGGAGACGCCATGGGGCATGGCGGACCTGCACGCAGCAATCGCAGTCGCACCCGATGCCATCCTCGTTCCCAAGGTGTCCCAGCCCGGCGACATCATCGGCACCGCCAAAGTCGTGAAGGCATCCGAGACGCCCGAGCACGTGCGTCTTTGGGCGATGATCGAGACCCCGATGGGAATCATCAATGCCCGTGACATCGCCGCCTGCGCGCCCGATCGCGACAATCGCCTGACCTGCTTTGTTCTCGGCACCAACGACCTGCTGAAGGAAAGCCGCGCGCGCTCGAGCCAGAACCGCTTTGCGGTCGTACCCTGGCTCGCAATGACGCTGGTTGCTGCTCGGGCCTATGGCCTCGACGTGATCGACGGCGTCTACAATGACTTCAAGGACGATTCCGGCTTCCGCGCCGAATGCGAACACGGCCGCACGCTTGGTATGGACGGCAAAACGCTCATTCATCCGTCGCAGGTGGTACCCTGCAACGAGGTTTTCTCGCCGACCGAGGACGAGGTCGCCTGGGCTCAAAAAATCATCAAGGCCTTCGAGGAACCCGAGAACGCGCGCAAGGGCGTGATCACGGTTGATGGCAGGATGGTTGAGCGCCTTCACCTCGTGATGGCCAAACGCGTCGCGGCGATCGCCGACGCGATCGATTCCCGCTCGCGCATCGAAGAACCGTGGTTTTAGCCGACGGTACCGGACGGCGTGCGGCCGTAAATCGCGACCCCGGAAACGCGAAAAAGTGTTGCGGGCCGCGCGGTTCGCTTCGAAAAAGGCGCCCATTGGTACGGGCAAGGGGATGGCGAGCGCGATGGCGGGCACAAAAACCAACGCCGGAAATTTCTTCGAAGACTTCGAGTTCGGCCAGGTCATTCATCACGCGACACCGCGCACGGTGACCGACGGCGACGTCGCGCTCTACACTGCTCTTTACGGATCGCGCTTTGCCGTCCAATCGGCCGATACTTTCGCAAAGGCCATCGGCTATCCACGTGCGCCGCTGGACGACATGCTGACGTTTCACGTCGTCTTCGGCAAGACGACGCCCGATATTTCGCTCAATGCCATCGCGAACCTCGGCTACGCCGATTGCCGCTTTCTGAAGCCGGTCTACCCGGGTGACACGCTGAGTTCTATCTCCGAGGTGATCGGCCTCAAGGAGAACTCGAACCGAGAGACGGGCACGGTCTACGTCCGCTCCACCGGCCGCAACCAGAACGGCGATGTGGTGCTCGAATATTGCCGCTGGGTGATGGTGCGAAAGCGCGACAAGGCGGCGCCGGCGCCCGAAGCGGTGGTCCCCAAGCTCAAGGACCGCGTTGATCCGGCCGAACTCGGCACAGCCGTCCCTGCGATCGATGTCGCCAAATATGATTGGGCGCTGGCCGGTTCGCCTCATCGCTGGGGCGATTATGAGGCGGGCGAAAAGATCGACCACGTTGACGGAATGACGCTGGAAGAGGCCGAGCACCAGACGGCGACACGCCTCTACCAGAACACGGCCAAGGTTCACTTCAACCAGCACACCGAGTCGAAGGGTCGCTTCGGCAAGCGCATCGTCTACGGCGGCGTCGTCATCTCGCTCGTGCGCGCCCTGTCCTACAATGGACTTGGCAACGCCTTTCACCTGGCCGCCATCAACGGCGGCCGCCACGTTGCCCCGACCTTCGCCGGCGATACGATCTACGCTTGGTCTGAAGTCTTGGAGAAGGCCGAGATTCCCGGCCGCAAGGACATCGGCGCGCTTCGCGTCCGCCTCGTCGGCGTGAAAAACATGGATTGCTCATCGCTGCCCCTGAAAACGCCCTCGGGCGAGTATGCCGAAGGCGTTGTGCTCGACCTCGACACTTGGCTCGTGCTGCCGCGCTGACCCCTGGCATCCCTTCCGCGCGCCGCTATAGTCCGGCCGAAAAAGGGGGGAGTGCCCATGCCCAGTTCGAGCCTTCGCGTGCTTTCGTTCGCCGTTGCGGCCGTCGCCGCGGGCGCGTTCGCGGGACCCGCTACGGCCGAGCCTGCGGTCGCTGTAATGAAGCTGCTTGACGGCAGCGACGCCGGCAGCGTGACGATCACGCAATCGCCTGCCGGTGTACTGTTGAAGCTCGAACTCAAAGGCCTGAAGCCCGGCGGGCACGCTATTCACGTGCACGAGACCGGCAAGTGCGAGGCGGACTTCTCGACCGCGGGCGGCATATTCAACCCGCTCGGCGCGGAGCACGGCCTTCTAAGCGAACAAGGCCCGATGGCCGGCGACCTGCCGAACATTTATGCCGCAGCGGACGGCACTGTGATCGCTGAACTTCTGAGCCCCTTCCTATCGCTCAGCAAGGACATTGAAGACAGGCTCATCGATGACGACGGCGCATCGATTGTCGTGTTCGACGGGTCCGATGATCATCTGATCAGCCCCGACGACGCGGGAACAGTGCGCGTCGCCTGCGGAGTCATCACGCAAAAATAGTTCACACGCTCCCTCGGCGGTTAGAGCGCTCGGCCTCCAGTTCCAGATCGGAGCTGTGTCATTTGGCGAATTGCCGCGCGCCGGCTGGCACGCTAAAACCGCCGCCATCCGACATTTCAGGATTGTCCCATGGCCGAAGCCAGCTCGGGGCGGGACGCTCGGGCCGACAGGCCGCTCTCGCCGCACCTCCAAATCTACGCGCCCCTGATCAATATGGTGATGTCGATTCTCCATCGCATCACCGGCGCAGCGCTCTATTTCGGTACGCTTCTTCTCGCATGGTGGCTGATCGCGGCTGCGACGAGCCCTGAATACTTCAACTACGTTTCGTCCTGGTTCGCCTCGCTACCGGGTAAGCTGATCCTGTTTGGCTACACCTGGGCTCTGTTCCACCACATGGCGGGCGGCTTGCGCCATTTCCTTTGGGATACGGGCCGCGGCTATGACTTGAAGGTCATCGATCAATTGTCGTGGGGTACGATTGCTACCTCGCTCGCGGTCACGGCGCTGATCTGGATCTGTTTCGGCTTCGGAGGTGCCTGATATGTCGATGCGCACGCCTTTGAAGAACGTTCGCTATCTTGGCTCCGCCAAGGAGGGCGCCGATCATTTCTGGAAGCAGCGCGTAACGGCCGTTGCCAACGTCTTCCTGGGGCTGTTTCTCGTTTGGCTCATCGTCTCGATGATTGGTGCGGATCATGCCGCGGTCAAGGCGCGGCTGGCCAATCCGCTGATCGCCCTGGCGATCCTTGCTCTCGTGATCTCTGGCACCATACACATGCGGCTGGGCATGCAGACGATCATCGAAGACTACGTCCATGGCGAGGGAGCGAAGATCGTACTGCTGATGCTGAACACGTTTTTCGCGGCATTCATCGCGCTTGCCTGCACGTACGCCGTCCTGAAGCTTTCGTTCGGAGCCTGATACATGACGGCCAAGTCCGGTAAGACAAATGGCTCCGCCGCCGCACCAACCATCGGCGGCAAGGCTTATCCGATTGTCGATCACACCTATGACGTAGTGGTTGTGGGCGCCGGCGGCGCGGGCCTGCGCGCCACGCTTGGCTGTGCCGAGGCCGGCCTCAAGACGGCATGCGTGACGAAAGTCTTTCCCACGCGCTCGCACACGGTTGCCGCACAAGGTGGTGTTGCTGCCGCCCTAGGCAACATGGGCCCCGACGACTGGCGCTGGCATATGTACGACACCGTCAAGGGTTCCGACTGGCTCGGAGACCAGGACGCGATCGAATACCTCTGCCGCAACGCGCCCGCTGCCGTCTACGAGCTCGAGCACTACGGTGTGCCATTCTCACGCACGGAAGACGGCCGCATCTATCAGCGCCCCTTCGGCGGCATGACGACGGATTTCGGCGAGGGTCCACCCGCGCAGCGCACCTGCGCGGCCGCCGACCGTACTGGACACGCCATGCTGCATACGCTGTACGGCCAGTCACTCCGCTACTCCGCGGAGTTCTTTGTCGAGTACTTCGCGCTGGATCTGATCATGGACGCCGACGGTGCCTGCCGTGGCATCGTTGCATTGAACCTGGACGACGGCACACTTCACCGCTTCCGTGCAAAGCGCACGATTCTGGCGACGGGCGGCTACGGCCGCGCGTATTTCTCCTGCACCTCGGCGCACACGTGCACGGGAGATGGCAACGCCATGGTGCTGCGCGCCGGACTCCCGCTGCAGGATATGGAGTTCGTCCAGTTCCACCCCACCGGCATCTACGGCGCGGGTGTGCTTATCACGGAAGGCGCACGCGGCGAGGGCGGCTATCTGACGAACGCCAAGGGCGAGCGTTTCATGGAGCGCTATGCGCCGCACGCCAAGGACCTCGCCTCCCGCGACGTCGTCTCGCGTTCCATGACGATCGAAATTCGCGAGGGCCGCGGCGTCGGGCCCGAGGCCGACCACATCTACCTGCATCTCGACCATCTCGATCCGAAGATCCTGGCAGAGCGCCTGCCGGGTATTACCGAGAGCGCCAAGGTGTTCGCGGGCGTTGACCTGCGCCGACAGCCGATCCCGGTTCTGCCGACGGTCCATTACAACATGGGCGGCATCCCCACGAATTATCACGGCGAGGTCCTGACCAAGAAAGGCAGCGATCCTGACCAGGTTGTGCCGGGTCTCATGGCGATCGGCGAAGCGGCCTGCGTCTCCGTCCACGGCGCCAATCGCCTTGGTTCGAACTCGCTGATCGACCTCGTAGTGTTTGGTCGTGCCGCCGGACTGCGATGCGCTGAGACGACCGAAGCCTCCGGCCCGCAGCCCGAATTGCCGCGCGATGGTCACGAGCCGGCGCTGTCGCGGCTCGATCGCTTCCGCTATGCGCGGGGCAAGACGCCAACGGCGGCCCTGCGCCTCAGGATGCAGAAGACCATGCAGTCGAACTGCGCCGTCTTCCGTGACGGTCCGGTGCTCAAGGAAGGTGTCGAGAAAATCGCCGAGGTCTGGCGTAACATCGACGATATCTCGGTCACCGACCGTTCGCTGATTTGGAACTCCGATCTCGTCGAGACGCTAGAATTCGACAATCTCATCGCGCAGGCGGCGGTCACCGTTGTCGGTGCCGAAAACCGCAAGGAAAGCCGCGGCGCGCATGCACGTGAGGACTTCCCCAAGCGCGATGATGTCAATTGGATGAAGCACACGCTCGCCTGGGCCGACTACGACCGCAAGTCAGTCCGCCTCGACGACCGCCCGGTGCACAAAGTGACACTCACCAACGAGGTCAAGTACATCGAGCCGAAGGCGCGCGTGTATTGAGGCGGGCTTCCGGCCCAGCCCACCCGCATCGTTTGCTAACTCGGTCCGCCTCGGGCAAAAGAGCCGGCGCGCGATGATCGCCGTGGACGTGAGGCGCGGCGTCCGATCTCCGCCACAATGGCAATGGTAAGGCTCGCATATCCATCACCGTCGCTGTGTCCGGGAGCCATAAGACGTGAGCACTTCGAGTTCTGCGGACGACCGGGATGACGACACGGACACGCGCATGCCGCCCGACCCGTTCTCGGTCGTGCTGCCCGCTTTGGGCGCGCTGGGAGCAATAGCGTCGATCGCGGCGATCAATTGGGCCGGGCAGGAGAAATCCGCCGTCCGCACGCGGACCAAGCGCAAGACAGGCGCGCTTCTCCGGGACCTCGAGACCTGCTGCATCGGTCTCGTCGACATCTTCCGCCGGCTCAAGGCTCATCCGCGCATTTTTGCGGGCGAAGGGGGCATCGCTGCCGCGCCTATGAAGTTCGGCGTCCACGCGCAGCGTATTCGCGCCGATGCGCAGCGCCTCTATCTGAACCTCGTCAGCGACATCGCCTCCAAGTACACGCTGGCGATGCAGTCGGCCTTCGATGTGATGACGGCCGTCGAAGACGGCGAGATCGATGCACCTGAAGAGATCTATTTCGGTCTTGGCGAGCAGCAGGAGCGCTTGAACGAACTGCTGCAGTCGCGCCCCACGTTAAAGGTCGCGGTCGATACCGGCGCCGAGGTTGCCGACCGGCTCTTGAAGCTTGTCGCCGAACTCAAGACCTATCAGACACAAGTCTAAGGGGCCGCCGCGCCCGAAACGCCATCTCGCCGCACGCCGTCCCGTTGACACGATGCGGCGCGCAAGGTTGTGTGGGATCGAGAAATTTCCGCATCAAGGCGCAAAAAATGGTCCAGCTCACGCTCCCGAAGAACTCCAAGGTCTCGCACGGCAAGACCTGGAACAGGCCGGAGGGTGCCGGCGACTGGAAGGAGTTCCGCATCTACCGCTGGAACCCCGAAGGCGGCGAGAATCCACGCATCGACACCTATTACGTCGACCAAAAGTCTTGCGGACCGATGGTCCTTGACGCGCTGATCAAGATCAAGAACGAGATCGACCCGACGTTGACCTTCCGCCGCTCCTGTCGCGAAGGCATCTGCGGCTCCTGCGCGATGAATATCGATGGCACTAACACGCTGGCCTGTCTCAAGGGCTGCGACGAGGTGAAAGGCGCCGTGAAGGTCTATCCTCTTCCCCACATGAAGGTGGTGAAGGACCTCATTCCGGATATGACGAATTTCTACGCGCAGCACCGTTCGATCGAGCCGTGGCTGAAAACCGACACGCCGACGCCGCCGAAAGAGTGGAAACAGTCGCGTGGCGATCGTGAGAAGCTCGACGGGCTCTACGAGTGCATCCTGTGCGCTTGCTGCTCGACGTCATGTCCGAGCTACTGGTGGAATTCGGACCGCTATTTGGGGCCCGCCATCCTGCTCCAGGCCTACCGTTGGGTGATCGACAGCCGGGATGAAGCGACTGGTGAGCGTCTCGATCAGTTGGAAGATCCCTTCCGTCTCTACCGTTGCCATACGATCATGAATTGCGCGAAGGCTTGCCCTAAAGGCCTTTCGCCGGCCAAGGCCATCGCGGAGTTGAAAAAACTCATGGTCGAGCGTCGCGTCTAACGTTCCGGGAGGAACGCATGCAGGACATCCTCGATCACGTCGGCTTTCCCGTTACCGATTACGCCCGTTCGCTCGCGTTCTACCGCGAAGCCCTGGCGCCGCTCGGCATTCGCCTCTTGAAAGAATACGCGCTGTCGGAGGACGGCGCCGACGGCTATGCCGGCTTCGGTCGTACGCGGCCGCAGTTCTGGATCGGAACCGGCGGCAGTTTGAAGGGCCGTCTGCACGTCGCTTTCGCTGCCAAGAATCGTGAAGAGGTCGCCGCGTTTTATGCCGCCGCTTTGGCTGAGGCGGAAAGGACAATGGACCGCCCGGCCTTCGCCCGCACTATCACGCCGACTATTACGGCGCCTTCGTCCTCGATCCGGACGGCCACAATATCGAGGCCGTCACGCATATTCCGGAATAGACCGGCGTTCTTCGCGATATTGCGGTCGCCAAATGAATATGGCCGGTGGCGCGTCACGCTGCCTCCGGCCATTTCAAAAAGCAATGGCGCTTGTTACGGCGCCAGCCACCTTCCAATTCGCCCCGCTGCTCGAATGCCCAGTCCGGCGCCGCGGGACGTTTGGTATTTAGGCGGCTTTCTTCTTCTTCGCGACTTTCTTCGCCGGCTTACGGACGGCCTTCTTGACGGCCTTCTTAGCGACCGGCTTCTTACGCTTTGCTGCTGCTTTAGCCATAGGATTAGTCTCCCTCTAGAGTTCGAATCAGCTCGAACTCTGCAAACATGAGCAAATTTGCGAGGTTTGTAGATTGATAAGTTTGAATTTGCCCGCAAAAAGGCGGTTATTGATCCATATATGTTGCGCTAAAGACGCACTTTTTCTGTTTTTCGCAACTGCACTTGGCAGGAATCGCGAGTCGCGCGGAATTTTTTGAGTCGCGAGCCGCGCAATTTCCGAATCGATCGAATTGAATTTCGTAATCGCACGGCTCGAAACGCGCCGCACAATTAGTGCTCTTCTCTCTCGCCCAATTTCGCTAGACGCATTTGCATATTGAGAGCGGCATGCATGATCGCGAACCTGTCGTCGACAATTTCGGACGTGATCGACGCGTAATCGGGCCCTTTCGGAACGATATCGGCGATGATCGATCCTTCTTCCACATGGAGATCTGCACCATACCTGCGCGCGATGGCCTGCATCTTCCGGTTTTCGGCGAGGCACACGAGAATGAGATGACGAATTTCGCGATTGCGCGCCGAGCGGATGATGCGCCCCATCAGCTGCGTCGCGATTCCTTGGTTGGCAAACTCCGGCTCAACCGAGAACGCCACTTCTGCGCTCAGTTCGCCAAGCTCAGGGCTGCGGCGCAATTCGGCGACAGCGCGGATATCGCCATCAACGAAGTATCCGTAAGTCAGGTTGCCGTAGTCGGCCGCATGCCCCGCATACGACATGACATACTCATCCGACACCTCATGGTTGAAACGGCGGTGCCGTGCCTCGCTCGACAGCCGCAGCAGGTGTTCGGTGATTAGAAAGGTTTCGCTCCTCAAAACGCGGCGGATGTAGCCGGTGTTCGGCACACCCCCTGCCTCACCGCCATCCGCGCCGGCTGGAGTTTCGCGCTTGTCGTCCATTGTGCCTCTCGCTTGTCCCGCTTCTTGATCTGCGCCCTATGTGGCTCAGTTAATAGTTTGAACTATCACAATAAATGGCGTCAGTTTTGCGTTGCGGGATACCCCCTCGGCGCGGGGCTGACCTGCAGGGAGCGCGCGTCAACCTGATCGAACCCGCCAAACACGGCCTTTTGGTTAATGACGCGTGGTCTAGTGCCTCGTGGCATTCCGCCACGCCACCCCCCGGCATCACCGTTCGAAACGGACGCTTGTGGCCTAAGCCATGAGTCGCTTAGAGAAATTCGCTATTTCCTTGGGGGGCGGCGATTGGGGCTCATCCTCACACGCTATGAAGAGCGGCTCTCGAGCCGCGAGATCGAACCCGATGCCGCGCAACGTGCGGTGGTCGAGGAACTGGACTCTCTCGCCGCTCGTCTCGATGCTTACGGTCGGGCCCGGCGCGGCCTCGGCCGCCTCGTTTCAAAACCGCAAGCCGCCCCGAAGGGCCTCTACGTCTATGGCGGCGTCGGCCGCGGCAAGACGATGCTGATGGACCTTTTTTTTGAGGAGGTCCTATTCGAACCGAAGCGTCGCGCTCACTTTCACGAGTTCATGGCGGACGTTCACGACCGCATCACCGAGGCCCGGCGCAGTGTTCCGGGCGACCCTATACCCCATGTGGCGCGCGGCCTCGCCACGCAAGCGCGCCTGCTCTGTTTTGACGAGCTTCACGTCACCGATATCGCCGACGCGATGATCCTCGGACGGCTGTTTGAGGGCCTTTTCGCTGCCGGCACCGTCGTCATCGCTACCTCGAACGCGCACCCGAGCGAGCTCTATCGCAACGGTCTAAACCGGCAGCTCTTTTTGCCTTTCATCGATCTGATCGACCGCAACATGTCGGTCGTGCGGCTTCAGTCAGCCAAGGACTTCCGGCTCGATAAGCTTTCTGGCGCAACGCTGTACCACACGCCCATTGACGCCATATCGCGCGCCGCGCTCGGCGAGCATTGGCGTAGGCTAACGGGCGGTCACCCTGGGAAGCCCCAAATGCTGGATGTGAAAGGCCGCAAGCTCATCGTGCCGGAAAGCTCGATGGGCGTGGCCCGTTTCCCCTTTGAAAGTCTTTGCGCAGTGCCGCTCGGGGCGAACGACTATCTGCACATCGCGCACGCCTTCCACACCGTCATCATCGACGGCATTCCGGTGCTTGATCCGTCTCGCCGTGACGTGGCGCGCCGTTTCATCAATATGATTGACGCATTTTACGACAATCGCATCTGCCTGATTGCCTCCGCCGACGCCGAGCCGGACCAGCTCTACGCCCGGGGCGACGGCGCCGACCTGTTCGAACGCACGGCCTCGCGTCTGATGGAAATGCGCAGTGAGGCGTACCTCGCTGGGCACTCCGGAGGCCGCGCCCGCCATTGATCTCAGCAATTTCGTTCTATGCCGTGGCTCGCACTTTTGGACAAAAGTGCCGCGTTGCGCTTGACGGCCCGCCGAATTTGACTACGCAGCAGGGGCAAGTGACGTCCCGCACTGCAAAATCCATTCAAGAATGCAAAGGGAGAGAGCCCGCATGGCGCGCACCAAGATCGCATTGATTGGTTCGGGACAAATTGGCGGCACGCTGGCCCTTTTGGCCGGGCTGAAAGAGCTCGGCGACATCGTTTTGACCGACATCATCGAGGGAACCGCCAAGGGTAAGGCACTTGACCTCGCGCAGACGGCGGCAGTGGAAGGTTACAATGCCAAGCTCTCGGGCGCAGGTCCCGACGGCTACGCCGCCATCGCCGGCGCCGATGTCTGCATCGTGACCGCTGGCTTTCCGCGCAAACCCGGCATGAGCCGGGACGACCTTATCGGCAAAAACCTGGAAGTGATGCAGCAGGTGGGCGCTGCGATCAAGCAGCATGCGCCCAATGCATTCGTCATCTGCATCACGAACCCGCTCGATGCGATGGTGTGGGCTCTGCAGAAGTTCTCGGGCCTGCCGAAGAACAAGGTCGTCGGCATGGCCGGCGTTCTCGATAGCGCCCGCTTCGCCTGCTTCCTCGCGGAGGCTGCTGGCGTTTCGATCGAAGACGTACGTGCGCTCACGCTCGGCGGCCACGGCGACGACATGGTTCCGATGGTGCGCTATTCCACGATCGGCGGTATTCCGCTGCCCGACTGCGTGAAGCTCGGGCTGATTACCCAGGAAGGGCTGGATGCCATGATCAAGCGCACGCGCGGTGGCGGCGGCGAGATCGTGGCTTTGCTCGGGACCGGTTCTGCATTCTACGCGCCCGCGGCCTCCGCGATTGCCATGGCCGAAAGCTACCTCAAGGATAAAAAGCGCCTGCTC
Source organism: uncultured Hyphomicrobium sp. (assembly GCA_964651805.1). Taxonomy (GTDB): domain Bacteria; phylum Pseudomonadota; class Alphaproteobacteria; order Rhizobiales; family Hyphomicrobiaceae; genus Hyphomicrobium_B. Next base: position 71,466 of record CAZYXX010000002.1, on the reverse strand, counting down.
CCTTGCGCCGCGGCGCTCAACGGCGAGTACGGCCTGAGCGACACCTATGTAGGCGTGCCGGTCATCATTGGAGCGGGCGGTGTCGAAAAGGTTGTCGAGCTGGCGATGGACGCGGGCGAAAAGGAAATGTTCGCCAAGTCGGTCGCCTCGGTTCAGGGACTGATCGCCGCCTGCAAGACCGTTCAGCCGAGTCTCGCCTGAGCGTCAGCAAAACTGTTTGAGGGGGCAGCGGTCACATGAACATCCACGAGCATCAGGCAAAGGAACTCTATCGCCAATATGGCATCCCGACGCCGGACGGTTATGCTGCCTTCTCCGTCACCGAAGCCGTCGAGGGCGCCAAGAAGCTTCCGGGGCCGGTTTGGGTCGTGAAAGCCCAGATCCACGCTGGTGGCCGCGGCAAGGGCACCTTCAAAGAGAAGGCGGCAGGCGACAAGGGCGGCGTGCGCCTCGCCAAGTCGATCGACGAGGTCAAGACGTTCGCCGAACAGATGCTCGGCAATACGCTGGTCACGGTACAGACGGGGCCTGCCGGCAAGGTCGTCAATCGTCTTTATATAGAAAACGGCTCCGCCATCGACCGCGAACTTTATCTCTCCGCCCTTGTCGACCGCGCCACCTCGCGCGTCGCATTCATCGCAAGCCAGGCCGGTGGGATGAACATCGAGGACGTCGCACACGACACGCCCGAAAAGATCCACACCATGACGATCGATCCGGCGACCGGGTTCGAGCCGTTTCATGGCCGCAAGATCGCCTTTGCGCTCGGCCTCAAGGGCGAGCAGGTCAAGGCTTGCGGTAAGCTGATCGAAAGCCTCTATCGGATGATGATCGAGAAGGACATGAGCCTGCTCGAGATCAACCCGCTGATCGTCACCAAGGATGGCCAGCTCATCTGCCTCGACGGCAAGATGAATTTCGATTCGAACGCTCTCTACCGCCACCCTGAGATCGTCGCTTATCGCGACCTGTCCGAGGAAGACCCGGCCGAGCTCGAAGCCTCCAAGCACGATCTCGCCTTCATCAAGCTTGACGGCAACATTGGCTGCCTCGTCAACGGTGCTGGCCTGGCAATGGCGACGATGGACATCATCAAGCTCTACGGCGAGGAGCCTGCGAACTTCCTTGATGTCGGCGGCGGCGCTTCGAAGGAAAAGGTACAGGCTGCCTTTCAGCTCATTCTCGCCGACCCGTCCGTGAAGGGTATCCTGGTCAACATTTTCGGTGGCATCATGCGATGCGATATCATCGCCGAAGGCGTGATCGCGGCCGCGCGCGAGATGGCGATTAAGGTTCCGCTCGTCGTTCGCCTCGAAGGCACCAACGTCGAGCTCGGCAAAAAAATGCTGCGCGAGTCCGGCCTCAAGATCATTCCCGCCGACGATCTCGACGACGCGGCCAAGAAGATCACTCAAGAGGTGAAGAAAGCCGCCTAAAGTTCGACCCGGCGCGTTCTTTTCAGTTTCGTCGCGGGGAAGCGCCGTTTTTGATTTCTTGTTTGGGGATGCGGGGCCGCTTCGGTGCCTGTGTCCACCGACACAACACGTTAGGCACCCTTGCTGCACCGCAAAATATAAGCGAAAGTAAGGGTTAACAGAGAGGGCCACTGCGCAACGCGGTATGTCGATCCTGATCAGCAAAGACACCAAGGTCATCTGCCAAGGCATTACCGGCAGCCAGGGTACGTTCCACACCAAACAGGCAAAAGCCTACGGCACGAAGATCGTCGGCGGTGTAACGCCCGGCAAGGGTGGCACCAAGCATCCGGACGCCGAACTCGCGGAAGTCCCGTTGTTCGACAGCGTCGGCGAAGCCATCGCCAAGACCGGCGCCACCGCGACGTCGATCTACGTCCCGCCGCCGTTCGCGGCCGACGCCATCCTTGAAGCCATCGACGCGGAAGTGCCGCTGATCGTGTGCATCACCGAAGGCATTCCGGTCATGGACATGGTGCGGGTGAAGCGCGCGCTTGACGGCTCGAAATCGCGTCTCGTCGGACCCAACTGTCCCGGCGTGCTGACGCCGGACGAATGCAAGATCGGCATCATGCCGGGCAACATCTTCAAAAAGGGCAGCGTTGGCATCGTCTCGCGCTCCGGGACGCTCACGTACGAGGCCGTCAAGCAGACGACCGACGTTGGCCTCGGCCAAACGACCGCGGTTGGCATCGGCGGCGACCCGGTGAAAGGCACCGAGTTCATCGACGTGCTTGACCTCTTCCTGTCCGACCCCAACACCAAATCGATTATCATGATTGGTGAGATCGGCGGCTCGGCCGAGGAGGAGGCGTCGGCATTCCTTTCTGAGCAGGCCCGCAGGGGCCGCAAGAAGCCGATGGTTGGTTTTATTGCCGGCGTAACGGCCCCTCCGGGCCGTCGCATGGGGCACGCCGGCGCAATCATTTCCGGCGGCAAGGGCAAGGCCGAGGACAAGCTTGCGGCCATGAAGGCCGCTGGCGTTGCTATTTCGCCCAGCCCAGCCGCGCTCGGCCGTACTCTTGTCGAGGTTCTGGGCGGGTAAGCATTGCGTAGCACGTCTTGAGAGATTCAAAGCAATGGCGGGCGGGGACCCGCTGATATGTCCCCGTCATCCGGAAGCGCCACATATAAGGTCTCCGGAGCCAGAAAGGACAGATGATGTCACGCCAAGCCGAGAACGAAACGCTGCTGCGAACATCCTTCCTCAGCGCGTCGAACGCCGCCTACATCGAGGACATGCAGGCTGAGTACGAGCGCAACCCCGGCGCGGTGAGCGACGAATGGCGGCGCTTCTTTGAAAGTCTGCGCGAACCGGCCGGAACGGGCGGGGTCGCTGCCGGCGGTCCGGCATGGGCCGCGCCATTGTCGTCGCTGTTGGCCGATAGCGGCGCCAATCGCGATCTCGTCGCGGCGTTGACCGGCGATTACGAGGAAGCTGAGTCAACCTTGCGCGCCAAGATCGAGCGCCGCGCTCAGATCTCGGGTTTTGAACTGACTCCCGCCGCATCTCTGCGCGCAACCCAGGATTCGATCCGCGCGCTGATGCTGATCCGCGCCTATCGCGTCATCGGCCACCTCGCAGCTGATCTGGACCCGCTTGGGCTCGCCGATCGCCGTGTTCATCGCGAGCTGTTGCCCGAGACCTACGGGTTCACGGAGGCCGACCTCGATCGCCCGATCTTCATAGATAGGGTCATGGGGCTCGAGACGGCCACGATGCGCCAGATACTCGCCATTCTGCGCCGCACCTACTGCCGCCAAATTGGCGTGCAGTTCACCCACATCACTGATCCGGCGCAGAAGGGCTGGATCCAGGAACGCGTCGAGGGGCCGGAAAAGGATATCAGCTTTACGCCCGAGGGTCGTAAGGCGATCCTGCGCAAGCTGATCGAGGCCGAGACCTTCGAGAAGTTCTGCGACCTCAAATATACCGGCACCAAGCGCTTCGGCCTCGATGGCGCCGAAGCGATGATCCCTGCACTCGAACAGATCATCAAGCGCGGCGGCCACTTGGGCGTGCAAGAGATCGTCATGGGCATGGCCCATCGCGGTCGGCTGAATGTACTCGCCAACGTCATGTCGAAGCCGCTGCGCGCCATCTTCAAGGAGTTCAAGGGCGGCTCCTTCAAGCCCGACGATGTCGAAGGCTCCGGCGATGTGAAATACCACTTGGGCGCATCGTCCGACCGCGCCTTCGACGGCAACAACGTCCACCTGTCGCTCACCGCCAACCCGTCGCATCTGGAGATCGTCGATCCGGTTGTGCTCGGCAAGGTGCGCGCGAAGCAGGACCAGGCGAACTGCGCTGGCGGTGAGCGCACGCCAATCATGCCGCTGTTGATCCACGGCGACGCCGCTTTCGCGGGCCAGGGCGTGGTTGCCGAATGCTTCGGCCTTTCGGGCCTGCGCGGCCACCGCACGGGCGGTTCGATCCACTTCATCATCAACAATCAGATCGGCTTCACCACGGCGCCGCATCACTCGCGTTCCTCACCCTACTGCTCGGACGTCGCGCTGATGATCGAGGCCCCGATCTTCCATGTTAACGGCGATTATCCCGAGGCCGTCGTGCACGTCGCCAAGATCGCGACAGAGTTCCGCCAGCGCTTCCAGAAGCCGGTCGTCATCGACATGTTCTGCTACCGGCGCTTCGGTCACAACGAGACAGACGAGCCGATGTTCACGCAGCCGGCGATGTACCGGCGGATCAAGTCACATACGAGTGTCGTCGAGAAATACTCGAACTATTTGATCGAAGAAGGCGTGATAACCGCCGGCGAGTTCGACACGATGAAGGAGTCGGTGCGCGGTGTGCTCGACGCCGAGTTCGCCCAGTCGGACGGCTACAAACCGAATAAGGCCGATTGGCTCGACGGCCGCTGGTCGGGCCTTGCCCGGCCGGACAACGACGAGTGGCGCGGCAATACCTCCGTCGAGATCGCGACCGTGAAGGACATCGGGCGCCGTCTCACCACCATCCCGAAGGATTTCCACGCCCACAAGACGATCGGCAAGTTGCTCGAACGCCGCCGCGAGATGGTCGACACCGGCACCGGCATTGACTGGGCGATGGCCGAGCACTTGGCCTTCGGTACGCTGCTGATGGAAGGCTTCCCGGTCCGCCTTTCCGGGCAGGACTGCGAACGCGGCACCTTCTCGCAGCGCCACGCCGTCCTCATCGATCAGGACAACGATCGGCGTTTCGCGCCGCTCAAGCACATTGCACCCAACCAGGCCCGCTTCGAGATCGTCAACTCGAGTTTGTCGGAAGAAGCGGTGCTCGGCTTCGAATATGGCTATTCGCTCGCCGAGCCCAATGCGTTGACTTTGTGGGAAGCGCAGTTCGGAGATTTCGCCAATGGCGCTCAGGTGATCTTCGACCAGTTCCTGTCGTCGGGCGAACGCAAATGGCTGCGCATGTCGGGTCTCGTCTGTCTTCTGCCACACGGCTATGAAGGTCAGGGTCCCGAACACTCCTCGGCACGCCTTGAGCGCTTCCTTCAGCTCTCCGCCGAAGACAACTGGCAGGTGGCAAACTGCAGTACGCCGGCCAACTATTTCCACGTCCTGAGGCGCCAACTGCATCGCAACTTCCGCAAGCCGCTGATCCTGATGACGCCAAAGTCATTGCTGCGGCACAAGCGCGTGGTCTCCAAGATTGAGGAATTCGGCCCCGGTTCTAGCTTCCACCGCTTGCTTTGGGATGACGCCGAGCGTGGCAGCTCATCAATCAAGCTTCGTCCCGATAACGAGATCCGCCGCGTCGTGATCTGCTCCGGCAAGGTCTACTACGACCTGCTGGACGCCCGCGATGCCGCCGGCAAGGACGACACCTATCTGCTCCGCGTCGAGCAGCTCTATCCGTTCCCGGCTCGCGCCCTGATCCACGAACTCAGCCGGTTCAAGTACGCTGAGATCGTCTGGTGCCAGGAAGAGCCGAAGAACATGGGTGCCTGGTCTTTCATGGACTCAAATATCGAGTGGGTGCTGACCCATCTGGGCTATATCCACCGTCGCCCGCGTTACGCCGGCCGCTCGGCGTCGGCATCGACGGCAACGGGTCTGCTCTCACAGCACACTAAGGAACAAACCGCGCTCGTCGCCGACGCGCTCGGAAACTAAGAGGTTCAAGCGAGGCTGCAATGTCGATTGAGATTCGCGTACCCGCACTCGGCGAAAGCGTGACGGAAGCAACCGTCGGCAAATGGTTCAAAAAGGTCGGCGACGCGGTCAAGGCGGACGAGCCGCTCGTCGAGCTGGAGACCGACAAGGTCACCGTCGAGATCCCGGCGCCTGCATCCGGGACTATGGGTGAAATTCTGGTGCAGCAAGGCACGACCGTGTCCGTTGGCTCGCTGCTTGGCGCGCTGAACGGTGGCGGTGCCGCCGCGGCGCCCAGAGTAGCTCCAGCCCAGTCGGCGCCGGCCGCACCCCCGGTAGCGGCGGCTCAACCGGCGCCCGCAGCGCCCGCATCATCCGCTCCGCCGCCGTCGCCGGCCGCCCGCAAAGCACTTGCCGAGGCTGGCCTTGAGGCTGCGGACGTGGCCGGGTCCGGCCGTCACGGCCAGGTGCTCAAGGAAGATGTCGCGGCTGCGGCCGCAAAACCTGCGCCGTCCGCTCAGAAGGCCGAGCCCGCACCAGCGCCCGCCGCTGCGGCACCTAAGGCGTCGCAAGCCGTCGCGGTGCCGCCGCCTGTTGTTCTGAAGGACGTGCGCCTGCCCTCGCCCGGCAACGACGCCACGCGCGAAGAACGCGTGCCGATGACGCGCCTGCGCCAGACCATCGCGCGCCGCCTGAAGGACGCTCAGAACACCGCCGCCATGCTGACGACGTTCAACGACGTCGACATGACCGCCGTGATGGCGCTTCGCAATCAATACAAGGACATTTTCGAGAAGCGCCACGGCGTGAAGCTCGGCTTCATGGGCCTGTTCGTGAAGGCCTGTATTCAGGCGCTGCGTGACGTACCGGCCGTCAACGCCGAGATCGATGGCAATGAGCTGATCTACAAAAACTACTACCACATCGGCGTCGCCGTCGGCACCGACAAGGGCCTCGTCGTCCCCGTCGTGCGCGACGCAGACCGTTTGTCGCTCGCCGAGATCGAGCAGAAAATCGTCGAATTCGGCCGCAAGGCGCGCGACGGCAAGCTCGGCATCGAGGAAATGCAGGGCGGCACCTTCACTATCTCGAATGGCGGCGTCTACGGCTCGCTGATGTCAACCCCGATCCTCAACGCGCCGCAATCGGGCATTCTCGGCATGCACCGCATCGAGGAGCGCCCCGTCGTTCGCAACGGCCAGGTCGTGGCGCGCCCGATGATGTATCTGGCGCTGTCCTACGATCACCGCATCGTCGACGGCAAGGAAGCCGTCACCTTCCTTGTGCGCGTCAAGGAATGCCTGGAAGACCCGCAGCGCTTCATCCTTGAATTGTAGTTGGAGCTGCACGGCCTTGCGTCTGTGCGCTTCGTTTTCCTAAGAACGCCGCTGAGTTCGCAACGGCGACGACAAACGCAGGATTGAGGAAATGGCGGGACCTTACGATCTCATCGTCATCGGCACTGGGCCCGGCGGCTACGTCTGTGCCATCCGTGCAAGCCAGCTCGGCATGAAGGTCGCCGTTGTCGAAAAGCGCGCGACCCACGGTGGTACGTGTCTCAACGTCGGCTGCATCCCCTCCAAGGCGCTGCTGCACGCTTCGCACCTCTACGACGAGGCCAAGCACGGTTTCGCAGGCATGGGGATTGAGGCCAACCCCATCATCGACGTTCCGAAGATGCAGGCCTTCAAGCGTGAGGGCGTGAAGGGCAACGTCGACGGCGTCGCTTACCTCTTGAAGAAGAACAAGATCGACTCGTTCCACGGCACCGGCCGCATCATCAAGTCGGGCCAGGTCGGCGTCACCTTCATGAACGGCGAGACGCAGACGCTCGATACGAAGTCTGTCGTGATTGCCACCGGTTCCGACGTCATCCGGCTGCCCGGCATCGAGATCGACGAAAAACACATCGTCTCGTCAACCGGCGCACTCGATCTCAACACTGTCCCGCGCAAACTGCTGGTCATCGGCGCTGGCGTCATCGGACTGGAGCTTGGCTCTGTCTGGCGCCGGCTTGGCGCCGAGGTCATCGTGATCGAGTTCCTCGACCGGATCGTGCCCGGCATCGACGCCGAGGTCGCGCGCACCTTCCAGCGCATCCTGGAGAAGCAGGGCATCGTCTTCCGCCTGTCGAGCAAGGTGACGGGCGCCGAAGCCACATCGTCGGGCGTAACCGCAAAGGTTGAGCCGGCGCAAGGTGGTCCTGCCGAGAGCATCGACGCCGAGGTACTGCTCGTCGCGATCGGCCGCGCACCTTACACCGACGGCCTTGGCCTCGCCGAAGCCGGTGTCGCGCTCGATCAGAAGAAGCGCATCCTGACCGATGGCCATTTCCAGACCAGTGTGACAGGCGTCTACGCCATCGGCGACGCGATCGCCGGTCCGATGCTGGCGCACAAGGCCGAGGATGAAGGCATCGCGGTCGCCGAGATCATCGCGGGCCAGGCCGGCCACGTGAATTACGACGTCATCCCGAACGTCATCTACACCAGCCCGGAGGTCGCAAGCGTTGGCAAATCGGAAGAGGAACTGAAAGTTGCCGGTGTCGCCTACAAGGTCGGCAAGTTCCCATTCACTGCCAACGGCCGTGCCAAGGTCAATCGCACCACCGAGGGCTTCGTGAAAGTGCTTGCCGACGCGACGACGGATCGCGTCCTCGGCGTTCACATCATAGGCGCCAGCGCCAGCGAAATGATTGCCGAGGCCGCGGTGCTGATGGAGTTTTCGGGCTCCGCGGAAGATCTCGCCCGCACCTGCCATGCGCACCCGACGCTTACGGAGGCCGTCAAGGAAGCGGCGCTCGCCGTCGCCAAGCGCCAAATCCATATGTAAGCAATCGGCAGCAGCACCGCTGCACCGGCCTCGAAATGCAGACGCCCGCTCGGAGTGATCCGAGCGGGCTTTTCCCTCTCCCCTTAGGAGTGTGATCAGGGGTGAGGGGCTAGCGTAGGCGAGAACCTACTGGACAGCCTCGCCTGCCGCGCAGTCGACTTCGACGCGCTCGCCGATCGCCGGGAAGAAGCGGGCGCACTTCTGCTTGCCCTCGGCAACCGTCACATCCTTCGCCTTGGTCTCGACCGGCTTTGCCGGCTGCACGACGTTGACGACTTTTTCGGCTGCCGGTGCGGCTTCTGCCGGCGTCGCGGCGACGGGCGCGGCGACCGATGCGGTCTGGACCTTCTGCGCTTCGCGGCGCTGGGCGGCGATTTCCTTGCGCTTGGCCGCGGCACGTGCGGCCGCGATCTTTTTCGCGCGCACCTTCGCGGCATAGCTTTGCGACGGGCGCGACTGGTAGGCGGAATAGCCATAGCCGCGTCCGCAGCCGCCGGCGTCCGCCGTGCTCGAAAGCGCGGTTGCCGTCAGTGCCAACGTCGCGGCGATGAGCGCTGCTGACTTCGTGAACATGGGTACTCTCCCGAGTTTCAGTTGAGGCGGCTGAGCGCCGCCGTTGACCGAAACTCCCACGCGGGAGACGAACGCACTGTTCCTGCCGGCACAGCGCAAACCAACGAGCATATTCGTAAGGAAATTCAGTCGCTTGATGGTTGGTTGAGGGCGCCGCCTACTCCACCGCCGTCACGGTATAGCCGGCCTCGCGTACTAGGTGCACGAGCCCGGTTTGCCCCGGCAGGTGCAGCGCACCGACGGCGACGAACACGCCACCCTTTTCCAGCAGCGATTTCGCAGCATCCCGCATTGTCGCGTTGCGATCGACAAGCAGCGTTTTCTGAAACCCGTCGAACGCGCTTGCGGGTGTGCCATGCTCGGCGGCAAGCGCTATCTGGAACGGCATCGCCGCATTGAGCCGCCGCTTCAGATACATCTGAACCAGCGTCTCCATCATGTCGTCGGCGCGGTCGGCATATTTGAGGCCGACCTTCAGCATCTGGATTTGTTGATCGTCGGGTACCGCGGCAAGCGCGCCGAGCTGCGATTCGACCGTCTCGAGGCCCGTCACCTCCAGTCCGTTCTTCTGCGCTTCCTCTGCAACGCGCATGTCGAGCACGGGCGCGCCGGCCGCGACCTGCTTGCGCTCGCAGTCCGAAAGCGACAGCAGCATGCTCACGATCCAAGGCCGGAACATGCCCGCGAACTCTCCGGGCATTCCGGATTTCGCCACCAGCGACTGAACCTTCTTGAACTCGTCCTCGTCGAGCTGGCTCTGCAGATTGCGTCCGTCCGTGTAGACGACGAGTTCCGCCGCCTTTGCCATCGCCGCGCCGACCGCGTTCTCCGACAGATCGGCGACTTCGAGCGCGACGATCTTCGAACTCTTGATTGCTTCCTTCGTTTTCGGAGTGAGCGTCGCGATGCGCGCATCGCTCAAGTGCATCGTGCCGAAAAGGTAGGATGGGGGAACGCCCTCCTTTTCGACTTTCCACAGCACCGCTTCCGAATTCTCAATTTTCGCGGCTTCCGCCAGAACCTGTTTGTGAGCGTCCGGCGCGCGAACCTCGAGCTCAGCCATCAGGTCGTTGCCGCCGCATTGCGCGGCCGCCGGTTTGTCCTGTGCAACGGCTGGCGCGGCGAGGACGAACAGGGCCACGGCGGCGAGGCGCAGCCGGCCAACAAAGTTTCGAACGGACATCATACGCGTTTCCGGATCGGTTTCGCCGCCGGCTATCCTGAACGTCCGGCGCGCGGGTGGGCGGCATCATAAACACTAAGCAGCCGCTCGCGGTCCACTTCTGTATAGACCTGCGTGGTCGAGAGCGAGGCATGTCCCAGAAGTTCTTGAATTTGCCGCAAATCGGCGCCCGCTGAGAGCAGGTGCGTTGCGAACGAGTGCCGAAGCGCGTGCGGCGTCGCGGTGTCTGGCAGGCCCAGGTCGTGGCGCAGACGCTCCATGGTAAGCTGGATCAATCGCGGCGACAGCGGCCCGCCCCGCGCTCCCAGGAATAGCGGCCCGTCGGGTTCGATCGGCAGCGGGCAGAGGCGGATGTAGGTCTCAATCGCGCCCGATACGATTGCCAACGACGGTACCAGACGCTCTTTGCCGCCCTTGCCGCGGATCACCATGATCTCACGCCCGTTGATAGGCGCGGTACGCAGCGTCAGGCTCAACGCTTCGCTGATGCGCAGGCCGGCGCCGTAGAGCAGCAGCATCACCGCCCGGTCGCGCGCCACGATCCAATCCTCGACTGTCTCAGACAGCGATGTCACTTCATCGGCGGCTTCGACGGTAAGCGGCTTTGGCACCGAATGGGGAACTTTGGGCAGGGCAATTTGAACGACCGCCCCGTTGCGCACGACGCCCTCACGCTCCATCCAGCGAAAGAATGCGCGCAGCGCCGAAAGCGATCGCGCCAACGAGCGCGATACCGCTCCGCCCCGGCGCCTTTGCGCCAGGAAGGCGCGCAGCGTACGCGCATCGAGCCGCGCCAGATCGCCAAGGCACGGCGGATGTCCGTTGTGCGATTTGAGGAAGGATAGGAATTGCCGCAAGTCGCGCTCGTAAGCGACGCGCGTCGCCGCCGCCTGCCCCCGCTCGCTCGTCAGATGATCGAGCCACGCACTGATCGTCCGCCGCAGATCGTCGCCGAGCGGCAGCTCCGAGTCGGCGGTCAGAATATCGTCGAGCGTTTCGGTCACCAGCCCGGTCCCGTGTTTGACGCACAAGACACTTGTCGAAACGACTTAACGACTCGTTAACGCTTCAAATCGTCTACAGCAATTTACCCGGGTTCAGAATGCCCTTCGGATCGAGCGCCTGCTTGATCGCGCGCATCATGTCGATCTCGACCTGCGGTTTGTAGCGTTGCAGATCACCGCGCTTCATGCGCCCGACACCGTGTTCGGCCGAGAACGAGCCGCCTAGGTCGGCGACGAGCGCGTGCACCGCCTCCGCCATCTCGTCCCACAGCGCGACGTACGCAGCCTTGTCCATACCGATCGGCTGGCTGACGTTGTAATGCACGTTGCCGTCGCCGAAATGGCCGAACGGAACGGGCCGTGCGCCCGGGCACACCCGTTCGACGATCTCGCCCGCCCGCGCAAGAAACTCCGGAATACGCGCCACCGGCACCGACACGTCGTGCTTGATCGAGCCGCCCGCGCCCTTTTGAGCTTCGGAGAACGCATCGCGCAGATGCCAGAACTGCTTCTGATGTTCCAGCGTCGCAGCGAGGGCGGCATCCTCGATGATCGACGCTTCGGACGCTCGCGTCAGTAGCCCTTCGAGTACACGCGCGGCCTGTCCGTCGCGCTCGAACGCCGACACCTCCAGAAGCGCGTACCAAGAATAAGCCTCGCGTAGCGGCGCGCGGGTACCCGGCATGTATTTGAGAGCGAAGTCCTGCACGCCCCCGCTCCAGAACTCGAACGCCGTCAGCATGCCGCCCGCCGCTCCTTCGGCGAGCGTAAAGAGCTTCAGCGTCGCCTCAGGATTTTTAAGTGCGACGATCGCGCTTGCCGTCTCCGCCGGCCGCGGCATCAACTTTAAGGCCGCCGCTGTGATGACGCCGAGCGTACCTTCCGAGCCGATCAGCAGGTCCTTAAGGTCGTAGCCGGTATTGTCCTTCTTCAGTCGGCGCAGGCCGTGCCAGACACGCCCGTCGGCCAATATCGCCTCGAGGCCCAGACAGAAGGCGCGTGCATTGCCGTAGGCGAGCACCGCCGTACCGCCGGCGTTGGTGGACAAAACGCCACCGATCTGCGCGCTGCCTTCCGATGCGAGACTGAGCGGTAGAAACCAGGTGTCGCGTCTTCCTGTTGCCGCTGCCTCCTGCGCCGCTGCCAGCGTCACGCCGGCTTCCACGATCATCGTGCCTTCGTCCGCATCGACGTCGCGAATGCGATTGAGCCGCGACAGCGACAGCACGATCTGATTGCCGTCCGTCGACGGAATCTGCGCGCCGACGAGGCCGGTGTTGCCACCTTGGGGCACGATGCCGACGCCCTCGGCATGAGCCAGCGCCAGAATTTTCGAAACCTCTTCTGTTGAGCCTGGACGAAGCACCACAGGCGTCTTTCCAATGTATCGGTCGCGCCATTCGCGCAGGTAGGGCGTCTGTTCCTCAGGCCGCACAAGCGCGTTCGCGTCCCCGACAATGGCGGAGAAACGGGCGATCAGGCTCGCGGTCACGGTCTTCAGGCTCACGCGCGGTCGTTCCTACACTTGCCATCTCGGGTCAAGCCCGAACACGCAAGTGTGCCACGGTGCGCGACCCCGAGGATAAGTTTGCGCAAAAATTGTTGGGTTAACGCCGAAATCCTGTCACTTGGCCCGCCCTCAATCCGCGTTCGGTCGATACGCGCCTGGCGGTATGAAGCCGGGCGACACGTAGGCAAAGTAGAGCGCGTCGAGCTGCGCCCAGAGCACGTCGCATTTGAAGCGAACGGCCGCGACGCAAGCCTTCTGCATCTCGCGCGTCTTGGCGTTGTCCTTGACGAACTGGAGCGCAAAGGTCGCGTCGCGCGGTGCCTGGGTCAGGCGGCGCTTGAAGTAGGCCATCACGTCGTCGTTGACGAAATCATAGTTGGCCAACATGCCGGCGATGCGTTCACGGTGGATCGAAGGCGCAAAGAGCTCGGTGAGCGACGCCGCCGCCGCGACGACCAGCGGCTGCTCGACGACGAAGCGCACATAAGCCTCAACTGCAAAGCGCGTCGCGGGCAACGCGCCTTCAAAGCTCGTGACGTAGTCGCGGCTGAGACCGAGGCAATCGGTGAGAACGAGCCATCGTTCGATGCCACCTTGTTCTTCGGGAAGGTGCCCGTCATGATCGAGAATGCGGTGCATCCACTCGCGCCGCAGCTCCCGGTCATGGACGCGGCTCATGAAGGCAGCATCCTTGCGCGGCACCGCCTCCTGGTAGCAGTAGCGATTGAGTGCCCACGCCGCGACCTGCCGTTTGTTCAGCTTTCCGCCATGCAGCAACTTATGAAACGGGTGCAGGTCATGGTAGCGCTCGGTGCCGACAGCGCGGATGCGTGCCTCGAATTCCTCCGGGCTCCAAGGCGTGTCAGTAGCCGCGATTTTTCGTGCAATTTCGTTCACGGACAGTCCTCCTCCCGGCACGGTGACCGGCTTAAGCCCTTGGCCTTGGAGAGGAGCTATGCATATGCGGCTCGCCGCTTCCGTTGATCGCGATCAATCGCGCGATCACGATGCTCGCACGCCAACTCACATTCGCGCGAAGGAAATTCGAACTCCTCGTGGAGCAGACGATACGGTCGGAAAACGCAGATCCGCGTCAGATGATCATCGGGTCCCGCAGAAGCCTTGACGCTAGTCCGCGCGGAATCGATCGACCAACTTGGCTAGGGAGAAGGTCCAAAGGCAAATTGTACTCACATAAAGACAGACGGTGATTTCGATACGCGAACCCCAGTCAAAATACGTGGTGAGCAGAATCGCAGCGGCCCCCAAAATCGCCAATAGCCCTGCGATGTACGGTCGAACAGAATATGCGGCAATTGGCCAGATCGAGATAATAACAGCCCAAGAGTGCCGATACGCGACCTCGGCACTGCTTGCCGTGTCGACGATGTTGAGCCCACCAGCCACGGCACGATCGATCGTCCAGAACGAAAAGGCGGAGAAGAGCACACAGCTCATCAGCAGCGACAAGCGAAGCGCCTCCTTTGGCTTTGCAGCCATGAACCCACGCAAGAGCTTACAACCTCGCCGACGACGGCGCCCGCGATAGCCGTGATCCAAAACGTTGATGATGACAAAAGCTCGGAAGGTTCCGTCATAATCTAGGACACCCGACTTCTTATGGGCAGCGGGGAAAAAACTTCACACGATCTTCTGACCCGTCTTCTTCCAGTCGGCGACGAACATCGCAACGCCGGCATCGGTGAGCGGATGCTTGACGAGCGCCTTCAGGATCGCCGGCGGAATCGTTGCCACGTCGGCGCCGGTCATCGCCGCCTCCTTGACGTGATTCACGGTCCGGATCGAGGCTGCGAGAATGTCGGTCGAAAAATCGGGATAGTTATCGTAGATCGCGCGGATCTCGCGGATGAGATCCATGCCGTTGAGCCCGATATCGTCGAGCCGGCCGATGAACGGCGAAACGAATGTCGCACCTGCCTTCGCCGCTAGCAGCGCCTGGTTTGCCGAGAAGCACAGAGTTACGTTGACCATCGTTCCGTCGCTTGTCAGCGCCTTGCAGGCTTTAAGGCCATCCATCGTCAACGGTACTTTGATGGTGACGTTCTTTGCGATCTTGCGCAGCTCGTGCGCCTCCTTCAGCATGCCGCTGTAATCGGTCGCCGCCACCTCGGCCGAAACAGGCCCCGGCACGACCGCGCAAATCTCTTTGATGATCTCCTTGAAATCGCGTCCGGCCTTTGCCACCAGCGTTGGGTTCGTCGTTACGCCGTCGAGCAGGCCCGTGGCCGCCAGCTCCTTGATTTCGGCCACATCCGCGGTATCGACGAAGAATTTCATCAGGGTCTCCTCAAAGGAACTTTTTTGTACTGCTTAACCGCCCTTGGTCCGCCAAATCTAGACGCCTAGGCTGGCAGGCCCGATTCGTTGTTGTAGCTTCTAGTCTGCCGGCGGCCCATTTGGATAGTCTGCTCGAAATCCTCGAAAATCGCGTCCGGCGTCCGGCTGCCACCGTGCCGGTGCTGATGCCGGTCGCGCTCGACCAGACCTATGATTACCTCGTGCCCGACGGCATCGAGGTCGCGCCCGGCCACTTCGTCCTTGTGCCCTTCGGCGCGCAGAGCCGCATCGGCATCGTGTGGGACGCGCCGCGCGGCGATGCCGCACCCGTTGATCCGAAAAAGCTGAAGCCGCTGACGAGCCGACTCGACGCGCCGCCTCTGCCCGCTATTTCGCTGCGCTTCGCCGAATGGGTGGCGCGCTACGCGCTGGCCCCGCTCGGCATGGTCGTGCGCATGATGATGAGCGCGGAGGCCGCCTTCGAGCCACCAAAGCCGCGTTTCGGCGTGCGCGCGGTCGAAGGTGCGCCCGCACCGTCGCGCTTATCACCCGCCCGCGCGCGTGTGCTTGAGATTGCCGCCGACGGATTGATCCGTTCGAAGTCTGAGCTGGCGCAACTCGCGGATTGCTCGACCGGGGTGATCGACGGCCTCGTTGCGGCGGGCACGCTCGTCGACATCGCGATCCCGCAACAGCCATTCGCGCGCCCCAGGCCCGAAGCTTCCGAAAGCAGCTTCACCGACGATCAGGCGCGCGCCGTCGAAGCGCTGCGCGGCGCGGTCGAGGCCGACACCTATTCAGTGACGTTGCTCGACGGCGTGACCGGCTCGGGCAAGACGGAAGTCTATTTCGAGGCCGCCGCCGCCGCGCTCACCAAGGGCCGGCAGGTGCTCATCATGCTGCCCGAGATCGCACTTACGAGTCAGTTTCTCGATCGTTTCCAGCGCCGCTTCGGCGTCCGTCCGGTCGAATGGCATTCCGCGCTGACCGCAACGGAGCGCGGCCGCATCTGGACTGGTATCGCCAAGGGCGACGTGCGCTGCGTTGTCGGCGCTCGCTCGGCGCTCTTTCTTCCCTATCCGGAACTCGGTCTCATCGTTGTCGATGAAGAGCACGACGCAGGCTTCAAGCAGGATGATCGCGTGCACTATCAGGCACGCGACATGTCGGTCGTGCGCGGCAATCTCGGCGCATTCCCGGTGATCCTTGCCTCCGCCACGCCTTCAATCGAAAGTCACGTCAACGCACTCAACGCGCGCTATCGTTCCGTCATGCTCCCGGGTCGCTTCTCGGGCGTCGCGCTGCCTGAGGTCCAGGCCATCAACATGAAGGCCGAGCCGCCCGATCCCGGCAAATGGCTATCGCCACGCCTCGTCTCGGCCATGGCGGAAACGCTTGCTGCTGGCCAGCAATCGCTGCTGTTCCTCAATCGGCGCGGTTATGCGCCGCTCACACTCTGTCGAAGCTGCGGTCATCGCTTCGAATGCCCGCAATGCACGGCATGGCTCGTGGAGCACCGCTTCAAGAAGCGGCTCAATTGCCATCATTGCGGCTTCTCGCTGGCGCTGCCCGAGAAGTGCCCGAGCTGTGCGGCACCCGGCGCGCTCGTCGCATGCGGGCCGGGCGTTGAGCGTGTCGCCGAGGAGGTGGCCGAACGATTTCCTCAGGCCCGCGTCGCACTGCTGTCGTCGGATCTCATCCCGAGCCTCATCGAGATGCGCCATATGATCCG
Organism: uncultured Hyphomicrobium sp.; assembly: GCA_964651805.1. Taxonomy (GTDB): domain Bacteria; phylum Pseudomonadota; class Alphaproteobacteria; order Rhizobiales; family Hyphomicrobiaceae; genus Hyphomicrobium_B. The sequence continues at coordinate 54,755 of CAZYXX010000002.1, read as the reverse complement.
CGCCATCGAAGCGGGCGAGATCGACATCATCATCGGCACGCAGATTGTCGCCAAGGGCCACAACTTCCCCGGCCTCGCGCTCGTCGGCGTCGTCGACGGTGATCTGGGCCTTGCACACGGCGCGGATCCGCGCGCCGCCGAGCGGACGTTTCAATTGCTGCATCAGGTGACGGGGCGCGCCGGCCGTACGTCATTCGTCGGGCGCGGCTTCGTGCAGACGCACCTGCCGGAACATCCCGTGATGCAAGCCATCGTCGCGGGCGATCGCGAGTCATTTCTGAGCTACGAAGTGCGCACGCGGCAGAAAGGGATGCTGCCGCCGTATGGACGCCTCGCGGCCATCGTCGTCTCCGCGCGCGACAAGGCGCTGGCCGAGCGCACGGCGCGTATGGTCGCGCAACATGCTCCGAGTTCGGAGACGATTGCGGTTCTGGGACCGGCCGAAGCACCGATCGCCGTCGTCCGCGGCCGCCATCGCTGGCGTTTGCTGGTGAAGGCACCGCGCGACGCCGACCTTCAGGCCTACCTGCGCACCTGGGCGGCCGATATCCCGAAGCTGAAAGGCGACATTCGTATCACGCTGGATATCGACCCCTACAACTTCCTCTAGCAGTTAGCCGAAGCGGGCAAGCGCCTCGCGCAGGTTCGACGTGAACATCACGCCGACGCGCCGTCCGACCTGATGGCGGACATTGCAGGTCGCTTCGAAAATGGCATCCGGAATGACGATGCGGAAATCGGCCGGAAGCCAGATGATGTCGGGGAGCTCGATCAGCGCGCCGCCCGTCGAGACGTTGATGACCCGGCAAGGGATCGGTGCTTCGTTGCCGATGCGGACCGTCGCCTTCCAGTCGACATCGCGGCGTTGCGAGGCTCGGCGGTCCGCCAATGTTTGAAAGCGGGTTTCCTCGTATTGCATCGGCATCGTTCGCGACTTCGCATCCGGTTGAGTCAGGATGGGAACTCTACTTACGATTGCCTAAAAAGACATGAGCGCACGAGCGCAGTTTTGGCACGTCTTTCCCACAAATGCCGCCGCCATGCGGCTGCTGCGCATGATGGATACGGGTCGCAAGTTGCTGCTGAACCTTCAAATCAGCTAAACGACGTGCCGCAGCGGTCGGCGTGAGATGCCGGCCCAAAGGACCCGCCACTGCCATGGCTCTCCGCATCGCCGTTCAGATGGACCCGGTCGAACGCATCGACATTCGCGGCGATTCGACGTTCGCGATCCTGCTCGAAGCCCAGAAGCGCGGCCACGACATCTTTTACTATACGCCGCCCAACCTTGCGCTCCACGGCGACCGCTTGATCGCCCGCGGTGCCACGCTGAAGGTTCAGGACAAAGCCGGCGATCATTACAAGCTGTCCCGGCCGCGCGCGGAGGACCTGTCGAAACGCGACGTCGTCTTGCTGCGTCAGGACCCGCCCTTCGACATGGCCTACATCACGACAACGCATCTATTGGAGCGGATACATCCGAAGACGCTTGTCGTGAACGACCCGGCGCATGTCCGCAACGCGCCCGAAAAACTTTTTGTGCTCGATTTCCTCGACCTGATGCCGCCGACGCTCGTCACCCGTCAGCTCGACGACGTGCTGGCCTTCCGCGCCGAATACAAGGATATCATTGTCAAGCCGCTTTACGGCAACGGCGGCGCCGCCGTGTTCCGCTTGAAGCCGGAAGACGGCAACCTGTCGTCGCTGGTCGAATTGTTCCAGACGGTCTTCCGCGAACCGTTCATGGTTCAGCAATATCGGCCTGAGGTGAAGCAGGGCGACAAGCGCATCATCCTGATCGACGGAGAGGTCGCAGGTGCAATAAACCGCGTGCCCCAGGAAGGCGAGACGCGCTCGAATTTGCACGTCGGCGGCACCGCAAAGCCCGTGAAGCTAAGCAAGCGCGACCATGAGATCTGTGAGCGTCTAGCACCTGAACTCAAGCGCCGTGGTCTGCTCTTCACCGGCATAGACGTCATCGGTCCATTTCTCACCGAGATCAACGTCACCTCTCCTACCGGTATCCGTCAGGTGAAGGCATTCGGCGGCGCCGATATTGCTGCACTTATCTGGGACGCGATCGAGTCTAAGGTCGCGGCGAAGCACTAAGACACGCGGGGACAATCGAACGATGAGGGCAGTAAAATTGATCGGCATGTGCAAGCGAAGGCTCTTTCTTGCACTTGCCAGTGCCCCCATGCTTTTGACGAACGCGCCGCCAGTTGCGGCCGATGCGTCTCCGTTCGCAAATTTGCCCGGCCGTTGGACGGGCGAAGGCATGCTGGGCCTGAAAGACAGCCCGACCGAAAAGGTCAAATGCCGCGCCACCTACTTCCTGACCGATGGCTATGATGAACTGAAGCAGAATATTCGCTGCGCGACGTCCGGCGGCAGCGTCGAGATCAAGAGCGCCATCACGCACGCGGCTGGCGAACTCTCCGGCACTTGGCAGGAAACGACGCGCAACATTGGCGGCGATTTAACAGGTAAAGTGACGCCGCTCGGCTTTCGCATCACGGTCAAGAGCCAGGACATCACCGCCAACATGGACATCGTGGTGAAGGGCAACAAGCAGATCGTCGAGGTGCAGTTCATCAACAGTTCGATGATCGGCCTGACGTTGCTGCTCACCAAGGGCTAGCGCCGGCCTGCGCCATGGACATCGAAATCGAGGCCCTGCTGAATGCCGTAAGCGCATTGGTGTTGCTCGTCTCCATGGTCCTGGCCCTCATGTCTCTCTGGCGCGAACGGGCAGCACTGGCGGCTTCGGCGAAAGCCATCGCGCTTTACGTTCTTCACTGCGCTGTCGGCCTCGCGATCGTGCTGTTCCTTGTCGATGGCCCCAAGCCCACCGAGAAGGCGCTGGCGCTCACGGCCTTTCTACTAGCGTGGATCATACTCGGCGCGCTCTGGATGGCGCGCAATGTCCCGCGCGAACACGCGCTGCCGCGTTGGATGGGCGAGCGCTGGGGAACGATCGACTATATCGTCGGCGGCTTCGCCGCCATCGCCCTTGCCGCATACTTCGCCTGACGCGCCTCGGATTGTCCGAATCGCTTTACTCGCTAGCCGTCTTCCACGGATCGTAGCTGCCGAACGACCAGATGTGACGTTCAAGGTCGCGCGCGACGTAACCGCGTCCGCCGTAGCTTTCGTCTTTGGGACCGATGAGGATTTCGGCTCCCGCCGCTTTCGCCCTTTCGCAATGCCCGTCCACGTCGTCGATGATGACGTAGACGCTCTGGGTGACGCGCGTGCCGGCATCCGCGGGCATCGTCATGTGTTGCTTGCTGAAATCGCTCGTACCGAAAGGTCCGACCATGATCATGCCGTTGCCATGTACGAGTTCCGCATGGACGACTTTTCCATCGTCGTCGCGGTAGACGGCTCGTGGCTTAAAACCGAACGCTTCGCAGAGCCATTCGATGGCGGAGCCCACATCGCGATAGTTCATGCACGAGATCACCGTCACCCGATCGCGCTTTGTTTCTTTCGCCATGTCGCACCTCCTCATGCACAACGCGCCTGCGTCTCATAAGGGCTCAAACGGATCTGACGGAGAACATTGTTCTATTTTTGTTCTTGCGCGCGATCGAGCGGCCATCTAGGCTGGGTGCGGTTGAGAGGGGCGCATGTACGGGCAGATCGCGACAGTGGCGTTCATCGGCATCGAGGCGCGCCCTGTTGAAGTGCAGGTCCGCATCACGCCCGGCGCGCAGGCCTTCGCCATCGTCGGCCTGCCGGACAAGGCAGTGGCCGAAAGCCGCGAGCGCGTGCGCAACGCGCTGCACGCCGTCGGCCTTGGGCTCCCCTACAAGCACATCACCGTCAACCTCGCTCCGGCCGATCTGCCAAAGGAAGGCAGCCATTTCGATCTCGCCATCGCGCTCGCCATGATGTCGGCGATGGAGGCGATCGCGGCCGACGCGATCCAGGGCTTTGCGGCCATCGGCGAACTGGCGCTCGACGGCGCGATTCGGCCCGTCCCCGGCGCGCTTCCGGCCGCCATCGGCGCCAATGCGATCGGAAAGGGCCTCATATGCCCGGCGGCTTGTGGCCCTGAGGCCGCCTGGGCGGGTGAGGGCGTCGACATCCTCGCCGCGCCGCATCTGCTGTCCCTCGTCAATCACTTCAAGGGCCTGCAAACACTGTCGCGACCCGCGCCGAACCTGGAGCGCGCGAGTGGCGTCGTGCCCGACCTGCGTGACATCAAGGGCCAGGAAGCCGCCAAGCGCGCCCTCGAAATCGCGGCCGCCGGCGGCCACAACTTGTTGATGATCGGCCCGCCCGGCTCCGGCAAATCGATGCTCGCGGCGCGCTTGCCTTCGATCCTTCCACCCCTGTCGCCTGCTGAAATCCTGTCTGTGTCGATGGTCCATTCGCTTGCCGGCGAGTTGCTCGGCGGCAAGCTCGCGGCCGAGCGGCCGTTCCGCGCGCCGCATCACTCGGCCAGCATGGCAGCGCTCGTCGGCGGCGGCTCACGGCCAAGACCGGGCGAGGTTTCGCTCGCCCATCATGGCGTACTGTTCCTGGATGAGTTGCCGGAATTCCAGCCGAACGTTCTCGATGCACTGCGCCAGCCGCTGGAAGCCGGCGAAACGGTCATCGCGCGCGCCAACCATCGCATCGTCTATCCTTCGCGCATCCAACTCGTCGCCGCCATGAACCCGTGCCGCTGCGGCGGCGGATCGCCGGGCGTAAGCTGCAAGCGCGGCCCAAAGTGCGCCAGCGAGTATCAGGCCCGCATCTCAGGCCCGCTGCTCGATCGGATCGATCTGCAGATCGAAGTTCCGGCCGTCTCCGCTGCCGATCTGGTGCTGCCCGCACCGCGCGAGGGCAGCACGGAAGTGCGCGCCCGCGTGGCGGCCGCACGCGAGATCCAGCGCGCCCGGTTCACCGTCCTGGGCGCATCGAACGTCACCGCCAATGCCGAATGCTCAGGCGCGTTTCTGGAACGCATCGCCATGCCCGACGAAGCGGGGACGGCGCTTCTGCGTCAGGCTGCCGAAACGCTCGCCCTGTCGGCACGCGGTTTCCATCGCACGCTGAAGGTTGCCCGCACCATTGCCGATCTTGATGGTGCTGAAACCGTCGGCCGCGCGCACATCGCCGAAGCGCTCAGCTATCGCGGCGAGACGCTACGCCAGGTTAGGGCTGCCTGAGCCGGTCGCGCCGTAGAGAAGCAGGAGGACAGCTATGATTGTCCATTTGCGCCTCAGCCATTCGCAGCGTCGACTACGACCCCGCGTCGCACGAGATGCGCATTACCTTCACGAGTAGCGGCACCTACACATATTTCGACGTACCGGCCTGGAAATTTGCAGGACTTGTCGCCGCTCGCTCGGCTGGGCAGTACTTCAACGACTACATTCGTGACCAACATTATTCAAAGTAGGAGCGCGCAAAGAAAGAAGGCCGGACGTTGGAACGCCCGGCCCGCGATACTGAAAATCTGGCCCTGCCTGCGCTTAAGCGAACGCGCTTTTCACGCCGGCCTGCATCGCCGCCGCCTGCGCCGCATTGCGCAGCAGGCACGCGATCGTCATCGGGCCGACGCCGCCAGGCACCGGCGTGATGGCGCCGGCGACCTTCGCGCACTCGTCATAGGCGACGTCGCCGACGAGCTTCGTCTTACCGCCTTCCGACGGTACGCGGTTGATGCCGACGTCGATAACGACCGCGCCAGGCTTGATCCAGCTGCCCTTCACCATTTCCGGAATACCGACGGCGGCGACGACGAGATCGGCGCGTTTGACGACCTTTTCGATGTTCTTGGTGCGCGAATGCGCAACCGTCACCGTGCAGTTTTCTCGCAAAAGCAGCGCCGCGACCGGCTTGCCGACGATGTTGGAGCGTCCGATCACGACGGCATCTACGCCCGACAGGTTGGCTTTCACCTTTTTCGCAAGAATGACTGAGCCTGTCGGCGTGCACGGCACCAGCGCCTTTTCGCCCACCCAGAGCCGCCCGACGTTCACGGGATGAAAACCGTCGACGTCCTTGTCGGGGTTGATCGCGTTCAGGACTTTCTCGGAATTGATGTGCTTGGGCAGCGGCAGCTGCACCAGAATGCCGTGGCAGGCCGGGTCGTTGTTGAGCTTGTTGACGACCGCGAGCAGGTCTGCCTCGCTCGTTTCAGCCGGAAGCTTGTGCTCCCACGAATTCATGCCGACTTCGACAGTCTGCTTCGCCTTGTTGGCGACGTACACTTTGCTTGCCGGGTCCTCGCCGACGAGCACCACCGCGAGGCCGGGCTTGATGCCGTGCTCGGCCTGAAGCCGCTTTACTTCCGCCGCGACTTCAGCCCGCACATCCGCCGCGATCTGCTTGCCGTCGATGATCTGCGCCCCTGACATACTTGCCGCTCCCCGGGTTCTCCGCCTTCAGGCGTTGTTGCTCTATTCGATCTTGTCCAGAATCCCCTTGAGGCGGCGTTCAAGCTCGTCCGGCTCGCCATCCACACGAATGGTCTTGAGCCGCGACGTACCTCCCGCGATCAGCGTCACCGAGCGCTTGGGAACGTCGAGCAACTCGGCAACGAGCCGCTCGAGCGCCGCGTTCGCTGCGCCGTTCTCGGGAATTGCTCTTACGTGCGCCTGAAGGGCGGGGCCGTCGACAGTATCGATCAGCCCGTCAATACGATCTTTGGAGGATTTTGGCGTCAAGCGGAAGCGCAGAATGACGCACGCGTCGCCGTGCCGCCACGCGGTTGCGTGCCGTTTGGCGGCGGTGCCTCTCACATGAAGGCTTTCGCGATGTTGGGCAGCACGACGCTCTGGATAAAGAACAGCGCGAGCAGCAGCACGACCGGCGAAATATCGATGCCACCCATGTTTGGCAGCGCGTTCCGGATAGGCGCCAGCAGCGGCTCCGTCACGGCATTGAGCGCCTGCCAGATCGACCGCACCATGGGATTGTACGCGTTGATAACACCGAAAGCCATCAGCCAGCTCAGGATGACACCGGCGATGATGACGTAAGTGTAGAGCGTGATCAGATAGCTGATGAAATTGAGAAGTTCGATCATGGCGGGTCCGCAATTCCGGGAGGGGCGAGCCATGTAGACTCGCTTGGGCGGATGCGGCAAGGCCCTACGGAGCTGTTCCTGCCTCTGGCGATTCTTGACAAGGCCGTGACGCGGAACCTAAATCGCGCCTTCCGGGGCCGTAGCTCAGATGGGAGAGCGCTGCAATCGCACTGCAGAGGTCAGGGGTTCGATTCCCCTCGGCTCCACCAATGCCAAAAGGCGCCATTCAATTTTGCGGCAGCCGCGCCGATTGCGCGCAGCCCTCTGCCTGGACGCAAACGCAATTTGGTCGGACCCGAATTTTTCCAGGCCCGACCAAAAAGAGAGCGGCGTTCGTTCCGAGTTAGTGAGCGCCAGGAGTCCGGTCTGACGTTGCGCCGCCCGAGCTGTCGACCTGGTTTGGTGGTGTAGGCGTCGCCTTCTCAGGTGTACGATCCGAAGTTTCGCCTGCCGGTGGGTTGGCGCCATGGCCCGAGTCAGCTGTCTTCACCAGACCCTTGGCGCACGCGGCGCGAAACTCGTTCTTCTCGATGGTGGTGTCGCCATCGGGGTTCGCGGCCTTCGTGTCCGTGATGAAGCGAGACGCGTCCGCCAATGGAAGTTTTTCGAGGTTTTGCGGGTTCGCTTGCTTCCATGCAGCGTCGCATTGTTGCGACGTCAATTTTTGTTGTGCGGCCTGAACCGCTGCGGGTGACGCAACCGCCACCGTCATTGCGATAACGGGAATTATAAATGTCTTCATCTGCTTTTCCTCCTTGGGAGTTTTAGGCTTCAGATCCTCGACACTGCCGAGGCAGACCCGCCCGCATCTGAGTTCGCGCGAGGCGCGCTTTCCGTGTTGCTCTACGATTGATCCACGCGCGCCTGCGTCCGTTCGCGTTCTTGCAGGCGCCGCTTCGCATCCGCCCGCTCGGCCAGAATTAGGCCCGATACCGCGCCCGCGGGCAGCGCGCGTGCTTTGGCCGACGTCCTTGTGGCATCGGGCGTGCGAAGAACGGCGTAGAGCATCGCAACCGCCAAGCCGAAGGGCACTCCCAAAGCCAAAATCATTTTCGCGGTCTCGCTCAACATCGCGCACTCCGTTCGCAGATCGGGCTTTCGCGCCTGATGCGAAGAAACCAGCCGTGCCCCGCTGATAAGCAAACGGAAGCGCATCCCGATGGTTCCTGAAATTGTGGTTGCCGCGACATCGCAAACCGTGCCGACTTCGGCATGGTCTTCCCGGTAAATCAGGCCGGAACCCTTGCGATGGACGTGCAGAACCACTTCCCAAAGCCGACGCCGATTGCTAAGCAATTAAGCAAATCGGAAACTAGGTTTCATGGAGCGCGTAAACACCGTCCTGGTCGTCGCCCGCATTGACGCGGATTGGTCCGCGCTCGTCGATCTATTGTCCGAGCGGCAGGGCTACCGCGTGCTTACCGCCGCGACCGAGCCCGACGCGCTGCAATTGGCGCACGACGTCCACATCGACCTCGCCATTGCCGAGGACGGCAACAAGGAGTTCGATGGCTGCGCGCTGCTCGGCGGCCTGCGCCTCTCTCACCCTGACGTCATGCGTGTGCTTGTGCTGGCCAAAAGCTCCAAGCTTTCGTCTCGCGCGTTGCGCGAGGCGTCCGTCTACCAATATCTCCGCAAGCCACTCGATGTCGAACAGGCAGCGCTCTTGGTGGCGCGGGGCCTTGAAACGCGCGAACTCGCGCGTCGTCATCGCTTGATTGCGCGCGAATTCAAGATGACGGACAGCGGGTCCGAGATCGCGGTGCCTCATCACTTGAGTTTCCAGGCGCAGCCACAAAGTCAGCGCTTCGAAAAACTCGTCTACGTCAGCGAAAAGATGTCGGTGCTGTGCGACCTGGCAAAGACCGCTGCGAAAACGGATCTGCCGATCCTCATTCAAGGCGAAACCGGCACCGGCAAGGAACTTCTCGCGCGCGCGGTTCATTACAACTCGTCACGCAAGACGAGCCCTTTGCTCGTGCAGAACTGCGGCGGCATGAACGATGAGTTGCTCCAGTCGGAACTCTTCGGGCATCGGCGCGGCGCCTTCACGGGTGCCGTCAGCGATCGGCTAGGCCTCTTCCGTGCTGCCGACGGTGGAACGGTGTTCCTCGACGAGATTTCCGAGGTTTCGCAGTCATTTCAAGTGAGCCTTTTGCGCTTTCTCCAAGAGGGTGAGGTTAAGCCGCTCGGCTCCGACCAGACAACGCAATCGAACGTGCGCATCATCGCCGCCTCAAACCGTCCGCTCGCGCAATTGGTAAGCCGCGGGGAGTTTCGCCGCGACCTCTACTACCGGCTCAAGGGCTTCGAGTTCGAAGTGCCGACGCTCCGCGAACGCACCGAGGACATCGCCGCGCTTGCCGAATTCTTCGCGGCCAAGCATGCCGAAGCGACCGGCCGCAAGATCCTTGGCCTGTCGGCAAGCCTGATCGAAAAGCTGTCCCATTATGATTTTCCGGGCAACATCCGCGAACTTGAGAACGAAATTCGCCGATTGGTCGTTCTGACGGGTGATGGCGAATACCTGACGACCCGTCATTTGTCGCCCGCCGTGCAGTCTGCCACCAAGCGCCAGCCGGAGGAGCGCTATAACGGCTTCACGCCGAAGGGCGCAACGTTGAAGGATCAGGTCGAGAGCCTGGAGCGTCATTTGGTCGAAAAGACGCTGCATCGTCACCGTTGGAACCAAAGCAAGGCTGCGGACGAACTGGGGCTGTCTCGCGTCGGCTTAGCCAATAAGATCCGCCGCTATGGTCTCAATCAGGAGGGACCGCATGAGCGCTGACGAAGACGACAAGATCGAACCCGACGCGTCCGTGGTCGCGTTCCCATATTCGCGCGTGATGCCAACGCAGGGCGCCGCTCCTGGAGCCGAAATGTTCGGCAATTTCGCCAAGCTCTTCGGCATGCCGCGCGAGCAGACGACCGGTCACTGGTGTAGCCACTGCCGGATGATCTGGTACGGATATCTGCTCGAAGTTGCCTGCCCTGTTTGCGGCAACCGCCACGGCTGATCCCACCCCATTGGCGGCAGCTATGATCTGTAAACCCGCTTTGCGGTTGAAAAGAAACTTAGCACAATGTCGCCCTTGCTTTAACCTCTGACGGTCGTCTGCGAATTTTCATAAGACCATGAAATAACGCATATAAAAGGTTCCTTAGCCGACTTGGCCCGCAGCTTGCTTTCATTAACCAATAACGGAAGCGCGCACAGCTTCCAGATAGGGAGTGAAAAGCAATGGCCAACCTGTTGTGGCTCCAAGGCGGGGCATGTTCGGGCAACACGATGTCCTTCCTCAACGCCGAGGAACCGAGTGCCTGCGACCTCGTCACCGACTTTGGGATCAACGTGCTTTGGCACCCATCGCTCGGCATGGAGTTGGGTGAAAATCTACAGCGGATGATGAGGGGGCTCGTCAGTGGTGAGATCCCGCTGGATATTTTCGTCTTCGAAGGCACTGTTGTGAATGCGCCAAACGGCACGGGTGAATGGAATCGCTTCGCCGGGCGGCCGATGAAGGACTGGGTTCGCGAGCTTGCAAACGTCGCGGCCTTCACTGTCGCCGTCGGCGACTGCGCGACCTGGGGCGGCATTCCGGCAACCGCGCCAAATCCGTCCGAAAGCGTCGGTCTTCAATTCCTGAAGCGCGGCCACGGCGGCTTCCTCGGCAAGGACTACAAGTCGAAGGCCGGCCTTCCCGTTATCAACATTCCGGGCTGCCCCGCGCACCCGGACTGGATCACACAGATCGTCGTCGCTGTTGCGACGGGTCGCGGCGGTGATCTTTCGCTCGACGACTTCGGCCGGCCCAAGACGTTCTTTACGAGCTTCACGCAGACCGGCTGCACCCGCAACATGCACTTCGCCTACAAAGTGTCGGCGACCGAGTATGGTCAGCGCAAGGGTTGCCTCTTCTATGACCTGGGTTGCCGCGGGCCCATGACGCACTCGCCCTGCAACCGCATCCTTTGGAACCGCCAGTCCTCCAAGACGCGCGCCGGCATGCCTTGCATGGGCTGCACCGAGCCGGAGTTCCCCTTCTACGACCTTGCCCCGGGCACGGTCTTCAAGACCCAGACGATGATGGGCGTGCCCAAAGACATGCCGACCGGCGTCGACAAGACCGGCTACGTCAAGTTGACGGCCGCCGCGAAAGCCGCGTCCCCGAAGTGGGCCGAAGAAGACATCTTCGTCGTCTGATCGACGCGCGCCCGCAAGAGCAACGGTTCCGTTCACCCCGTATCAAAGAGATTTCCCATGTCAGCAGCAGTGCAAACCCTCGATATTTCGCCTGTCGGTCGCGTCGAAGGCGACCTTGACGTGCGTGTCCACATCCAGGATGGCGTCGTCGTCGACGCCTGGACGAATGCGGAGCTGTTCCGCGGCTTTGAAATCATCCTGCGCGACAAGGATCCGCAAGCTGGCCTTGTCGTGACGCCGCGCGCATGCGGTATCTGCGGCGCTTCGCATCTGACCTGCGCCGCTTGGGCGCTCGACACTGCCTGGAAGACGGAAGTGCCGCGCAACGCGATTCTCGCCCGCAATCTCGGGCAAATCGTCGAGTCGATTCAAAGCTTGCCGCGTCACCACTACGGCTTGTTCATGATCGACTATACGAACAAGAACTATTCGCGCTCCGCCTACTATGAGGAAGCGGTCAAGCGCTGGGCGCCCTTCACCGGCAAGAACTACGAACTTGGCGTGACGATTTCTGGCCGCCCGGTGGAAATCTATGCGCTTCTCGGTGGCCAGTGGCCGCATTCGAGCTACATGGTTCCGGGCGGCGTCATGTGCGCGCCGACTCTGACCGACGTGACGCGCGCTTGGTCGATCCTGGAACATTTCCGGCGCAACTGGTTCGAGCCCGTCTGGCTCGGCTGCTCGCTCGAACGCTACGAGCAAATTCGTACGTACAATGACTTCATGGCTTGGCTCGACGAGCGTCCCGAGCACGCCAATTCCGACCTTGGCATGTATTGGCGCATGTCGAAGGATATCGGCGTCGATCGCTACGGCCGCGGTCATAAGAAGTATGTCTCTTGGGGGTATCTACCTCATGAGGACAGGTACAACAAACCGACGATCGAAGGCCGCAATGCCGCGGTCATCATGAAGAGTGGCGTGTTCGATGGCGCGACCGGCACGCACAAGCTGATGGACCAGACCTTCACGCGCGAGGACTTGAGGCACGCCTGGTACGACGAGTCCCAGGTTCTCCATCCATTCGATCGCACGACGAAGCCGATCCAGAAGAACACGATCGACCACAACGGCAAATATTCTTGGGCAAGTGCCGTGCTGCACTCGCAGGACGGCCGTCTCGAAGCCGGCCCCCTTTCACGGCAGCTGATCGCCGGCGGAAAGCATGGCGAAAGCTGGCAGCACTACGATCCGCTTGTGCTCGATATGTATAACAACCTTGGAGGAGCAAGCGTGATGCTTCGCCACTTCGCGCGTATGCACGAGGGCGTAAAGCTGTATCGCGAGGCCGAGCGCATTCTGCGCGAGTTCAGACTTAAGGATGAATGGTACATCAAGCCGACTGAGAAGGACGGCCGAGGCTGGGGTGCAACCGAAGCGATCCGCGGCGCGCTTTGCCATTGGATCGAGGTGCAGGGCGGCAAGATCAAGAACTATCAGATCATTGCGCCCACAACCTGGAACGTTGGCCCACGAACGTCCGATGGCTCGCGCGGGCCGATCGAAGAGGCCCTTATCGGAACGCCGATTGCGGACTCGCATGACCCTGTCGAAGTGGGTCATGTCTGCCGGTCATACGACTCTTGCTTAGTGTGCACGGTCCACGCCTATGACGCTAAGTCAGGCAAGGAGCTTGCGCATTTCCGGACAGCGTGATGTCAGGCTACCCTTTAGTGCGCAACCCTGTCGCGAGCGAATCGAACCGGGGTGCGCAGGACATGGATTCGCGCCGGAAAGAAAGCAGGGACATGAGTACAAAGGGAAAGGATGAGCGTCTGCTGCAGACGATCGCCGAGATGATGGCGAGTGGTCTGCAGACTCAGACCGAACCCTTTCCCGAAACGGAAAAGGAATTCGGTGCGATCCTGGCCGAGCTGCGGCAGTTGCCGCCGGACGATCTGAAGTCGAAGCTCGTCATCAGCGGATTTGTCGACCATCCCTACGGACCCGAGCAGCAGCGTTGCCTGGAGTGCATGTACTATCTCGTACATCGCAAATGGTGCGATCTGCCCGAGCTTTCAGTGCCGGTCGAGCCGCACTGGTGGTGCAGGCTTTGGAGAATCTGAAGTTACGCGCGAAGTTTCGTCGAGGTGCGTCATGGCCGAAGACAAGCTGCAGCCGAGCGACGATCAGGAGCGCAACGCCATTGCCGTGGCCTTGGCTTCCGGTCTCAAGACTGAGGTCTTTCCAAGGGCCGACACGCACGAAGAGGTGCAGCAGATCGTTGCTCGCTTGAGAGGCGCTGGCGACGACCTGACGGCCAAACTCGTCATTGCAGGCTTCACCGATCACACGATCGAGCACGGCGGATTGGAGCAACCGTGCGAGACGTGCATGTATTACCTGGTGCACCGCCGGTTCTGCGAGCTTCCAGAACTCGACTGTCCTGTCGAGCCCGAATGGTCCTGCCGGCTATGGCGTATCTAGTGGAGGCGGGCCGTTTCGGGCCTGGTGTCGTGTGATTTCCATCATCGGCTGCGGCAACGCCAACAGGATGGACGATGCGGCCGGGCTTGAGGTCGTGAATATCCTCAAGGGCCGAGAAGACGTGTCTCGAAGATCTGATGTGCGTCTGCTGGATGCGGGAACCGACGGCATGGCTGTGATGTTTGCGGCGCAAGGCAGCAAGACGCTGATCGTCGTGGATGGCTGTCGCAGCGGCGCGGAACCCGGCACGATCTTCGAAGTTCCCGGTCGCGCCGTCGAAAGCCAGTTCACGCCGACGCTCAATCTGCACGACTTCCGCTGGGATCACGCAATCTATGCCGGTCGTCGCATTTTTCGAGATGACTTCCCAGACGACGTCACGGCTTACCTGATCGAAGTTGGCATGCTCGAATTCGGATTGGGATTGACGCCCGAGGTCCAACGCTCCGTCACCACTGTTGCACAGCGCATCGAGGCACGCATTGCAGTACCCGCAAGTACCGATCGCAGCGCGGAGCGCGCGCCATGACATCGGACTGCATCCTGAGCGTTCGGCGAGGTGCGCTGCATATGCCTGGCGCCATCTACGAGCGCTTCTTTGATGGACTTGAAAATGTGGTGCTGTTGCGCGACGGCAATAACCTGATGATCCTTCCCGTGCGCTACCAAGCCGCCGGCGGCTACGTCATCAAGCTGCGCTCGAGCGCCGGCGATCGCTCCGTGGCAGCCGCAGATTTCTTTCGCGACAACGGCATCGACGATGACGTGCAGCTGACGCTTGCGGCCGCGTGGAGCAACGAACGCGCGGCGCTTGTCGTTATGGGTGTATTCAACTGATAACTTAGTTTGCAATATGCAATTTCAATAGACAGCGAAGCGTAAATGCGCTTACTCTATTGTAAACAAAAATCACCGCCGAAGGCGGAAACGGCCGGGAGGTAAGTCGCGTGGCGGTCGGAGTCCGGGAGCAGGTCCAAGCCGCCCTCGCGGCCGCCGACGCCGATACGGCGAGCGCCGAAGAGCGCGCCGAAATGCTGATGGAAATTGCCGTCGGCCTGCAGCTCAAGCCAAAGTCCGCCGAAGATCTCCTCGTCGCCGTCGAACTCTACGATCGCGCGCTCGCGCTATGTCCATCTGAGCACGCGCTTCTTGCTGCGCGTATCCAAGCCCGCAAGGCGACTGCACTGCAGGCCCTTCCCGAAGATGGAACGCAAGCACTCGAAACGGCTCGCGACGCATTACAGATGGCAATGCCCGTCATCCGCGCTCACGGCGCGCCGGAAGAGCTGGCCGAGTCTGAGATGAACCTCGGGCTCGTGCTGCAGAGCTTGGCGGGCAACGGCAAGGCGCGCATCACGGACGCCATTTCGGCCTATCAGCGCGCCCTGCGAACCTTCGACCGTTTCAAGTACCCGAAGGAATACGCGATCCTTCAGAACAACCTCGCAACCGCGTTCCTCTCCATCCCCTTCACCGATGAGCGCGCCAAGATGCGCGAGGCGCTTGCCGTCCAGGCATTCGAGGATGGATTGAAGGTCGTCAATCTCATCGACCATCCGGCCGAGTACGCGATGCTGCAGAACAATCTCGGCAACGCACTGCAGTACGCCTCGTCGAGTCACACCGTTGAAAACAACGTCCGCGCCCTCGAAGCTTATGACGAAGCTTTGAAGGTGCGCACGCGCGCGACGATGCCGGTCGAATACGCAAACACCATCGCGAACAAAGCCAATTGTCTCTGGAACCTGCCGGATGACCCCGAAGATCCCGGTTCCGGCAACCAGCAAAACCTTGTCGCAGCGAGCAGGCTATACGCCGAAGCGCGCGAGATCTTCAACCGCGCCGGTGAGCTGGAGAAGGCGCGCATCATCGCCGAGGCCATGGATCAGATCGAGCGCGAAATGCTGTCGCACGTTCGCGCCAACGGCCACGCTGGGGAAGCACAACAGATCGGACAACATCGCGAAGGAGACCAAGTGCAATGATGGAAGGACTATTGATGGACTCAGCAGCGCTCGCGCTTCTGGTTGGCATTGTGGCGTCGATCATCGGGGGGATGTTAGGCGGCATCGCTACAGGCGGCAAGGCGCTTGGCAACGAACTCGCTGCCTTCATGGGGTCCTTCTATGGCGTGATCGCCGGGACCGCGGGCGTTGTGCTCGGCCTCCTCATCAACGCCTACATGAACTGACGGGGACCAGCATGTTCGAAATGGTCAAGAGCTCGGTCGGTCTGTTCTTCAAGGGCAAGCTGTTTGCCGAACCGTTGAAAGCCTACACGCAGCTTACGCTCGGCATCGTGATCGGCGTGCTCGTGTTCATCGCGACAAGAAGGCTTGGCTTTGCCGCGGTGCCATCTGCCGCTACCGCCGGACTGATTGCCGGCGCCTTGCAGCCCTATCTCTTCCGCAACCTACGTTATCGGTGAGGATGTCGTGACGGCACTCGCAGCCACTCCGAAGATCGTGGACGATGAGCGCAACGACATCGCGCATCTCGTTGGCGACATCGAACGGCTGGAGATGATCTTCGATGGCTGGGAGGATAACGCGCGCGGCGCAGCCCGCGCCTATGGCCTTGCCATCGAAGCGCTGAACGCGGAAGCGCTCCGCCGTCTCGTGGCCGCGCTGAAGCGCGACCCGGCGGCGCTGGCGGCCATGAAGTCGGCGGTGGCGGACGAGGTCGTCTACGCCGTTATGCGCCGGCACGGTCTCGTCAAGCCGAGCCTGACGGAACGGGTCGAGATGGCACTCGAGGGAATTCGGCCCATGCTCGCTTCCCATGGCGGCAACGTCGAACTTGTGGGCGTCGACCCGCCCGCGATCGAGGTTCGCTTTACCGGTTCTTGCGACGGCTGCCCGGCCTCCGCTCTTACGTTCCATGCCGGAGTGAAAAAAGCGGTCGAGGACGCCTGTCCGGAGATCACCGAGATCCATCAGGTGAAAGGCACGGCGACCACTGCGGTCGGCGGCGAGAGCGTGCGCTTCATAAGTCCGTTCGCTCTCGGGTCAGGCGGCTCGTGGCAATATGCGACCAAGCTTGCCGACATCCCGCAAGGCGGCATCAAGGCCATGGTGCTCGATGGCGAGAAGATCCTGCTGTCCCGCCACGGCTCCATCGTTACGTGCTTTCAGAATGCGTGTGCGCATCTGGGGCTTGCGCTCGACGATGGCGAGGTTAGCGACGGCATCATTACGTGTCCCTACCATGGCTTTCGTTACGATTTATCGAGCGGCGAGTGCCTAACCGCGCCGGCGGTGCAACTGCAGCCCCACGCCGTTCGCATCGTGGGCACGCGCGTTGAAGTGAGGTTGCAAAAATAGCGATGCGCGTCTCGTTGCGCCCGGCCCGCAGAAAATTTGAAGGCGAGCGCATCGCTCGGCCTTCAAACTTACTTGACGAGCACGGCGCGATGGTCGTGCTCGGGCAGCAGGTCGCGCCAATGGGTATCGTCGAACCGATCGCGCCGCGTGCCGAGACGCTCTTTGGGCCACGTGGCGCCGCGCTTGCCGGGGACGGCCGGTTGTTCGTGGCTGACACCGGGCATCACCGTCTGCTGATCTGGAACGAGCGTCCGACACAAGATGGAGCCGCCGCCGATCTCGTGATCGGTCAGCCGAACTTCACGTCCGAGGGCCGCAACGGGCACGGTCAGGTGAGCGCCGCGACACTCAATGTGCCAACCGGTGTCGCAGTGGCCGATGGTGTGCTTGCGGTCGCCGATGCTTGGAACCATCGCGTCCTCATTTGGCGCGGTTTGCCCACGCACTCGAACCAGCCTGCCGATATCGTTCTTGGTCAGGCAGATTTCACCGGTAGCGCGCCCAACCGCGGCAGCGACGCGCCCCGCGCCAATACCCTCAACTGGAGCTACGGCGTCGCGATCTCTGACGGCGCGCTTTACGTCGCCGATGCCGGCAACCGGCGCGTTCTTAAGTGGAATGCGATCCCTCATGCCAACGGTGCACCCGCAGACCTCGTGCTGGGCCAGCGCGACTTCAACACGCGCGATGAAAACGGCGGGCGCGAACCGTCCGGATCCGGCATGCGCTGGCCGCACGGCATTGCCATTGACGCAGACCGCTTGTTCATCGCCGACGCAGGCAACAACCGCATCATGGTATGGATTACGGAGCCCAAGGAGAACGGTGCGCCGTGCGATTTTGTGCTTGGACAGAGCAGTCTTTCGGGCGTCGATCATAACAAGGCCGCCTATTATCCGACGGCGGCAACATTGAACATGCCGTATGGCGTTGCCGTTCTGGAGCGCCGCCTGGTCGCGGCCGATACAGCCAACTGCCGCTTGGTTGGCCACGACCTCGACGACATCGATATGGACGCCGCTGCGCATTGGCTCGCGGGCCAATCGGCGTTCGAGGAGAAGGGCGAGAACCGTTGGGGCGTACCGCAACGTGACACGCTCTGCTGGCCCTATGGTGTGACCGTTCGCGGCACAACCGCGGTCATCGCGGATAGCGGCAACAACCGCGTGCTTCTGTGGGAGGCGGTCCAATGACGACGGCCGCACCGCTCAGCACATTGGCGTCAAGCTCCGCCGAGATGCAGGCGGTGCAGGTTCGCGTGCGCGGGCGCGTGCAAGGAGTCGGCTTCCGTCCGCTCGTTTGGCGGCTCGCCCGAGAGTTCGCGCTGCGCGGCACTGTTTTGAATGATGCCGACGGCGTGCTGATCCGCGTTGCCGGCTCTCCGCAGGCCGTTGCTTCATTCCTGAGAAAACTCGAAGTCGAGCAGCCGCCGCTCGCCCGCATCGAAAGCATGGATGTGCTCCCCTACGCGGGCGCCATTCCGGCTAGCTTCGAGATCGTCGAGAGCCGCAGCGGCCACGCCAACACTGAAGTCCCGCCAGACGCAGCGCTGTGTCCGGAATGCGCGACCGACATCTTCGATCCGTTCTCCCGCCGCTTCCGCTATCCGTTCACCACCTGCACCAACTGCGGCCCGCGCCTCACCATCATCGCGCGCATGCCGTATGATCGCGCCACCACCAGCATGGAGGCATTCGATCTCTGCCCCGCCTGTGTTGCCGAATATGAAGACCCTGGCGATCGTCGGTTCCACGCCGAAGCGACCGCATGCCATTCCTGTGGACCGAAAGCGCGGCTCATGCGCTTCGACGGCAAGGCGGTGAGCTTCGAACAGACCTCGATGCTCGATGAGGTCGACGCCGCGCTCGGGCTCATCCAGAAGGGCGAGATCGTCGCCATAAAGGGGCTCGGTGGCTATCACCTTGCTTGCGACGCGACGCAGGCAAGCACATTAACACAACTTCGCTCCTTGAAGCAGCGCGACCGCAAGCCCTTCGCGCTGATGGCCCGCGATCTCGATGTGATCCGCGGCTACGCCGAAATCGGCGCAGAAGAGGAGGCGGCGCTGACGAGCGCGGCGGGCCCGATCGTGCTTCTGCGTGCGTCTGGCAAACCGCTTCCTGGCGCCATCGCGCCTGGCTTGGTCACGCTGGGCTTCATGCTCCCAACGACGCCGCTGCACGCGCTGCTGTTGCGCCGAATGGATCGGCCGGTCGTCATGACCTCCGGTAACATCACCAACGCACCTCAGGTTATCTCGGACGAAGATGCGCGCAACCAACTGGCTCCGATCGCGCCGTTCGCCCTCGTCCACGACCGCGACATCCTGAACCGTGTCGATGATTCCGTCGTCCGTGTCGCGGCCGGCGAAGTTCGCGTTCTGCGTCGCGGTCGCGGTTTCGCGCCGGCGCCCGTGCGCCTTCCGCAAGGCTTCGAAACAGCGTCCGAGATTCTGGCATTCGGCGGCGACCTCAAATCCGCGTTCTGCATCGTGAAGCAGGGCCAGGCCGTGCTGTCGCAGCACATTGGTGATCTCGATGACGCGCAGACATTTGACGATCTGACGCGAACGATCGCGCTCTATCGCGACATGCTCGCTTCGGCGCCGCAAGCGCTCGTCGCCGACTTGCATCCGCACTATTGCAGTTCCGCGCTTGCCAGGAAGATTGCGGCCTTGGAGCAACTCCCGCTGCTTCACGTTCAGCATCATCACGCCCACGTCGCGAGTTGCTTGGCCGAGAACGGGCGGCCACTTAACGGTTCGCGCGTGCTCGGCATCGCGCTTGACGGACTTGGCTATGGTGAGGACGGCGAGATCTGGGGCGGCGAATTCCTTTTCGCTGACTACGCAAATTACGAGCGCCTCGCCACCTTCAAGCCGGTTCCAATGATCGGCGGCGACAAAGCATCTCGCGAACCCTGGCGCAATCTTTATGCGCACCTGATGGCTGAGATGGGTTGGGCGCCGTTCGCGATGAATTTCGCCGACCTCGAAATCTACGGTGCGCTCAGCAACAAGCCTCGTAAGATCCTCGATGCAATGCTGCGCGACCGTGTAAACGCGCCGGACGCATCTTCATGCGGCCGCCTGTTTGACGCCGTCGCGGCCGCCCTCGGGATCGCGTTTGAGCGTCAAGGCTACGAAGGTGAGGCCGCCGCTTGCCTTGAAGCGATCGTCGACCCCGATGCGCTTGAGAATGAGAGCGCTGCGCTCGACTATCCCTTCACGATCCCGAAGTTGAAGGCCTCCGGTCTGCCGTATGTCGAACCGCTCGGCGTGTGGAATGCGATCCTCGGCGACCTTATCTTGAAGACGCCGCCCGGCGTCATCGCCGCCCGCTTCCATCGTGGCCTCGCTCGCGCTTTGAGCGCGATGGCGATTAAGCTGGCCGCACGTGACGATGCTGGCGCTGGCCGTTTTGATACGGTCGCCTTGTCCGGCGGCTGCTTCCACAACCGGATCCTTCTGGAATTGACAGTCGCGCATCTCGAAGCTGCCGGCTTCAACGTTCTGACCCAAAAAGCAGTACCCGCCGGCGATGGCGGTCTGGCGCTCGGCCAGGCCGCGATCGCCGCCGCACGCATGCTCCAAGACACGCAAAACAAAAATCCACTCGGAGGAAGCGACCCATGTGCCTCGGGATTCCCGGCCGGATCGTAGCGATCGACGACGCAAAAAAGAAACTGGCGACCGTCGACGTGTCTGGCGTCAAGCGGCAGGTCAACATCGCGTGCATCGTCTCTGATGAGCATCCAGTCGAGTCATGCGTCGGAGACTGGGTCCTTGTCCACGTCGGCTTTGCGATGAGCCGCATCGACGAAGCCGAAGCCGCCGAAACGCTGAAAGTGCTCACCGAGCTCGGTGAGGCGCAGGCCGAAATGGAAGCCATGCGCCTGTCCGGGGCAGTTTAGGAGGGCCGCCATGCCCAATGAAACGGAACTCTCAGGGCTCTACCCGTTCCTGCACGGCAAGCCGCAGGATCAGGCCAAGCTTGACGCGGCGCTTCTGCACTCGGTCGCCGAGAAGGCGCGCGAAAGTCGCGATACCAACGAGGCGTTCTTCGCTGAAAGCGGTCCCGTATTGGTCGCGGCCGCCAAGGCCCTCGCGGAACTCTATCGCAACGGCGGTCGCCTGTTCTCGATGGGCAATGGTGGATCGAGCTGCGATGCATCGCATGTCGCGGTGGAATTCGTGCATCCCATCACGGCAGGGCGTCCGGCGCTTGCCGCAACGAACTTGGTTGCCGACCTTGCGATGATCTCGGCGGTCGGCAACGACGTCGGCTTCGAACACGTCTTCGTTCGTCAGATCATTGCCCAAGGTCGGGCCGGTGACGGACTGATCGGCATTTCCACGAGCGGCAATTCAACGAACCTCATCGCCGCCTTTACCAAGGCCAAGGACATGGGGCTGGTGACCATTGGGCTCGCCGGCGGCGACGGCGGCCGCATGAAGACGTCCGGCGTCGTCGATTATTGCCTCGTGGTTCCAACGCACTCGATCCACCGCACGCAAGAGTGCCACGTCACCGCCTATCACATTCTCTGGGATCTGGTTCACACGCTGCTGGCCGACGATCGCGGCTCGGCGGCCAAGAAAGGAGTGGCGGCATGAAGTACGTCGAAGAGTTCCGCGACCCTGAAAAAGCGCAAATTCTGCTGCATGAGATCGACAAGCTCGTCTCGGAAATCGATATCGCCAAGGAACGCCCGATCGCCATCATGGAGGTCTGCGGCGGTCACACGCATTCGATCTTCCGCTACGGCCTTGAAGGCATGCTGCCCAAGGAGATCGAGCTCGTCCACGGGCCGGGCTGCCCGGTGTGCGTGCTCCCCATGGGACGGGTCGATGATTGCGTCGCCATCGCCGAACGGCCCGAAGTGATCTTCACGACGTTCGGGGATGCGATGCGCGTGCCGGGCTCAAAAAAGAGCCTGTTGCAGGCGAAGGCCGACGGCGCCGACGTGCGTATGGTCTATTCGCCGATGGATGCGCTGGCGCTCGCCCGCAAGAACCCGGATCGCGAAGTCGTCTTCTTCGCCATCGGCTTCGAAACGACCATTCCGTCGACAGCTCTCACGATTCAACAGGCGAAGGCGGAAGGCGTGAAGAACTTCTCGGTCTTCTGCAATCACATCACCATCGTCCCAACCATCAAGGCCATTCTCGACAGCCCCGATTTGCAGCTCGACGGCTTTCTCGGGCCCGGCCACGTCTCGATGGTGATCGGAACCCAGCCGTACGCATTCATCTCGCGCCACTATAAAAAGCCGCTAGTCGTGGCGGGCTTCGAACCGCTCGACGTTCTCCAATCGATCTGGATGGTTCTGAAACAGATCAAGGAAGGGCGCGCCGAGATCGAGAATCAATATGCGCGCATCGTGCCCGACGATGGAAATTCTCCAGCGCTCGAAGCCTTGAGCGACGTCTACGAGCTGCGCGAGTTCTTCGAGTGGCGCGGCCTCGGCTCGATCGACCATTCGGGCGTCCGCATCCGCAAGGCCTACCGTGAATTCGACGCCGAAACGAAGTTCGCGATGCCCAATATCAAAATCGCGGATCCGAAGTCGTGCCAATGCGGTGAAGTCCTGAAGGGCGTCATCAAGCCCTGGCAGTGCAAGGTGTTCGGCACCTCGTGCACGCCAGAGACGCCGCTTGGCGCCTTGATGGTTTCGTCTGAAGGCGCGTGCGCGGCCTACTTCCAGTATGGCGGTATCAAGCGTCGCGAGGCGGTGTCATGAACATCATGCCCGTGCCGCGCCGGCGAAAAATCGGTCGTGTGTTCGTTCCCAAGGTCACGCTCGCCCACGGTGGCGGCGGCAAGGCCATGAAGGATCTGATCGACGATGTTTTCGTTTCAGCGTTCGACAATGCCACCTTGGCGCCGCTCGAAGACCAGGCGCGTTTCACACTTGCCGATCTCACGAGCCACGGTGACCGCTTGGCGTTCACGACCGATTCTTTCGTGGTCCATCCTCTCTTCTTCCCCGGGGGCGATATCGGCAAGCTCGCCGTCTGCGGCACCGTGAATGACCTCGCTGTCGGCGGCGCGCGTCCGCTGTACCTGTCCTGCGCGGCGATCGTCGAGGAAGGCGTCGAAGTTGACCTGCTGAGGCGCATTGCGGCGTCGATGGCGGAAGCGGCCCGCGACGCCGGAGTCGAGATCGTCACCGGCGACACCAAGGTTGTGCAGCGCGGCGCGTGCGACCAGGTCTTCCTGACAACGACCGGCATCGGGGTGATCAGGACGGAGTTGCTGCTTGGCGCCGATCGGGCACGGCCTGGCGATGTTGTACTTGTGAACGGCCTGCTCGGAGACCACGGCGCGGCGATACTTGGCGCGCGCGGCGACATGGCGCTCGACAGCACGATAGCGAGCGACTGCGCGCCACTCAACGGACTGATCGATACGCTTCTCGCTGCCGCGCCGGGAACGCGCGCGATCCGCGATGCCACGCGCGGCGGGGTTGCAACCGTGCTCAACGAAATGGCGCAGGCATCCGAAGTGTCGATCGCCATTGACGAGAGACAGACGCCGTTGCGAGCCGAGGTGAAGGCATTTTGCGAAATCCTCGGACTCGATCCACTCTATCTCGCCAACGAAGGCAAGATCGTCGCCATCGTCCCGAGCGATCAGGCCGACGACGCGATCGCGGCCCTGCGATCGCATCGGCACGGCACGGATGCCGCCATTATTGGCGAGGTGCGCGAAGGTGAGCCCGGCCGCGTATTGATGCACACGGTGTTCGGCGGCACCCGCATCGTCGACATGCTCGTCGGTGATCAGTTGCCGAGGATTTGCTGAAATGCACGAGCTCGGTATTGCCAGGAATGTCGTTGCAATCGCGTCGGAGGCTGCGGGCGGCCGTCGCATCCGGCGCGTCACTCTCGAAATCGGCAAGCTGTCCGGCGTAATGGCGGACGCGATCCGTTTCTGTTTCGACACAGTGGCACAAGGCACGCCGCTCGAAGGAGCCGGGCTCGATATCCGCGAAATCGAGGGGCAAGCGCACTGCCGCGCGTGCGGATCAACGTTCGCGACACCGACACTAATGACGGCGTGTGACTGCGGCAGCCGGGAATGCGAGCGCATTGCCGGGACCGAGCTCAACGTCAAGAGCATCGAACTTGAGGAGGCTGCGTGATGTGCGGCTCATGCGGATGTGGCAGCGCCACAAAGGCCAGGATCGTCAATATGGATACCGGTACTTCAGCCGTACTGGAGCGTGACATGCACGAACATGGTCATATGCACGAACACCCGGGCGGTTTGCGGCACAGCCATCCGCATAGCCATGACCACGGTCATACGCACGACCGCCACGAGCACGATCATGATCACAGCCACGAGCATACCCATGCGGGTGGCACGACGCACAGCCATTCCCACTCCCACGATCATGATCATACGCATCAGAACGATCATCGACATGATCACAGCCACGAGCACACGCACGCGGATGGAACGAGGCACAGCCATACTCACGCGCACGATCATGGTCATTCCCACGGTCACGCTCATGGCCATGCCGGCATCGGCGAACACGCGACGATCATCGAGCTTGAATCGCGGCTGCTTGCTAAGAACGACGCATTGGCGGAGAGAAACCGCGCTTGGTTCGCGGGGCGTGAAATCCTCGCACTCAACCTTGTTAGCTCGCCAGGCTCAGGCAAGACGACCCTGCTTGAGCGCATGATCCGCGACCTCAAGAGCGAGGCGGCTCTTGCCGTCATCGAGGGCGATCAGGCCACCGCCAACGATGGTGAGCGCATCCGCGCCGCGGGCGCGCCCTGTGTGCAGGTCAACACCGGCACCGGCTGCCATCTTGAGGCGGATATGATCGCGCGCGGTCTCACCGAGTTAAAGCCGCCGGTCGGCTCGATGGTGCTGATCGAGAACGTCGGCAATCTCGTGTGTCCGGCGCTCTTTGACCTTGGCGAGCACGCAAAGGTCGCGATCCTTTCGGTCACCGAGGGCGAGGACAAGCCCCTCAAGTATCCGCACATGTTCAAGGCGAGCCGCGCGATGATCCTGAACAAGATCGATCTCGCGCCGCATGTTGATTTCGACGCCGAAAAGGCGATCGCAAATGCCAAGGCGGTCAATCCCGAAATCGTGGTCTTTCGTGTGTCGGCCCGCACCGGAGAAGGTTTATCCGCTTGGTACGAGTGGGTTCGCACGCAGGCCGCCGCTGCGCGTGTGCAGTCCATCTGAATTTTCATAAGGCGTAGTCATCAACTGGGAGGACATCAAAGCAATGAACACAGAGACGCTAATGCGGCTGCTCGGCACCGCGCTCATAATCGCCATTGCATCTGTCACGCCGGCGGCGGCGCACGTAGGTGTTGGCGAAACCCATGGTTTTGTGCACGGGTTCTCGCATCCAATTGGCGGCCTGGACCACGTTCTTGCAATGGTTGCGGTCGGCCTCTTCGCTGCCAATTTGGGTGGCCGGGCAATGTGGCTCGTCCCTTTGTCGTTCGTTCTCATGATGGCTGTCGGCGGCTGGCTCGGCATATCTCAAATTGAGGTACCGTATGTTGAGCTTGGGATTGCGGCTTCCGTCGTCGTCATCGGGCTTGCCGTTGCGTTGCGCCTATCAATGCCGACTCTGGTCGCCATGGCGTTCGTAGGCTTTTTCGCAATATTCCACGGTCACGCGCATGGTGCGGAAATGCCGGTTGATGCTTCGGGCGCGAGTTACGCTGCTGGGTTCATGCTAGCGACGGCGCTCCTTCATGCGGTCGGCATCGGGATCGGTCTTGCAATTGGCCGTTTCGGCGAGTCGGCGGGTGCAAGCTTCAATCAGATCGGTGGCGCGGCCGTCTCATTGGCCGGCATCGCTCTGATCGGCGGTTGGCTCTGAAGGGCATCCGCGGCCCATACCCATTCGGAGATATGGGCCGCGGACCAGCATGACGGCACTCGCTCCCTCGCGGTTCGTCGCCGAGAGCTTGACGACAATTAGCATTGGCCCCGATTTGCCTCTGTCTGATAGGGCATCGGGCGAGAGGCGCGGTGCCTAGGTCAATGCAAGGTCGCCCCTGTCCAGGCCCTTTGACTACTGAAATCCTTGGAACATTTCCGTCTCGGATCGTTCAGCAAATCCGGACGAGATGACGGGCGCGTCGCACCGCTCGAATGCGCCCGTTTGAACGCAGCTCCGATGTCGGCACGCTCTCGGCAACGGCCATAGAAATTGCTAGAATAAATTTACGCGCCGACGAGGCGGGTCTTGCGGGTGCATGCTGAGGTCCATGGCGGACGCTCGCATGCAGGTGTACGGAGTTCGGCGTGGCAACCGCCAAGAGGCACCGAGGTCCAGGGCTTCGGCGCGGATCATCCGCGCTGGCAACGCGTCGCGATTCGGTACGAACCGGCTCTGCGCTGCCACTTTCGGCCGATTCCGCGCAGACGTCATTTCCGATCGTGAACTGTGCGACCTCCTCCGGTGCTCTGCATCGAATGGACGCCGAGGCGCTGCACGCCTTGCGCCGCTACTTTACGCCTGATGACTGACCTTCGTCCGCCGCCGAAGAAAAAGCGGTGAGCGCGAACGGGAAAGACGCGCCCACCGCCAACTGGAGAAAGTGAAGGCCGGGGTTCAGGATTCACTCTACTCCATCCTATATCGCGCGTCTGGCCGGAAGCGCGAATGACTGTTCAGTGCAATGTCGCTCGTCTCTCCATGGCGCGGCAGCTTTGAAGCCTTCCGTTACCGAAATCTTGAACCAGCAGCAGCGCATTGGTCATGATGCGCGACACATCGGGCGATGCCGCCAGCGCCATCGCCGCCTGTTTGAGTCGTGTCGGCTTGTCATCTTGCGCTGCCTGCAGCAACGAGATGATCGCCAACTCGTCCTCGACGATCCGCAAGCACCCTGGGGTGAGGAACGTAAACGGTGCTCTGCGCTCCGTTTTGACGGCTCGTAGTAGTGCCGTAATGCGCGCGACGAAGAGGGGGCCGGCCGCAGCGCCGAGTGCCTTTTCACACAGGTCGTAGGCTGTGTTGACCGTTTCGAGACTGGACGTGCTGTAGAGGTTGCAGACGCAACGAAAAATGTCGAGCGACATACTCTCGAACGGACTCAAGCCGTAGTCCTCTCGAAACGGCAGATCGTTATGGGCGCAGCCGCAATCGTCGCTCTCGCCAGTTGCTGCCACTGTTGTGGTGTCGGCGCCATCGAAGCGTCTGCGGGCTTTCATCGCGAAGTGCTCCACGAATTCTAGGATCTCTGGGCAGCCTTAAGCGGCAGACCTAAACTGTTGGTCCGTCGTCCACGATCATCGCCAGCGCACGAGGGCCGGCGTCCGAATAAGTGGATGTCCACGCGGAAAGGCAGCGGCCCACGAGAAGGGCGGCGGCGAGCGTACGATGTCTCAGCCGTTGGCTCGCCGGCCACGCCGGATCGAGCAGCACGTCGTCGAAACGCATCTAACGTTCTCCAAAAGACAGGGTTCAAGGCCCTGATAATGAAGTTCGCTGACGATCAAACTATTATTTACGTGGATAGTCAAGTTTAACGCGGCGACAAAACGTCAGTCCGATTTGCGGATCATTACCTTGATCGTCTCGGAAGGAATCCCGCTCAGATGGATCGCGAACGGACCCGCCCCGATGTTGAAGCGGACACTCTTTCGAATGCCGTCGCAGTCGGCCTTGCCGGTATGCGCGATGGCTCCGAGGTTCACGCCGTTTTGGACGACATCGATCCAGCCGGGTCCCGATAGCGTGCCGTGATACGGCCCCGGTTCGGGCACGCCGGCGAAATTGATGATCCCGGCACGCACGTTGTCCCGCGCGGCCTTTTGCTTTCCGCTCGGCGCGACCGAGAGTGCGGCTTGATCCTGCGGCACGAGCGTGACGAGCATGGCCTTGGCGGGCAGCGCTGTCACGGATGCACCGGATTGCAGCATGACAGGATCGCTCGCACCGATCCACGACAGTTCCGTCTTGAGCGGCCAGGCGAAGCTCTCGCATCCTCCGGTGCCCGCCGCTGAGGCGGACTCGACCTGCGCAGCAAGCGCCAACGTAGTCGCAACTAAACGCATCATCGGCATCTCACATCACTCGACGGCGACCATGACATCGGACGCCTTTATGACAGCCGCCGCTTCTTTGCCGACAGTCAATCCAAGCTCGTCCACGGCCTCGTTCGTGATCGAAGCCGTGACGATCGTGCCACTGACGTCGAGCCGCACATGGGCGGTCGTGGCACCCTTCACGATGGAGACGATCTTGCCCTTCAGAATGTTTCTGGCGCTAATCTTCATGCCGCTTTCCTTTTGCTGCTCATGTGCGGCTTTAACGGCCCGCAGCCGGTTGTCCGTCTGCTATTTCAACATAGCCGACGGGATATAGCGGACGCAATAACATAGGAAATGCAAGGCGTATTGACGACGACGGCGGCGCGAGGCCTGTCATTGCAATGCCGTTCAAACAAGATAGTCTAGTGGAAATATCGAGCACACAAGGAAGTTGCCATGCGGTCAGGACTTGCCCTGCGTTCGTCGGTTCTTGCGTTTCTGCTTATTTTCGTCGCAAGCGCGACAACAGAGCGAGCCTGGGCGCAGAAAACCGAGGTCAGAGATATCACGGTCTTCGCTGCCGCGAGCCTGAAGAACGCCCTCGACGCAGCGGCGGCGGACTATCTGACCAAGTCGGGCAAGAAAGTCGTCCCCTCCTACGCCGCGTCTTCCGCGCTCGCCAAACAGATCGAGCAGGGCGCGCCAGCTGATATCTTCATTTCGGCCGATCTGGCGTGGATGGATTATGTGGCCAAGGCCAATTTGATAAAGTCGGACACGCGCGCCAATCTGCTCGGTAACCGCCTCGTCGTGGTAGCTCCGGCATCAAGCACGATTCAACTCGACATCAAGGAAGGCTTTGCACTTGCTGATGCCGTGGGTGCGGAGGGCAAGCTTGCCGTTGGCGACGTTCAGGCCGTGCCGGCCGGAAAGTACGCCAAGGCGGCGCTGGAAGCGCTGAAGGTCTGGCCATCCGTCGAAAATCGCCTTGCACAGGCAGAGAACGTCCGTGCGGCGCTGGCGCTTGTTTCGCGCGAAGAAGCCCCCCTCGGCATCGTTTATGAGACTGACGCGGCAGCCGACAAAGGCGTTAAGATCGTAGGTGTATTCCCAGAATCCGCGCACCCGCCGATCGTCTATCCGCTCGCCGTGCTCTCGGGCGCCAAGGATGCCACCGCCGCCGCCGACTTCGTTGCTTACCTTAAATCAGCGGAGGCGGCGCCGGCATTTGAAAAGCAGGGCTTTACGATCCTAAAGTAGGCAAGGCCCAAGGCTTCCAAAGATCAAACTGTGTTCGAGCTTTCACCGGACGACTGGCAGGCGATTACGCTGAGCCTCAGAGTCGCGACTGTCGCGACCGCATTCAGCCTCCCGTTTGCGATCGCGGCGGCCTATCTGCTCGCGCGCTTTCGTTTTCCAGGAAAGTCGCTGCTGGACGGCTTCCTCCATCTGCCGCTTGTCCTGCCGCCGGTTGTGACGGGCTACTTTTTGCTGCTGGCGTTCGGACGCAAGGGACCGATCGGTTCGTTTCTCTATGACACCTTCGGTCTTACGCTGTCGTTCCGATGGACCGGCGCAGCGCTGGCCTGCGCCGTCATGGGGTTCCCGCTGATGCTGCGGGCGATCCGCCTGTCGTTCGAGACGACCGACCGAAGACTCGAGTCCGCCGCGGGCACGCTCGGCGCCAATCGGATGTGGACCTTCCTGCTTGTTTCTCTGCCGCTTGCCGTCCCGGGCATCATCGTCGGTGCGATACTCTGCTTCGCCAAGGCGCTAGGAGAATTTGGTGCGACGATAACTTTCGTGTCCAACATACCGGGCGAGACCCGCACGATCCCGACTGCCATCTACACCTATACGCAGGTTCCGGGCGGCGACGCCGGCGCAATGCGACTTGCCGCGATTTCCGTCGTGATCGCGCTCGCTGCGCTTGTCGCTTCTGAGCTTCTCTTGCGCCGGGCGCATCGTCGTACCGCGGTCTTCGAATGACGCAAGCGGCGCCTCCCGCACTTGATGTCGACGTCACCATTCGGCTTGGCGAGTTCAGCCTCGACGCGGCGTTCACCAGCGAGAGCCGCATGACCGTTCTGTTCGGCCCGTCCGGCTCGGGCAAGACAACGATCCTTAATCTCATCGCTGGAGAATACGTGCCGCAGCGTGGCCACATCCGCTGCCGCGGCATCACGCTGACCGATACGAAAGCGCGCATCTTCGTACCGAAGCATCGACGCCGCCTGGGCTACGTCTATCAGGACAGCCAACTCTTCCCGCACCTGACGGTCGATCAGAACTTGAAGTTCGGACGCTGGTTCTCGGGAAAGCAGGTGGGCGAACTGCCCTTCGCGAGCGTCGTCGAGACGCTCGGCATTGGCGCACTGCTGAAGCGGCGGCCGACGCGGCTATCGGGCGGCGAAAAGCAGCGTGTGGCGCTCGGCAGGGCATTGCTCGCCAATCCACGCCTGCTCTTGATGGACGAGCCGCTGGCCAGCCTCGACGGTCCTCGCAAGGATGAGATTCTGCGCTTGATCGAGCGCATCCGCGACGAATTCGCGGTGCCAATGGTTTACGTCACGCACGCGTTGGATGAAACGCGCCGGCTCGCTGAAACGGTTGTGCGTATGAAAGATGGACGCGTCGAGGCCGTCGGCTCCGTCGAGCAAGTGCTCGGATCGGCTCAGACCTGAGCCTTCTGGGTACGAGTCCTTCTGCTGCTTCGCTTGGCAGAGCTTGATGCCGAACAGGTGTATGTATCCTTGCGCAAGCGCTTTTTCATCATTCTCAGTTGTGGCGCAAAGACCTTGAGCGCCGACGATTCCATAGTCCGGTATTCTCGCACCAGGCGCTGACCGAACGGTGTGAGCGAGGCGGAGCCTCCGCCCCGTCCACCGTGGCGCCGCTCCACGAGCGGGTATGCGAACATGCCGTTGAACTCGTCGATCAGGTACCAGGCGCGCTTGTACGACATCTGCATGGCCTTGGCGGCCCGGGCGATCGAGCCATGCTCGCCGATCAGCTCCAGTAACTGGATTCGGCCATGACCGATGTACCGGTCGTCGTCAAAATCGATCCTGAGCTTTATCTCGATCATGGACGCGAATGGACCCGGTGCAGATCAGCTCGTTCGCAAGAAATGCTTACAATGAGATTGAATTCTTTAACCTGTGTTCGTTGAAGATGCTTCCATGTTTTGGAATATGCGCGCCTCGTTCGGAGAAATTTCCCACTGATACCAATGGCCCGGAAGGTTTTTGAACGCGTGCTCGCGACCACAAGGTTTGGTCAATAACTGAGTAGTATAACGTTTGAGAGCGCGGGTTCGCCAAGCATACGGGGGCCGGTGCATCGGCAACATACTTTGGCGATATTTCCATGAAATTTGGTTCCTACTCGGTTCCCTTCCCAGCCCTTGTAATGACCGCTGGCGTCGTCACGATAGCGCTGACCTTCGCGCTTTGGCCGACGGGACTGAGCGACAGTCTGGACATCGTCAAATCTTTCAATCTTGAAGACTCGGCATGGCAGACCGTAAAGGTCGATGCACAGGGTCGCATCGTCCGAGTGGGTACGAACCCGGTCACACTCGGCGCTCTCATCGGCTTGATCGGCCTTTGCGTTATCGGCGTGTGCGCGAGCGCGTGGCAGCTGTTTTCGGGACCATCGAAGCCGAAAGCCGAACCAGCCACCGAGGCTGCATCGGTGAGCCGCGCGACCGCCACGCCGAAGGTGACCGACCAAATGATGATGAAGGTCGAGTCCGCTGGACTGAAGCTCGAGGGCGAACTCGCAACCGTCCTGAAACTTCTGCAGATGCAGCTCGGGTCGAGCGAGCGCTATTCGAATGTATTGGATGACGCCAATAGCAAGTTGCCCGGCGCCACCTCGATCGACCAAGTCGAGCGCATCGTCGAACTTCTTGTTACCGAGAACCTGCGCGTACGCAATGAAGTCACCAAACTCAAACGCGGGCTTGAGACGTCCCAGACCCAAATTGAGAACCTCCGCCTCAGCCTGCATCAGGTCGAGGAGGAAGGCACCATCGACAGCCTGACCTGGCTCAAGAACCGCCGCTGGTTCGACCGCAACGGTCCTAAGCAAGTTTCGCAAGCGCACGAAGACACCGCAAACCTGTCGCTCGTGATGGCCGATATCGACAACTTCAAGCTGATCAACGACACATTCGGTCATCAGGTCGGCGACGAAGTCTTGAAGCGCTTTTCAGAACTGCTCACCACGAACATCAAAGGCCAGGACAGCGCCGTCCGCTACGGCGGCGAGGAATTCACGTTGATCCTGCCCAACACGCCACTCTCTGGCGCCCGCCAGTTGACAGACAGCATTCGCCGCACGCTTGAAACCAAGCGTTGGATGGATCAGAAAACCGGCCGCCCGCTTGGGATGGTGACGGCATCGTTCGGTGTCGCTCAACTCCGTGACGGCGAGGTACTCTCAGAGCTTGTCAGCCGCGCCGACGCCAAGATGTACGAAGCCAAGCGCTCGGGCAAAAACCGCGTCATCTGCGACGAATAAGCTAGAACGCGCGTACGGCCGGATGGCACTTTACAGCCGATCCGGCCGCCGTGACCTGCAGCGGCGCTTGGGGGGTGGCGGAGCGGTCTTACCGCGCCGCCGGCAGGCTCAAACGAATCTCCGAGGGTTAGTTCGGCAGCATTACGCCGTCGATCACGTGAATGACTCCGTTGGACTGGTTGACGTCCGCGATCGTGATCTTCGCCTTGTCGCCTTTGGTGTCCACCGTCCACCAGCCGCCCGTGCCGTCGCCAGTAATGGTAAGCACGCCGCCGTTGACGGTCTTGAGTTCGATCTTGCCGCCCATTTCCTTGGCCTTGGCAACAAGCTCGTCGGCCGAAAGCTTGCCGGCGACGACGTGGTATGTGAGCACGTTAGTCAGCTTGTCTTTGTTCTCCGGCTTCAGAAGCGTCGGCACTGTACCCTTCGGTAATTTCTCGAAGGCCGCGTTCGTCGGCGCGAAGACCGTAAAAGGGCCTGCGCCCGATAGCGTATCGACAAGGCCGGCGGCCTTGACGGCTGCGACGAGTGTCGTGTGATCCTTAGAATGAAGAGCGTTTTCGACAATATTCTTCGATGGGTACATCGGCGCGCCGCCAACCGTAACGGTCTTCTCGGCCATTTCGGCAAGCGTCGATGTCGCGCCAAGCGTACCGACCGAAAGAGCAAGCGCGAGTGTAGAAGCGCCCAGCAGCGAGGCGCGAACAAGCTTGAACATGAGTCTATCTCCGAATTTGTTTCCTTGCGCTCCGTCTCGGAGTGCGGGCGGAGTTACGGATGCATTGACGGTGAGTTTCGTTGATGTTTGCGGATTCTTTTTTCTTCGGGGGTGATCCGTTCTTGGAGAAAGAACGTGCAAGGTCAGTCGTTGGCCGGGATCAACCTTCCGGCATAGACCACGGGACCTGTCGGTGCGCCCGTTGTCGATCCGCCCTCCGGCTCCAGGCTAACCGCGAACGTCGCATTTTCGATCACGTCGGGCCGATAAGCCGCAAGTTGCGGTTTCACTTTCACGCCGGGACCATCGATGAGGCCGAGCGATTTCGGCGCGCCGAGACTGTCGTGGACGATCCAAAGCTCGTAGCTCTTGCCTGGCTCCGCGTGTGCAGCAACGGGCCGCACGGTCATCACTCGGTCTTCGACATTGACAGTCACCAGGAACGCTGGTGAGGCTGCATCCTTTTGCAGTACGGCAACGAGATTACCTGGCGTTGGTTCGCGCCCGAATTCACGCACGCCAATGAAAATTGCGAGACTTGCGGCAAGCGCAGAAGAGAGCATTGCCGCCGCACGCCACGCACTGACGCGCCGCTTTAGCCGAAGGACCGCCGCGCCATTTCCATTTTCAGCACGACTTTGGAGGCGTGCTTCGATTTTTGACAATATGTCGGGTGGCGGCGTGATTGGGGAGACGGCATGGACAAGCGGTGCAAGGCGTTGTTCCCAATCCACAATAGCGGCATCAAGCGCCGGCTCCCGCTCCCGCCGCGCCGCAACGGCACTGCGCTCAGCGAGATCGAGCGTGCCGAGCACGTACTCGGCCGCAAGTCCATCGATGTCGTCGCCGTTGGTCATGGCGCCAGACACCCTTTCAGCTTAATGAGCGACCGCCGAAGCCACGTTTTGATCGTATTAGCCGGTTGCCCGTACTTTTCGGCAAGCTCTTCTCGGCTTAGGCCCTCGCAATAGGCGAGCAGGACCATGTCACGCCGTTCAGGTTCGAGCCGCTTGAGACAATCGCTCAGGCGACTCCCGTCTTCCCCGCGCATAACAGCGGCTAGCGCTGATTCAGTATCGGAGGCGATCTCGAAAACTTCGGGATGGTCTTCAACCGAGTCAGGGTGCTTGCGTCGTACCTCGTCGAGCGCGCGGTTGCGGGCGATCGTTGAAATCCAAGTGATGACCGCGCCCGACTCTGGCCTGTAGTCCGCTGCCCTTTCCCAAATCTTCACGTAAGCCTCTTGCAGCACCTCGTCCGCAAGATCGCGGCGTCGCAAAATACGTAAGACGACACCGAACAGTTTCGCACTCGTAGCACGATAGAGTTCCGCGAACGCCGCACGATCCTGGCGTGCGACGCGTTGCATAAGAACGACCAGCTCTTGGGGCGTCGTCATGGGCGGCGGAACAGAGGTAACCACAGAGCCTAGGCAGGTACCCCCGATCGCGTCGACCAGAGGACCCAAATCGCGATTAACAGCACTGTTACGGCAAGACCGTGCCGAACGGATCTCATGCGCACCGAATTTTCGAGTTGCGGTCTGGCTGCGGCGGCCAGCATTACGATTCCTGCGTGGACCAGCGTCGCAACCACGACGTAGGCAAGGCTCAGGCTGAGCGTTTGTCCAAGGACAGGTCGTGCTGGATCAATGAACGTCGGCAGCATCGCGATATAGAAAACGGCGGCCTTTGGGTTCAAAAGGTTCGTGATTAGTCCGCGCTTGAAGTAAACGGCCAAATCCTCGGCCGAATTGTCGGCAAGTGACGGCTCACTATCGTCGCCGTGCCAGATGTCATAGGCAAGCCACAGCAGGTACAAGACACCAAGCCACCGAAGTGCCTGAAAGAGGATGGGGGACTCCGCAACGAGCGTCGCGACGCCAAGTGCGGCCAGGACTCCGACGATGAGCAGCCCGAGCGCAACGCCTGCCACGGCTGCGAGGCCCGCCCGGCGACCCTCGCCAAGCGCGATGACCGCGAGATAAGTCATGTTCGGGCCGGGTGTCAGTTCGACCACGAAGGACATCCAGAGAAAGGCGAGCGGAACACTGAAAAGAGCCAGGTCCGCCGCTGAATCGAGCGCTAGCGTCATGGTTCGCTTTTGCTTGCCAGGACGTCGCTGCTGAGGAAGTTCGCAAGATCGCGTGTCTGGTAGTCGATGTGCGGGGGCAAATGCTGCCATTTGCGCATTTCGAGCTGCGCCGGATGATCGATGTACTCCGAGTGTACGAGCACCGTTGTCATGCCGAGGTCGGAAGCGACCTCTAGATTGTGCGGCATGTCCTCGAACATCGCTGCACCGCCGGCATCGAAGTCATGGTGGCCAATCAACCTGTCAAACGCCTCCCGTTCAGGCTTCGGCACGAAATCGCAGGCCGAGATATCGCAAATCCCCTCGAACAGATCGAGGACGCCGATCTTTTCCGCAACCCCCTCCGCATGGCGGCGCGAGCCGTTGGTGAAGATGAAGCGGCGGCCTTCGAGCCGGCTGATGGCGTCACGAAGCTGAGGCAGCTCCGGCACCACAGAGAGGTCGATATCGTGCACGTACTCCAGAAACGGCTCGGGTTTCATGCCATGCACCTTCATTAGGCCAGCGAGCGTCGTCCCGAATTGCCGATAATACGCCTTCTGCAGGTGCCGCGCATGCGCCAGCGGCACGCCGATCGCGTTGGCGATGAACTCGCCCATCCGCCGGTCGATCTGGGCGAAGAGATTGCAGGATGATGGGTAGAGGGTGTTGTCGAGATCGAATATCCACGTCTCGATATGACGAAAACCACGAGGCCGCTGGCTGGACGCGGGCATCCCCGCGGTCGAGCCTTGTACCTCGCTATCCATCAGCCTTTTGCCTTTTTACGCGTCCCGCGACTGACGAGCGTGCCGACGCCATGTTCGGTAAATAGCTCAAGAAGCACACAGTGCGGCACCCGGCCGTCGATGATGACGACGCCTTCGACACCGGCTTCCACGACCTCGATGCAACCCTCGATCTTCGGGATCATGCCGCCTGAAATCGTCCCATCCTTGATGAGCGCGCGCGCCTCCTCGATGGTGACCATCGGCACGAGTTTCTTGTTCTTGTCCAAAACCCCTGCGACATCCGTCAGCAGCAGCAGGCGTTTGGCCTGCATACGCGCAGCCAACGCTGAGGCAAACGTGTCGGCGTTGATGTTGAGCGTTTCACCTTCGCGGCTGATGCCGACGGGTGCGATCACCGGAATGAGATCGGACTTCGAAATCACCTCGACGATATGCGGGTTGACCTCCAGTGGGTCGCCGACATAACCGATGTCGACGGCCTTCATGAGGTTCGACTGCGGGTCCGGCATCTCAGTGATGCGCTTGGCCACCATAAGGTTGGCGTCCTTGCCAGAAATGCCGACGGCCTGCCCACCCTGCTTGTTGATCGCCGACACGATCTCCTTGTTGATCTTGCCGGCGAGCACCATTTCGACGACCTCCACGGTCGGCTTGTCGGTGACGCGCAACCCATTGACGAAGTCAGATTTGATCTCGAGCTTGCTCAGCATGCTGGCGATCTGCGGTCCGCCGCCATGCACGATGATCGGGTTGACCCCCGATTTCTTCAGATAGACGATGTCCTGCGCGAACGCTTCCGACAGGGCTTGGTCGCCCATGGCGTTGCCGCCGAACTTCACAACCACCGTCTGCTCGTCGTAGCGGATAAGGTGGGGGATGGCCTCGGCAAGAATGCGCGCCTGCTGATGGGCCGACGGCCGGTCCTCCGCCTGTCCACCCTTTGCAGGTGAGGTCTTGTCCGACGTCACGGCAGTCCCCCGCTCGCTTGCGAAATGCGGCCAGTCAACGATGATGCCGGCACTTGGCCACGGTGCCGCCACCGGTGCCGGTCTTATATCGACTTGCGCGCTCGCGACAACGGATTTCCCCGGCCTTTGCGGCGGCATAACGTGGCGTTCGAACCCCGCTTCGCACGGTGGGGACGAATGCGCGCGGGCTGCTGCCCGGCCGGCCTGGTATGGTTTAAGATGATGCTGACGCAGCTCATGTTTTTGCCGCGCCTCGGCCTTGCTTCGGCGACGCCGCGGCGCCCGATGGACAACGGGACCGCCACGTGAATTTCAGCGCGCCGGAACTTAGCCAGATCCCGATGTCGACCGAGCTTGCCACGACGCTCGCGCATGCCACCGACGCCGCGGGCCAGATGGGCTTCCCGGAAGTCAATCTGGAGCACCTGCTCGCCGCCTTGTGCGACGATCCCGAAGCGCTGGCCATTCTTGATTCAAGCGGCGTCGACGCAGCGCGCGTGCGCTCGGATGCGGTCGCTTTTCTCTCTCGCACCGCCGGTCCGCCGATAACGGATCGTTCGTCGCTCTTTTTGTCTGAAGAGGTGAAGCGGATCATTGAGGCCGCGACCGCCGCGGCGAGAGGCGGCCGACGGCGCGACATTAACGGTGCCATTTTGCTTGCGGCGATCGTTGGCGATGGCCGCAGCCTCGCCGCGCAGATGCTTCAATCGCATGGCCTATCGTTCGAAAGCGCCATCAAGGCATTGCAGTCGTCCATCGGTCAGCCCCCGCGCGAACGCGCAATGGAGCGTCCGATGCTCGCCGACGAGGTTTTGGCGCGGGCACGCGAGCGCGTGCAGTCACGCGCGGCGCCGTCGCTTCGGCAGATCATGTCCGACATGCCGCTCTCCGCGCCGCCGCCTTCGGTACCGATGCCGGAGCCGCCAGCGGTTTTACATAATCAAGAGCTGCTTTCCGAGCCTACGTCCGTCGCCGATGAAACGACGCTCAAGACTTCTGAGCTCTTGGAAACGCTGAAGGCGGAAGCATCGGAACCGACCGTGGCGGCGGTCGATGAAGCGATTGCGGCGTTGGATGCTGTCGAAGTGGCTTCCGCGCCTTCCTCTGATGAGCCAGCACCACGCGATGACGCGCAAAAGGATGAGCCCGCGTCCGAAGAACCGGCTCGACAGGTACCTGTGCCCGAAAGCGTCGCCGCGTCGCCCGCTGATCTGCCGCCACCACCGGAAGCCGTAGCGGGACCGGCCGCCCCGGCAGCGGGGTTTGCAGCGCCGTCGCCCGGTGTCGTCGCCGATACTCCAGCTGCTCCCACGAAGCGATCGGACGACGTACGAAATAATCCAGAAACAGCACCGTTGCAGCCTGAGTCGACTATTGCGCGCGCGCCTTCGGTCGACCGGCCACCGGCAAGCACGCCTGGGCCGGTGTCGCCTAATCCGGTGGTGCCGCAACAACAACCGTTCGCGCCGCTAACGATCGAACGGCCGCGCCCGGGTCCGGATCTGCCGCCGCCCATTCCGCCGAACGCGTTGCCGCCTGGCATGCCTCCGCTCACCGCATCCAAGAACACAGGCCCCGCGCCAAACGCTCCGGCGCCCTATCCATCCGCACCGCCGCTCGGTCCCGGTGGCCCACTTTCGGCTGGCCCCCGTTTGCCGCCTCAGGGCCTGTCGCCGGGTGGGCGCGCGCCTCAGGGGATGACGGCAGGACCGCACGGGCCACCAGTGTCGCAGGCGCGAACAGGACCTCAGCAACAGCCCGTCGCGCCCCAACCTATCGGACGACCGGCTGCTGGCCCAGCACCGGCGCCGCGCGAGCGACCGGCCAAGGGCGACGGGTCTCCATTGCAGGAGAACATCCCGCGCACCATGCGCGCCGACACCACCGAGCGCATCGAGATACGCATCGCGAGAGCCGCGATGAAGGCGCTCGGCTCCGGCCCCGAAAGTCCCCACTCCGGACGGCGATACGGCGTCGGCACGGTACAGGCCGTCGCCGTGCGTCTGAAAGCGCCAGAAGGTGGCTTCTTCATCGAGACGGCTTCGCCCGAATCACAATGGATCGACGGCCAGAGCGGGTTATCGATCGACGAGTTCGCGAGCTGGCGCTTCAATATCACACCTCAGTCCCGCGGGCGTGTTCGGCTGCAGATCATGACGTCCGCAAGAATTGTCGGTAGCGATGGCATCGCGGTTGAGACGCCGATGCCCGACCAGGTTGTCGAGGTGAAGGTTCGACGCAACACTAAGCGCTCCATTGCGCGTTGGTTTGGTTGGCTCATTGCAGCGGCGGTCGGCGCCGCAATTGCGCTCGGCTATGAAAGAGGCCTCGAAAAGGTCCAGCCCTTGATCGAGCGGCTGACCAACTAGCCCTCGGCGATCGTCTTTGCAATCGCGGCGCGCAGCACGTCGATCCCGTCGCCCTTTTCCGAGGACGTCGCGATCAGGCCGGGGTAGGCGGCGGGTCTGCGCGCGAGCGCCGTCGCCGTGTTGGCGATCACGCCGTCTAGCGCGGCTCGGCTCACCTTGTCGATCTTTGTAAGCACGCCCTGGTAGGAGACAGCCGCTTGGTCAAGCAGCGCGAGGATATCTTCGTCCGCAGCTTTGAGCCCATGGCGCGCATCGATCAGGACATAGACTCGCTTCAACGTCCGCCGCCCGGCGAGGTAGCCGCGCAGCACCGTGTTCCACGCCGCGACCTTGTCCTTCGGCGCTTCGGCGAAGCCGTAGCCCGGCATGTCGACGAGATAGAGCTGTCCTTGCGGCTCAGTGAAAAAGTTGAGTTCCTGCGTTCGCCCCGGCGTGTTGGAAGCGCGCGCCAGTTGCCGCTGCCCCACGAGCGCGTTGATCAACGTCGATTTGCCAACGTTCGATCGCCCCGCGAGCGCGATTTCCGGGCGATCGTCCGGCGGCAGGAAGTTGAGCGTCGGCGCTCCGCGTTGGAACGTCCAGGCCTGCGTAAAGAGTATCCGCCCCGCTTCAAGTTCCGCGTCCGTCCAGGTGTCAATGCCCGACATGGCTCAACCTAAGGGCGGCGGTCCGCGGCCGGTTCGTCACTTGCTCGTAGTGCCGCCCGCACCGAACAACCTGAGCAGCGGTGCAAACGTCCTCTTGAGATTTTGCAGCAGGTGCGTCTCGGCGCCGTTCTTTTTGTTGATGTACCACTGTTGGAGGATCGACAAGAAGTTGCTCCAAGCCCAGTAGATCACGAGACCGGCCGGGAACGTCGCGAGCAGGAATGTGAAGAGCAGCGGCATCCATTGGAATATCTGCTGCTGCACGGGGTCGGGCTGCGGCGGGTTGAGCTGCATTTGAACCCACATCGTGATACCCATGATGATGGGCCAGATGCCGATGTGAAGGAACTCCGGCACGGTGTAGGGCAGCAATCCGAACAGATTGAACAGGGACGTCGGGTCGGGCGCCGACAGGTCCTTGATCCAGCCGAAGAACGGCGCGTGCCGCATGTCGATGGTGACGAACAGTACCTTGTACAGCGCGAAGAAGACGGGAATCTGCAAAAGAATCGGCCAGCAGCCCGCCAGCGGATTGATCTTCTCCTTGCGGTAGAGCTCGAACATCTCCTTCTGCTGGCGCTGGGCGTCGTCCTTGTAGACCTCCTTGATACGCTGCATCTCCGGCTGCAGCTTCTTCATGCGCGCCATGCTCTCGTACTGCTTGTTGGCGAGCGGATAGAACGCCGCCTTCACGAGTACGGTGAGAATCAGGATGGTGATGCCGAAGTTGTGAACGATGCCGTTGATGAACTCCATCAGATGGAACAGCGGCTTCGTGATGAAGTAGAACCAACCCCAGTCGACCATGCGATCGAACTGCAGGATGCCGAGCGAGGTCTCGTATTCGTCTATGAGCGTCGCTTGCTTGGCGCCCGCGTAAAGGTGCGCTTCGACACCCTTGCGCGCATTGGGCGGTATGGCGATGGCGCCACGCAGGTAGTCGGACTGGTAGGAATCCTTCTCACCCGGATTGCGCGCCTTAACGGCCGAATACATCGCCCGGTAGGGTTCCTTTTGATCCGGAACGAGCGATGCGGCCCAATATTTGTCCGTTATGCCGAGCCAGCCGCCCGTCACGTTTTCGATAACTTTGGGCGCGCCGACCGCGTCGGCATACGTGACTTCCTGCAGACCGGCTTCGCCCGAGACGCCGATCAAGCCCTCATGCAGAATGTAGAACGCGTGTGACGCCGGATGGCCGTAGCGATGCACGCGTGCATAGGGAAGTAGTGAAACTTCCGCCGCGGTTCGGTTCTCGACCTCGTCGACGACTTTGAACATGTAGTCCTTGTCGACCGAGATCGTGCGCCGAAAAACGAGGCCGGCGCCATTGTCCCAGTTCAGCGTCACCGGCGTTTCCGGTGTCAGCGCGTCGCCCTTCTCGATCGTCCAAACCGTATCGCGATCCGGCACCTTTAGCGGCGCACCGCCCTGCGGCACCCACCCGAACTCAGCAAAATACGGGTCGGGCGCGCCCGCCGGCGAGAACAGCGTCACGTGGTTGCTGTTTGGGTCCACCGTTTCGCGATATTTAACGAGCGTGAGATCATCAAAGCGCGCGCTTTTGAGGGAGATGGAGCCCTCAAGCGAAGGGGTGCGAACGGCAATGCGCGGGGAAGCGGCGAGCGCTTCGTCGCGTGGCACGACGGCCTGCGGCGCCTGTCCGCTGCCTGGCACCGACGCCGAAGGCGCAGCGACTGGTCCGCTCGCAACGCCCGGAGGTCCTTGCGTTTGAGCGCCGCTGCGCTCCGCCTCAACCTTGCGGTCGAATTCGACTTTCGCTTGTTCCTGCTGGATGTGCGGCTTGGCAAAAAAGTACTGCCAGCCCATGAGCACGATGAACGACAGAATGACGGCGTAGAGCAGATTGTTCTGGTCTTGATTGTCGTTCGGGGGTCTCATCAGATCCTCGGGTCGCGGCCATGGCCGGCTCGGCCTGCGGGGCAGGCAAGCGATGGCGGAAACTTGTCACAAAAGAAAGGGGACACCCGGTCACGTAGCCTTTTTTTTGTGCTCGGCGGAAGTCCCAGGTTTGCGCCGGCGCTCTGGTCGCGCCGCACCTGGATTGCCTGGATCCAGAATTGTGCGTAGCGCGCCCTCAAGATCGGCGCAGATCTGATCGAAAGACCGGTTTTCGGCGGCTTGCCGCGCAACGATAACGTAGTCGAACCGAGCGGCAACTTTTCCCGGCGCGGCCGCCGCGACCGCGGCTTTGAGCCTGCGGCGAATGCGATTTCTGGTGACCGCGTTGCCAAGCTTCTTGGTGACCGTAAATCCGAAACGCGCCGCATTTGCCGTTGAATCGGCTGGCCGTTCCCGCGCCTCAATCAAAAAAGCCGGCGTCGAAACGCGTCTGCCACCGCGGACGGCGAGAAAGTCAGCGCGCTTCTTGAGGGTTTCAATGGCCGTGGCGGGGTGCTCTAAGCCGAAAGCCGCTTGCGGCCCTTGGCGCGGCGGCGCGCCAGGACCTTCTGACCGCCTGCCGTCTGCATCCGCTTGCGGAAGCCGTGGCGGCGCTTGCGCACGATGCGGCTGGGCTGATAGGTGCGTTTCACGGAACGTCTCCGCTCGAAGCTGGGCCGCGCGCCGTACGCGCGCTGGCAAATTAATTCTTATATTTCCGCGACATACGGAAACGCCAAAAAGCCCGGCAACCCGGCCAGCGTGGCGCTATATGACGGAAAGTCGGCGCTTTATATGGGTGCCAGTGCGCCAAGTCAACGCGGTCCGGAAAAGGCCCAGAGGGCGAAACTCCGAACGCCGAGACGATCGGCTTCTCTGGGCGCCCCGCTTCTCGGCCTCACTGCTTGTGCGCACCGCCGCCAATAGATGCCTCCTGTCAATCGAACGCGAAGGAGGTGAAGACCCAAAGGCCCGCCGCCGATAGCCCACACGCGCCTGCGCCATCGACACGTCGCATTTGTTGACGAACGGACCTCTGGCAGCATTTGTGTTGTTGGGCGTTGTCACGCGTTGCTGCCCGTCTTCCAGAAACGCATGCGAGGCCGCACATGGCGAAGGACACACCCGATTCCACAGTGACGCCCCAGCAGGCCGAAACGCTGACGCCCGATTTCTGTATCATCGGTGCCGGCCCCGGCGGCCTCTCGGTCGCAGCCGCCGCCGCCGCTTTCGGCCAGCGCGTTGTGCTGATCGAGAAGCATAAGATGGGTGGCAACAACCTGAACTATGGCAGCGTGCCATCGAAGGCACTGCTCGCAGCCGCGAGGCGCGCGCATCAGATGCGTCATGCCGGTGCCTTTGGCATCATGCCTGTGGAGCCGCAGATCGACCGCCGCGCCGTACAGGACCATATCAAGCGTGTCATGGCGGCGATCGCGCCCAACGATTCGATCGAACGTTTCACCGGCCTTGGCGTGAAAGTGATCAACGCCACAGCCCGCTTCACCGACAAGACCACCGTGATTGCCGGAGAATATCGCGTAAGCCCGCGCTTCTTTGTAATCGCGACAGGGTCGTCCCCCGCTATACCGCCAATCCCGGGCCTCGCCGACGTGCCTCACTTCACCAACGAGTCGATCTTCGAGGTCACCGAGCCGTTGCCGCATTTGATCGTGATCGGCGCCAGTTCGGTCGGTCTAGAATTGGCACAGGCCCACCGCAGGCTTGGTTCGTACGTGACCGTAGTCGACGCGGCCGCGGTATTCGCCAAGGACGATCCCGAGCTTTCCGTCGTCGTCGTCTCGGCGCTGCGCAACGAAGGCATCGACATCCGTGAAAACACGCACACCACGTCAATAAGTGGGGATGGCACGCGTGTAAACGTAACCGTGACGCGCGATGGCGCGACCGAGCTGATCGTCGGATCGCATATCCTCGTTGCCGCCGGCCGCAAGGCGAACGTCGCTAACCTCGGATTGGAAGCCGCCGGCATCCGCTTCGACAATTCCGGTATAAAGGTCGACAGCGGTCTTCGCACCGCCAACGCTCGCGCCTTTGCCATTGGCGACGTGGTCGGCGGCCCCCGGTTCACCCACGTCGCGAACGAGCACGCCGGCATCGTTATTCGCCGCGCGCTGTTCCGTATTCCCGCCAAGACGACCGGGCGGCCCGTTCCTTGGGTCACGTT
The DNA here is from genome assembly GCA_964651805.1 of uncultured Hyphomicrobium sp. Lineage (GTDB taxonomy): Bacteria > Pseudomonadota > Alphaproteobacteria > Rhizobiales > Hyphomicrobiaceae > Hyphomicrobium_B. The sequence goes on along the minus strand of CAZYXX010000002.1, from coordinate 10,601 downwards.
CACCGATCCGGAACTGGCCCACGTCGGGTTAACCGAAACGCAGGCTCGTGCGCGTCACGGTCGCGTTAACGTGCTGCGCTGGTCCTATGGCGAGAACGACCGCGCGCACGTGGAATGCCAGACGCGTGGGCAGATCAAGGTCGTAACATCAAAGCGCGGCCATATCCTGGGCGCAACCATCGTCGGCGCGACCGCTGGCGAGATTATTCAAATGTGGTCGCTGGCCATTGCCAAGGGTCTGAAGATCAAGGCGATGACAGAGTGGATATCGCCGTATCCGACGCTGTCGGAAATCAGCAAGCGCGCGGCTTTCCGATATTTCGCGACCGCGCCCAGTAACCCCATCGTCCGTAAAACCATCGCGCTTCTGGCCAAGCTCGGTTAAGTATCTCCCGCAATGGAGATCGAACGTTCGGTGCAGCGCGCAGTCCCTGAGGGCGAAGCAAACGGGCACGGCAAATCGGTGTCGCAGGCGCAGGCGCAATTGCAGCCGAGGCCCGGCATCCTGCAGCGCCTCGAGCACGCCTGGAATCAGCTTCGGCTTCCGGCGAAGCTTCTGGCATTGACGGCCGCCTTCGTGCTGATGGCGGAAGCGCTGATCTTTTTGCCATCGATCGCCAACTATCGCGTGAGCTGGCTGCAAGAGCGTTTGACGGCGGCCCAACTCGCTTCGCTCGCCTCGGAGGCGTTTCCGGGCGGCCAAGTGCCTTCGGCGCTGCGTGCCGACCTTCTTCGAACCGCGCAGGTGCGCGCGATCGCCTCTCGCCGCGAGGGCGAGCGTCGCCTCGTGCTTCCCGCCGAAGCACCGCTCACGATCGACTACGTCTACTACCTGCGTCGCGAACCGACCGGCTTCTGGGATGGCCTCTCGCTGAAGCTTGAGCATATTGGCGACGCCGTCACGACAATGCTGACGCAGTCCCGTCGCACCATCCGTGTCGTCGGCCACACGAACCCGGAGACAACCGATCTCATCGAGATCGTCATCCCCGAGGCGCCTCTGAAAGAGGCGATGAACCGCTACGCGCTCAATATCCTGCTGCTCTCCATCATCACCTCGGCGGTGACGGCGACGGTCGTCTACCTTGCGCTCAACTGGCTATTCGTAAAGCCGCTGACCCGGTTGACCGGTAACATGCTGCGCTTCTCCGAGGATCCGGAGGATGCGAGCCGTATCATGCCCTTCTCCGACCGCCAGGACGAAATCGGCATTGCCGAACGCGAGCTGGCGAGCATGCAAAAGCAATTGACGAGCCTTCTGGCGCAAAAGAGCCGGCTCGCGCAGTTGGGTCTGGCCGTCTCCAAGATCAATCATGACTTGCGCAACATGCTGGCCAATGCACAGCTCATTTCCGACCGTCTGGTCGACATCCCGGACCCGACGGTTCAGCGCTTCGTGCCGAAGCTGATCGCCTCGCTCGATCGCGCCATCAGCTTCTGCAATTCCTCGCTGCAGTTCGGCCGCGTCGCCGAAGAAGCGCCGCGCCGCGAGTTGATGCTGCTGAAGCCGCTGGTCGAAGAGGTGGCCGAAAGCCAGGGGCTGCCACGCGAAGGCTCGATTGCATTTGGCGCTGACATGGAGCCGTCGCTGCGTATCGACGCCGATCATGAGCACCTGTTCCGCGTGTTGAACAACTTGCTGCGCAACGCCATCCAGTCGCTGGAGAGCGTCGAGGGCAAGTCGACTGGCGAGATCAGGGTCGCCGCGCACCGTGAAGGCCGCAAAGTCGTGATCGACGTGACCGACAACGGCCCCGGTGTTCCGGCCAAAGCGCGCGAGAACCTGTTCAAGGCGTTCCACGGCTCGACCAAGAAGGGTGGTACCGGACTCGGCCTCGTCATCGCTTCCGAGCTTGTGCAGGCCCACGGTGGCACGCTGTCGCTGATCGACAACGGGGCAGGCGCGCATTTCCGCATAGAACTGCCTGACCGGTCGGTATGAGTCGGCAGGACGCTGAACGCCCGTCCCGCCGCGCCTGCTCGCGCCGTGGTTCGGGCAATAGAGACGACGCCGACGCACATGCCTTCGGGTCGAGACAGCGTTCCAATCCGCGCGTTCAACGCCGCAAATTCGGGTGCGGAACAGACCCCGCGCCGCGCCGTCGCGTCCAGCCTCTTTGTCCTTGCGCTCGCCCGGGTCAGCGACTAGAGAGAGGGGCTTCGCCGCCCCGGCACCCGCCGGCGAGCTTCAAAGGCCCGGACGGCGGCATGGCAAAAAGCGCCCGTAGCTCAGCTGGATAGAGCACCAGACTACGAATCTGGGGGTCAGAGGTTCGAATCCTTTCGGGCGCGCCATGATTTCAATGGCTTAGCATTTTGGCTTTTTGGTGAGGTTCCATATAGGTTCAGCGTTCACCGGAGAACCTTTGCAGCATCTTGCGCGAACCTTCGCGACGGGTCGCGACTGGGTTTTCTGAACTTCAATGACCACGGCTGGGTCATTCTGCATTGCGCCAACTCAACGAATTTCAATCTAACAGCCAACGCCGTTATGCGGCTTCGAGGCGCCTGATCTGTTCCTCGAATTCAAACCGCAGTTGAGCGGCTTCCTCCGCGGGCAGCCAATTCGTCATTTGCGGGAAGACGGTTTTCCAGTAGCGGACCTTCTCGCGCGGCCAGGGCATGACGGTCGCGGAGCGCGCCTGGTCCAGCACTTTCAGGATTTCCGACCGCGCCTGCTCGACCGTCGGCGCATACGACTGCGGCGGCGGGGCGCCGAACATATCGGCTTGGGTGTTGAACAGGTCTGGCTGGGCGTGACGGGACATGCGGTTCCGGGCGTAAGGATCGAATCGCTGAAAGGATGGCGTAGGCGGCGATTCGATGCGAGGCCGACTGGCCTAGTTTTCCTCAGGCGCCTCGGCGGCTGGCGGCTGGCCGAGTGCTCCGGCGGCGACGAGATCGGCGTGCGGTATCAGAGTTGCAGCGAGGATGTCGTCGAGGCATTGCGCCTGGGCGGGTTCCAGCGCGACGAGACGGCCGAGGACGTGCAGCAGGTCGAGCAGGTCGGACGTGTATTCGGGCAGCCAGTGATCGGGCTGGATGTCGGACAGCGGCGACGGCGGCCGGCGGTCGCCGATGATTGGGCGGCGCCGATCCTTCTTGCGGTAGCTGAACCACTGCTTCAGCACGTTCATGCCGGAGACGTCGTAGTCGACCATCGCTTGGGAGACGTTGTCGACGTAGCCGGTGCCGACGAAGAGGCGCTTCGAGCCCGCGTCGTAGCGCAACTCGTTGGGGAAGCCTTCGGGCGTCGCGGGTATCTCTCCCGCCTTCGGGATGGTCGGGCCGTCGGGCGAAATGCGCGGCGGGCCGGAGGGACGGTCGGCGTCGTCGTCGGCGAAGCGCTCGCCGTAGGTGTGCAGCCAGATGACCTCACGGCCGAGCGCGCTCGCGCGGTCGAATAGGCCGGCGCTGGCGGTGATGGGTAGGCGCAGGCCGGGGCGCACGAGGTCCTTTTGAAAGCGCGCGGTGAACTTCGGGTGGGCCATGACGCCGGCGATGTAGGCCATCATGTCTTCGGGTGTGACGATGTGGCCGTAGGCGAGGCCGAGATGCGCGAGCAGCGACGGCTTGATGTTGGAGATGGTGGCGTCGGCGTTGCGCCAGAGCGGGTACACGCGGCCGGAGAAGCTGCCTTTGTAATGGTGCTCGTCCGGGATCAAACCGGATATGGTCAATGATGGCCCGGCCTGAGGAGAGTTTGCATGCAGCGCAGTGACAAATACTTGTTGGTCAGAGTGCTGCGCCCAAAGCTCAGGTCGGGCCCTACTCAGTAAGCGGTTGTCTGCCAGAATCCATTGACGATCTAATGTTCGCGAAGCAAATCGCTGGATGCAAAGTGGCGGCTCTTTGTCTTCGGCGACGCTAGTTGCTCGGGCCGGCCGACCACCCAGTCCGCCAGCTACTACGCGCGTCGGCGATCTATCGCCGTCGGAGTAAAATAATTCGTCGCGTCTCTCACTATTTGCTTCGCACTGTAGGCGGTTCCACCGGGCATGCAGGCTTTCGACATCCGGCGCGATCGGCCAAGTTCGATGCGCCTTTATGCCAAGACCGGACCAATCAAACAGATCGTAAATTGGAGATGCTAGCAGCCAAAGGCCCTGACCGGTTGGCGTGAACGGCTCACGAAAGCCAGGGCTTACTTCAATCCACTCGCTCCGCTTAAGCGACAGCTCCGCCAGCGCCTCGAACTTCACCCGCTCGCGATGCCCCTCGGGCAAAGCGAGAAACTTGAGCGCCGCAGGCTTGTCGCGATCCTTGCCCGGCGTTCGCGCCGCCAGCACAATGCACACCGGCTGCTGCACGCCCTGGAACAGCCGCGTGTTGACCGCCGGCTGATGCCCCTCCGGCGAACAGTCGATCACCCAGATCGCCGAACAATCGCGCCGCAAATCCTCACGCATCTTCTGGAAGCCGGGTCCATTCAGGAAGCCCGCCACCGTGATGAAGCAGATGACGCCCGCGTGCTTGTCGTCCTTCACACCCGTCGCGTCTTCTAGCCCTGAGCCAAACACCTTCAGCGTCGCCCACCGCCAGAAGTAGACGTAGAGATTCTTCAGGTGGTGCGCGTGCGCGCCGATGCCCCATTCCGGCGGTGGCGACCAGCGCGCCATCGGCGCTTGCCGCCCGGCGCTGCCGTCCTCAATCCAGCCGCCCATCTCAGCCGCTTTATTTTTATACGGCGGGTTGCCGATGACGACGGTGATCGGCTGCTCGCGCTTGACGCGGTTGGCTTCCTTGCGCGACGCCGCGATCGGCGCGACCGTCACCGAGAACTGCGTCTCCGCCGCATACGGATCGCCGAGCGTATCCGTGACGTAGAGGTTCGGGATCGACGGGATCAGCGTGCCGACGAGCGCCTGCATCTCCGCGATCAGCCGCAACTGCGCCACCGCGAAGGGCCCGAACTGCATCTCGAAGCCAAACATGCGCTCGGCCGCTTTCGCAACTTCCGCACCAACGGCGCCGGCGCCCTTGTCCGCCTCGACGTGCTTGGCAATCTGCCGCACGACGCCGAGCAGGAAGGTGCCGGTGCCGACGGCCGGATCGCAGATCGTCACGCTCTTGTCGGCGAGCCCCTGGCGCTTGTTGAACAGCGACTTTTCGCGCAGTGCTTCATCGACCAGCCGCACCATGGCGTCCACGACCTGCGGCGGCGTGTAGTAGGAGCCTGTCTGCTTTCGCAGATCGTTGTCGTAGACTTCGAGGAAGTCCTCGTAAAAGTAGAGCCAAGCGTCGGCGTCGCCCTTCGCCAGCGGCTCCCACTCGACGACGTTCAGCACCCGCTGCAAGGTTTCGAGCGAGGTCTTCAGCGCCGCGCTGACGTGCTCCTCCTCGACCAGCAGGCGAAGCGCCGTGCCGATCAAGCCGCTCGCCTTGCGCAGCTCAATGGCCGCGTGCTGGAGGCCGTCAGCAAGATCAATTTTGCGGATGCGTGCGACCAGCAGGCCGAACGTGACGGCTTGCGCATAGCCATCAGCGAATTGCTTGTTGCTTGCTTCCGGGAACAACAGATTGCGCCATTCGGTGGCGAGCGTGGTGAGCCCCGGATTGCCACGGTCGAGTTCTTCCGCCACTTCCTCGCGCAACAGACGGCAGAGGCGCGCCGCTATTCCGGCAAGCTGCTTGGCCGAACGCGGCGGGATCGGGTTCCAGGCAAAGAAGTTCGTGAACAGCGCCAGAAGCGTTGCGGGCGCGGTGAGTTTTGCACCGGCATGCTCGATGTCGCCGTCAAGCGCGACCGTCTCGATAAGTTCGCCATCCTGCCACAGCGTGAAGCCGTTGCCGTCGGTGTAGATCAGGTTTGGCAGCGTCTTGAGCTTCTGCCACTGCTTCTTGTCGTGCTCATCAGTGAAGCGGCGCGGGTCGTAGCCTTTGCCCGGTGCCTTCACCTCAATGAAGCCGGTGAGCGCATTGCGGACGGTTACCGCGTAGTCGGGCCGCGTCGAGAGATGCGAGAGCGTCGTCTCGCCGACAAGTTTGACACTGTTTGCGCGCTGGCCGGTGAGGTCTGCCAATGCGACGACAAGCGCTTCGAGCGGCGCGCGGAGCTGGTCTTCCGGCGCGCCTTGAACGCCCGTGTTGGCCAGCTTGCCCTTGGCGGTGGCGCCGAATTCCGAAACGGCGCCTGCAAGCGTCAAGTTCCCTGACAACGATTACCCCCAACCCCAACTTATCCAAACGTTATTCCGTTGCTTCTACGTTGGGCAACTAAATTGGAGGCATGTTGCGTCGTTCAGAACCGAAAAAGAGTTCTAGTCACACTTTGACTCGGTCTCATGTGGATAAGCGCTTTGGCTGGATTTTTTGGCATATACTTGGACCATGCCCGATCAACCCGGACCGGCCGCGACAGGACGCGACGCGACATACGCCCTGTCGATCGATGACGCGGTCCTTCTCTACGTCCGCGTCGACAGCGTGCTGCCGGTGAAGAGCCGCTCATCGGGCATCTGGATCTGGTCGGTGCTCGGCCGGTAGTAGGCCATGTCGCCACCGTGGCGGATAACGGCGCCGGTCGCGGCAATGAAGGCCTCGGCGTTCGCCTCGCGCTCGATCGGCGGAAGGTCGGGCAGGCCCGGAACGGTGAAGCCATCGACCTGGCTGGCATTGAACACCCACGACGCGCGCGCAACGCGGCGCATACCGTCGTCGTCGGTTGCCGGATCGGCATCGACAGTGAACTCCTTGTAGAAGACGACGAGAGAACCCTTCTCGCCCTTGCGGACCTGGGCACCGGCCTCCTGCCATTGGCGATAGGACGCCCACAGGCCGTGGGTGAAGCCGTGCTGCTCGGCTGCCAGCCACAGCGACAGGATATTGATGCCGCGGTACGCCTGCTTGGTGACGGCGTTGCGCGGACGCACGCTCGGCGTGCCAGTCCGCGCCCAAGGTAGGCGGGTTTCACCGATGCCGTTTTCGATGGCTTGCACGATGGCCTGCGTGATCGACGTGTGAATGTCGAACGCAGCAGCATTTCGGGGTGAGGGCATGGGGCGGACTCCTTTCATTCGGCCGGGCACAACTGCCGGCTGGTGAAAGGGTGAGAAGCGGGGCACTCGGCGCCGCCGCACCCGCAGGGCCGCAACGCAGTGGAGGAGGGCGCGAGCCCTTGCGGCGGTGACGAGGCTCCGCTAGCCCGTCACGCTCGAGCCGGCGGCCCGCGCCTCGAAGAGGCCGACCCGTGCCTCCCGAATGTTGAAGCGTGATTTCGCGATCGACCGGCCGCTTGTTCCCGAGCGGGAACATTACCTTCCAAGTCGACTGCACCATCCCTGAATGTTACCGTGCGGGAACATTTTACTCAGCTGAGCCTCTAACACGAAGAAAGTTCCCGTACGGTAACTTTTTATTGCATTCCCACCTGAGGAGTAGTATAAGTTCCCGTACGGGAACATACTGAAAGTCAGCACGTGGAGCCGGAGACACTCGCAATGGCGGACGCCAACCGCATGGGGGAGGAGGAGGCGGCGCGTTTCGGCGGCCTGGTGCGCGAGCGGCGCAAAGCCCTCAAGATGAACCAGGACGCGCTCGCGCTTGCGACCGGTGTCGGGCGCCGTTTCATCATTGATCTCGAAGCCGGCAAGACGACCTGTGAGCTTGGCCGCGCACTCGTCGTCGCCAATGCTGTCGGCCTTCGCATCTTCGACCTTCTGCAGCATGATGGAGCGGATAACGCGCTCTTGCCTGATATGCCGGACGACGAAGGCCTGCCGTCGTGAGCGCACTCCCCGTCTACTACGAGGCCCGCACAGTCGGCAGCATCGAGGTCGGCGCAGACGGGCCGACCTTCCTCTACGACCCCGAGTGGCTGCGCACACGCGGCGCGTTTCCGCTGTCGATCCTGATTCCGCTCTCGACCCGACCCGTGAAGCCGGCGCTGTTCCTGCCGTGGGCGGCGAACCTCCTGCCCGAAGGCGCGCAGCTGCGCACGGTTGGCTTGACCCTCGGCGCCTCACCGGACGACGTGATCGGCATTCTGTCGGAGATCGGCCGTGACACGGCCGGCGCGCTTTCGATCGGACAGCCGGGCTCGACGAGCCCCGGCGATTGGAAAGCAGTCAAGAACGCGGCTGACCTCGAGCGCATCATCGGCGAGCTGCCGAAGAAGCCTTTCCTGGCCGGCGAAGAAGGGGTGTCGATGTCACTCGCTGGCGTGCAGAACAAGCTCGGCGTCGCCATCAATGCCAAGAACCAGATCTGCATCCCGACCGACGGCGCCCCGTCCACGCACATCCTCAAGCCTGACTCCGAGCAACTGTTCGGCGGCGTGCAGAACGAAGCCCTGTGCCTGACGCTCGCGCGCCGGTGCGGCCTCAACGTACCGAGCGTTACCACCGGCAAGGCAGGCAAGCGCACCTACTTCCTGATCAACCGCTATGACCGTCTCCAGCAGGGTGACCGCTGGCGCCGCCTGCACCAGGAGGACTTCTGCCAGGCCCTCGGCAAGCCGCCGTCAGCCAAGTACGAGTCGAACCAGACCGGGATCAAAGGGCCGACGCTGGTGGAGATGTTCGCGCTCACGCGCAATGCGATGGGCGCACGCGATGTCCTTGCGCTGCTTGACCAGGTCATCTTCAATATCGTCGCCTGCAACACCGATGCCCACGCCAAGAACTATTCGCTGATGATTTCGGGCAAAGGCTTTTCGCTCGCCCCCGTTTACGACGTGATGTGCGCTGCGGCGTGGGATGGCATCACAAAGAACCTCGCCCAGAAGATTGCCGACAAGAATCGCGGCGAGTACCTCAAGCGCCGGCACTGGGAGCGGTTCGCCACGGACTGCGGCCTCAATCCGACCCAGACAGTCCGGCGTATCGAGATGCTGGCGTCAACCGTCATCAACGAGGTGGCGGCAGCAGCCGATGAAGTAGACGCCATGCCCGCCGGCACACACGTCATGATGAAGCACTTCGTGAAGGCTATTGAGACCCGGGCGCGGACCCTGCTATCGGGGCTTAAGGAAGAGCAGGAACCAACCAAGACCACGGCAAAGGCTGCGTCCAAGCCCAAGTCACCTGCCGCTTCAAGGCGTCGTGTGAAGGCAAAGGAATGAGGAGGCCGCTGTGCTGAGTCGCTTCGACAGACCTGCAAAGCGACTGGGCTTCCTGGCTCTCTGCCTTGGTGTGGTGCTGACCGTGGTCGCATTCACCGGGTTTCTCGATGTCGGCAGATACGGTTCATCGCCGTTCGAGGCCTTTTTTGACAGGCTATCTCAAGGACCGTTCAGAGCGTATCGCTCGTGGGGCAGCGAGCATCGCGGATGGGCCGCATTTTTGGGATGGGTAGGTCTGATATTGACAGCCGGCGGCGCGCTCTTCGCGTTCGCATACGATCTGCTGATTGCGCCCCTGATAAGCTGGGTCCGGACTAGCAAGACCAACCCGAGACAATAGCGCCCGACTTAAGTCCCGGCATGAAGTGCTCGTAACCAGGAGATTACGAGGTTAGGCAGGCGCAAACGAAGGCCGGCATTGACGAAGCGGTCGCGATCGAATGCAAAGGCCCCAAGAGGCAGCCCCCGCGCGGCGATTTCCTGTTGGAGATGGGTCTGCTTTTCCATCGCTTGCAACATCGAGCCATGATCGTATCGAACGGGCGAGTCCTGCAAAAGACTCAAGGTGGAAACCACCATCACCTCGTCCCACAGATCGCGCAGCTGATCATTTGAACGATCTCGCAGGTATGGCCGCCGCCGGTAGCATAGAGCCCAATACTCGTGGCGTTTCATCGTGTCGGGTATAGCTTCGACGGCTTGAAACTGACGAACATCGTCGGCGTCATGAAGATCTGCCTGCGCGAACTCTTCCCACCGGTCTAGCGCGGTCGATATGACCTGGGCTTTCCAGGGCGCCGTCACGACTCCCGGCCCCTGTAGGTGTACAATGGGAAAGACGACTTGGCCGTTGATGATCGTGGCGTGACGCTCGGTGAAGTAAACAACGCCGTCGATATGGCCGAGCATCAGCGTGCTCTCTTCGTATTTTTTCAGCGCATGTCCGACAACGTGGGCGACGATCTCGGGGCTATATACTTCGTGGTCTTCGTTGATGAGGATGACCAGCCTGACAAGGTTCTTGCGAGGAAAGCGTGATGCGTGGGCAGCAAGCTGCTTGTTGGCCTTTTTGAGGTGATTGACGATCGTGCGACCGACACGATTTAGGAGCTTGCGCTTGATCGGCTCCGGATCGGCAAAATTCCTCAGTATCGACTCGACGGGCCATTCGCCATAAAACGTCGGCCATTCTTGCAGCTCTTGTAATTCATCGGTCAGGTTACCGAGCCGTTCATTCGCATCCTCTTCGAGCGTCTTGATTTCAGCCGCAAGCAATCCATTGAGACAGACGTAGTCGACCCGCCGCTGTTCCGGTGACTGGATGTCGTCCTGACACACTCCTCCAAGGCACTCCTTCAGGAAGCGAGTGATTCGCGGGGTATATCGTTCTGCTGGGCCGTTACGTTCGATTCGCATGAGCGAAAATATGCACGACAACGGAGCGGTCGGCGAGCGCCTGCACTGTGAAGACCATCGCCAGCCAATAAAAATGACCCCTTGCGGGGTCAGGCTAGTTATCGTCGGGGATGTTGTCCGAAGC
>CAZYXX010000001.1:668053-1027899 GCA_964651805.1 uncultured Hyphomicrobium sp. | reverse complement strand
CTAAGTCCAACGACGACGTATATGGCCTGACGCCTGCCCGGTGCCGGAAGGTTAAAAGGAGAGCTGCAAGGCTTGAATTGAAGCCCCGGTAAACGGCGGCCGTAACTATAACGGTCCTAAGGTAGCGAAATTCCTTGTCGGGTAAGTTCCGACCTGCACGAATGGCGTAACGACTTCCCCACTGTCTCCAGCACACACTCAGTGAAATTGAATTCCCCGTGAAGATGCGGGGTTCCTGCGGTTAGACGGAAAGACCCCGTGCACCTTTACTGCAACTTTGCACTGGCAATCGTGACTGCTTGTGTAGGATAGGTGGTAGGCTTTGAAGCAGGGGCGTCAGCTCTTGTGGAGCCGCAATGTGAAATACCACCCTAGCGATTATGGTTGTCTAACCGCGGTCCGTAAGCCGGATCCGGGACAGCGCATGGTGGGCAGTTTGACTGGGGCGGTCGCCTCCTAAATCGTAACGGAGGCGTGCGAAGGTTGGCTCAGAGTGGTCGGAAATCACTCGTCGAGTGCAATGGCATAAGCCAGCCTGACTGCGAGACTGACAAGTCGAGCAGATACGAAAGTAGGTCATAGTGATCCGGTGGTTCTTTGTGAGAGGGCCATCGCTCAACGGATAAAAGGTACGCCGGGGATAACAGGCTGATGACGCCCAAGAGTCCATATCGACGGCGTCGTTTGGCACCTCGATGTCGGCTCATCGCATCCTGGGGCTGGAGCAGGTCCCAAGGGTATGGCTGTTCGCCATTTAAAGCGGTACGTGAGCTGGGTTCAGAACGTCGCGAGACAGTTCGGTCCCTATCTGCCGTAGGTGTAGGAGAATTGAGAGGATCTGCCCTTAGTACGAGAGGACCGGGGTGGACGTATCTCTGGTGGACCTGTTGTCGTGCCAACGGCACAGCAGGGTAGCTATATACGGACGGGATAACCGCTGAAAGCATCTAAGCGGGAAACCCACCTCAAAACGAGTTCTCCCTCGAGAGTCGTGGAAGACCACCACGTTGATAGGCCGGGTGTGGAAGCGCTGCAAGGCGTGTAGCTTACCGGTACTAATAACTCGATTGGCTTGATTGCTCTCATTAAGCAATGCTCATCGTTGCCTCACGCCGCATGTCGCGCTGAACAGCGCGACGCGGCTCCGGCGGGGCGGCACTTGTGCCGGCGATCCTTGATCGCTCGCGCCTAGAGGCGCGGTAAGGCGTAGCCGCTCACGATGAGCGTAAGAATTTAGAAAGACCCAAGTGCACCTGATTACAAATCAGGGGGAGCGAAGCGGTCCAAACGGTCCGCGCGTTCCGGCCGGCTCCGCGAAGCGGAGTCGGAACGCGCGAAAAAGAAGTCACATGACGTCTCCGCCGACCTGGTGATTATGGCGGGGTGGCTGCACCCGATCCCATTCCGAACTCGGCCGTGAAACGCCCCAGCGCCGATGGTACTTCGTCTTAAGACGCGGGAGAGTAGGTCGTTGCCAGGTCTGCCGAGCCGTCATGTGAACTAAACTTTCCGCGCATCGCGGCCGGCTCCTGAACGGGAGTCGCGATGCGCAACCAAAGAAGTCAATCACCTCTGTGCAATCAATTCAAAAAGCGCCGCAGGCTCACGCCCGCGGCGCTTTTTCGTTTTTTAAGTCTCCTTGTCTGGCGCAGCTGGCCTGCGCCTAGAAGCTGAGCACTTTCCCGCGCAGCGGTTCCCAGAGCGGATCGCCCTTGATCCAGGCCAATCTGAAATCACCCTCACGCGCGGCGGCCCGCGCTTGCACGGCGGCGTGCTCAAGTCGGCCCGAAGCGATGTAGATCGTCGCCAAACCGGAGCGAGGCACGTATTCGTTGTCGCAACGCTTCCGCTCCAATTGGCCGATGATATCGGCCACTGTTTCCGTATTGCCGAGGCAGGCTTCCACATGCCCCAGGTTCGAAAGCGCCTTCGCGGTAGCGGATTTGGCATACATTTTTGATGCTGCAACTTTCGCCTCGTCGTAGCGCCGCTGCGCGCTATAGGCTCGGCTCAGCCAGTAGTTGGCCGCATAATCATCCGGCTCGAGCTCGACGACATCCTCAAGGTGCCGGGTCGCTTGGTCGATACTCCCGCGGTACATAAGCACGCAAGCTGCGAAGGTCCTGAAATGCGGCACGCCCGGCTGCAACGCGATGGCCTTTCGCGTATTTAGCAAAGCGTTTTGGGTATCGCCCGTCGATAGCAGAATGGACGCGGCCCAGTTACGAAGCCCGGGATCGTCGGGGCTCGCTGAAATTGCGCGCCGCGCCACTGCGAGAAGTTCGGTCTTGTCGGCATGGCGCACAGCGGCGATATCGCTGTAGAGACCGACATCCTCTTGGCTGGGATCGAGCTTCAGCGCGCGCGTTGCCGCCCATTGCATTAAGGGCACGCCCTCGTCGGGGTCGATGCACTCCATGTACGAACACGTGGCGGCGGCGACAACTTTCGCGAGCTGCGCGTGTAATCCCGCATGGTTTGGCCAGCGCGCGACCCCCAGCATCAGAAGGCGGCGGGCCCGTGCGAGGGAAGCGGGATCGAACTTAAGGGCTCGACACTGCCAAAAGAGTGCGTCCGGGTCTTCGAGGATCGGCAACGGCGTGTCGTCATGCAGGCGAAAGACGGCGCGATACGATCCTTTGGGGATCGAGATCGAGACGGGGTCTGTCGCGCCTTCGGTGCGGTAGTACGTCAGTAGGCGCCGGCGTAGCTTGATTGCGGCAACACGAACGATGGTGTCAGTGCGCGGATCGAAGTCCGCACCTCGTTCGCAGACGACACTCCCTATTGCATATTCCTTAAGAAGGTCGCCTCTGCCGGCAAGCGTTTCGCGGACAACATACTCGAGAAAGTGTCGGGCGCCGCGTGCTCGGCAGAAGGCGCGGCTTGTCAGAACCCTCTCCAAGGCGAGTTCGATCATCACCTTGTTGAGGCCGTTCGCCTCGGCATGTTCGACAGAACATTTGGCGCGCACGTGCCCATCTCCACGCTTACTGGGCCTCGCTGAACCTCGTCGTTCGATAGCACAATTGGTCACCGTTACCCAATGCCGGGTAACTCCCGCGAAGTCACTCCGCCGCGCATGGTGAGGCAATCGAGCGGATCGATACTGAAAACCCTGCCGCCGATTTCAGAAATAGCGCGAATTGAACGGAGTTAAAGCAAATGACAAACAAGGCGATAATGACGAGTGCAGCCCTTGGGGCAATTCTTCTGACAAATGCGCATTCGAGCTTGGCGAACGCTCCCGCCAAATCTGGCACCGAACCCTACACGACCCAATTTACCTTCGTGCCCAAGTCAACCGTCGACATTCCGGGCGTTGGAAAGGCAGTCGCTCTCGAAGCGACCGGTCCGACGACAAATACCAACGGCGGTAGGATGTTCGACAAGATGCAGGCCAAATGTGCCGCCGTCAGCATAGAGACCGCGGGCAAGAAGTGGATCGACGGCGGTTGCGCCCTGACCGACGCAGATGGCGACGTTATCTTCTCTACTTTCGATACGCGCGAGCTCGACAAGGCTCAGCCGAAAATGGATTGCGGCACGCACACGATTACGGGCGGCACTGGCAAGTACAAAGGCATCACCGGCACCGAGCCTTTTGCGTGCCTTGCAAAGCCAACGCCTGCAGGCGCTCCCGACGGAGCCTTTGCCCTCGACATCCCCCACATCACAACTTGGGAAATCAAGGGTTGAATTCTCGCACGCAGTAGCATCTTGCGAACTGCGGCTAGCCACGCCAGCGGGAGAGGAGCGCGTCACGGGCATGAAACCCGCGGCGCGTTCTTTCGCCACCTTGGTCCCAACGTCGGTTTTTGGGGGTGCCAAGTCACGCCCAAGTAGATGCAACGTGGAGCCTGTGGGATACCTCTTGGCTTCTGGCTGAGAAAAGTTGGGCCGGCCGTGTGCTGCACGTTCTGGTCGGTTATGTGGATCGCCCAACGGGGCTGCAGCTTGCCGCCTACCTCACTACGCTCGCCGTCATCACGCTATTGGCGCGCCCGAGGCGGCAGCCGCTGGCCGAAAAAAAGCCAATCACTTCAGTCCAATAGGTTCGCAACGCGCCAAAAGCCCGCACTGAGCTAAGCACGAACAGGGTTAGATTGTAGCAGCGACCCGCTGACGGCCTGAGCATCGGGCAAAATCTGCTAGGGTCTCAGCAGCAAGAAGGAGTTCCCTGAAACATGGCCGCTACATCGAAGAAAGCCACTGCTGCCGCGAAGCCGAAGGCTTCTCGCGCCAAGAAAGCCGTCGCCGTACCGGTCGAGGTGGTCTACGTCAGCCCCTTCGCCGTCGGCAATCGCGTATCGCACGCCTCATTCGGTCACGGCGAGGTCGAGGAGGTTTCCAAGAACCAGCTTTCGATCCGCTTCGACGACGTCGGCAGCAAAGTGATCCTCGACAGCTTCGTCACCGCCGCAAAGTCCTGAGCGAAGCCGCGCTTTGCGGTCTGAACGCAACGCGTCAATCCCGGTACGACACCAGAAGGCGGATGGGCGCAAGTGCGACCGGTGCCACGGTCCATTTTTTTGGACGATTTCGCCGGTTTGAATACTGAAAGTAACGCCGCTGGCCTCGTGTCCGCGGCGCTTTTCGCGTTTAGTTGCGACCTCGAAAACCGTCGCAGAGGTTCACGGTGTCAGCCGAAACATCCGACCACGGAACACAGCGCACACTGGCGCTTGCGGTGATCGCGCTTGCGCTCTTCGCTGCGCTGGCGTTGAGCGTCGCGGCCTCTTATCCCGCCGTTACCCTGGCCGATACCGCCACGCTCGAAGCCATGAAGGGCTTGCGGACGCCCGCGCGCGACGCGCTGGTCATCGCGCTGACGCAACTCGGCGACCCCGTGGTCGTCTGGCCGCTCAGCATCGCGATTGTGCTCTGGCTCGCGACCTATGCCCGCGCGCTGCCGGCGGCCATTTTCTTCGCGGTGACCGTGGGCGGTACTGCGGCGATCAATTCGCTGATCAAGATGCTGTTCACGCGAACGCGTCCGAATACGTTTGACTACGAAGGCTTCACCGCGTTCTCGTTTCCGAGCGGCCACGCGACCACCAACATCGTGCTTTACGGCGTGCTCGCGATCCTCATGACGCGCGAGATCGCGCCGCGCTGGCGCGGGTTGGTTGCGACGCTTCTTGTCGCATTCGGGGCACTTATCGGGCTCTCCCGCATTTATCTTGGCGCGCACTGGTTCTCGGACGTCATGGGTAGCGTGCTTCTCGCGACGGCCATACTGAGTACCGCCGCGCGCTGGTACGCATCCGCGCCAAGGCCGCCGATTTCACCCAAGGCACTTTTCGGAGTTGCGACCGCCAGCCTTATTATTTTCGGCGGCGCAAATATCGCACGAAACCATCAGGCGGACACCGCGCGTTATGCCGTTGAAATCCAGGGCCCCGCACTCCAGCCCTGACGGAATGCTGGTGGCGGCATCTCTCGCCGGCCCAGGTTCTGCACGTCATCGGTGCACCGGACCGTCACGGCATGGCGTAGCGCTGGCAGGACACCGATTACCCGCCCACGACTGCGGGCGCGATCATCTTCAATGCATAGCCGCCCACCAGGAACGCGGCGACGACCATGAGCGATTCATACACGAGCTTCGATGTCAGCTTGCCGGGTGCCAGGAACGTCATCGCTGGCAGCAGGTACAGCGTGATGAGCGTTTTCGCCAGGCCATGCAGCGTCGCCACCACGGGCGAGGCGATCAGTTGGCCTTCGTAGCTGAAGGTCGCCAGATTGTTGAGTACGACGAGCAGGAGTACCGGCACGATGGTTTTGTGCATCTGTGACATGGCTCCCTCGCGGCGCCACTCCGCCATATCTTCTTCCGTCGCGCCATAGCGCGCGGCTAAGGCGACAAGCGTGACGAACACGGCCATCGATAGCGACGGATATAGCTTCGGGTGCACATCGAGCCCGATGAGCCCAAACGCCCGTGACCAGAAGCGGTCCATCGCCTCGCGCCAATGACTGGCGAACGTCAGTACACGGCCGGCGACGGCCGTGCCGGTTTCGATATTGCTGTAGGTGTTGATCGCGAGGATGAGGAGGCCCGCGAAGCGAAAAGCCTTCGACTTTAAGATTTCGAGCATAGAGAGCCTGTCGGCCGCAAAGGTGGGACAAATTGATTAATCCGACGGCCGAGCGGGGGCAATCGCTTGGGCCTTTGGAATGCGGCAAAATGGCCGCTCAGCGACCAAAAGCGCCGTAGGCAGACCCCTCATAGGCTTGTAACTCGGGAAACAGCCTGTGGCACGGCATGTGCTTAGGTGACGGCGTCGATAGCGCCTTGAAAAGTCCGGGAATTGCGTTGTGCCACTCGTTCATAAGACGGTTGTTACAGTTCTGAGACGGTTTGTCGGAGAACCGCGTCGCGCAATCTATCACGCGACCACGCTGCGAGAGCTGGACATCGACGATCTCGATCTGACCATCGTTTACCTTGACCTCGAGGACGCATTGAACGTCTCGCTTGCGGGCGACGACGCTGGCGACATCAAGACCGCCGGCGATCTCTTTGAGCATGCCAGGTTAAGGCTGCGCGAAAAGCGCCAGCGCGCACAGTCGTCGGTTGCCACCACAAAATCGAAGCGTGGCTGGATGTCGACCGGCGCCGAACAGCGCCGCTAGACTCTGAAAAAAGTTAGACTGTCGGCAGCACCTCGAAGCCCTTGTAGACACAGACGCCTTCGCCGATCACCTGCACAACCGTCACGCGCGCGTCCAGCGGGCCGTGCGAGCACTGTCTGAGCATCTCTTCGACACTCTCAGGCGGCCCCTGCAGCACCAATTCCACCGAGCCGTCGCGGCGGTTTCTGACCCAGCCGGAAAGCCCAGCATCTGAGCTGCCGCTTCCGCCCAAGCCCTGTAGCCGACGCCCTGGACGCGGCCTTCGATCCGAGCATGCACTGTACGCTCACCGCTCATTCTTCGAGGCCCTCTAAGCGGCAACCGGTTCCGGCTGGCGTTGCAATCGCTCTGTCGAAACGATGAGTGCAGCGGCCACGAGACAAGCAGCGCCGGCAAGCATCAGCGAAGGCATGTAGCTCTGGAACTCGGTCCGGAAGAAGCCTGCCAGATAGGCCGCTGCAGCAGCACCGAGCTGGTGACCCGCGAATATCCATCCAAACACCATGCCGGCCCGCTCCGCGCCGAACCTTTCAACCGTCAGTTTGACGGTCGGCGGAACGGTGGCCACCCAATCGAGCCCATAGAAGACCGCGAAGATCGCAAGCGCGTAGAGCGAGAAGTCGCTGAAAGGAAGATACAGCAGCGACAGCCCGCGCAACGCATAAAACCAGAACAGCAGCCAGCGATTGTCGTAGCGGTCCGAAAGCCATCCCGCCGCGATTGTGCCGACAAAGTCGAATGCGCCGATGACGGCAAGTGTGCCGGCGGCGCTCACGGGGGCAATTCCGTAGTCGCCGCAGATGGCGATCCAATGCGTCTGCACGAGTCCGTTAGTGCTGAAACCGCAAATGAAGAATGTGAGAAACAGCGCCCAGAAGATCCGTGTTCGGCCGGCATCGAAAAGCGCCTGCACGGGTGAAGCGAGCATGGCGCGAAAACCCGGCCGCGCGGGGCGCGCCCTTGGCTGTTGCGCGCCGTAAGGCGCAAGCCCAACGCCCTGGGGATCGTCACGCATGAAGATCAGGACGAGCAACGCTGCCAGTGCGAGCGTCGCGACGACAAGCATCAGCGCTGTCCGCCAGCCCATGCTTTCGGCGGCGGCCGCCAGGATCGGCAAGAACAATAGCTGGCCGGTCGCGTTGCTCGCCGTGAGCAGGCCAACGACAAACCCGCGCTTTTTTTCGAACCAGCGGGCGGCAACCGTTGCGCCGAGAACGAGCGCGGTCATGCCAGTCCCGATGCCGAGCACGACGCCCCAGAGCGCCACGAGCTGCCAGACCTCGCGCATCCACATTGAAAGCGTGACGCCCGAGGCGATGAGGCCCAGGGCGGTGAGCGCAACAGCGCGGACGCCGAACGCGTTCATGAATGCCGCCGCGAACGGCCCGAGTAATCCGAACAGAACAAGTCGCAAGGCAAAGGCCGAGGAGATTTCGGATTTGCTCCAGCCGAATTCCTTCTCGAGCGGGACCATCAGCACGCCGGCCGATCCCATGGCCCCGGCCGTCGCCAGCATGGTGAAAAAGGTTACACCAGCGACGACCCAGCCATAGTGGATGCCTCTTGCGTCCAGCCGCGACGCGAGCGTGCTCATGGCCTCTGTCCTGCGGCGCGCGGTCTCATAGAGCACCGATGATGGCTTTGAGATGCGCGACGCCGTTGGCACCAAGCGACTTGGCAATCGCAGCCTGCGCCTCCTCCCATAGCGGCTCGGCCGTCGCGAGCACGCCACGTCCCTTCCGAGTGAGCGAAACGGATGTCTCACGTTGATCCTCGCCCGCATCGCTCTGCAGCAAGCCCATGCGCTCAAGAACCTTGATGTTGCGACCGATGGTTGAGCGGTCGAGCTCGGTGGCGCGGCCAAGTCTCGTGAGCGAAACCGCGCCGTGCCGCTCAATATTCCGCAGCAGGCTGAACTGGGCGAGATTGATCCCGGCGGGCTGCAATGCCGCGTCGTATCGGGCCGTGACGCGTCGCGTTACCCGGCGCAGTGCGCCACAATAACAGATCGTTTGCATAATGTGGGTATATACCCATAAAATCGCAACGGCAACATCCAATTGCTGCCGGTCTCATGCGCCATTTCTCAGGAAGGTGCGCGTTCGATCGGAAGTAGATCCCGGCGATCGCCATCAGCGGGACGCGTTTGGCTGCCGTTAACGAGCAAATTTCACTTCAACGCGACGGGTGAAGTCCTTCAAGGAGCGAAATCCTGCCTTGATCTTGTATCTAAAATGACATAACGGCTTACTATCCTCAGAATCGGAATATCGGTGAGCGGGGGTTCCCGAATTCAGTAGGTAAGGGCCGGATCCAGGCATTTTTGTCTGGATGCGGGGCTGCCTAAGCGTGGACTGATGGACCGCCGCAAGTACATCGAGAACCCCTATCGACCTGGCGCTGGCCACAAGCCGCCCCATTTTGCCGGGCGCAACCGCGAGCTTGCGCACTTCAAGCAGCTCCTCAGGCAGAATTTCACCACCGAGAATCTGCTGATCACCGGCCTGCGCGGCATGGGCAAAACGGTGCTCGTCGGTCAGCTGCGCACGCTCGCCGAGCGCGAAGGCTGGGTATGGATCGGCAACGACTTGTCGGAATCCGCCTCCCTCTCGGAAGACCGCCTCGCCTTGCGGATACTGACCGACGTTTCCGATGGCTTGACCCGCGTGCTGACCCAGCACAACGAGACGAGGGACGGCCGTTACACAAGCAATCGCAACGACGACAAGGATGTGCCGCTGCCCTTCGAGGCTCTGCGCAACATGTACGAGCAGGCACCGGGCCTGCCGAGCGACAAGCTGCGCAATGTCCTGTCACGTCTTGGCTCCATGGTGAACCACGCCAAGGCGCGCGGTATCGTCTTCGCGTACGACGAAGCCCAGTGCCTGCACGATCACGCCGAACGCAACGAATATCCCATGTCGATGCTGATCGAGACGATCGCATCGTTGCAGAAGAATGAGGGCGTTGCCCAGTGCTTGCTCGTATTGAGCGGCCTGCCGCAGGTATTCGACGCTCTGACCGAGACGCGCACCTACACTGAGCGCATGTTCCACGTCATCAATCTCGATCGCTTGAGTCGGTCGGAGGCCTATGCGGCGTTCATGACGCCGCTGAGCGATCTGATGCCGCCGCTGTTCGCGCATCCCGACCTGATCGAGAAGGTCGTGGACCTGACGGGTGGCTACCCCTACCTGATCCAGTTCTTCGGCAAAGAGCTGGTCGATCATCTGCTTCAGAACGGCGGCGTTCTCGACGTCGACCAGTTCCCGTCCGATTCCGTCATCGACCGCCTGGATTCGGGCCTGTTCGCCGCCCGCTGGAACCGGACGACCGACAAACAGCGCGACGTTCTAAAACTGATTGCCGGCCGGCCGAATACCAATTCTGCGGATTTCTCAGCGCAGGATATTGCGGCGATCAAGGACAGTGATCTGACGAGCGCTCAGGCGACGCCGATGCTGCAGGCACTATGCGAACGCGGCTTGCTTTATCGCACACGTCACGGCCGCTACGCGTTCACCGTGCCAATGTCCGAAACAATGATCCTGCGACGCTTCCGCAATCAGGCAGAAGTTGAGGAGAGCTGGCAGAACGCGCTCGGCCTCGCACTAGCTGGACCGGTCGAAGAGCCGAAGGCCATCGTAAGCGCGGAGAGCGGCCGGCGGAGGCGCTGGTCCTGGTTCCGCTGAGCAAGCGGTAATCCGCGCATCCACAAACAGCGCAAGTCAGCGCTTTCGCCCCGTCGGAGCCTCCTCCAGCAGCCGATCTAGCGGCAGCGCCGTTTTGTACTTGATCTGCTTCAGCGCGAAGCTTGAGCGGATCGTCGCGACGCCGGCGATGCCAGATAGGCGCTCGATGATGAGATGCTGAAGCGCCAGCGTATCGGGCACTACGACGCGCAAGAGATAGTCGGCGTCTCCCGTCATCAGATAGCACTCCATCACTTCCGGGATACGCCCAATCGCGCGTTCAAACGCTTGGAGCGCGGCAGCCGTCTGCTTTTCGAGCGTGACCTGTATAAAAACGCTGATATTGGCGCCGAGCTTTGCGGGATCGAGCAGCGCCACGCGCCGAGAGATCACGCCGGAGGTCTCAAGCGCCCGCACACGCGCCAAGCATGGTGAGGGCGAAAGGCCGACGCGCTCGGCGAGTTCGATATTGGTGAGGCTGGCGTCGTCCTGCAGTTCGCTAAGGATTCGTCGGTCGATGACATCGAGCAGAACAGCGGGCATTTTATATGGTCCGAAGTATAAATGACGGCATAAAATGCCATTCATATAAGAATTTGTGAAGCAAACAGCATATCAAGCTTGTGCGTTTGCGTAAGATGCCCCTCAGCCCGTTAAGGATAGTAGTGAGGCACGGTCGTGATGAACGAAGCACGCCGCAAATTTGCGATCGAAGCGGACCCGTCTGACGGTGATCCGGCGGAGACGGCCGATTGGCTTGTGTCGCTGGAATCCGTCTTCCGCCACGCCGGACCCGAGCGCGCCGAGTACATCCTGTCGGCGCTCCACGAAAAGGCAACCGAACTCGGGGTCTTTGCGGAGCATCTGCCATATCTGCCCTATCGCAACACCATTCCCGCATCGAAGCAGGGACCCTATCCCGGCGACATCGAGCTTGAGACCCGCATCAGCACGATCATCCGCTGGAACGCGCTCGCGATGGTCGTGCGCGCCAACAAGGCGTACGGAGAACTGGGTGGCCACATCGCAAGCTACGCATCCGCAGCGGAGATATTCGAGGTCGGCTTCAATCACTTCTTCCGCGCGCCGCGCGGCTCCGATCTCGGCGATGTCGTCTACTTCCAGCCCCATTCGGCGCCGGGCGTCTATGCGCGCGCCTATCTGGAGGGCCGACTGAGCGAGGATCAGCTGAAACGCTATCGCCAGGAAATCGGCGGCGGCGGTCTCAGCTCTTATCCGCATCCGTGGTTGATGCCGGACTTTTGGCAGGTGCCGACTGGTTCCATGGGCATCGGCCCGATCAACGCGATCTACCAGGCCCGCTTTATGCGCTACCTGCGCGACCGCGGCCTGAGCGCGACCGACGGCCGCCACGTTTGGGGCGTTTTCGGTGATGGCGAGATGGATGAGCCTGAGTCGATCGCGGGCCTGTCGCTCGCCGGTCGTGAACGGCTGGACAACGTGACGTTCGTCATCAACTGCAATCTGCAGCGGCTCGACGGGCCGGTGCGCGGCAACGGTCAGATCATTCCCGAACTCGAAATTATCTTCCGCGCCGCCGGTTGGAACGTCATCAAGGTCCTGTGGGGATCGGAGTGGGACGAGCTGTTTGCTCGCGACACCAATCATGCTCTGCTGCGCCGGTTCGCGGCGACAGTTGACGGCAAGTACCAGACACTCGGCGCCAAAGATGGCGCCTATAACCTCGTGCACTTCTTCGACGAAGACCCGGAGGTGCACGAACTCGTCGCCGGCATGTCGGACCGCCAGATCGATGCGCTCAAGCGCGGCGGCCATGACTTCGCGAAGCTTTACGCTGCTTACAAGGCAGCCAAGGCCCACAAAGGTCAACCGACGGTCATCCTCGCCAAAACCAAGAAGGGCTACGGTATGGGCGGTGCGGGTGAATCCCGCATGACAGCGCACCAGGCCAAGAAGCTCGACGTCGCCGCACTGCTTGCCTTCCGCGACCGCTTCGGCTTGCCGCTGACCGATACCCAGGTCGAGAATCTGGACTTCTTCCGTCCCGCCGACGATAGCCCTGAGATCACGTATTTGCGCGACCGCCGCGAGGCGTTGGGCGGCTATCTACCAGCCCGCCGCCGCACCGCACCGACGATCGAACTGCCCGAGCTTTCAAGCTATGGCGCCTTCGCTCTTTCCGCCGATGGCAAGGAAATGTCGACCACGACAGCGCTCGTGCGCCTGGTCAGCAACCTCTTGAAGGACAAGCAGGTCGGACCGCGTATCGTGCCGATCGTGGCGGACGAGGCGCGCACTTTTGGCATGGCCAACCTGTTCCGCCAGATCGGGATCTACTCGCCTGTCGGCCAGCTCTATGAGCCCGAGGATCGGGACTCGATGCTCTACTACCGCGAAAGCCGCGACGGACAGCTGCTGGAGGAAGGCATCACCGAGGCTGGCGCTGTCTCCTCGTGGGTCGCCGCCGCCACCTCCTACAGCGTGCACGGTCTCCCCATGCTGCCGTTCTACATCTTCTATTCGATGTTCGGCTTCCAGCGCGTCGGCGACCTGATCTGGGCGGCGGCCGACCAGCGCGCCCGTGGATTTTTGATCGGTGCTACGGCCGGGCGCACGACGCTCGGCGGCGAGGGCCTGCAGCACCAGGATGGCTCCAGCCAGTTGATCGCCGCGACCGTTCCCAACTGCCGTGCTTACGATCCGGCCTTCGCCTACGAGATGGCGGTGATCCTCGATCACGGAGCGCGTGGAATGTTGAGCCGTAACATTGACGAGTTCTATTACATCACGGCGATGAACGAGAACTACGCGCAGCCCTCCATGCCGGCCGGCGTCGAAGCCGCCATCATCAAAGGCATGTATCGCTTCGCCGTGCACACGCCGTCGAAGCCGGTGGGCAGCGTCCGGCTTATCGGCTCGGGCGCGATCCTGCCGGAGGTGATCGAGGCGGGTCGGATGCTTTCGGCCGACTGGAATGTGGCCTGCGAAATCTGGAGTGCGACCAGCTATTCGGAACTTGCGCGCGGCGCGCGCGAGGCCGAGAGAGCGAATATGCTCAATCCAACGGCGAAGCGGGTTACGAGCCATCTCGAATCATGCCTGCCCAGCCGCACGCCGATCATCGCCGCGTCCGACTATGTGCGAGCCTACGCGCAGCTCATCGGCTCTTATGTGGAAGCGCCCTTCACCGCACTCGGAACCGACGGCTTCGGCCGCAGCGATACGCGCGTAGCGCTCCGTCGCTTCTTCGAGGTCGATCGCGCCCACGTCGCAATTGCAGCACTCGCGTCACTTGCAAAGGAAGGCGCGATCCCGGCACGCACTGTCGACGCCGCCATCGAATGCTACGGTATCGACCGCGCGTCCGCCGCGCCGTGGACCGTTTAGGCCGACGCCGGCAAAGGAATCACTCGACATTACGGTCTGATGTTCGCGGTGGCTCGCGGGCTTGCCTCTAGAGGTAGGCACGCAGGCCCGCAGCCATCATGACGCCACGTCTCGCGCGCCGTCTCGACACCGGGACGCCGAGGCGGAGCCAAAATCGCTGCGCAAGCTGTGGCCGTATGCCAAAACAAATGGTGATCCGATGCGTTTTCAACTCCTTGCTCTGGCTGCGATTGCCGCGAGCACATTTCCTTTCTTCTTTCCTGAAGCCGATGCGACCGAAACCGATGTGCGCATCTCGGGACCTCACGTCCACGAGAATCTCACGGTCTATTTCATTCACGGCAAGAGCGAGCCCGGTGCCGTGCCGCTGACCCTGAGCGAAGCCATAGACAAAGGCGGCGTCCGCGTGATCGAGACCGAGAACGTCAATGAACTCAAAATCGAGAATACCGGTAACGAGGCGGTATTCATCCAGTCGGGCGACATCGTGAAGGGCGGCAAGCAGGATCGCGTGATCACGTCGAGCCTCGTGGTGCAGCCAAATTCCGGCGAGATCCCCCTCGCAGCATTCTGTGTCGAGCACGGCCGCTGGTCGGCTCGTGGCACCGAAAGCGTCGCGCGGTTCGCAAGCTCTTATGAGAGTGTGCCGTCGCGCGAAGCTAAGCTCGCCATGAAGGCGCCGCGCGAGGCTGCCACGGCTTCGGTCGGAGATCGCGCCGGCCGCATCGGTGGCTCCTCGCGTCAGACCGAGGTCTGGTCGTCCGTCGCCAAGACGCAGCAGAAGCTGTCGGGCAGCCTCAACGCCGATGTGGCCGCATCCGCGTCCGCTTCCAGCCTTCAGCTGTCGCTGGAGAATGAGAAGCTCCAGGCTGTCCGCCGCGCTTACATGGATGCGCTGCTGGCGGCTGGCGAGAACGGCGAAGACATCATCGGCTATGCCTTCGCGGTGAATGGCCGACTGAACAGCGCCGACGTCTATTCCTCGAACGGCCTGTTCCGAAAAATGTGGAGCAAACAGCTTCAAGCGGCGGCGACCGAGGCAATCGGCGAAAAAGGCGAAAAATCTGAAAAACCTCCGACACCGGAACTCGTAAGAGCGTTTCTTGGTGACGCAAAGCGCGGTGAAGTGAAGGAGAATGCGTTGAGAAGCGATAACCGGCTCGAAGTTCGCGACAGTGCGCGAGCCTTCTATTTTGCATCTTCGCCCGCGAGCGGTGCCGTTTTTCACGAAAGTTTTGTGGCGAAATAGACAATCGTTGCGCCGCCAGATGTCCGAGTAAATGTCCCAATAAGCGCCGCCTGTCGCGTGTGGGCGGCGCTTAGATTTGAGCAAGTATGTCCAACGTCGTCCGATCCGGCTCGCCTGAGAAGAAGCGCTCAAGCGCGCAAGAAAAGGCCGCCTCGCCAGAGACGTCATGGAACAGCGTCACGCACGCGTGGAATTTGAGATCGTCGGGATAGGGGAAGATGTCGCCGACGCTCGATCCTTCGCACCGACAAACCAGGTTTGTGCATTCGAGCAATCGCGCGCCCAGAACCGGATGCGCAAGATAAGCGCCCGCCTCTCCCTTCGATCGTATGGCGAACTTCAAAGACCTCGGACTGCTCCCCAGGCCGATGATCTGCGGGAAGATGAACCACATCCAATGGCTCGTCTTGCGGCAGCGGGAAAGTTCACCGCGCACCATCGCGTAGATCGGCTCCTGCGCCGTCAGAAATCGCTGCAAATTGTACGGATCGTCCGTCATTGCGGCGTCTCTATCACTCCAGGAGGTGGCCGCAGTCCAGACTGCGGCGCGCACGTGAATGGCGGCTGAACACGCCATTCACGCGAGGTTCCGCCGCGCCGGGTTTGAATGGCAATGCGTCGGCAAGAACCGCGCGGAGACAGGAGTGTTTAAATGAAAAGAATCATCGCAACGGCCGGTGCTGCAGCGTTTCTCGCGCTCGCTTTCGCCGGCGCGCCGGCAAGCGCCGCCCCCTACAGCGCGGCACCCGCTAGTGTGACCCAGCAGGCTGATGGCGTCCAGCTTGTGCATTATCGCCATCGCCATTGGCGACATCGCCATGGCTGGTGGCGCCATCACCACCATAATCGCTGGCGTTTCCGCCACCGCAATCGTTACGACTACTACCACAGCCATCGCCACAACAGGGTTCGCCACTACAATCGGTGGCACCGCCACTAAAGCTTGGGAAGCCGCATGGTCCGCGCCGCGCCCTGGGAGTTCTCTCGGTGCGGCGCGCCTGCTTTTGGCGGCAGATGTTCAAGGCTTCCTTTTCGCTGCGACCATCCATTCCGGCTTGAACCAGCGATCGGCAGGGCCATCGTAGGGAAGCTTCGTGACGTCCCAGTGCTCTATGAACGGCGCGTAAACATCCCAGACCGGTGGCCCCCCACCGATGAACACGATGCGGCCGTGGTATTTCTTCAAAACGTCTTCTGGCCGCATTGATGACCGGATGACATCGATCGTGCGATCTTCGAAGGCGAACTTCGGAACCGACGCGATCGTCTTGGGTCCAGCAAGAAGCACGTGGCCCTTGGTGATCTCGAAGAACCGCGCCACGTCCTCCACGAACGGGCGCCCCGGATTGCCCTCCCACGGCAGATGGCCGTTGAGCCCGAGCTGACCGGACTGACCGATGGCACATATGCACCTGACGACCGTGTGACTCACTGCATTCCTCTTTGAATCTTTGGCGGCGTGCGCCCGCCGTCCTTAAAGACCAAGTTCTGACAGCCCCGGATGATCGTCGGGACGCCGCCCGGAAGGCCAGTGATATTTGCGCTCGGCATCCTTGATCGGCAGGTCGTTGATCGAGGCATAGCGTAACCGCATCAGCCCGTTCTCGTCGAACTCCCAGTTCTCGTTGCCGTAGGAGCGGAACCATTGGCCGCTGTCATCGTGCCACTCGTAGGCAAAGCGCACCGCGATGCGGTTGTCGGCGAACGTCCAGAGCTCCTTGATAAGCCGGTACTCGAGTTCGCGCGCCCACTTACGCTTTAGGAACTCAATGATCTGAGCGCGGCCGGTTGGGAATTCGGCTCGGTTCCGCCAGCGGCTATCCTCGGTGTAGGCAAGAGCGACGCGCTCCGCATCGCGGCTGTTCCAGGCATCTTCCGCCAGGCGAACCTTTTGAATCGCGGTCTCGGGCGTGAAGGGTGGAAGGGGAGGCCGCGCGGCCATGGCATGTTCTCCGGTCAAGGAACGCGGTCTCTCGCGCCGCGCTTGACCTGCCATGTGAACGGCACGACGGTGCGAGTCAATTGACCGATTGCATCGACGCCTGAGGGAGCTCGAATATGTACGACACTGCCAATCTGGCGAACCTGCCGCACATCAAGTCGCTGGCGCCGGCCTCCATGCACGCATTTGAGAATTTCGACCGCGCGGCCATGTCGGCAGGAGCCATCCCACGCCGATATAAGGAATTGATCGCACTCGCCGTGGCCTTGACAACCCAGTGCCCCTACAGCCTGGAAATCCACCGCACGAACGCGCTCAACGCGGGCGTGACCGAGGGCGAAATCGCGGAAGTCGTATTTCTCGCCGCTTCCATGCGGGCGACGGCGACGATCGCCCACGGGACGCATCTGCTCGGCCCGCGCCGCTAATCCTTATTTGTCTTCGTTCGGCGTCTCGACAGGCGTTGGCGTTCCGTCCGCAGGCGGCGGATCTTCGATCGTGATGTCCGGCAATTCGGTCGGGTTACGCCGGCGCGGCGGGTTGCCGTCCGGGGTCGCCGGAGGCTCCATCGGATTGCGCGGCCGCTCGGGATTAGGATCACGATCGGCGGGTTTACGGTCTTCGGACATTCGCACCTCGTTGACGCGTGTGTCTTAAGGAGAAACGCGATTGGCCTCAGTCGCGTTCCATTGATGCGGCTTCGAGCAAGCGAGGAGGGTCAGATGAACCCGAATTGTCTGAGCGCAATGGCCACAAGCGCGAGTGCGATTATCCAGACGGCACCGTCGCGCCATATCCGGCGTGAGCTGCGCTCGGCGGCAATCTTCGCGATCGTCTCGTCGTCAAGCCGCACGCCCGAGCGCGCCATTTCGGCGAGCCCAAGAGCCGCCTGCTCGGCCCGCTTGAGCAGACCCGGGCTGCGCATCAGGAGTTCACCGAGAGTCTGGGCACCGGCGCCCGCGTCCTTCAGGCGACCGAGCAACCCCAGATGGTCCTCGACCCATTCGCGCGCGACGGGTTCTGCGGCCGTCCACACATTCAAACCGGGATCGAGATCGCGTGCCACGCCTTCGACAATCACCATACTCTTCTGCAACAGGATCAGCTCAGGACGCGTCTCCATGTCGAACACGTCCGTATAGGCGAAGAGCTGGCCGAGCAGATCGGCCATGGAGATTTCTTCCGCCGTACGCCCATGGATCGGTTCTCCGATCGCACGCATGGCCTGGGCGAATTCTTCGACGGTATGATGGGGCGGCACGTAGCCCGCTTCGAAATGGATGGCGGCGGCGCGGTAATAGTCGCGTGTGATGAGCCCGTGCAGGATTTCAGCGAGGAAGCGGCGCTCCGCAATCCCAAGACGCCCCATGATCCCGAAGTCGACCGCGACGACCACGCCGGCGTCATCGACGAACAGATTGCCCTGGTGCATGTCGGCGTGGAAGAAGCCGTCGCGCATAGCGTGCCGCAGGAACGAGCGCAACACGACGAGACCTAGCGCCCGCGTGTCGAACCCCTTTTCCATGAGCGCGGCACGGTGGGAAATTGGCGTGCCGTCGATCCATTCCAGCGTGAGCACGCGCTTTGCGGTGCGCCGCCAGTCGACGGTCGGCACGCGGAAGCCTTCGTCGCCCCCGATGTTGCCGGCCATCTCGGAAATGGCGGCGGCCTCGAGCCGCAAATCCATCTCCAGATCGGTGGTATGCTTCAGGTTGCCGACAATTGCGACCGGCCGCAGCCGTCGGGCAGGCGGATAGTACTTCTCAATGAGGCGCGCGGCGAAGAAATAGCTGTCCAGGTCACGATAGAAGCGCTTCTCGATATCGGGCCGCAGTATTTTCACCGCGACCGGCTTCTTGACGCCGCCGTCGAGCACATAGGCTTTGTGCACCTGCGCGATGGAGGCGGCGGCGACCGGCGGACCAAATTCGACGAAGTGGTCTTCCAGCTTGCCGCCAAGCGCCCTTTCAACCGCCTCGCGCGCTTCCGCCATGGAAAACGGCTTCGCCTTGTCCTGCAGCTGCCTCAGGTCAGCCGCGAGTTCAGGACCGATGACGTCGGCGCGGGTGCCGAGGAATTGTCCGAGCTTCACGTAGCTCGGACCGAGACTTGTGAGCGCCGTTGCGACGCGCTCAGCCTGAGGCTCGCCCCGACGGAACGGTGCCGCCGCGAGCCGAATGGGTAGCGTTGCCGCACGGGCGAGCTTCAGCGGCAGCGGCACAGGCACGCCCTTTGGCACGAAGCGCACGCCGTGCTGGGCCAGGACGAGCGCGGCACGCGCAAGTCGTAGCGAATTCAGGACGGCGCCCGGCATAAAGACGTAACCAAAAACCTCGGCCCGCCGACGATCGGCAGGGACGCTGAAGCCGCACATTGGGGCGCGGACGTTTGAGGTCAAGCGTTGCCGGAGCACGGGGTAAAGACGGTAAACCGTCTGACCCAGAGTGGAGCAGGACCGGCCAGGACCGAGCGGCAAACGCGCTCATGCGCCCCTACAACGCGAAGGCGCCCGGCTTGGAGAAGCCGGGCGCCCGATGCTCGTCAAGGCGAACTGACAGGGGTTACTTCGTGCAGAAGGTTGCGCGTCCGTGACAGGTCACCTGACCGCCATCGGGCTTGCAGCGATAGCGCTCGTTGACGACGTTGTAGCCTTCGACCTTGTTGGTGGCGACGAAGCCGGGCCACAAGCCCCAGCTCACCGACTGCACCATCGTCTCGAGCGCGTACCACTTTGCCGAAGATTCCGAACCGGCCGTGGCGACAGCCCCCTTGTTCACGCAGCCCGCATTGGCCGCGCCAGCGCCGAGCGAAGCCGCAAGTGCCAAAGTAACGCCTGCAAGAATTGTGGATTTCATGTGCCCTTCTCCTTCAAAAAACGAAAGATGATCCCCGGCGGGCAAGCTATGCCGCCGGTGTTGGCGCGGTCAATAAAGCAACCACGGGGCGCCAAAAAAACTGCGGGAAAGTGTGGCCGATTAGATCTTCCAGCCCGAATGGATGGCCGCGATGCCGCCTGTCAGATTGCGGTAGTTGACCCGTTCGAATCCGGCCTCGCGAATCATCGACGCGAAGGCCTCTTGCCGGGGAAACCGGCGTATGCTCTCAACGAGATACCTGTAAGGCTCTTCCGCGCCTGCTGCCAATTTGCCGAGCCGCGGTATGACCTCGAATGAGTGAAAGTCGTACAAACGGTCGAGCAGGGGGACCTGACATTCCGAGAACTCGAGCACCAGGAAGCGCCCGCCGGGCTTCAACACCCGGAAAGCCTCGGCCAGCGCCTTATCGATGTGCGTGACGTTTCGGATGCCGAAAGCGATCGTGTAGGCGTCGAAACTCGAGGCCGCAAACGGCAGCGCTTCGGCGTTGCCCTCGACGCAGGAAATACGCGTGGTGAGCCCCGCAGTTTCGATGCGTCGGCGCCCGACATCGAGCATCTCGGCGCTGATGTCGCAAATGACCGCCGTCGCGTTCGGCCCGCTTTGCACCGCATAGCGCAGCGCGATGTCCCCCGTGCCGCCCGCAACATCGATGAGGCGAAACGGCTGGTCGCCGCGCGGGGCATTGATGAGCGAGACGAAGTCGCGCTTCCAAAGCCGGTGCAACCCGCCCGACATCAGATCGTTCATCAAATCGTAGCGTTCGGCGACGGTCGCGAACACCTCGTTCACGAGACCTTGCCGGTCGTCCTCGGCGACATCGCGGAAACCGAAAGAAGCCTTCCCGTCCGCAGCCTTTTGCTGACCTTGATCCATGCCGGGACAATAGCTGACGGTCACCGGCCGCGCTATGAGGGGCACATGACAACGTCAACACGGCAAATCCCGAATGCCCGAATTACCCGAGGTTGAAACGGTCCGGCGGGGCCTCGCCCCTGCGCTCGTCGGCCGCAGGATCGCGCGTCTCGACGTGCGCCGGCCCGATTTGCGTTTCCCGTTCCCGGAGAACTTTGCAGAGCGCGTCTCGGGCAAGACGGTGAACGCGCTAGAACGGCGCGCCAAATATCTGATTGCGGCGCTTTCGAGCGGGGATGATCTTGTCATGCACCTTGGCATGACCGGTCGCTTCACCATCGTGACGGGAAATGAGGCGAACGTTCCGGGTCAATATGTCTACGAATCGCGATCCGACCCCCGCCACGACCACGTCGAGATGCACATCGCTGGCGGGTCCCGAGTGATCTACAACGACCCGCGCCGCTTTGGCTTCATGCTGCTCATTCCCGCCGCGGAACGCGAGAACCATCCACTGTTCGACGGTCTGGGTGTCGAACCGCTCGGCAGCGACCTGACGCCGGAGTATCTGGCGCAACGTGCGCGCGCCAAGAAAGCCAATCTAAAGGCGCTGTTGATGGATCAGCGCGTGATAGCCGGGCTTGGCAACATCTATGTGTCGGAAGCGCTATATCGCGCCGGCCTGTCACCGAACCGCGCCGCCTCGTCCTTAAGCGATGCCGCCGGCCGGCCAACGGAGCGGGTACGGCGCCTGGTGCCGGCGATCAAGGACGTCCTCGCCGACGCGCTCGCCGCCGGAGGGTCGACACTGCGCGACTATCGCCAGGCGGACGGCGGCAGCGGCAGCTTCCAGAACGAGTTCGCGGTCTACGACAGGGACGGCGGCCCGTGCCCGCGACCCGGCTGCGGCGGTATCATAAAGCGTGTGGTGCATACGGGCCGCGCCACCTATTTCTGCGGCCGTTGTCAGCGTTAGCAAAGCTAGGGGCGGCTCAGCGCCGAATACGTCTTCACGATGATCATGCTGATGCAGATGATCGCAAACCCGCCGGCAACGAAGATCTGGTTCGCCGCCCAGTCGCCCTTGAGCGAGGCGACCTTGCCCGACGCGATGAGCCATATGAGCCCGATTGCGACCAGGATGGCATGACCGGCCGCGAGCTTTGCCGCGTTCTGCAGAACCCTGCTTCGCGCCTCGCCCACTCCCGGCTCTTCAAGTTGTTTCAGATATATTGCGTGTCCGAGCGCGATGAGCAGCATCGCGCTGCCATACTGCCAGCCGTGCTGCCAGCGTAGCGACGCGCCAAGATAGATCGAAAGCATCGTGACGCCGCACCACGCGTATGCGAGCATGGCCAGAAGAACACCGGCACTAAGCGCCCCTTGGACGTCGGATTCTGCGACCCGCCCCGCGAGCTCCTGGCGCCAGAGTGGCGCGCTTGTCGCCAACGCCGAGGCGGCGATGACCGTGACGAACAACGCCGCTGCGCCGGCCGCTGCGCGCTTGTCGGCAAAGCTGGCCGCAACGGTCATTGCGATGCTGGTCACAATCAGGAAAGCGATCAGCCAGGGTAGCGGTGGACGTATCGGCATCGCTGGCGCTCCCCCCAGCCAATGCGAAAGGTCAGGCTCGTTGCTCGCGCGCCGGATTGATCAGCGCGTTGATGCTGATCGCGGCGATCGCGAGCGCGCCAAAAAAGAAGATGTTGCAGTTCGCCCAATCGGGCTTGCTGACGTCGCGCGGAAACTTGCCATCGATGAAAAGGGATATGATAGCGGCGGCCATGCCGATGATCTGCGCGATGATGAGTGTCCGCCCGATCTTGAGAAGTCCGGCATCGACGGTGCCGCGCTCCGCGTCACGGTTGAGCATGCTGGCAAACAGCAAGCTTGCAACCGCCGCAAATGCAAAACCCAGAAGGAACTGCCACCACTCCGGCCACTGCGCCTCGAGCGTAAAGCCATAGGTGACGAGCGTTGCGAGCGCGCCCCATGCCCACACGAGCCCACAGTGGCGAGCCGTCGATGCGCCGACGACGCTCTCCGACGCTCCCGCCGCAAGCAGGTTGCGGTGTTCGCGCACGGCCAGCAGTGCCAGACCGAGGGTGACGAGGCCGGTCGTTGCCATGTGCAGCAGCTGATCGCCCGCCGCCGCCGCGATAACGGTCGCGCAAACGGACACAGTCAGCGCGATCATCCATCCGGCCAGTGTTCCCATGGACTTCTCTCCCTCCTACCGTCGCCGCGCTCCGGCAACCCTTGATGCCGCGGCACAATAACGATTCTTGCGGGTGGGTCGCGCGGAATCGCTCATTTTGCGGCCCTGAACGGAGAGGTGGCGCGTTGACCGGGCATCGCGAGACGGCTATAGGAGCCGCCAAGCGCCGCCCGGGGCCAGTTTCCGGGCGGCACAGCCGTTTCCGACAACCCGTCCGGATTACTCGCGCGCGACAACAAAGCGCCGGGGCCGTGCACGCTGCAATAAAGGTTCTAGACTCATGGCCAATACGTCGTCGGCGAAGAAAGCCGCACGTCAGATGATCCGCCGCACCGAACTCAACAAGTCGCGCCGCTCGCGGGTCAAGACCGAAATCCGTTCGGTCGAAGAAGCAATCGCGGCAGGTGACAAGGGCAAGGCCGAAGCCGCTCTGAAGTCGGCCCAGCCGATTCTCGCGCGCAGCGCTCAGAAGGGAATAATGCACAAGAAGGCCGCGAGCCGTAAGGTTTCCAGGCTTGCGCAACGTGTCAAGGCCATGTCGGCTTAAGCGCATATTTCACGCCTCAGGGCATTTTTTCTCCCTGTTGCCACTTCGCAACGCGCTTCCTCGGGCCCCTCGTGGGCCCGTTGCTTTTTCCGCCGCCGATAAGCGCATGGAATCCCGGGCCTGCCGGACCACTCCACTAAATTTCCATTTGGCCCGCCTACGCCAGCGAGCAATGCCGGCGCAAACATAAAATGACGTTGCGATGACAGAACTCATCGCTCCGGATCGAGCAGCAAACGGCGTGGGCGCGCGATCAAAAAACGACGCGGAGTCAAAATACTCGTCCACAGAAGATGACGCTGGGCATCAATCTTTCCACGAACCCTGTGGATAGTTTTTTGGACGTCGCCGCGCGCAATGTGATGGGTCGGCGGCTTGCCGCGAGGAGGGTTAACGGCTAGTGAATAGACAGTGGACGGCGGCGGGGTAGGCAATCGTTCGCTCAAGCGTAACAGACGAGCGTAGAGCTTGGATTTTCCGCGATAATCGCGGGTCCTGGTTCATCGTCAAATTCGGAAACATCTGACGGTTCTCCAATGTCCTCGTGCGGAGGGGAGAGGAGGCTTTGATCGGCTGGCGGCGTGCCAGCGCGATGCTGGAAGGTGTTTCCGAAAATCATCGCTGGCGTGGTTGAGGGTCGTGGAAAAATTCGGAGTTCTCCCCATCGAGGACGTGCCCGTCCTTGAGACCTGGGACCGGCTCAAGGCCGATCCGCGGTCTGTTTTGATCGATGTGAGAACAAAGGCGGAATGGGCATTCGTCGGCATTCCCGATCTCTCGGCGCTGGCAAAGGACGTGGTTCTGATCGAATGGCAGTCGTTTCCGGACAACCGGATCGCTGCCGACTTCGCGCAGCGCGTTGAAGAGGCACTCGCGCAGCGCGGCGCGACCAAGGACGACGAGGTGTTTTTTATCTGCCGGTCCGGCGGACGCAGCCGTATGGCGGCGGAGGTAATGGCATCGGCGGGTTACCGCCGCTGCCGCAACGTGGCGCAAGGTTTCGAGGGGCCACTCGACGCCGACCGTCATAGGGGAGTGGCCGGTGGCTGGAAGGCGAGCGAGCTCGCCTGGATTCAGGGCTGACGGAACGGGCCGAGGCCAGCCCGCAGATACGTTTGGAGGTGAAGTGCGTCCGGCATGCCTGCCGGTTTTGTTGAGGGTCCTGGCGCGATCGCGGCGGGATGTGAGGGTCACTCAAGTTTTGATTTTAGTAGCGGGGAGCACGACACATGCAGGCAGCAAAAACGAGCGGCGCGCAGGGCGCGGGCGTGGCGGGCGCGGTTCAGGGCTCAGAGTCGACTGCGGCGGTCGAGGGGCGTGGCCAGAAGGTTCGCGCGATGTTGCGCGCACGGCTCGGTGAGGAAATCTACTCGAGCTGGTTCAAGAGCATGGAATTCGAGAGCTTCGACGGTCGCATCGTCAAGGTCTCTGTGCCCGTGAAGTTCGTGCGCAACTGGATCGACGAGCATTATTCCAAGCAACTTCTCCAGTGTGCTCTGGTTGAGTTTGAGTCGGCCGAGCGCGTCGACGTCGTCTGGCGCCAGCCAGGGGCGGTTGCGCAACGCGCACCCGATCCGAAGGCTGAGATCAGCGGTGAGGCCGCACATCTGTCGGCCCCTGCACCGGCATCCACCGACGCACAGCCGCGTCCGACCGTCTTCAAGCCGGCGATCGCCCCCGTTCAGCGCACATCAGCCGGCGGCTTGGAAGGCTCGCCGCTCGACCCGCGCTACACGTTCGATAGTTTCGTTGTGGGCGCCGCAAACCGCATGGCACACGCGGGCGCCACGCAAGTCGCCGAAACCGTGCTGACGGACGCACCGGGCTACAACCCGCTCTACATCCACTCGTCGGTCGGCCTTGGCAAAAGTCATCTACTGCACGCCATCGCCTGGGAGGTAAAGCGTCGCCAGCCAAACGCTCAGGTTTTGTATCTGACCGCCGAGCGCTTCCGTTACCAGTTCGTCGAGGCGCTTCGGTCGTCCGACCCGCTCTCCTTCAAGGAGCGCTTCCGCAACATCCACATGCTGCTGATCGACGACCTCGAATTTCTTCAGGGCGAAAAAACCGAGCAGGAGTTCGATCACATCATCAACGCCCTGCTGGACGGCGGAAAACAGGTCGTAGTCGCATCGGCCCGCGCGCCGAACCACATCGAGCGGCTGAACGAACGCATGCGCTCGCGCCTGCAGCGCGGCCTTGTGACCGAGCTTAACCCCCTCGACTATGACCTGCGCGTGAAGGTTCTTGAGAAGCGTCTCGCCGAGAAGCGTGGCAATGACCCGTCCTTCACGCTGTCGCGCGACGTGCTCGACTTGCTGGCATCGCGCTTGACCGAGAACGGTCGCGAGCTTGAAGGCGCTGTGACCCGTCTCTACGCCACTTGGCAGTATATGCGTACGCCCATCACGCTCGACATCGCCGAGACGGTGATCCGCGATCTGGTCCAGAACCTTGAGCCGCGCCGCATCAAGATCGAGGACATCCTGCGCATTATCTCGCGCCACTACGGCGTCTCGAAAAGCGATCTGCTGTCTCAGCGCCGTCATCGCTCCGTCGTCTGGCCGCGCCAGATCGGTATGTACTTGGCGAAGCATCTGACCGCTCGGTCCCTGCCCGAGATCGGCCGGCGCTTCGGCGGTCGCGACCACACGACGGTCCTGCACGCGATCCGCAAGATCGAGGGCGAGATCACGAAAAACCCGCGGCTTGAGGACGAACTGGAAGAATTGAAAAAGCTGCTGAACCACTAACGCTCGCGCGGGCGCCAACCCGTCGTCCGTCGCTGAGTGAAGCCGCCGCCGGGCGCCCGGTTGGCGGCTTCTTTTGCAGCGAAAAACGAGCAAATACGGCCGAAAGCGACGACAAAAGCGTCATCTTGGCTTGAAATACCGCCCCCTTTCGGCTCTGATCGCCTCCCGCGCGCGATTCCGCGCTAAAAACGCGACCGCGAGCGGAACTCTCTCACAGCGTGTGCGCACACCGGGCCCGCTCCCGTAACCCGCCGCACGCGCCTTCCGCAGTAGACCGAGGAAAGATATGCGTCTCGAGATTGAACGTGGGGAACTCTTGAAGGCGTTGAGCCATGTGACGAGCGTCGTCGAACGCCGCACCACGATCCCCATATTGTCCAACGTGATGCTGAAGGCTTCGGGCAACGCGCTGATGTTCAAGGCGACCGACCTTGAGCGCGAAGTCAGCGAAAGCGTCGACGCCAAGGTGCAGGCACCCGGCGCTCTCACGGTGCCTGCGCACATGCTGCACGACATCGTGCGCAAGCTGCCCGAAGGCGCCGAGATCGAGATGAAGCGCGACGGCGACAAGGAACGCCTGACGATCACGTCGGGTCACTCGCGCTTCAGTCTGCAGACGCTCTCGGCCGAAGACTTCCCCGACCTCACCGTCGGCGAGATCAGCCACGAGTTCACGATCGAGGCCGGCGACCTTAAGCGGCTCATCGAGAAGACGCGTTTCGCGATCTCGACGGAAGAGACGCGCTATTATCTGAACGGCATCTACCTGCACACGGCCGAGACCGGCAAAACGAAGACGCTGCGCGCGGTCGCGACCGACGGCCACCGCTTGGCGCAGGTCGAGTTACCGCGCCCCAAAGGCGCTGACGGCATGCCGGGCGTGATCGTGCCGCGCAAGACGGTGCATGAACTTGCCCGCCTGCTGGAAGACACCTCCGCCAAGGTCAAGGTTGGCGTGTCGCAGACCAAGATCCGTTTCGAGATCGGCCCCGTGGTGCTGACGTCGAAGCTCATCGACGGCACCTTCCCGGACTACGGCCGCGTCATTCCGCACAACAACGACAAGGAAATGAAGGTGCCGAACGCGGCCTTCATCAGCGCGGTTGACCGCGTATCGACCATCGCGAGCGAGCGTGGCCGCGCGGTAAAGCTGAATCTCGCCAAGGACAAGCTGGTGCTCTCGGTCAATAATCCGGAAGGCGGCAGCGCGACCGAGGAAATTCCAGTCGGCTACGGCGCCGGCACGCTCGAGATTGGCTTCAACGCGCGCTATTTGCTCGACATCGCAGGTCAGCTCGAAGGTGACGAAGCGCGCTTCCTGCTCGCAGATCCGGGTTCCCCCACCATGGTGCGGGACGGGTCGGACGAAGGCGCGCTCTACGTCCTGATGCCGATGCGGGTGTGAGGATCGAGCGGTTATCTCCGCCGGGCGCGCATCCAGGCCACGATCAAGCCGAGAACCGCTCCCGCCGGGCCGGTGACGAACGCTGCGGTCATGGCGACTTCGACGTTTTTGTCGTGTGTGTTCGATGAGAAAGCGTCGATGAGCGCGATGCCGAGTCCCACGCCGAGCACGTACCCTAGGGCGATCCCGGCGAGACAATAGAGCATCATTCGCATGGCTTCCCACCTGAGATCTGACGCAAGCCGCGCCGCGAGACCGAGAATATCGACCTCGGTGCTTTGTGTCCGATCCGCGGCGATCTGCCAATGCTAGACGACACGAAGGGCCTCTGGGTCGAGCGCCTGTCGCTCATGAACTATCGCAGCTACGAAACGCTGACGATCGAGACGGGATCGGAACCGCAGGTCGTCGTCGGTTCAAACGGCGCCGGTAAGACAAACCTTCTCGAAGCCTTGTCGTTGCTCGCGCCCGGCCAGGGCCTGCGCCGCGCGCCGTTCGCCGAATTGGTTCGCGCCGGCGGCGACGGCACCTTCGCCATCGCCGCGCGCGCTCACACGCTGGCGGGGCCCGCCGACATTGGCACCGGATTGACACGCGCCGCGTCGGAGTCGAGCGACCGCGCAAACCGTTTGGTGCGTATCGATGGCGTCCCGCAATCGGGCTCGGGCGTGCTTGCCGACTACCTTGAGATCGTCTGGCTGACACCGGCGATGGACGGCCTGTTCACGGGCTCGGGCGGCGAGCGTCGGCGCTTTCTTGACAGGCTGATTCTCTGCTTCGATCCGGCATACCGCACAATAGCCGGCCGTTTCGAACGCGCCATGACAAGCCGCAACCGACTGCTGTCGGACGGCGTGCGCGACGATGCCCAGCTCTCAGGCTTCGAGCGCGTCATGGCCGAGTCGGGCATAGCCGTTGCCGCCGCCCGCCTCGAAGCGGTCGCCGCCATGGCGAACGTGATCGAGAGGCGTCGGGAGCGCGATCGCAATTCGGCGTTCCCGTGGTCGGCGCTGGCCTTGCAGGGTGGGCTTGAGGATGCGCTCGCCAACGTGCCCGCCATCGAGGCGGAAGATGCGTACGCACGAACGCTCGCCGCCACGCGTGAGCGTGATCGCGCCGCGGGCCGCACGCTCGATGGACCGCACAGGTCCGATCTTGCCGTCACGCATGGGCCGAAGTCGCTGGAGGCGCGTCTGTGCTCGACAGGTGAACAGAAGGCACTGCTGCTCGGCCTCGTACTCGCGCACGCCGAATTGCTCACCGAGCGC
This sequence comes from uncultured Hyphomicrobium sp., assembly GCA_964651805.1. GTDB lineage: Bacteria > Pseudomonadota > Alphaproteobacteria > Rhizobiales > Hyphomicrobiaceae > Hyphomicrobium_B. Next base: position 999,086 of record CAZYXX010000001.1, on the reverse strand, counting down.
CAGGAAGGCGCCGCGCCGATCCTATTGCTGGACGAAATCACGGCTCATCTGGATGTTCACCGCCGGGGCGCGCTGTTCGACGAAATCCTTCGGCTTGGCGCCCAGGCGTGGATGACGGGCACGGACGAAACGGCATTCGCCGCCCTCGCTGGAAAAGCCCGATTCTGGCACGTCGAAGAGGGTAAAGTTCTCGCCGCCCCGTAAGTCCCCGATCGGGGACAAACGGTCACACATAAAATACTGAAAATATTGCTGTTTTTGCTGTCGTATGAGCGCGAATTTATGCGGCTTTTCACGCCGGTTCGTGCTATAAAATTTGACGAGAAAAACGACCCTTTTAAAGGCTCAAATGACCGCCCAACCCGCCAAGAAAACACCCCCGTCTGACGACTACGGCGAAGACAGCATCAAGATGCTGAAGGGGCTTGATGCGGTCCGCAAGCGGCCCGGCATGTACATCGGCGATACCGATGACGGATCGGGTCTGCACCACATGATCTACGAGGTCGTCGACAACGCGATCGACGAGGTCCTGGCAGGCCATGCGAAGTCGTGTCACGTCACGCTCAATCCGGATGGCTCCTGCACGGTGCGCGACGACGGCCGCGGCATCCCGACCGGCATCAAGAAGGACGACGATCAGACGCCGAAGCGCTCGGCCGCCGAGATCGTGTTCACCGAGTTGCACGCCGGCGGCAAGTTCGACCAGAACTCCTACAAGGTCTCGGGCGGCCTCCACGGCGTCGGCGTATCGGTCGTCAACGCACTCTCCGCTTGGCTCAAGTGCCGCATCTGGCGCGAGGGCAAGGAGCACGTGATCGAATTCAAGCACGGCAACACCGTTGCCCCGCTGAAAGTCATCGGCGACGCCGGCAGCGAGCGCGGCACGGAAGTGTCGTTCCTGCCCAGTCTTGAGACGTTCCACAACGTCACCGAATTCGACTACGCGACGCTCGAGCATCGCTTGCGCGAACTCGCGTTCCTGAATTCAGGCGCCAAGATCGTTTTGACGGATGCGCGCCATGCCGACGTGAAGCGCGAGGAATTTGTCTACGAGGGCGGCACGGCCGCATTCGTGCGCTACCTCGATCGCTCTAAGCAGTCCGTGCTCGGCGAACCCGTGATGATCCGCGGCGAGAAGGACGGCATAACGGTAGAGGTCGCGCTGTGGTGGAACGACAGCTACCACGAGACCGTTCTGTGTTTCACGAACAACATTCCGCAGCGCGACGGCGGCACGCACTTGGCGGGCTTCCGCGCTGCGCTGACGCGCATCGTCAACAAATACGCGGAAGAAAGCGGCATTGCGAAGAAGGAGAAGGTCACGCTCTCGGGCGATGATGCGCGCGAAGGCCTGACCTGCGTGCTCTCCGTGAAGGTGCCGGACCCGAAGTTCTCCTCGCAGACCAAGGACAAGCTCGTCTCGTCCGAGGTGAAGCCGGTCGTCGAATCCATGGTCGGCGATCAGCTCGGCGCCTGGTTCGAGGAGCATCCCAAGGAAGCGAAATCGATCGTCGGCAAGATCGTGGAGGCCGCGCTCGCCCGTGAAGCGGCGCGCAAGGCACGCGACCTGACACGGCGCAAGGGCGCTCTCGACGGCTTGCGCCTGCCGGGCGGCCTCGCCGAATGCCAGGATCGTGACGCCTCCAAGACGGAGCTCTTCATCGTCGAGGGCGACTCAGCGGGCGGTTCCGCAAAGCAGGGCCGCAAGCGCGAGTTTCAGGCCGTGCTGCCGATCCGCGGTAAGATTTTGAACGTCGAGCGCGCGCGCACCGACAAGATGCTTTCGAGCGAGCAGGTGACGAACATCATCGGCGCGCTGGGCACGGGCATCGGGCGCGATGAGTTCAAGCTCGACAAGCTGCGCTATCACAAAGTCATCATCATGACCGACGCCGACGTTGACGGCGCGCACATCCGCACGCTGCTCCTGACATTCTTTTACCGGCAGATGCACGAACTGGTGGACAAGGGTCACGTCTACATCGCGCAGCCGCCGCTCTACAAAGTGCAGCGTGGTAAGCAGCATCAGTATCTGAAGGACCAGCGCGCGCTTGAGGATTACCTGATCGAGCAGGGTCTGAACGACGCAGTTCTCGTCTCGGGCAACGGCACCGAGCATGCGGGCCGCGATTTGCGCGACATCGTCGAGCAGGCGCGCCAGATCACCGGCGGCATCAATGGTCTGCACTCGCGCTATAGCCGCGCCGTCGTCGAGCAGGGCGCAATCGGTGGCGTCTTCGATCCCTCGCTGTTGACGTCCGCGGATAAGGCAAACGCCGCGGCCGATCGCATCGCCGAGCGGCTCGACGCGATTGCCGAGGAAATGGAAACGGGTTGGGAAGGCCGCTTCGGCAATGACGGCTTTGCCTTCAAGCGCGAGGTGCGCGGCGTCACCGAGTATCACGCGCTCGATCGCGCGTTGCTCGGCTCGCTCGATGCCCGCCGCTTAAACGATCGCCGCGCCCACCTGTCTGAAATCTACGGCACGCCCGCCAAGCTCCGTCGCAAGGATAAGGTCGACGTGATTTCAGGCCCGCGCGCGTTGCTCGATGCCGTCTACGAGATGGGCCGCAAGGGCGTTGAACTGCAGCGCTACAAAGGCCTGGGTGAGATGAATCCGGAGCAGCTCTGGGAGACGACCCTCGATCCGGAGGTCCGCACGCTGCTTCAGGTCAAGATCGACGACATTGCCGAGGCGGACGAAATCTTTTCCAAGCTGATGGGCGATGTGGTGGAGCCGCGCCGGGATTTCATCCAGGAAAACGCGCTCAACGTCTCAAACCTCGATGTGTGAGTTCGTGTCACGTCGGATCGACCCGAAGGCACGCTGATCGAGCCATCATGCCGGCTCTATGCCATCCTGGCGCGCGATGGCAGGTCGGCCGTTGTGTTCAGGCGCGGTCCGTCCAGGCAGGTCCTGGTGTTGCGCTGGTGGCTTGCCGACGACCGGCTGGAGCAGGGACAGTGGCTCAATGGGCGCATCTACGAACGGCGCTGCGATCTCTCACCGGACGGCGATCTGCTGATCTACTTTGCCGCGAAATGGCAGACGCCCTACCAGACGTGGACGGCCATAAGCCGCACGCCCTATCTGACGGCGCTTGCGCTCTGGCCGAAGGGTGACGCCTGGGGTGGCGGCGGACTGTTCGAGGGGCCGAAGGCAATTGGCATCAATCATCTCTCGACCGGTCCCGTCGTCGTGCCCGGCGCGCAAGCCACGAAATGGCATCCGCTCGGTCCTGAGCGAGAAAGCGGGCTCCCCAACGGATATTCCGTGCAGCGCTGGGGCGAATACGCCGGACGTGGCGAGGACAACCCGATCCTGCATGAGCGTTCGACGCGTGACGGCTGGATATGTGTCGCGCGCGGCGAATCTGGGCCGCATCGTCAGTCCGGCTACGGCTGGTTGTTCGAATCTCCCGAAATCTACGAACGCAAATCGCCAAGCGGTGACCTGACGCTGAGGCGATACCTGCGCGCGATCTATGAGCACAATGGTCCCTGGTACGTCGAAGACTTCGAACTTGCCGGCGACAACGGCGATAGCCTCCGCATGATCGAGCGCTGCTCGTGGGCCGATTGGCAGGCGAGCGGCGATTTGCTGTTCGCGTTGGAAGGACGCCTCTATCGGCTGCCGGCGGCACGCGCGAAGCGCGCGTCGCCCGATCCGCTAGCCGATGCTACGCTGGCAGTGGACCTCGCTCCCCTACGCTTCAAGAACGTGGTGGCGCCCGATTGGGCGAAGCGTTGGCCGTGATGGCTGTTGTACTTGGCGCACACAAACGCTCAACGCGCTGGACGTGGATGCGCGGCGCGTCCATCTCGTGACGGCGGCTTCCCGCCCGGTGCGGAAAGCAGCGCGACGGCTGCAAGGGTCTTGGCAAGCTCGTCCTTGATCCAGAGACGGAAGGCAGACGCGCTCTTGGAAAGCGTGCCACCGGGCCGCCACACGAGATAGTAGCCGTACTTGCGGACCGACACCGGAAACGGCCGCACGAGACGTCCGGCAAACAGCGCATCGGCCGCGACGATCGTGTCGGCAAGCGCGAAACCGTGACCGGCCTCCGCCGCCGTCATCGTCAGGTCATGCAGCAATGCCGAACCGGAGGGCACGACGTTCGCGGCATCCGCTACTTCCAGCCACGCTGGCCATAACGTCCAGTCATACTCCTGCATCAGGAGCTCGCCCGGGAGGTCGCGCGGCGAACGAATTGCGCGCTCTTTGAGGAGACGAGGATGGCAAAGCAGCGAGAACTCGGCCGCTGCAAGTTGTTCGCCCTCGACGTTCTTCCATGCGCCAGCGCCGAAGCGGATTCCGACATCGAAATCCTCTCGCGTGAAGTCGACAAGACGGTGTGTCGGATCGACGACGATCTCGATGCCGGGGTTCTTGGCAGAAAACCCGCCGATCCGCGATGCAAGCCAGTGCGTGGCGATGGCAACGTCCGACGTGATCGTCAGGCGTTGCCGACGGCGTGGAGCGCGCGAGAAGCGGCGCGTCGCATTGTCGATGACGTCGAATGCCTCGGTAAGCGATCGCGCAAGCGCGCGGCCGTCATCGGTCAGGATCACGCCACGTCCCGTCCGTTCGAAGAGCTGCGTTCTCAGCAACGCTTCGAGCTTGCGGATATGGCGGCTGACGGCCGCGTGCGCGATGTTGAGCTCAGCCGCCGCGAGCGTCATGCTCTCGTGCCTCGCTGCGGCCTCGAAAGCTTTCAGTGCATTGAGCGGCGGTAGCGAGCGAACCATTTCCGCACATAACAAAATGTTACATGTCGTGTAAAGCAACGGCGTTTGTCGTCGCGGAGCGGCAGGCATATCTCATTGCCAACAAGGATCTATTGGAGATGTGCCATGACATTCGTATTCCGCTCGCTCATCCGCGTTTTTGAGCATGTCCTCTATCGTCGTGAACGTTACGAAAACGAGGAAGAGCGTCGCGCCCGGTTGGCGCGCTAGGATATTTAGGAAGTGCGGCGGACCGACTTGGCGGACGCGGACTTGAGAGTCTCGCACGTTGTCTCGATCGTCCGCGGCCCGCCGAGCCCCCGCTTTTCGATGTGGGCGCGAAGCAACGCGACATTCTTGCGGTTCGCGCGGAATGCCACGTCGAAAACGTCGCCGACGACCGGGACGACGCCGAGCAGCGTATCGATGGTCGTGTTTGTCGCCATTCGCGCGATGACGAACCGGGAGGCGCCAAGTCGGCGCGCCTCCCAGATGATGTAACCGCCAATCGCGCTCGAGATGGCATCGCCAATGATTGGCACGAGCCCGATCACGGCATCGAAACCCATCGTGACATTCGTTCCCGGAATGGTGATCGCGCTATCCATCATCTTCGCAAGGGCGTCGAGGCGCGCAAGCAAATCGCGCACCTCGGTGTCCCGCACCGGCGCCGTATCTTCCGCCGACATAGCAAAGCGATAGGGATGATCTGCGTAGCTGCTGCGCGTGCTGGCCAAATCACGTCCTCCGAGACGCCGCGACAATAGTGTGTCGGCTGGAAAAGATGGTGACCGCACGCCGGCGTTCAAGATGCAGCGAAGGTCGCGTTTGCAGGGTTGGCGCTAGGTGCGCTTGCGGCTGGGCAGTGCTCGCGTCTCGGTGCCGAACGTCCTCGCCGCGCCCTGCAGCTCCGCCCGAAACTCATCGCGTTTTTCGTGAATGGAGGCGATCACTGGGCCGGTGGGTACGCCGATCCCGACAAGCGCGGCTTCCGAAAGCTGCAGGCTTGCTTCAATCGTCTCGGGCACGGCGTCGTTGACACCGAGCGCATAGAGTCGGCGCGCGTGCGCCGCGTCCTTGACGCGCGAGACGATAAACAGCTTGGGATACTCGTGCCGCAGCGCGGTCACGATCTGATCGATCTCCGGTTGCGTGTGAATGGTGATGATGGCGGCTTTGGACGTGTCGAGCCCGCACTGGCGCAGGAAATCGATCTGACGCACGTCTCCATAGTAGACGGGTTTGCCCTTGCGCCGCATCTCTCCCACGAGCAGGGGATCGCGGTCGACGGCGATATAGGAAACCTTGTGCTCCTCCAGCATTTCGCCGATGAGCTGGCCGACACGTCCAAAGCCGACAACCAGCGCGCGCGACTGCGTTTGCCCGGAGGGCTGTGCAAGAAGCTCCGGATCTTTCGTTTGCGGCGCCGCGTATCGCTGCGCAAGCCACCTACCAAGCTTACCGACCGCAGGGATCATCGCCATCGTCAGTGAGACGGCCGTAAGCAGGATGCTCGTCTCCTCGCGGTCGAGGAGCTTGTGGCTGAACGCGAGCGTCAGGACGACGAAACTGAACTCGCCGCCCGGAGCCAGCAGCGCGGCCGTCTCGATGGCTGCGGCCTTTGCGATCGAGAACATACGAGCCAGACCGAAAATAATGACGCCCTGCAACGCGATCAGCCCCGTCGTCAGAGACAGAATGGCGATCGGATGCGAGATCATGGCCTTGAGGTCTAGGCTGAGGCCGACGGAGAAGAAGAAGACGCCAAGCAGAAGAGATTTGATGGGTTCTATCGTTGCTTGCACCGCGCGTCGGTATTCCGTTTCCGCTAGCAGCAGACCGGCGACGAATGCTCCAAGCGCCATCGACATTCCAGCGGCCGCCGTAACAAAGCTCGTACCGACTGTCACGAACAGCGTCGCTGCGATGAAAAGGTCGTTGTTGCCGGTCTGCGCGACGACTCGGAACAGCGGCTGCAATAGGAACTTGCCGATCGCGATGATGATTGCGAGCGCGGCTGCGGCCTGGGCAAGCGCCTTCAGAACACCGCCGAACAGCGATCCGTGATTGCCGGGTTCCAGGATGCCGAGCAGGAACAGGATCGGCACGACAGCGAGATCCTGAAACAACAGGATCGAAAAGCTCGTTCGCCCAACAGTGGTGGCGAGCCGCTTTTGCCCCGCGAGCAGGTCGATGACGATCGCCGTCGACGACAGGCAGAGCGCGGCACCGATGACGAGCGCGGCGGTCGGCTGCTCACCCAACCCGTAAGCGATAAGCGCGATCAAGATAGACGAGACCGCGACCTGCAAGCCGCCGAGGCCGAATACCAGCCGGCGCATGGTGGAGAGGCGCTCAAGAGAGAGTTCGAGCCCGATCAGGAACAGCAGGAAGACGACGCCCCATTCCGCGAACTTGGCGATCCGCTCTGGGCTCTTGACGGTTATCCAGTCGAGGATGTCCGAATAGCCTGGCAGCGCGCCGAGACCGCTCGGGCTCAATATGGCGCCCGTAATGAGGAAGCCGAACATCGGCGAGATGCGATAGCGCGCGAGTAGCGGCACGACCACGCCCGCCGTGCCGAGCACGATCATCACATCCCGGTAGCTGGATAGTTCTCCGACGTCCGCCATTTCCCCACTCGCGCGACGCTCCAGTATGGCGGCGCTCGGGGAACGTCGCTACCATGCATCCACAGAGAAGCGGCACTTCCGAGCTCTGATGAAGCGAAAACGCCACCGCCCGAGCGGTCGCAGCATACCGCAACTGCGAATTTCAGTACCGAACGCCGTCCGGTTAACCGCCTCTTAGCCGCTGACCGATAATCATATCAAAGGTGGGTCAGAGAGCGAGCCGCCACAAGCATCTTTTCGCGACGGGTGAGTTGCGTGGGTCTGTTACGCGTACTGGGCGCGTTGGCACGTCTCGTCGGCTTGGGCCGCCGAGGTCGGGTTGCTGCGTACCGCCCAACCGCGTTTACGGACCTGGCGGCATATCACATCAGTGGGCGCGAGAGCACAGTTCCGCCGCCGAACGAGCCGCTACAGACCCGACAGCAATCGTTTCTGCGCCGCCAGCTGATGCGGATGCCTTGGCGCCTGCGCTTGTTGATTGTCCTGCCATTCGCCGGCGCGGCGAGCGGCCTCGCCATGCTCGCAGTGTTGATGGTTTACTACACGATCGCCTACCCGAACCCGCATGTGATGCGCAGCCAGGAGCGCGCTCCCGTGGTTCGCATTTTGGCGGGCGACGGTTCCGTGCTGGCTGAGCGCGGCGCCGCGCACGACTACATGCCGCTCGATCTTCTGCCCCGTCACGTGCAGGCCGCGGTCGTGGCAACCGAGGACCGCCGCTTCTACGATCACCATGGCGTCGACCCGGTGGGCATGATCCGTGCATTCTTTGCAAACCTCCGCGCTGGACGTTTTGCACAGGGCGGCTCGACGCTCACGCAGCAGCTTGCCAAGAATCTGTTCCTCACCCACGACCGTACACTTGGCCGCAAGCTTGAGGAGTTCGCGCTCGCGCTGTGGCTGGAAGTGCGGCTGCCGAAGTCGGAGATTCTGGAGCTCTACCTCAACCGCGTCTATTTCGGCGGCGGCGCTTACGGCATCGAGGCCGCCAGCCAGCGCTATTTCGATCGCTCCGCGCGCGAATTGACACTGGCTCAGGCAGCGCTGATCGCCGGCTTGCTGAAGGCGCCGTCGCGATATTCACCGTCGACGAGCCCGGAGGCGGCGATGGCCCGTGCCCGCGTCGTGCTCGACAAAATGGTCGAGACTGGCTTCATCTCGCCCGAGGATGAGCGCAAGGCGCTGGCCGAGAAGATCGTGTTTCACGAACCCAAGCAGGCCCGCGATAGCGCGGGCTTCGGCTACGTCATTGATTTCGTGTTGGAGCGCCTGCCACCGCTGCTAGGAAACGGCGACGCCGAAATCGTCGTGGAGACGACGCTCGACAGTGAATTGCAGCAACAGGCGAACCGCGTGGTCACAAGCGCGCTCGCGCGCAAGGGCGCCGCTTTGGGTGCTAGTCAGGCCGCGCTCGTTGTTCTCGACGCCGAAGGCGGCATCCGCGCATTGGTCGGCGGGCGCGATTATGCCGCCAGCCAGTACAACCGCGCCTCAAAGGCGCGCCGCCAGCCCGGCTCAGCTTTCAAGCCGTTTGTCTATCTGGCGGCGATGGAAAGCGGTCTGACGCCGGACAGCGTCGCCTACGATCTGCCTCTAACACTCGGCGGTTGGTCGCCAAAGAACGACAGCGGGACCTACGCCGGCGAGGTCACGCTGCGTCGAGCGCTCGCGCAATCGATCAACACCGTCGCCGTGCGTCTCAACCAGGATGTCGGGCGCGGTCGCACTGCTGAAGTGGCGCGTCGGCTTGGCGTGCGCTCTGAGTTGCGTGACGATGCTTCCCTCGCGCTCGGCACGTCGGAAGTCTCGCTCTTGGAAATGACCGGCGCATACGCCGTGCTCGGCAACGGCGGCATGTCGGTCGAGCCCCATATCATCCGCCGTGTTCGCATGAGTTCGGGCCGTGTGCTCTACGCGCGCAAGGCCGCACGCACTGATCAGCTGGTCGACTCTCGTGTCGTGGGCGCAATGAACGACATGCTGAACGCCACTCTCGTGACTGGCACGGGCCGCCGCGCCGCTATCGCCAATCACGCTGCCGCCGGCAAAACCGGTACGACGCAGGATTTCCGCGACGCATGGTTCATCGGCTACACGAGCCATCTATGCGCGGGCGTCTGGATCGGCAACGACGACAGCAAGCCGATGAACCGCTCTGTTGGCGGCGGTCTGCCGGCCGAGATGTGGCATGAATTGATGGTGCTCGCGCACAAGAATAAGGCCCCACTGGCGCTGCCCGGCACGACGCAACGCCCGGCAACCGACCCCACCGGTATCCCGCTGGCGGATGCGGGTGCCACGCCTACGGCATCTCGCATACCGCGCGTTGACCAGACGAGCGAGAACCTCCCTTGGCTATCCCGGCAGCTCTCGACCTCATGGCAGGCGCATGTCGCCGATCCGGTCGGCGACGGGGAAACATCGGCCAAACCTGCTCATCCAACCGAACGCATCGATGAAGATTTCATAGCGAAGGTGCTGGCCGAAACGAACACTGCCAACCATCCCGCAAGCCGGCCAAACGGCCTCATGTCGCTGGGTGGTTGGTGGTAGCAGTGTGAGTGGCGCTGCTGCTCTATGCAACAAAGGCGTGCGACGGCCCGTAGCGATGCAGATCAGGCCCGCGAACCTGCAGCCAGCGCCGCGCCGCGTCGATATCTGGGCGAATGCGACGCACCAGCGACCAGAAGCGCGGGCCATGGTTCATCTCGGCCAGATGCGCGACCTCGTGCGCGGCGACATAATCGAGAACGAAGGGCGGCGCCAGAACGAGCCGCCACGAGAACGATAGAACACCGGTCGTCGAGCACGAACCCCAGCGGCTGGTTTGATCGCGCACCGCGATCCTCTTGGGCTTCAGCTTCAGAAGTTCCGCATGATGCGCGACGCTCGCCTCCAGATCGCGGCGAGCCTCATCGAAGAGCCATGTTTTCATCCGAGCAGGCGCGGTCTCCGGATCGCCACCCACGACGATGGCAGGACGCTTGCCGGTGTGATCGATTCCGATGTCTTTGCGGCGCGCGCCGGCAAAACAGATGCTGTGCGCTTCTCCGCGCAGCGGCATCGCGGCGCCGTGCCGGAATGGAACGTGATCGGGCAAGCTATCCAGCCGCTCGCGCACCCAATCGATGTGGCGGCTCAAAAACGACCCCGCTTCGTCGAGGTCGCATTGCACGGGGATCGTCACGATAACCGCGCGCCGCGTGCGGCTCACGCGTAAAGTGAGCCGTCGCGCACCCGGATGCCTGCGGACTTCGAGTTGAGCACCGATGTCCTCCAAGCGCACTTCATGTTTGCGGGAAGACGTTGATACTCTCGACTGCCCCATGCTTCATTCCCCCAAGACCAGTCACACGCGACGATGCGCGGTGTTCCCCGGAACGCTTGTCTGCAAGCAATGCAGCATGAAGATGACCTAGCAAGGTTCGCATTGTCGCTCCAGCGGCAATGTCCCCAGCCACGCGCGCGCTGTGAAACTGTGGCGTCCTGGTCTCAGCCTGCTACGCAGCGCTAACGCAGCGCCTTTTCGATGGCTTCCGTGAGTTGCGCGACATCAGTGGTGTGCGGAATTGGCGCCAGCAGGCTTCCATCTTTGTCCATCAGATAGAAGATCGACGAGTGATCGTAGCTATACTGCGTGGGATCTTTTTCGTCCGGCACCTTCTGGTAGTACACTCGATAGGCTTTTGCTGCTGCCGCCACTTCGTCCGGCGTTCCTGTGAGGGCAATCAATCTAGGATGGAAGCTCTTTACATAATCGGCGAGCTTCTGCGGCGTGTCTCGCTCTGAATCGATGGAAATAAGCACCGGCGTGATCTCGTCAGCGCGCGCCCCAAGCTTCTCGAGAGCCGCCGTCATCACCTGGAGTCCGGAAGGGCAGATGTCAGGGCAGTTGGTGAAGCCGAAGAACACGAGCGTGTAGCGGCCGAGGAAATCCTTCTCCGTTACGCGCTTCCCCGTCTGGTCTGTCAGCGCGAACGGACCGCCGACAAGCGCCTTGCCTGACACGGTTTGCGTGCCGGAGAGGCCGCCTGTTCCCGGCGTTTGCAGCGTGATAAAGGCGATCAGCCCACCGATGGCGAGGCCGGCGGCTACAAGGCCCAACGTCTTAGGGTTCATCGTCTTGCGGTCTCCACGGCCAATTGGCTATTGATGCTGCCGAAGGCGGCAGTTTCACTATTCCGGTCAGTGACACAACCAGGGTGATCTGCGGCCTCCCGTCACGACTTTATGATGCGAGTAGCCCGAGCCCGCGGCGCGTCGCGTCAATGCCAGCCGCAAGCGAAACGGACAAGTCACGTAATGGCAAAGCCCGTCGAACCGCAGTCCGCGGCGCCCATCTTCAGGGGCATCATCAACGAGCGCGAGAGCCAGCTGCGCTTGCTGACAAGCGTGCGTCTGCGCTGGGCCGCTGTTTTGGGCCAGCTCGCGGCGGTCGGCGTGGTGACCCTCTATTACGGCTTCCCGCTCGATGTCGCCACCTGCCTGCTGCTGATCGCAATGTCGGCTTGGCTCAACGTCTTCCTCTCCATCCGCTATCCGGCGCGACACAGGCTCAGCACGTCGTTCGCTACTGGGCTGCTTATCTACGACGCGCTGCAGCTTGCGGCACTACTTTACATGACGGGCGGCATACAGAATCCGTTCTCGGTTCTGCTCGTGGCACCCGTCACCGTTGCTGCCGCGACGCTGCCGCCCCGTTACACGACGATTGTTGGCGCCATAGTCGTTGCGATCGGCGTGTTCTTGATCGCGCACTACTATCCCTTGCCCTGGTACGAAGGCATGCGCTTCGAGCTGCCGCGCGACTACAAAATTGGCGCATTGGCGGCGCTCGTCGCGTCCATGGCCTTCATGGCCTTCTACACGTGGCGCCTGAATAAGGAAGCGCGTCAAATGTCGGCGGCACTCGCTGCGACAGATATGGTCTTGGCGAGCGAGCAGCGGCTGCATGCGCTCGACGGCCTCGCGGCAGCGGCCGCCCACGAACTCGGCACGCCGCTTTCAACGATCGTGCTCGTCGCCAAAGAGCTCGAGCGCGAGCTCGGTCCCGAAAGCCGTTTCACCGATGACCTGCAGTTGCTGCACAGCCAAGCCAAACGCTGCCGCGAGATACTACAGAAGCTCACGCGCAAGCCGGATGAACAAGACCCGATGCATGCCAGCGTCACCGTGCGTGAAATTCTGGAGGAGGCGGCCAGTCCGCACCGTCAATCTGGCAAGCGGCTCATTATAACAGCGACACCGCTGCCAGATACGGGCGAGGCTGCGCTCTCTGAGCCCATCGGCCATCGCCGGCCCGGTGTGATCTACGGGCTCGGCAACATCATCGAGAACGCTGTGGGGTTCGCCGCGTCCGAGGTTCAACTGAGTGCACGTTGGAGCGCAGACACGATCGTGGTGACGATTGCCGACGATGGCCCGGGCTTCTCGCCCGAGCTGATGGACACCATCGGCGAGCCGTACGTCACGACGCGCCGCTACGAGGATCGCGGCGAGACGGGCCACACGGGCCTGGGGCTCGGGTTCTTCATCGCCAAAACGTTGCTTGAGCGCTCGGGCGCGACGGTAACCTTTTCGAACCAGACGCCGCCGCGCAACGGCGCGAAAGTTCAGATCGCCTGGCCCCGGGCGAGCTTTGAGCTGGCGCCCACGGCATTTGGCTGGCCCGGACGTCGAAAAGCTGACAAATCCGTGGCTTGATGCCCTTTCCGTTAACTCTTTCCGATCGCGCGGCGCCACTTTTCGCAATAAAGGGGGGGTTGCGTCGCCGATTGCCCGCATGGAATATTCCGCGGAACAGAAAAACAACGGGCGACCCACGTTCCGGAGGCAGCCTTGGCGACAGAAGATCTTTCCTTCAGGCAGGATGAGCTACCCGCCGATCGTTCGTTAGTGATCGTGGATGATGACCGCGCGTTTCTGCAGCGGCTTGCGCGAGCCATGGAGCTGCGAGGCTTCGAGGTCCGGTCCGGCCACTCCGTAGCGGAGGGCATCGATCTGATTCGCGAGAAAGCTCCCGCGTTCGCTGTCGTTGATATGCGTTTGGAAGACGGCAACGGTCTCGACGTGCTCGCCGAGTTGGCGCGCGCACGCGCCGATGCGCGCGCAATCATCCTGACGGGATACGGCAACATCGCCACGGCTGTAAGCGCGGTGAAGCTTGGCGCGGTCGACTATCTTGCCAAGCCCGCCGACGCCGACGACGTGACGGACGCGCTCCTTGCGCCGAGCGATTCAAAAGCGCCGCCGCCTGAGAATCCTATGTCTGCGGATCGCGTGCGCTGGGAGCATATCCAGCGCGTCTACGAGCTTTGCAACCGCAATGTCTCGGAGACGGCCCGGCGCCTCAACATGCATCGCCGCACGCTGCAGCGTATTCTCGCCAAGCGCGCGCCGAAATAGCGTACCTGTCGGTCACCGCCGAAAGGCGGCGCGCCTGCGTCCGGCGCACTTTAGTCGTATTCGGTCAGCCAAGAACTTGGCTGGGGTCGATCCTGGCATGGAGCCGCATTGCGGCCGTCCGGGCGCCATCGATCAGAAGCGTCTTGCGTCGCGCCGCGCTGAGAGGATGGCGGGGCGCCGGCCGTGCGATCTCGCCGCCATAAGCGTCCGCCAGCACCAGCCCGGTATCCTCCGGTAGGATCGAAACGGGAAAGTCGGGCCTCACCGCAAATGAGAGATAGTCGCAATAGTCTCGATATTCTGGCCACTTATGGTCGGCCCTGAAGTCCGCGATGCACGACTTGATCTCGACGATCCAGATATCGCCCATTGGTCCGATCGCGAACACGTCGGCGCGCCGGCCGTTTCCCAGCGACATTTCGGCGATGCTTTCGAAATTCTGGGCGCGCAGCAGCCGCTGCACGCCTCTGAGAATGGCCGCCGCACCCGAATCGGACCCGGCAATGTCCTGTGCTAGGATTGATGAATAGCTGTTTGGTTGCGGCGCGCTGGTCATGGTGCCGCCATTATGGCCGTGAGATGATTGAACTCAAGCTGCCTCCGGGGGGCGGCTCGGCATCTCGTACATTAATGCGGAAGTGAAGAGATCGGGGCTCTTGCGCATGGTTTTCTGGCGCTCGAAATCGTCAAAGAACGCGGAGGCGGCTGATGCCAAGCCGGCCACGAAGGCTGCCGAGACGGCAGGCGATGGTTCGGCAAAAGAAGACGATTCGAACGTCGTCTCGATTGCCCCAAGCCGCTTGGCAGACCGGCTCGCCGACGTAAAGCCGAAAAGCAAGACAGCGGTTGCGCGGAAGGATCAGGACGAGCCTGTCATCCTGGCATCCGATCCACTTTTGCTTCCTGGGCAGGCGAAGCCGTTGTCGACGATGCGAGATGCAGTGAAGGACACCCGGCCTGCCGCCCATCTGTTGATACTTGGTGCTGAAGGCACTGGCCGGCGCTGGGCGGCAGAAAAGCTGGCCACCCTTCACGCCGAGGACATGCCGGCGCCGGCCGACTGGGTCTACGTACCCGATCCTGAGAGGCCCTCGCGTTTGCTCGCCTTCGAATTCGCACCGGGTGAGGGCGTGCGCTTCGCGCGCGACGTGAACGTGGCACTCGCAAATGCCTGGGCGACGCGCGCGCGCATTCTGGAAAGCGACGACCACCGCCTCGCGCGCGACCTTCTCGACGAGGAGGTCCGTCATCGCGGCGACGCGGCCCTTGAACATCTGCGCCGACGCGCCGAAGCGCAGAACATCGCGCTCGTCAAATCCATCGACGGCTATGTGCTGGCGCCCATGCACGAAGGCCGCATGGTGCGTCCCGAAATCTTCCGTGCTCTGCCCGAGGCCTTGCAGCGTGACGTCGAGGCTAAGATCACGGCGCTCGAAGGAGAACTGCACGGGCTGGTCGTGGCGACGCCCGAGGCCGAGCTTGAAGCCATCGAGAAATACGCAGCGCTTGATCGCCACGTCGCGATGAGTGCGGCCAAGCCGAACTTGGCGCTTGCACGCAAACTCTATTCCGAATCCGAGTCGGCTCCTCGCGTCGTCGATCTGATTGAGCGCTCGTTCCTGGATGCCGCTGCCAGAGGCGCGGCCGCGCCGGCATCGATCTCGGTCAACGTATTCGCGGCAGCGTGCGGCGCTTCGCTTAGCACCGGCGCCGCCCCTGTGATCCTCGCCCGCAGCGTCGCGCGTCGGGACCTTCTGGGAGAGATTGGCCACGATACGTCGGGCAACGTCGCGATCGCGCCTGGAAGGCTGATGGACGCCAACGGTGGCTTCCTCGTCGTTGAGGCTTGGCGTCTCGCCGCCGACCCGACTGCATGGCAGACATTGTGCGAGGTGATGGACACCGGCAAATTCGCGCCCCTGAGTAGTTCGGGGCTAGCTGTCTCTGCCGACACGGTGCCCTTCACTGCCAAGGTCGTCGTGATTGCCGATCCGCGTTCGTGGAACCGTTTGAAGGAGCTTGATCCGGGTGCCGAGCGCCGCTTTCGGCACGTCGCCAAGTTTGCGGACACGGCACCTGCCGCCGAAGTCGGCGAGCCGGCATTTTCCGCGGCTGCGGCGACGATCGCGCGCGAGAACGGTCTGCGCACGATCTACGCTTCCGCCGGCTCTATCCTTTACGCCGACGCTGTGAAGCGCGGCGGTGGTCCGGTATCGCTCGATCGCGGTCACCTGCTGCGGTTGCTTGAAGAGGCCGACGGCTTTGCGGCCTCCGCCTCCGCCGACCATATCCGTGCGGGCGATGTCCGCCGCGCGGTCGAAAGCCTGTCTGTCGGCGCAACCGCATGACAGCCCACGTTGCCGAGGCAGCCGAAGGCAGCGGGCGCGTCGTGCTATGGCTCGACCCCGCAGAACGCGCCGACCCCCACCGCATCATTGCGCCCGTGAAACTCGCAGCCGCCTACGGTTCCGAGGTCGAAACGCTCGTTGTCATACCGGATTGGTCGGATCGGCCGACAGCAATTCCTGTTCGAAATGTTACGCAGCGGCGCGATCGCAAGCATAGGAGCGGGGAAGCCAATCAGGCCGCGTTTGATCTGCTTGCCAACCGCCATCGGCGCACCGCCGAACAGGCGGGAGCCCGGCTCGGCGTCATCGTGCGTCACGCGCGGGCACCGGGCGATGCTGTCGATCGTATCGCTGAGATGTGCTTGGAGCGCGGCCCTTGGAACATTATCGCCCTGTCACGCGCAATCACGGCGACCTCGCCGTTTCTGATCAATGATCTGCTGGCGAACGTCAGCGGCGCAACCGGCGTTCTCGTTGCCGGCCGCGAGCCGCGCACGGGCCGTGAACGTCGGCTGGCGGTCGTCGCTGAGGACGCGGATCGCCTGCCCTCCATGCTGCGTGCGGCCGGGCGCCTCGCCGGCGATACCGGCATGATCCACTTGCTGATCGGCACGGAGACTTCGGCGGAAACGGCCGAGCTCGAGGCCCACGCGCGCCTCATTATTCGAGGGATGCGGGGCGTGACGTTCGAGCCGGCCGAGCCGACCTACGGCGTCAGCGGCGTCGTTGCCGAGCGCATCCGCCAGCTCGAGCCTGGCCTGGTCATCGCGCGCTATGGCGGCACGGCGTTCCCCGACGGCCGCGAACTGGCGCGCACCGCGGCCATCACGCCTTCGCTCTTCCTCTTGATCCGCTGAAGCCCGCGCGTCACGCTCGGTCGAAAAATTCGGCGCCCGACCCGATGATCTGCGGGTCCGGTTTGCCGATGGCGGCGAGATCCTTTCCATCGTAATCGCTCGCGAGCAGAACGGCGCGGATGGACTCGAGCCTGGCACGCCGTTGATCGTTCGCGCGGATCACGGTCCACGGCGCAATCGCTGTGTTGGTGAAGCGGAACATGTCGATCTGCGCCTGCGTGTAGGCGTCGTACTTGTAGATGGCGGCGAGGTCGACGTCGGAAATCTTCCATTGCTTAAGCGGGTCGTGCCTGCGCTCGTGAAAGCGCTTCAGCTGCATTTCGCGCCCAATGGTCAGGTAGAATTTAAACAAGCGAATGCCGTCGCGGACCAAAAGCCCCTCGAATTCGGGTGCCTCGCGCAGAAACGTCGCAAGCTGGGCTTCGGTGCAAAAACCCATCACGCGCTCAACGCCCGCGCGATTGTACCAGGACCGGTCGAACAGAACGATTTCGCCTGCAGTCGGCAGGTGCACGACGTAGCGCTGAAAATAGAGCTGGCCGCGTTCCGTTTCGGTCGGCTTGGTCAGCGCAACAACCCGCGTGTTGCGCGGGTTCAGGTGTTCGGTAAAGGCCTTTATGCAAGAGCCCTTTCCCGCGCCGTCGCGCCCTTCGAATAGCGCCATGACGCGCCCGCCCGTCTTGAGGCTGTGCATCTGCAGCCTGACAAGCTGGACCTGGAGCTTGTAAAGCTGATCCTCATACTCCTCGCGCTTCATGCGCTTGTCGTAGGGGTATCCACCCGATCGCATGGCGGCATCCTCGATCGCCGACGGAAGCTTCGGCGCATCGAGCGAAAAATTGGCGGGGACCGGAGACACGATCTGTGGTGTCGCGGTGAGCGAGACCAAAGCGGTGGCTGGCGCCTGCGTCGAGGCAGCCACTTCGCCGGCTTGCGCCTTGTCCTTGGTCTTTTCCTTATCCTTAGTCTTGGCCATTCGGGCGTGTTCTCCAACGTCAGTCGGCGGATGGGGGGAGCCTATAGGGCTCCACAAACCGCGTCATCAAAAGCAAAAAGACCAGCAGGCGCGGACGCCTGCTGGTCTTCCCCCGTGGCCCGGATCCCCCGATCCGGCCGAAAAACTGGTTAAGCGTTCTGCTTCTCTGGCACCGGCTGGAGGGGCGCGATTGCCGGCGTCTCGGTCTCGACGCGATCACGGCGTCGCGGAGCGGCAGGCTGGAAGGCACGGCGCGCATGAACTTCGCAATAGGGCAGAAGGGGCACCTTGTTGCGGCCGCAGAAGTGGAAGTCCGCTGATTGCGGATCGCCGATCGGCCAGCGGCAGCTGCATTCGGTCAGCGTCTGAATGCTCTTGCGCTCCGCGAGCGGAATGACGAGTTCTTCCGCCGGCGGCACATAGGCCTCGGCATCCATATAGAGCGCGCGCACGGCAGGATTGCCGGATTGAACGAAGCGCGGTTTGGTCGGACGCTTGACGTTTGCCAAGCGTGTGCGCGGCCGGTGCGTCTTCATGCGCGACGTCGTCGCGCGCCCCGAAAGCCCCAGGCGATGGACTTTGCCGATCACCGCATTGCGCGTGACGCTGCCCAGCCGGCCGGCGATTTGACTGGCACTAAGGCCTTCCGACCAAAGCTTTTTCAGAAGGTCCACGCGTTCATCGGTCCAAGACATGCGTCTTTGCTCCCTGTCGAGCCGCATCAGCGGCGGTACACCCCCCGGTGCCCGCGGTTAGACGGTCGCAATCAGGCCGATGCGCGCGCGAACGAGCGACGCGAACAGGCCGGTTTTCGACCGGTTACAGACGCAAAAACTTTGAGGAGACGCGCGACTTACATGCCCGAAAGACGCGGGTGCCGTTACAACGGCTCCCTAGGCACGGCAGGAGCGATACGCGAACGAGACTGGGGCGCTGTGCGCTGCCATATCTCGTGGCCCTGCCAGAAGAAATTACAACATGCTGAATTCGGCCTACAAGCCAGAGATCAAAAACAAAGGGTATTGACAGGGAGACGTGGCGACCCGGCAACAGAGCGATTCGTGACAGTGGATATGTCGGCCAATGCGCCCATTCGCCTTCGGATTACAACCTGAGACGGGTTGATCACTCGCAAAAGCCCGAAAAACGGGCTCTAAACGGCCCTCGCCGCGTTGACAGCCCAATCACCTGAGCGTATCAGCATCATTGAGAGTTGTGGAAAGGCCGCCGGATTGGGCGGCTTTTTGATTTTGTATTGGGATTGCGAAAAGGGATGTCGTCCTCCCGCGCTACAGCCGAAAATGCATCCTCTGCGTCCGCGCCCCACGCCGCCGGTGCCGTCATGGGCACCTACGCACGCCAGGACGTTGTGTTTGCAAGCGGCGAGGGGTGCTGGCTGATCGCCGAGAACGGCGACCGCTATCTCGATTTCGGCTCCGGCGTCGCCGTCAATGCTTTGGGCCATGCGCATCCCCAGCTCGTCGCCGCGCTCGCGGAGCAAGCCGGCAAGCTTTGGCACACCTCGAACCTCTACCGCGTCGCCGGCCAGGAAGCGCTGGCGGAAAAGCTGACGCGCCTGACGTTCGCCGAGCGTGTCTTCTTCTGCAACTCGGGCGCGGAAGCATGCGAGGGCGCAATCAAGCTCGCACGCCGGTTTCACTTCGTCACCGGGCACGCGGAGCGCTGGCGCATCGTGACCTTCCTCGGTGCCTTTCACGGCCGCACGCTGGCAACGATCGCTGCCGGCGGCAATCCTAAGTATCTGGAAGGCTTTGGCGAACCTGCACCAGGCTTCGATCACGTCCAACTTGGCGACCGCGTCGCCCTCGAAACGGCAATTGGTCCTGAGACCGCTGCCATCATGGTCGAGCCAGTGCAAGGCGAGGGCGGCGTTCGCACCGTCTCGGTCGAGGATCTGCGCCATATGCGCGAGGTCTGCGATGCCAATGGTCTGCTCTTGATTCTGGACGAGGTGCAGTCCGGCATGGGTCGTACCGGGCGGCTCTTCGCGCATGAATGGGCCGGCATCGCACCGGACGTGATGGCGATCGCGAAGGGCCTCGGCGGCGGATTTCCCGTGGGCGCCGTGCTCGCGACCGCCGACGCCGCGCAAGGGATGACACCCGGCACCCACGGATCGACTTTCGGTGGCAATCCCCTAGCTATGGCCGTGGCCGGCAAGGTACTCGACATCGTATCGGAGCCGGCGTTCCTGGAAACCGTTCGCATCAAGTCGTTGCAGTTGAAGCAGGGCCTGGCCGCCTTGAAGGACCAATTTCCAGCCCTCATCGATGAAGTGCGCACGGCGGGCCTTTTGACCGGGCTCAAGCTAAAAGATGGCGTCGCGCCAGCCGACGTCGTGAAAGCGGCGGCCAATGAGCGGCTGTTACTTGTTGGCGCAGGCGACAACACGGTGCGTGTCCTGCCACCGCTGATCGCCTCCGAGGATGAACTGAGCCAGGGCCTTGCGCGTCTGTCGCGGGCGCTTGCGCGCGTTACGAAGAAGTCTTAAGCGCGGCGCGACCGCAATGAGCAAACCGATGACGGCAAGAACCTCCCCCCGCCACTTCCTCGACATCTCGGAACTCGACAGCAAGACCCTGCGTCGCATCATCGACAACGCGCACGCCATGAAGCGCGCCGGCAAGCGTGTTCCGGCAGCACTCAAACCCAAGGGCATCGAGGACATGGTCCTCGTGATGATTTTCGAGAAGCCCTCGACCCGGACGCGCGTATCATTCGACATCGCCATGCGCCAGCTCGGCGGCGGCGGCTTGTCGCTGAACCATACAGACCTCCAGCTGGGACGCGGTGAATCCGTGGCGGACACTGCCCGCGTTCTGTCGCGCTACGCCGACGGCATCATGATACGCGCCAATGCGCACACGACCCTTCTGGAGTTGGCCCGCCACGCCACTATCCCGGTCATCAACGGGCTGACGGACAAGAGCCATCCCTGCCAAGTTATGGCCGACATCCAGACGTTCGAAGAGCACCTAGGTCCGATCAAGAGCAAGTCGGTCGCCTGGGTCGGCGATGGTAACAACGTCGCCGTGTCGTGGATGCACGCCGCGGTCCGTTTTGGCTTCACGCTTCGGCTCGCCTGCCCGAGATCGCTTTATCCCGAGGATGAAGCGCTTGAATGGGTTCGCCGCGAAAAGGGTGGGGTGACCGTGAGCGATGATCCGGAAAAGGCCGTTAAGGGCGTCGACTGTGTGGTTACCGATACCTGGGTATCGATGGGTCAGTCGGATGCGGCACGCCGTAAGAAAATGCTGGCACCCTTCGCGGTTGACGAACGCCTGATGAGCAAAGCGGGCAAGAACGCGATCTTCATGCACTGTTTGCCGGCCTACCGCGGTCACGAGGTGACGGAAGGTGTGCTCGAAGGTCCGCAGTCGGTCGTGTTCGACGAGGCCGAGAACCGTCTGCATGCGCAGAAGGCAATCCTCGCCTGGTGCCTCGGCGGCTGAGAGCGCGCCGCGCGAAGCGGCTATTGCGGCTTTTAGTATTTCTGGCCGTTGGCGACTTTGCCCTGCTCGCCAGTGGCATCGCGCGGATCGCCGCTTTCTTTCTTCTTGCCGGACACGTCGTATTCCGTTTTCGACCGCGCACCGGCGATCTGCGCACCGTTGAGGCTGCACGTCTTAGTCGTGTCCATAAGAACGAAGGCGGGGTTAGGCTTCTCGACGAATTCCGCGCGGGTGACTTTGCCGTCGCCGTTCTGATCGAAATAGTTCAGGTTTGCCGCCTCGAACATGCGATCGATCGAGACGATGCGCGACCATTCGGAGGTATCGAGCGCGTCGTCCCGGTTTCCGTCGGCGCCATTGAACAGCTCAGCCGCGTATTCCTTCCACTCGTCGCAGGTCACGACGTTGTCCCGGTTGCGATCCCAACTGCCGGCCGCCATCAGGAACACGCGATCCGTCTCCGAAACTTTGTTGCTTCCGATCGATCCAATGGAAGCGAGCGAGCTCATCGGCGACGACGAGCACGCGCCGAGCAATAGACCGGTGACGACAATCGCGAGGGCGGGACGGACGATCGGGTTCATGGCTTTTCTCTAAATTTTTCGACGAGTCGGCAGCACCATGCTGAACTTCTAGTCTCGCCAATGCGTCCGAGACACGGCGGCAAGCCAAAAAATCGTGCGTTGGCTTAACTCATTTCGCCTGTGTCGCCCAGGTGTCACACTAAATGGAGTTCGGCGTTCATTATCTCGCAGTGCGCAAAAAAAAGCGGATGACGCGGACGTGGTTAGCGGCCGACCGTGTGGCGAGGCAGGTTCAATGACTTGGGAACGCCTCGGCCCATCGGCCAAGTCGAGCCAGAAACGTCATGCACTTCTGCAGCTCGCTGTCGGCGATCCACTCGTTCGCGGTGTGCGCCTGCGCGATGTCGCCAGGCCCGCAAACCACGGACGGCGAGCCGGCGTCCTGAAACAGTCCCGCTTCCGTGGCGTATGACACGGCGTGCGTCTCATTCTGTTCGACGAGCTTGAGGACCAGTGCGACAACTTCAGAGCCCGCGTCGGCGGCGAATGGCGGCACCGCGTTGGTGCGTGCGATCGTAATCGCGGCTTCTGGCGCGACACGCCGCATCTCGGGCAGGCAGATCGCCTCGGCGTAGTCGCGCAGGCGCCGCTCGATGTGAGCCGGGTCCAGCCCGGGCAGCGCCCGGACTTCGAAACCGAACCAGCATGAAACCGGAATGATGTTCGATGCCGTCCCGCCCTCAAGTCGGGTCACTTGCAGCGTCGCATAGGGTGGATTGAAGCGGTCATCGCGCGCTTTTGCCTTGAGTTCGGCTTCGATGCGCGCCAGCTCGGCAATAAGCATCGCCGCATACGTGATCGCATTGACGCCAAGTGGCGCCATGCTCGAATGCGCCGCCCGTCCCATGACCTCCACATGCCAGCGCACGGGACCCTTGTGGGCGTCGACGACCTGCATGGATGTCGGCTCGCCGACGATGACGAGGCGTGGCTTTGGCAGCGCACCGCCGAATGCGCCGATCATCGGTCGCACACCGATGCAGCCGACCTCCTCATCATATGAGAATGCGATGTGGATTGGCGTCTTCAGCGCCCGCCGTTTGAAGTCGGGCGCAGCTGCCAGCACGCAGGCGAGAAAGCCCTTCATGTCGGCTGTGCCGCGGCCGAAATAGCGGCCGCCCGCTTCCCGCACCGTGAACGGGTCACTGTCCCAGTTCTGGCCCTCGACAGGCACAACGTCCATATGGCCCGACAGCGCCACGCCGGCTTGGTCAGTAGGTCCGATCGTGGCGAATAGATTGGCCTTTTGGCCGTCGGCCGAAGTCACCCGCTGCGACACGATCCCGTGCTGGAGCAGATAGTCTTCGATGAAGGCGACGATGCCGAGATTGCTCTTGTGGCTGGTCGTGTCGAAGGCGACGAGCCGCGCCAGGAGTTCCACTGGCGAGTAGACCGGCCCTTGCGCGCTCGCCATCGAAACATCCCGCCCGTCGCTAGTTCAGGCTGCGGCGCGCAAAAGGGCTGTCGAGCGAGAACGCCGGGATCGCGACGTCGAACAGCCGGCCTTTTTCGTCGCTCATCTGGTAGCTGCCCACCATGATACCTTGCGGCGTCCTGAGCGGACAGCCGGACGTATAGCTGAAGGATTCGCCCGGCTGGATCAGCGGAGTCTGTCCGACGACACCGGGTCCGCGCACTTCTTCCGTCCGTCCGAGCGCATCCGTTATGCGCCAAAGCCGGGTCTTGAGCTGCACCGGCTCATCACCGTCGTTGATGATCTCGATCGAATACGACCAGACGAAGTGGTTTTCGTCGGGGGATGATTGGTCCTCCCGGTAGTCGGCCGTTACGCGAACGCGGATGCCGCGCGTCGACGCCTCGTAAACGTGAGGTGCCGGCACCTTCTCGGCGCCACCTTTTTTACGTGTCGGCTGGTCCGTGCTTTTGCTCATTTTTGTCAACCGTGCGCGGCAGCAAGTGCCTTTGTGAGATCGTCTGTCAAATCTTCTGCCGCTTCAAGTCCGATCGAAAGTCGGATCATCCCATCCGAGATGCCAAGTTCGGTACGCTGATCGGGAGTAAGCTTGAAGTGGGTCGTGGTCGCCGGATGGGTGACGAGGCTCTTGGCATCGCCCAGATTGTTCGAAATGCGTATGAGGCGCAGAGCGTTGAGTACCCGGAACGCCGCCGCCTTGCCGCCGGCAACCTCGAACGCGATCATTTGTCCGCCGCCCGGCATCTGCCTCTTGGCGAGCGCCGCCTGCGGGTGATCGCCGCGCCCCGGGTAGAGCACGCGCGTCACGCCTGTCGCCTCAGAAAGATAGTCGGCGACCGCCGCGGCTGTGGCGCACTGGGCCTTCACGCGTACAGGTAGCGTCTCCAGACCCTTGAGCATGATCCAAGCGTTGAATGGGCTCATGGACGGCCCGGTTTGGCGCACCCACTCCTGCACGTATGTGTTGATGAATGTCGCCGACCCCAGAACCGCGCCGCCCAGGCACCGCCCCTGCCCGTCGATATGTTTTGTGGTCGAATAGACGACGATGTCGGCCCCGAGCGCCAGCGGCCGCTGCAGCATGGGCGTCGCAAACACGTTGTCGACGATGGAGAGGATGCCGTGTTCGCGCGCAATTTTGCAAACAGCGGCAATGTCGACGAGTTCGAGGTTCGGGTTGGATGGCGTCTCGAAGAAGAACATCTTGGTCTCGGGCCGGATCGCGGCGCGCCACTGATCGAGATCCTTGCCGTCGACCAGTGTGCATGCGATTCCGAAGCGCGGACAAAGCGTTTCCACGATATAGCGGCATGACCCGAACAACGCCCGCGCCGCGACGACGTGATCGCCGGTCTTCATGTACGCCAGCATAGCCGCCGTCACCGCCGCCATGCCGGTCGCGGTAGCGCGGCATTCCTCCGCCCCCTCGAATGTCCTGAGGCGGTCCTCGAACATCGAGACGGTCGGGTTGCCGAAGCGTGAGTATTGGTAGCCCGGATCTTCCTGCTTGAAGCGTGCTTCCGCCTGTTCGGCGCTGTCGTAGACGAAGCCCTGCGTCAGAAACAGCGCTTCCGACGTCTCGCACCACTGCGAGCGCGTTGTCCCGCTGTGCACGAGCTGGGTTTCAGGTCGCCAGCCGCTTCCGGGCGTTGCTGATTTGTCTTTGGCCATCGCGTCTTTCGGCCTCGTCGCCAATAAAAAACCCGGTATCCAGGCGCCGGTCTAGAGAACCGGGCGCGGGAAACCGGGGGCGCGCGCGGCCTCTTTAGCGACTTGTTTAACGTGGCTGCAAGCCGGCCGGCCAAAGGACCACGAGTGATTGTGGGGCTTAGCGCCCGCGCCCGATGCCGTCAAGGCCGGGCTCAGGAAGCACGATCCAGACCTCCGCCACGAAGTAAATTCCGGGCTCCGGCTGCTCCGAGGCAAAACGGCGGGCAACCTCCAGGGCGCGCTCGAATTCGTCGATCAGGCAATAGCGGTTGACTGCGATCTGACGCCCGAACCCGTTGCAGCTCAGCGGCGAGCATCCGAACCCCGCGACATTGCGATCCCATTCGGTTGTGACGCAGTCGTAACCGGCAAACACGAAGCCGTGCGACAGCACTGCGCAGTCGAGCGCCACACCCCAGAGATCCGGCAAATCGCCAGCCAGGATCGAGCGTTCGGCGCCGGGCGCGAAAGCCCGGGGCACGAGTTTGATCGCGCACAGCACATATTCAGAACGGTTTTCGCCCTCGCCCAGCACCGCTACGGCCGCCTGTGGTGTGTTGAACAGGCAAAAGCTGTTGTGCTCTATCCCCAAATCCTCAGGCGGTGGCGCTAGGCAGTTTGCGACGCTCAGGATCCGCTGAACGCCTGCTAGCCCGAGCCAATTGGGTCTGGCGCCCGGCCGCTTCAGGATATATCCGACCGCGATCGCATCATGACGCATGGTTTTCCCGGCCGCGCTAGTGTGCGCCCCTTGGCGTTGCCACCAGCCTGCACTAGAGCGGATGCCGGGAGCCAGCTGAAATGAACAGAGCCGCGAAAAGACCTGAAGGATCGGAGGCACAGCCGCCAGCCGTCGGCATCCTGCCGTCGCAAGCGATCGCGGATCTCATTTCGTCTGGCGTGCTGAAACTCGCCGAGCCGCCCGCGGAGAACCAGATCCAGCCGGCGAGCATTGATCTGCGCTTGGGCCCGGTGGCCTACCGCGTACGCGCGAGCTTCCTGCCCCAACCGGGTACGCGCGTCCAGGCAAAGCTGGATGATCTGCAATTGCACGCGATTAGCCTGAGCCAGGGTTCTGTGCTGGAAACCGGCTGCGTCTACATCGTGCCGCTGCTTGAATCGCTTGCCCTGCCGGAGGCGCTCGAGGCGTCCGCCAATCCGAAAAGTTCGACCGGCCGGCTCGACGTCTTCACCCGCGTCATCGCCGACGGCGTGGCGGCGTTCGACAAAATCCCGGCCGGCTACCATGGACCACTCTACGCTGAGATTTGCCCGCAAACGTTTCCCATCGTCGTACGCAAGGGGTCGCGCCTGTCGCAGATCCGCTTCCGAGTCGGCGCGGCATCCGACAGCGACATTCAGCTTCGCGAATTGCATCGCCGCGAGAGGCTCGTCTCATCGGAGGATGCCGACATTGCCGACGGCATCGCCCTATCAGTCGATCTGAAGGGCGACAAATCGGGCCTCGTCGGCTATCGCGCGCGTCGCCACACCGGAGTCGTCGACGTCGACAAGCCGGCAAGTTGCGACATCGCCGAGTACTGGGACCCTATCGAGGTCAACGACAAGCATCGTCTGATACTCGATCCCGACCAGTTCTACATTTTGGCCTCAAAGGAGGCCGTGCACGTTCCTCCGACACACGCCGCCGAGATGGTGCCGTTCAATCCCCTGGTGGGCGAGTTTCGCGTTCACTACGCGGGCTTCATGGACCCAGGTTTCGGCCATGCCGCTGCCGGCGGGCATGGCTCGCGCGTCGTGCTTGAGGTGCGCTCCCACAAGGTGCCCTTTATACTTGAGCACGGCCAGATCATCGGCCGGTTGATTTACGAGCGCATGACCGACACACCGGACATCGTCTACGGCCGCGACCTCAAATCGAACTATCAGGGACAAGGCCTGAAGCTGTCCAAACACTTTAGGTGACGATGGCGCGACGTCAGGCCGTCGCTGAAGAGTCCGTCGCTCACATCTCGACGATGCCTTTGAAACCGCCCCAGATCATCCGTTTGGTGTCGAACGGCATGTTGTCCATATCGGCCTTGAGGGACGGATCAGCCATGACCTTCTTCAGCACCGCATCGCGGTGCGCGCGCGACTTGTAGACGATGTAAGAGAACAGAACCACTTCGCCCGGCTTCAGTTTGACGGCACGCGTGAACGACGTGAGCTTGCCGACCGGCACGTCGTCGGCGACGCATTCGACATATTGCAGTGCGCCGTGCTCCATCCAGACTTTACCGGCCTTGCGCGCCAGTTTCTTGTACGCATCGATGTTTTTTTGCGGCACGGCGAGCAGAAAGCCGTCGACATAGCTCATGACGATCCTCCGTGATTGATCGAACCGCGCGGCGTTAGCGCTTCTTGGCCTTCTCGCTTGCCTTCAGAATGGCGGAGACGACACCCGGAAATCGCTTCTCGACTTCCGTGCAACGCAACGCGTTCACGACTTCCGTGCCCCTCCGTTCCGAGCGGATGAGACCGGCCTCACGTAGGATCTGGAAGTGGTGAGATTGCGTCGACTTCGGCATATCGGCCGGTGCGGCCGACGAGCAATTCATGCCGCAGCCTTCGGACGCGAGTTTCTGAACAATGGCCAGACGCGCGGGATCGGCAAGCGCGTAGAGCACGCTCTCCAGCGTCACGTCATCCATCGTGGGATGCAGGAAGGGTCGTTGCATGTCGCGAAATATACCCACGCAAACGTGATAATTCAATAGTTCAATAATCTTGAACAACCGGACAATAGGCCCTATGTGAGGAGTGCCGAAGCGGCCGCGCGCCGCGCAAACATTGCAGCAAAGCCGCAGGCTCACACGCAAGGGGATACGTCATGTCATCGCTAAACGGTTCGAAATCTCTCACGGGAAAAATCGCGCTTGTAACGGGCGGAAGTCGCGGCATTGGCCGCGCAATCGCACATTCGCTTGCCGCTGATGGCGCGCTCGTCGCGGTGCATTTCGGCAAGAAGCGGGCATCGGCCGACGAGGTCGTTGCAAGTATCAAAGCCGCAGGCGGCGATGCATTTGCAGTCGGCGCCGACCTCGCGAAGAAAGGTGCCGCGCAGGAACTTTTTTTTGCTCTGGATCAGGAACTCAAGGCACGTACCGGCGACACCAAATTCGACATCCTGGTGAGCAATGCCGGCATCGCCCCCTTCGTCGACTTTAGCAATACGACCGAAGACGTGCTCGACGAAATCTACGCCGTCAACGTCAAGTCGCTTTTCCTCGTGACGCAGGAAGCCGTGAAACGGCTGAAGAACGGCGGGCGCGTCATCTCTATGACATCGGTTGCCGTACGCACGCCGCTGGGTGCCGTCGCGGCTTATTCGATGCTGAAGGCGCCGCTTGATAATCTCACCAAGTGGCTCGCGGTCGAGCTCGGTCCGCGTGAGATCACCGTTAACGCCGTCGCCCCTGGCGTCATCGATACCGATATGGCCGCATTCGTCCGCTCGCCTGAGGGCGAAGCCATGACGCTCGGCAAGCAGGCGTTGAAGCGGGTCGGCAAGCCAGACGATATCGCGGACGTCGTGACGTTCCTTGCATCTCCCAAGGCCCGCTGGGTCACCGGGCAGGTCATCGAAACCTCCGGCGGAAGTGCTTTGACCTTCTAAGCTTTACCCCGAGCGTCCTTCCCCCAACTTGCGCCGAAGCCCATTTTCAAGGGGTTTCGGCGCATTTTTTTGTGCGCCGAGGAGAAAAAATGCGTGTTTTGCGGCCACAAACCGGGCATTTATCTGCGCGCAGGCCAAAAAAGCCCACAAAACGCATGTTTTCCGCACTTGAATATGTAGTGTTCAAATCCTCACCGATTCGCCTAGAGAGGGAAATCCAATGGCAAAAGCAGCAACCGCAAAGGTCGAGACCGTTACGCTCAAGCACCTCGCCGCCACCTTGGCCGAGGCGCACGAGATCCCCAAGAAGCAGGCCGTCGCACTGCTTGAGGACCTTGTCGCTCAGCTTACCAAGCACTTGAAGAAGGGCGCGCGCATCCGCATCGGCGGTCTCGGCGTGCTGCAGGTTCGCAAGCGTCCGGCGCGCATGGGCCGCAACCCTGCGACGGGCGAAGCGATCAAGATCAAGGCGTCGAAGAAGATCGCCTTCCGCGCGGCCAAGGAGCTGAAGGAAGCGGTCTGATCGCCGGTCACCGGTTGGAAGCGGAAAAAGGTCGCCTTATCTGGCGGCCTTTTTTCTTTTGTCTCGCGCCGATCCGTTTCAGGCGCTCGCGAAATAGTTCGCGATGAAACGGCCGTAGATGTCGGTCAGCGCGTCGAGATCCGCAATTGTGGTATGTTCGTCGACCTGATGGATCGTCGCGTTGACCAGCCCGAATTCGACGACGGGACAGAAGTCCTTGATGAAGCGAGCATCCGATGTGCCGCCCCCCGTGGTCATCTCTGGCACCCGTCCCGTCACGGATTTCACCGCATCTTTGAGGGTCGAGACGAGTGGGCCGGGTTTGGTCAAGAAGACATCGCCCGTTCCCGAGAACGAAAGATCGAAACGCGCGTTGACCTCGCCGGCCGCATCCTCGACGGCACTGCGTAACCAAGCTTCGATCTTTGGCCGTGTCCAAGCGTCGTTGTAGCGAATGTTGATTTCCGCGACTGCCATTCCCGGAATAACGTTCGACGCGGTATTCGGCACAGAGATCACCGTGACCTGTAGGTTCGAGGGCTGGAAGTTTGCCGTACCGTCGTCGAGCTTTGCAGTCGAGATGCGATCGATGACGCGCGCAAGCTTCGGCACCGGGTTGTCGGCCAATTGCGGATAGGCCGAATGGCCCTGCTTGCCGTGGACAATGATCCGCGCATTGAGCGAACCGCGCCGGCCGATGCGGATTTCGTCACCAAGTGCCTTCGGGTTCGAAGGTTCGCCCACAAGGCACGCGTCAAGAACTTCGTCGCGCTGTTTTAACCAATCAAGAATTTTGACGGTGCCGTTGACTGACGGCCCCTCCTCGTCGCCGGTGATCATGAACGACAGCGAGCCTCGCGGCAGACCACCCTGATGATGGAGATACTTAAGCGCCGCCGCGACGAATGCCGCGACGCATCCCTTCATGTCCACTGCGCCACGCCCGTAGAGAATGCCGTTCTTGATCTCGCCCGCGAACGGCGAAACGGTCCAGGCTGCTTCATCGCCGACCGGCACGACATCGGTATGGCCCGCAAATGACAAGTGCGGCCGGCCTGTGCCGAGTCGCGCATAGAGATTGTCGACGTCCGGCGTGCCGGGCTCGCTGAATGTCAGCCGGTGACACGTGAAGCCGGCCGGTTCCAGCACGTTCTGCAACAGCGTCAGCGCTCCGCCCTCGTGCGGCGTCACACTCTCGCATCTAATCAGCGCCTGCGTCAGGGCAACGGGGTCGGTCGGCACCAATGTCATTATGCGCCCGGTCTGTAGAAAGGCTGCGGCACGGGAAGCGGCACATCTCGGCTCTCAAGGCTCTGCACGATCGTGATTTTCTGCCAGATCTTGCCGGACAAATCGGAGGTAAGCCGCTCGATATCGCCAACCGTATCGACGACGACGGGATCGGAGACCTTTTCAGCGTAGAGTGCGGCGCACTTTGCCGTCAGCGAGAGCATCTCGGAGCAGTAGTCGAGATAGCGCATCAGTTCGAACGGCGTCATGTTCCGCATCGGTGACGATGAGGTCCGCGCCTGCCCGAGCATGCTTGGGTCTTTCGTCAGCTGGTGCATGTCGATGACGTGCACGATGGACCGGAGTTCATGCAGGGCCTTTAGGGCCTTGTCGCGCTTCCAGCGAGATTCAACGGTCGCGAGAAAGATCGCCGCGCCGCCAAGCACGATCGTCAGGCTAACGGCCGCGTCCACGCCTTGCATGAGATCGGACAGTTCGTCCGACGCCCTGAAGCTCTGCGCCTTCAGGCCGAGCACGATAATGAGGGCCAGCAGCGAGGCCAGAATGAAGGCCAGAAGGATGCGCAAGCCCCAATGCGGACGAAAAACACCTTCGATGCGGTCGCAGGTCTGCCGCGCAACCATGATCACATCGCCGCACACGCGTGCCAAACCCGAGCCCGGAAAGCGGCCCTCGATGCGGCCTCGCAGCGCTTCCAGCGTCTCGATGATCTTGTCCGGCTTGAGCGTGCGAAAACTCAACAGCATGTGCTCCGTTGTTCGGCCGCCGCTCCGACCGCCGTCATCGAACGCGTCCTATAGTCGCTCGCGCCGCCGGCGTCACGGGGGTGAAGGGCTAGCGGGTGCCGGTTCGGCAGGCGCCGGACCACTCGTGTCACCGGATAGAGGCGAACTGCCGCTCGTATCCGGCGCCGGTGCCGGTGCGGGCTCCGTGTGGCTTGCCGGGACGGCGGGCGCGTGGGGTTCCTGGGACCACATCGCCACCAATCCGGCGAGGGCCGCCAGAATGACGAGCAGAGCTAAAAAACGCGTGCCGAAACTGGACATAATGTAGACCTCCGCAATCCAGCACTTCTCGAAATTCTCAAACGATCGGCTCAACGCATGGCTGCGCCGCCGTCATTGCGGACGCACAATAGCCTTTTCTGCACACAAAATCAGTAGAAGCCGTCTCATCATTGTGCCGCGAGCGCGACTCTGGCGGCCGGCTTTAGTCTCGCAGCAGTTCGTTGATGCTGGTCTTGCTACGCGTTTTCGCGTCCACGCGCTTGACGATCACGGCGCAATAGAGGTTCGGCCCCGGTTCGCCGTTGGGCAGAGGTTTGCCGGGCATCGTGCCGGAGACGACGACTGAGTAGGGCGGCACCTTGCCAAAGAACTTCTCGCCCGTGGAGCGATCGATAATCGTGGTCGAGGCGCCGAGATAGACACCCATCGAAAGCACTGAACCCTCGCCGACTTCAACGCCTTCGGCAACTTCAGCGCGGGCGCCGATGAAGCAATTGTCTTCGATGACGACAGGCCCGGCCTGCAACGGTTCCAGCACGCCGCCGATGCCGGCGCCGCCCGATATATGGCAGTTCTTGCCGATCTGCGCGCAACTGCCGACCGTCGCCCAGGTGTCGACCATCGTGCCGCTGTCGACATAGGCGCCAAGATTCACAAACGCTGGCAGCAGGACCGCGCCCGGAGCGATATAGGCCGAGTGGCGCACGACGGCGCCCGGCAGCACGCGAAAGCCCGCCTTGCGGAAGTCGCCTTCGCTCCAGCCCTCGAATTTCGGTCGCACCTTGTCCCAGTAGAAGCTGCCTGCCGGTCCACCCGGGATTGTCTGCATATCGTTCAGGCGGAAGGACAGAAGCACCGCCTTCTTGAGCCACTGGTTGACGACCCATGAGCCGTCCTTTTTGTCGGCCACCCGTGCCTCGCCCTTGTCGAGCAGATTGAGTGCCTGTTCGACGGCATCGCGCACCTCGCCTTTGGTCGAGAGCGAGACATGATCGCGGTTCTCCCAGGCGGCCTCGACTGTCTTCTGAAGTGCGGAATGCGACATCGCTCTCTCTCGTGCAGGGAAAAAATGATATGAGGTGAGGCGCGTTGTGGCCTTGCCCCATTAAGGTGTCAATTCCCAACCGCGCAGGCGTTTGGCGTCGTCGGTTGTCGGGAATCCGCCCCTGCACCGGGGGCGCGCAATTTCGCAGGCAACGCGAATCTGCCATTGTCCCGGCCCGTCGGCCTCCCCTCCGGCGGCCTCATTTCAAGGAAAGCACCCCCATGGCGAAATCTGAAAGCACCAGCAAGAAGGTGGCTTCCGCTGCCTCCAAAGTCCTGCGCAGCAAGACGGCGACGAAAGCTCAGAAGTCGGTTGCGGCCTCTGCCCTCACGCAAAAAGGCAGCACTGAAAAGACGAGCGCGAAGGTTGCCACCGCCGCCTCCAAGATCCTGCGTAGCAAGACGGCGAGCAAGGCCGCAAAATCCGCCGCTGCATCGGCGCTGACGCAAAAGACGAAATAAGATCGCGAAAGCTTCAGGGGCTCCCTAGCGGATTGCCGACTTGATGAGGCTTTTGGCATCTGCCGAATCCCATTCGGCCGGCCCTGCAAGCCGGCCGATTTCTTTTCCTTCGGCATCGATCAAAATGGTCGTCGGCATGCCGACGATCTTCAGTTCAAGTCCTTGCTTCGCTGTTGAGTCGATATATAGCTTGAGCGCGTCGGCCTTGACCTCATCCAAAAATTTCTTCGTGGCCGCGACGCCTTGCCGGTCAAGACTGAGCGCCACCACCTCGAATTTATCCGAGCCCAGAGCCTGCTGAAGCCTATTGAGGGCAGGCATCTCCTCGCGGCACGGCGCGCACCACGTCGCCCAGAGGTTCAGCAGTACCGTCTTGCCCTTGAAGCTCGAAAGTGAGACGTCCTTTCCGTCGGCGTCCTTGAAGGTGATGTCGGGTAGCGACAGCGGCGTGCTCTTCTTAACGAATGCCGCCATTTTCGTGCCGTCGCTGCCGCTTGTCGCAGCCGCGGGCGTCGGTTCGGCCGTAGCAGTGGGCTCGAATGCGTTGTCAGGTCGCCCGATGCTAACGTATACCGCCGCGAACCCGGCGAGCACCGACAGGGCCAAGATCCAAAGCGCCTTCACCGTTCGGCCCTCCGTTACGACGCCGGCCCTTTGCCCGCGATCCCTTTAGATATGGAGACCCGCGTGACCGACAAGCCTGCCAACACCATGTGGGGCGGCCGCTTCCAGTCTTCGCCTGCTGAAATCATGCAGGAGATAAATGCCTCGGTTCACTTCGACAAGCGGCTCGCACCGCAGGACATCCGCGGCTCGAAGGCGCACGCGGAAATGCTTGCCGACGCCGGCATCATTACGAAGACCGATGCCAGGGAAATCGTGCGCGGCCTCAATCAGATTCTGACGGAAATCGAATCCGGCAAGTTCACGTTCCAAACGGCGCTTGAGGACGTTCATATGAACGTCGAGAGCCGGTTGAAGGAAGTCGTCGGCACGCCGGCCGGACGCCTGCACACGGCGCGCTCGCGCAACGACCAGGTGGCGACGGACTTTCGTCTCTATGTCCGCGACGAGATCGATGCGCTGGATGCGGCGCTCGCCGCCGTCCAGATCGCGCTCGTCAAGAAGGCCGAAGCCTGCGCCGCGACTGTCATGCCGGGTTTCACGCATTTACAGCCCGCCCAACCCGTGACTCTGGGCCACCACCTGCTCGCCTACGTCGAGATGATCGCGCGTGATCGCGGCCGCTTCGCCGATGCGCGCAAGCGGCTGAACGAAAGCCCGCTCGGCTCGGCCGCGCTCGCCGGCACCTCGTTCCCGATCGATCGTCACAAGACCGCCGAGGCACTGGGCTTCGACCGGCCGATGGCGAATTCGCTCGACGGCGTATCCGACCGCGACTTCGCGCTCGAAACGCTGGCGGCGGCCACCATCGCTGCCATCCACTTCTCGCGCCTTGCGGAAGAGATCGTGATCTGGATGTCGCCGCAGTTCGGCTTCGTGAAGCTGTCCGACAAGTTCACGACCGGTTCTTCGATCATGCCGCAGAAGCGCAACCCTGATGCGGCCGAACTCTCGCGCGCCAAGGTCGGACGCATCGCCGGTGCGTTCCAAAGCCTCGCTATCGTGATGAAAGGCCTTCCGCTCGCCTACTCGAAAGACATGCAGGAGGACAAGGAGGTCACCTTCGACGCGCTCGAAGCGTTGAAACTCGTCGTCGCCGCCATGGCCGGCATGATCGCCGACTTGGAACCTGTACCGGACGCCATGCGCGCCGCGGCTGGAAAAGGCTATTCGACCGCGACCGACCTCGCCGATTGGCTCGTCCGTGAGCTTAAGCTCCCATTCCGCGAGGCCCACCACGTCACCGGCGCCATCGTGAAGGCGGCAGAGGCCAAGGGTGTCAAACTGGACGACCTGCCTCTGGCCGACATGCAGGCAATCGAGCCCCGCGTCACGAAGTCCGTCTTTTCAGTGCTCTCCGTTGATAATTCGGTCAAAAGCCGGACGAGCTATGGGGGAACCGCGCCACACAATGTCCTTAAAATGGCCCGCCAATGGGCCAAGCGCTTGGAAAAGGAGCGCGCCAGGGGCTAACGTCGCGGCCGGGGAGAATGAAGACCTCCATCCCGGTGGTCGTCTGTGACGGGCACCTTGGCTACGAAACGCAGGTAGCCCCGTGCGAGGAGGGTGCCCTGAGCAGGCATCGGGATGGGGTTTTTGACTGAGGTTGCATTCCTCAGTCTCGGTGGGAGAACCGCAGGCGTGACTTTGCATCGGACCCGCAGCGCATCTTGGCTTGGTGCCGCCGCCGTCATGGCGCTGGCCCTTGTCGCGTCGGGTTGCGGCGTCAAAGGCCCGCTAGAGCCGCCGATGGCCGCCAAGGCCGAGGGTGAGGCGAAATCTGCCGAGGCCCAGGCACCGGGCGAGAATTCGGCCGCCAGGCAGAAGCCGCACGAGCCATTCGTTCTCGACGGCCTGCTGCGCTGACGGCTCCACGCGAAGCCGCTTTAGTCCAATCTGACGTCCCATATGCCTGCCCGCGCTTCGCGCCGGCCGCTATCTGGTGTATGGCCTCGCGCTTACGCACGTCTGGACTGCCATTTTCATGCATCACTTCGAATATCGCGACGGCACGCTGCACGCCGAGAACGTCTCCCTTGCGAAGATCGCGCGCGAGGTGGGAACGCCTTTCTATTGCTATTCGACCGCCACGCTCGAGCGACACTACAGGGTGCTCGCGGAGGCCTTCCGCGACCAGGACGCCCTTATTTGCTTTGCCGTAAAGGCGAACTCGAACCAGGCGGTGCTTGCCACCATGGCGCGGCTGGGCGTCGGAATGGATGTGGTGTCTGAAGGCGAGTTGCGCCGCGCTCGTGCCGCCGGTGTGCCGGCCGATAAGGTCATCTTCGCGGGTGTCGGCAAGTCGCGCGACGAGATGGCCTACGCACTGCGCCAAGGCATCCTCGGCTTCAATGTCGAAAGCGAACCGGAGCTTCATGCGCTGAGTGAGGTTGCGGCGAGCGTCGGAGCGTCCGCGTCAATAGCCATCCGCGTCAACCCGGATGTCGATGCCAAGACCCACGCAAAGATTTCCACTGGCAAGTCGGAGAACAAGTTCGGCGTGCCTTATTCGGACGCCCGCGCTCTTTATGCCGAGGCGGCCGCGCTTCCCGGCATTGCCGTGACCGGTATCCACATGCACATCGGCAGCCAGATCACCGATCTTGCGCCGTTTCGCGATGCGTTTCGCCTGATGCGTTCGCTGGCCGATGACCTGCGCGCCGACGGTCATTCACTGCGCCATCTCGACATCGGCGGGGGTCTCGGTGTCCCCTATCGCGGCGGCGAGGCCCCGCCGCCACCGTCCGAATATGCCGCCGTCGTAAAGGAGACGCTGGGCGATCTTGGATTGAAGATCGTTATGGAGCCGGGCCGCATGATCGTCGGAAACGCCGGCGTGCTTGTAACGAGTGTGCTCTACGTCAAGGAAGGCGCCGAAAAGACGTTCACGATCGTCGACGCCGCGATGAACGATCTCATTCGCCCGACGCTGTACGAGGCCGAGCACGACATCTGGCCCGTCGCGGAGCGGGCCTCCGAAATGGCACCTGTCCAGCAGGACGTGGTTGGGCCGGTTTGCGAGACAGGCGACTATATCGCGACCAACCGCGCGCTCCCGCCCTTCGGGCCCGGCGACCTTATGGCGGTGATGACCGCTGGCGCCTATGGAGCGGTGATGGCGTCGAGCTACAACACGCGCCCGCTGATACCCGAAGTGCTGGTGAAGGGTGATCGCTATGCCATCGTACGTCCGCGTCCGACTTACGACGATTTGATCGGTGCGGACCGCGTGCCGGATTGGCTGCTGTCCAAATAGCGGGGACATCAAAAACTTTGGCCCCCCGAGTGACGTCCGCCTGCGCACAAGAGCTTGGAAAGTCGATCCTGCGCGCAATGGTTGCAACTTGTTAACGTAGCGGTCCCGAAACCACATGCTAGGCTCCATGAATGGCCGAGACGAACCCCGCAAGCCCCGACCCTGCGCTAGCGCGCGCTCTCGCGCGTAAAATTCGCTTGAGCAAGCTGGCTCTCGTTTTCGAGCGCCTCTGGCCCCGGGTTTGGCTGCTGATCGGTCTGGGGTTACTTTTTGTCGGCTTCTCTCTTGCCGATATCTGGGCGCGGCTCGGCCAGCCATGGCATCAGATCACGCTTGCCGCATTTACCGTCGCCGCGGTTGCGGCCCTTGTTCACGCGATCCGCGTGCCTTGGCCGTCGCGCGACGAAGCGTTGCGCCGTATCGAGCGCCGTTCCGCCGTGCCACACCGGCCTGCTTCTTCTTACGAGGACACGCTTTCGGCGGGTTCGGCCAGTGCCGAGACCAACGCCCTGTGGCAGGCCCATCGCGAACGCCTGAAGCGCGCCATCGCCCGGCTCCGCGTTGGCAGGCCAAGTCCGCGCACCGACCGCTTCGACCCCTATGCGGTGCGCGCGCTCGGCGTGCTCGGTCTCGTCGCGTTGGCGTTGCTGACGAGCGGCAGCCTGACCGATCGTATCGTCTCTGCATTCCGTTTTGGCTCGGGCGCGCAGGCCGATGCGACGCGGGTTGACGCCTGGGTGACGCCGCCCCCCTACACGGCCCTTCCGCCGGTGATGCTGGCCGATGGTGCCATACCTGCGGCCGCCAAGGACAAAGACCCGCTCCATCAGGTTCCCGAGCGCAGCCTTCTAACGCTCCGCGGGCTTGGTTTCGGTAGCGGCGGAGTCGAACTCGAAGTGCTGAGCACCGGCGCCACGGAGCCCGAGCGCATTGCCGCCGAACGGAGCAAGAGCAGCGAGCCGACGTCGGTGTCGGAAGTCCGCTACGAAATCAAGA
Source organism: uncultured Hyphomicrobium sp. (assembly GCA_964651805.1). GTDB lineage: Bacteria > Pseudomonadota > Alphaproteobacteria > Rhizobiales > Hyphomicrobiaceae > Hyphomicrobium_B. Next base: position 961,152 of record CAZYXX010000001.1, on the reverse strand, counting down.
AGTCCGCTCGCATCCGCGCACTCGCGGGCTCGCGCGAACTTGGCCGCTGGACGTTCGATGTCATTCCTGACCAGTTGCCGAAAATTTCGCTCACGCAGCTGCCGAACGGCACGCCGCGCGGTTCTATGCGCATCGACTACAAGGGCGAGGATGATTACGGCATCCAATCGGCCGAAGCCAAGGTGCGCCCGGTGAAACCTAAGCCGGGTGATCCTGCGAAATCGTGGGCCAAGCCCGCGCCGCTGTCGGGTCCACGGTTGCCGCTTGAACGCCCCCCCGAGCTGACGCTTAAAATTCCGCGCGCCGGGTCAAAGACGCTCGAGTCGTCGACACTTCTTGAAATCGCGGAGCACCCTTGGGCCGGTCAGCGCGTCGAGTTCTGGCTGGAGGCGACTGATGTCGGCGGTCAGATCGGACGCAGTCAGCCTATCGAGATCGTTCTGCCGGCGCGTCGCTTCAAGAATCCGCTCGCCCGCGCCCTCATCGAGCAGCGCCGCAAGCTGGCCGAAGATTCGCGCAACAGGCCCATGGTCGCCAAGGCTCTCGATGCGCTGACCTTCGAGCCAGACGGGTTCATAGAGCAGACAAGTGTCTACTTGGGGCTGCGCGCCGTGTTCCGTCGCCTTGAGCGTGAGGGTGACCGCGCCGCCATCAAGGAATCGATCGACCAGCTCTGGCACCTGGCGCTCGTCATTGAGGATGGCGCGCTGTCCGACGCCGAGCGCGCGCTCAAAGACGTGCAGGATCGGCTTGCTGAAGCTCTGCGCAAGGGTGCTGACGACAAGGAGATCCAAGACCTCCTGGCCGAATTGAAGCAACGGCTGAACGAATACCTCAGTGAAATGCAGAAGAACGCTGAGAAGGAGAATCCGCAAGGCGATCAACAGCAGGGCGAGGACTCCGATCAGCTCGGTCAGCAAGACCTCGAGCAGATGATGAACGACTTGGAGCGCAACGCTCGAGAAGGGTCGCGCGAGGAAGCCGAGCGGATGCTTTCCGAGCTGCGCGAGTTGATGGATCGCCTGCAGGCCGGCAACACGCCGGAAGCGCGCGCCGAACGCGAGCGCGCCGAGCAGATGATGAAGAAGCTCAACCAGCTGTCGGATTTGACCAGCCGTCAGCAGCAGCTGATGGACGAGACATTCGGCGAGCAGCGCCAGCAGGGAGAGCAGGCGGAAGGCGGCTCTGAGCAGGATATGTCTGGCCAGGAATCGCCCAATTCCCGCCAAAGCCAGGGGCAGCAGCAAGGCCAGCAACAGGGTCAGCGCGGCGCGCAAGCCGGACAAGAAGGTGGTGGCCAGCAGGGTCAGGGCCAGCAGGGCCGTGAGGGGCAAGGCTCTGGCGAGCGTCGGCGCGGCCAATCTGAACTCGAGGAACGGCAAGCTGGTCTGCGCAAGGAGCTTGAGCGCTTGAAACGCGATCTCCAAGAGATGGGCGCAGGCGATCCCGAGAAGCTTGGCAATGCCGAGCAGGCGATGGGTCGCGCCGAACAGGCGCTGAAGGACAAGGATTTTGCCGAGGCCGCCGAACAGCAAGGGGAAGCGCTCGAACAAATGCGCCAGAGTGCGCAGCAGATGGCCGAACAAATGCAGAAGAACGCGCAACAACGCCTCGGCCGCGGCGGCAACGCCCCGCGCGATCCGCTCGGCCGTCCGCAACGCTCGGAAGGTCCCGACCTCGGCAACTCCGTGAAAGTACCGGACGCGATCGACGCGCAGCGTGCGCGCGAGATCCTTGACGAACTGCGCCGCCGCTCGGGCGAGAGTTTGCGCCCGCCCGCGGAGCTCGATTACATAGATCGCCTGCTGAAGCGGTTTTAGTTTCTTCTCGACCCGAAATTCTCTAAGGTCCGCCCCCGTCGACGGATAATCGGCGGGGCATTTGCGGTGGCAGGTACTGCGAAACCGAAACTGGTGAGAAGCCTCGCGGTCTCGCTCGCCGCGGCACTTGGCGCCGCATTTGGCGGCCTCAGCTACTCGGCCGTGATGGAAAGCATCGCCAACCCTTCAGGATGGCTGCAATTCGTCGTCATTGCGCCTCTGATGTACCTTGCGTCCAGAAGTTTCCTTGATCCGCTGTCGGCTCAAATCCGTCGCGCCCTCGGCATACCGGTTTCGACGCCTTCGTCCGGTCCCTCCGGCCGTTGGCTGTGGGCACTCGTGACGGGTTCGTTCGTTATGCTGATCTGGCTTGGCGACGCGCTGCAAAAGTTTGCAGAGGCCAGACCTCTCGTCACCATTCTTACAATCGCGGTGGCGGTCGCCTACATCGGCGCCACGACCTTTGCGTGGACCAGGGGTGCGGCCAGTTCCTGGCCTTTGGCGTGGCTGCTTGGCGCCATAACTGCCGGCGTCGTCAATGGCGGACTGACGTACCTCATTCTAAGTCACTACGTCACTGGCGCGGCTCCTGATGCGCTTCTGACCGCAAGCGTCATGAGCGGGCTTAGCTCCGCGATTGTCGGAATGGCCGGCGGTCTCGTGGTCGACGCGCGCATTGGACGGAGGCCATCGATCGCCGCGCCCCTTGCTGCAACGGCCGCCTTCGCCGCGACTGGCTTGATCGGGGCTGCCATGGGCAGCATTTCGCTCGATCAGGCATTACCGAACTTGGCGCTGGGGCTTGGCTGGCTCGTCGGACTCGCGAACGCACCCGGTGCCGACGACACGCTTCGTCGCCACGCCTGACGCTCTAACCCATTTCGCTGTTGTCTTACGGTGCAGCCGGAACCGCCGGAACGAAGCGGACCAGGAAGCCGCCGACCGCTTGATGGCTCGTCAAGCGTGCGCCCGCCCAGCCGCCGGGCGGGTCCTCGCCCGACCACCAGCGGCTGAACTGCCGGTAAAGGTCGAGCGGCAGCCACGATCCATCGGTGTGCGTGAGCGGCCCCGCATAGTCCGCATGTGTAAACTTGTATTCGACAAACACCGAGCCCGTCCTGAGCCGGATTTCCAGCCCGATCAGCGCCTGCACGTTCGGACCCGTATACTGATATTCGTACGTGCGCGCGGGATCGGTTTTCAGATGGATTTCCGAGTGCGGCAGCGATACGCCCGCGCCGACGCCCGCGTACGGTGCCAAATGCCCGATCTGCAGGAAGCGCACGAGACCATTGACGGTCAGCATGTTGTGCCCGTGTGACCATTCGAGCTTGCTGAAGTAATCCGCCGGCTTGCCCTTCTCTGGCGCCGGTTGACCATCGAGTGTTCCGCTGAACGGCTTCTCCTGATCGAATGGCGCGTACGCCTTCGAATGTAGGAAATCGATCATCGTGCCGACGCGCCCGCCGGTGAGCCAGCGCTGAATGCGAACACCGTAGTAGAGCGGATTGTCGAATGGCTTAGTGAACCACTCGACATCCTTGATCTGGAAGTCGTGACGCCCGTCCTTCTTCAGCCAGAAGTCGCTGGGGTAGGTGTAGGGCGCACCGAGATACAGTCCGAAGTTCGTTTCACGATCGGGAGAAAGCGCCGTCGAACGGTGGGCCGCGCCGGCAGCTGCGACTAGCGCGGTATCCGTGTCTTCCGGCATCGCTGCCATCGTGATGATGAGCGCGCTCGTCAATGCCGCCGCCGCGCCGTTGAGCATCGTAGCGGGCGTGCGCCGATGCGCGGACATAGCCCGCCAGCCGGCTGCGTATCGCAGGCTCGTTGCCATCGAATTAGGTCCCCCGAGACCGCCGATTATTCGGTTGCGCGGGACGATGCCCCACGACCATTCTTGCCGCAAGCTAAGCCCCGCTGCCGCTCTTCTGCAAGGTGTTCAGCATTTGGAACACTGCGGCAATCTGCGGTGCGCTCTGCGTCAGGAATTGCCGGCCCGTGTAGCCCCACCAGTCCCAGCAGCCTTGCGGATTGAGCGTCGTCGTCTCGACCTGCGGAAACAGAACGATCAGCTTGTTGCTGTCCGCCCACCGCGCGAAGCCGGATCCCTTGATGAAGGCGTCATCCACGGCCTCCTTATTCTGCGCGCAGCCATGGAACGCGATGTGCACACGGCACTGGCCATCATTGCAGGCCTTCGGAACATAGACGACGCCGGTTGCCGCGAGGCCGCCCTCAGCGGTGCTGGCCCCGAAGGGACGCTGATCGAACGTGATGAAGTCGCCCGTCGGCGCCGTCGTGCGCGGATGCAGCGCACCGTACAGGTGTCCGAGCAGGGCGCCGGCCTGATCGTAATCACAATCGACGACGTAGGGCTTTTCGGATCGGCTGCAGGTGCCGCCATCGTTGTCGGTAACGAACGCGTGTCCCGCCGGCACGGACTTCACGAACATGATGTTGTCTTCCGGTAGGCCGAGCGCGCGATAAAAGTCGGCCGCGTGCTGCACGATCGACGGCATCACCGTGCGATCGGATGTGCCGGCAAAGAGGTACACACGATCGTTGGCGGTACTGGCGATGGGATCGATCAAGCCCTCTTCCGCCCGCTTCGCCGCTTTCTCTGCGAGCGTTTTCCCGTCGGCCACGCCCCACAGTCCGAGCAGGTCCAGCATACAGCCGTTGACCGCCTTGCTGAGGTTGAGAAAGCCCGAGCCCGTGCCCGGCAGCGCGTCGGCAAAGATGCTTTCGGAGCATCCGTAGGGGCCACCCGCGATGATCGCCGCGCCTTTGACGATCCTGCCGTGCGCCATCTGGAATTGTCCGGCCATGTAGGCACCGGACGAAATACCCGAGACGGTCGTCTCATCGATCTTTGCACCAAGGTGCGGCAGCGACGCCGCTGCTTCGCTCTTGGGTTCTGAGCAGGCAGCCATGAGCGGCAGCAGAATGATCGCCACAATCCACCCGAAAGGGCGTCGAATGCCGGTGGCTGCAATCATAGGTTTGCCATGGGCCGCTACTGCCTCTCGGCTGCGATAGATGAGAGAGGCGACCCTAGCGTGTCACGGCCCCCGCCGCCACCGCACCCAAAGGCTCATTTCAGCCTTATCGACACCCGATCGGTGCGGCCGTTGGCGTCGATCACCGTAAGCTTTGCGAAGCCTGCGCCTGCCGGTAGCCAGGCGGCATCGCGCGCATGGGGATCGGATTGGAGCGGTGCGCCGTCGACGAGCCACGTGAGTGGCAGTGCGCCGCCCTCTGCCTTGATCGTCAGCGGCTCTCCCGAGAGGTCATCGTTCGCGATCTCGGAATTGTCCGGCGGGAACGAAATCAACACCGGCCGTTCCAGGTAGGGCCCGGTCTGCGGCGCGTCGTCACCGGGCTCGCGCCAACGCTTCAAAGGCGCCGGCAACTGCGCATTTACGGCTGTGATCGCCTCTTGCGGTTGCGGTTTCAGCGGAACGCGCCGTTCGGAGATGCGCTGGAAAGCGTCGAAAAGAATGGGCGCCGCCGCGCTCCGGCCCATCATGCCGGGAACGCTCGCTCCATCGGGGCGGCCGACCCAAACGACCACCACGTGGCGGCCGTCATACCCCACCGCCCAGGCGTCGCGATAGCCGTAGGACGTGCCCGTCTTATAGGCGAAGCGGCCGCCTTTGGCATTGAGCGGCGGCGGCGCGTCCTTCAGGATTTGGGTGACATAGGATGCCGCCAGCGGCGACATCAGCCGGTGCGCGTTGACGAGCGGCTTGACGCGCGTCTGCGCCATCGCACGCGCCCGGTCTTTCGGATCGTCATAAAGCGGAATGCTGTCGCCGCCGCGTGCGAGCGCCGCGTAAAGCTGCCCCAACTCCTGCATCGTAAGGCCCGTTCCGCCGAGCGCCATGGCGAGTGTCGGCTCGCTTCTGTCGGGAAAGCGAGCTTGCACGCCTGAGCGTCGGAAACGGCCGACGAGTTTGCCGGGGCCGATCCGGTTCAGCACGCGAACAGCGGGGATATTGAGAGAGTCCGCCAGCGCCGCTCGCATGGAAATGGTGCCGTGAAACGTCTCGTCGAAATTCTTAGGCGCGTAATTTCCGAAGCGCACCGGCCGGTCGTCGATCAGCGTCTCCGGATGCGCGTAGCCCGCTTCGAAGGCAAGGCCGTAGATGAACGGCTTTAGCGCCGATCCCGGTGAGCGGACGGCCGAGATCATGTCGACCGGTCCTTGCCGTGCCCCGTCGAAATAGTCGGATGCGCCGACGCGCGCGATGATTTCGCCGGTGCCGTGATCCGCAACGAGGATCGCAGCCGATACCTTGTCGCCGTTGAGTGGCGCCTGTTGCGCGGCGAGTTGTTCTAGGCGCGCCTGCAAATCACGGTCGATCGTGGTGCGGACGACGGTTTCGCCCGCGTGCGCCGCTGCTGCGCGCTCCGCGAGATGCGGCGCGAGCATCGGGAATGCGATGCGGCCATGCGGGACCTTTTCCGATTTCGCTCTCTGCGCCTGCGCTGGCGTGACCACGCCGGCATCGACGGCGCGGTCGAGCACTCGGTCGCGCGCGCGCCGAGCCGCCTCGGGATGCCGGTCGAGACGCCGCGCTTCTGGCGACTGGGGTAACGCCACCAGAAGCGCCGCCTCCCCGAGCGACAGCCGCCTCGGCTCCTTTCCGAAATAAGCAAGTGTCGCCGCGCGCACGCCCTCCAGGTTGCCGCCGAACGGCGCTAGCCGAAGATAGATTCGCAGGATCTGGTCTTTCGACAGTTTCTCTTCGAGCGCGACCGCGCGCGCCATCTGGCGCAGCTTTCCGCTCGCCGTGCGCTCATGCCTGCCATCCAGCAGGCGTGCCACCTGCATCGTGAGTGTTGATCCGCCGGACACGAGGCGCCCGTGACGCACGGCCTGCAGAACCGCGCGCCCGATCGCCATGCCATCGACGCCGCGATGCTCGCGAAAGCGCCGGTCTTCGAACGTCATTAGCAGCCTGATGTAGTCGGCATCGACGTCCGCGACCTCGACAGGAAGGCGCCACTTCGCATCCTGCGTCGTGAATGCCCGCAGCAGCCTATGGTCACGATCGACCACCGTGACAGACAGGGCGTCCGCGGCCTCGACCGACACGTGCCCGGCCGCGCTCATCGCATGTCGATAGGTGCCATATGCGGCTGCGCTCGTCACGGCAACGACGGCGGCAGCAATCGCCGCCGCTGTCTTGAGCTTCTGTCGCGAACGCATCAGCGCCGTCATCCCGCGCTTACTCCTTCGCCGTCACTTTCAGCGTACCGGCGGCGGAGCGCGCGTAACGCTCGGGCCGGTACATGTCTTCAACCGTCGCGGCCGGATGCACGAACGTGCCCGGCGTTACCGCGCGGACGATGTAGGCGACCGTCGCTGAAAGCACCGGCGGCTTGGCAGCGTCGCCGTTCTGCGCGCCGTCCTCGCCGTTCGGCCCATCGCTTTCCGCCTCGTTGTCGGATTCGCGCGACGCCGTACCCGAGAAGTTGAACGCGGCGACGAAGCGGTCGTCGCGGAACTCGGTGTGTTCGGGTTGCGCGGTCGACTTCAGCCAGTCGATCCCCTTGATCGAGCCGGATTCGACCAGCCGCGGATTCTCGATCTCGAAGCCCGCCGGCAGTCGGTCGACCAGCAGCACGCGGCCACCCGCTTCCTCCGACGTGATATTGACCGTCATGACAAAGCGGTCGTTCTGGCGAACTTCGCCGCTGCCGCCGCTGACACTCTTCAGGTCCACCTTCTTGCCATCCAGCGTGTAGGCCTGGCGCTCGATATTGAAGCCTTTCGAGACAGCCGGTTCCGGCGTCAGCGCCGCGCCGATGACCGAAATGACGGCATCGACCGCAGCGTCCCCGTTGTTGACGATCGTCAAAGTGCCGTCCTTGAGGTCGCCGGCCGACAGCCCGCGCAGCACAGGCCCGGTCACCGGCGCGCCGTTGACGGTAAGCGACGCGGACTTCACCTCGTCGTTCAGCGCTTTTGCCGCCAGCAGCATCCACGCTTGCTCCTGCGTCGAGGTATAGCTGCGCGTCTCGTAGGCTTTGGCGATCACCGATGCGAGCTTGGGCGTTTCGCCGCGTGCAACGCCGGTCTCCGCCGCCAGCGTCACAAGCGCTGCGCCGTCGCGCAGATTGGAACCGTAGTCGCTGCGATAGCTCTTATCGTCGCTCTCGCCAGTCATCATGGCGAGCGCCGCGCCGAACGTGCGCTCGGCACGCTCCTTGTCGCCCGTCATGGCGAGCGCCGCCCCGATCTGCGCTTTCGAGAGCGGCGTTGAGAAGCGGTCGATGCGTTCGTCTGCGTAGTAACGCAGCTCGCCGATCGGCGCCCGGCCGTTACGCGCTAGCACGTAGAGCGCGTAAGCGCGATCTTCGCCGCCCTTCTGGAAATCCTCCGCGTAGGCGAGGAAGTTCTGCAGCCGGTCGAGTGCGCGGTTGAAGCCCTCGCTTGGCACCGTGTATCCGGCTTCGCGCGCCCGCGTCAGGAAGTCCGTGACGTAGGCCGTGAGCCAAAGGTCAGCATCGGACGGCCCCCACACGCCAAACGCGCCGGCCGAGTCCTGCATTTCGAACACACGGCCGATCGCGCCCTGAACACGCTCTTTGAGCGCCTTGTCCTGAGCAAGGCCCACCTGCGCCGCGACCGCGTTGGCGACGACCAGCGGCATCGCGCGCGACACCGTCTGCTCGGCGCAGCCGTAGGGATAGCGGTCGAGTTGCGTCAGCAGCGTCGGCACGTCGAGGCGTGCCGCCGGCCCGACCGAGACATTGATACGCGTGCGCGACTGAATGAGGTCCGCCACCAAATCGCGGTTGACCGTCAGCTTGCCGCCACCGCCTTTGAGCGACGAGACCGTCGTTCGTTTGATGTCGCCGGCTGGCGGCAGAACATCGAACGTCATTTCGCGTTTCACCGCAATTCCGTCGGGGCCTGTAACGCCAACCCGGAGGGTCAGCGGGCCGACATCCTTCGGCTTGAATGCGAAGCGGGTCGACTTGCGTTCTCCCGTTTTCAGGTCCGCCGCTTTTTCGGCAATCGACACCAGCTTTTCGCTCGAACTGTCTCCGGTCTTCTCGACAAGTGCGACGGTATAGGCGGCCTGCGGCCCTTCGATATTGTGGACATCGAAGCCGAGGTTGACTTCATCTCCGAGCGTCAGGAAGCGCGGCACAGCGACGGTGAGCGCGATCGCGTCCCGCACGATGAGGTCGGCCGAACCATGCCCCACTTTTTCCTTGCTCCAGGCGACCGCCATCACGCGCACGGTGCCGTTGAAGTCGGGTAGCTCGAACGGAATCGTGGCCACGCCATCCTCGCCCACGCGCACCACGCCCGAGTGCAGCGAGACAGCCTCTTCGACCGTCGGATTGCCCTGCATCGCCGGGCCCGAACCATCACCGCCGGACTTGAGCTTGCCGCGGTCGCCACGCATGCCATCGATCAGCCGGCCGTAGAAATCGCGGATCTCGAAGGCGAGCTTGGTCTGCGCGTTGAACCACTTTTCAGGCGCCGGCGTCTCGTACCGTGTCAGGTTGAGGATGCCGAGGTCGACGACGGCAACCGTCACGTAAGCTTCCTCGCCGGCGGACAGGCCATCGATCTTGACCGGAACGGTGATCTTCGCGGCCGACTTGACCTTATCCGGCACAGCGACGCCGACCTTGAGTTCGCGCGCCGTCGTGTCGAGGCCGAGCCAGGTCACGCCGATGGCGCGGTTCGGCATCCGCTTCTGCGCTTCATCCATCGGACGATAGAGGAACGCGGTAACGTACGCGCCCGCGCCCCAATCGCTTCCGACCGGAATGGCGACTTCGCCGCCACCCGCCGCGATGTCGGCCTCCTGCAGCAGATGCAGCCCGCCGCCCAGCACCGTGATCTGCGCTTTACCGCCGAGCTTCGACGCGATGCGAAGCTTGGCTGTGTCACCCGCCTTATAGGCGTCCTTGTCGAGCGCGACGTCGAGCTGTTCGGGACTGTCGATCGCTTCGCCTGTCGCATACCAGCCTGAGCTGAAGACGACGCTCGATGCCGGACCGCCCGCTTCGCTCGAAACCACTTCAAGTCGGTAGCGGCCCCAAGGCAGGGTCTGCGCGATTTTCGCCGGAGCATCCGCCGCAACTGGCAGCGCGCCGCCACCCACTTTCCGTTTCACGGTCACGGCGTCATACGACCAGGAGCCGTCACGGCGGTACCACTGCCAATTGGTGTCGAGCCGAGTCAGCGTCCATGACAGGGTGTCGGACGCCTGCGGCTTGCCGTCCGCACCGATCAGCACGACGTCAAAGCCAGCCTCCTGGTCCTCGGCCGCCATGAAGCGATCGAATAGCGGCTTGATGCCGATACGCGGCTCCAGCGACGCAACCGGCAGCGTCAGCTTGCGCTCGATCGTGCGCCCGCCCGCTTCGCGGAGCCGGATCAGCAGATCGGCGTCGAGTGGCCGCGCCGTCTTCGGCACGGGCGGCAGGATGACCGGAATCGCCGCCTTGCCGTCCTTGTCCATGACAAGACCCGCTTCGAGCGGTTGCCGCACCGGGTTCACGAATTCGTCCGAAGTGCCGAACGTATAGCCGGCATAGCCCTCGACATCCTTGTCCGAGCCCTTGACGATGATCTCGCCTTCGAGCTCGAGCCCTGCGGCCGGCGGGCCGTAAAGATAGCGGCCGTCCGCATTGACGGTCTCTTCACCGCCCGGCGTCAGTACCGGCTTGGAGGCGGCGAGCGTCATGTCGAGGCGTTCCGGCACGAAGTCCTCGACCAGGAATGCGCGCTCTGCGATCGCGGCCGCCTTTGGGTCGGTGTGCAGCCACAGCCGCCACGTGCCCGTCATCGCGGTTTTCGCCAGCGGCAGCACGATCGCGCGCCCGCCGAGCCCCTGATCGTTCATCACGATGCGTGTCTGTTCCACGCCATCCGGTCGCGTAACGATCAGCGTGGTTGGCACGCCCGACGCCGTGCCCTGCCGGTCGCGCACCAGCGCCGTTACGTTGACTTCCTCGCCCGCGCGGTAGACGCCGCGCTCGGTATAGACGTAGGCGTCGATGGGTCCCGCTGGGCTACGGCCCTTCACACCGCGGTCGGAGAGATCGAACGCATTGAGCGTCAGGTCGAGGAAAGCGTATTCGCCCTCGCCCTTTTCCGCGACGAGGATGGCGGGCGCCGTGCCGCCTTCGCCCTTGATCAGCGCCGCGTCGAATTTTGCGTAGCCCTTGTCGTCTGTTCGAGCTGTCGCGAGAACCTCGTTGTTGCGTGCAACAAGCTTGACCGTAGTGCCGGCAATTGCCGTCGCATCTGCGAGCGAGCGCACGAACGCGTGCACGCCGTCGTCGCCGGTGAATGCGGTCAGGCCAAGGTCGGAAACGATGAACCATTGGGTCGCCCGCTGGCCATCGTCGTTCTTGGTCAGCTCCGCCGGCTTGGCGACCATCACGTAAACGCCGGTTGAGAGCGTTCCGGTCGTTTCCGTGACAGGGATGGCCGTCGTCACTTCCTCGTTGATCTTGGCGGAAACGTCCATCTCGCCCTTATAGACGCGGTCGCCCGAGCGGTCGCGAATAGTCTCGACCTCCCAGGACGAAAGCTGGCGCTGGAAGTCGCCCGATTGCAGCGTCGAAGCGAGGTTCCTGTCGCCGATACGATAAACTTCGATCGCGATACGGTTGGTGTTGGTCGTGACGACCGGAATGCCCTGCTGCCCACGGCTCGGCAGCACGTAGGCCTTGCCGGTAAAACGCACGCCGGCACTTCTGTCGGGCACATAAACTGCGATATCGGCCGTCTTGTTCAGAACTTCGCCGATGTTGGACGGCAGGCCCGAGCGGATCTGCACCTCATAGCGCTCGCCGTGCTTCAGGCCCTCGACACAAAGCTGTCGGTCTTCCTGCACGACCGACTGCGGGTCCTTGCCGTTGACCGATAGAAATTTTGCCAGATCCGTCTGGGTGCGGCTCAGATCTTCTGAAAACTGCAGGCACAGCCGCGGCGGTGTAACCTCGTTGTCAACTTTGTAGTCCGTCATGCGGAAGCCGTGCTCGGACCGCAGCCGGTCATAGGCCTCACGCACGGTTTGATTGTCGGCAAGGTCCACGCTCATCTTCAGAACGTCGATCGCGGGGCGCCAGTAGGCGCGTCGCTCCAATGCCTGACCAAGAACGAACAGCGCATTCGCGGTCTCGGCTTGATCCTTCGCCAGCAGGTAGCCGCGATAGGCCGCACCCGACGCATTGACCGGCAGGTCGTAACGCTCCGATTTTTCCGGGTCGGGCTTGATCGCGAGAAGCGACTGCGCGAGCCGCGTCCACAGCGCGCTATTTTGATCGTCGGAGGTCACGGCATTGGCGAGCAGGCGTGAAGCCGCGCGCGGATCGCTTGCGAAGACCTTTTCGGCCTCGGCCTTCACTTCGGCTGGCTTGCGCGCATCAGCCTTCCAGTTGCTCTTGAGGTAGGTCTCGTAGCGCTTGGCGTCGGCCGCGACGCCCTGATGTGTGAACGCCTTTGGCGCCGACTGCGCAATTGTGACCAGAGAAACGAAGAGCAGAAGAGCAAGCGCGAGGCGCATGAACCATTGCATGGAAGAACCATCCTCGAAAATTGGACCCCGCGGACGCCTTTGGCGGGTTCGTCAGGGCGTCTCAGCCGAATATCGACGATCCGCGCCCTTGCGTAAGACCATCAGAGGTCAACGGCCTGAGGGGGGCGGAAAGTATCCTCTTGTCGTGTGTTGCGCCAACTTGCGGACTTTTTCCGCCAAGCACGTGTTGCCCGTCATTGTACCACCGCCGCCAAAGGCGGGGATAACTTCGGACAACAAAAATGCCCGCGCGCGGCGCGCCGCCGGCACGGGCAAATCTTAACCTTTGTCGGTCGGTGTTAGCGGTGCGTGTCCTGGCCGGACGCGGTTTCCGCGTTCACGTGCTCCGCGGCGATCACCGCAGTGGCGACGGTCGGAAGCTCAAGCCTGCGCACCGGCGCGGCTACGATCCAGAGCTTGTCGAACGAGGCCGTCGCGTTGTCGTGACGCGCCTTGTCTCCCGTCGAATAGATCTCGAACGCATCGCGCTTTGCGGGCTCCCTACGCATGCAGTCACCGGTCCAAACCGCCTGTGCCGTTACGACGAGCTGCTCGTGCGCGTCGCCGAAACGGGCGTCGCGCAGCACGCGGAATTCGGCAGCCGGAATTTCGCTGAAGGAATTTGCGCCGCTGTCGTCCATCACGACGATGCGCAAGCGCGGCGAGTCTTTAGCGAGCGCTGAGACCACGGTATTCAGCGCGCACGCGACCGGACTGTCGAAAGAGCGCGCAACCAGCGTCACGCAAGCCGGAAGGTCGCCGGCGCCCGCGCATTCCGCGAGGCTCTCTGCGATGAACTTCTTGAGCTTGGCTTCCTTCTCCGTGCGGCTGGAAAGAATGGCGAGAGAAGGTGTCGCGAAGCGCATGTGTACATTCCCATAAGCAAATCCGCCATATCCGACACGGTCCGCTGTCGGTCGTCGGCGGCAATGCAGCCATTTAGCCCCGCAAGCCGTTAAACAAGCGTTGCGAACAGGACTGAATTGAGCCGGACTGCCAGCAAGTCCGTTTCTTTCCACGAGAATTTATTCGGCCGCCGGCGGCGCCATCCGGCCGATCAGTGCACGATCGGCCGCCGTCAGCGGGTCAGTGGTTATTTGGTCGTTTAGATGATAATCCGCCGCAACCGCCGTTTGATCCACGAGCGCCGGCAGATTTGGAATGTCCATGGCGTCGGCATCTGCGGCATCGAATGCGTCCGAACCCGTCGCTTTCGCGAGAGCCCGCCGCAGGCTTTCCGGCATCGCAGCTTCGCTGACCGGAAGCGTAATTGTCGCGGTCTCGCGGCTGACCCGCAGCGTGGCATGGGCATCGCGCGCCGCCTCGACCGTGCGCTCAGCACCAACATTGCGTGAAAGCGGTGTGCGCGGCAGCGGCAGGATGGTCGCGGGAGTGCGCGCCGCATTCTGATGAGCGTCCGCAAGCGCGTTCTCTTGCGTCGTCTCATTGCTGTTGGCGGCATGCACGCTGACCTCGGCCTCCGGCGGTGGCGGTGGGTCTGGCCACGGCACGCGTGGACCTTGCGGGGCGCGCGCGAACGCGGGCTCCGGCCGATATGCCGTGGCATAGGGACCAAAGCGTGCCTCGTGCTCCGCATCGATCGCAAGCGGCGTGTTACTGCCCACGTAAGCGCGACGCGGCGTTGTCAGCACGGACGCGCGCTCTGATGATCCCGCTTCGTGCGTGAACGCCGGAGGCGCCGGTGGGACCGGCTGGCGCGTGCGTGTCCCGTCGCGGTATTCGCCTTCGATGCGGCGCGCCGCGCCCATCACCGCGCCGAGGATGATTTCTGACCAAGCGCCGTCGCTGAACTTATAGACGCGGAACGCGTCCGAGCCCGCAAACTTCGACCCCTGCCGCGCAAGCCGCCGCTTGATGCTGCTCGTCGTCGGCAGCAGAGTCCGCTTGAAGATCTTTTCTTTCTCGAAGCTCGCGAAAAGGTTGGCGAGCAGCGTTGCTTCGACGCGCAGCGTTTCGCGCTCCTTCGGATTGAGGCGGGGCGGCGCGTCGAGAGGCACGGCAACGTAGTAATCGCCGTTCATGTCGAACACGACATGGCGAAAGATTTCGAAATTTTCGCGGATCTGCTGATCACGGTGGATTTCGTTGAAGCGCGAAAGAATCTGGATGACCGGCCCGCGTTCCGCCGCCCGCATCTTCGGCATCAGCCGGTCGAGCCGGTTCTCGGCCCGTTGCACCATGGAAACCAGAAGCAGGCAAAGGTCGACGAAGATCGCGACCGCGAGCGGAACGTAGTCGCGCCTGGAAAGCCCGGCCTCTTGCTCCTCCATGCTGCGCGCCGCCCGAATCTCGGGACTGTCGGGGTTCTCGACCGACTGCACGGCCTGCTTCTGAAGCGCGCGAAGTTCGTCCGCGGACGGCGGCAGCTTGAACGCCAGCAGTCCGTAGAATGTCGCTGTGAGCCGGCGGAACGCTTCGATCGTGGCTTCCGAGCCTTCGACTGCGGCGATTTCCGGTTTCGTCAATTGCGGCAGTTGGTCGATTGCTTTAACGACGCCCCGCAGCGCCATCTGCAACTGGGGGTCGGGGCACGATACGCTGCCGTTTCTGCCGTCGCCGAACGTCGTACGCTCGGCGCGATCCGACAGATCGCTGCGGATCTGCGTGAGCTGCGGGTCGGTACGGAAAGCGTTGAAGCCTGTCACCGTCATGTCGAGCTTGCGGCTCAAGCCCCGCATGAACTCGTTGCGCGTGCCCGTCTTGGCATCGAACGTGGACGCGTCCGCAGAGGCGATCTTGACCAGATCATCGTTGAGTGAGGTCATATCACCTTTGACGGCGCTGACCCGGCCTTTGACGAACTCGGATGCGAACGAAAAGCGCTGCGCGTCATCCTCGCGCATTTTGCGGCGTGGTCCGTCGCCCGGTCGTGAGTTCGGGCACGACGTTCCTTTCGAGCGCTCCAGCTCCGCTTTCTCATTGGAAACCTGCGTCAGCTGCACGAGTGTCGCCTGCAACTGTTCAAGCCGCGTCGAGGCGCCATGGAGCGCGTTTTGCACCTGGCCCACGGCGCTTTCCGCCGAACGCGAGGCTTCGCCACGCGATTCAAGGACTTTCCAATAGAATCCGAACCCGAAGCCGATCGAGATCAGCGACAGGAACACATATCCGCCGGCGTAGATGAGCCGCGTCGAAAGCGTGTGCGGCTTGAACATCTGGTCGAGCAGCCAGATGATCATCGTCATCAGCATGGCGACGGAGAAGCCGATGATGACCTTATGGATGAGCGGAAGATCGCCCATGTTGGCTTGGATCAGCTCGAGCATGCCGACGTAGGTCGCAACCCACGACAGCGCACCGAGACCGAAGATGAGAACGCCGCGCTTCCAGTCGCGCGGCGGCTTTTCGACTTCGTCGTCCTGCGCGTTCGCCGCCGCGCGGCTACTCAGTGTTCGAATGTCAGTGCGCCCGAAATCCATCGCCCGCTAGCCCGCCGAAAAACGCAAACACGGATAAATGCATCAGGGCGTGGGTGTTTTTCATGTCGCAACTGCGGCTCCGCCGTGTCGAACGGCTGGCGGAATTGAAGCGTGCGAAGGTCGCGTTCGCGTCAGTTCGATTGTAGCGCGCGCAACTGCTGTTCGGCCGGCGAGACGTCGCGCGGAGACTTCACTGGAAGCACTCCGGGGCGAGCTGACGACACAAGCGGACGCGCCGGCCGTGGCGGCAGAAGATCGGGGCGCGGATGCGTCTTGGCGTGTTGCGCCAAATCGCTCAGCATCAGATCGAGCAGCGGTGCTGCCACCTGGCTGGCGTGAAGGTTCACGGCCCACGGAGTACCCGCTGCACCGGTGCCGACCAGCACGACGTAGGAATACGCCGCGCCGTTCGAAAACTGCAGGCCGCCCGTAATCCAGGTATCGACCGTCGCCGAAGGATCGGCGCCGACCTGAGTACCCGTCTTAGCGAAGTGCAAGCGCAAATCCGGACGACGCGCCGCGCACCAGCGCGACAGGCTTTTCAAGGTTCCGTGCGATACGCCGCCAGCCTCGTAGCAGAGCGGGGCTCCAAGGAGTACCCTCAACAATGGCGCGCCGCCCGGCCGCACCAAAGCCTTCGGCACGATGGGCTGCGCCGTTGCCGCACGCCCGGCGCCGTTCGTCCCTCTGAACGTGTAGTCGTAACTTTCGATCAGGCTCGGCATCGCGACGGCCTTCGAGCCTTTGCCGATAAGCGCAGCCAGCACCACCGCCGACATATGGTGCACGCGCCGCGGCGAGCCGCTGATCTGGCCCAGCACAACAGCGGTGGACGGCGGCGTGCCACCCGACGCGGCCTGTGGCGGCATCGTAAACCCGAAACCGTCGATAAGCTTCTTGATGCGAACCTGCCCAATGAGCGCTGTCCGGTTGAGGAGCGGGCCGTTGAGCGAGCAGGCGAACGCGACAATGGCCTGGCGGCCCTGTCGCAGGGTTCCGCCCTTTGCGCATGTTTCAAGCCCGCGGTCCGGCGCCTCGGTGTCGAGATAGAGGCTAGCGGGCGTGTCGCGTCCTTCATTTGCGATGGCGACGGCGGCAACCATCTTGCCGGTCGACGCGATCATCCGCCCTTCGCCGTTTGGATCGTAAAGTCCGGTCTCGGCGCTGCGCGCGGTCAGCGAACCGAAATACGCCGCCGTCTCGCCGGTCTCGTAATAGCGTACGATCCGGCCCGAACTGTCGGCGGCCGCGAGCACGACGTTGGGGAGCGCCTTTTCAGGGCCGGCGCGCTTCGGATCGAGTGTGAAGCCCGAATTGATGCGCGAACTCCATTTACCGTCGAGCACCGAGAGTTCACGGTCGACGTTGTCGCGGAACGCCAGGTTCTCGGGCACTTCAAACGTGGTGGTGACACCACGCACGTAGTCGCGCCAGCCGAAGCCGTAGCTCTGCTTCATCTGTTCGCGGACGCCATAGCGCGCCGACGGCAGCAGCACGTTGGCGCGAACGAACGGATTGGCGACGGCGCGTTTGGCTTCGCTGGGCGCGAACCGCTCAAGCGCTTCCTGCAACTTCGGCCGCACTTTTGGGTCAGGCGGTCCCCCGGCAAGAGCCATGAGTTCGAACATGACCGACTTCTGTTCGGCCTCGTCCGCGATGAGCTTATCGGCGCATGTGCGCGCCCTGACCTCGGTGATGTAGCGCCAGCGGTCGAGCCGCACCTGGTTCAGCCGCTCGTTGCCCTCAAGCAGAATAATCGGCTTGTTGACGGCGGAGGCGAGGACGAATTGTTCGGCGGTGGAAAGATCCTTCGCTTCCTTGCCGAACACGATCTGGCTCGTCACCTCGACCCCGTGCAACGGTTGCCCGCCGGTGCGCTGCGCGAGCCAGATGTGATTGGCCGCCCATTGCTTAAGGAGCGTGTCGGTGCCGTCGCGCGTCAGCTCGCGGTAGATGACGGGTGCCAGCCACCACTCACGCAGTTTGCGCGAAAGCTTGGTGATGCCGCCTTCCAACCGGCTCGGCGGCGTCTTGTAGATGACGCGCGCAAACTGCATCGGCAGCGTCGAGCCACCGACGCCGAGCGCCAAGCGTCGTTCGGATACCGAGCGCGTCACGGTCGATATCGGGATTTTCAGAACGCCGACGAGGTCGATGCCGAACGGGTTGAGGATGCCCCCGAGATAGCGGTCCTCATGGTAGGAAAGGCAGCGCCAATACTGTTCAGGCACCTCGCGGACGGGGATGGATTTGTGGTCCGGGTTGGCCACGTAGTCGCCGAACGCAATGGCCGAGTCCGTGTAGTTGACATCGCGCAGGCTATCGAGGCGCGGGTCGAACGTGCCGACGAAGTTGCCCTTCGGGTCGTAGAGCGCGGTTGCAAGCCAGCGTTCCGCGTCGTAGCCGAGCTTTTCGTGCATCGAAATCTGTCCGAGATAACCCCGGACGGGTGCCACCACGTAGACAAGCAGCACCGCGAACACGACGTAGCAGAACGCAAACGTCGCCACGTGCCGCAAGGGCCCGAGCTTTGGATTGAAGGCTACCGCCAGCATCAGCCAGCGCACGACGCGGCGCGGCAACCACAGGCAGCCTTCGATGAACGCGGTCAAACGCCGCAGAATGCGTAACATCTCTGACGCACAGCCACGCTACAGCGCGTTGAACGAGACAACGCCGTGTGCTCACTTAGCTGCGCTTTGCGGCGTCAGAACCGCGGATTGAAGGCGTGGACGGCGCAACCGGAAGGCGGAATTGCGGCTAGGTGCAGACCGCTCAAACTGCGACGTCGGAAGTATGAATCTCAATGCTTCGCCGCGGCAGCTGTGCCGCAACGGTTTTGCTCGCTGAGAGCCTGCCAGCCTAAAAACTGTTCATCAGCATGAAAACGCCGATGCCGATGGCTGGACCCATCAACGCCGCAAACAACATCATTAGAAAAGGCTTTGCCGCCATAACACTCTACCCCGCACTTAAACACCGCAACGAACTTACGATCGCAACCAGCCGACCATCCCCCTTCGGCAGGTCCCGTCCCTCTTTAGTGCTGCCGCCTTAGGGAGCCGCCTCCCGACAAGCACAGGTGGACCAAGCCCCCTTGACCCACAGGTAAAATATACACGTGCTCAAAAGGACTTGACAGCTCTCACGCCGCGATTGCGCACCGCAGCGTTGGTGAGCGGACACAGTGGGATACGGGCGTTGGCGCACAAATTCCGCGCTATTTGCCTAGTGAGCGTTCGAGCGGAAATGGTTTTAGAAACAGCGGTCTGCAGTATCGTAGAAACAACTATTGGTAGCGTTCGCGCGCAAACTCTCGCGTTGCATCATCACGTGATATTTCGTGGCTAGTAATACGAATTGATAAAGAGTTGCGAGATCAACCCGATTTGACCGCTACTTCAGGTCGAAAAGCCGAAGCTGCCGCTCGTCAACCCCACGCGTCTCCGCCGCGAGTTGCTCAATTCTGTCGAAAGGCACCTGCTCGGCCGCGATGAGCGAGCGCTGCGCCTTCATCGGCCGCACCAGCCCTTCCTGCACGAGATGGAACTCGCCGACCGTCTGCCCGGGCAGCGCCTGTGCCGGGTCGAGCCCCGATTCCGACTGGAACGCTGCCTTGAGCTTGCGCAGTGCGGTGTCCTCGCGCACGCGGCCGATGAACCAGCTCGTGATCTGGTCGCGGCTCTTGTAGTCGAGGTCGCCCGGAGACTGGGTCGCGAGCATCATGCCAAGGCCCGCGGAGCGCGCGCGCTTGAGCAGGCTTTGCAGCGGCTCGGCCGTTGCCGGTTTGGCGTTCGCCGGAATGTAGAGATCGGCTTCGTCGAACATGACGACGGCCTGCAATTCATCGTTCGGGTTGCGCTGACAGAAGCGCAGCGCTTCTGACAGGAACTGCGAGACCCAGAACAGGATGTTCTCGTTGTCGCCGAGGAAACCCGTGTAGATGATCGAAAGCCGGGTCCGGTTCGGCCGCTGGTAACGCCCGAGCCCGAATAGGCTCTCCATGCGCAGCGGCTCGCCGCCGCCCTCGAACAGCACGGCATTGCGCAGACGCAGAGAGTCGAGCTGCGCGACGAGATCGCGCCTGAGCTTGCCCGACGGGTCCATGCGCTGGGTCTGGTCCGTCAGTTCGGGATGCTCGTCCTCAAGTAGATGGATGAGGTCGGCGAGCGTCACCTCGCTCGTCGATAGCGAACCCAGAATTCGCAGCGCAACCGCAAGCACGCCCGATTGTTTCTGATGGGTCGCCGAGTTTTTGAGGTGCAGCATTTCCCCAAGCGCGGCAGCCGACAGGTTTGCGAGCAGCTGCTGTTCATGGTCCGGAAGCTCGTTGATGCCGTTTGGCAGCAGCGTAATCGAGATGGGACGTCCAGAGGCCCGGCCGGGCGTATAGACGGCGACATCGATCGCATCGGCGAGCTTCTCGCGCTCGGCACGCCGCTCCAGTGTTTCGTTCTCGGTCGCCTTCCAGACTTCGGGGTTGGCGTAGCTCGCAAGATCGCCCTTGCGGTCGATCAGAACGGCGGGAATGCCGCGCAGCAGAAGCTGCTCGATGAGCGACAGCGCGAGCGTCGTCTTGCCCGAGCCCGAGCCGCCGAGGAACGCCGCATGGCGCTTCAATACGCTCTTGTTGAGCGTCACCGGCCGGCCGCGATTGCCGACCTCGCGGCCTGACAGGATGCTTGAACCATAGCTGCCGTTTTCATCAAGAATGACCGACATCGGCAGATCGTCGTCGTTCGCCGGCACGCCGGCATCCGCGATCCCATCGCGCGACGTTGCGAGCGCAGACTGGCCCATTCCGTCGAGCGAGGATTGTCCCTCGTCCATTTCTTTCTGCACGAGCCGCGGCACGGGACGTCCGAGCAAGTCGAGGCGGAGCAGATGGATGATCGAGATGAGGCTTGAAAGCGGCTTCGTACCGTCGAGCCACTGCGTCATGCCGGCATCGCCGCGATGATGCGCGGTGAACTCCCGCACCGTCATCATGCGTTCCCACTCGGGTATAGGCACGAGAAGTTGCCGGCCGCCGCCGTCGCGGAATTTGCGGAACGCCTGTGCCGTCTGGTTCTTCTTGTTGGGTGGGAAGTCTGACGCGCGCAGCATGAAGCAGGGCTTGCCCTGCATCGCGGTCAGAACCTTGTCGAGCTGTCGCTTCAGGCCGCCGCCCTGTGTCGGGCGGTTGCACAAAAATACGCGGACGTCGCTGGCAAAGCCGGTGCGGTGGCGCACCGTGAGGTCGAACGCCGGCAGATCGTCGCCCAGTTCGAGACGCTTGACCGTCACGTCGATGGCCTTGCCCCATTCGTCTCGCGCCAAGAGCAGCGCGGCCGCAAGAACGTCGACGAGTTCGTTGTCGTCGGCCGGCATCTCGGCTTCGCTCTCGTTGGCGAAGCGCTCCCACATCTCGCGGAACTGGACGGCTGAAAGCGCTGCCGGCGCGTCATCGTCACGGCCGCCGCCGAACCCGACGGCCTGCCCAAGCGCCTGCGCAAGCGTGCTGATGAAGGTCGCCTTCGGCGCATCCGGCTCGCGCTCGTCGCCTTCGGTCGAAGTCGCCTCCCGTAGGCGCGTCTGCGCGTGTTCCAGAAGCCGGCGCGTCGAAAGCCCGCCGAACTCCTCGAAGAACTGTGGCCCGAAATATTGGGACGCATCCGGGAAGCTCAATCCGGCGCCGGAGATCTCCGCCTGATGCGCGATGCGCTTCGAGATGATGAGACGCGCTTCTTCCGGCGTGCGCGCTTCGCGCAGCAGAACCGGTCCTGATTTCTCGATGCGGTCGATATAGGACTGTGCCACCAGCGAACGCACCTGACCGTAAAAGTCCTCAAGGCACGAGATGATGAGGATCGCGTTCGTCAGCCGGTTTGCGATCTGGATGAGATCGCGGATCGCGCGCTGGAAGCGCTCTTCCGAGTTGTCGAAGAAGCGCAAGTCCTCGACCTGATCGATACAGAAGACAAGCGCGGCACGGTCCACGCTCCAAACAAGCGCGCCGATCGCGGCGATGATTTCGAACGAGCGATCCTCGCCCGTATTGGGATCCAGCGCCGAGACGGCCTCATGCGCGATCGGAGACAGCTGCCTTCCGTGCAGATACTGCCGAACGCGCTGATCGATGCGCGGGTCTCGGCGCTGCAGGTAGAGCAGCGCACGCACAATGTTGATGTCGACTTCGCGTGTCTGGAATTTCTCGCTTGCGACGATATCGTCCGCCAGACGCAGGATGAGGCGGGCAAGTTCGCCGTCGTCAAGCTGCGCGTCGCGAAGCTGGTCGAGGTCGGCGGCGGAGATGACGCCCGAGTCGAGCACCAGCTTGTTCGTCAGCCGAGACAGCGCCGATTCCCCGAACCGGTCCGGGTCGTAAGGCTTCTCCAGTGAATGCACGAGGCGGCGCAGGAAAAAGTCAGCGTAGCTTGCGACATCCGGCGTCATCTGCGCATAGCCGAAATAGGCCTGCCCCGTGCGATGCGTCTCGGTCCGCAGCGCGCGCAATAGATGCGTTTTTCCTGAGCCCGATTGGCCATGGAATAGCAGGATGCGCTCGCGCACGTGGTAGCCGCGGCCCGAAGTCACCGTCGTTACGAGGTCATGGAATTTGCGTCGTGCTTTGGCGTGAATTTCCGGCACGTCCACCGGGTCGGCGCGCCACAGATCGTCTTCCCAGGTAATCGAGTGCTCGAACGCCTCGCTGAGCTTGTCGGGCGCCAGCGGCGGAGCAAACTGCTGCTTCTTCAGGGAACCGGCCTCGACGCCCATATCGAAACGAATTGCCTTCAGTCTTCGACGCGCACAAAGTGCCAGATGGTGTTCTTGTAGAGGATCCGTGAATCCTCGAGCATCTTTGGATCGCGGCCTTCCTTAAGGTCGGCACCGACAAGTTCGATGTGACCGCAGCGATGCGCTTCGGCCAGCATCCCCTTGAACGCGATCTCGGAAAGCCCCCAATCCGGCCGACCATGGCGAATCGCACGCCATACCAAAGAGATAAACGCCTTCCGGTTTCCTGGCCAGCCCTCAGAGATGGGTCGTGCCGCCGCCAACACAGCACGACAGAATTCGCGCATGTCCGGCGGAACCGCGATCGGCACTGGCGGTGGCGCGCTATCGGGCAGCGGCGTTGCGTCGTTGTCCGGTTTGATGGGCTGTGCGCTCGCCCTGCGCGGCGCCGCCGCTCCGCCGGCCTCGGTTTCTGTGACGTTCGTCAACCGGCGCAGCAGGGCGAGCTTCAAGCCTTCGAGCGACACGTCCTGCGTCGATGCGACGTCCCCGGCGAGTGTCAGGACCAGCTTTCCGTCACTCGAAAACTCACGCGGCGATTTGCAAAGCTGCGCCGCCAGCAACCGCCCCGCCTTGGCCGGAAGCCCTGCGCCCTTATTGAGCCCTGTCTTGATCTTGTTCCCGAAGGCGCGCTCCAGCGCCACGATCGCCAGCGCGGCGCGCAAATCGGTGGGCGATAGAACCCGTGTCGTCGACAAACCGAAGTGCCGCTGCAACACAAGTGCAGACAGGCTTTCGACCCTCTGCAGGGCCTTGGACGCGCTCGTGGTGGGCCCAATGCCGATGCCCTTGAGCACGAGCGCGTCGCGCACTTCCGTCCATGCGCCGCTCGCCAGCCGTCCAGGCACGATCAGCGCTGCAGCTGCAACCGTGCCGGCCGCCGTGACAGAGAGCCGACCGCGCGCTTCCGTCACGAGATTGCGGCCCACGTGGCTGCCAATCGCGAGTTCTGCTGCCCGCCTAAACTGCGTCCCGGAGACGCGCGGAGCGACGAGCGCTGCAAGGTCGCGCTGCAAGTCCGCCCGCGTAGCCCCGCCGGCGGCCACCCGCAAAAGGACCAGATCCGCGATCGATAGCCCCGCTTCGCCTTCTGCTCGCCGGATCTCCGGCTGCTTGATTGCGACCGTCATCGCCCGCCCTCCGCTCGCGAATCATCAAGCTTTTCTCGGCGAACCTTCATGCAACGGGGCCGGCGTTCCAAGAGCTCCGACCGTCTCATCCCGTGCTATCTGGTGCAGCGTGCTCCGTTTCATCTGCCTTAACCCAAACGTCCACTTTACCGTCGTGACCCGCCTTTAGCCGCGGCGCGGTCAAATTCGCGACACCTTGTTGGAGAGATGATGCGCATGGGCGGGACTTTAGGGTTCGAGGGTTCCGGACATGGGCTACTCCGGCAAGCGCGTTGCGTGCGCGGCAGCACAAGGACTGCACGGCGTTAGCGTTAACGGCGAGTTAACGGATTTCAGGCAATGATGAGCGTATCCGCACGTCGTGTGCCGGGAGTTGCAGTTATGTATCGCGTCGCACTCAGTTCCAGCCTGGCAATTGCCCTTGCCGGCTGCAGTCTTGGATCTTCTTCGATCTCCTCGGGCTTTGCCGACAATCCGACCACCGCGTCTCTTTCGACGAGGCAACCTGCGAGTGGTGTCGGTCTCGGCGGCAGCAATTACGCGCCGAGCAACATCAAGCTCGCCAAGCTTGACGACCAGGCTCCGGCCGGAACCTTCGAGAAGGCGGCGCCCGGCATCCTCGCCGACCGCGACTACTCACGCACCCAGCTCGATGCCGAGATGGCGCGCGACATCATCAATTCGTATCGCAAGAAGAACGGCCTGAAGCCGCTGAAACTCAATCCCGAGCTCACCGAGGCCGCCAAGAACCATTCGCGCGATCTCGCCAAGTGGGACCGCATTTCGCACTACGGCTCGGACGGCTCCAACCCGTGGGACCGCGTCAAGCGCACCGGCTACAAAGCGCGCCTGACGGCCGAAAACGTCGGCACCGGCCAGATCGACTTCAAGGAAGTCATGAAGGGCTGGGAAGATAGCCCTGGCCACAACAAGAACTTGCTGATGCCCGACGCCGAGCACATGGGCGTGGCGCTGGTCCAGGACCAGAAGACGGAGTTCAAGTCCTTCTGGACGCTTGTCATCGGCTCACCGATGTAGCCGAGCCCAAAACGCAAGCGAAAGATCGAATAGGCCGGGTGTTCCGGCCTTTCGTGTTCCAAAGAGAACCGTCAGGCCGTGCTGGATACGTCTTATCGTGTTTCGAGCCTTTCGCGCTCGCGGTTTCTGACCAGTTCCGCAACGCCACTCCAGGCCCAGGCGCGGCCCGCATCGCCTTTTTCCCCGTGATAGGCGGCAAAGAAGTCCGCAACCTCGGCTGCCCATGTGCCGTGCCGCCCCTCAAGCACCTCGGCCATGAAATGGACGTCGCGCGGTGTCGGTGTGGCGTCCGAATCCGGATGCCAGAGGCCGGAACGCGTCTCGGTCATGGTAAAGTCCTACTCAATCGTTAAATCCTGTATTGGTATCGTGCCAAAGCAAGAATGGCGCCCGACTGACGCTCTCGACCGGGCGAACCTTCGGTAAGCGTTAACACGCGCAAGCGGCGTGCAGCTTCAGGTCAAGTGAGAGTGCGATGTTGAGGCCAATGGCGGCGACGTATGTCCTGCTGATCGCGGTGACGGCTATGCCTGCAACCGGCGCGCTTGCCGCGTCGCGGCTGCGCCTCATGCCGGACCGGAACGTGCCGATCCTGATGGACGATTCAGGATCGGACGAGAACGCACCGCGCTCGCAAGGCGATGACGACAACGCGGGCACTTACGGCGGCGACAGTGAGGCGGCACCCATCCTGCCGCCCGACGTCATAGAGCCGCCGGGCTGCCCGCTCGACTCCGCACCGTTGGAATTGATCGTTTAGGATTTGAAGCGTCACGACGGCTGACCGCCATCAAGGCGAGGTGAGCGTTGCCTTCGGCGCCTGCGGGTCCGGCTCGATCGTAACTTGCGGTGAAACGCTTCCCTTCAGCGGCAATTGCGAGGCGGTGTAAGCTGGGATGAACGTCGTTTCTTCTTCCTCGGTGGGTTCCGGATCGACGCTTGCTTTGGGCTCGGCTGGGGCCGGTTCGGTCTTGGACTTCGCCCTCGCTTTGATCGCCGTCACCTTCGCCTTCAGCTCTTTGTTGCGTTGGGCAACCGATTTCCGGCGCTTACGATTGCCGCAGTCCCAGGAAATGACGTACTCGCGCACTGATGTTATCGGCCGCGCGCTCTGATCGACCGGCAGCGTATCGAGGGTGGTGGTGTTGAAGAGCTGCTTCCAGCCATAGTTAAGGAAACCGTGCTCCAGCAGGCTCGCGGCGCGGATCGCCCGTTCGTTGCCCGAGGACTCGCCGAGCACAACGGCCATCAGTCGTCGACCGTCGCGCGATGCGCTGGCGATCACGTTGAAACCGGAATCGCAAGTGAAGCCCGTTTTGAGACCGTCCGCGCCCGGATACGTCTTGAGGAGCGCATTGTGGCTGGCGAGTCGCTTTTTCCCGATACGCATGTCGGGCAACGTCCAAAGGTTTGCGTATTGCGGGTAGTCCTTGAGCACCGCGCGCGACAACAGCGCCAGATCGCGCGCCGTCGTGACCTGAGCGGGCTCGGGCAGCCCGTTCGTATTGACGAAGTGCGTCCGCGTCATTCCGAGCCGCTTGGCCGCAGCATTCATGCGATCGACAAAGGCACGCTCGCTGCCGGCGACGGCTTCAGCAAGCATGACGGTGACGTCGTTGGCGGACTTGATGATGATCGCTTTCAGCGCCTGCTCGACGCTCAGCTTCGCGCCGACGTTCAATCCAACCTTGCTCGGCGGCTGAAGCGTCGCAACGAGGGAGCAGGGGATCATGTCGTCCATCTTCAGCTCGCCATTCTTGATGGCTTCGAAGGTGACGTAGGCCGTCATGACCTTCGTGAGCGAAGCAGGATACCAAAGGCTGTCGGGTTCTTCCGAATAGAGAACTTTGCCGTCAGCAGAGTCGAACAGCAATGCCGGGCCGGCGGAAGCAGGCGCAGGCACGGATAGGCAAGCTATGCAGGCCGTTAGTATCGCCGCCCAATTGCGCATCGCTACCCCGTTAAGGTCAAGTCTTTGCCTAACATATGCAAAGGTATCGGGGCAATCGAAGGGCTGTGGAAGGCCGATCAAACGCTTAACAAGTGTTGCGCATGCGGCGCGGCGCCGCTCCTGCTACTAGCGAATTGGGTGTTTCACACACATATTGGCACAAAGCGCACTCGGCCGCGTTTCTAGAGGTGACGTGTATAGGCAGGGATTGGCGATGATGAACGAGCCGAAAAGCAAACAGGTTCTGGATAAGGAGCTCACCGAGGCTCTCACGCAGACTTTTCCAGCGAGCGATCCGGTCGCTGTCGACACTGCCGACGATGTCGCGGTGAGACCTGTAAACCGGCGCCCGCCTCTGATCGACAAAGCGCTTGTCGACGAGCTTGCGCGCAAAGTATCGCGCCGCAAGCGCGCAAAAAATAGAGCATAACGAACTGCTAGCTCAGAAAGCATGAAGACTATTCGGATCGAGCACCGAAAGCTGAAGCGCTCGCCCGTCGCACGAACCGATATCGACCTGTCGTAACAAAAATTCTGCTATGAGAGCCCGTTGGCAACAAGCATGGCGCGGCAGGCGAAATGTCGAACCACGATTGGATCGAAGCTTTTCCGGGTCTTCGGGCTCTTGAGGCCGACGTTGCCAAGCCCCTGATTGAGACAAGCAAGGTTGTTCGTCTGCCTGCGAGCACCCGCATATTCGGGCCAGGCCAGGCGCCAGAAGCGTATCTGCTCCTGCTCGATGGAACTGTGCGTGTCCAGCAGGTATCGGAAACAGGCCGCGAGATCGTGCTGTATCGGGTTTCGGCGGGTGAGAGTTGCGCGCTGACAACCGCATGCCTGATGGGCTACGAAGAATATCAAGCCGAGGGCATTGCCGAAACGGACGTCGAGGCGGTCGCCATTCCGCGCACGACTTTCGACGATCTGATCGCCCGCTCGCAGACATTCCGCCGTTTTGTCTTCACCGCCTTCAGCGTCCGCATCACCAACCTCTTCCGTGTCATTGAGGAGGTTGCTTTCGCCCGTATTGATGTGCGGCTGGCTCAGCGCCTGCTTGAACTCAGCGATGCGAACGATCACGTGGAGCTGACCCATCAGCAGCTCGCCGCGGAGCTCGGAACGGCGCGCGAGGTCATCAGTCGGCAACTTAACGAGTTCCAGCGCCGCGGATGGATCTCGACGTCGCGCGGCGCCATCGATCTCCGCAGCCGTGAAGCGCTGCGGCAGCTTGCCTCTGCTCCCTGATCTATCTGTTGGTGACTAGGTCACAGACCCCGCGCGCTTGCGATCCTACGGTGCTTTCCGAAACAACCATCGGAGAGTATCATGACAGCCAACATCGGCTCGTGGGACCGCGCATTGCGCATTGTTATCGGTCTCGCTCTTTTGAGCGTCGTCTTCGTCGGACCGAAAACATCGTGGGGCTTGGTCGGGCTGATCCCGCTGCTTTCAGGATTGGCCCGCTTCTGTCCCGCCTACCGCCTAGCGGGCGTCAGCACCTGCACGCGATGTCAGCGATAGAAGATTTTGCTTCGCGATCTGGGCGGCGATGAAGGCGGCGCCACAGCCGACCGATCGAGCGGTCATCCAATAAAACTGATGGTTCGAAGCGCGATCTCGATCGCGCCGCGCCGAGGACTGCGTTCCGAGAAGGCAATCATGACGACTTATCATTTTGCATCTGCTGCCGCCGGCGGCGCGCTGATCGGTTTTGCCGCCGTCTTGCTGATGCTCACGGCGGGCCGCATTGCTGGCGTGAGCGGGTTCGCGTCGCGGCTTTTGCCGCCTTACGAGGACGGAGACTTTTTCATTCGCCTCGCTTTTGTCGCCGGCATCATTGCGGCACCCGCTCTGTTTGGATTGGTGAGTGGCGAGCAAGTCGATTTCGCTGTCACCTCCAATACGCCGCTGCTGCTTGCCGCAGGATTCTTGGTCGGTATTGGTGCCGTAGTCGGTGGAGGCTGCACCAGCGGGCACGGCGTCTGCGGCACCGCTCGCCTGTCGCTCCGTTCTCTGGTCGCGACCCCGGTGTTCGTGGCGACAGCAATGATCACCGTGTTCATCATCAAGCACGTAGTAGGAGGCTAATTCATGCAGGCTTTGGCGACATTTGTATCCGGCGTGGTGTTCGGCCTCGGCTTGTGCGTCTCGGGTCTTGTGAATCCATCGAAAGTACAGGCATTCCTGGATGTGACCGGCCAATGGGATCCGAGCCTTGCGGTTACAATGGCGACCGCAGTGCTTACGACGGGGTTAGGTTATCGCCTCGTCTTTGCGCGCGGAACGCCGATATTTGCCACGAAGTTCCAGATTCCGGCGGCCGGCACCGTTGATCCGTATCTGCTCGCGGGCGCGGCAATTTTCGGCGTCGGCTGGGGGCTGGTCGGCTTCTGCCCTGGCCCCGCATTGGCCGCGCTCTCGCTCGGCACGCCTCCCGCGTTCATCTTTGTTTCGGCTATGCTTGCCGGTATGGCCATCGCTCGATTCACGACCTTGCATCGCGCCACTTCGGCGGTGAAGCTGGCAACACCCGCTCAGTCCTGAAGCCTCGGGAGAAACACATGACCACCATTCCTCATCCCGTTGACCTGTCGCTGAAGCCCGAGGTCACGGCGTTCTTCGATCCGCAAACGAACACCGTAAGTTACGTCGTGAAGGACCCTCAATCGAACGCTTGCGCCGTCATCGATAGCGTCATGGACATCGACTACGCGGCCGGTCGCATCAGCTATGAGTCCGCTGACAAGATTATTGCCTTCGTCAAGGACCATGGTCTCAAGGTCGAATGGCTCATCGAGACCCATGCCCATGCCGATCATCTGTCGGCGGCCCCCTACATTCAAGGCAAGCTGGGCGGAAAGCTCGGCATCGGCGAGAACATCAAGATCGTACAGGACGTATTCGGCAAGATCTTCAACGAAGGTACAGAGTTCCAGCGCGACGGCAGCCAGTTTGACCGCCTGTTCCGGGACGGCGATACATATGATATCGGCAGTATGACGGCGTTCGCGATGCTAACGCCGGGGCACACGCCCGCGTGCATGACGCACGTGATCGGCGATGCGGCGTTCGTCGGCGACACACTTTTCATGCCGGACGGCGGCACCGCGCGCGCCGACTTTCCCGGCGGCGATGCCCACGTCCTCTATCGTTCGATCAAGCGTGTTCTCGATCTGCCGCCGGAGACCCGGCTCTTCATGTGCCACGATTACGCGCCCGATGGACGCGACATCAAATGGCAGACGACGGTGGCCGAGGAGCGCGCGCACAACATCCACGTGCGCGACGGCGTTAGCGAAGAGGAGTTCGTCAAGATGCGCACGGCGCGTGATGCGACGCTCGAACTTCCCAGACTGATCATCCCGTCGATCCAGGTGAACATGCGCGGCGGCAATCTTCCTGAGCCCGACGATCAGGGCAAGCGGCACCTCAAGGTGCCGATTAACGAACTCTAAAACGCTTGCGTGGAATGAGCGGAGAAACAGGCGGAAAAGACATGACACCAAAAAAACTCACGGCCGAGTTATCGGTCGCGCCTCAGATCACTCCGGCGAACGTCGCGGAGATCGCGACCCAGGGCTTCAGGTCTATCATCTGCAATCGCCCGGACGGCGAGGGCGCAGATCAACCGTCCTTCGCGGAGATAGAGCGTGCCGCCGCCGCGGCGGGGCTCGCGTTCCGCTACGATCCGGTGCAGTCGGGCAAGGTGAGCGATGCGCACGCGGCTGTTTTTGGCGCCGCGCTCGATTCTTTGCCGAAGCCTGTTCTTGCCTATTGTCGGACGGGCACGCGCTCCACGACACTTTGGGCCCTGTCGCAAGCCGGCCGAAAGCCTTTGATGGAAATCGTCGAGACGGCGAAATCGGCAGGTTTCGATTTGAGCGGCGTCGCCGACCGGATCATTCATGGCGGCGGCGTGAGCGCGGACAAGCCCGTCGCAAGCCACGACATCGTCATCGTTGGAGGCGGCGCTGCAGGTGCTGCGGTCGCCGCAAGCCTGCTCAGGCGCAATCGCAAATTAGACATCGCGGTCATAGACCCGGCCGACACGCACTACTATCAACCCGGCTGGACGATGGTTGGCGGCGGTGTGTTTCGACCCGAGTCAACCGCGAAGGACATGGGTGCCGTTCTTCCGCGCGGCGTCACATGGCTCAAGGCCGGCGTCGCGGGCTTTGATCCCGACAACAACGCCATCGTGATCGAGGGCTGCCGCGTCATTCGCTACAATCACCTCGTCGTCTGTCCTGGCATCAAACTCAATTGGGGTGGCGTTGAGGGACTAGTCGAAACGCTCGGCCAGAACGGCGTCACCTCTAATTACCGCTACGATCTCGCGCCGTACACCTGGGAGCTCGTAAAGTCGCTGTCGTCGGGACGTGCGTTGTTCACGCAGCCGGCGATGCCGATCAAGTGTGCCGGCGCGCCGCAAAAGGCGATGTATCTATCTTCCGACCATTGGCTGCGAACGGGCCGGCTCAAGGACATCGACGTGACGTTCTACAATGCCGGCGGTGTACTATTTGGCGTGTCCGAATATGTCCCGGCGCTCATGAATTATGTGAAGCGCTACGACATCGACCTCAAGTTCAACCATACGCTCTCTGCGATCGATGGCCCTGGAAAAAGGGCTTATATCAAACGCACGGGGCCCGATGGCGCCTCTGAGCAGATTGAAGACCGGTTCGACATGATCCATGTCGTGCCGCCGCAGATCGCACCGGACTTTGTGAGGAGCAGCCCGCTCGCCGATAGCGCGGGGTGGATCGATGTCGATCAGGCCACCCTTCGTCATAAGCGGTATCCCAATATTTATGGTCTGGGCGACGCCGCGAACACGCCAAACGCGAAGACGGCCGCGGCGGCGCGCAAGCAGGCGCCTGTGGTCGCTGAAAACATCCTTTTCGACAAAGGCATCCGGCCCGCGCAATGCGGCTACGACGGCTATGGCTCGTGTCCGCTGACCGTTGAGCGCGGCAAGATCGTGCTGGCCGAATTCACCTACGGTGGGAAGCTCGCGCCAACTTTCCCAAACTACGTTCTTGACGGAACCAGGCCGTCACGCGCGGCTTGGCTGCTCAAAGAGCGCATTCTGCCCCCCGTTTACTGGACGGCTATGCTGAAAGGACGGGAATGGCTCGCCAAGCCTAAGGTCCTCGCCTGATGTTCTGGCAAGATCTGCTCGCAACGGGAGCCGGATCTCTTGTCGGCTTTGCGCTGGGCTTGATCGGTGGCGGAGGATCGATCCTCGCCGTCCCGCTACTTGTCTACGTCGTGGGCGTCAAGTCTCCGCACATTGCCATCGGCACGAGTGCAGTTGCCGTCGCGTTGAGCGCCTTCGTCAATCTGATCGGGCACGCGCGAGCAGGTCACGTGAAATGGCGGTGCGCGTTCGTGTTTGCGGCTGCCGGCGTAGCCGGAGCCGCCATCGGATCGACGTTCGGAAAAGCCTTCGATGGGCAGAAGCTGCTTGCGTTGTTCGGCATCCTGATGATGGCGGTCGCCGCGTTGGTGCTGCTCAGAGGAGACGCCGAAGGTGACATCAATGTTCGCCTCACCCGGGAAACTGCTCCTCAACTTGCGCCGCTGCTTCTGGCGTACGGTGCCGCTGTCGGCGCCCTCTCGGGCTTCTTCGGCATCGGCGGCGGGTTTCTCGTGGTGCCTGGCATCGTCGCGGCCACAGGCATGCCGATGATCTGCGCGATCGGGTCATCGCTCATCTCCGTCACCGCGTTCGGACTGACGACTGCTGCCAACTACGCTTTCTCGGGCCTTGTCGATTGGAGGCTCGTCGCGTTCTTCATTGCCGGCGGCGTCGCAGGCGGCCTCGCTGGGAGCGGGCTCGCAACCGTACTGTCGAACCGAAAAGCCGCTCTCTCTCGCATATTTGCAATCCTGGTTGCGAGCGTCGGAGCGTACGTGAGCTGGCGCGGACTTCTTGGCTAGGCGGTCAGCAGTGAACAGGCACGAGATGCTTGGCATAGAAGTTGCGGAAATCGCTCTGCACAATGGTCGCCCTATCCGAAAACCCTTTCGCGCAGAATGGCTTGCAGAAACGCCCGCCATATTGCGTTGCGCGCGGATGTCAACGAATAGGCACGCATTGAATGAATTTTGGGCGCTCCGGGGAGGCGCGCGTGAAAATGGCTTTTTGGAAGAAGACGGACGACAAGGGCGGATCACCGGGCACTGTGGAGCCGGGAGTTCCGCGCGTCGCACTCGCTCCCTCGCTTGAGGCGACGATCCCGGCCTCCAGCGCTCCGGGACTGGAGCCCCAGGCTCCAAAGCTTGAACCGAAGGCATCGAACGTCGACCAGATACTGGCAGATGTCTACGCGCGAAGCCGCCAGGACGAGGCGGGAGCACTCGCCGACTACATCCCGGAGCTGGCGAAAGTCCCGCCCAACTCGTTTGGCATCGCGGTCGCGACGACTAAGGGCAAAATCCACACGATCGGCGACGCCGACGTTCCGTTTACGATTCAATCGACGTCAAAAGCGCTTACGTACTGTATGGCGCTGGAGCTGTGTGGGCGCGAACATGTGCTGGCGCACGTTGGGGTCGAGCCCAGCGGAGACCCGTTCAATGCGATCGAGTTCAGCCCGGTGACACGGCGGCCATTCAACCCGATGGTCAATGCGGGCGCCATCGCGGTGTCCGGACTGTTGCGGGATGCACTTGGTCCGGACGCTGCCTTTGACGTCTTGCTTGAGAAGTTTTCAGAAGCCGCCGGCAGAAAGCTTGAACTCAACGAGGACGTGTATCGATCGGAAGCTCTCACTGGCCATCGCAACCGGGCAATTGCGCATCTGCTGCTGAGCGCGGGCGCGTTGAAAGAGCCTGTCGAACCGGCGCTCGATCTCTATTTCAAGCAGTGCTCGATCATGGTGACGGCAGCCGATCTCGCGATCATCGGCGCAACGATCGCCAATCTCGGGGTTCAGCCCGTGACCGGCAACCACGTTTTCGATCTCGATTGCGTCCGCGATACGCAGTCGGTCATGTTCTCGTGCGGCATGTACGATTTCTCGGGTGGTTGGACGTATGAGGTTGGCATCCCGGCCAAGAGCGGCGTCGGTGGCGGCATCATGGGCGTCGTGAATCGCCAGCTAGGCATCGGCACATATTCGCCGCGGCTCGATCGCAACGGCAACTCTGTGCGTGGCATCGCGAGTTTCAAACTGATGTCGAACGTGCTCGGACTGCACGCATTTGATCTGACCAATACCGGATCCGCATTTGTCAGCTCATTCTTCGAAGATAGCGGCACTGCCGGCTGATTCATAAAACTAGAATAACTTTTTCAATACTGACGGGGGAACGAATGAGATGGGATAAGGTTGAACTTCCCGATGACATCCTGCTTGTTAAGCTGAAGGGTGCACTCGACATAGCGGGCGCTGGCGAGATCGAAGCGCCTTTGGTGGATATCGCGGGGAAGTACCGCAAGGTGATTGTGAACTTCACCGACGTGACGTTTCTCGCTTCGGTCGGAATACGCGTCCTTGTTAAGGCGGCCCGAGCGATTACCAAGAACGGCGGTCGGCTTGTCGTGTCCAACCCGTCCGACGATGCGCGCAAGGTACTGAGATCCACCGGGATCGACAGCATCATTCCCGTGGTCGCGGACGAGAAAGCCGCGATCGCAGAGTGTGGTAGATGAGCCTGGAAGATACTATTGGCCTCAATCCTACAGCGTCCGATGTAACCCGCTTCAATGAGTGGTTCGACGAAAAGTGTGATCAGAGCGGGGTCGAACATTCTCTCGCCGCTGACCTGAAGCTCTGTATCAACGAAGTCCTCTCCAACCTGATCAGCTACGGATTGCAGGATACGCCGCTCCCAGCGGTGGTCGTCGAAATCGACCTTAGTCCCGCCCGCGCCCGCGCGATCGTCACCGACAATGGGGTGGCTTTCAACGTGCTGGAATGGCAGGGACCAACCGAGCGGAATCTGCTGACCGATGAGCCGGGAGGCTTCGGCATCGGCTTGATAAGAGCTTACGCGACGCGGCTCTCCTACGCGCGCATCGGGGATTGCAACCGCCTCGATATAATTTGTGAGGCCGCTACGCCGTAAAGCGCATTGCGACGCACGTGATGTCGTCGGATTGTTCCGTGCCTTCGGAAAAGCGTGCAACCTCATCGGCAAGCGATACGACGAGATCCTGCGCGCCAGAATAGAGGCGCCGCGTCGCGAACTTGACGACGCGGTCAGCGCTGAACACGCGGCCGTCGATGCTGAAGGCCTCGGTAATGCCGTCGGTCAGCAGCATGATGGTGTCGCCGTTCGCAAGCTCGCGCGTCGCCGTCGGAAACGTGGCGTCCTCGAAAAGTCCGATCGCCGGCGCCATGAAGTGCAGCCGTTCGCATTCGCCCGACCCGCCGACGAAGAGCGCATCGTCATGCCCGGCACTGGTGAACGCAAGCTGGCCGGTCTCAAGATCCAAAACCGCGTAGAAGATCGTGACGAACATGCCCTCGGTATTGTCGCGAGACAGGATCGCGTTGACCTTCGATAGCGTCGCGCCAGGCTCGGCGTCCTCGAACGCGATCGTCCGCAACACGGTCCGCGAGACGCTCATGAACAAAGCCGCCGGCACACCCTTACCCGAGACGTCCCCCACGGCAAAACCTAGCTTCGTGTCGTTGATGAGGAAGTAGTCGAAGAAATCACCGCCCACCGACTTTGCGGGTTTCATCACTGCGAACAGTTCGAATTTGTCTCGCAGCGGTCCGGTCGGAACCTCTTTGGGGAGAAACGTTCGCTGAATCTGTGCAGCAGATTCCATTTCCAACGCGATGCGACGCAGCGCTTCGCGACCGCGATTTCGTTCGCTTTCCGCCTCGTAGTAGAGGTAGCCGGTTCCGAAAATGTACGCCGCGGTGCTTGTGATGACCGGGAACACCGCATCCAACAGCAGACCGTTGGAGTAGGCCCACCAACTTCCCGCAAAGAGCGCGCAAACGCTCAAGAACCCGGCGACGGCCGAGTTGCGTGCGCCATAAAGATAGACGATGGCGGCAAGGAGCAGCGCCGACGCGATGGCAAGAACGA
The DNA here is from genome assembly GCA_964651805.1 of uncultured Hyphomicrobium sp. Lineage (GTDB taxonomy): Bacteria > Pseudomonadota > Alphaproteobacteria > Rhizobiales > Hyphomicrobiaceae > Hyphomicrobium_B. Next base: position 925,371 of record CAZYXX010000001.1, on the reverse strand, counting down.
TCTCGAGCCCTTTGGCATAGTCAGGCCTGACGAGCAGTCGGTCGCTCAGAAGCTGCTCAAGTGCTTGAGCGTGAATTTCCACGCCTGAAATGATCGGGTCGAGGGGCGTGGCGCGCAAGTCCAGCAATCCTGGCGCGCTCGTGCCGATGATCGCGATGCGACCCTTTAGCTTATCTGCGCCCACGGCGCCGTCGAGAACGTCTCCCGCGGAGATCGAGCGCTTCGGATCGCGCCGCGAGAATGAAAGCCAGAGCTGACCGTCCTGGTCCGTGCGTATCTTGGTGTCGCCGACGGCGATCGTCGTGATCCCTCGGTCTCCGCCGAAACCACCGTCCCCGGCAGAGCGCAACCCAATCGTCTTGACGCCTTTCGATAGACGGAAGGCCTCGATCGCGAGCGATGGATAGAGCTTGCCGCCGATCGAGACCACGGTCGGAATGCGCCTCAATATCTGATCGTGATCGGGAAGCCAGTTCATCGCGCCGATGCCGGCCGCGCCCTGTTCGAGTTCCGGCAGATTGGTGGAGGCAGCCGTAAAACTCGGCACGAAGTCTGTCGGGCTTTCGCCGATGGTCGCGAATGAAGCTTTTGCCAGCGGCAGTGTGCCAGCGGCCTGTGACGACGATCCAATAACGCCAAGAACCGTCGAATTTTCTGCGACCGCGCGGGCGAATGCGGCATCGGGCGAGGATTGCGCGCTACGCAGCCTCTCGAGCAAGGGCTTCAATTCGACATCGTCTCGGACAGCCGCCGGCAGTTGATCGAACGAAGCGCTGCTCGCGGCGGGAAAGACGACGTCAAATACGACAACGCGGACGCCAGAGGCGAAGAGCTTGTCGACCAGTTCGGCGAGGATGTCGCGACGCCACGGCCAGCCGCCATACTTTTCGAGTGATCGCTCATCGATATCGATAATGCGCACAGGGTAGGCAGAGCTTGGAACCCGTGGCGAGACCTGCTGCAGCAGATCGAAACCGAGCAGACGAAGGCGGGCCATGAAGCCCGGATCCGCAACGCGCAGGACAATACATGCTGAAACAGCAGTCAGAACGATCAACCAATAGGCAGATTTGATACTGAACCAGCGATGGAGAGCTCGTTTGTCGGAGTTCATCGGTGGTCCGTGTATTTCAACCTACAGGCATGATAGTTTCTACTCCAGGCGAGGGAAACCCAGAAAGATGTGCCGACAATGATGCAGTCACGCGTGTCGTGTCGGTTGGTGTGCGTTTGCGTGCGACTCGTCGCTTTTGGATTTCTCGCAAGTGGTCTTGCGCCCAGTCATGCGAGAGCAGAAGACCCGCCTGCGGAAATCGGCACCGCCATCGTCATTAAGCGCGAAGTCGTCGCGACGCTCGGCAGCGACAAGCGCGATCTGACGGAAGGTGGTCGCGTCCACCAAACGGAGTTGCTTGAGACCGGCGCGGAGTCGGAAGCCGAGTTGCGGCTCGACGATCAGACCAAACTTGCCTTGGGCCCGAATGCCGGCATGAGGCTCGATGAGTTCGTGATCGGAAAATCCGAAGGCGTGACGACCATCGGGATGAACTTCATAAAGGGGACGTTCCGCTTCATCACCGGTTCGCAGAAGAAAGACGCCTACAGGCTCGAGACCCCTTCCGCCACGATCGGCGTTCGCGGCACGGTCTTTGACGTCTACGTCGATGGCGGCGGCGACACGCTGGTACTGTTGCACGAGGGCGAGGTCAACATCTGCAACAAGAACAAGTCGTGCCGGCGCCACAGGTCGGTCGGGCGCGTCGTCCACGCGTCGGTAGCGGGCGTCATCTCCGCGCCGCTGCGCTTCTCGGAGAAGCTCATTCCGGGATTGGCGGGCGTTGGCGCCGCGTTTCCCTTCGTCGGCAAAACGCTCCAGGTTGATCCGCTAAAGCGCGTGATCAAGGCGCGCCCGATTACCAAGGTTGGCCGCGCGGCGGCCGGCGGCGTGAAACGCGTCGGCCGTGGTCTGCGGCGAGCGCTCCCGTTCTAGCAGTGGCTAGCTCGCCATCCATAAATGGTGCCCCAGGAGGGACTCGAACCCCCACACCCTTGCGGATAGCAGATTTTGAGTCTGCCGCGTCTACCGTTCCGCCACTGAGGCTTGCGAAGTGCGGCTTCTATCCGCCTCGACCGCCCGCGTCAACGCAGGTCCTTATCAGGGCGCGATCAAGCTTGTCCCGCGTAACGTCTCGGCTTGCCGGCATAGCGCACGCCGTCACCTAAACGTGTGCGTCACGCGCCCCGTTGCATGATGATGTTCCGTCACCTCGATGCGGTCGCCGACGTGCGGCTCGTGCTCTTTCTGGGCGACGACCCGGACGTGTCGGCCATCATCGAGCTTGACGTCGATGTTGACGCCGTCAGCCGCGCTGGTCTTCGAAACCAGCGGCGAGATGCCTTCGACCGATCCCGGCACGCGCTTGTCCGTCACCTCCAGATCGAGCGTCTCGAATCCGAAGACGGCCGCCAGCACCGCGATGCCGGCGACCACCATGCCTGCGAATTTCGCGCGTTCCATGAAAATTGCCCGATCGAGGCGTTTGCGCGTTTCTTCCCGCACGTGACTTTCTCCATAGCTTAGGGGCTGCCCTGCTTGAACCACGCCTGTCCCCAGGGAGCAGCGAGTTCGACAACATTGATCGGGCTTCCAGCTGGTGCGCCCGTGGCGTCAGCCGTTGCGACCGTCACGACGCGTCCATCGTCAAGCTTCACTGTATAGCTGGGTGGGGTCGCAGTCGGCCATTTATGGGGCTGGCTTCCAGGTGTGTACGAAACGACGGTTCCGCGCACCACCTGAACCTCGCGGGAATAAAGATCCCGCCCAAGCCCGAATGCAACGCCCATGAGGAGCAGCAGCAAAAAAAGTATGACCCAGGTTTTCATTGCCGTTCACGAGGTTTAGGCGGCCTTGGCGTGACGATCGACGAGCTTGACGATGTCGGCCATGATGTCGTTGAGCTGAAAGTCCTTCGGCGTGTAGACGGCAGCGACGCCGAACGCTTTCAGGGTCTTGGCGTCATCCGGTGGAATGATGCCGCCGACGACAAGTGGCACGTCGTCAAGTCCTTCCTTGCGCATCCGCTCCAGAACTTCCTTAACCAGCGGAACATGACTGCCTGACAGGATCGACAGTCCGATGACGTGCACGGATTCGTCCACCGCTGCGCGCACGATCTGGGCCGGCGTCAGCCGGATGCCCTCGTAGACGACCTCCATACCGACGTCACGTGCGCGAACAGCAATCTGTTCCGCGCCGTTGGAGTGGCCGTCCAGACCCGGCTTGCCGACCAGGAACTTGATACGGCGGCCAAGCTTTTCCGATGTCGCCTCAACGTTGGCGCGAACCTCGGCGAGCGCCGCGCCATCACGTGCAACCGCCGCCTGCGCGACGCCTGTCGGAGCCCGATACTCGCCGAAGATCTTGCGAAGGGCCGTGCCCCATTCGCCTGTCGTGACGCCGGCACGCGCCGCAGCGATAGACGACTCCATGATATTGCGGCCTTCCCTTGCGGCCCGCTCGACCTCGACAATTGCGGCCGCTGCGGCTTTCGCATCGCGCGACGAGCGCCAGGCCTTCAGGCGTTCCACCTGCTCCGCCTCGACTGCCGGATCGACAACCATGATGGCGTCCGAGCCGCCTGAAAGAGGTGATGGCTCCGTCTCGATAAACCTGTTGACGCCAACGACGGTCAACTCGCCGCTTTCGATCTGAGACAATCGCCCAGTGCCGCTCTCGACCAGGCGCCGCTTCATATAGTCGATGGCCGCTACCGCGCCGCCGAGCTTCTCGATGGTCGCAAGCTCGGCCTTGGCCTCTTCCTTGAGCGCTGCGACCTTCTTGGCGATCTCAACCGAGCCGTCGAAAATGTCGCCGTATTCGAGCAGGTCCGTCTCATAAGCCACGATCTGCTGCATGCGCAGCGACCATTGCTGATCCCACGGGCGCGGCAGACCGAGCGCTTCGTTCCATGCCGGCAGCTGCACGGCGCGCGCGCGCGCCTTCTTCGACAGCGTGACGGCCAGCATCTCGATCAGGATGCGGTAGACATTGTTTTCGGCCTGCGGCTCGGTGAGACCGAGCGAATTGACCTGCACCCCGTAGCGGAACATGCGGTGCTTTGGGTCAGTCACGCCGTAGCGCTCGCGTGTGATCTCGTCCCACAGCTCCGTGAATGCGCGCATCTTGCACATCTCGGTTATGAAGCGCATGCCGGCGTTGACGAAGAACGAGACGCGGCCGACCACGTTCCCGAATTCCTCGGGCGGCACTTCGCCGGAAGCCTTGACGGTGTCGAGCACCGCAAGCGCGGTGGCGAGGGCGTATGCTAGCTCCTGCACCGGCGTCGCACCGGCTTCCTGCAGATGGTAGGAGCAGACGTTCGTCGGGTTCCACTTTGGCACGTTCTTCGTCGAGAAGACGATCGTATCTTTGATCAGCCGCAACGAAGGCTCCGGCGGGAATACATAAGTTCCGCGCGACAGATATTCCTTGATGATGTCGTTCTGGATCGTGCCGGTGAGCTTGGTGCGCGGCGCGCCCGTCTCGTCCGCTGTGGCAATGTAGAGCGAAAGCAACCACGCCGCCGTGGCGTTGATCGTCATCGACGTGTTCATCTGATCGAGCGGAATACCGTCGAGCAGGGTCCGCATGTCTCCTATGTGCGATACGGGTACGCCGACCTTGCCGACCTCGCCGCGCGCCAGTTCATGGTCGCTGTCGTAGCCGGTCTGGGTCGGTAGGTCGAAGGCGATGGAAAGGCCAGTCTGTCCCTTGGACAGGTTCTTCTTATAGAGGGCGTTCGACTTCGCCGCCGTCGAGTGCCCCGCGTACGTGCGGAAAAGCCACGGTTTGTCGCGTTCCGGCGCGGTCGATTTGGCAGATTCCACTTTCTTGTCAGACATGACGGGCCCCGGCTGCGGTGCAATGGATGAGCGCTAAAGCTAACGCAATGCCGTTGCAATGCAAAATGCCAGGTCGCCGCGACGCTTCACCAGCGCTGCCCAACCAACCTTACCGGAAAGCCGGAGTCAGCGGCTCTCTGAGGGTGCGACAGGCAGGACCTGGCGCCGGCGAGTCCGGGCTTCCCGCGCCTTTGCGGTCAGCCAGACGCTCAGGATCATCAGCAAAAGCGCGACGAATGCGCCAACCGCCGAGGTGATGACGACGTTGGCGTCCTTGTCGGGGACGATGGTCACCATGGCGATCTGGAAGCCCCGGAACGACAGCACGCCGCCCAGCATAAGCACCGGGACGCTGAGGGTCGCCAGGAACGCCGATCCGACGATCTCTTTGATGAACCAAGCCACTGCGGCCGTGAGCACGAACAGCACGTAATAGGTGAAGCTGTCGATGGTCTGGAGCGACCAGAAAAAGTCCTTCATGGCGTACCTGCACACCAAAACGCGCCGAGACCACCGGCTCCTAGGGGCCGGGCGCCAAAAGACTAATAGATTTTCGTTAAGGAGACCTTGCGCGGTCGCACCCCCGGCATCCCCCCTTCTGTGCACCGCAAAAACATGCTTGATAAAGCGCTCGCCGCCCGCCAAGAGGCGGCAGGACGCGAGCATTCACGAGAGGCGCTAAACCGTCCCCTAATGGGGGCAGGCCGGGAGAATTAAGACACTATGGCGAGCCAATCAGCCAGTAAGAAAGCGGCCCTCGGAGCCGGCATGACTGCCTCCGAATTCGTATCCGGAGTGGGCAAGAAGGACCTCTACGAGATCGGCGAGATCCCCCCGCTCGGGCACGTGCCCAAAAACATGTACGCCTGGACCATCCGAAAGGATCGTGAAGGCGAGCCTGATAAGGCCATGCAGGTCGAGGTTGTCCCGACGTGGCAGCTCGACAGCCACGACGTGCTCGTCCTCGTGATGGCGGCGGGCGTCAACTACAACGGCGTCTGGGCATCGCTCGGCAAGCCGATCTCGATGTTCGATGTGCACAAGCAGCCGTACCATATCGCCGGATCGGACGCCTCCGGCATCGTTTGGGCCGTCGGCTCCAAGGTCAAACGCTGGAAGGTGGGCGACGAGGTCGTTGTTCACTGTAACCAGGACGACGGTGATGACGAGGAGTGCAACGGCGGCGATCCCATGTTTTCGCCGTCGCAGCGCATCTGGGGATACGAGACACCGGACGGTTCGTTCGCGCAATTCTGCCGCGTGCAGGACCGCCAGCTGCTCGAGCGCCCCAAGCATCTGACGTGGGAAGAGAGCGCTTGCTACACGCTGACGCTCGCCACTGCTTACCGCATGCTGTTCGGTCATCGCCCGCACGTTCTTCGTCCGGGTCATAACGTGCTTGTGTGGGGCGCCGCCGGCGGCCTCGGCGCGTTCGCGGTGCAGCTGTGCGCGACGTCCGGCGCCAACGCGATTGGTGTCGTATCGGAAGACGACAAGTTCGATTTCGTCCGTCAGCTCGGTGCCAAAGGCGTCATCAACCGCAAGAACTTCAACTGCTGGGGTCAGTTGCCGAAGGTGAACTCGCCCGAGTATCAAGCGTGGCTGAAGGAGATGCGTAAGTTCGGGCAGGCCATTTGGGAGATCACCGGAAAGGGCGTGAACGTCGATTGCGTCTTCGAGCATCCTGGCGAATCGACAATTCCGGTCTCGGTGCAGGTCGTGAAGCGCGGTGGCATGGTCGTCATTTGCGCCGGCACGACCGGCTACAATCTGACGATGGACGCGCGTTATCTCTGGATGCATCAGAAGCGCGTGCAGGGATCGCACTTCGCCAACCTCGCGCAAGCGGCACAGGCGAACAAGCTCGTCGTCGAGCGGCGCATCGACCCGTGCATGTCGGAGGTGTTCTCCTGGTCGCAAATTCCGAAGGCGCACATGCGCATGTACCGGAACGAGCACAAGCCGGGCAACATGGCGGTGCTGGTGTCGGCACCGACGACCGGACTGCGCACTGTCGAGGATTGCATCGAGGCATCGCAGCATCGCTCGACGTGAGCGGACTGTTGCGAGCATCGTGAACGAGCTTGAACTTAAGAAGCAGCCGGCAATCGCCGGCTGCTTTTTTTTACTGCCGCTTGTACCAGTTGTTCGATGACTTCAAGCGGTAGGTCCAGGACTTCACGCGGCGAACGGCTTTTCGACGCCACCCGAATTCCCTGCGATAGTCGTCGAGCGCATCGCCGGATATCTCAACCTCGGGCTCCGTTTCGGGAAGATCGATCTTCGCCATGCTTTCGGCGAAGCGCCTGCGCGCGAACTCAAGCGTTGCCTGTCGCAGAGCGGACGGATGCTGCTTGCGATAGGGATTGCCGAGCGTCGGATTGGTGTTGATCTCGTAGACCTGCGGTATGCCGCCAACGAGCCCGAAATCCGCTCGGCCATACTCGATGCTGGAAATTTCGAAGGCCTTGCGAAGCGGATCATGAAACGCGTTGGTCCGGACCCATCCATCGTGCTTGGCATAGACGTCGTCACCGACCAGGCCGATCTTGCCGTACTTGACGTTCCAATTGTCTTCCGTGGCCGCATGATCGAGCAGAACGTCGTCGCCGACGCGAAACGTCCCAAACCTCTGGAAGATGCCAGGCGCCACCGGCTCCGCGCAGTATTCAATGACGAGCTGACCGCGCAGCGGCACGCCTCTTTGCTCGAGCGCCGCAAGCTCTCGTTCCAGTTCGTCCTGCGATTGGAGGAGGCCAGTCAAGGGTTTGGCGTGGTCCCACTCGGACCGGATGAAGACGGGGAATCGCTTCGGCTTGGGAAGCCCCTCGGCCGAGTAAGCGTCGAAAGCATTGAGCCCAGCCTCGTGCAGTGCGCGCAAAAGCGCGAACCGTGTTTTGACCCGGGCCGGATCGTTGAGCACGCGCACGCGCGGTGCCGCCGACCGAAGCGCCATGTACACCTCAGATGCTAACCCGAGTTCGCGATCCGACAGGCGCTCGTGGTCGGTGAAAATGTAAGTGCCGGCCGGCAAGCGGCGGCTCGCAAAGAGCGTGTTGTAGTTGATAGTTGCGAAGCGGCAGCCATTTTCGCTCGGCCAATGGGTGAGTGCCCGTACAGTGACTTCGTAGCCACGAGTGGTGACAAAACGGATCATCCCAATGGCCTGAGATTATTTATGCACATAGGATTCGGCGGCTCTCACAGCCGCCATGAGCGGTTGGGTGTAGGGTCACCTGACAGCGTATCGCGTGAAGCGCAAACATTCTCAAACGTAATTCTGGAGACACTTCATGACCAGCACGATCGGCATGCTTGGTGGTAAGGCGCTTGCTGCCCGCAGCGGTACGAAAGTCGGCGGCAAGCCGGTCACTGCGCCGGCTCTTGGCAGTTCTGCCTTGGCGTCGAAGAGCGGCACCAAGGTCGGCAAGCCGCCTGCGCGACCTTCGACGGTACTTGGCATCACTGCACTTGAGACGCGAAGCGGCACGAAGGCTGGCGTAAAGCCTGGCAGCAAATAGCGACGAGTCACCGCGCATCGTGCGCGAGATCCACGAGGATCGTACCGGGGCGCGCCTGCGCCCCGGTAGAGTATTCGATCCAAACAACCTTTGTAGAGGTGCCATGGTGCAGGCCGTTGCGAGGAGCACTCCGGAACGCAGGACGTCGGCTGCGAAACTTGAAGCGTTCGCGCCCGATGGCGGCCGGGCGGCCTATCTTTCTGAGCGCATGAAAGGCGAGTTCGTCCGCAGCATGCGCGATCTCGTCAAAGCCTGTCGCGGTAATGTCGAATTCGACGCCCACTCGGTGACAGCCGGCCTCGATGTCTTCGGCAACCTGCGCAACCCATCGGCGGGCACGTACACAGCCTACTTCGATCTGCTTCAGGCCGTTCAAAACGAAGACTGGGCCTCTTGCCAGGTCCTGCTAGCGGAATTCGCGGCGCCTCTGTTTGCGCCTGCGCGCCTCGTCTATCGCCGTTGGGGCGGCATCGATGATGTAACGGCCGAGCGTTACCTTCGCTACGTGAAGATCGATCCGACGACCGACATCGACTTCGTGGAGCTTTCGGAACGGGAATTCGCCGATACCTGCCGACGCGCCGATCAGACCTTTGCGATCTTTGACGAGGCTGCACCCGAGATATCGGCCGAGGTCCGTTGTCTCATCAACGAACTCGTTTTCGTTGGCAGCAATCCCGACAGCGCGCTCGAATTCCATGGCGCCACCAGCGTGTTCTCATGGGGCGCGTTATTTCTCAATGCGCCAAAACACGAAACGGTCGTCGACATGATAGACGGCCTCTCGCACGAGAGCGCCCACGCCCACCTTTTCGGGCTGTCACTCGGTGAAGCGTTCGTGACCAATCCACCGGATGAGTTGCACCCGTCGCCGCTGCGGGACGATCCACGTCCCCTCGACGGCACCTTTCACGCAACCTTTGTCTCGGCGCGGATGCACTACGCGCACAGCAAGGTTTTGGCTGCTGATGTACTCGACGCGGAAGGCCGCGAGCGCGCGATCAAGGCACAGGCTGAGAGTACTCGAGCTTTCAACGACGGGATCGCAGTGATCGATGCCCACGCAAGCCTCACGCCGCTTGGCGAAGCGGTAATGGCGGAAACGCGCGCCTACATGGCCGATGCGCAAGGCTGAACGCGCGCTGCCAATCTCAACTCGGTGAGCCGTACCTCACGGCCCTCTTCTCAGCGTGCTCGCGGCGCATACGCTTCACTTCCATGATGCCGCGATTGAGTTCGGCGCCGAGCAGGATCGCAATCGCGGTGAACTGGAAGAAGATCATCGCCACCATCAGCTGCGACAGGCCCGCGTAGAACAGCGAATAGTTGGTGATCGCAAGATATTGCGACCACAGCGCCGCAAGTGCCAGCCAAAGCGCGATCGACAGTGCAATGCCGGGCCATACGTCGGCAAGGCGCCGCCGCCCTGCCGCCAGCCACAAATGGAATGCGATGAGCTGCGCAGCGATCACCACACCCGCGAGCGCATAGCGCACACCCGGGCCGAGCCAGCTCGAGTCGAACAGAGTCTTAACGAAATCGGACTGAAACTGCGACGCGATCACCGAACCGATGACACTTGGCCCAAACACCACAGCCCACGTCAGGACAAGTGTGCTGATCGCGCTGACGAAGACGAACAGCATGCTGATGAGAAGGCACAACGGATAAGTTCGCGTCTCCTGCACGCGGTAGGCTCCGTTGAGCGCGGCACGCATCGTCTCGATTGCGCTTGTCGCGAAGAAGAGTGCGAGAAAACCGGAGAGCGTCAGCAGGTCGATGCGGCTCGACCCCATGATCGCGATGATCTCGGGCGCGATTCCCTTGGCCACCGGCTCTGGAAGGATCTCGAAAAGCTGCGTAACGGCCCGCTCGGCCAGAATGCGTCCTCCGAAAACACCTGACAGCGCCCCGAGGAAAATACAAAACGGAAAGAGTGACACCACGAAAGAGAACGCGACCGCGCCCGCCATCGCGAAGCCCGAGTGCTCGTAGAGGCGATAGATGGCCTCCAGAATCGAACGCCAGCGCTTCATCTTTCAGTCCATTGATGCGATGCCCATCCCGGCCGGCGCGGAACCTAGTCGTTCACGCCCCCGTGGTCCACTGCGGCGCGGAGACACGACGTTGCGACGCCATCGTGCCACCATCGCGGCGCCCGGCGCCAGGCGTTCAGCGCATTCCTGCTTGGCGCGTCAAGGCCATCCCGGCAGGCACCCTTCGAGCATTCGTTAACCGGCGCAGGATTGGCGCAACCCGTTGCTTTGTCGAAACTTGTTCGCGCGCAAAAGTCGCGTAGCGTGGGTTGCCTGCGCGCTCCATAAGGCTAATGTCCAATCCCATTATCCGGCCCGTGCGCGCAGCGACGGCCGCTACCTTCCCGGGAGAAATTCATGTCCGTCGCCCCGCTGAAAGCCGTGTCCAGCCCGCTCGATTCCGGACCGGAAGCCCTGATCAGCCGATGCGGCGAGGCCGTCGCCGCCGCCGACCGCGTACTGCAGAGCGCCAAGGCTGGCGTCCGCGTGAAAATTCAAGAAGCCGGCGGCATCGACAACGCTCAGCATGTCGCCCACGGGCTTGCCTGGCTCGCGACCACGGTAGAAGGCCTGCGCCAGCTGCATGACTGGGCCTCGCGGCTCAAGGACGAGGGGCGCTTGCATGAGTTCGAGCAGCTGATCCTGGCGGCCGGATTTGCGGAATACCTCGCCCAGATTGCCGGCGGTATTCCCATGAGCCAAGTCGAGATCATCCGCCCCGAGGCGCTCGGCGTCTCGAAGGCCGACATCCGCCGCTACGAGGATTCCATCGCCGACCTCATAGCCGAGGGCGGCACCGAGGCGGTCAAGGCCCGCCTGGCCGAGCTAATCGCAGCCCAGCCAGACGCAATGACCTTCGGCGATACGGGCCTCGATGAAATCCACGCCGAAATTCAGAACACGATGCGGCGCTTCGGCCTCGACGAGGTGATACCCCACGCTCATGACTGGCACCTCGAAAACGCCTACATCCCGCTCGAGGTCCTGTCCAAGCTCGCCGAAATCGGCGTCTTTGGTTTGGCGCTGCCGGAGGAATTCGGCGGCTCTGGCCTCGGCAAGGAGGCCATGTGCGTCGCCTCCGAGGAACTCTCGCGCGCCTACATCGGTGTCGGCTCGCTCGGCACACGCGCCGAGATCGCAGGCGAGCTGATCCTGCACAGCGGCACGCCCGAGCAGAAGCAGAAGTATCTGCCGAAGATAGCAACCGGTGAAATGCTCCCGACCGCAGTCTTCACCGAGCCCAACACCGGTTCCGACCTAGCATCGCTGAAAACGCGCGCGGTGAAGGACGGCGACGTCTACAAGCTGACTGGCCAGAAGACCTGGATCACGCATCCCGTGCGCGCAGACGTGATGACGGTGCTCGCCCGCACCAATCCGAACGAGCCGGGTTACAAGGGCCTGTCGATGTTCCTGTGCGAGAAACCGCGGGGCACGGACGAGGAACCTTTCCCGGCCAAGGGCATGACGGGTGGTGAGATCGAAGTCCTCGGCTATCGTGGCATGAAGGAGTACGACATCTCCTTTGACGGCTTCGAGGTGCCGGCCGAAAATCTCCTGGGCGGCGTCGAAGGCCAAGGCTTCAAATCGCTCATGGCGACGTTCGAGGGCGCCCGAATCCAAACGGCCGCTCGTGCTGTCGGTGTCGCGCAGTGCGCGATGGACCTTGGTCTCAAGTATGCGCTCGATCGCGTTCAGTTCGGCAAGCCGATCTATTCGTTCCCGCGCGTCCGCAACAAGGTTGTGATGATGGCGGTCGAGACGATGATCGCACGCCAGCTCACGTACTTCTCAGCGCGTCAGAAGGATCAGGGCCGGCGCTGCGATCTGGAAGCCGGCATGGCCAAGCTGCTCGGCGCACGCGTCGCCTGGGCCAACGCCGACAACGCGCTACAAATTCACGGCGGCAATGGCTTTGCGCTGGAATATCCGATCAGCCGCGTTTTGTGCGACGCTCGCATCCTGAACATCTTCGAGGGCGCGGCCGAGATCCAGGCGCAAGTGATCGCGCGTCGCCTTTTGGAAGGCGCGAACTAGAACTGGGTCGTGGCCGGAGCGGATGCCATGTTGAAGCGTATTCTATCGGTGGCCGTATTCCTGCCGCCTTTGCTCGTTGGATCGGTCATGGCAGCAGACATCGGGCCTCTCATCGCCAACTGGAAGGTGTTTGAATTGAACGGCAAACCGGTTGACGGCCCGACGCTGGACTACGCGGAAGACAAGGTCACGGGCAACGCCGGCTGCAATCGCTTCTTCGGTCCCATCGCCATCACCGGCGACGACAAAGTCAAGATCGGGCCGCTCGGCGCAACGCGCATGTTCTGCGACGGCAAGATGGATATGGAGCGCGACTATCTCGCTGCCTTGCAAGGCGCAACCACATTCGCGCTGGAAGATGGCATCCTGATTCTTAAGGATGACGGCGGGCAGGCGCTCGCCCGGTTTAAGAAATGAACGCGCAGCCGCGTGTCGTCTCTCTCATCGCAAGTGCGACCGAAATCGTGCACGCGCTCGGAGCCGGAGACATGCAGGTTGCCCGTTCGCATGAATGCGACTGGCCGGAGCATGTCCTCGCCCTTCCGCAGCTGACGCGCCCAAAGTTCAAGGTCGAAGGCTCAAGCCGCCAGATCGACATTGCCGTCAAATCCCTCGTCGAGCAGGGTCTCGCCGTCTACGAGGTAGATGCGACGGGATTGAAGGCGATCGCACCGGACGTGATCCTGACGCAGGATCAATGCGAGGTTTGCGCGGTTTCGCTCGCCGATGTCGAGCGAGCTGTCGCGACGTGGACCGAGTGCCGCGCGAACGTCGTATCACTTCGTCCCCATACGCTTGACGACGTCTACGCCGACAACCAACGCATCGCCGATGCCCTTGGTATTCCCGCGGCCGGGGCTGAACTCAACGCAGGTATGCAGGCGCGGTTCGACAAGTTGAAGTCCTCGACGGTCAGCCTGCCGAAACCGCGGCTGGCCTTCATCGAATGGATCGACCCGCCGATGTCCGGCGGCCACTGGATGCCGGAGCTCATCGCGGTCGCCGGAGGGATCAACTTGTTCGGTGAGCACGGCGCCCAATCGCCCTGGATCACGCTTGCCGACGTCGCGAACGCCGATCCGGACGTCATCTTGGTCGCGCCTTGCGGCTACGACATCGCCAAGACCCGCGCCGAAATGCGTGTGCTCGACGAAAATCCGCGTTGGCAGGCCTTGAAGGCGGTGCGAGATGGACGCGTATACTTGGCGGACGGCAATGCCTTCTTTAACCGCCCGGGCCCGCGCCTGGTCGAAAGCGCCGAGATACTGGCCGAGATTCTACACCTCGGGCGCTTGTGCTTTGGCCATCTGGGCGTCAACGTCGTGCCGCACGCCCACGCGCTCGCCTCTTCCGCTCAGTCAATGTGATGACCCGCAATATTCTGATCACCGGATGTTCATCCGGAATTGGCCTCGACGCCGCGCAGACCATGAAAAGGCGCGGCTGGCGTGTGATCGCGACAGCCCGCAAGCCTGAAGACCTAGCCCGCCTGAAAAACGAGGTCGGAATAGAGGCGCTGCATTTGGAACTCGCCGACCCCCACTCGATCGCCACCTGCGCGGTGCGCACATTGGAGCTCACAGGTGGCGAGATCGACGCGGTCTTCAACAATGCGGCCCACGGCCAGCCGAGCGCCGTCGAAGATTTGACACCCGACCTCCTGCGCCACCAACTCGAAGTCAACTTGATCGGTACGCACGATCTGACCCGCAGGCTCATTCCCGCCATGCGCCGCCGTCGCCAGGGCCGAATTGTACAATGCTCGTCGATCCTCGGCTTCGTCGCAACGCACTACCGCGGCGCTTACTGCAGCTCAAAGTTCGCGCTCGAAGCCCTGAGCAGCGCGTTGCGCCAGGAACTGTACGGGACCGGCATTTGGGTTTCCGTTATCAACCCAGGCCCGATACGCTCACGCTTCGTCGAGAATTCGATGAGGCTTTTTCTCGACAATATCGATATCGAAAGCTCGCCGCACCGTGAGGCGTATCAGGCGCGCCTCGATATGTTGAAAGCCGGCGGGCAATCCTTCTTCAAGCTCGGTCCCGAGGCGGTCACAGCCAAGTTGGTTCACGCGGTCGAAAGCTCGCGCCCGCGCCGATCGTACTACGTGACGACGCCGACTTATCTCGCCGAGGGATTTCGCCGCTTCCTTCCGCGCGCCATGACGGAAATGATGGCGCGCAAGTTTTAGTCCTGCAATGAAGGCTCGATCGCGCTGAGGTGGACGCAGAGCGCGGCCCGCCACGCTGCCGTTTTCTCGGCGAGCGGCCGCACGTATGTCGGGCTCGTCGACGGCAGCGCGACGAATGCGATGTGGGGGAATGTTTCGTCGGCTGTGCGCGCGATGTACCGCCGAAACAAACTTGCCGCCTTCTGGCCGTTGAACGCCACGTGGCGCACGCTGGGGTGCTTGCCAAGCAGCTTGGCAAGCGCGTTCGGCCTGGCATCGGTGATGTTCGAGTCGAGGCTACCGGCTCGCCGCGCGCTTCCGAGCACGTCCCACACGGCGACACCGCGCGCCAGCAGCAGGGCACAGCGGTCTTCGTACAAGACAGGAAGCGGCGCTCCGAGCACGGCCGACATTACCGGCCAAAAATGGTTGCGCGGATGTCCATAGTATTGCTGCAGCCGCAACGACTCCTCTCCCGGAAGCGTGCCGAGGATCAGGATTCGTGAGCGCGCGTCGATGATGGGCGGTAGGCAGCGCTTGCGCATGGCATTCATGCCCGATGATAGGGGTGCCCGGATAGGATTGTCGCTGCGCGGTAGAGCTGTTCCGCGAGCACCACGCGCGCCAAGCCGTGCGGCAAGGTCAGCGGTCCGAGCGACAGGCGCAAGTCGCAACCGGTCAGCACTTCCTCACCATGACCGTCGGCGCCGCCGATCAGGAACGCGCACGTCTTCGCGCCGCCATTGGCATGCTTGGCGAGGACCTTAGCGAACGCGTCGCTCGATAGCGATTGCCCCATCACGTCGAGCGCAATCTTGAAGTTGGTTCCCGCGCACGCTTTCATCACGCGCGCGGCTTCGTCACTGCGGCGCTCACCGCTTTGCGCGGCACGGCTTTCGCTAAGTTCACGCGTTTCGATAGGGCCAAGGCCGGAAGGCTTCCCGGCCACCGCGAGCCGCGCCTCATAGCGCGCGATCATCGCGCGCTCTTCGCTATCCTTGAGTTTGCCGACGGCGATGATCAGCAGACGCATTCATTTGCCTTCGCGCTCCCGGCGCGAGCCTGGCGCGCGTCGGCAGATTGCGTCAGTGCTGGGACGTGTCCGACGCTTTCGCGTCGGGTGGGATCTCAGCCTGCCACATCTTCTCGAGGTTATAGAACTCGCGCACTTCGGGTCGGAAAACGTGAATTATGATGTCGCCCGTGTCGATCAGCACCCAATCACAAGCGTTCATACCCTCGACACGGACCGACGCATTGCCCTGCGCCTTGATCTTCTCGCGCAGTTGCTCGGCAATCGCCGCCACGTGCCGGTCATTCCGACCGGACGCGACGACCATGTAGTCGCCGAGCGATGACTTGCCTTCGAGAGGAATGGTTACGACGGCCTCGGCCTTAGCCTCGTCCAGCCAGTGGACGATCTGGTCGAGCAGCGCTGCTGAAGCCGGCACCTTCGCGGCCGACTTGGCGGAAGAGGTGCCCGTACGGGCGTCCCCGGCAGTGGTTCGGATCAAGCGGTGAGCATCCTTTGCTGGTTGAGCCCGCATGGTCGTTGGCCGGACAATCCCGGCACGAACACGAGCATACCGGCGACCCCCGGCGGCTGCAACGGAATTAAGACTTCGGATAGTCGTAAAATCGTAATATTTCTCAATGTCTTATATTAGTTCGGCGCCCCTCGCGCATTGGCGCTTCGCAATTTGGTGGACGACAGCTCCGACAGCCGCGTCGTGAGGAAGACCCAGGCGGGCGCGCGCTGGGTAACAAGCAACGACGCCGTGCTCTCCGGTTTACGATAGGGTTGAAGCGCTTTGGCCGCTCGGCTTGCAAGTGCCTTGTGCCGCCATCCGGGTCGGTCGACGACGGCGATCGGCATCGTGCGCGCGATGCTCCGCCAGTGCTGCCACCGGTCGAAAGAGGCGAGGTTGTCTGCACCCATCACCCAGATGAAGTGCACGCCCACGAAGCGCCTTTTTAAGAATGAGAGCGTGGCCGCTGTATAGGGCGTTCCGAGTTCCCGCTCGAAACTCGTGACCCTCATTCGGGGCCCCCGAGCATAGCGCCGCGTAGCCGCCATGCGCTCGGCGAGCGGCGGCAAGCCGCCATTGGCTTTGAGCGGATTTCCGGGCGTCACCAGCCACCAAAGCTGGTCGAGGCGAAGACGCTTTGCCGCGGTCTCCGCTACGATGCGATGTCCGTCGTGCGGCGGGTTGAACGACCCCCCCATCACCCCGATGCGCTGCCCTTTGAACGTGAGGGGCGCCTTGACGCGAAGCGAGCCGAAAGTCTGCCGGGAACTGATCTTCGCCAACTGAAACGCCGCCTCGCTCGATCCGGTTTCTACACGGGCCGGATCTGGCCGTTGCCGCGTACTTTGTATTTAAAGCTCGTCAGCTGCTCGACGCCGACAGGTCCGCGCGCGTGCATCTTGCCCGTCGCGATGCCGATCTCTGCGCCGAAGCCGAACTCGCCGCCATCCGCGAATTGCGTCGAGGCATTGACCAGCACGATTGCGGAATCGACCTCGTTGAGGAAGCGATCCGCCGCCGCTGCATTGTCGGTGATGATCGCATCGGTGTGCTGCGAGCCGTACTTGGAAATATGTTCGATCGCAGCGCCAACGCCGTCCACCTCTTTGACGGCGATGATGCTGTCCAGGAATTCCTTGCCCCAGTCGTCTGCTGACGCGGGCTTGACACGATTATCGGCGCGCTGAGCAGCCGCATCGCCGCGCACTTCGCAACCGGCATCGAGAAGGGCCTTGACGAGCGTCGGCAGGAACGACTTCGGCGCGGCGCTATCGACAAGCAGGCATTCCGTGGCACCGCAGATGCCCGTGCGCCGCATCTTAGCATTGATCAGGACGGAGACGGCGGTATTGAGGTTCGCATCCTTGTCGACATAGGTGTGACAGATGCCTTCCAGGTGCGCGAACACGGGCACGCGCGCCTCGTCCTGCACACGCTGCACGAGGCTCTTGCCACCGCGCGGAACGATGACGTCGATCGCGCCATTAAGACCGCGCAGCATCAGCCCGACCGCGTCGCGATCCGTCGTCGGCACGAGCTGGATGGCAGCTTCAGGCAGTCCCGCTGTCTTGAGCCCTTCGACCAGACACGCGTGAATAGCAATGCTGGAATGATGGCTTTCCGAGCCGCCACGCAGGATCGCCGCGTTGCCGGCTTTCAGACACAGAGCACCGGCGTCTGCCGTCACGTTGGGCCGGCTTTCGTAGATGATGCCGATGGTGCCGAGCGGCACGCGCACGCGCTGGAATTTGAGCCCATTCGGCCGCGTCCATTCGGCTAGAACCGTACCGACCGGATCGGCGAGCGCCGCGATGTCCTCAAGTCCCTTCGCCATCGCCGCGACACGCTTCTGATCGAGCATCAGCCGGTCGACGAACGCGGCCGGCCGGCCCGCTTCCTTGGCGGCCGCAACATCCTTGGCATTCGCCGCCAGGATCGCTGGTGTCGCGTCTCTAAGCGCTTTCGCCGCGGCCAGAAGCGCGGCATTCTTCTGCTCGTTCGTGGCGATCGAAAGCGCGCGGCTCGAGGCCTTGGCGGCCTGACCGATGCCGTGCATAAGCGCGGCTGTTTCAGAAGTGTCGACGCGTTCGGGCCTGTTCATGGCGTCCTTCGCAATCTTCGCGGCGCTCACTTGCGCGACGGCGCGACCGTCAGCGCCAGGTCATCGCGGTGGATGAGCGTATCGCGACCTTCATAGCCGAGAATTTCGGCGATTTCGCTCGATCTTTTGCCGATAATACGCTGCGCTTCCGCCGTCGCATAGGCAATTAGGCCGCGGCCGAGTTCACGCCCGTCGGCGGCGCGGATGACGACCGCATCACCGCGATCAAAGCTGCCTTCGACGCGCGTTACGCCGGCCGGCAGCAGGCTCTTGCCCGACAGCAGCGCGCGCTCCGCGCCTGCATCGAGAAATACCTGCCCCGCCGGCACAAGTTGGCCCGAGATCCAGCGCTTCTTGGCCGTCACCGGGTCCGACTTGGCGATGAACCATGTCACCTTGGCGCCTTCGGAAATCGCCCGCAGCGGGTTCATGATGCGGCCTGTCGTGATCACCATGTCAATGCCGGACGCGAGCGCGATCTTTCCGGCTTCCACCTTGGTCTTCATGCCGCCCTTCGACAATTCGGTGCCGGCATCGCCGGCCATAGCCTCGATCTGTGGCGTGACCTCGGTGACGAGCGGGATGTGCTGCGCATCCGGGTTTTCGTTCGGAGGCGCGGTATAAAGCCCGTCGATGTCGGATAGCAGCACGAGACAGTCGGCCGACGCCATCGATGCGACGCGCGCAGAAAGCCGGTCGTTGTCGCCGTATCGAATTTCGGTGGTGGCGACGGTGTCGTTTTCGTTGACGACAGGGATCGCCTTTAGCGACAGCAGGACCTCTATGGTGTGACGCGCGTTGAGATAGCGCCGTCGCTGTTCGGTGTCTCCGAGCGTGAGCAGCACCTGCGCTGCCGTCAAGCCGCGCGCGGCGGCGAGTTCTTGATAGGCATGTGCCAGGCTGATCTGGCCGACGGCCGCCGCTGCTTGGCTCTGCTCAAGTTCGAGTGCACCCTTGGGCAGGCCTAGTTTGTGGCGGCCAAGCGCGACGGCACCGGAAGAAACCAAAATAATCTGCTTGCCCTCGGCCGCGAGCGCCGCGACGTCGTCCATAAGCGAGTTGAGCCATTCTGCCTTGAGCTGTCCGGTCGCGCGGTCGGTGAGAAGCGCCGAGCCGATCTTCACGACGATACGACGCGCAGCCGGCCATTCCGGGCGGGCGCGCATTTCCGTCTGCGACGTGGCAAGTGTCTGGGACATGGATTTTGGATCTCGACTAACGTCCGTTGCTTATCTGCAAATGCGCCGCGCGCGGCAAGCCCCAGCCGGGGCGTAAGGTTGCGCCACATGCCCGCTCCCGGGGCGGCAGGCAAGTGCAGCCACAACATTTGAAAAGCCTAACGAACCGCTAACCATCCGCCGCCATAATCGAAGACGCATCAATCCCTTGATCCGGAAGGCGGCAATGAAGGCCCAATCTGTCGCGTCTGTTCGCCCGGACGAGTTTGCGCTCGACCCCTTGGAAGATGGCCCAGCCGCTGCGGGTGGTCCGCAGCATCACGCCCCGGTCTGGCTGCACGACGATACCCGAGCCGCCGCGATCCTTGCGGTTCCATCGCACCCGGCGTTCGAACGCCTGCTAGCGCGAATGCCGCTCAACATTCGCCAGTCCCTGACTCCGGAACAGCTTTCCGCTCTGGCACGTGCCACGTTGCCGGCGGCGACGCGTCATTCGCTCGACTACCGTATCAGCCTCCCATTCTTCCGCCGGCGCTACTACCTGACGATCCTCGGTGGTCGCGAGCGACGTGATCGCGAGCGCCTGCTGCGCGAAGGTCAGATCGTGCTATCGCGCATTACCGCGGCCTATGGCATCGGCCTCGGCATCCTCACGGCGCTTGCCGTGGCGGGCGGCGCAATCGCGCTCTATGTAGCAAAGACCCTGCTCGGTATCGACTTCATGGCCGACCAGTCGGCCCTGCACGACGTAATGTCGATGTGGCCCTGAGCGCCTACGGCACGAACGCCAGGAACAGGAACGTGCCGAAGATGACCATGTGAAGAAAGCCGAACAGAACGTTCGTGCGCCCCGTGCCGAACGTCAGAATACTTGCTCCGAATGTCATGACGAGCAGCGTCACGTCCCGTGCGTCGAGCCCCAAAACGAGTTGCGCGTCCATGAGCGCGCTTGCGGCAGCCATAGCCGGAATCGTGAGACCGATAGTTGCGAGAGATGAGCCAAGCGCGAGGTTCAGGCTCCTTTGAAGATCATCGTTGCGGGCCGCGTTCACCGCCGATATGCCTTCGGGCGCCAACACAATGAGAGCGATGATGACGCCTGTAACGCCAACAGGCGCGCCCATTGTGCCGACCCCGGCATTGATGACGTATGCAAACTGTTTGGCGAGCAGCACAACCGCGGTGAGAGCTAAGACGAGAAGCCCAACGGCGGTCAGCAAACGTCTGCGTGAGGTTGACGCAAATTCGCCAGGCGGCCGTTCACCGACGAAATAATCGCGATGAAGCGTTGTTTGTGTGTAAAGAAAAACCCCATAGAGCGCGATCGTCGCAACGCTGATAAATGCAAGCTGGCTGCCACTGAAAAGCCGTCCCGGTGCCGATTGCGTGTAATTCGGAAGTATCAGTGTCAGCGTCGACAGGACGATCAGAACAGCGAGATAAATTTTGGCTGACGTAACGTCGAATATCTGCTCGCGATAGCGGATGCCGCCAACGACGATGCACATGCCGACAAGCCCAGAAGTAATGATCATGATGACGGCGAACACGGTGTCACGCACAACCGTCGTGCTCGCCTTCCCCGTCAGCATCAGCGAGATGATCAGCGCCAACTCGATGACGGTAACGGAGATCGTGAGTACCAGCGTGCCAAGCGGCTCGCCCGTCATGTGGGCCACGTCTTCCGCATGGTAGACGGCGGCGAACACCGATGCCACGATGAAAGGCACCAGCATGAGCGCCATCGCTATGCCGGTGGTCGACGATGCAAAATCATCACCAAAGCCGACTGCCGCCGTCGACGCAAAAAAGGCAATGCCGGCCAGAGGCAGCAGCCACGTCCACAGCGGTGCGGTCTTCGAGTGAACCATCCTGCTTCGAAGCTCCAATTGTAGCGCCACGCACGCCCGCGCGTTTAGGTTCGAATTGATCGGGAATCGGACGGCGATCGCCGCCTGAACGCAGCTTGGCATACGTGTGCGTCGGTGCCTAGCGCCGCAACCTGCTTTTTGCCCGCGCGCAACGCAAAGACCGTGAGGTTGATCGAATACTATGACAGCAACTAAGGCTGCCAAGGCGCATCGGTATCAGTTTCCGCGTCTGTTTCAGCGGCATCAACGCGTTTGATCTCGCGAGCCAGCGCGAACAGAACGTCCTTCATTCCTTTTCCCGACACCGCAGAAATCGCCAACGGCACCTTGCGAGCGGCCTTCTTGAGGCTCGCAAGCTTTACGTCCAGCGTATCCGCGTCGATGGCATCGATCTTGGAAAGTGCGACGATTTCTTTTTTCTTGCCGAGCCCTTCGCCATAGGCCTTGAGCTCGCGCCGCACTGTCCGATAAGCGCCGGCGACATCGTCTTCGGTCGCATCCACGAGATGCAGCAGGACGCGGCAGCGCTCGACATGGCCGAGAAAACGGTCGCCAAGTCCGGCGCCGTCGTGCGCCCCTTCGATGAGGCCCGGAATATCGGCAAGCACAAAATCAACATCACCCGCACGCACGACGCCAAGATTCGGATGCAGCGTCGTAAAGGGGTAGTCGGCGATCTTCGGTTTTGCAGCCGATACCGCTGCCAGAAACGTCGACTTGCCGGCGTTCGGAAGACCGACAAGCCCCGCGTCCGCAATCAGCTTCAATCGCAGCCAGATCGTCATCTCGACGCCGGGCTGCCCCGGATTTGCATGCCGCGGTGCCTGGTTCGTGGCACTCTTGAAGTGCGCGTTACCGAACCCACCGTTGCCGCCGCGCGCGATCAGCGTTTTCTCGCCGGGTTGCGTCATGTCGGCGAGCAGCGTCTCGCCGTCTTCCGCAAACACCTGCGTGCCCGGCGGCACTTTGATGATGCAATCGCCGCCATCCGGTCCGGCCCGGTTTTGGCCCATGCCCGGTCTACCGCTGCCGGCCTTGAAATGCTGCTGATAGCGATAGTCGATAAGCGTGTTGAGATTGGCGACGCATTCGATGTAGACATCGCCGCCCCGGCCGCCATCGCCGCCGTTGGGACCGCCAAACTCGATGAACTTCTCGCGCCGGAACGCGATGCAGCCGTCGCCACCGGCACCTGACTTCACATAGATCTTTGCCTGGTCGAGGAACTTCACGACACGAGCGCCCTGATCGTTGCCATCCACGAACGCCGCAGCTCATAACGCCGTGTTGGCAAATCCTGTCCACGTGCCTCGCACCAGCCCGTGCTTTCACCCAGCGGCCGGAAGCCCAGTTTCGCGATCACGCGTTCCGACGCTGGGTTGTTGGCGAAATGCGCGCAGGTGAACTTTTTGATGCTGCCATTCGCGAACCCGTAGTTGATGAGTGCTTCGGCCGCTTCTGTTGCGAAGCCGCGGCCCCAGTAGGACTTGCCGATCCAATAGCCGATCTCGGCTACTTTTTCGGGCCCGCACGTGAAGCCGCAAATGCCGATCAGTTCGCCTTCATGGTCGATGCCAAACACGATCTCGCCGTCAGCAAGCCCGTTCACCCAATGCAGCGCGACTTCCGGAGAGTAGGGGTAGGGAATTCGTCCGGTCATGCTGGCGATGTCCCACACGCCTGCCAGCCGCGCGATGCGCGGCGCATCCTCTCGGGTGAGCTGTCGAAGCGTGAGGCGCCTGGTTCTCATGTCGGGAAGCAACAGTAACGATAATCTTGGCAGAAAATCAAAAAGGGGATGGCCGTGCCATCCCCTAAAACCCGCGAACCCGGGTTGATCTTACTGCTAAAGCCTCAAGGCTTACTGGGGTTTCACCGAAATATAGATGCGCCCGTTGCGCTTGGTCGCGAACTCAACGGTGCCTTCTTCGGTCGCGAAGATCGTGTGATCGGTGCCCATGCCGACGCCTGAACCCGGATGCCACTGTGTACCGCGCTGCCGGCAGATGATATTGCCGGGAATGACGTGCTCGCCGCCGTAGCGTTTGATGCCCAGCCGCTTCGACTCTGAATCGCGGCCGTTCTTGGTTGAGCCGCCTGCTTTCTTTTGTGCCATGTTATCGGTGTCCTCGAATGTCGTCGGCGGCGGTTAGGCGCCGGTGATGCCGGTGATGCGTACGACCGAAAGATCCTGGCGATGGCCCTTCTTCCGGCGCGAGTTCTTACGGCGGCGCTTCTTGAAGGCGATCAGCTTGGGTCCGCGCGACTGCTCAACGAGTTCGCCCGTGACCTTAGCGCCCGAAACGATCGGCGCACCGATGGTAACGTCGGCACCGGAGCCCACCATTAGCACTTCGTTGAATTCGATTTTGGCGCCCGCTTCGCCCGCGATCCTTTCGATCGTGACGAGTTCGTCCTTGGCAACGCGGTATTGCTTGCCGCCTGTCTTGATGACAGCGTACATGGCATATCCTTTCGGCCTTCTTGGCCTGTTACCGCGCCCTGTGGCGCCATCGCATTAAGCGATGGACTTTCAATGGGTTGCTAGGACAGACACCCAGCACGAGCCTCGGGCAGCGCATTAATCGCGGGCGGTTTGCCGACCCACGCGTGGCGGCTTTATTGTCGACTTGAGAACGCCTTGTCAACACCATGCGACATCTTTGGCACCGGGTTGTCCGTTTCGACTTGCTTGTCCGAATTGACCGTTGCAGCCGAAGCAGGCAGTCACTACGTCCTCACACGTCATGCGGCGAGCGCGTCGAGCATTTCGCTGCCGCGGACGGGCGCACGCCCCTTCGGCGCGAGCAGGATGAGCGGCCAACACTTTAGCGTCGATCGACAACGCTGCTCTGTTCGATTGGTGTTCTCCTTGTGACATCCATGTCTTTGACAAGAGCGGCGCGCTGGCGCCGCTTGGCAAGCGACAATCCGGCACTCATTGCCGCGCTCGCATATGCTGCCCTCAGTCTCGGGGGCGCTGCACTGTTGATGATGCCGATATCGCGGGACGCAGTGCGCTCGGATTCCGTCGGCTTTCTCGATGCGCTTTTTGTATCGACGTCTGCAGTGTCAACGACCGGACTTGTGACGGTCGATCCAGGTTCGACGTTCAGCTTCTTTGGCGAGCTCGTGGTGCTCCTTCTGATCCAGATCGGCGGCGTTGGCTACATGACATTCATGTCGTTCGCATATCTCATGCTCCGCAATAAGCTTAGCCCGTTGCAGGCGGATCTGACCCGAACGGGGTTCGGACTCACCCGCGACTATTCCATGCGTCGCTTCGTGTTGAGCGTTGTCATCGCCACTGCGTTGATAGAGGCAATCGGCGCGGCTGCGCTCGCCTACCACTTCGCTCTTGCGGGGACGTCAAATCCGATTTGGGACGGCGTTTTTCATTCTGTATCGGCGTTCTGCACGGCGGGCTTCTCACTTTTTCCAACCAGCCTCGAGGCGTTTAAGGGTGATCGTGCCGTCTTATACATCGTGGCGGCACTTAGCTATCTGGGAGCGATGGGCTTCATTGTCATTTCAGAAGTTGTGGATGTGCTGACCCGGCCGCGGGCATCGCTGAGCCCAACGACGCGACTGATATTCTCAGTAACGGCGGGTTTAGCGGCCATCGGCACGCTGTTCCTATGGATATTTGATCCAACTATTGCCGCGTTACCCTTCGAGCAGAGGTTCGACAACGCATTCTTTCAAGCGATGACGGCATCGACGACCGTTGGTTTCAACTCGGTTCCAATTGGCGCATTGGCGCCGGCGAGCATAATGATCATGTACCTGCTCATGTTTGTGGGAGCATCACCGTCGGGTACCGGCGGCGGCATCAAGTCAACAACTGCCGCCCTGCTCATCGCCGCTGCGGTCGCAAGTGTCTCTGGAAAGGCGCGCGTTACGAGCGCAGGCGTTACGGTTCCGGCGGAACGTGTACAGCAGGCAATGGCGACGCTAATCATTGGGTTGTCGGTAATTTTCATAGCAGTCGTGCTGCTGGATTTGACCGGTACTTACGACTTCGAGAAGGCCCTGTTTGAAGTTTTCTCTGCGCTTGGCACGGTCGGCTTGTCGATGGGCATAACCGCGGAGCTCAATGCAGTCGGCAAGGCGATTATTACCGCAACAATGTACATTGGGCGTGTTGGTGTGCTGGCCTTCTTTTTGGCATTCGCAATCCGCGTCGATCATGGGAACCGGCCGCCGCCTGAGCGAGACGTTATAATTTAGGCGACCGATTGAGATACAATCGGCGGACCGCGCCCTAGAAAGGACCCGAGGACATTTCATGCTTGGAGACAGCATGGACGGTTCAGAACCTGCCGCGCGGCACGCCGTCTTCACGACGTTGCCAGCGATTCCTATCGTCGAGACCGGGCGCGAATTTCCCTTGCAGACTCTGCTGGAACACAAGGCGATGACGCACGCGCTGCTCGATATTGCCTCGCGCCGTTACCCGCGAAAGCTGCTCGAAGGCCTCGACAAGATTTCGCGGGCTTGGCTGAAGCGCTGGGACAACGCGCATCTCGCCGAGATCGATGCGATCGCTGAGGCCCTTGCCCGGCCCGGCGCCTACTTCTTTTCGGTCAACTACGAATGGGGCTGTACCTGTCGCGTCGCGCCCTCCCCGGATCGCACGTCCGCGCGTCTCACCCGCGTGCTCGATTGGATGACGCCGGGTCTTGGGCGCAACCTCGTCTGCGCCAAGGTCACGGGCGCACAGGCCGGTCCCTTCGTGCTGCTGACGTGGCCAGGCTATACGGGTGTTCTTCAGGTCATGGCGCCCGGCCGCTTCTCGGCGGCCTTGAACCAGGCGCCGATGCGCAAGGCCGTCGGCATGTTCTACGTCGATTGGGCGGCCAACCGTCGCCGCGTCTGGGCCATGCCGCACCCCACGCCCGCCCATCTGCTGCGCAAGGTGACGGAGGAAGCGAGAACATTCAGCGACGCGCGCCGAATGTTGATCGAGGAACCCATCTCTTCGCCCGCTATCTTCTCGCTGGCCGGCGTCGAGGCGTCACAGACCACGGTGATAGAGCGCACGGAACGGGAGGCGCGCGTGCGCGACGGAGCCAACGTCGCGGCCAACCATTGGGAGACGGCAGGCTGGTATGGCCACGCGCGCGGCATCGATAGTCCGGGACGCGCGCGGATGATGAGCGCTCTGACGCCGGAACTCGATCCGGCGTTCCCCTGGCTGCGGCCGCCAATCGTGAACGAACACACGCGCCTGGTCATGGTCGCCGATGCACGGGAAGGCCGACTGGTGGCGCAGGGCTACGAAAAAACCGGACCCGCGACCGCGCCCCTCGAACTCACATGGCGTGCGGCCGCCTGAGGCTTGCGCTACCCACCTTGAAAAGCTACAAGCCCGGCTTCGCCGCAAGGCGCGCTCAGGCATCCGGAGAGGTGGCAGAGTGGTCGATCGCGCCGCACTCGAAATGCGGAGTACTCGCAAGGGTACCGGGGGTTCGAATCCCTCCCTCTCCGCCATAAGTTATTGATTCTACATGAGATTTTTGAGTTCCGCGGCAGGATTCGAACTCGTCCCGTAGTGTCCGCGGGTTACGCGCGGAGGGTGTGACGACCGGGACGCAGAGACCGCTTTGGTGCCTTGTCGGTGAGCTGCACCGCCAAAAAGTCTCCTATCGGGTTTCCAGTGGTACCGTTGTCGGCGGAAGACCTGCGCGATGCTCCCGATGATCGCGGCGCTGGAACGATCAACCCGCCGTCGTCGTTCGATTGCGGGTGACAGCAATCCGATCACGCCGACGCGATCAGTCGAAGCCGAACTGGCGGCGCTGGTCTGACCAGACGCAAGCGAATCGACCCGCCCCCATGAGCTTGATTGCGCTGAACTCAGATGGCTGTCGACCCTGGACGATTGCTTTCGTGATCTCCGGGGCCAGGAAGCTCAGCCTCAGGATGCGCGAGAAGTAAGATCGGCTGACGCCGGCCTGTGTTGCCAGCTCCGTGACTGTCAGGCCAGCGCCCGCCGTGACCAGTTCGTTGAAGCGGCGCGCCATCGCGATGAGCCGCAGCAGGCTGCGGTCTGACCGTCGGGGCGGCTCCGCTCCGAGCGTGCCATGGATCAGCAGCTTCGTCTCCAGGCCGGTCCGCCGCAGCCGGGCCGGGACTGACAGGACTTGAATCGCTCCCTCCGGTGTTACCGGCAGCCGCCGGATGTCGAGATCGGGCTTCACGACGGCCGGCAGTAGTGCTGGCCGGATCGCCACGTCTACCGTTTCGGGACGCACGTCGATCCGGGCAATGATTGCATGCAGGATGGCGCGCTTCTCGGACGGAGGCAGAGCCTGCCAACGGCGTGCGAGGTCGGCTGCATTCTCGATCATGGTCTTGCGCGCCAATACGGTCGTAGCTCCGGCAGCATTGAAGACCGCAGCTTCATCCTTCAGGAGCGCGCAGATGCGATCCTCGACGATGCTTTCGAGTTCGGCAGCTGGTACGCGGCACGCCGCTTCCGACGCCTGCGGCCGGCCGCGCTTGATCAACGACTGGCTGACGTAATAGCGGTAACGAGTGCCCTTCTTGTTGGCGTGCGTCGGCGACATGCGCTCGCCGCGGTCGTCGTAGACGAGACCGGCCAGGAGGCTTGGCGCCGCGGCCGTCGACCGGGTCACGCGCTCGACGCGGTTCTCACTGAGGGCTGTCTGCACCGCATTCCACAACTCCTCGTCGATGATCGGCTCGTGCAGGCCGGGAAAACTCGTGTCCTTGTGCACGATCTCACCGCGGTAGATGCGGTTCTGCAGCATCAGGTACAGCGCGCCGCGGGCGATCGGCAAGCGGCCGGTCGGATGGCCATTTCGGTCCCGTCGCGCCTTGCTGACAATGCCGTCCGCGTCGAGCTCCACCTTGAGATCCAGGACCGATTGCAACTCGGCGTAGCGGCGGAAGATGTGACGGACGGTGTCGGCCTCGGTCGCGTTCACGACCAGCTTGCGATCGGCGACATCGTAGCCGAGTGGGACGTTGCCACCCATCCACATGCCCTTCTGCTTCGACGCCGCGATCTTGTCGCGAATGCGCTCACCCGTCACTTCGCGCTCGAACTGGGCGAACGACAAGAGCATGTTGAGCGTCAGCCGGCCCATCGAGGTGGTCGTATTGAACTGCTGTGTCACCGAGACGAACGACACGCCTTTGTCATCGAACGCATCGACGATCTTGGCGAAGTCGCTGAGCGAGCGCGTCAGGCGATCGACCTTGTAGACGACGACCGTGTCGACGCGCCCGGCACTGATGTCGGTGAGCAGGCACTGCAGCGCCGGTCGCTCCATGGTGCCGCCCGAGATGCCGCCGTCATCATACATGTCAGGAAGCGCGACCCAACCGGCGCTCTTCTGACTCTTGATGTAGGCCACGCAGGCCTCGCGCTGCGCATCGAGCGAATTGAACTCCTGCTCCAGCCCTTCTTCGCTCGACTTGCGCGTGTAGATGGCGCAGCGGATATGTTTCATCCGAGCTGCTTCCGCAGACGATAAAGACGCGCGAGGCAGGCCTCCAATACCTCGATCAGTTGGTCACACGACTGGCGCGCCACAGTGAGATCGAAGGCGGTCTGTCCCTCGGCCGCGATCAGCGTTGCATCCTCCAGCGCGCCTGTGAGATCGGCCAGAGCCATTCGCGCACTCTCGACACGCAGCGGCCTAGCCATCGGTCCGTCCCGCCTTGAGGCCGAAGAACCGCGGCCCCGACCACTGCGTGCCGGTCATCTCGCGCGCAATCACCGACAGCGAGCGCCACGTCTTGCCCTGCCACTGGAAGCCGTCCTCGACGACCAGGACCTCATGTGTCTCGCCGCCCCAGGCGCGGACAAGCCGCGCGCCCGGCTTCAGGGTGACCTTGCGCGCCTTAGCCAGATCCGACTTCGTGGCCATGGTTCGCGCCAACTCGGCGAGCTGGCGCTTGGTCGCGGCACTGAGGCCACCGAGCGCCCGCTCCTGCAGCTTCCAGGCGACGCCGAGTTCGAGCAGGTCGCGGCGAAGCAACTTGGGTGGGTGGGAGCGATAGAGCCGGCGCCATTCCGCTCGCAGCTGGGGCGCGTCCATCTCGGACAGGGCGGCCAGTTCGGCGGCGAGCGCGTCGGTGTCGACGCGCTTGCGCGCGCCGACGACCTGGGACGGGAATTCCGAGGAATCCGGATTCAGCATGGCTTAGCCCCTCATGCGCGATGGCGCGCCCGACTTCGCCGTGCCGTCGAGCCGGT
Organism: uncultured Hyphomicrobium sp.; assembly: GCA_964651805.1. Lineage (GTDB taxonomy): Bacteria > Pseudomonadota > Alphaproteobacteria > Rhizobiales > Hyphomicrobiaceae > Hyphomicrobium_B. The sequence goes on along the minus strand of CAZYXX010000001.1, from coordinate 895,796 downwards.
AGGCCTTTCGGTCGGCGTGAGCGTCGAACCGCATGGCAAAGCCGCGCGACCTGAGCCGACTCAACGCGCCGAGCACCGAGTGCCGCTGCCAACCGGTGGCTATAACCAATTCGTCCGCCGTGGCGCCGGTCTTAGCTCCAAGGCGGTCGAAGATGATGCCCAGCTTGCCGTCGGGGCGCGGTGCAGGCGACGCTTGCACCGACAAGGGTGCAACACTAGGTGCGGGCTTCCGGGATGAATTGGATCGTGCTTTGCTGGAACTGGCCATCGGGTGGTCCTCTTGAGCTGGCCACGCAAAATGCGTGGCCTTGCACCACCCGAAGCCCCGGAGTTGATTTCCGGGGCGGACCCCGCGGCCGGTCGTGGCCGCGTTACGACCACAGTACCGCTCCAAATGACGGCGAAGTCCAGTCAGAAGGTGAGTGAATTTCTCAGATTGGACGGGCGAAAGTGTGCTTTAGATCGACTTATCCGAGGTTGCTCTCAGATTCAGCCGGGCGACGATCAGTAGTTCGATCCATTGGAACTCTCATATTCAGTTCACGCAGTCTTGGAGCAGTCTCCTTTCACTGCGACTGGGGGCAGGGGAAGGGTGAGCAGGTCGAAGCCAAACCGAAGCTTGGCTTGAGAGCCAAGCCGCAGAAGTCGAACTTGCCTGGCGACCGGAAGTACCCAGATACGCATAGATTCTTCGTCATTGGCCTTGCTATTGGCTTACGAGAATTGCCGCAGCCTCGCGCAATGGAATGCGCTCCTGTTCAAGGCGGATTGCTCGACCGAGTCGATCGAAGCGCAGGTCATCGTAGAGGCTTGCTTCCGTCGGCGTGAGCCGATCGAGCGCGCCCACATAGGGGGTAAACTCGGTGCTCCAGTGCGCTTGATGCCTTATGAGCGTTTCCCGATCCATGAGCAGAGATCGTACATCTGGCAGGCTGGCTCGCATCTTGTCCAACATGGCGAAGCCGTTCGTGTCGATATCTCCCCAATAGAGGGCCTCCCGATCCCCCAGCCAATCAAGCTCGCGTAGAAGACCGACCGCGTATCCAAGTCCGAAAATAACAGCCGTGCGGGCCATGGCAGGCAACGCAAGCCCGGTGATCTCGTTCTCGACAATGATCACGCGTTCCACAGCGAGGTCCAGGCGTGCCAACTCGTCGATGCGCACTGTCAGGTCGGTGAGGCCGTGGATCGCCAGATCAGGATCGAGAACGCGGAAACGAACGAGCGCAGGCTTCGTCGCAAGGCCATATCGGGCCTCAAATTCGGCGCTGCCGATTCTCGAAACATTGATCGCATCCGCGGGGAGAACGGCATCAAGCAACTCGGCAAGCAAAGGCTTTCGTGCCTCGATGAATTTCGTGTCGACGCCAGGCACATCGATCTCGCGGACGTAGCGGCCCGAGCGCGGGTTGGTGCGAAACCAGTCAAGAGTTGAAAGAATGCGCTCCCAAGCCTCTTCGTGCTCAAGGATCTTGAGCGGTCTTCGCTGCAGCCATGCCTCCAGTTCGGGGAAGCGCTCGATGGTGCTCTGAGCCAGTGCTGCGAAGCGCTCCGCGGTCTCAGCTTGGCCGATAAGGGCCAGTGCGTCGGTCCGCGTCGGAACGATAATCGAGTTGGGACTGCGGTTGCGGCCGATCAAGCGGTTCGACGTCTCGGTCCACACGATGTCGTAGCCATAACCAACGGCGACGCTTGAACCGGCCTCTAGTTCCCTGATCCAGGCCCGGACCTCGTCGTGGCGGGTGGCTAGCTCGCGCGGGGTGGGGCCACGCAAACGCAGCGTCAGAGGGAAGTCGAGCCTGTCCGTCTCAAGCTCGTGCGAGCCGCCCGGAGCGCCGACGGCATCGCGGAGCAACCGGCCACTATCCCAATACTTCTGGACCTGGACCCGGACATCCATCGGCGTGGTCCAGCTCATGCGCCCACTCCAGCGCGCCGCTGTTGCTCGGCTTTGTACTCTTCAATGGTGAGGTTGCGCAGCATCGAGCGCCTGCCGTCCTCGTTATGGACGAAACCAACGGCCGCAACGTAGGGCTCAATGACGTGGATCTTCTGCAGCGGTGTCGCGATCAACAGCTGCAATCCCAGGCTCTGGAAGAGCCTGAGAGCGAAATCCGCCGATTCATCGGAACCGCGCCCGAAAGCTTCGTCGATCATCACGAAATGGAAGGCTCGTGATCGCTCTGCCTGTGGATCAAGACCGAACTGGTAGGCGAGGCTGGCTGCCAGCACGGTATAGGCCAGCTTCTCCTTCTGGCCACCCGATTTGCCGCCGGAATCCGAATAATGCTCGTGCTCGGTGTCGTCCGCCCGATAGCGCTCCGACGCCGAGAATACGAACCAGTTGCGCACGTCCGTGACCTTGCGCCTCCAGCGCTTGTCAATCTCGGTCAGATCTTTGCGGCCGCGGAAGCGCTCCATGATGAGCTTGACCTCGAGGAATTTGGCCTCCGAGTAAGCTGTGTCGTCGGAGCCCGACAACGAACCCTCGGTGCATTTGCGCAGATCCTGCTGAAAGTCTAGAATTTCGCGATCGGCCGTCCGCTCCGCCTCCAGAACAATATAGCGACCGGGGTTGTAGTCGATATCGCGCAGCGAACCGTTGATAATACCGATGCGTTCCCGGATCTCGTGCTCCTCCCGGCGCAGTCCAGCATGGAAGCCAGCGATTTCGCGAATGGTGTTCTCGTTGAGAAGAGACTTAAAGCGGGCCTCGAAGCGCGGCAGGTCGTCGGATTGGAGTGCGGCAAGCATTTTCCGATATTCGCCGGCGGCCTCGGGCGAGGTATCGACCTCTCGTGTTTCGATGGGATAGTTGTTGGCATAGTCGCGCATCGCCGCTGTGATCTTGTCGCGCAGGCGTTGAATGCGCTTGTCCTCGGAGTCGATCTTATTGGTGAGCGCTTCGCGCATCTCCCGTTCCCGTGCGTCCGCCCCCTCGATCGTCAGTCGGTGCTCACCCAGCACTTCAGCGCGCAGCTCATCAAGCGCCGGGAATACCGCCTCGCGCTCAGCGTTCGGTAGGGACTGGAGCGCCTCGGCCGCAGCGGAGCGGCTCTCGACATCGCGGTCGCGGCGTTCTCGCTGCCTCGTCTCATTGCGTTGAGCATCCTCCAACCGTTGACGGTGCTCGGCGAGCCTCGCCTCTGCCTCGCTGAGCTGGGCATTGAGCGTCTTGAGGATATCCGAGCCTTCTGCAAGCTGTTGTCGCTCCGCGTTGAGGCGCTCGACATCGCCTGCGATCGAGGTCCAATCTAGGTCGCTGAAGTTGCGGTAGGCCGCAACCTGCCGAGCGAGGCCCAGGCGGTAGCCGGCCGTACGCCGCTCTTGCCGTAGCGCCTCGATCTTGATCGCAAACGCCTGTCCCTCAGTTGCGAGCCGTTCCCCCTCGGCCTCGAGCGCGGCGATCTTGCCCTCGTTCGACCAGCCGAGAACGTAGCGCGTGCGGTCGTCGATGCGCGACCGGTCATCCTTCTCGTGCCTGTCGCCACGCCCCCTGATTTGGCCGGCGCGCGTGACGGCCTTGGGCTCACGGCGGAACCTGTCGAGGTTGTCGCAGCAGACGTGATCGAACCGCTCATCGATCTCCCGTGCCAGCCAGGCGTAAAGCGGGCTGTCATCGCGGATGCGCAACTTTTCGGAGAGGGCGTCGCGACCGGCGCGGTGGCGGATTGGCGCCACAGTGCGGGCTACCTTGTAGTAGACGAGCTTGCCGGCCAGATGCGTATCGTCGACCCAGTGAGCGACCGCTGCATAGTGCTCTTCGGGAACGAGCAGCGACAGGGCAAAGGGCCTGAGCAAGCGCTCCGCGGCGCCCTCCCAGGCGGCCTCATTCTCGCGAACCTCGATCAACTCGCCGGCAAACGGTAAGTCCTGCGGTTCGAGAGCAACGGCCCGGCAAAGTCGTTCGCGAACTTCCAGCATCTGCGACGGGATGCTTGAGCGCCGGCTCTTGAGCGAGCGAACCTCCGCCTCGATCCCGGCCATCGCCTCCTTGATTTTTTTGAACGGAACGAGGACCTCCACCTCGCGGTTCTGGATTTCTGCCTCGCTGGAGGTCAGCTCTACTATCAGCCGTTCGACCTCTGCCAGGTTGGCGAGGAACCGATCGGCGTCGCGCGCCACCTCAAGCCCCAGCTCCTGAGCTGGCGCAGAATAGGCATCTGCGCGCCGGCGCCGCTCACCTAGCACTAAGCGCTTGGACGCGATCTCTTGATCGAGCCTCGCGATGCGGTTGCCACCATTCTCAAAGATCGCCTGCTTGATGGCGTCGCGGGCCTGCTCCTCTTCGCCGACCTCGACCTTCAGCTTCGATATGCGCTCGCCCAACCGGACAAGATCGGATTCGAGATCTGCAATACGGCGGTCCAGCAGATCGCACTTCAATCCTCCGAAATACGGCCCAAGCGCTGTTCGGCAGGTTCTAAGCCTCTTGACCTCGAGGTCGAGCGCGGCAAGCCGGTCGCAGTCTGCCACGATCGGCGTCAGCCGCTCGATTTGGTCGCGCGCTTTGAGCACGGCCTCGTGCGCCGCTGTCAGATCCGCGAAATGGGCAAGCATCTGGGTGATGCGTGCCTCAACCGGAAACGGCTCCAACATGTGGCTACGCACAAACTCGGTCAGGTCGCCGACCTGCTTCATCGAGACGGTCTGCAGGAAGAGATCGAGGGCCTGCTCGTTGGCGATACCGAATAGTCGCCGGAAAGCCGCGCCATAGCCGGGAAAACTGTCGAAGATCTCAACGCCTTTGAGCTTGCGCAGCCGCTTGCGGAGTGCGCCGGGGTCACTACCGAAACGGGAGAAGTGCTCTTTGATCGACAGGGCAGTTGGGGCGACGACGAAGAAGCGCTCGGGCTGGCCGGTGGTTTGGCGGAACCAGAACACCTGCGCAAGAGTCACGTCCTCGCCGAAATCGCTGTTGCAGAATCGACCGAGGATCACAGAGAACGCCTTGCCTGGGGGCCTGAGCCCGATCGCCTTCGCTGACAGGCCGGTCTCACCGCGCTCGGCCTTAAAGTGACCCAGCACGTAGGACCTCAGGTCACGCTCGCGCATCTCGGCGCCGGCGGCCTTGTTGTAGGCGATTTTGTGGGCAGGCACGATCAGCGTGGTAATCGCATCGACGAGTGTCGACTTGCCCGAGCCGATATCGCCGGTCAGCAGGGCATTGGCGCCATTAAGGGCAAGCCGCCAGACTTGGCTGTCGAAGGTACCCCAGTTGAGCACCTCGACTGCCATTAGTCGCATTCCCGGCAGCCGCGTCGGCTGCAGCGCTGAAGTCGGCTCGACCAGGCGCGGCCTCTCGTTCATGGCGCCTCCTCCCGAGGCGCGTCGCGATCCTCTTTATGGCGGTCGTAGGCAGCATACTCGGCAAGCCGCTCGTTGAGCGCGCCGAGCCATTGGGCATCGACAAACGACCGCAGGATGCGCCGCACCTCATAGGTGCCCTCGCGCCCCTTCAACGTCTTAAGGAAGCCTAGTTCGACAACTTTTGCGATGTCGCGACCGACTCGGTCATCGAGCCGCGCCTCGTCCGCGGTGTCCGGCTGGAACAACCGCACGAGATCGACGATCTCCGGTGTCGACAGGATTAAGCGGGGCTCGCTGCTTGCCGCGTCGTGCTCGGCAAGCCGCTTACGCAGCAGTGCCAGTAGCAGGCTGACGGAATAGCTGAGCTGCCGGCGGGATACGAGCCGCGGTAACTCCGGCTCGCCTTCGCGGGAGGGCTTCTGTCGCAGGAACGCGTAACCTTCTGCTTCATCGACCTCAAGTTCGAGGCCGATCACGGAAACGTAGTCGCGTACGCGCGATTGCCGCTCAATCAGCGTCAGCCAGACCTGCGGGGCACCGTCGCGCTCGACGACCCCCCTCATGAGGTGGACCAGCACGACAGAGAGGTCGTCGCTGCCTTCAGCGCTCATGACGGCCCTCCAGAAACGACGTTACCGCCGCGGGACGATGCCCGGCCGAAGATCACGCGCGGCATGGTCGCTTCCCGCATCAAACCCTCATGGTCGGTCCAGGAGATGGTCTCCTTGGCCTCCTCGTCGATCATCGCGCCGGGTTCCTCCGTCGCTATCGAAAGGTAGGCGACGAGCTCCGCCAATCCTTGCTCCAGTGGGTAAGCCGAGACGATCTCATGGAGTGAGATCTGATCCCGTCGCTGGAGGGCGCGCCGGATTGAATCCCTGAGCCGCGCCTTATCCACATAGACGCGATCGAACAGGCCGTCGGCAGTAATCTCAGCACCGTCGCCGAGCGACACCGTGTCATCAATGTCGGGCCTGAGCGGCGGGGTGAATAGGGGGCGGTCGATACCAAGGGCGATACGAGGTTGAAGCTCGTCGATTGCGGCAACGCTGTCCTGTGGCGGATCCTTCCGAATCGACAGAGCTGACTGTTCGATGCCACGTAGGATCTCCATGATCCTCCGGTTCTCGAGCCAGACCTTGTCGTCGATGTACCGCCGCAGCTCGCCGGAAAGCTGGGCAACGGTGCTTTGCGTGACCTCACCTGCGGCGATCCAGTCATAGTGGATCTTGAGAATGCGCGGATCGGGATGAAGCTTCTGGACGGCGTCCAGCTCGAATACCTTCGCGAGCAGGGCCTCGAGCTCCTCCTGCCGCGCCTCCGACATCAGGAGATCCCAGAACGCGGTGAAGCTACGGCCTTGATCGCTCTCGGAGATCGCATCGCGGGCCTCGAAGATCTCGGCCAGCAGATCGCCCTTGCCGCCGTCGGCGACAGCGATCCGCTCGCGCACCTCACGGTCAAGCAAGCGGAAGTTGTGCTCGACCGCCCGGAAATCCGCCAGAAGGCTTTTTGCGGTTGCGACAACCTCAGCGAAGCGGTCGCGCACACTTGCCGGGGACAGAATGTCGATGCGCCCCTCGCGGAGCCTGGCGAACTCGGCATCAATGTCGGCGCGCTGGCGCAGCAGCGTCTCGATACGCGCTTTGACGTCTGTCTCGGTGCCCTCGACCAGCTGGCGCAGCAGTTCGAAGATCGTGATGAGCCGAGACTCGGTGCCGATGAAGGTGCGTGGTCCGAGGCTTTGCAGCCAGCTGAGCGCCAACTCGGTTGCGGGTGTCAGGTCGTACAGCGGTTCGTCGCTGCCGCTGGCGTAGTACCGGCGCAGCCATCCGGACCGATCGGAGGCCCAGTCCTCCAAGTAGCTTGTCGCTTCCCGCGGGAAGGCATCGTCGCCATCTGTGCGGCGCAAGTGAAACAGATAGTCCTCAAGCTTTGAAGCGAGTGCCGCTTCGCTCATCGTCCGCACGTTCGGTGTCACGAACGCACGCTGAAGGAAGCTTGCGATGAGGGCCGCATTGCCGGCAGTCATGAGACGCCAGGCGGGATGTGTTTCGCGTAACGACTGAAGTTGCCGGTAGTCCATCAGGCTCCCTCTCGCCTGCTTGTCACCCTTCGGAACGCTCCGAATCGGCCGTATTGCCCCGAATGCTAGGAACATATCATGAACTGACAGCCGAGTCGAACGTCTCGGGATCACCTGTCGGGAATTCGGTGCGACCTCGCCCAATCCGGAAGAGGCTGGGATTTTCCGAGGAATCCAATCCGATCGGCGACGTGGATCTCAGCGCTCGCCTGTAGGGTCTCTCAGGCCTTCCGCGCGCTACCCTTGGCCTCTTCCAGCAACTGCCCGGCCGGCACCTTCAGGGCCTTGGCGATCCTGTCGAGGATGACCACGGTTGGATTCCGGACCCCGCGCTCGATGCCGCTGATGTAGGTCCGGTGCAGGCCGCAATGGTCGGCAAAGCTCTCCTGCGAGAAGCCCTGCTCCTCTCGCAGTTTCTTCAGATTCAGCCCTAGCCGGCGGCGCACGTCCATGCCGGTAAGGGTTTGGATAGCCTAGACGATCGAGCTACAGACGATGAGTCTCATTTTGCTGGACTTCACAGTCAAAGGAAGCGATCTCGCGCTTCCCGGTTGATACTTATGAGTCGCACGCTGCCATGACACCACTTTCACCTTCGACCGTCCGTTACATCAAGCTCGGTGCCGGTGGGGCCTTCGCGCGCGCCAGCCTGGATCGTGGAGAGCTGCAGCTCGGCTACCACGAGGTCCCCCACGAGCTCTGCGCCGTTGGCGACTGGGACGGAGTTCTGGCCTTCTTCGGCGGCATTCGCAAAACGGCCGGAAAGGCCAAAGACTCCATGCGCGAGGTTCAGGACTTCTACACGCTGGGGCCCGATTGCCTTTGGATCACATTCGCGGATGGTCTGCTCTGGTGGGGCTTCGCCGAACCCGAGGCGACATGGCTAGCGCCGGCTAGTACCCAGTCGGCCTCGCGGATGCGGCGCATGATCGGCGGTTGGCGCAGCACGAACATCCAAGGCAAACCCTTGCGAATGGCCGACCTGACGACGCGGCTGACCCAGGTCGCCAACTACAGAGGGACAATTTGTGCCGTTAGAGCGGCGGATTACCTCGTCCGGAAGATTAATGCTGAGGACGAGCCGATCGTGACAGCCGCGACCTCCGCCCGGCAGGCCATGACGAAGTCGGCAACGGATATGATCGCTGCGCTGCACTGGGCCGATTTCGAGATCATGGTCGACCTCATCTTCGCCCGCGGCGGCTGGCAGCGTGTCTCGGTGCTCGGCAAGACGATGGCCGATGTCGACCTCGTTCTTGAGCAGCCCACTCTTGGTGAAGTCGCGTCCGTGCAGGTCAAGTCCCGCGCCAGCCAAGCTGTTCTCGACGAACATATCGCATACTTCGAAGCGAGCGGGCACGACCGCACGTTCTTTGTCTGCCACTCTCCAACCGGGGCGCTGTCGAAGGGCGAAGCGGAGGGCGTGCACCTCTGGACCGGCGATCATCACGCTGAGATAGCGGTAAAGTCGGGGCTTTTCGATTGGCTGATGGATCGTGGTGGGTGACCCGCGCGGTCCCGGAAGAGACACGAGCGAACAATTACACTCATCGATGTCACGGTGCTATCGACGCTTGAGCTTCTTCGAACTCATGGTGCGATACTCGACGAGTTGCGCCAGCGCGATGTCGTGCGGTGCGCCAAAAGCACCATCAGCGATCTCTCGCCCGCGGCAGGACGTCTGAGGGCCAGTCGCAGGTCGTCTCGCATGTTCCCCATCCATGCCACGGACGGCAGCTATTGAGGCAGATGAGGAGACCGTCACGGCCACAAACCGCCCTTGATGATCCGCTGCCGACGTGGGAACTGCACGCAAGTGCGATTCGTTTGCTTGTCCGCTTGCGATCATCGCGTCAGCAGGGCGGTCGACAACAATCTCGTTGCAGTGGCCGTCCGACTGAATTGGGGTCAGAGATTAGAGAGCAGCGACCGCATGCGGTCGCTGCTCCATGCTCCAGGACAAACTCAGGCTGCTATCGCTCGAGATGCAGCCGACTCGGGTTTGTGCAGGCTGCAGACAACCAGCACCGCCGCGCCATTGGCCCAGTAGTAAAGGGCATCGAGACCTTCGAAGCCCAATACGATCGGCGCGGCGATGAACACGACGCCGACAAGAAAATCGACGGCCAGATGGAACCAGTACGGCAGGACGCGGATGACGCCCAGCTCGTGATCCGTGAACACCGTCAGGATCAGGGCTGCTACACCGGTCCCGACCGCGAGCCATTTTGCCAGCGGGTTGGACATGCCGAGCCCGAGAATGAACGGCAACGCCATGAGGCTCAGCGCAACCGGATAGTCCAGGTAGGCATGCATGGTTCTGGTGACGAAACGCATCGGATTTCTCCATCGATTTGCCCGACGGCCGCGCCGCACGTCCGGCGCAGCCGCAAGGTGATGCTTCAGTTGATCTCTGAGGGCTGTTTGTCCTTGATGCCCGGCCAGTTCGCCTCGGCCTTCTTGATCGCCCCGGGCACATCCTTCTGCCAGGCCTGTTGAATGCCTTTGTCGAGGTTGAGGTAGAGCTTGCCGTCGACGACCTTCCAGAAGTTTGGATCGCCATCGAACTTGGCGCCGACAGAAACGCCGTAAGCGCAGTAGCCGCCGTAGGCCGGTTCATACTTGGCAGGATTGGCCTTGAAGGTGTCGAGGTTGGCTTTGCTGGCGAAGCGATACGTTGCCTCTCTGTGAACAGTGGCGAACTCGGCTTTGCCGCGAACGGGCTTGCCTTCCGTCTGATAGGCCACGACATCGTAGCCATGAACGCCGAGGCCAGGGGCGGGCTTGCCATCCGCCAGCACCAGTCCCGCCGTCGTATTGACATCCGGGCCGGCATGAGCAGGGGCGACCTCTCCTACAAAGATGGCGCTCGACACGGCGAGAGCCGCAAACAGTGCGTTCTTCTTAATCATGTTCGTTCTCCTAGTCTGAAGGACTCATTGCGGTTGAGAGTCCGCATCCGATCCTGACTTCGGCTGCGGTCGATCACTCCTGCGATAGCTTCCGAATAATCAGGACAGAGGCTCCGCCGACCCGTCGGTCAAGCTGCTTTGCGCGGCGTCACGGCGGGGAAGTCGATTTCGGTGAGGGCAACCTCGTTGACGTAGTTCGTCAGCGTGTTGAGAGCGACGTGCAGGACGATCTCGACCAGTTGCGCGTCGTCGAATCCGGCTGCCTTGACGGCAGCAACATCAGCGTCGCTGACATGGCCGCGTTCGCGCACGACTGCTGCGGCGAAGCGCACGACGGCTTCGGCCTTGGGATCGTTGGACGATCCGTTTCGGTTGGCCGTCATTTCCGCGGCGTCCAGCTTGGCGACATGCCGCCCGAGATAGGAGTGTGCGGACAGGCAATAGCTGCAGCCGTTGATCTCCGCGACGGCAAGCGCAATGCGTTCGTGCGTCTTAGGGTCGAGGCTTCCCTTCGACAGAGCTTCCGCGAAAGCGAAATATCCGCGCAGCGCGGCAGGGCTGTTGGCGATGACCCTGAAGAGGTTGGGCACCGAGCCGAGCTTTTTCTCGGCATCTTCGAGCAATGGCCTGGCCGCCTCCGGGGCTTCGGCGATCGCGGGGATGGTCTTAATGCGGGTCATGGGGCTTCCGTCTCCGAGTGTTTTGAAACGCGGCTTGACTGGCCGGTGCCCCTTCAATGAACTATTCCAATATCGCGCACTATTCTGTAAAGATGAGAACCATTGTTCCATTTTTGGAAGGCCAGGATGGATCGTCTCGAAGCCATGTCGGCGTTCGTCGCCGTCGTCGAAGCAGGAGGCTTCTCCGCTGCCGCGCGGCACCTGCGCACTCCGTTGGCCACTGTGAGCCGGCGGGTTTCGGAACTCGAAGGTCACCTACGTGTGCAACTGCTTGTCCGAACGACTCGCTCGGTCACGCTCACCGAAACCGGCCAGCGGTACTTCGAGACTGCGCGACGGCTGCTGGAAGAACTGGGAGAAGCAGAACGACTGGTGACCGGCGAATACACCTCGCCGCGCGGGACGTTGAGCGTGGCTGCGCCCGTCAGTCTGGGGCGGATTTACCTCGCTCCGATCATCACCGAATTCCTGCAGGCCTATCCCGAGGTCGATGTCGCGCTTCAATTGGGTGACGAGGTGATCAACCTTGCCGACGAGGGCATCGACATTGCACTGCGTGTCGGCGATCTGCCCGACAGCGGCCTCAAAGCGATCCAGCTGGGGGAAATCCGGCGCGTCGTCTGTGCCAGCGCGGCATATCTCAAGGGCGTTCATCCCGTCTCGTCACCCGACGACCTACGCCATCACGCGTGCATAACATTCACCGCGCTCGAATCGGCGCATGAATGGTCCTTCCGGGTCGGCAAATCCGTGAAGCGTATTCCGGTGCACTCGCGCCTATCCGCAAGTGCCGCTGACGCGGCGGCCGACGCGGCCGCTGCGGGGCTCGGTGTCACACGACTTCTCTGCTATCAGGCGCTACCCGCGATCCGGGCGAAGAAGCTGAAGCTGATCCTGCGCGACTTCGAGCCCTCGCCGACACCGGTCAGCTTCGTCTATCGAGCCGGGCGGTCCATGCCGCAGAAGCTGAGAGCCTTCATCGACTTTGTGACTCCTCGGATGAAGTCTCGCCTTGTCTTCGATCCGTAGCCAGCTTGGATATCGATACAATGTGCAACTCTGGAGACGGAATAGCCTTTGGCCAGTTGCGGGACATCCCGCGTGAGGAGATCATTGCGCACATGTCCGACCCCCGTGTCGGAAGGCACATGCCTCTGCTCACCTTCGAATGGGACAACGAAACGCTTGCGGACTTTCTTGCGACGAAGGAGGCATACTGGCGCCGCGACGGCCTCGGGCACTGGGCGATCCTCTTTAAAGGCACCTATGCCGGTTGGGGCGGGTTTCAAAAGGAGGGAGTTGAGTGGGACTTCGGATTGGTGCTCAAGCCCGAGTTTTTCGGGCTGGGTGCACGGATTACTCAGAAAGCACTGATGGTCGCCAGGGCTGACCCGAGAATTCTGTTCGTGACATTCCTTGTGCCTCCGTCACGCAAGAACCTCAGAGCGCTCGTCCGACTCGGTGCCCAGTTCACTGGCGAAGTCGATCACGGCGGCGCTCGATTTCTGAAGTTTCGCCTTGAGACGGCATGGCGGGGTGGTCAGTAAGGAATAATTCTACGTTCCAAATCACGGATGGCCTCCCGGGAGATTTGCACATCTTGTTCGAGTGAACTTGTACTGCCCTTGCGTCAGTCGCACTTCGACTATGCCGATGTCGCTGTACATAACGCCGCCCTGGTCCCGCTTGCCGTCGTCAATGCACGCGCGCGGCGTTCGGCGCGTACGAATAGTCTCGTCATCCATCTTCGCGACGACGTTTGGGCACAGCTAGCGATTGTCGACGTGACGGTTGAAACCCGCAAAGCGGCCGGCGGGCTCTAATATCATCCAACGAAATCATCGTGCCCAGGCGGCGGCTCCTTCGGGGAATATTTCGCCATCCATTCCTCTGGCGTCAGTTCCTCCGGCACCACGAGGTAGCCGGCCTGAACCTGGTCGGCGTCTATGAGACCGAATCGCTTCTCAAGATCATTGAAGGCCTTGAACGCGCGCTGGTCGCCGCTAGCCGCGAGCTGCTTCAGCAGGATCAGCACGAGTTCGATCGCCGGGTACCGCTTCGGCTTGCCCGTCCCCGCCGGATCGGCACGATGCTTCTCCATCAAGACACGCTTGACGGTTGCCCGGCGTCCGTTGGCGCCCTTCGGCCGTCCGCCGGGATTGCCAGACTTGCCCGGCTTAAAGCGGTGCTCGGCAGGCGGCTTCCCGTAGCCAACATGGCTTTCCGCGCGATCAGGGTTGTCAGCCTTGCTGTTGCTCATAATACGGCCTCAGGATGTCGAAGATGAATTTCATGCTGCGATCTTCGTACTCGGCGAAGATTCGGTGCTGATCCTCGTCAGAGACGAACTTGGGGATGACGAAAACGCCGCCTTTGGCGGGTGTCGGTCGGGGCGCCACAAGATCGTTCTCGATCGCGAGATTGATGACAGCCATCACGGACGCCAAGCTCTTGTCCGTCAGTGCCTTCTTCACCTGATGGCGGATTGCGACCTCGAGGGCCGACATCTTGCCGACTTTTCCGCTTTTCAGGACCTCAAGCGGCTCGTTGAGAATGGCTCCGATATCGACGAGACCTTGACGCTCGGCACGCTTCTTCGCGCTCGGCTTGCGTCTTTTGCGTCTCTTCGCCAGTCCAGCCACTAAGTTTGCTGGCTTGTCGTTTGCTGGGATGTCACTGGTCATTCGGCAGCCTCCTGGGGCAATGCTCCGCTCGCCTCGGGGACGTCGGCATTAGCCTCGATCGCCGCGTCACGCTCCTCGGCGACATCGGCAAAGGTCTGACCGGTCTCGATGAGGACAGGTTCGAGCTTGGCGATTTTCGCGAGGCGCCGCAGGATGACGTCGCAGTAGATCGGATCGAGCTCGATCCCGTAGCCGCGGCGACCGGTCTTGTGGGCCGCGACGAGGGTTGTCCCCGAGCCGGCAAACGCGTCGAGGATGACGCCCTTTCTGCGCGAGCAGTCGAGGATCGCGTCCGCGACAAGCGCGACCGGCTTGACGGTCGGATGCATGGCGAGCTCGTCGTCGCGGCTCGCGCCGAACGAATTGACGCCAGCATAGGTCCAGACGTTCGTCCGGTAGCGACCATGCTTGCCCAGCTCGACGTTGTTGATGTGCGGCGCGGTCCCGGATTTGAAGACGAAGAACAGCTCATGCTGGCTACGATAGAGCGAGCCCATGCCGCCGTTCGTTTTCGACCAAATGCAGAGGTTCTTGAGCGCGCCATAGACGCCGTCGGCAGCGTCCAGGACCTCGCGCATGTGCCGCCAGTCCATGCAGATGAAGCTGATCGTGCCATCGGCCGATGCGGCGACCAAATTGTCGAAGACCGAGGCCAGGAACGCCGTGAACTCGGCCTCACTCATTTCGCCGGACGTCATCGCAGACTCGCGGTGCTTCACCGAGCCAAGACCCGAAACGTGGCCGTCGATTTTAACGTTGTAGGGCGGGTCGGTGAAGACCAGCTGCGCCCGCTCGCCGTCAAGAAGCCGCTCATAGGTTTCAGGATCGAGCGCGTCGCCGCAGATCAGCCGGTGCGGACCAATCTGCCAAATGTCGCCGGCGCGCGTGATCGCATCGCTCGCCAAAGCCGGCACGTCGTCGGCCGCATCGGCCTTAGCAGGTTTAGCGTCAAGCTCGCCGACCAAGACGTCGATCTCGGGCATTTCGAAGCCGGTCAACGAGACGTCGAAGGCGAGATCGAGGTCGATCAGGCCTTGAAGTTCGATCGCCAGGAGCTCGCGATCCCAGCCGGCCTTCTCAGCGAGCTTGTTGTCGGCGAGGATGTAGGCGCGTTTCTGAGCTTCGGACAGGTGCTCAAGCCGGACGCACGGCACGATCGCGAGGCCGAGCTGCTGAGCAGCAGCAACGCGACCATGGCCGGCAATGATCTCACCGTCACGGTCGACAAGGACGGGGTTGTTGAAGCCGAACTCGCGAATGCTGGCGGCAATCTGCGCGATCTGCTTCGGGCTGTGGGTGCGCGCGTTGCGGGCGGAAGGCCGCAATGCAGAAATGGTTAAGTGTTCGATGATGAGCGGCGGCGTGGACATTGGTCTAATCTCCTCTGAACAGAGTCCGATTAGCCACCTGGGAACTGCCGCCCGCAGGTCCTTTCACTTGAATTGCAAATGGATGTTGTGAGGGGTTATCAGCGCGGAACCAAGAAGTCCGCACAAGGCTCGGAGCCTATACGGCTCCCTTGCGGCGCTTCGCGCGTTCCTCACTTACCATGTTCAGCAGCCGGCGGTTTTTCACAGAAGCGAAGGTCGACAGGGTTGTGCGGACCATGTCGCAAGCCAGTTCGCTGGCCGCTGGAAGTCGCTTGGGATCATCATATCGGCCTCGCTTGAGTCCGGATGCTTTGAGTTTCTCTCGCGCCTTGTTCGATTCTTCCAAGGCGTCATCGTAAACAAACGGCAGCACGAATAACTGCAGCCGCTCAAAAGCCGTTTGTCTGGACTTAGCGACCCCCTGGCGGCGCAGACGCTTGCCGCGGAGGTGACCGACGACCGCGCGGTGTAGGCTTGGCGGCAAGGGTTCGTCTTGGAACCACTCAACGAGATTGGCGAGCTGCTCAGCTCGTAGCGTGAATTCTCCAAAGCTGTCTTCGTCTGCCAATTGAGCAAGTATCGGGCCCGGGCCATTCGGTAGCCAAATGGCGTAGGGACCAGCGTCTCGATACTTTTTCGGAATCGCGAATACGCGAGGGCGCAGGCTCTGTCCGTTCGAGGCTTTGCGTCGGGAGGCTGCTTTCGTTGTTTTCGCCACGTGCGATCCGGACCCCTTGATGTCGACGGACGCGATCGTAACGCGGTAACCCTTTGTGTTTGATTGACGGAAGTTGCCAGGCGCACCGCGCCCGGCAAGTTCTTGTTAAGGTTTCTTAGCCAACACCTTAATTTCCACAGTTCCCGTCAGTGCGATCTCCCCGGAGTTCGCCAAATCCGAAAACATCGCGGTGAGGTAATCGGCCACTTGCCGCTCGGGGTTCACCAGCTTCCCTTGGACGATAAAAATCTCAAATCCGCGGGTGTGTAGCTGAACGGTTACCTTTGAGTTTTCCTTCTTATGGTTCGTGCGTTTCATAGTTGAACTCCATGTCCATTGCCAATGGACCAGAGCTGGAAATGCGGTGCTGAAATTGCTCTCACACGAAAGCAAGATGGATTTTGTGAGCGCTTCTGACAGCCGTGAAACGGCTCATCATGTCCGCTCAAGATCGGTGAACGCGCATCCGCGTCGCGGCGCAACACAATATTTGGCGAACGGCAAGCGAAGGGGATTTCTCGCAGATCCTGGAGAATCGTTTGTCCTTCAATTGGGACGGTCGGCTCGCCGGAAGTGGGGCCGAGACTTCAAGCCATCCTCATAGGAGCGCAAATGCAACCAGATCGCCAAGGGTCTTACCCTCGGCGTCGGCCCGGCTGCCGAGTTCCTCGGCAGGCAGGCCGAGCCGATTGACCCAGAAGGTCGGGTAGCCGAATGCCTTCGCTCCGGCGGCGTCCCAACCTGCAAAGGCGACGAACAGAATCGAATCCTTTGGCAGTCCAAGCACATCGACACCCAAGCGATAGGCAGCGGGGCTGGGTTTGTAGGTCTTCGCTTGGTCCGTACTGAGGGCGTGCTCGAAAACGCCCTCGAGTCCGGACGACGCGATCGACCCTACGAGCATGGCGGGCGTGAAATTCGACAGGAAGGCCAATCGAAGTCCCGCAGCCTGCAGCTGATGCAGAGCTGGCTTGGCGTCCGGCCACGTCCGGAGCGACAAGTAGGCGCCGAGCAATCGATCGCGCTGTACGCCGCTCAATTCGAGCTTCAATGCGTTGGCGGCAAATATCAGGGCTTGCTCGGTGACCTTCATAAAGTCAGCATAGTGCCCTGAGGTTGTTCTCAGCCATGAATACTCGAACTGGCGAATACGCCACAATTCGATGAGCCGCGATCCGTTCCCGGGATAGAGGGCTTCGGCCAGCTCGGCGATCGGCCTTGGATCGAAGACGGCGAAAGCATCGAATGCCACGGCCTCAAAGCGCATTGTGGCAACCGTCGCCGCCAGCAAGTCGACGGCCAGAACGAGGCCTCCCTTGAGCGCAAGGCGACGAGGGATCACGATGCGATCGCCTCGATCGATCGGCGGCGCGTGCCGTCGCTTTCTTTGCCATCCAATCCAGAACTTTCGTTAGCTGCGATATTCAATCGAGTCATTGCTCCGCGATGAAACCCGTTATGATCTGAACGACGCGGTGGGTCATGATCGCGCTTCGCGCGCTGCGCGGATCCCGGGATGCTTTCGGTGAGTTCCCTGTTCGCGCGCAATCCTGCGCTTCTCCACGATCCGGGCGATCGTGTCCGGCACCTGAAACTTTCGCCGATAATCGCCGGGTGTCATACCGGTAAGCCGGCGAAACAGCCGCCGGAATGAGGAAAGGTCCTCGTATCCGACCTGGCGCGCGATATCCGCTACGGCACTCGTGCTCGTTTCAAGGATTTGTTTTGCTTCTTCGATACGCAACGACTGCACGTATGCGAGCGGGGAGTACCCGGTCGCAGTCTTAAAGCGGCGATCGAACGTGCGCTTGGGCAGACCCGAATAATCGACCAGCTTGGCGACGATATCCGGCCCTTCGTAGTTCCGTCCCAGCCATGCCTGGCACTTGCTGATCACCGCATCGCCATGATCGGTATTTTCATTCATCGAAGCGTACGGCAACTGGCCGTCGCGGTGCCACTGATAGAGGAACAGCTTCGAGATCCGAATGGCCTCCTCGGTACCGCCGTGCCGCGCGATCAGAAGCAACGCCAGATCCTGCCAGGAGGACGCCCCGCCGGCGCAGACGACGCTGTGGCCCACCCCGCTCTGCACGAGAATGCGCTCGGGGTAGAGCGCGATCTGCGGATAGAGCGCCTTGAAAAGCGGAACATAGCTCCAGTGGGTCGTCGCCTGTCGGCCGTCAAGCAGGCCGGCCGCAGCAAGAACCAAGGCGCCGCCGCAAACGGAACAGAGCTGCGCGCCACCCTCGTGCATGCGCCGGATCCAGTCCAGCATCCTACGGTCGAGGGCAGCAACGCTTTCGGCGCTTTCCAGCAAGACATTGGGTACAATGACGATGTCGGTTCTCGAAACGTCGGCGATCGCGTTCTGCGGCGTGATCGTAACTCCGGTCACAAGCTCAAGGGGCCGGCGCCCGGCTGCGACGATCCGGGCTTCAAACAGGCGAGATGCACGCGGCTCGTTCCTGCCGGACTGCCCGAACCAGCCGGCCGCCCACAGCGTATCGTAGAGCCCGTAGATGATCGACGGGTCGCATTCCCGAAAAACGACCAAACTCACGTGGAGGCTTCGCTTCGTCATGGCTTGCAGTGGCCCAACTCGCTCCATGGCGGCCATTCTGCCTCTCCCGGTACCGTCGCGCCACCTCTAAAGAGCTGCGCAACCGCGCTGACATTCGCACCCCGACGAAAGGGATCCAGCCATGAACCTCGATATGACAAAACTCGAACCCTTGCTCGGAACATTGGTCAACGAGCTGGGGGCCGCCGCCAACGCCGCCCTTGTCCTGACCGGCACCAAGCTCGGCCTGTTCCGTAGTTTGGGTGCAAATGCGCCGAAGACATCAGCGGAGCTGGCTACGGCCTCGGGCACTCATGAGCGCTACGTGCGCGAGTGGCTCGCAACGCAGGCGGCGTCAGGCTTTGTCACTTTCGATCGGGAGAGCGAACGATTCTATATGACACTTGAGCAATGGGCGGTCCTCGCCGATCCCGAGAGCCCGGTCTACATGGGCGGCGGGTTCTATTCGCTGGCCGCGGTCTTTGCGGACGAGCCAAAGCTCGCCGAGGCCTTCACGACCGGCAAGGGCGTGGGTTGGGGTGAGCGCTGCAATTGCCTGTTCTGCGGCGTCGAGCGCTTCTACCGATCCGGCTACGACGCGCATCTCGTCGCCGAGTGGCTGCCGGCGCTCGAAGGCGTGCTGCCCAAGCTGGAACGCGGCGCCCGTGTGGCGGACGTCGGTTGCGGCCATGGCGCGTCGACGCTAATCATGGCACGGGCATTCCCCAATTCAGAGTTCGTTGGCATCGATTTCCACGACGCGTCCATCGATCATGCCAGGAAGCAATCCGCTGACATCGCCAACGTGACGTTCGAAGCCGCACGTGCGCAGGATTTCAGCGGCTCGGGCTTTGACTTTGTGACCATGTTCGATGCCCTGCACGACATGGGCGATCCGGTTGGCGCGGCGGCCCACGCACGCAAGGTTCTGAAGAGCGATGGCACGCTGATGCTGGTCGAGCCAAGGGCGGGCGACAGTCTTGCCGAAAACCTCAATCCAGTCGGTCGCGTCTTCTACGCGTTCTCAACGAGCGTTTGCGTGCCCTGCTCGCTCAACCAGGAAGTCGGCGCTGCACTGGGCGCGCAAGCCGGCGAAAAGCGCCTTGGCGAGGTTGTTCGGCAGGGCGGCTTCACCCGCTTCCGCCGCGCCGCCGAGACGCCGTTCAACATGATCCTCGAGGCTCGGCCATAAGGTGAAATCGCGACAGACCCTGGGCTTCGTCCGGCGAGGCGGTATTGAACCCGCGACAATCGCCGGATCGCCAATTGATGCACAGAAACGGAACGCAAGGTTAACCGGGGCGTTCCGTTACTGCTTGGCCACTCAAATGAGCCTTGAGGTGCTGAATGCACTGGCTGGCGTCGGCCTCGGTTCGGTTGTCGACGGCCATAGACCATGGCAAGTCTAAGTCCTCAGCCACGGCATTGATCTCGGCAACCCGCGCATCCGATACGGCCAAATGCTGTGCGCGATCGCGCGTGCGAACGCGTTCGAGGCATTGCGAGGCTGGGGCGCTGACCTTGACGAGACAAACGTTACCCAATGTTCGCAGGCGATCGAGGAAGGCGTCGAACCATGCCTCATGGATCTTCACTGGAATGCAAATCATCTTCGCGGCAGCGAACTCCTTTGCAAACATGTTCTCGATGGCGTGGCGTCCTTTCACCGGATTCTGGGTCACTTGGTGATTGACGGCATCCAAATGGTAAAGTTCGGCGATGGCCGATGCGTTACCTGCATTGAACCTCTCCACCCACATGCCCACAACTTGTCGAGGCGTCATGACATGTCTCCTTCGGCGGTGAACTTTTAGTCAGAGAGTGGCGGTCCGAGTTGTGGCACTGACGGCGCTCGACCGTATCACGGCTGGCTGGTGGCGCTGGCAGCCGGGGCGCTGCGGCCGCCGAGGAAATCGCGGATCAGCTCCGCGATCTCCGCCCCGTGCGTTTCAAGGGCGAAGTGGCCCGCGTCGAGGAAATGCAGTTCCGCGTCCGGCAGATCGCGCAAGTACGCCCTCGCGCCCGCTTCGGTGAAAAAGGGGTCGTAGCGGCCCCACACGATCAGCGTTGGCGGCCGATGCGTGCGGAAGAAGTCCTGGAACCGCGGATAGAGCGCCACGTTGCTCTCGTAGTCTCCGAAGAGGTCGAGCTGGACATCGATGTTGCCGGGCCGTGAGAGGAGGGCCCAGTCCAGCATCCAGGCGTCTGGGCTCACGCGCTCGATGAGTGTCGTTGGCAGGCCGGCTACGTACTGGAGGCGGGTTCCCTCAAGCGTCAGCCAGCCGCGCAGTTTCTCCCGGTTCTCGGGCGTAGGCGCCCGCCAATAAGCCTTGAGCGGATCCCAGTCGCGGCTCAGCCCTTCCTCATAGGCGTTGCCGTTTTGAACGATGAGGCCCGCTACGCGCTCGGGATGCATGAGCGCAAGCCGCAACCCCACCGGCGCGCCGTAGTCCTGGATGTAGAGGGTATACCTGTCGAGGCCGATTTTTTTGGTGAAGCGGCTCACGATCCGGGCGAACGCCTCGAAGGAGTAGGAGAACGCGCCGCGATCCGGGAAGGAACTCAATCCGAAGCCCGGATAATCGGGCGCGATCACGCGATACCGATCCGCGAGCGCCGGGATCAAATCGCGATACATATGCGACGACGATGGGAATCCATGGAGCAGGAGCACCGCTCGCCCATCCGCCGGTCCGGCTTCGCGGTAGAAGATCTTGAGACCATCCACGTCGATCATCTGATGGCGGGCCTGTGTGGTTTGCGACGCCGGAAGCTCCGGCTCCGAGCGAGCATGCTCCTCGCTCGCGGCCGTCGCGGCAAGAAGCGCCGCCGCGGCGGCGAGCCCTCCGAGATAGCGCATCTTTGCGGACATGGTTGTCGCTCCAGGCGGATTAGGCCGCTTCTTCAACCGCGCCGCCCACTTCGACTGGATAACCCGCCTCGATCCAATCCTTCTTGCCGCCGGCGTAAACGCTCACGTCTTTGTAGCCGAGGGCTTCAAGTGCCCGAGCGGCGATATGAGAATTCGGGCACGTGTCGGACGCGCAGTAGGTGACAGCCGCGCGCTCCTTGTCAGGAACGATGGTCGGCGCGAGCGCCCGCGCGCGATCATGCGGAAAGTGCCTGGCGCCGGGAAGATGACCTTCAAGAAAGTATTTCGCTGGGAGTGCCTCCAGGAGAACCGGCGGGCGTGACGAGGCGAGCCGGGCCTGAAGTTCTTCGCGGGTGATCGTGCGGGACATCGCTTGTTTCCTTCCGTTGTGGACTATGCCGTCGCGACGAAAGGTGCGCGATCGCGCCCGCCGGTTGAACTATCGATTTGCTATTGTCTTGATAGACGCTAGGCGCTACCGCGGCTGCCCGGCGCGTCGAAATCGAAATGGTGGGCGGTGATCTTCGTCCCGAGCTTTTCATAGAGCGCGATGGCCGGGGCGTCCTCAAGGTCGGCCTGGACAAAGACCACGCAGGCGCCGAGGTCCGCCGCCATGCTCCGCAATGTCTCGATCAATCCCGTCGCGACGCCGCGCCGGCGATCCGCCGCCGCAACCGCAAGATCGTAGATGTAGATTTCCCGGCGCTCCCGCTCGGGTTTGTCGAGCACATAGGCCGTGAGGCCGCCCACGACATCATCCCCGACCATCGCGACGAGCGCGATGAAATGGTCCATGCCGAGAAGGCGTGCGAGATAGGCGTCGCGTGGAACGGCGCGCCCGTAGGTTTCCACATCCTCGAAGGCCTCCCCGAAAACGCGGAGTAAGACCTTGAGCTGGGACGCGTTCGCGCCAGTAAGACGCTTAAATGCGATGGGTTCGGGCGGGGACATCGGGGCTCCGGGACGGTCTCGTGTGCTTCCTGTTATCCGAACGCCAAATGCCGCGGGGCGAGGACGATCAAAGTCTCAGAGTAGGTTATGATTGTCATTTCTCGCACAGATGACGGACCCGCCTCAGCCTCTGGAGGCCGCCTCCAGCTGAGCGATTTCGATCTTGGTCATCTGCATCAAGGCCTGCGTGACGCGCTGTTGCATTCTGGGGTCCTGGGCCTGCAGAAGTTCGGGCAGGGCATGGGGGATAATCTGCCAGGAAAGCGCAAACCTTTCCTTCAGCCAACCGCACCGGCTGGGCTTGCCGCCGTCGGCCGTAAGCAGATTCCAATAGTGGTCGACCTCGTTCTGCGTCTCGCAGCGGACGACGAAAGAGACCACTTCGGTGAGTGTGAACATCGGCCCACCGTTGATCGCGGTGAACTTGAGGCCATCAAGTTCGAAACTGATGGTCATGACGCTGCCATTGGGCTCAGGCCCGTCGTCGCCATAGCGCATTGCGGTGGTTGTGAGCGAATTGGGAAAGACCGAGACGTAGAAGTTGACCGCCTCCTCCGCCTGACCGTCAACCAGGGGAACGGCGTGATACGCTGCATCTTGGGCATGGCTCAATCGCTCCTCCCGCTTCAGGGTGCTGCCTTCAGGACCGCCAAGGCCGCGAGCGCTACCCAGAGATAGGACGCCGCGAACAACATTCGGTTGGCGAAACCCACGTAGCCCGTCACGCCCGCTGGCAGCTCCTGGAGCGGCCCCGATTGTGCGGATAGATCGACGCCAGCGGCCTTGAGCGACGAAGCGAAGGCCGCGAATGCCCCAAGCATCAGCGCAAAGCTGAGCCACGGCAGGTGCGCGGTCCACATGGGCGGAGCGACAAGATTGCCGTGCCGTGCCATCGCCAAGTTCAGTAGCACCGCTGCGGCGCAGAGCGCCGGAATGCCGATCATCGCCGCCGGCCCGTGGAGCCTGTGGTTGATATCGAAAAGGCCACCCATGGCCTGGCCAATGCCGGCGAGAAAAAGGCACACGAGTCCGATCATCCCGCCGGTGCTTGCGGAGAGTGGCCGGAGCGCAATCGCGAGCGCAAATGAACTGAGGGCCCAGGTCAGGAACACGATCGTCAGCAGCATTGGGACACGGCCATTCGCATACTCGCTCACCATTCGCCAGGATGGCGCAAAGGCGGTGTCCAGAGCATGGAGTGCAAGCAGGGCAACGCACGACACGCCCGTCGCCGCCAGTGCAGCGTATGCGGCATAGTTCGCCAGCCCGTCGAAACCTGTCGAGCTCGACAACGTGTTCATCTTGGAACTCCTTGGTCATTGGAGACCGGAAGCGTCGTGTCGTTTCTGCTGCCGGCCTTTCGCAGCAAGGACGCGCGAAATTTGCGCCGTCCGACATGCCGGAGAAAATTTTCTTGAGCGGGCACGTCATCGGCCGCGTCGCGCCGAGCCATGACGAGCCCTACTCGACCTTTGTCGCGATCCACCACGTCACGCCTCCAGGATCCTTAATGCCTCCCCGTTTGTCCTCGTCTTGTTTCTTCACAGGCTCTTGCACCGATACGGCACCGGCATCGAGCGCCTTGCGGTAGGTCGCATCCACGTCTCGGACGTAGATGTGGACGTGGGCCGGAATGGCAGGCCAATCCGGCGGCACCGGATCGGCGAGCATGATGACGGTGTCTTCGATACGCACCTCGGCGTGCCTGAGCATTCCCGATTGGTCCGGGAAGCGGCGAAGCTCCTGCGCGCCAAAGACACGCTTGAGGAACTCGATGGTCGCATCCGCGCCGTTGACGATCAGATACGGAGAAACAGTGCTGGAGCTGGCTGGCTCGTAATTCGGGTTCATGGATGCTCCTTGGAGACGATCATCGTCTCGTTGATCCACTCTTCGCTCCCTTTCGGCTCGAGCGAGGCAGGGCATGTCGCCAAGCCGTTTCGAGTGCACGTTGCAATTCGATCTTGTCGAGTGCTGCAAGCGTGGCCGTTGTCCATCCCTGTTGACCCCAGGCGTTTGGTACCGGGAAGAAGGCCTCAGGCGTCGTCAAACACTTCAGTTCCTGCTCGTCTGGTGTGAACTTGAAGTTTGCGCTCCTGCCGTCGGCTGCGAGCGTCACGTAGATCCGCGCCACCTTGAAGGCGGCGCGGTCGAAGTGGGGTGCTTCCGTTGTGCCCTCAAGCGACAGGGCCAGTCGGCGCAGATCCGCGGATGTGGCCATCGGTGCCCACCTTTCCTGGCTCGAAGAAACGCTCAGCCCTCCGCCAGGGTCTTGAGCCCTAAAAGCCCCTTCTCGAACTGGCCGCCGACCATCCTCTCGCAGTCGAAGAACAGCGACATGAACTTACCCAGGAGCGGCTGCTTCCCAGACATCGCCCAGGTCACCGTGGTGCTGTCACCACGTGGCTGAAGCGTGAACTCGACCCGGTTGTGCGCCTCCATCGGGCGAAGCATATCGAGCTGCATGACGACGCGAGACGGCGCCTCGGCCTCGGTGATCTCAATCCGACCGGTGCCGACATCTCGGTTTCCGTCCCAGGTATGCCCGGCACCCTTGCCGCTTTCCGGGCCGCTATAGGTCACGGCGATCGCAGGGTCGGACGTGACGAATGGGTTCCAGGTGTTCATCTGCCGCAAGCTGGCGATCATGGGAAAGATCCGCTCGGGCGCGGCCTTGATGTTGGCGCTGCGCTGAATGGAGAAGGTGTCAGGTTTACTCGACGCGTAGGCAACAACGGCGATGAGAACGAGAGCGAACGTCGCGAGGGCGATGAGGGCATTCGTGAGCATGGGAAGTTCCTTTCGATTGTCGGTTCCAATACTGTGAAGACGTGCGATCGACGCCGGAACCGACAGGTTCAATGAAGTTCTTGCTCCTATTTCTGCACGTGCGCGGGGTCCATGAAGAATGGTTCCCAGGTGTTGCCGTCGAGGTCCTCGAAGGTGCGCTGCACCATGAAGCCGTAGTCCTGCTTCGGACGCGGCTCCTTGCCGCCGGCTTTTACGGCCTTCGACACCATGTCGTCGACCGCCTTCTTACTGTCGAGCGAAATGGCAACGAGCACACCTATCGATTTATGCGCATCGGGGATCGGCTTGGATGAGAACTGTTTGAACTTCTCGTGGGTCAGCAGCATCGCGAAGTTGTGCTCTGAAATGACCATGCAGGCGGCTGTGTCGTCCGTAAATTGCGGATTGAACGAGAAACCTAGTGCCTTGTAGAAGGCCATCGTTTTCTTCAGGTCCTTGACGGGTAGGTTGACGAACATTTTGGTAGTCATGATGGTCTCCTGCGTCGGAGGTTGTCCTGTCCGATGCCACAAGGACGTGCGGCCATGCCTTTTCCCGACACGTGGCTGCAGATATACTCGAGGGCCATTTGGTGCCGCGCGCCAAAACGGCCGCCATCTACTTCAACCGATCTAGCCGACCTTTGCGTTTCACGATGTTCTTGTAGTCCCATTGAATGTTTCGCGCGCTCGCGAGCCATCCTTTCAGCAGAGCCTCGTCGATCTGGCGCTTGTGCGTGAAGCGTATTTCTGCAGCCTTGAATTTTCCTTCGGGCTGCAACCGGTCGTCTCCGAACGACTGGCCGCTCCAGAACAGTAAGCGGATGCAGTCTTTGAGCTTGCCGTAGCCGACGACGGGATTTCCATCCAGGAACCAGACGGGATGTGCATGCCAGATTTTGCTCTCGGCCTCGGGCAGGCCACGGTCGATCCCCGTCTGTAATGCGGCGCAGATATCGCGGTCGGTCGCTGACTGTCTCTCGTTGTAACTCGTGATGTCGGCAATCATGGCGTCACATCGGCTCCTCGTCTTACCTAAATGCTTTCGATCTGGCTTCGGATGTGCGCGGGCTTCAGCGCGCGTACGGCGTGCCATCCTTGCGCACGAACCGGCCGTCGGCGTTCGTACTCATCATGTGAATATCAGAACAGGTCGTTATGTCGGCGGGCTGGCGCGACCCTACCTCAAGGTAGACAGCGGTACCGCCAGATCGGTTGATCATATGATGACCATTGCCGGTGCCTTTGCCGAATGCAGCACAGTCGCCTGCGCGTAGCACCGTCTCGGCGCCGTCTTCCACCAATGTTACCTCGCCTTCGAGTACATAGACGAATTCATCCTCGTGAGAATGCCAGTGGCGCTGGCTTGACCAATTACCTTGTGGCAAGCGCATTAGATTGACGCCGAAATCGGTGAGGCCGCCCGCGTCGCCGAGGCGCTGGCGAATGCGTCCAGCGCAAGGCTTGTCGAAGGGCGAAGGGTAACCCGAGCCGATGTGAGCCGGCACGGTTGCGATGTCGATTTTCGGCACGGATGTTCCTTTCATTTCATGGCGAGGCTATCGATTTGGTCCCGGATATGCGCCGCTTCGGCAGGCGTATTTGCGAGCGCGATGGCGCGGTCGAAGGCGATGCGAGCCTCGTCATAACGGTCGAGTTCCTTGAGGAATGCGCCGCGCGCGCCGTGAAAATAGAAGTAGCCACCAAGCTTCGCGGCCAGCGGCTCGATCATGGTGAGCGCCTCAGCCGCCCCGCGTGATTTCGCGACGGCAACGGCACGATTGAGCGTGACGACGGGTGAAGGCTGCATGCGCTCAAGGGTTCCATAAAGTAGATCGATCTGGACCCAGTCGGTTTTCGCGAACGTCACCGCGCGAGCATGCAAAGCGGCAATGGCTGCCTGCACCTGATAGGGTCCAGGCCGGCCATGGCGCAGCGCCTTGTCGACGAGGGCGAGGCCCTCATTGATCATGCGCCTGTCCCAGAGATTTCGGTCCTGGTTCTCGAGCAGGATGACGGCGCCGTTGGCATCGAAGCGGGCGGCGGAACGTGCATGCTGCAGCAGTGCGAGGGCTGTGAGCCCCATGATCTCAGGCTCTGTCGGGAACAGTCGCATGAGCAACCGGCAGAGCCGTATCGCCTCCTCGCAAAGCGGCGCTTTCGCGCCATGTTCGGCGACGTTCGACGTGTAACCCTCGTTGAAGACGAGGTAGATCATGGCGACCACTGCCGCTAGCCGCTCGCTGCGCTCGATCGCGCCCGGCGCCTCGAATGGCACCTCGGCCCCCGCGATGCGCGCTTTGGCACGGGTGATGCGCTGTTCCATGGCCGCGTCCGTGACGAGGAATGCGCGGGCGATCTGCTTGATGCGCAGTCCGGAGACGATGCGCAATGCGAGCGCGATCTGTTGTGTCGCCGGCAGCTCGGGATGGCAGCAAACGAACAGGAGCCGCAGGATATCGTCGCGATAGTCGGCCTCGTCGATCCGCGCAGCCACCTCGCTCTCAGCATCGGCGAGATCGGAGATGACGTCGTCCGGCGGCAAGGGCTGGAGGCGGCTCCGCTTGCGCACCGTGTCGATACCGGCGTTCCGCGCAACCATGATCAGCCAGGCGGCGGCGTCGCGCGGCGGTCCATTCTTCGGCCAAGACTTCAACGCTCTGAGGCAGGCTTCCTGGAACGCCTCCTCGGCCGCGTCGAGATCGCGGAAATTGCGCAGGAGCGCTGCCATGGCCTGCGGACGGGCGGCCGAAATGGCACTGCCGATCCAGTCGCCTTCGCTCACGACACGGCCTTCTCCGAAAAGAACGCTGCGACCGGCCGGATTTCATAGGCGCCGCCGGGATTGACTGCGGCGAGCTCGCGCGCAAAGGCAAGCGCCTCGTCGAGCGTCTCGCAGTCGAGAATGTAGAAGCCGAGGAACTGCTCCTTGGTCTCGGCGAAGGGTCCATCGATGACCAGGGGCGGCTCGCGGTCCTTGCGCAGCGTGGTCGCTGCCGTAGTTGGCAAAAGCCTCGCGACAGGCCCGAGCTTGCCTTGCCGCTGATATTTCTCCATCACGACGCCGAGCTTGGCCATGACGGCCTCGTCGTGTTCCTTGGACCAGGCGCAGGTTACCTTTTCGTCGTGGTAGCAGAGGATGGCGTACTGCATGGGGCGGGACTCCTTAATATCTCTAGGTGTGCTTTGTGGTTCGTGGACGCAACAGCATCGCGATTCCGGAGACCAACAATCTGGCCATGAATTTCATGGGGTAGCCGGTGTAAGCCGGCACGCCGCCCGCTGCACCAATCAAAACTGGCGCGTACTTCGTGCAGATCAGCATTTCGATTGGCGGCACCTCTCCCAGGATTCGCGCCCGGTACACGGGGATCCAGTGCCGCGAATCCTCGAAGACCATGGCCATCGGCGCGTTGCAACACGTCGCAACCTGCCGAGTGGTCGCCGACCCATCCTCGATCTTATATCCTTTGAGTAGATCTGCGCCTCTCAGGTAGTCCACGCGATCCTTCCGGAAGAGGACGAACTCGGTGCCGCCGTTTACGTCTGCGATGCGGCGTGCGTTTGCATGTGACTCGAGCTGGCGCGCACTCTCCTGGCAATCGTCGCAATAGCACGTGAGACAGATGATCGGCGCGCCCTGGGCACCGAGCTGGACTTGACCGCAGTCACACGAAGCCTTCAGTTCGACACGGGACATCCGTCAACTCCACTCGCCGCTTTCGTGCGCCCGAATTCAGCCATTCTTGTTTTTCGCCGCCGCGGCGAAGACGCGCTCTTCCTGTGCTCTGAGCTCCGGCGTGAACGCTTCGCCGAAATCGTCGGCCTCGAAAACCGGGCGGATTTCGACCTCGGTCGTCTCGTCATGCGGATTGGGGCAGCGCTTCAGCCACGCGACAGCCTCGTCCATGTCCTTCACTTTCCATAGCCAATAGCCGGCGATCAGTTCCTTGCTCTCGGTAAACGGCCCGTCGATCACGGTGCGGTCGCTGCCGGAGAAGCGGATCCGCTTGGCCTTCGAGGTGGGATGCAGCCCTTCGCCCGCCAACATGATGCCGGCCTTGACCAGCTCCTCGTTGTAGTTGCCCATGGCGGCGAGCAGCTCGGTGCTCGGCATCTCGCCCGCTTCCGACGCCGTGCTCGCCTTGACGATGACCATGACTTTCATTGGGATACCTCCTGGTGATGAGTCGCCTTGTTACCCAGTATTCGATGGGGAGGGTGGCTCGGCCTAGTCCTAAGGACGTGCGAACGGTAGCAGGCCCGACATCGGCCTTTGGACAAAATTGCTCTGCACTGTCTATATCTGAGTCAACAAACGACGCTCGCTCTGGAATGCGCGCCGCCAACAGACCCCTCTAGCGTGCCCGCGACGGAGCGTTTCTGAGACGCGAGCCATCCCTCGTAATATATTCGGCGGCGGCTTCGGGGCCATAGCGCCCCACTATAGAATCGATGTCTGCACGACGCTTCACGGGGTGCACTGAACCGGCCACTATGTTGCTCCAAGGGAGGTTGCCCCATGGAAATGCATCAGATCCGCTATTTCCTCGCCGTCACTGAGGATCTCAATTTCACGCGGGCAGCCGAGCGCTGCAATGTCAGTCAGCCGTCGCTTACGCGCGCCATCAAAATGCTTGAGGAGGAACTCGGCGGTCAGCTGTTTCGCCGCGAGCGATCGAAGACCCATCTCTCCGAGCTGGGGCGCATGGTGGTTCCGCATTTACGGCAGATCAGCCTGGAGGCGTCAGAGGCCAAGCAGCGGGCGCGGGCCTTGAGTTCGCTGCATCACGCGGTTCTGAAGCTCGGTCTCATGTGCACGATCGGGCCATCCAACCTTCTTGATCTGGTGCGCGGCATCCGCATGCGCCATCCCGGTATCGAGCTGCAAATCACCGATGCCACCGCCGCCGAGCTGTACGAGCGTCTCGACGCGGGCGATCTAGAAGTCGCCGTGTACTGCCACCCCGACCACGACAGTCCCGATAAGCTCAATTGCGTTCCGCTGTTCCGCGAACGCTTCGTGATCGTCATCAGCCCCGAGCATCCCCTCGCGGAGCAGGAGACCATCCGCGTTCGCGACCTCGATGGTCAGCACTATCTGCAGCGCGTGCATTGCGAGTACGCCGAGCACGCGGGCCGAATCTTTCAGGAGCGCGGGGTCTCGGATCATACGGTCTATCGAAGCGACCGGGACGACTGGATTCTGGCGATGGCCGCCGCTGGGATGGGCTATGCGTTCATGCCGGAGCAGTGTGCCTGCCATCCCCAGGTTGCCGTGCGCCCCCTTGTCGAACCCGAGATCTGGCGCGAGGTCAGCCTCGTGACAGTTCGCGGCCGTCCCTACACGCCCGCCGTCGGCGCCCTCGTACGGGAAGCGATGCGCTCGCGCCGTTTGGGGCACTTCCCCGGGGAACCACCGTTGACCATCGATCCGGCGCAGAACCGCCGCCTGTCAGCGGCGTAAGCCACGACCCCGATCAATACTGAAATTCCCGAGAGATGCCGAGGATGAAGGATCGCGCACTTGCCGAGCGACTGGAGAATGCGTTCAAACGAACCCGCGACCTTGATGCTTCGTTGGAAGATAAGTTGCAAGCGTTTGCGGCTGCCGTGCGCCGAGCGAGTCCGGCCCTCGCCGGCGCGGTCGACAGCCTCGTACTAAGGCTGGAGCGGGGTGGCGCGGGGCTTGCCGCCCCGTCTGTCGGCGATCCGATGCCGCCCTTCATTCTGCCGGACCAGCACGGCAAACTCCTGTCACTCGACACGCTCCTTGACCGAGGCCCTGTCGGGGTGTCGTTCCATCGTGGCCACTGGTGCCCGTATTGCCGTCTCAATACGAGTGCCCTGGCACAGGCTCAATGCGACGTGGACCCCTTCGGCGCCCAGATTGTTGCAATCACGCCCGACCTGCAAAAGTTCGCGCTCGCACTCGAGTCGGATGCCGAGGCAAATCCCTTTCCGATACTGATCGATGTCGACAATGGCTACGCCCTGTCCTTAAACTTGGCGATATGGGTCGGCGATGAACTCCGTTCGATCATGATGGAAGCCGGGTGCGACCTCGCGGCCTTTCAAGGCAACGACATGTGGATGCTGCCCATTCCCGCGACCTTCATCGTCGCACAGGACGGAAGCATCAGAGCGCGCTTCGTGGACCCCGACTACCGCAAACGCATGGATATCGGCGACATGGTTGCGGTACTTCGCGCCACAGCGATGTCTTGATTGCTGAGAGTATGCGCTGCCTCCTTGCCAAGTCTCTCTGTGTCGCTCAGGAGGTCAAAGTGACATAAGCAAGAGTTCAGTCTTTGAGAGTGGCGTTTTTGCATTGTTGGCTCGTGGAGAGATACTCTCGCCATACGCTAAAGTCGCACGGCCAAAGGCCGTCCCGAAACCCGCCTGCGCAAAAGTGGCAGCCAGCGATCCAATCGACTTTTGTCCGGCCCATTTAGGGCACACACGATCGCTCGACTCTATCACTCGACTGGCCGATGTCGTCTCCGCGGTACGGCAGCTGCCCGCATGGCGGCTGTCACCGCACTGAGGTGATGAGATATGCTTGGCGGGCAGAACGCCACTCCAAAATGGTATGATCAGGCAAGCGAGACACAATATGCGACATGCCATGCCAAAAGACGTACGGGCAGTATTTGCAAAGTTCCCGCCGCCCGTCCGCAGGAGGCTCGAACGCATTCGCGAAATGATTCTCGACGTTGCGCGGGCGACCGACGGCGTCGGTCCGCTGACGGAAGCGCTGAGGTGGGGCGAGCCGGCCTATCTGACCGCGGAAACCGCCAGCGGCAGTACGATCCGGCTCGGCTGGCCCAAAGGCGCTCCTGACCGGGTTGCGGTTTACGTCAACTGCAAGACGACCGTCATCCCGATGTTCCGGGAGGTCGCGCCCGACGCATTCACATATGAAGGCAATCGCGCACTGCTGCTGCCGGTTGGCGGTGACATCGACGAGGGGGCGCTTCGCTTCTGCATCAGCGCGGCGTTGACGTATCACCTGAAAAAGCGACCACCATTGAGGCGGGTACCGGCAGCAAAGCGCAATGAACGGGCGGCGGCGCAGCGCGGATGATCGGCCTTGAACGCGATGCATGTCTCTTGCTGACACTTCAGCCCCAACTACATTCATCAAAATCACTATGTCGCGTTACAGTCCTTACATTCCGACCATCGTGGCGACTAGACGTGCCTTGAACGCTGAATGACAGCCGATGGATCATGATGCCGCCGCTTGTCATGTGGCGCCAAAGAGATGACGCAGCATCAGGAGCGTGATGACAGCCTGAGTGGTGATCGACAGCGTGCGCGGCCAGTTGTAGCGGATCAACTCCGCGATGGTGGTCTCGTTTCTGCCGTTCGTTTCGAGCCGGCTATGGCGCGGGATCTCGAGCAGCACGGTGACCAGCAGACCGACGATACCAGCGATGATGTTCCCTGCACTCATCCAGTAGGGAACGGCCGGGCCATAGAACGCCAGCGGTACGGGGAGCAGAAAGCTCGCGAAACCGGGGATGATGACCACGAGCGGAATATGCCGTGTGTAGAAGCGATGATAGCGCACATACTCTGCCTCGCCGACCTGAGCGAATAGTGGATACACGACGATCTGGACGAGCCAGATCTGGCCGAGCACCCAGAACACGAGTGCCGCCCAAAGCAATAGTGCAAGTCCGGACGTTTCCATGGGAAGAAGTTCTCCTGGTAGCGCTGTTCATGCCAACTGGGCGCGGGCAAGGTAGTGGCCGCCGTCGCCTGCGATCTGCTCGCACCGCCAGCCCTGCCGCCCGGCAGTGTCCGCCAGTGTTTCATAGTCGACGTGAAGGACAGAGAACGGCGCGCCGCGGCGGCCCTTGTACTCGAACTGCAGATCCATCTCGCCGAAGTAGCGGCCGGCGGCTTCCTTCTGCGCCAGTTCGGCAAGGCGCGCAGCGTCAGCGCCGATCCGAAGATCGAAAGAATCCGCGATCAACTGGCCATCCGGTGTCAGCAGCATTCGCATGCGTTCAAGGAAACGCGGCAGGTCAGCAAAGCGGCCGACCTTGTCCAGTCCGTTGCACAGGCAGAGGATCGTATCGAATGGACCGTCGTCGAACGCAAAGAGGTCTGCGGCCTCGGCGTTACGCACGCCTCGCTCGCGCATGATCGCGACGCATTCCGGCGCGATGTCGATGGCGGTAACGTCGATGCCCCTGCGCTGCAATTCCAGCGCATGAAGGCCGGCGCCTGCGCCGACATCGAGCACACGGCCACGGCTCAGATCGAGTGCGCGCTGTTCGAGCGGATCGATCTCCTTTCTCAGCCAGAAAGCGGCCGGCACGTCATCGCGTATGCCATCCTGATGGCAGATCAGCATGGCCGAGGTGTCGCCGCGAAAACAATCGAGCAAGGCGGCGCCGTGTGGGTTGTAAGCGTGGTTCATACCTGCACCTCTTGCCAATCGGAACCCAGGGCCTCTGCCAACACGTCAGGCGTGAACGTCTGCGAAAGTGCGACAGCGAGCTTCGCCTCGAGATCGCGGAGCGTGCCGCCCAGTGAAGCAATTCCGGCAGCGCCAAAAGCGTCGACGTAGCGCGCCGTCTCCCCCTTCGCCAAAAACTCAACCAGGACGTTGCCGTCGATCCAGAGCCTCATAAGAGTAATCCCATAAGAACGCCTTTAGATACTGTTCGCAAAAGAGAACAGGGTTAGACGTAAGACGCCGTCGCCCGGCCCAGATCGTTATGTTCGCCGCGCCAGCACACTCCGCGAAAGCTGCGGATATGTCGCCCGATAGCCGCGCATGTGCGCAATCGGCGCGAGCGCGCCAAAGAGCACGCGTTGCACGAGCAATGGCGGCGATCTGAAGACGATCACGTCCGCGAATTCGGGCCCCGTCAGGGAAAGCTGGAGCAAGTTTGGCATGCCGTCCGCGCCGACGTGACCAAGCCGTGCGAGCCCGAACAGCGTCTCGATCATATGAACAAAACGATGCCCCGGCGTGACCTCGATCCGGACTCGGGCGGCCACGTTTCCGGAATTCCACCAGTCGTGCCAAGTATTGGCCTCGATCGTGGCGCCTTGCCCAGGCCCGAGAACGTGCGTCACTCCATCTAACTTTAGTGTCAGCTGGCCATCGAGAACCTCGAACCGCTCGACGATCGCAGGATGGCGATGTTCGCCAACGACCCGTGCTCCGGGCTGCGCGATCAGCTCGGCCACAGCGCGACCCGCGTTATTGTGCCAGGGAAGCTCAAGCACCGCTGCGCGTTCTAGCGTCACCGGATTTTCGAGAATGTCACCGACCTGGATAGGATTGAGGTCCGCCGGGGCGTTGGGATCAGGGAAAGACATTCAAAGTGCGCCTTTGAAGTTGAGTGGAATTTTGAACAGCTCAATACGCAATCGCGGGCACCGTGCGCAGAAAGTCGTTGCCGTTGATCTGGCGAACCATGAAATCCGCCACATCCGCCCGCGCAATACGCCGTCCACCTGCTGGAAGCCCTTCGATAGTGGTCCGGTATCGACCGGTCCAAGGGCCATTTGTCAGCGGCATCGCGCGAACGGCGACCCACTCGGAGGCGCCATCGCGAATTTCGTCGAGCGCGCGGCGATGATCCGCGAGCGTGTGGCGAAGAACGAGTTTGATGAGAACGAGCAGTGCGCGTCCCGGCAGGTCATCGGCAGACTCATTGAGCACGCCGAAATTCGATAAGTAGACAAGACGGTCTACGCCATGCGCCCGCATGCCTCGCACAATATTGCGGGCGGCTGTTGAATAGAGGGTGACGGGCGCCCGGTTGCTCGAGCCAACAGCGCATAGCACGGCGTCCTGTCCGGCAATGGTTTCGCTGACGCGATTGGCATCCCGAACATCGCCTTGGACGATTCGCAGGCGTTCATTGGTGTTATGTAACGTTCCGAGCGTGCGAACCACCGCCGTAACGTCGTGCCCGTTCAGAAGGGCCCGTTCGACGAGTTGGCGGCCGACGCCTCGGCTCGCTCCGAAGATCACGACTTTCATTTGGTCTCTACCTCTTTTGACGTGGCCGCCAGCGCGGCTTGCATGAATGACGCGCAAAGTGTTGCGGCGCGCCACCGACCTCTTGCGAAGTCGCGGGTTAGCAGCCGCGTCCGGCTGGAAAGTGTTCCTTACGGAACAGCTGCGGCGTTTTGCTCATCACTCCATGAGTCTTGGCCCGCGCGCGAGTGCGGCTATCTGCGCGAGTTTCAATTTATGGACGAGCGGATCGGAACGCAGTCGGCAGCTTCTTCGACAGGTCCTCAGCCAACGCTTTCTCGAAAGCCCTTTGCTTGTCGTCGAGCGAGGCAATCCCGGCAGGACCGAAAGTTCCCACATACGGTGCGCGGACTATGGCGGCCATCTACACAGGCACACGAGATGGTGACACGTGCCGGTTCGGCGGATAAAGCCCACTATCGAAGACAATTCGCTTGATCTCAGGGCATAAGCGATCCGTTGGTGATGTTGAGAGCAATAAACTAAGGGACCCGCATGAAAGCTGCTGTCTATCGGACGTATGGCCCGCCCGACGTGGTCAAGATCGAGAATGTCGACAAGCCCAAGCCCAAGAAGAACGAAGTCCTGATCAAGATCCACGCGACCACCGTTTCTTCGGCGGACTGGCGCGTTCGGAGTCTCGCCATGCCCAAGGGCTTCGGGTCGCTCGCGCGCCCGGTGTTTGGCCTCTTCGGCCCGAGGCAGCCCGTTCTGGGATCAGAGCTTGCCGGAGAGATCGAAGCCGTCGGCGAGAGCGTCACGAGGTTCAAGGTTGGCGACCATGTCGTTGCCTATCCCGGCATCAGCATGGGCTGTCATGCCGAATACCGGACCATGCCCGAAGACGGGAGGATCGTGCTGAAACCGGCCACTTTGAGTTTCGAGGAAGCCGCTGCGATGTGCTTCGGAGGAGCCACGGCGCTTCATTTCCTGCGGGACGTCGCCGGCATCCAGCACGGGGAGAAGATCCTCGTGATCGGGGCTTCCGGCTCGGTCGGGAGCGCTGCGGTGCAGCTGGCTAAGTCCTTTGGAGCTGATGTGACGGGCGTGTGCAGCACCGCCAATCTGGACCTCGTGAGATCGATCGGGGCCGACCGGGTCGTCGACTACACCAAGGAGGACTTCACCAGGAGCGGCGAGACCTATGACATCATCCTGGACACGGTCGGCCACGCGTCGTTCGCAACCAGCAAGAATTCGCTGAAGAACAAAGGCCGGATTCTTCTGGTCGTCGCCAGCCTACCGCAAATGCTCGCGGCCATGGGCCCGAAGCCTGGCAACAAGGAGGTCTACGCCGGCCCCGCCAAAGAGACCGTGGAGCATCTGCTGTTTCTCAAACAGTTGGCCGAGGCGGCAGTATTCAGGCCGGTCATCGATCAAAGCTACCCGCTGGAACGGATTGCTGAGGCGCATGCGCGTGTCGACAGCGGGCGCAAAAAGGGAAGTGTGGTCATCACCGTCGGCCACGATGATCAAACCTGATGTCTGCCCCATCGTTCGGCCCATTACTCCGGGGACGTGTGCTCCTCCATGCCATGTGAACGTCTTGGCGACTTGATGATCGAAGCCTATTGATGCACGATATGGCAATCACCACAGCTCGCCGCCGATCCGGTTCGTTCACAGTCTACGAAAGCGGTCATTCCGGTGCAACGCCGATCGCTGCTTCCGTTCGGCAGCAACCGGGTCACGAAGGACAGTTCGGGGACTCGCCGATTCCCGCGCGCAGCGCAGAGGCAATCCAGCCTTGCGCCAATGACGTACGGCCAATGACGGTTCCGACAAGGTAGCCTATTAGAAATGGCGCCACATTATTTTCTGGCGAATCCGGCGCGTTGAGTCTCGGAGTCCGTCGATGCTCGGTCAGCTACCCAGCGATACAATCATTTGGATTCGAGACCTTTGACCTCGGCCCACGACCATCAATCCATCGTCAGAAGCGCGAGATAGTGACCGCCTTCGCGCGCCAGAATTCGGCAAGACCAGCCCGCGCGGCATGCAAATTGGTGGTCATGCGACATGAGCCCCAGGCTTGGTCTTTGCGCTTTCAAGGGACGGAACGCAATTGCTTTGGGCTGGAGTAGATCGTGCTGACGTGACGAACTCAGGCTCATTCGAGCCCTTCGACAGCTACCAGACGTGCAGAACTGCTTTCCTCGCGGAGCGTCTTCAGTTCTTGGTAGATGGGCCCATTGTAGAACGCCTCGAATGCGGCCATTGAGGGGAACTCGATGATGACCAACCTGCGCGGCGTCCAATCGCCCTCGTACACTTTGTGAGCGCCGCCACGAGCAAGATACTTTGCGCCAGCCTCCTCCAATGCAGGCTTAACGCGTGCCATGAACTTCTGGTACTGGTTCGCGTTTCGAATCTCCACGTCGAAAATTGCAAATGCAGGCATTGAGGTCTCCTTCAAGGTCGTCTCGCTCGTGCGCCTGATACAAGGATCGCCAGACAGTGCTTGACCGCCCGCCGCTCGATCGGCCGAAGTTTGAGCCTGTTGAACACCGGGGTAGAAGACAGCGGTGAGTAGGCAGACATAGGCGGTCGAGACAAGTGCCAGCCGGATGAGATGCTGCGCGGCCCACCGGTCCCGGATCTGCGACCAGTCTGCGGGCATTGTTGCGTCGGTCCAACTCTGGACCTGCGCGTTCAACGGCAATTGGCGCGAGATCGTAAGCGCAATGTCGGCGACCAGAAGTGCCGCCGCGACAAAAGCCAATGTGCGCGCGATGCCTGACTCGAGTCCGAATGTCGCGGTCGCAACAACCAGACCGAGGTTCACCAAGCCAATGGCCGGCATTATGCGCCGGAACGACTTGTCGCGCATTTGATGCATGGCGACATACTGGCCGGCGCTCAGGTCCGCGATGCGATGATCATGGATCAGTGCTGACACATAAATTCCGGCAATGATGCCCTGAAGGCCGAGAGCAAATAGAAGCAGGAATGACACGCCGTACTCCGTATTGGTTTCAGAACGAGACGCACGATACGCTGTCGACGCGCATCACACTTTCTTGCGCGAACCGTTGCTTGTAGGCCGTGCGAATGGCTTCGATCTCGGTGTTCGCCCCAGCACTCTGTTCATGCCAGATCACTAGAATGTGCGACTGCTCGCGCGTCAGCCGGTCGTTGTCGCCGCGCCACTGGCCACGCCCCTGAAGCACAGTGAGGCCATCCGGGAAGCGCGGTGTCACCTCGGCGTCCAGGAAGGCGGTCCATTCATCTTCGGTGATCGGCGCGCCGCGAGCATGCGTTGTTCCAAACAGCAGTTCGAGACGCGCCATTGCGCGCCCCGAGGTCGGGCAGGAGACGCCAAGCGCTAGCGAGCGGGTATCCAAATTCGCGTATTGCATCCAAGCCGCGGCGCCGATCACCGAAGCCAGGACCGTAAGGAGGTGTGTCGCTTTCGATGCGCGTGTCATGGCTCAGGGCT
Organism: uncultured Hyphomicrobium sp.; assembly: GCA_964651805.1. Classification (GTDB taxonomy): domain Bacteria; phylum Pseudomonadota; class Alphaproteobacteria; order Rhizobiales; family Hyphomicrobiaceae; genus Hyphomicrobium_B. The sequence goes on along the minus strand of CAZYXX010000001.1, from coordinate 857,410 downwards.
TCTTCCGTCGCATGAGCGCAGACGGCAGCTGCAAACCCGCCTTCGGCCAGCCAGAGTGGTTTGCAGTCAACATCGCGCTGGCCACTTCGGAGGTATCCGATGTCGTTGCCCTGATTCGAAAGGCTGGTTGGTCATGACGATTGTTTTCAAGAGAGTTTGCCGGCGCTTTTCGTCACCGTTATCGCAGGTCAATCATACTTCACCGGCACTAGAACGCCCCGCCTCGAATTCGCACGGCTTGGCATCGAGTGACGGTATCGGGCACGCTTGTCGCGCCGTCTGTTCCGCACGGGACAGACGGCCCAAAACGCCCGAGTCCCACGAAAGCAGGACGTAATGCGGCGCTATCCGTGCACCTTGCGCCAGTCCAGACCCATGGCTTGTGTCAGGACGGCAGTCGGCAGCTTCTTCGACAGGTCCTCAGCCAACTCTTTCTCGAAAGCCCTTAGTTTGCCGTCGAGCGAGGCAATTCCGGAAGCACCGAAAGCGTCCACGTATCGTTCCGCCTCGCCCTTCGCCAGAAACTCGACGAGGACGTTGCCGTCGATCCAGAGCTTGATGATCCGGAACAGACCGGTCTCCACCTCCTCGGCGCGCCAACCATCGCGCTCTGCGGCCGCGCGGATTGCCTCACTGCTTACTGCCGCGCTGACCAGAACATGCGTTCCGGCCGGCTCGAATGCCGCGGGCCGCTGACGAATGCCAAGCGGCGCGTCGGGATCGAACACCGATGTGGCTGGCAGGATCTCAAGGAACGAGCCGTGCGCGTCGCCGGCAACGACCAGCCAGGCGCCGGAAGGGAAAGGCGGCGTCGGCGCCCGCACGGGCATGGCCTGCATGAGCCCGGCGAGCACGTGCGCGACGCGCTCCGGCTCGCGAACACCGAATGATGCGTGATGGATCATGATTGCGATTGCTCCTATGCCGCCGCGTCCGCTTCGTGGTGCGGGTAGTGATCGAGGTAGAATTGCGCGGGCTTGGCGATGGCGCGCACCGCGCTGCGCTGCGCGACGGCGTCGCGCCAGTCTGTCAGCCGGACGAGACCCGACGGCATGTGGACACCGCGAAGTTGCTCCAGCGCCGCAAGCTGCTCGAACCAAGGATAGAAGGTCAGGTCGGCGAGACTGAGGTCCGGACCCAGCCAGTACGGTCCGTTGGCGGGCCTTTTCGCCAGCGCCTCGGTCTCGATGAAGCGCAGCGCGCTTGCGATCTGCTCCAGCGCCGGCGCCGGGTTGTTCCGATGCGGTCCGTACAGCAGGCTTGCCGTCACGGCGAACAGGCGCGCGTTGGCGAAATCGATCCAGAATCGCGCCCGGGCCCGCCCCGCAGGATCACGCGGCAGCAAAGGCGGAGCGGGGAAAGTCTCGTCCAGATACTCGTTGATGATGGCCGACTCGCAGATATGCGTCTTGCCATGCCGCAGTGCGGGCACCTTGCCGTAGGGCGAGACCTCCAGGAACGCCGGCGGCTTGTTGCCGAGGTCGATTTCGGTCAGGCGGTAGGCAATGCCTTTCTCCGCCAGAACGAGCCGGACGCGATGGGCAAAGGGGCACAGGGGCATGCTGAAGAGTTCGAGGTCGCTCATAGCGAAATCCTTTGAAAAAGAGAGGTTGTTCCTGGACGGAGCGAAGCCCGGCTATCCCTTGAAGCCACCGGTATCGAGGTACTGCTGCTCTTCCGGTGTCATGGTCCGCCCAATGATCGGATTGCGGTGTGGGAAGCGGCCGAAGCGGCGGACGATGTCACGGTGGCCGAGCGCGTGCGACAGGTCGGGCTCGCCCAGACGCCGCGCGAGTTCCACCGAGCGTTCCTGGTCGGCCGGGTCCTCGGAATGGGCGAACGGCAGATAGAAGAACTTCGCCAACTCGTCACCGACGGCACGATCATGCCCGGCCTTGATGGCGGCATCAGCAATGAGCCGTGCATGGCCATCGGTCGCGTACATGCGCGGTGTGCCGCGGAACGCATTGCGCGGAAACTGATCGAGCAGGATGACAAGCGCCATCGCGCCTTTGGCGGATACTGCCCAGCCAGCCAACGCGCCGCGCGTGGCCGCCTCGTGTGCGGGGAGAAAGCGCTCGCGAAACCTGCGGTCGAAAGCCTCGTCCTTCGCAAACCACAGGCCCGGACCGGCGGCCCGCCAAAAGGCGACGACGGCTTGGGCCTCGGCCGGAACTTCCTCCGCCGCGGTCGGCGATTTTGCGGGCGACCGACGCGCTTCGGCCTTTTGCCGATCTGGTTCAGCCAAACCATTGACGCCCATGGCCATCAAGAATGGCAACGCGGCAATTGTCGGGGTCAGAGTAAAATGCCTCATGCATCGTCTCCTTCGGTAACTTGCGCCGGACCGTCAGTGCATCCGGCTCCGCGCCTCCCTTCGCCGCAAAATCGTCATGACGCCAGTGATATGATTTCACAGCCATGCTGAATTCTGCTCAGCTCTCCCGGATCGATCTCAACCTGCTCGTCCTCTTCAGCGTCGTCTTTGAAGAGCGCCACGTGGCGCGGGCGGCCGAGCGGCTGAGCCTCACACCGTCGGCGATCAGCCACGGACTGAAGCGGCTGCGGCGCCTGCTCAACGACCCGCTGTTCCTTAAGACCCCGAAGGGCGTGGTGCCCTCGGCAAAGGCCATGGAGCTTGCCGAACCGATTGCAGAAATTGTCGGACGGGCTGCAGCCGTCCTGGCAAGCGCCGAGCCTTTCGACGCCGCAACCAGCCGCCGCCGCTTCAGGATTGGCGCGCCCGATGCGGTCTCAGCAGTGCTGCTCACACCGCTGCTCGCCACACTGGCTCGCCGGGCACCCGGACTTGATATCGGCCTCGTGCAGCTTCTACCTCAGCACCGCGGCCGGCCGACAGACCAGGTTTGGCAGAGCGCGCTCGATGACCTCGAGACGCGCGCCCTCGACATCGCCCTCCTGCCGATCGGTGCAGTGCCGCCGCGGTTCGTCGAAAGCAAGCTCTTCGAGGAGGAGTTCGTCATCACGATGCGCAAGGGACACCCCTTTGCGCGCAATCCGACGCTCAAACGCTATTGCGCCATGCGCCACCTTCTGGTCTCGCTTACCGGAGACGCGCATGGTGTGGTGGACGAGGCGCTGGCCGCACGAGGCCGTTCCCGCCGCGTCGCACTGACGGTGCCGAGCTTCATGATGGCATTGTCGACGCTCGCCGAGACCGACCTCATCGCCGCTTTGCCGCGCCACCTCGTGGCCCGCCATGCGAGCCAGTATGGGCTCATCACAGTCGGCCTCTCGGTACTTCAACGGCGTGATCCGGTGCGCGCCGTCGCCACCAGAGCCGCGATGATGGATGCTGGGGTCGCGTGGCTGTTTGACCGCCTGCGAGAGCTTCCAATTGAAAGACCTGGCAGGAAGGCTTTGGGCTGAACCTCGAGCCGGCCGGCGCACGCGTTACGAACGGCTTTCAGCTTGGCGACTATCATCCTGGTCATTTTCATCGCCTGCATGACGCGTTCGCCCACGCCGGGTTCTTGTCCAGCAAGAGTTCGATCAACACGTCAGGAACGAGCTGCCCGGACAGACCGAACTTGTCCTTGGGCCAGCCGCATTGACTGAGCTTACCGTCATCGGCGATGGACCGCTCCCAGTCGTGGTCGACCTCGGCGTGCATCGCGCAGTGAACAACGAACGAAACGGTCTCCGTGAACATGAAAACCTCAGAGTCGACATCCTGGAGAACTTCTTGTTGGAAATCGTTGTCAACGGCGGAGCTGTATTCGATCGGACCTCATTCGACGCCCGATCCGACCCAATGGCGCACAGAACTGAACAGGCCGCTCGTCACTTAGACGTGCTGCGACGCAAACACCGCCGAGGGGAACCGCATGGCGAACAAATCCTCGATCAAAACCACGGCGGACGCCATCGCCGACTACGCATCGGCGCTCGCGCCGGACCTTGCCGAGGTCTGTGCCGCTTGCGCAATGTGATTGACGCAAGTCTTCCCAAGGCAACGTCCCGGATTTGGCACGGCGGTCCGGTCTGGTTTGTCGGCGAGCACCCTGTCGTCGGTACAGCGGCACGTCGAAGAAATCCGAGCGTGAGCTCGTCGTCACGCGAACCTTCGACGCTCCGGCGCGCAACCTGTTCGAGGCGTGGACCAAGCCCGAACTGTTCAAGCAGTGGTGGGTACCGAAGACCTGTCCCCTGACGCTGGCTTCCTACGAGGCTGGGCGGCGTTCGCTCGGGCGACAATCGCCGGCTCAATATCGACGGCCGCCCCCTTTATATGACGGGGCCGCAATGGGCTAACGAGCGTGCCGTCGATCCATCCGCCTGGGCGGTCGGTCAATGGCCGACGGAACGAGCGGGGGAGAGGCGAGGGGGCCCGCATTGTCAACATCGGCCTTGGCTGCGGGATGACGATGGCGGCAATTCTCGACGTCGCTCCCAAAAGCGTAATCGTCGACGTCATTGAGATCAACCCGGTCATGCCGGCGGCGCAACGCCACTTCGATCTCGCGCTCCCGTACACTCAGCGCGATCGCCGCATCCATCTCTTTGTGCGCGACGGCTTTCGTCATTTCGCCAAGTACGAGGGCCCCGCGTACGACGTCGTCGCCATCGATGTCGCGTGGATGCAGAACATGAACGCGACACATCTGTTTTCATTGGAGACGTATCGCAACATTCGCCGCCACCTCAGAGACGAGGGGATACTAGGCGTCTGGATCGAGGAATCGAGCCCGTTCTCGCCGACGTCGCTCATCATCTACAGGACTCTCACCACGAACTATTGCCGTGCCCTAGATTCCGCTGTCATTGGAACACACAAAAAAGCGGCATTAACTCGCGCCACTGGCCTCGATGCCCCAGTTGACCTCGCCAACCCAACCTTGAAGGCCGGCATGGGCATGGGAAGGAGGCCAGCAAACAACGCGCATGCCCTTCATGAGGGTCCCGGGCCGTGGAGGTCGCACTGTTGCTCGAGGCCCGACCGGACCACTTCGAAGGATGGCAACGATCTGCGCCCAGCGGGCCCCCGGAATTTGCGAAATAGGGGCGCCGGAACTGTATCAATTTCGCAACATGGCGACCCAGACAATAGCACGGTGAATCCGGGCACGCTTGTCCGGCCTGTGCTGCGTGAGCAGTATGCTCAGCGCAACCGTGATGCAGCCCCGATATTGCTTAGGACCATATTTCGTGCGCAGACGCCTGAGCCTGTTTCTCATTCTCGCGTTGGCGGTGCGCAGTCTTGTGCCGGCGGGCTTCATGCTGGGGCCGTCCCATGCCGGAGATGGCTCGATAGCGGTCGTCATCTGCACCGGGTACGGTCCGCAAACCATCACCCTCGATGAAGACGGAAAGCCGGTCCCCACCAAACGCGGTGCAGCCGATCACGGGCTTTGTGCCTATGCCGGGCCTGGAGCAGCTCAGGCGCCCGCTGCCGTTGCCGATCTCACGCCTCGCACCGAATTTTCCCGCGCGGCGCCGGTCTCGTTTGCCGGGGTTCTGCTGCCGCCAACGCGTGCCGGGCCCGCCCTAGGCCCCCGCGCGCCTCCGTACGTCTCCTGATCTCGATCCGCTGGACCGGGCGCCGATCCCTGCGCCCGCCATTCGATCAATCAGGACGAAGACCATGACCCGTTCCCTGCGCAGGCATGCCATCGCACTGGCAGCTGCAATGATCATTTCCTTCACGGCGCTCCTTTGCATCACAAGACCGGCCGTGGCCCAACCGGCCGATCCCGCGCCTGATGAGGCGTTAGCTACCGATACGTTCATTCCGAAAGCCCCCGATGACGCGTCACCAGCAACGAGCGAGTTGCCACCGGTTGTCGTCACGCAGCCGAAAGCTGTGCCGTCCCCGAAAAAAGTCGCCGCGAAGAAGCCCGCCAAGGCGGCTCCTGCGACGGCCGCGGCGACTCCGGCCGCAGGCGAACCGGCGAGCGATGGGGTAACGGCGGGCCGAGCCGGCCCCGTGGGCAACCTCAATGTCGATTACCACGTCTCGGACGCGACGATCGCTACCAGGACGACGACGCCGATCTTCGACACCCCGGCCGGCATTCAGGTCGTGCCGCGCGCACTCATCGACGACACCAAAGCGGCCACTGTCGGCGAAGCGCTCGGCTGGGTCAGCAGCGTGATCTCCGAGCCCTACCTCGGAGCGTTTGATTTCTTCCTGTTACGTGGGTTCCGGCAATCGGCCGTCTACAGAAACGGCCTTCGGATCGGCCCATCCTCGGAATTCTTCGGCACCGACTACGACACGGCCAATGTACAAAGCATTGAGGTCCTCAAAGGGCCTGCGTCCGTGCTCTACGGCCGCAATGAGCCGGGCGGCGTCATCAATCTTACGACAAAGCAACCGCAGGCGGCGCCGGCCTATTCGGTCGAGCAGCAGGTGGGCTCGTTCGATACCTACCGTACGCTTCTCGATGCGACAGGCCCCCTTGCCCAGGACAGGAGTCTGCTCTACCGCTTCTCCGCCGCCTATGAGAACAGCGGCTCGTTCCGCGACTTCGTGGAGACTGAGAAATACGACATCGCGTCCGCCGTCACCTGGCGCCCGCAGGCGGGCACCGAGATGACGTTCGATTTTGAGGTCTTGAACAATGACTTCAAGAACGATTTCGGCATCCCGGTGATCGGCCGGCGTCCTGCGCCGGTACCGGTCAGCTTGTCGCTCGGCGATCCGAACGATCCTACGGACAACATCTTCAATCTCTATCTCGGCTACAATCTCAAGCAGAAGCTCGGCGATTACTGGACGCTCAACGGCCGCTTCCTCGGCCACCGCGGCAGCTTCGACACTCTGGATGTCGCCCCGTCGTTCTTCGACGAAGCGAGCGGCATTCAGACCCGCAGGCTTTATAGGCAATATCTGGATCAGGACGATTACGCCGGAAACGTCGATCTTGTCGGCAAGTTCGCGTTTCCTGGGATGACGCACGAGGTCCTCTTCGGCACCGACTACAGCTACTCGACGGGACAGTATTTTGTCAGCGGGTACCTCACGGACGACCCCCAACTCGACCTTGACATCTTCCACCCGTCTTACGGACTCGATCCAGGTCTGTTCCGGGGCATTCGCGACGGCACGATCCCACCTTCGTCTGATGGCTTCTCGCCTATTCACCGCGTGTTTCGCGAGGAGAATATCGGCGTCTACGTTCAGGATCACGTCACGCTTTGGGACACGCTGCACATCCTGGCAGGCGGGCGCTACGATTGGGCCGAATATGGAACCGCCTTCGCACTGGAAAGTGACTCCTTCGCCGGTCTCGAGCCGCCACGCCATCTCGACGAGGCGTGGAGCCCGCGAGTGGGCGCCGTCTACGAGCTGACCCCGTGGCTCAACGTCTACGGCAGCTATTCCAGGTCGTTCGGCGTCAGCAACGGCGTGAGCTTCGACGACCCGAGTAAGAGATTTCCGCCTGAAATCGCCACCCAGTACGAGGGCGGCCTCAAGGCGGAGTTCTTCAATAAGGCGCTTTCGGCCACGCTGGCGGTTTACGAACTCACGAAAGAGAACATCCTGATCTCTGACGATACGGCCCCCATTCCGCTCGAAAGCGTTTCCGGCACGGTGCGCAGCCGGGGCGTCGAGTTCGACATTGCCGGCCACATCACGGACGAGATCGGCGTCACCGGCAGCTACGCTTACACGGACGTGAAAATCCTCGAAGCGGGAATTCTCTTCGACGGCACGACGACAGCGGGCAACCGCTGGCCGGACGTGCCGTACAATGCGGCCGCGCTCTGGTTGAAGTACGATGTCAACGGCTGGAAAGCCCGCGAAGGGGCGAGCTTCGGCGTCGGCATGCGCTATGTCGGCGAGCGCGAAGGCGACGAGGCGAATTCGTTCGAGCTTCCCGCCTATACGACCTTTGACGCGGCGGTGTCCTACCGGTGGCGCATCGAAAACGGGGCGCATATGACGGCTGCGCTCAACCTCACGAACCTGTTCGATACCACCTATTACGCCTCGAGCGAGTTCTACGGCGAGTGCCTACCCAAGAACTGCGTCTTTCCCGGCGAGCCGTTCGCCGTACTCGGCTCGCTCAAGGTCGAGTGGTGAGCCGGCGTGGCGGGAGGCGCGGTTTTCGGCATGGGTGCGTCCTGGCGCACCGTTACGCCGGACTTGTGCTGGCCGGATTTCTCACGATTGCCGGCCTCACCGGGACGCTCCTCGCCTTCAAGGTCGAGATCGACAAATGGTTGAACCCTGATCTCTACCGGGTCGCGCATCGCGAGAGCCCCCTGCTCGATCCGTTCACGCTCAGGGAGCGGGCGCTCGCGCTTGCGCCCGGCTCGCGCATCGATGACGTGCGGCTCTATCGCGAGCCGGATGCCCCCTACGTGGTCGTTCCGGCCTACGAGGGGGATGGCCATTCTGGCTCCGGGCAGGGGGTAGGCGGCGAGCGCCTCGTGATCGATCCCTATACGGGCGACCTCATCCGCCGCGTGCCAACGGCGATCTGGCCGCTGTCGCGGGAAACCTTCGTGGAATTCGTGGATCTCCTGCACTATACGCTGCTGCTCGGCGACGCCGGCATCTGGATTTTCGGCGTCGTCGCCCTCGTTTGGACGCTCGATAGCGTTGTGGGCTTCTACCTGACCCTCCCGGCTCACACGCTGATCGGAGCTAGGGCGAAGTCGGGCCGCTCATGGTGGCGCCGGTGGGGCGCATCATGGCTCTTGAAGCGCCGGCCTTCTCCCTACCGGCGCTATTTCGACTGGCACCGCGCCGGCGGTCTATGGTTATGGCCGTTGCTGCTGATTTTCGCGTGGTCGTCGGTGTACTTCAATCTCGGCGAGCATGTTTATTTGCCGGTGATGAAGCAGGCGTTCGCATTCGACGACATCTATGGCTCCCTGCCGGACGCCGCCGAAGAAAGGAGCGAGCCGCTGTTCGATTGGCGCAAGGCCCACAAGGTTGCGCAGAGGCTCATGGCGGAGCATGGGGCGCGCATCGGTCTCAAGGTCCTGCGCGAGGACAGTCTATCCTACGACGCCGGCAAGAACGTCTTTTTATTCACGGTTCTGAGCGACCGCGATGTCGCCGCGAAATATGCCGGCACCAACGTGATCTTCGACGCAACCAATGGGAAGTTCATCGCCATTCAGGCGCAAACGGGAAAGGCCGCCGGAAACACCATCACCGCCTGGCTCGTGGCCATTCACGTCGCCGGATTCGGAGGTATACCTTTGCAGGTGTTCGTTGCGGCTATGGGCCTCTTGGTTTCGATGCTGTCGGCAACGGGCGTGTATTTGTGGCTGCGAAAGCGCAGTGCGAAACACAAGGTCCCGAGGCGGTAGCCAACCCGCTCCGCCAAACCGGGAACTTCTCCTAGATGTTTCGGGAATTTCGACCCTAACGGTCAGCAATATCCTCCGGGGCTCCTCCGAATGGTGACCATGGTCACGCTCGGCCAAGCTATGCTCGTGCAAAACTCATTGCTTCGGAATATTGCGGTTGGGAGGACAATCGAATGATGCTCAAGGGTTTGCTGCGCGCCATGGCATTGATCATGGGCTTTGCCATTGCAATGACAGCCTCGTTACGGGCAGCCGAGCCGGAGTTCGGCGGGCAGTGCGCGATGGCGCTCGCCGAAGGCAAACGCATCAAGACGGATTGCAAGGTGAATTGGACCGCTCCCGATGGCAAGACCTTCTGCTTCGGCAATGAGGATTCCAAGGCCACGTTTCTCAAGGATCCTGAAACAAACATCCGCAAGGCCACCGAGCAGTTCGTCATGGACGATGGCGCGGTGCCGGCTGACGATATGGGCAAATACTTAGCTGACGATGTCAAGATGTTCATCGAGGGTGAGATCGCCTCCGCCGCCGACAAGAACGGCGGATTGTTTCCGGTGAACGACTCGATGCTGGGCCAGATGCTTTCGCTCAAGCTCGTCGCTGTTGATTTCGTGCGAACGCTCCACGGCTACGGGTTCTTTCCCAACGTGGTCTTTGCCGATAGCACCGATCCAGACAAGAAGTACCAGGTTGATTTCTGGGTTAGGCCGAAGGACGGCAAGCTCCGCATCGTCGACGTCCGTGTCTACAAAGCCCCCCGCAAGGAGGGTGACAAGTGGGTGCAAATGACCCGGCAGCCTAAGCCATGGTGGTGGATTCCAGCGTCCGAGCATCCCGGCGAAAGCGAGGTTAAGCGCAGCTGGCAGATCATGAGCGCGATGCATGAGCACATTGCTGCCGAACGCGCCAAGGGTGAGGGCAGCTACAAATTGAAGGACGACAAGACGGGAGAGGCTCGACGATGTGGCGTCGACCGACGCCCTCCAGGTGCTCGACCTCGCCTATCTCGAGCACCGGCTCGGCGCGTGGGCGGCCCCGCAACAGGCGGCTGATCCCCGGCTCTGTCTTCATCCCGGCCCGTTCCAGAACCTCGAGATCTTCGATTGCCTGATTTCGCTCCCGCCGCAGTGGCGCTGGCGCAGCCTCTGGATCGACCACCTTCTGGCAACCCGCTGTCCGCGACTCTTATCATGGCCTTTCAACCGGCATCGTCAGACGTGGCGCCATGCGCTCGCTCTTGGCGAGAAGGTGCTCTCTCCCGACCGCATTCGCCGGCGGGTGCGGCGGTGGTTGGCGGACTAAAGGCCATTCGGTGCGTGCCGTGCAGAGACGTCTGGCGGACGCCACCGACCGAGCCTCGGCACATCCTCGAACGTCGTCCCGGTTTCGGCGAGCCGGGTGCGCTTACCGGTGAAAGCTTCGAAGCGGCCGAGGATACCCATCAGAAAGAATAAGGTCCATCATCGTCCATCGGCGCCTGCCCGTATCCGACTGGACCACCCCGATACTCAGCGAGAAGCGCGGCCTCGTTTTCCGGCGGGCCCCATTCTGCCTTCGGGTCTTCGAGCAGGCGCCGTTGATAGTCCATGGTCCAGACAGCATACCGCTCCCATTCTTCGCGCGACATTTCACGCGCCGGCATAGCCGGATGCCGATCACCGATGCCGAACAGCTCGTAAGCCAAGATGGTTGTTTCGGGCACTTTGCACAGTGCGCCCATCGGAAAGCCGAACTCATCAGGCTGCGCAAACCAGCCGCCTCGCACTTCCTCGTCGTTCATGTGCACGTAGGGCTTCTGCTGGTACTGCGCGGAAAAATTGTAAGCGCCGATGTCGAGCATGCGCTTGTAAAGCGGCGCCCAGCTGTCGATCTTAGGTGCCAGTGGCAGGCCTTTCTGGCGCGTAATGACGCCACCGCGCGACAGTTTCCACTCTTCGTCCGCGGTGGCAATCGCCGGCAGGTTCAGGTGCACCCATGGCTGCTCGGCTGACAGCAGATGACCACTCAGATCCTCATGATGCAGCCGCTGCATCACGACGACGACCCGGCCTTTGTCCTTGTCGTTAAGCCTTGGGATGACCTCGGCATCGAACCACCTGTTGACCGCGCGACGGCGCGGCTCATCGTGCAGGCGGGCCGGCGCGATCGGATCATCGACGACAATGAGGTCGGCGCCACGACCGACCAGGATGCCGCCAACCACGCCTGAGATCCGCTGGCCGCCATGAGGCAGATAAAGGTTTCCGCCGCGGCGCTCGGCCTTCAGATGCGGAAACAAGGCGCGGCACCGCTGAGACTTCAGCAGGTCCATGGTCCCGCGCTCAAAGTCACCGGCCAGTTCGCGCGAGCCGGCGACCGACATGATCTTGAGTTCGGGATTGCGCCCGTGCATCCACACCGGCAGCGCGATCGAGGCCGCGAGCGACTTCAAGCAGCGTGGCGGCAAATTGATGATTAGTCGCGTGATCTCGCCCTTGGCAACGCGCTCCAAATAGTCGGCCAGCACGTCGATGTGCCAGGTGTCGACCAGCTCCGCCTTGGGGTTCAGCTCTCGAAACGCGAATCTCAAGAAAGCTGGGAAGTTCGACCGGTACAGCGCCTTGATCTGTTCAGCCTTGGTCATTGTCGTCTCCTGTGGGCGGCGACCCGAGCGCCTTCAGCAATTGGGCGTCATCCGCTTCTGTTGCTGTGAAAGGCTCAATGTCCTTGTGCTTCTCGAGATGCGCGAGCACGAGCTGCATCGGCTTTTGATCGCCGCTGATAGCGCGGTTGACGAATTGCTTGATCAAGGCTTCCCGCTTGCTCAGGCGGATCTCGCGGCCGCCTTCCTTGAGGACGACCGTCTGATCGAGTTCGTGCTTGATCATGGCTTCGATGCTGCGGTTCTTGCGCGGACGCCCACGTGGATTGCCCGACTGACCTGGCTTGAACCGGCTGTGCTTCGGCGGCTTGCCGTAACCGACTTGGTCGTCGTCGTCGGCGCTCATGAGCAGGCCTCCGACGGCTGGCCATCAATAGAAGCGGCCTCACCGAGCCGCTCGACCGCGACCTCAGCGAACGTCTGACCCGTCGCGAGCAGGCGGGCCTCGACGCCAGCGACGCCGCTGACGCGTTTTAGGATCGTGTCGCAGTAGGCGGGATCGAGTTCGATGCCGTAGCCGCGCCGGCCGGTGCGCTCGGCGGCGACAAGCGTCGTGCCCGAGCCGGCGAACGCATCGAGCACGATGCCGCGACGCCGCGAGCAGTCGAGAATGGCGTCCGCAACCAGCGCGACCGGCTTGACGGTCGGATGCATCGCCAAGTCCGCGTCACGCGTCGCGCTGAAGGTATTGGCGCCGGCATAGGTCCACACGTTCGTGCGGTAGCGGCCATGGCGGCCGAGTTCGACGTTGTTGATATGCGGCGCGGTGCCGCTCTTGAAGACGAAGACCATTTCGTGCTGCGAACGGTAGAGCGAGCCCATGCCGCCGTTGGTCTTGTTCCAGACGCAGATGTTCTTGAGTTCGCTGAAGGTCCGGCTGCTAGCGGCGAGGACTTCGCCGAGGTGGCGCCAGTCCATGCATACAAAATGGATCGCGCCATCAACGGCGCGAAGAACGAGGTTGGCGAAGACGCGCTCGAGAAAGGCCGTGAACTCGTCTGGCGTCATCTCGCCAGATGCAAACGCAAACTCGCGATGCTTGACTGCGCCGAGGCCCGAGACGTGGCCATCGATCTTCACGTTGTAGGGTGGGTCCGTGAAGACCATCTGCGCTTTGGCGCCATCGAGCAGGCGAGCCGAGGTTTCAAGCTCGGTCGCGTCGCCGCAGATCAGGCGATGCGCGCCGATCTGCCAGAGGTCGCCGATCCGCGTGACGGCAGGACCTTGGGCCGGTGGCGGCACAACGTCGTCTGCATCGGGTTTCGCCCCGGCCTCGCCAAGCAGCACGTCGATCTCGGCCATCTCGAAACCGGTGATCGTAACGTCGAAGTCAAGCTCAAGCGTTGTTAGATGCTGCAGCTCGATCGCAAGGATCTCGCGATCCCAGCCGGCCTTCTCTGCGAGTTTGTTGTCGGCAAGGATGTAGGCGCGCTTCTGAGCGTCGCTGAGATGCTCAAGACGCAAGCACGGCACGGTATCGAGTCCGAGCGTCTTTGCGGCTTCGACGCGTCCGTGGCCGGCGATGATGGTTCCGGTCCTGTCGATGAGCACCGGATTGTTGAAGCCAAAGGCCTTGATGCTCGATGCGATCTCGGCGATTTGCTTCGGACTGTGTGTTCGCGCGTTGCTGCTGTAAGGTTTGAGGGCAGAAACGGCAATGTGCTCGACAGCAAGCTTCGCAGACATGGGTCGGCTCCGAAAGACAGAGTTCGACCCTTCAATTAGGCGTATCAAGCGCCTACTGCATTCCCGTCATTACCGTCCCAAATTGAGGGAAACCCGCCTCGAGCACCAGAGTTTAGCGCTCGACCGCTCTGCGTTTCCGCTTCTTTCTTTCGGATTTGTCCTTTAACGCGGTCAGCCTGTTCGCGAGCGTCTTGTCGCTCAAGGGAAGCCACTTTCGAACGTAACGCAGTGCGACCTCGGCCTCAGTTGGGATTTGTTCTGCCAGTTGCCAACGCTTCTTGCGCTTCTCGATTAGCAGCAAGCGGCGACGATAGCGGCGAGCAACAAGCGTCCCGCGCTCATAGAGCGCCGGCAGCAAAAGCTGTTTGAGTTTGTGAGGCGGACTGAGGTCGGCCTTGCGACCGGGCCTCACACGCCGTTCATTGCGCAGTTCCCGAACGAGAATGCTTTTTAACGCTTGCGGTAGTGGTTCATCGTCATAAAGCTCTACAAGCTGAGCAAGTTCATCGTTGCCCAGCGGCCTCGGCGCCGAACGGCCGAGTTCGTTTTCCTGGGCCAACCTACGCAAAAGGTTTGCCGGTCCGCTGGATCCCCATACCTCGTGAATGCCCTTGTCGCGAAATGATCTAGGCAGATCAAGACGCCGATCGACCATGCGCTCGGACGAGCCTGGGTCGGCCTTGTCGCCGTCGCGTCCAGATTGTTCGTCGTTGACTTTGGTCATAATATTTACCGTCTCAATTTGGTGCGACAGAGAGTTTCAACAGCAAGACCAGGACCAAGCGCTGCGTCCGGCGCACCGGACGCAGCGCCCACCCACGGGTCAAGCCTTGTCGATCTTCCATGCCAATGTGCGGCGCGCCGCATCAAGGACAGTCATAGCTTCGCACAGACCAACACGGCTGCGGTTTGAAACCTTTCCGCTGCGCAACTCGTCGAGTATCGCCTGCGTATCCTCGATTCCGGTCAGGACGCTCTCGAGTTCGCGTCCAGGTACGAGCCTCCGCGGCCGCACAGCGCCGTTGATTATCGGCGACACAGGCTTAAGTAGAGGGATGAAAGATTTCGTGGTCCTGCGCCGTGCTTTCAAATTTGCCATATTGGCCTCCATGGAGTTGGTGGAAGCCTCTACATATGACGCCAGCCAGCAGTTCGCTTTCCCGGGGATGAGAGGGCTATAGGCGGGAATGAGGCGAGCAACGGCGACTGACGACGCCTTCCCGCAAGCGCCTCGCGATCCGGCACTCTTCGCGCATCAAGTTCCATATTCAATTCGCTTAGCTTCCCCTTTCTCGAAATAGGATGTTACGTCGAGATAAGGTGGGCGCCATTCGAACCGTCTCTGTTAATGGCATAACGATCGCTGTTCCGCTGCGATCGGTCGTAAGCGCCCATTTCTGACACGCCGGTCAGGTTTTGGCGGGTCGGGGCTGCCAGTTCCAGGGCAGAAAGTCGTCGAGGCGGGCCATGGAATGGCCGCCCGCCATGCGTCCCAGTACGTCCTTCAGGTAGGCATAAGGCTCGACGTTGTTGAGCTTGGCGGTCGTGATGAGCGTGGCGACGACGGCCCACCGATCGGCGCCGCCGTCCGAGCCGGCAAAGAGGTGGTTCTTGCGGCCGAGTGTGATCGGGCGGATTGCCCGCTCGACCGTGTTGGTATCGAGTTCAATACGGCCGTCGTCGATGAAGCGGCAGAGAGCGTCCCACCGCGCAAGAGCATATCGGATCGCTTCGGCCAGTCCGCTGCGCGCCGGCAAGCGGTGCAGTTGACGCTCGAGCCAGGGGCGCATCGCATCGGTCAGTCGCGGTGATCGCATGTTGCGAATGCGTTGGCGTTCCTGGGCCGATTGTCCGCGGATGCCCAGCTCGATGGCATAGAGTTCACCGATCCGGCGCAGGGCTTCTTCGGCAATCGGCGAGCCGGTCGCCTGATGGACATCGTAGAATTTCCGGCGTGTGTGCGCCCAGCATGCCGCTAGAACGATAGTGCCGCGCGCCGTGAGCTGCTCGAAGCCGGCGTAACCATCGACCTGCAATACACCCGCGAAGTTTTTGAGATGGGTCGCTGGTCGTTCGGCTTTGCGGTCAGGGCTGTAATAATAGACGGCCGCTGGCGGATCCAATCCACCCCACGATCGGTCGTCGCGCGCATAAACCCACAATCGCCCGGTTCGCGTCCTGCCGCGGCCCGGATCCAGCACGGGGACCGTTGTGTCATCGGCGAACAATTTCTGCGAGGCGAACACCTGCTCTGCCAATCGCGCCCGCACTGGCTCGAGCCACCAGGCGGCACCTCCAACCCAGTTGGCGAGCGTCGAACGATTGAGTTCGACGCCTTCGCGGGCAAGGATCTGCGACTGGCGGTAGAGCGGGATGTGATCGCAATACTTGCTGACCAGAACGTGCGCGAGAAGCCCGGCGCTCGCTAGCCCTTTCGCGATCGGTCGCTCTGGCGCCGGAGCCTGATGCAGCTTTCCGCACGCCCGGCATCCGTACTTCGGCCTGCGGATGCGAATGACCTTGAGGCGCGCCGGGACATAGTCCAACATTTCGCTGATGCTTTCGCCGACCTTGTGAATCTCACCACCGCAACAAGGGCAGACGCCGGCGCCGACATCGAGCGTCACATCCTCGCGCTCAAGATGAGCCGGCAGACTGAGACGGCCTTCGACGGTTGGCTCTGGCCTCGTCTTCGAAGCGGGCGTCTCCGGCAGAGCCGCCTCGGCGCGGGCAACATCGGCGTCAAGATCTTCGAGCCCGAGATGAAGCTGATCTTGGTCGAGACGTTCGGAACGGCGACCGAACTGGCCGCGTTGCAGCGTCTTGACGAGATTGCGGAGCCTATCGATCTCGGCCTGCGCCTCGCTGCGTTCAGAATCGCGTTCCGACACAAGAGCGCCGATCATCGCGTGCAGCGCGCCGACGTCCTTGGGCAAAGCATCGAGATCGATTCTCATGCTCTCGATTTTATGTCCAAGAACGAGCTGCAGCGAACCTAATCGCGTCGCTGAAGTAATCCGCTTTGGACATGAGTCTAACCCGCCACGGCGGGCTTCCAACGGCGGTCCGGAACGCGCCAATCAATGCCCTCGATGAGCATCGATAATTGCGCCGACGTCAGGCTCACAGTCTCTCCCGACGCGCCGGTTGTTGGCCATTCGAACACGCCATGCTCAAGCCGCTTCGTGAAGAGGCAGAGCCCCGTACCATCCCAGTACAGGATCTTGATCAGATTGGCCTTGCCACCTCGGAACGCGAACAGATGACCCGAGAATGGGTCGTGCAGCAGGATCTCCTGGACGAGCGTGGCCAACCCATCGATCTGCTTGCGCATGTCGGTCGTGCCTAGCGCGATGTGGACTTTCACGCCTGCGGATGCCGTGATCATCGGCTCGCTCCTTCCAGCAGCGCAACAAGACGCTCAATCGTTGCCGGGTCGGTGTTCCGCTCGAAGCGAAGTCGACGCCCGCCGGACAGCTCGACCTCGATGGCCGGCGTCGTCCGATCACCGGTGACTGGAGCTGGTTGTCTGGTCAGGTTGGTCAAAGCCGACAGATCGGCAAGGCCATCGGGCGTGTCGATGATCGTGACCGGCGCGATGCGATGCATTGGCCCCATGCCCAGCTCCTTGCGCCAACGGAAGAGCAGGCTGGTTGTGATCCCGTACCTGCGGGCAACGCTGGACACCGTGCGACCCTCGCTACACGCCTCTTCGATGATGCGATTCTTGTCGGTATCCGAGAAGCCGCGCCGCTTTCGCATTGGGGCGAAGGGAATTTCCTTAGACCTAGTTCTAGACCTAGGTCCAAGGCCCCCGCCGCGGCGATAAAGCAGGTTTGGCGGGACGAATGTCTCCTTGTCCTTGAACTTGGCCCGCCAGTTCCCGAACCGTTTCAGAGCGAGGCCGTGGCGCTCGCAGTATTCCCGCTGGTTGAGGTCGCTGTCGCGCCAAGCCTGGAGATGTTCCCGCCAGAAAAACGCGAGTTCCAAGCACTTGACTGAACTGTAACGGGCCATCCTCATCTCCTCTGCTGCAGACCTCACCGTGCAAAGAAGATCGAAATCGGCCCCTGTTCCTCAAGTGTGCATTCCCTGAACGCTTACGATCGGTCCCTGTTCAGGTTCGAATTGATCCCTGTTCCGCCTTTAGGGAATTCTCGACAGAACCGCCCAGTCTCCGGGGCTTTATGCGGTGTCGGAGCGCCGGATTTCGCGATTTTTCCCTGCTAACAGGTAATTTTCCAGCAGAGACCCGTTCGCTCCCGACTACGTCCACCGCCATTCGCCAGCCACTCCACACAATGACAGATACTGCCACCTAGTGACGCGTCAGTGGCTGACGTTTTTCTATGCCATTCAATATATTTGGGATTTTTATTGCGTCGGGCGCGGCGCTTTCGGACACGGTGGACCGAAGTTGCTGCGTGACATGGGCTACGGCGGGCAAGCTACCGCGCACGGCTTTCCCCACGAAACGAACAGCCGCTTCGCCGAGAAGCGGGGCCTCAGGTGTGACCCCTTCAAAGAGCCGCGATGTCACCACGTGCTTTCATGAGCAAACATTCCTGCCACTGACGTTTCCATGCTGCTCTAACGCGTGCTATTCGCTCAAGGCGCGCTCGTCGTCGATACTCCTCCAGTCCCCCCTTCGCGCTCCGCACCCGACGCGACTTGTCTGATATGCCGTGGCTACTGAATCACAGCCTGTCGCCGGTAGTCTGCTATATTTTTTGGGTCCGAATCATGAGGTTGGTCGACATCGATGAGCCGGAATTGCCCTCTTGTGATCATCCGCTGGCAGGACAGCGGCCAACCGCTGTCGTCTTGGCAGTATCTGTCGGCATTGCCTCAAACACGCGCCATCGAATGTGCGACGGTCGGCTGGCTTTTAAGGGACGACGACGAACTTAAGGTCGTCTGTCAAAGTGTTGGAGACCTCGGCAGCCCCAAGAACGCACAAGCGAGCGGCATCATGACGATACCGGCTCGCTGCGTTCTGTCGATCGAAATGTTGATCGAAGAAGAGGTTACTTCTTCTGATTTTGATTCTGGTTCTGGAACTTGTCCAGAATCTGCTGCGCCTTCTGGCGCTGCTGCTGATCTGGAGACTGAGTCAGCGCCGACGCGGCGAGCGCTTGAACCTCATCTGGTGTGATCGAGCTCGGATTTTGTAGCGCCTTCGATGCGACCTGCGCTACGCGCGCCGATGTCTTTTCATTGTCTGCCATGGGGGGAAACTCCACGATTACTTCTAGCAAAGCCACCAGAACAACCGGAGTGGCCGCGCGAGCGTAGGCAGCTTGGTTTCACCTACAAGGCATTTTGTGGTTCGCGAACAATGATATCCACAACTTCGCTAAATCGTTGAGGCTTATTTGCTGTAGCTAGAATCCGTATTTGCTTCACGGACTTGCCGACGGTGATGGTTCCGGCCGCCCATTCTGTTCACGCAATCGCAACCTCCGCGTACCATTTCAAATGGACCAAGACACCAAGGACGTCCTTGAGAGCCTGGCCCTCATCGAAGAGCGCATAGCAATAAAAGACAGCGTCGCTTCCTAGGATGACCTCGCTGACATCAAGGCGCTCGACCCGCGGCTCGAGGGGATCGAAGCACAGATCGTCGACATCAAGCCCGAGCTCAACGACATGCGCGCACAGCTCGTCTTCTCGACCGTCAATCGACGATAGGAGCGGCGAGCGCTTCTTGATTGCCAGCGCGGGCCAGCCGATCAAGCGTAGCCTTCAGCCCGGCTGTATCGGGGCAGATCACAAGCCGCGTTGCGCGGCCCCAGCTCAAATGCACGACGTGGTACCCCTGATTGAAGGTGCGCACGCCGTCGGTGCCGGAGTTGGTTTCATTCCATGCGACTACGACGATGGTGTTCCACGGCCCGCCGCTCACCGAAATCTCCCCGAGATCGAAGTGGATGTCGGGGAGGAGGCGGTAAAGCCGCTCGTACCAGCACCGGGTCGCAGTAACCGTCCGGCGTACGCCGCCAAGCGCGTGATCGTCGCCAAGAAAAGTGTGCTCGAACCGGCGCGCGAACTGGTTGAGGATCGGTTCGGCATCGCCTTGGTTCACTGCGTCGAACAGTTGGCGAATTCGATGGCGAACGATGGCATGATACATGTTGCGCCTGTAAGTTCAATAATGAGACTAACATAGCTTGTTACATAAACTTGCAAGTTCAATTATGCAACTAACAGGTGATGAGATGCAGAGAACAAGCTTCGCCAGGATGCATTGCTCGTTGGCTCGCGGCCTCGAGATGATTGGCGACTGGTGGTCGCCGTTGATCATCAGGGATCTCTTCCTGGGCATCGTACGCTTTGATGATCTGGTCGAGGACCTCGGCATCTCGCGCAACCTCTTGAGCAAGCGCCTCGTATCGCTGGTGAAGAGCGGCGTGGTCGAGCGCAATGCCTACCAGCGACGGCCGGTACGCTACGAATACCGGCTGACGGAAGTGGGATTTGATCTGGTACCGGCTATCCTGGCGCTGACCGCTTGGGGAGACCGATGGGCACGCCCGAGGGAGGGTAGTCCCATCCTGTTCGTTCATAAGGTATGTGGGCACCGCTTCGAGCCACAGGTAGCATGCTCTGCTTGCGGCGAGGTCATCGCCAGCGGCACGGTCGCAGCGGTGCCAGGCCCCGGTGGACGCGCGAAGACAGGCACCAGGGTGTTGGCGCGGCGCTTGAGGGCAACAACCTGCTCGGGCGCCTAGACTGCTCCGTAGTCGCTTCGCGCAAAATTGACTGGCAATTTCCCGTTTCGCACCCCAGCCGCGGGCTCACGCCCATCGCACAGCAGAAACACCTTCGCCACTCCGTTCCCTAATGACTGGGACGCGACTCGGAGTACGGTTCAATTACACAGCTACCCTCTGCCTTCTCCTGACCCCCGGCGCACTCCATCCTGCGCCGGGGTTTTATGATTGCGGCCGGTCGCGACATGGCGCCGTGCTTCCAACGACATGCCGCCGGCTGCCGCGCCTTCGGTTGCGTCGCGCTAGGCCCAGCTCTCGTCGCCGAAACAGATCCAACCCGCAACCGCTCCGAATCCGAAAAAAAACTTTTCGGACGATCCCAGAGACCACACGCCGGTCTTCCGATCGCTCCTAGCGCACGCCATTCAATTTGCGAATGGCTACGAAAGTAACACTCGACCACCCCGACAAGAAGCGCGACGCGCTCAAGGCTGCTTGGGGCAGCACGACTTTGAGGTGCCAGCAAATGCGCGCCGGCGGTCCGGAGAGTAGACGTAGCAATCGCACCCATCGGCGCCGTCCCCTCGGCCAGAGGCTCGTGGTAGTCGCTCCGGGCCGGCGGATTGATTACAGCAGGCGGCACGTCACGAAGAGCGCCGGCATGCCGATCGCGCACGACTCTTCGGAAACGGCGCACAATAACTCACTACCAAACTAAAATATCATGCGTGGTTGATCTGAAATGATGGTTGGAACATCAGCATCCAACTATGATACATAAATTCTGGTTCGAGGGGCTTTCTCAATATGATCACAGCTGCTCAAATGCGCGCGGCCAGAGCGCTGCTCGGCATTGATCAGCAGATGTTGGCTGATCTTGCCGGAGTATCATTGCCGACCATCCAGCGTATGGAAGCTAGCCAGGGCAATGTTCGCGGCGTCGTCGATACGCTTACCAAGGTCGTCGATGCGTTCAGTCGGGAGGGCGTCGAGCTTATTGCCGACAATGCCCGCAGCGACGGGAGAGGCCGGGGCGTGCGCATGCGCGAGCCCGAACAGGATCGTTCCACCAAGCACAAGACACAGGTCAAGGGCCGAAAGAGTTGGCTGAGGCAGGGCAAAGGACCTGACGCTGCCGCGAGCAGCGCCGGCGGCCGTCAAAGGAGGACGTGAGGCCGCAATCATGGCTGCAATGCTTGCAATCGGCTGCGTCGGTGCTCTGCTGGGGATGGCCATACTAGGCGCTACCGTGTCCCAGGTACGCAATGGCACGCCGATCGTCTACCTGTCGGTCCTGGTCCTCTGTCTCGTCGCTTCGGGCAATGCGCTCGGTGCCTTGCTCTTTTCGCAAGGTCCATCGTCTTACGAGCTTCCGCTCGGACTTCCGTGGCTGGGTGCGCATTTCCGCGTCGACCCGCTATCGGCCTTCTTTCTCGCCCTGGTCAATTTCGGCGCGGCAGCAGCAAGCCTCTATGCCGTCGGTTACGGCCGCCATGAGGAGTGCCCCGGTCGCGTCCTGCCGTTCTATCCGGTGTTCATCGCGAGCATGAACCTTGTTCTGCTGGCTGACGACGCCTTCACGTTCCTCTTCGCCTGGGAGGTCATGTCGCTTGCGTCCTGGGCGTTGGTGATGGCGCACCATGACAAGCCCGGCAACGCCCGCGCGGGTTTCATCTACCTTGTGATGGCGGGGTTCGGCACGGCGACGTTGCTGCTCGCCTTCGGACTCCTGGCCGGTACGGGCGGCGACTACTTGTTCACGGCCATTCGGACCGGGCATCACGCCGAAGCCGTCTCCGGCCTCGTGCTCGTTCTGGCGTTGATAGGAGCAGGCTCGAAAGCCGGTTTGGTGCCGCTACACGTCTGGCTGCCGCTCGCCCACCCCGCCGCACCGAGCCACGTTTCGGCGCTCATGAGCGGCGTCATGACCAAGGTCGCCATCTACGGCTTCATCCGCATCGGCATGGACCTGCTCGGCGCGCCGCAGTGGTGGTGGGCGGTCGTGGTCCTTATCGTAGGTGCCGTGACGGCGGTGCTTGGCGTTCTGCACGCGTTGATGGAAAACGACATCAAGCGGCTGCTCGCTTACAGCACGATCGAGAACGTCGGCATGGTGTTTGTCGGTCTCGGGCTGACGCTCGCGTTCGCGTCCAACGGCTTCGGTGCGGCCGCGGCGCTGGCGCTCACCGCCGCCTTGCTCCATGCTTTCAATCACACGCTCTTCAAGAGCCTGCTCTTCTTTGGCGCGGGCGCCATGCTGGGCTCAACGGGTGAGCGCAACATCGAGCGCATGGGTGGGCTCATCCATCGCATGCCGAGGACGAGCCTCTTCATGCTGGCTGGAGCGGCCGCTATCTCGGCCCTGCCTCCCTTCAACGGATTCGTATCTGAGTGGCTCACGTTTCAGGCGGTGCTGATCAGCCCTCAGCTCCCGCAGTGGGGCCTCAAGTTCTTCGTCCCGGCCGCAGGCGCCATGCTTGCGCTGGCAGCGGCGCTCGCCGCGGCGTGCTTTGTCAGAGCGTACGGTATCGCCTTTCTGGGGCGGCCCCGTTCCGAGGCAGCACGCAGTGCGCGCGAGACGGACGACTGGTCGCTCGCCGCCATGGGGTTTCTCGCCGGCCTTTGCCTCCTTGCGGGTCTCGTGCCCGGTCTGCTCATCGACGCTCTCGCACCGGTCACGACGCAGATCGTGTCTGCTCACATGCCGACGCAGAGCTCCGAGCCGTGGCTTTCGATCGTTCCTATCGACGAAAGCCGCAGCTCCTACAACGGACTGCTGGTTTTCGTCTTCATCTGCGTTGCTGCCAGCCTCTCGGCGTTCGCGATCCACAAACTCGCGGTGCGCTCGCTTCGCCGTGCGCCGGCCTGGGACTGCGGCTATCCGGAGTCGAGCACGATGACGCAATACACGGGCCTGAGCTTCAGCCAACCGATCCGGCGCGTCTTCGCCACGACCGTGCTCCGCGCCTCTGAGGTTGTCGATATGCCGGCACCGGGCGACACGCGCCCTGCTGTCTACGAAGCGCGCCTGCACGACGTGGCCTGGGAGGTGCTCTATGCACCTGTCGGTTGGGGCATCGACAGACTCTCGCGCCTCCTCAACAAGGCGCAGTTCCTCTCCATCAGGAGCTTCCTGAGCCTCGTATTCATCGCGCTCATCATTCTCCTTGTGGGGCTTGCGGTATGGCCGTGATCCTGGATCTCCTGGCACAAGGCGGCGAGATGCTTCTCGTGCTCGCGTTCGCGCCGTTGCTTACGGGCTTCATCCGCAAGGTGAAGGCGCGCCTTCTCATGCGCCGTGGGCCGCCCGTGCTGCAACCCTATCGAGACCTCCTGCGCCTCGTGCGCAAGGATGTCGTCCTTGCCGAAAACGCGTCATGGCTGTTCCGCGTGGCGCCGTATCTGATCTTCGCCGCCACTTGGGTCGCGGCAAGCCTCGTACCGACCTTCGCGACGGGGCTCATGTTTAGCTGGTCCGCCGACCTGATTGCGATCACTGCGCTCCTCGGCAGCGCGCGTTTCTTCCTGGCACTTGCCGGCATGGACGTCGGCACTAGCTTCGGCGGCATCGGCTCGAGCCGGGAGGTCATGTTTGCGACACTGGCGGAACCTGCGATGATCATGATGGTGTTCTCGGTCGCCCTGCTCGCCGGATCGACGCAACTTTCCACGATCTCGAACTTCATGGCATCATCGGACGTCGGGCTGCGCGTTTCGCTCGGGCTCGCCCTTGTGGCGCTGATCATCGTCGCCATCGCCGAGAATTCCCGTATCCCAGTGGACAACCCGGCGACACACCTTGAGCTGACCATGGTGCATGAGGCCATGATCCTCGAATATTCGGGGCGGCATCTGGCCGTGATCGAGTTGGCGGCACACTTGAAGCTCCTGCTCTACGCGTCGCTCATTGCCTGCCTTTTTCTGCCGTGGGGGATGGCAGGCGCCGTCGACAACGTCCAAGGGCTGCTCGTCGGCACGGCGTCCTACGCGGCCAAGCTCGCCGGCCTTGGACTCCTGCTCGCCATCTTCGAAACCGCGATCGCCAAGATGCGCGTCTTCCGGGTCGCCGAGTTCCTGGGCATTGCGCTCATGCTCGGCCTGCTTGCCACGCTGCTGCTGTTCATGTCGAGGAGCCTCTAGCGATGGACCAACGCCTCGTCTTCGACATCGCACACCTTCTAGCCGGTGGTCTCGTGCTGGTGAGCTTCATGCTGCTCTATCAGGACAGGATGTTCGGGCTCCTGAACATGTTCGCGCTGCATGCCTTTGTTCTGTCGCTCTCCGTCGCCTGGCAGGCGTACGTCCAGGATGCCCCACACCTCTACATCACAGCCGGCATCGCCCTTGTCTTGAAGGCGATCCTGATCCCCGTTCTCCTGCATCGTGTCGTGGTGCGGCTCAAGATCCATCGCACCATCGAGACCGTGGGAGGCATCGGCCTCACCATGCTTGCCGGCATCGGCTTGGTCGCGCTCTCAATGGTCGTGATGCTGCACGTGACGGAAGGCGCCGACCGGTTGGCACGAGAGGATCTTGCACTCGCGCTCTCCGTGGTTCTCTTGGGCTTCCTGATGATGGTCACGCGGCGCAACGCGGTGAGCCAAGTGGTCGGCTTCATGTCGCTCGAGAACGGACTGATCCTGGCGGCCGCGGGCGCAAAGGGCATGCCGCTTGTCGTCGAGATGAGCGTCGCGTTCTCCGTTCTGGTCGCGTTTCTTGTCATCGGCATCTTCCTGTTCCGCATTCGCGAGCGCTTTGACACGGTGGACATGACGGCTCTCGACCGCTTCCGCGGAGAGCAACCATGATCCCGGTGAACGGCCTCCTGCTTGTGCTCGCTATTCCGGCAGTGTCCGCCGCGCTTCTCGCGCTGCTGCCCGGTTATCGCATCACCGCGCGCCTCAATGTGGCAGCAAGCTTCTTAACGCTGGTCGCGGCGCTTTCGTTGGTCTGGCAGAGGCCCGAGCCGGGTCTCCTGTTGCATGTCGACGATCTCAACATCGTCTTTGTGGTGTTGAACACCTTCGTCGGATTCACAACCAGCGCCTTCAGCGCGAGCTACATCCATCACGAGCTCGAGACCGGACGCCTGACGCCGAGCTACCTCCGTTTCTACCACGCCATGTACCAGGCTCTCATGTTCGAGATGAACCTTGCGCTCGTCGCCAACAATCTCGGGCTCATGTGGGTCGGCGTCGAGTTCGCAACATTGACGACTGTGCTCATGGTCGGAATCTACCGCACGCATCAGGCGCTCGAAGCTGCGTGGAAGTACTTCATCCTCGGCAGCGTCGGCATTGCGCTTGCCCTATTCGGAACCATTCTTCTTTATATGGCCGCGCGTCCTGTAGCCGGTCAGGAAGTCGAGGCCATGGCCTGGACGTCGCTGATGCAGCGCGCGGCCGGCTTCGATCCCGAGCTCCTGAACCTCGCTTTCATATTTCTTCTCTTAGGCTATGGAACCAAGGTTGGACTTGCTCCCATGCATGGCTGGCTGCCTGACGCTCACGCCGAAGGTCCGACGCCCATCTCTGCGGTTCTGTCCGGCCTCTTACTCAACGTGGCCCTGCACGCAATTCTGCGCTTCAAGATGCTGCTCGCCACCAACGGACAAGCCATCGCGCCAGGACCGCTCCTGGTGATCATGGGGCTCATCTCGCTGTTGTTCGCGGCTCTGATGCTTTACCGGCGGCGGGACATCAAACGTATGTTCGCCTACTCGTCGATCGAGCACATGGGCATCATCGCGTTTGCCTTCGGCATGGGCGGGCCGCTCGCTAACTTCGCCGGCCTGCTCCACATGACGATGCATAGCCTGACGAAGTCGGCGATCTTCTTCTCGGTGGGGCACATCGCCCAGATCAAAGGCACGCAGGACATGACCGAAATCAGCGGCCTCACGGTGACGCACCCCGTCCTCGGATGGGGTCTTGTCGCCGGCGTGGTGGCTATCGCCGGATTGCCGCCGTTCGGCCTTTTCATGAGTGAGTTCCTGATCGTCACCTCGACGTTCGCCCGCGAACCGCTGCTCGCGATTCTGCTCGTTCTCGGTATCGTGCTTGCTCTCGGCGCGCTGCTTCAGAAGCTCAACGGCCTCGCCTTCGGTGCCCCGAAAGGTAGCCTTGCGCCCGTCGAGGCCTCCTACGTGCCGATGTTCGCCCACTTCATTCTGGTCTTTGTGGCTGGCGTCTTCCTGCCTGCCGAGCTCGTGGAATGGTTCCAGAACGTGGCAAAATTGTTGGGTTGAGGAGAAGACGCCGATGCCTGCCCTCGACGATGCTTTCGGAGCTTGCCCCGCCGCCGCCCCGCCGCGGCCCTGGCCACGCCTCTCGGTCGATGCCGAGCGTTGGGGCGATGCCGCATCCGAGCTTGCATCCGGACGTTGGACACTTGTCGCGCTGTGGGGCGAGCCCGACGCGGTTCATATGGCTGTTTTCGAGAATGCTACAAGCAAGCTTGCCATTCTTAGCCATGCCTGTCCGAAAGGCAGCTTCCCCTCTGTAGGCCGCATGCACCCGCCGGCCATCCGCCTGGAACGGGCGATTGCCGATCTCGTGGGGCTCTTTGCTGAGGGTTGCCCGGACACACGCTCTTGGCTTGATCACGGCCACTGGAGCAAGCGCCACCCTCTGTCCGTCCGACCATCCACGTCCCGAAGCACGAGCGAGCGCTATAGTTTCCTGCCGGCCGATGGGCCCGATTTGCATCAGATCGCGGTCGGTCCCGTGCACGCAGGGATCATCGAGCCTGGTCACTTCCGCTTCACGGCCAGCGGCGAAACAATTGTCCGCCTGGAGGAGCGGCTCGGCTATGTGCACAAGGGCATCGAGCAACTCATGCAGGGCGCCACGGTCGAAAACGCCGCGCGTCTTGCTGGCCGGGTCTCGGGAGACAGCACCGTTGCGTATGCGCTGGCTTTCGCGCGCGCCGTGGAGGCCGCGTGTGAAATCGACGCGCCGCCACGCGCCGTCGCACTGAGGGCGGTTATGGCGGAGTTGGAGCGCATCGCCAATCATCTCGGTGACATCGGCGCCATTTGTAACGACGCGGCGTTTGCGTTGATGCTCGCTCATCTCTCTGTCTTGCGCGAACGCGTGCTGAGGGCCGCCATGGCCGCCTTCGGTCATCGGCTCATGATGGACGTTATCGTGCCCGGCGGCGTGGTGCGCGATATCTCAAGAAACGGAACGAGTAAAATCCTAGACGTTCTACAAGTGATCGAGGCAAGCGCACCGCGGTTGCTCGAGCTTTACGACAACACGACCTCCCTGCAGGACAGGACAGCGGCCACCGGAGTTCTTTCAAACGCGCTTGCGATGCAATTCGGCGCCGGCGGCTTTGTAGGACGAGCATCCGGCCGGGATTTCGATTGCCGCCGCCAGCCGGGCTATCCTCCGTACGACAAGCTCACGCTCGACGTCCCGCTACGCCGGGACGGAGATGTCAATGCTAGGTTGTGGATCAGGGTTCTTGAGATCGACCAATCGATGCGTCTGATCCGACAATTGCTCGAGACGTTGCCCTCTGGTCCGGTGGCGAGCGTTTCGAGCGTCCTCGTCACCAACGGCCCCAGTGAGGGCGCGGCAATGATCGAGGGCTTTCGCGGCGATATCTTCGTCTGGCTACGCCTCGAAAATGGCGGCAAGATCGCCAGGTGTCATCTGCGCGATCCGTCTTGGTTCCAATGGCCACTCTTGGAAGCTGTCATCGAGGGCAACATCGTCGCGGATTTTCCGCTCTGCAATAAATCCTTCAACTGCTCCTATTCGGGCCACGACCTTTGAGGCTATTGGGCCATGCGCAGGACACTCCTTGACAGTCTTGTTCGCGGTCCGTTGACCGAACCGGCACCGAAGCCCGACGAGAATGCGCTTGTTGAGGTCGGCGAGAGCCTTAAGCGTGCCGCGCGCAGGAGTCTCGGCCGCAGCATGTCGATCCGCGAGGTGGACGCCGGCTCCTGCAATGGTTGCGAGCTTGAGATCCACGCCCTCAACAATGCCTTTTATGACATTGAGCGTTTCGGACTTAGGTTCGTGGCATCCCCGCGTCACGCCGACGTCCTCCTCGTGACTGGCCCCGTTACGCATAACATGCGCGAGGCGCTGCAGCGCACGTGGCAAGCAATCCCCGAACCAAAATGGGTCGTTGCCGTAGGGGAATGCGCCTGCAACGGTGGCATATTCGCGGGAAGCTACGCATGCGTGGGAAACGTGTCAGCGGTGATTCCGGTCGATGCCACCGTGGGAGGATGCCCGCCGCCGCCTATCGAGATACTGAAAGTTTTACTTGCGCTCTTGGAGGGGGCTGGACGCGGCTCGAATTGAATCGATTGGCGTGCCATGCGGATGCGATTGGTAATCCCGGTGGCGTTCGCTATTGCTTCGCGGCAGACGTTATCGCTGCCGCGATTTCCGTCGTCAGCGCCGTTCCCCCTATTTCACGTGACGCAATTCATCCCTCCAGCCTAGCCCGCCACTTGCTCAGCAAGTCTCGAATGATGCTTGGCTCGATCTCCTGCATCGTCTGACCTTTTGCTATTTCTATTCACCGGCGTTTATTCCGCCGCTTGCAAATGGAGCCTGGCGTTTACCGGCGATGGTGAAATCGACGCCACCTCTTTGGCTCTGGCGTCGCTGATTACCGGCTTCGTCACCCGGAACCAAGCGGCGTAGAGGGCTGGCAGGAACACGAGCGTTAGCAGCGTCGCGACGAGTAGCCCACCCATCATGCTTAGAGCCATTGGCCCCCAAAATACGCTTCGCGACAATGGGATCATCGCGAGGATCGCGGCCAGAGCGGTAAGTACGACGGGCCTTGCGCGGCGCACCGTACTTTCGATAACCGCGTCCCAGGCGGTGCGGCCCGCCGCGATGTCCTGATCAATCTGGTCGACCAGGATCACGGTGTTGCGCATGATCATTCCGGCAAGGGCGATCACGCCCAGCAGGGCGACAAAGCCGAACGGCGCGTTGAAAGCGAGCAGCGCAGCGACGGCGCCAATCAGACCCAGCGGTGCGGTGGAGAACACCAGAAACAGCTTGGAAAAGCTCTGCAACTGGAACATCAGCAACGTCAACATTGCGAGGAACATGATCGGGAAAATCTTGAACAGTGCGACGTTGGCTTTGGCGCTCTCTTCGATCGCGCCGCCGGTCTCGATGCGGTAGCCCACTGGGAGTTCTGCCTTCAGGGCCTCCAGTTTCGGCAGGATCGCACTGGTGACGGTTGGCGCCTGGACGCCCGGCACAACGTCGGATCGAACGGTCAAGACGAGATCGCGGTTGCGACGCCAGAGGATCGGTTCCTCAAAGCCGTAGTCGATGGTCGCGATTTGCCGGATCGAAACGGGCCGCCCTTTCGCCGGCAGGATGTTGAGATCGCCGAGGCGTTCCAATTTTAGCCGATCTTCCGCCGGTGCGCGCGCGACGACGTCGATCAACTCGGTGCCCTCGCGATATTCGCTGATCTTGAACCCGGAGAGCATGAACTGCAGCGCCTCGGAAATGTCCTGCTGATTAAGGCCGAGCGCACGCACCCGATCCTGGTCGATTTTCAACCGAACATTCTTGACCTGCTCGTTCCAGTCGAACTGCACGTCGACCGTATTTGGGTTGGCCCGCATGATCTCGCGAACTTTGCCGGCGATCTCGCGGACCTTTTGGGGATCGTTTCCGGTCACTCGGAATTGCACGGGGAAGCCGACGGGCGGTCCGAAATTCAGACGATCAATGCGCACGCGGGCTTCAGGTATCGCGCCCTCGGCGACCGACTTTTCAAGCTTCGCCTTCAGTCGTTCGCGCGCCTCGGCATCTTGAGACATGATGACGGTCAACGCGAAATTCTCGTTTGGCAGGACGGGATTGAGGGCGAGGAAAAAGCGCGGGCTGCCTTCGCCGACGTACGTTGTGAAATACTTGGCGTCGCTGTCGCCGTCGAGCAAAGCTTCAGCCTTCTTCGCCGCCGCCTCGGTCGCGCCGATCGACGTGCCTTCCGGCATCCGCGTTTCGATGAAAAGTTCCGGCCGCGACGATGTCGGGAAGAACTGCTGCTGGACGAACGCCATGCCCAAGATTGACGCAACAAACGCAGCAACGGTGGTTCCAATCACGACAAAGCGGTGTCGCAGCGACCAGTTCACCGTGGCCCGCAGTGCCCGGCTTGCCCGAGAGTTGTGCGCTCCGTGTTCGTGATGCGCGTCGGCGGCCGGCTGAGGCAGAAGTTTGACGCCGAGATACGGTGTGAAGAAGACCGCAACAATCCATGAGATCACGAGCGCCAGGCCGACGATCGTGAAAATGTTTCCGGCATATTCGCCGGCCGTCGACTTGGCGAAACCCACCGGAAGAAACCCTGCCGCAGTGACGAGCGTGCCGGTCAACATCGGGAATGCGGTCAAATCCCACGTTGCCGTCGCCGCTTTCATTCGATCGACGCCTTCCTCGATCTTCACCATCATCATCTCAATGGCGATGATCGCATCGTCGACGAGAAGGCCGAGTGCAATGATGAGGGCGCCGAGCGTGATACGATCGAAGTTTAGTCCGGCTGCATCCATCACGACGAACACGATGGCGAGGACGAGGGGTACGGCGAGCGCGACCACGATTCCGGCGCGCCAGCCTAGCGATAGGAAGCTCACCGCCAGAACGATGACCAGCGCCTCTACGAACGATCGGAGGAATTCGCCGACTGATTCCTCGACGACGCGCGGTTGGTCGGCGATTTGCTCTATACTGACGCCGGTCGGCAACTGAGGGGCGATTTCGGCCAGCGCGGCTTTGAGATTGTCGCCGAGTCTAAGAACGTTGGCATTGTCGGCCATCGCGACTGCCAGGCCAATCGCAGGCTTACGATTGTGCTGCACGAGAAATGCCGGAGGATCAGCGTAGGCGCGCTTGATGGTGGCGATGTCGCCCAAGCGAAAGACGCGGCCAGACCCGGCATCGATCGGAACATCGGCCACCGCGCGGTCAACTTCGAAAGCACCGGTCACGCGGATTTGCATGCGATCGGCGTTGGTTTCGACGGCACCGGCCGGCGACATTGCGTTCTGGCGCCGGATCGCTTCGAAAAGCTGCTGTGGCGAGAGGCCGAGTGTCGACAGTTTGTCGTTGCTGAATTCGACAAACACTTTCTCGTCGACGGTGCCGGAAAGCGAAACCTTGCTGACGTCCGGGACTCGCAGCAGAGCCTTGCGGGCGAATTCGGCGTACTGCTTTAGTTCGGCGCGCGAGAGACCGTCGCCGGTGAGCATGTAAACGGCCGCGTAGACGTCGCCGTACTCGTCGTTGAAGTAGGGACCTAAGACACCTTCCGGAAGTTCGTTGCGGCTGTCAGTCAGTTTTTTGCGCACCTGATACCAAGTCTCGCCGACGGCGGGCCCGCGCATGGAGTCCTTTAACTGCACTTGAAGAACCGTTGTTCCCGGCCGCGAGTAAGTCTTGACGTAGTCGAGGCTCGAAAATTCCTGCAAGCGCTTTTCGAGCGGCTCGGCAACGAGCGCCTGCATCTGATCGGCGGTCGCGCCAGGCCACGCGACCTGAACGATCATGGTCTTAATCGTGAAGTTCGGATCCTCGGCACGGCCGAGATTGAGGTAGGAGTAGGTTCCGGCCAGCGTAGCGGCGATGATCAGGAAGAGCACGATTGCCGGGTGCTTGACGGCCCATGTCGAGAGGTTGAAGCTTTTCATAGCCGACCTCCGGACACGCGATCCGTTGACTGGACAGAAGCTTGCGTCTTGTCCTCGATAACGCGGATGGGCCGATTTTCGTCCAGCATGTGCGTGCCGAGCGTCACTACGCGCTCACCCGCGTTGAGACCCGCAGAAATCAAAACCGTATCGTGCTCGAAGGATTGAACCGCGACGGGGCGTCGTTGCAGCCTGTCACCCGACGATCCGACCACCCAGACAAGCGGTCCTCGCGCATCGTTCATGACCGCGCTCAATGGCAAACGGGCGACAGTGGCGGAATTCGATGCCGTCAAAACAACGTTGGCCGTTTTGCCGAGTCTTATGTCGTCATCGGCGCCGAGAATAGTGAAGCGCGCCTCGAACGTTCGAGACACCGAATCGGCTTGCGCGGCAACCTCGCGCAAATTGGCCCGATAAGACTTTTCCCGTTTCGGCCAAAGTTCGACGCGAGCGCTCGAGGACTTCAAGTCGGCAAGACTTTGCTCCGGAATGGAGACGACGGCTTCGAGTTCGTCGAGCCGTGCGACGCGCGCCACCACCTGACCTGACGTCACGACCTGGCCGGATTCAATAAGGATCGCCGAGATGACTCCTTCACGCTCGGCTCGCAATTCCGTATACGCCACTTGATTGCGCTGGACCTCGAGCGTACGCTCTATACGCTTCACCCGGCCACGCGCATCATCGGCAGCCGACGTTCTCTCGTCGAGCGCGGCTTGAGCGATCCACCCCTTCTCTTTGAGCGCCCGGTAGCGCGCTTCGGCCGCGACCGCGGAAGCGCGGTTCGATTTGGCGGCCGCAAGATCGGCTTCCTGTGCTTCAACGTTGAGCTTGTAGTCGGTTGGATCGAGGCGCGCGATCAGTTGGCCAGCTTTCACGCTGTCTCCAATATTGACGCTGCGTTCGACGATCTTTCCAGCGACACGAAAGCCGAGATCACTTTCGAAGCGCGGGTCTATGACGCCGGGGTAGCTACGGCTCGACGCGAGGGGCTCGAACGCAATCGTCGCGACACGGACGGGGGCCGGAGCTTCAACTTTCGAGGGCTCTTGGCCGCAACCAGCCAAGAACACCGTCATCACCAACAGGCTGCCAACGGGGGTCGCCGTGCGAAGCGGCGGAAGTCCTAACCCATTGCAAAATATTTGAGAAATGACTGTCATCGCCGATGTCTCCGACACTCCGCCTTGCCAAGTAAGCCACGATAACATATGTTAATCAGACTAACTTGACAAGAGTTAGCTACGCTAACTTTGAAAAAGTTACGAAGCGGTTCATCACAACGACATGCCGAACAGCAAACGACCGGTTGAGCACGTACGCCGCAAGGACGCCTACCATCACGGCGACCTGCGGCAGACTTTGGTGGACGCGACCCGCCAGCTCGTGATCGAGCGCGGGGCCGAGAACTTTACGCTTGCGGACGCTTGCCGGCTTGCCGGCGTTTCAACGGCCGCTCCCTACAAACACTTCCGTGACAAGGATGAGATCCTGCAGGAGATCATCTCGCAGGGTTTCGACGATATGTCGCGTCAGCGCATGGCTGCCGTCGAACGCTTCCCCCGTGGCTCCGTCGAAGGCATTGTTGCGATGGGCCAGGCGTACGTCGACTTCGCCCGCGCTGAGCCAGCTGTCTTTCGTTTGATGTTTGGGCAAAATCCGTCTTTGAAAACTGCCGAGCTCGTACAGTCCCATGGACGAGCGTGTTTCGCAGGTGTGATCGAGGACGTCGCGGCATTCTGCGTTGTCAATGGGCTTGAAGACGACGCGCCGCGCCTTGCTCTGGAGCTCTGGACGTTCGTTCACGGCGCAGCGTCCCTCGCGATCGACGAGGATTACGAGAAGGTCGCGCCCGGACTGGATGTCGATGCGTTGGTTGCCGGAGTGGCGCCAAGACTGCTTGCAAAAGCCGGTGCCGACTAGGTCTTGATAAGAAGCGCTTAGACCATCGGCACCTCGTGCCTTCGGCCCACGCAGTGTGCACTACAGGACACGCGAGCTTACACTCAGAGAAAATTGACATCTTACGAGATGCTTCAGCGGGCAGACGTGGTCGGCGCCGCTATCCACCTAGCCGATCATTCAGCCGCTGACTTCCGCTATTGGGATTATGCGCCGATATGGTTGATGGCAGCGAAGGCCGGTAGCAGTCGTGTGCGCTCTGAAAGAAAACACGAGCCGAGCGACACTTTCTTTGGCAGTCGCCAAGGGCATCTTCTGCGCTGCCGAATGGGACCACAGAGTGCCTGGTGCGTTAGTGCCTGTCCAGCGGACGTTTCTGTTCTGCGATTATCCGTACTGGTGGAAAGAAGACGCAATCTGCCACGTCAATGAGACTTTAAGGCTTCGGTTGAATGAACCCCGCGAAGCTGAGCGCGTCATGGCGCTTTTTCTCAATGATGCGCGTGCCAAGCGTACAGTGAGGCATCCAGTTTCCGGGCCTATAGTGAAGTCGAAAATGAGCTGGGCCGATGGCGGTGCTGACGGAAGCTTGCCACCTCTTGAGGGCTTCATCGTTCACGGGCTCCGCCCACAAGACAAGAGGCGGACCGAAAACCATCGGATGCGGCAAAATTCAATGCGCAGTTGCACTTCGCGTGATGCTGCATGCAGCATCGCTTGCCGTGCGATGTCCTCATCAATTGAGGACGAGTCATAGATCGCGAACGTAAAATGAGGCCGATAGCCGAGTGCGCGCATCGAAGGCATATCCTCCAAGGCCGCAACGTGGTCGCATAACAGTTCGAGCGCACTAGCGGAGGCGCCATCGGCTCGAATGTTGATTGCAATGGCCATTGACCGGGCTCAAGGAAAAACGTCCCTGTAGCTTTAGTTGCGCGTCCAAGGTCTGCAATGGGTTATTGGCGGACGCGATTTCGGCGACGCGTAGCGGCAACAATGTCGACTCATCCCGGCAACGACGTACGGGTTGCGGAGCGATCAGAAGTGAAGTTCTTGCAGGCCAACCCAAGAAATCGAAGAACTTACATCTCGATCTTTATCCAAGCATTATTCACCTGTCGCTTCGTGCACCATCGCAGCCAGTCTCTGCACATCTTGAATAAACAACGTGCGGCCGCGAGTGCCGAGCGGCGCCGCAATGGCAGTGGCTGGCGCGCATTGGCTTATCCCGGAGGTCGAACTCTTCGACACGGCAAGCGGCAGTTTCATGCCGCGGCTGTTAACGTTCGTATTGATTATCGTCGGAATAGGTTAGCAATTCAGCAACATCGAGAAGTGGGCGCAGTCGCTTATCAGAGATGACCTTGGCGGCTCGAAACTTTAAGACACCGACTTATTTTGTCTCACAGATATTGATGTCGGCCGCTACTGCTGCCTCGGCCACCACCACCACCAAACAAGTCTGCTATCCAGCGGGTTGACTCGCATCGGTCGCAAAATGTGATGAGCGCGATGCTGATCGGAACGCCAATGAAAGCCCCGAAAATGCCCCACAGATAGGACCAGAAAAAAACTGAAAACAGCACAACCAGAGGTGAAATCGACAGGATTTTCCCGGATATCCGGGGCTCAACGTAGCTGCCAATTGCGATTTGGACCACATTTAGCAGTACGAACATGAGCAAAGGTACTTCCCAAGATTGGAACTCTGCGGCTGCATAAAGCGTCGGGAACGCGGTCGCGATGAGCGGTCCCAGGAATGGTATGTAGTTCAATACAAACGCCAGCACTCCCCATTCCTTCGCGAGCGGCAGTCCGACGGCATAGGTCACGACGAAAACGAGCAGGCCTGTGATCACACTCATCAGCGTCCGGACTAGGTAGTAGGTACGAAACTTTTCAGCGGTTCTGGCACTTCCGTCCAACAATACGCGTGCCGCTTCAGTGTTCCGCATAGCGCTAATGTTGCGAGCATAGTCATCGACTTCCAGTAGACCGAGCGCCACGTAGACGAGCACAATAAGCCAAAAACTCGCTGCACTATTGATTCTACTGAGGGTCGAGTGCAGCAGACGAACATACCAACCGACGTTGATATGTTCCTCCCATAGACCCGACGTTACGATGCCGTGATCGTTAAGCCAGGCCGTGAATCGGTTAAATAGCGATTGATAGCGCTCCGCGTCATTCGCGATGGCCTGCGCGGCACGGCTGGAACTCCAGGCAATCAGACCACCTAGGACTGAGAAAACGGCAAGCAGAACGACAAGCGTCAAGCATAAGGCAACTAACCTCGGCACTGCCGCCTGCAGGCTCGATTGAAGCGGCCACAAGATGGCGATGATCAACAGGGCAAATGCCAAGGGCGCGAAGACCGCGCTTGCCACAGACATCGCTGCGCACAAAGCTATCGTCGCCAGGACAATCAGGGCCGCTTCACTGCCAGCCTTCATGATCGGCTCGCTACATCGTCGTTTTCAGGATAGCCGAGCTTCTGGCGCAGAAAATCCGCATCGCGATTCTTGTTCGACGAAACTGCGCTTCTCAATCTGGACGATCTGCACGCATTCATCGCGAACTCAAAAAGATCCAAACATGGTCCCCAGTACGATTACGGTAACGAGCGAGAGGATCGCGCTCACCACCGCAACCATCACGATGTCAAGATAACTTTCCCGATGAGTGCAGCCGCATACGGCCAGCATCGTTACGACTGCACCATTGTGAGGAAGGCTATCAAGCGTTCCGGAGGCGATCACCGCCACCCTATGCATCAACGAGGGGCTGAGGCCCGTCTGCTCCGCGATCTGCATGAATGTCGGTCCGAGGGCCTCAAGCGCGATCGTCATGCCGCCCGAGGCGGAGCCGGTCAGCGCGGCGAGGATATTTGTTGCGACGGCGAGCGACACGAGTGGTCCGCCGCCAATCCCCAAGACCCAATCTCTGACCGCTTCGAAGGCGGGAAGCGCGGCCACGACGGCGCCAAAACCAACCAAGCTGGCGACGCTCAACACAGGCAGGACAGACGCATTTGCGCCCGCGTCAATCGTATCGCGCAGCGCCGGCAGTCGCTCATAGTTGACGGCGATCAAAACCAGGATGGCAATAAAAAGCGCGACCGAGACCGACCATATGCCGCCCACCGCCGACAAGCTGGTAGAGCCCCATTGAGCCTCGGCTAGGAATGAGCCGTCGACGCGGGGTAATATCAACTGCGTCACGACAAAGTTTGTGGCAATGACGACAACCAGCGGCAGCACTGCAATACTGATAGGCGGGCCCTGCAGGGCTCTCTTACCACCCTCGATTTCCGCTGGATCGAAGTCTCGCGCAGTCGACGCCAACTCGCGGATAGTCAAATCATCGGCCGCAGCCGGAGCTAAGGGGGGAACAGCCTCGAAGCCCTCGCCGGCCCGCCGTGCGCGAGCCTCCACATGCCCCAGCCACCACATTCCGTAAGCAAACATCACGACGGCAGCAATTATCCCGAGGCCGGGAGCCGCAAAGGGCGTTGTACCGAAAAACGGCATCGGAATTGCGTTCTGTATGGCGGGTGTTCCGGGCAAGGCCGACATCGTGAACGTCGAGGTACCTAATGCAATGGCGGCCGGAAGCAGTCGGCGCGGAATACCGCCAGCGCGGAACAGGGCGATCCCCATGGGAGCGAGAACGAAGAAAGCAACGAACAGACTGACACCACCATAAGTCACCAGAGCGCCCGCAAAGACAACGGCAAGGACGGCTCGGCGAGGCCCGAGCTTCTCGGTCATGAATTCCGCAATGGTCGTGACCGAGCCGCTATCGTCCATCAGCTTTCCGAACAACGCGCCCAAAAGAAAAATTGGAAAGAACTGGGCGAGAAAGCCGGCTGCCGCCGTCATGAAAGTCTGGGTCCAGTGAGCCAAAAGCGGTTCGCCCGAAAATGCCGCGGCAATCAAAGCGGCTCCTGGCGCAAGCAGAAGGATCGTCCATCCGCGGAAGGCGAAGAACATCAAAAACGTCAAACCCAAAATAATGCCCAGCAGCCCCACAATCAGACCCCTTCCAAAAGGCTGTCGAATTCGAACGTAGAGCGCGCACCGACGTCGAGTCCGTGCTTTTCGACGAACTCGCTGGCCGCGCGCCTCCCTTCATCTCGCAGCATGGTCAGGAATTCCCACTCCGCATTGAGCTTGGACGAGGCGCCTAGCGTTGCGAGCAGGTCACTCTTAATAAGGTGCATTCTCATCTGCCCCCACAGTCTGCCCTCCCCGTCCGCCTGGTCCGCTACCTTGCGAAGCAAGGCGATCATCTTGAGTTCCTTGATCAAGGTCGCGTTAAAGGAGACCTCGTTGACACGGTTGTTGATCTCCTGGGCGGTCATCGGCGCCCCTTGACGAAGGATTGGATTGATCTGCACGAGAATCGTGTCGCGCGAGGTGCATTCGCGAACCAACGGGGCAATGGTAGGATTTCCGGAGAACCCTCCGTCCCAGTACGGCTCACCATCGATCTCTACAGCCTGGAACATTGTCGGCAGGCAGGCAGATGCGAGTAGAACGTCTGCGGTGATATCCGGGTTGCGAAAGACCCGGCCGCGACCGGTCAGAACATTGGTGCAAGTGATAAAGAGCTTGATCCGCCCTGCGCTCAAGCGGTCGAAATCAACGAGTGTCGTCAGTATTTCGCGGAGCGGATTCACCGCACCTGCGCCGAAGGCGTAGGGGGACACGAAACGCGCGATGAGGTCCGTGGCAATGTAGGTCGGAGAATAGTCGAGCGACCATCGGCCCACCATGCGATCGAGCGGACTGCGCTGAAACGGACTGAAAGTCGCGGCATCGGCAACGCGTCTCCAAAACTCATGCAGCGCGTTGCGCGCGCCATCGCGTCCACCAACTAACAATCCGTGTGCTAGCACCGCCGCATTCATTGCACCCGCAGACGTGCCGGATACTGCCTCCAATGTGAAGCCTTGCTCTTCGAGAAGACGATCGAGGACGCCCCACGTGAAAGCGCCATGCGAACCACCACCCTGAAGCGCCAGATCGACAAGAATCGGCTCGCGGGACCGGCGAATTTGTTTTGCCGAGGCCTCAGGCTTGGTTGGCGCAACCATGTTGTCGGACATCGTGTACCTTTACGTATGACTCCGCGATAAACTAGGTGAAACGATCCTTGCTACTTTCGCTTCAGATCAATTCAGCGCGATGCCTGATTCACTGGCCAGACGGCTGCGGCCACTGCGGCCATCGTGGCCGACAACAAACCAAGACAAACAAATGCAACCGTAAGACCGGCTTCGGCGCCCACCCAGCCAGCGGCCTGATAGCTAACCAAGAGCAATGCGCAGCTGACGCTGTAATGTGCGGCGTAGACTGTCGGTCGATCACCGGCCTCGGTCATTCGGCGCAAAATTGTCTCGATAGGCAGTTGACACAATGTCGTAGCCACTCCCAAAGCAAACCATAATACCAGCATGGCTGCATAGTTCTGCAATAAGGCGCCAGACATCAACAAAATGGCCATCACAGCGGCCGATTGTAGATCGACGGATCGCTCGCCAAAGGTCGAGATGAGCTGTCGCGATACCAACGATCCGACGATCCCTCCGGCTCCAAAAGTGGCAAGCGAAATGGCTGCCGACTGATCATCCAAATCGAAAACACCGCGGACAATGACGACGGTATTGACGGCGACCATGGCGCTAATCACCGTCGCAGCCGCATGTATAGCGAAAGCCCCGCGAAACATTGGTGCCGCGAAAAGTATGCGGTACTTCAGCGCCATGCGGCGAACAAAGCCGCGATGGATTTGCTTGCCCTCGGGCATCATGACACGCAGCAAGACAACCGTTGCGAGCAACAATGCAATGACGGATACAATGAAGATGCCGCGGACGTCGACCACGAAAAGCAACGCCGAGGCTATTAGCGGGCTTAACATGCTCTCCGCATTGTAAGCTATACGCGCCTTGGCCACCGCGCCGGCATACTGCCAATCGTCGGGAAGCATATCCGGCACTATTGCTAGATACGTGGCGCGGAACGCCGCCGCTGCGGCCTCGAAGATGATAATCAATAGGTAGATTTGATGGACCTCTGTCACATACGGGAGCAGGCACAAGACGGCGGCGCGCACTAGGTTTAGGGAGGTCAACCACGACCGGCGCGGGAAGCGCATTGCATAAGCCGAGGCAATGGGAGGAACAAATACGTTCATTGCCATCTTCAAAGACAGTGCGGTTGCCAAGACGATACCAGTGTCGTCGCCCGCCAA
The DNA here is from genome assembly GCA_964651805.1 of uncultured Hyphomicrobium sp. GTDB lineage: Bacteria > Pseudomonadota > Alphaproteobacteria > Rhizobiales > Hyphomicrobiaceae > Hyphomicrobium_B. The sequence continues at coordinate 817,224 of CAZYXX010000001.1, read as the reverse complement.
GTGGAATGCCAATAAAGCGAGTGCGACGGTGGCAATACCCGTTGCGAATATCCCCATCACATTGGCCGCGAATAGCCAACCATAGTCGCTGTCTTGAGCAAGGGAGCGCGCAGCTGACATCAGGTTGATGTTCCTAGAGTTAGCTGCTCCGCACCACGCCACGTGAACCACGTCACGTACAAAACGGGCAGAAGGACGAGCGTCAGCACCGTTGCAACGAGCAGGCCTCCCATGATGGCGAATGCCATTGGGCCCCAGAAGACCGTGGGTGCGATCGGTGCAAGTCCGAGCACGGTCGAGAGGGTCGTCAACATCAAAGGGCGGAATCTGGATAGCGCCGCATTGACCGCCGCATCCTTCACTGCCGCACCACCGCGCCGCTCGGCTTCGATTTGCGAGATCAGGATGACGCCGTTCTTCGCAATCATGCCGAGCAACGCGAGAACACCGAGCACGGCAACAAAACCCAGCGGCTTCTGCACAAGAAACAATGCAGCAACCACGCCGATGAGCCCCAGCGGCATTACGAGTGAGACCATCGCCAGACTTTGAAAGCTCTGCAACTGGATCATCAGCAGTGCCAGCATCAAAAACATCATGAGTGGAACAACCGCAATGACCGATGCCCGGCTATCGGCGCTTTCCTCAGCTACGCCTCCCAATTCGACGCGATAGCCTGTCGGCAGCTTCGCGTTGAACTCGGCAATGCGTGGCGCGAGTTCCGCAACAATACCTTCGGCCAGAGCACCTTCGGCAACGTCTGCTTGGACGGTGAGCGTCGGAATGCGTCCTCTTCGCCAAACAATAGGCTGCTCCTGTACCGCTTCGAAGGTCGCAAACTGACTTAGCGGAACCGTTCGACCGTTCTTGAGCGGCACTTGGAGGGTCTGCAGGCTGTCGAGGGCCACGCGATCCTCCCGACGCGCGCGAGCAACAATGTCGACCAGATAGATCCCATCCCGTAGCTGCGTAATCCGCGTGCCGCTCACGGTGGTATTAAGAACTGCGGCGAGCGCCTCGCTGGAATAGCCTATGCGCCGAGCCTCATCCTGATCTATGCGGATACGCACGCTACGTGCTGGCTCGTTCCAGTCGAAGCTCACTCGGCGAGTTTTTGGGTGAGTTGACACGACATCCGCGAGTCCGGGAGCGAGATCGCGCAGGCGGTCGATCTCGGGGCCGACGAGACGGTATTGGACTGGCCAGCCGACAGGCGGTCCTAGTTCCAAAGGATAAACGCGCGTCGTGAGGTTTGGAAATTCTTCGGTCAGAAGCTTTTCCAGCTTCGCGTGGAGACGTTCGCGGCCGGCAACGTCGTTCGCGACGATCACCTGCTGAGCAAAGAAATCGTTCGGAAGTTGGACATTGAGCGGCAGATAGAAGCGTATAGCGCCACGTCCGACATAGGCACTCCAACGGCTGACGTCAGGGTCGGCTGCTAGGACTTCGTCGAGCTTCTTTGCTACCGCTTCGCTTGCGGTGACGGATGCGTTCTGCTGAAGCGTTAAATCGACAAGCAATTCCGTTCGGTCTGAGGCGGGAAAGAACTGCTGTGGTACGAAGCGCAGACCCCAGATCGACAGAGCAAACAGCGCCACAACGCCGAGAATGGTGAGCCAACGGTAGGTGAAAGCAAAGTCGAGCAGTGCACGGTAGAACCCCAAGACCATGCCCGGCTCGCTATCTTGTGCGTTCGCCGGACTTGGAGTCAAAATTGCGGCACCGACCACAGGAGCGAAAAGGACGGCTACCAGCCACGACACTACGAGTGCGATAGCCACTACCGCAAAAATCGAGAACGTATACTCGCCTGCGGAGCTTTGCGCGAAGCCGATCGGCACGAAACCCGCAATCGTCACCAATGTGCCAACCAACATCGGCGCGGCGAGATTGGAGTAGGCGTAACTTGCTGCAGCGTCAGCCGTATCGCCTGCATCGAGCCGGCGCAGCATAGCGTCGACGGTCGTCATGGCGTCGTCAACGAGCAGACACAAAGCAATGATCAGCGCACCAAGCGAGATGCGGTGCAAGTCAATATGAATCAGCTGCATGATGACCATGACGATTGCGAGCGTCAGCGGTATTGAGACGGCGACTACCGCGCCGGGCCGCACTCCCAGCATCAAAATGCTGATGCCAAGAATGATCGCGATCGCCTGCCATAGCGAAGCCGTGAATTCGCCAATCGCGGCATCGACAGTTACCGCCTGGTCCGACACAAGAACCGGTTCGATCCCGGCTGGTAGGTCCGCCGTTGTCCGGTCCATCATGCCTTTGATGTTGCGGCCGAGCCCAAGGATATCGCCCGAATCCTGCATCGCGATAGCAAGGCCAATGGCCGGCTGACCGTTGACGCGAAAAAGCGGAAGCGGGGGATCGGAGTACCCGCGCACCACTTGCGCGATATCGCCAAGCCTCAATACGCGATCGCCGAGGCTGATGCTCACCTCGAGAATCTCAGCTTCATTTTGGAAGGCACCAGATACCTGGAGCGTCACATTCTCCGCACCCGTGCGAACAATGCCCGATGGCCGAACGACATTCTGCGCCGCGACTGCCGAGAACAAGGCCGGATAGTCAATACCCAATGCAGCGACCCGGTCGTGGCGAAATTCGATCGTCACCTCCTCATCTTGAGCGCCAATGATCTCGATCCTCGATACGTCGGGCAAAGTGAGAAGCTTCGAACGAACGTCCTCCACATAATCCCGGAGTTCGCGGTGCGTGAAGCCGTCGGCTGTAAAGCCGTAGATGAAGCCAAATGTATCGCCGAAGTCATCGTTGAAGAACGGTCCGAGGACGCCAGACGGTAGTGTATGTCTGATGTCACCGACTTTGTTTCGGACTTCTTGCCATATTGCTGGAATCTCACGGGACGTCACGCTGCCGCGGAGATCGATAAAGATCGTCGTATCGCCGGCACGCGTGGTGCTGCGCACGACGTCGACGTTGCTCACCTCCTGCAGTTTGCGTTCGATACGCTCCGTGACCTGTTCCAGCGTGTCTGGCAGTGTGGCTCCTGGCCAGATTGCGCGCACCAGCATCGTTCGGATCGTAAATACAGGATCTTCCGCGCGGCCGAGGCTTATGAAACTCGCGACGCCTGCCGCTAGAGCTGTCAACATGAAGAACACAATGAGAGGTCGGCGACCAACTGCCCACGCCGAAAGGTTGGGCCCGATCATGACGACCGCTCGAGCAGACGGACCTTTTGTCCGGGCCTCAAGCTTTGCACGCCAGCAGTCACGACGACATCGCCAGGAGCTAGACCGCCCGACACGATAACTTCGCTGACGTGATGTGCCGCGATTTCAATCGGCCGAGGCGAAACTGTGCTGCTGGTTGGGTCCAATATCCAAACCGCAGGTGCACCGTTCGACCGTGTGAGGGCGCTTGCCGGCAGAACTATGCCGCCGACGCCATCAAGATCGACCCTTCCCGTGACCGTTGAGCCGAGGCGAAGCGCGGCTGAAGGGTCCTTCAGACCGACCCGAACGCGAAAGGTTCCAGCGAGCGGATCAGCTTGGGGAGCGACCTCTCGAACTCGACCCTCCGCCACGACCGATGGGTCTATCGAAAGTGCGACGTTTATCACCGCGTCTCGCGTTCCGCGCGAAAGGAGACTCGGCGGCGCATCGAATACAGCGTCCCGGCCGTCCTTTCGCGCGATCCGAAATACCATCTGGCCAGGCTGAACAATTTCGCCGGCGTCTGCTCCGCGCGCGGTTATTTCTCCTGGGGCATCAGCGTATAGCCCGGTGTCGTCGAGGCGAGTCTTGGCGATCGCCATTTGCGCGGAGGCCATATCAACCTGTGCCTTCAGCGTATTGAGTGTTTGCACCGCTTGGTCGTAGCGTTGCCGAGTGGTGTGGCCACGATTGAGCAATTGCCGCTGTCTATCGTAATTCGCCTCCGCTTCGACAAATTTGCCCTCGGCCGCCGCAAAATTAGCCTGTGCAGCCCGCAAAGCATTGCGCTTGTCCTCGGCATCGAGACTGGCCAGCAATTGCCCGGCTTCTACCCGGTCACCGACTGTACCGAACCGCTGGATCACGCGACCGCCGATTCGGAATGCGAGGTCGACCTCAGCTTTCGCTTCGATTGTGCCGGATAGCGTGATCGTTTCGGCGGATTTTCGTTCCTCAACGGTTACGACCCGAACCGGACGGACGACGGGCTCCTGTTCGTTGTCCGTACGACTGCAGCCGCCAAGGAGCGCCGTCAAAATTGCTATCATGAATAACGCGCCGAACGGACCGACTGCTATCTGTTCGTGGCGTGGAAATTCGATGCGGCCGAACACTCGACAAGAATAATACACTTACACCCCCACCAATATCATGTGGTGTTCAATATAAACGAGGCGAAGTTTTTTGAAGCTAATCTGTTTCCGAGGTGTGGGCAACGACCGAAGATCTTTTTTGGCAAAGATTCTGCCGCAGGTCAGAATGATGTCGAGGGCCGCCATCTTAAGAAGAGCCGCATTTGCGCCAATGATCGAGGTCGGAAGGCTGAGACCTTAGGGTCGGATTACGAGAGCACGGTCGCCGCGAAACGACGAAGCTCCCAGACCTGAATGCAGAAACTGAAAATTTGTCGAAGCTCGGCAGATTGTTATAAGATCGTTCCGCCCAGGCGGATGCTGTTTCTATTCGGCCGGCAAATAGATGCGCCATCGCGATGCCCGCCTGCATGCGATAGAGCTCGGGGTCTACGGGGCTCAATCGCATCGCCCGCTCGAAATGCTCGATCGCGTCATCGCATTCGCCGTGCCAAGTCCGAAGGAGCCCGCCAAGAAACCAGGCCGACGCCGGATTGGGGTTCAGGGGCCCTGTCGAGAAGCGCGATACCACTATCGAGATCGCCGGTAAGATGCGCCAATGCATGGCCGCCGCGGGTTAGAGCAACTGCATCATCTCTACCCAGTTCGACGGCACGTCGCGCCAAGCGTTCGCCTTCGGCAATTCCCGAGCGCGATGCTCCGCCCAACCATTGACTTTGCGCCAGAAGTAGGACCAAGCCGCCATCACGTGGCCGGTGGCGAACTCGGGATCGAGTTCGATACTTCTATTAAAAAGGGTCAGAGCCTCTTTTATGGCCTCCCGCGTGCCCCGATGCATGTGGGCGATGCCTCGCAGGTAGCAGTCGTAGGCGTTCAAACTGGCCGGCGGCTTACTTCTGGCACACTCGATTTCGGCCAATTCGACCTGGGGCGCAATAGCACCCGCGACACCCGATGCGATCTCATCTTGCAGCTCGAAGATATCTTCGAGCTGTCCTTCGAAACGCTCCGCCCACAGGTGCGCGCCAGTTGAAGCCTCAATAAGCTGTCCTGTGATGCGGATGCGATTATCCGCCTTGCGCAAGCTGCCTTCCAGCACATAGCCGACGCCGAGTTCCTGGCGACCTGTTTCAGGTCGACGGTCCGGTCCCGTATGTGAAGCGCGAATTGCGAGCGATTACGAACAGCCAACGAACGCGCGACAGCGCCGTTATGAACTCCTCCACGATACCGTCAGCGAAGTACGCCTGCTCCGCGTCTCCGCTCAAATTCTGGAAAGGCAGAACAGCAATGGACGGCTTGCTCGGAAGGAGCGGAACAGAATGTGAGGCGTTTGTCGCCGGGCCGGACGCTTCGTTCGAAACGCGCTCAGCCGCATGAGACTTGGTCACGTCTCCGCTTTTGGTCGGTCAGCCGAACTCGCAGTTAGTGGTCAACGGGTCCCACCCGCTTCAACAAGCGAAACGCCGTCTTATTTGTTCTCAGGAAACACCGCATTCCAGTCGCTCTTCATATCGACGACAGTCCAGCCCTTTGCTGTCGCCTCGTCGAGCGCCTTGTCGAGCTTGCCAACGTGAGATGCGCGGTCATAGGCCCACTCCCGATCCGCATCGGTGTGGTGAACGATGCCCATGAACCGCGCGCCGTTCCCCGCTGCCGTGTATTGAAGCATCTGGAGGTCGCCGTCGGAGTTACCGAATGCGGCTATGGGCCGGCGGCCAATGTGGCGTTGAATGCCGACGGGCTTGCCTTCCTTGTCGTCGTTCAAGACGAGTTCGGGCAGCTTCATGATGACGGGCACGCCGTCACGCATCTCGAGCTTTAGGCCGCCGGTCGTGCCCACGACCTGCTCGGGTGGAATGCCGTAGACGCGCTCGGTCCACGGACGCATAAACTCGATGCCGCCGCCCGAAACGATGAAGGTCTTGAAACCGTTCGCGCGCAGATAGGCGAGAAGCTCGAGCATGGGCTGGTAGACCATATCGGTGAAGAGACGGCCGCTCTTGGGATGCTTAGCCGAGGCGATCCAGTCGCTGACCGTCACGGCGAACTGGTCCGTAGTCATGCCCGAGTGCGTCGCAGCCAAGAGTGCGGCAATACCAGCCTCGCCGCTGGCGAGAGCACCCTTTATGTCACCCTTAAGCAGGGAGGCGAAGGGCTCCTTGCTCGTCCATTCGGGATGCTGCGGCGCGAGCGCCTTCACCCTGTCGACGACAAATTGGAGCTGGAAATACACCGGTTGCTCCGACCAGAGCGTCCCGTCGTTATCGAACACGGCAATGCGTTCCGGAGGCGGAACGAAGTCCGGACTGCCCTCCATGGTTACACGGTCGACAAAGTTGATGATGGCCGTCTTCGGCGCGCCGTCATTCCATGAGGGCAGCGGATCGGATCTCGCTTCCTCGGAACGGAGCGACACCGAGCTGGCGGTGAATACGATGAGCGCCACAAGCAGGGCGCGCGGCGCGAAGGCCGCAAGAGCAGCGCGCATGGAGGTCTCCATCGGCAAGGTAGAGCCAAAAAAGCACGCCGGCCGGAAAGCTTGCCCGGCCGGCGCAAGCGGGCGATCACTTGGCGCCGGACTGAAGCGTGGCCATCACGTTGTCGAGCGAGAAGCTGCCCGGCTTCTGGCTCGGCGGGAATTCCTTGAACGTGGCGAGGAATTTCCCGACGTATTGCTGCGCCGGCACGAGCAAGAAGGTGTGCTCAACCCTCCAACGCTCGTAATCCATGCCCTCATGGTCGGCGGTCTCGTATGGATCGGAACGCAGATTGAAGACCTTGGGGTAGCGTAGAGGCACGAACGGATCCTGCCAGACGTCGAGGCTGTGTGCGCGCTGCTCGGCGAAGACGATCTTCCACTGATCGTAGCGCAGCGCCACCAGCGAGCCTTCGTCGTTGAAGTAGAAGAACTCGTGCCGTGGGCTGGGACCTTTGCCGGCCAGCGCATCGGTGATGTTGTAGCCGTCGAGATGCACCTTGAAAGTCTTGTCGCCGACCTTCATGCCCTTCATGAGCTGGTCCTTGACGTCCGGAGCGCCGGCGGCAGCCAGTAGCGTGGGCAGCATGTCCTCGTGGGCGAAGACGTCGTTGAGCACGGTGCCGGGCTTGATGACGCCGGGCCAGCGGATGGCAGTCGGCACACGGTAGCCGCCTTCCCAGTTGGTGTTCTTCTCGCCGCGGAACGGCGACTGCCCGCCGTCGGGCCAGGTGAACTTCTCGGCGCCGTTGTCGGTGGAATACATGACAATGGTATTCTCTTCGAGGCCCAGATCCTTGAGCGCGTCGAGCACCTGGCCGACGTGACCGTCGTGCTCCACCATGCCGTCGGGGTAGATGCCCAGTCCGGTCTTGCCCTCGCTCTCCTTTTTGAGCCGGGTCCAGATGTGCATGCGAGTTGAGTTCCACCAAAGAAAGAACGGCTTGTTCGCCTTCTTGGCATCGGCCATGAACCGCAACGCCTCTTTGGTGACCTCTTCGTCGATGGTCTCCATGCGTTTCTTAGTTAGAGGTCCGGTGCTCTCGATCTTCTGGGTGCCGTCCGGATTGGCCCACGTGTGGAGGACACCGCGGGTGCCGAACCTCTTCCTAAGCTCCGGATCCTTGAAGTAGTCGGGATGCTCGGGCTCGTCCTCCGCGTTCAGGTGGTAGAGCGAGCCGAAGAACTCGTCGAACCCGTGCGCGGTGGGCAGGTGCTCGTCGAGATCGCCGAGGTGGTTCTTACCGAACTGGCCGGTCACATAACCTTGCGCCTTGAGAAGCTCGGCGATGGTCACGTCCCGCGCCTGCAGGCCTTCTTTGGCTCCCGGTAGGCCGACCTTGAGCAGACCCGTGCGGAAACCGACCTGGCCGGTGATGAAGCACGCGCGCCCGGCAGTGCAGCTCTGCTGCCCGTACCAGTCCGTGAACAGCGCGCCTTCCTTGGCGATGCGGTCGATGTTGGGCGTCTTGTAGCCCATCATGCCCAGGTTGTAGGCGCTGACGTTCGACCAGCCGATATCATCGCCCCAGATGATAAGGATGTTCGGCTTGGCGCCTGGAGCGGCGGGCTTTTCCGCCTGCGCCTCGGCAGTTGTCGGCGAGGTGGCACTAGCGGCCAACGCCAGCAGCGAGCCGCCGGTCATCAAGATGTGTCTGCGATTCAAAGCAAAGTCTGTTTGTGGTTCCGTTTGATTGGCATCCACTTTCTTGTTCATGACGTAATCCTTTCGGGGATTTATCCTCTCTATCGCAATGTCGTTTCTTGATTTTGATTGCGGACGACACATCGGAATCCGACGTGGCAGGTTGATGTATCGACCGGCTCAGGGTGACGTGCCGCCGGCCGATAGCGGCGGCAGTAGTTCGGTGCGCAAAGATGTGAGCCGCCCTTGAGCACTTTCCGCGGAATGCGAATGTGCGGTTGGCAGGGGTCGTAGCTTTGATCGGCTGATGGGCCGCGCGGGTTCTCCGGAACGCAGCAGGCTTTGCGGGCGTCGGCCGGGTGGGTCGGTGCGTACCAGTCGGTCGTCCACTCCCACACATTGCCGATCATGTCGTAGAGGCCGTAGCCGTTTGGCGGGAACGCCTTGACGGGAGAGGTGCGCTCGTAGCCGTCGAGCTTGAGATTCTCGTTCGGGAAATTGCCCTGCCACGTATTGGCCATCTGTTTGCCGCCGGGCGTGAACTCATCGCCCCAGGCGAACTCCGCGCCCTCAAGACCGCCGCGTGCGGCAAACTCCCACTCGGCCTCCGTAGGCAGTTCCTTCCCCGTCCACTTCGCGTAGGCCTCTGCGTCGCTGTAGGCGACGTGAACGACGGGATGATCATCGAGTCCCTTGATCCAAGTGCCGCGACCGTAAGGGTGGCGCCAGTTGGCTCCGAAGCAGAACTCCCACCATTCGCTCCAATCGCGGGCGTTGACCGAGGCAGGGCGAAATACGAGCGAACCGGGCTTCAACATGTGCGCAAGGGCGCCCGGGTAGTCCTCGGACCTTGGAGGAATTTCGGCGAATGTGACGTGGCCGGTCGCTTCGACAAATTTTTTGAAATGCGAATTGGTGACAGGCGTTTCGTCGATCCAGAATCCATCGACGGCGACGCGATGGACCGGCGCCTCCTCGCGGTAGTGCTTGTCGGAGCCCATGGCAAACGTACCGCCGGGGATATAAATCATCCCCTTTTTGGTCACCGGACGCAAACTCGTGGTGCCAGAGGACATCGCTTGTCATCCAAATTTAATTGGCAACGAAACGATGCGTTCGCGCTAACGTCGAAATGCGCTAGATTAGCTAGCAAAAAATAAGCACTGGAAATGATCGATTCAAATCAATTTTTGGCAGATAATTGGTTAGCCTCACAAACATCTCGCCCCTCGATCAGTTAGGTTGGCTCGCGGAGCAATCGCCAGACTTCCGCGACTGGGCGGTCGAAGTAGGCCGTTGGCGTCAGTATCGTCGCGGGCAGTTCGTCTACCATGCGGGGGATGTTTCCGACGGCCTATATGGGCTTGCGGCGGGCAGCCTACAAATCACTTTTCCTCTTGTGGCCGAGGAATCTGTCTCGATTTATCACGCCGAGATCGGCTTTTGGATCGGCGATGCCGCGGAATTGGCAGGTATTCCTCGCATTGTCTCCCTAATGGCAGCGACGGAAAGCCAATTGTTCCACCTGCCCAGTCGCGCTATCCAGCAACATCTTTCCGGTCATCCTGAGCATTGGCGTGCGTTTTATCGACTGAGCGCGCAAAACTCCCGCACCGCTGTCATGCTTCTTTCTGAGGCTCTGTCGCTGACGGTTCGCGCTCGCGTAAGCCGACGTCTGTTGCAGCTCGCCGAGCGATCCCAAGAGGCGCCGATCACGCAGGATGATCTCGCAAAGCTCGTTGGCGTAACCCGTGGCACGCTGCGGCGATGCCTCGACGATCTTGCGGCCCGTGGCGCCATCGAGATGCGCTATCGTAAGCTACGCGTGCTCAATGCAAAGGTACTTTCCGCCTTTCAGGATGAACAGTAACAAGAGACGATCGCGGACAGAAACCTGACGCTTCAGCTTTCGAGGCGCCGCGCCTGATGGCGCGCATAGGCCAGCATGATAGCCACTTCGACTATGAAATACCCGGTGATGAAGCTGGCGAAGATACCAAAGGCTTCGGGCGTGAGCATCGCGCCTCCCAGAAGCAGCGCGACTCCGACGTTGCGCACGCCGGCCTCGATGACAAGGACTGCCCGATCCTGCTCACTGAGCCCGTACCCCAATAGCCATCCCACGACCATGGCAGCGGCGATGAACAGGAACGCACCTGCGCCAATGCTAGGCAGCAGACCCGAAAGGGCGCTGCGGACAGTCACGACTGCCAAGACAAGAATGAGCGCGACGGTTCCGATCGAAAGCCAACGGAGCGCTCTCTCCGCGTCGGCGACTTTGTCCGGATACGCGCGTCTTGCCAGCATGCCGATACCCATCGGCAAGATCATCAAGCCCAGGAGCTGGGCGAATATCTTTTGAGATGGGACTTCCAGTAGCTCGACACTGAAGCCGGGTACATTTGGTAGCAGCTTGAGCCACGCCGGAATGGTGAAGAGACAGAGCACGGTGCCCGCAGCAGTAATCGTTGCCGAAAGGAGCACGTTGCAGCGCGCAAGATAGCAGTAGGTGTTGGAGATTCCACCATTCGGACTGAGCGACAGGAGCAGCAGCCCCGCAGCCACGGCTGGCGGCGGTTTGATCGCAGCATTTATGACGAGCGCGACCATAGGAAGCGCAACAAGCTGGCCCATTGATCCGAGCAGGACGGCGCGCGCGTTCTGCCACAGCCTCTGGACATCAGCCTGCGTGATTTCGGTGCCCGCAACGAGCATCAGGAGGAACAGGCAACCCGGGACGGCAGCATCGGCCAGGAATTGCAGCATGACAGGCCTATGGAAGGGAGAAAGAGGAGGAATGGCGCTCGGCCCAATTCCTCTAACACGCTCATGCAATCGTCTGCCATTGGCTCGTCGCTGGCACGACCCGTTCAGTTCATTGATCTCAAGACGTAGCTGGATTGCGTGTTCCCAATGCCCAGCGTCAGAAGCGTAGCGGGCCTCGATCAAGGTTTCCTACAATAGAAAGTCGGTGGTTGCCGATCCTCTCGTCTCCTTCGGTCGTGGCCAGTGTTTCTGCATGTAGGAACAGGTCGGGCCATTCGGATGTCACAAAAGCAGTCCATGTGCAGGTTAAGCCCAAATGAAGGGATGCCGGAAAAGTCGATCCCGCCAGCAGCGGTTGTTGGGTGTCGACGTGAGACAGGAAACGTCCACCATGAATCTCCATTTCAAACGCATGCTGCTCGCGATAGCGGTTGTCGTCACATCGTTGATGCCTCTTACGGGCGGCGCTCAAGCGCAGCGGCGCTGGCAGGATTGGAAGCCCGATAACCGGTCTGAGTGGGACCTACTGGGAACGGCGCGGGTTGGCACACGCATCGAGCGCGATGTGATTGATGTCGGAAGGAGTGAGGGCCGGTTCAACGCCATAGGTTTCACCGTCACCGGCGGCGACGCGCATGTTGAGGAGCTCAAAATCTACTACGGCGGCGGCCAGTCGGATGTCCTCAGAGTCGGCGAAGTGTTCAAGGATGGTTCGCGATCACGGCCGATCGATCTTCCGGGGCGCGCCACATTCATTCAGCGCATCGAAGTCGCCTATCGTGCTCTCGGTCCCGTAAAGATTGACTTCTATGGCGAGAAGCGCCGTGAAGCGCGCTGGGACGTTCTGGGGTGCCAACGGGTGGGCTTTCTCGATTCCAAAGACACAATCCGTGTCGGACGGCGCGAAGGCGCCTTCCGATCCATCAAGCTTCAGGTCAACGATGCAACGCTCAGACTCAACAAAGTGCGGGTTACGTTCGGAGACAGATCAACGCAAACCTTTGATGTCCGCGCTGCCATTCCAAAAGGAACCGAGACACGGCCGCTTGATCTGGACGGCCGTCGCCGCGTAATCGAGCGGATCGACCTTGAGTATCTTCCCTCGCTTAATCTCAAGCAGGGCCCGCAGGTGTGCGTCCTGGCGACAGAAGGGCGCGGTCCCGGATTCGGACCTCGCCCCAGGTGATCTATCCCAACTGCTTGAGGGGTTGCCGGCGAGTGGCCGCCCCTGAACTCACGGAGGAGCTTCTGTTATGCCGAGATCGATTGCAGCCTCGACGCTATTGATGTTCGCGACCGCGATGGCGACGCCTTCGTTGGCTGCACCGCCTGCCGATCAGGACGCCTGCAATGCCCTTGCCTTTAGCCTCGCCGAAAAGGCGACCACTAAGAAGTTGGCTGAGGCCGATGCAAAGAAGGTTGATGAGATGATCGCTCAACTGGAAGGCCAGTGCGCGGAAGGAAAGCTGGCGGACGCTGAAGGCACCGCGAAAGAGATAGAGGCGGCGCTCGGCAAGTAGCGTCGCTTGCGGGAGACCGATTAGAGCGCGGCCGCGAGGCCTGTGCGGTCCGCGCCGCCCTGGCAGTGCACAAGCAACGGCTTCGGAGATCGCTTCATGATTGCGATAAGGACATCGATTTCCTTTGTACTTAGACCGCTCTTTGCCGACATCCGGTTAAGAACGCTCTTAATGCCATAAGCCTGCACCAACGATATCATCTCTCCCGAACGCATTTGTCCGGACCTGTAGACTTCTCCAGGTACAACAACATGCACGTTATTGGTGATCAGCAAGAATACCGCGTAGGCCAGCACGGCGGGCCGCAAAATTCAGAAAGTCAGCTCAAAGCTTGCCTTCAGGGCGACGTCCGTCGTGGTACTATTCAAGCCGAAGAGTGCGCCTAGGCCAAGCGTGGCATCGCCATTCGCTGCCTCGAAGTTCCAGTACGCGACAGGACCCACGCGATGTTGATCGAAATCTCCAAATAGTTGCGACGCATCCGAGCGCTCGCCGCGCCCGCCGATACGTTCGACCGTCCCGTAGGCTTCGAGCGCCAGGTCAATGTCCTTTGACCAAGGATACAGAAGGCGCGCCGAATAACTGAAGTCGATTTTCTCATCGCGCGCGCCTGCCGCGTTCCGTCCGCCGCCGAAAAACTGGGTGAGGGTCGGATTGACGCTGACGATCCATTTACCGTCAGCGACTTCCAGGATTGGACCACCATTCAGCGTCTTCGAGCCACCGGCTTCCGCCGGGTGCTCGTATTCTACCACCACGCCAAGGCCCCAGCCGTCGCCCGAACGTGACTTTAAGACCACAACGGCCTCGGCCGCATACTCGTCCAGCTCGATATCTCCAAACGCGTTCGTGTCGGCAAACGAACCGATGTCATCGAGGCGTTCTCGTTCATATTCGATGCCTAATCGACCTTTGAGAAAACGAGCCACTCCAACTTCGACCTCCAGACCGTGGCGCTGCCGTGCGACGGTGTTGTCGTCCGCGGCGATCTCGCCTGCGTGCTCTTGCATGCGGTGGCGCGGCCTACCTATGAAGTAGGCGTTCTGACTTTGGAACTCGATCTCACCGGGTTCGACGCTCAGCGTCTTGATCTCGAACTGTCCGATGGCGGGTCCAGCGTTCACCTGCGTCGCGGCAGCAAGTAACAAACCATACGCCAACATCGAACAGGTAATCGGATTTCGCCAAGGGATCATCGACCGGCCTCGAGAATTATTCCCGAAATAAATCTGGAACATTTGCAATTAAAGCGGGCAGAAGTTGCAATAACGGACCTGACGATACGCTGACTCTTATGTTGGGTGGAAAAGATCGGGAAAAAATCCCGAGCGCATTGGGTCGATAACGCTGCTCGCCTCGGATGAACTTCACGCGCTGGTGTTTACAGTGACCATCAAAAAAACTCCGCGGAGGACGTCGCGATGTTCAAGCATAGGCTGCATGCAGCAACTCTTGTGTCACTGCTTCTTCTCTTGCCGGCATCGGCAATTGCCGTTGAACCGGAATTCGATGGTCAGTGCGCGATGGGACTCGCGGAAGGCAAGCGCATAAAGACCGACTGCAAAGTCAATTGGACCGCGCCGGATGGGAAGCTGTTCTGCTTCGGGAACGAAGATTCCAAAGCAGTCTTCCTCAAGGACCCGGAGACCAACGTCCGAAAGGCCGCCGAGCAGTACACGGCCGCAGAAAACAGCGCGTCGAGCGATGATATGGGGAAGTTCTCGGTCGATGACGTAAAGGCGTTCATCGAGAAGGAGATCGCCGCTGCTGCTGAAACGAACGGTGGTCTGTTTCCAGTGAACGACTCCCTGCTCGGACAAACCTTGTCGCTAAAGCTGATTGGGGTCGATTTCGTGCGAACGCTTCATGGCTACGGGTTTTTCCCGAATGTGCTGTTCGCCGACAGCAGCGATCCTGAAAAAAAGTATCAGGTCGATTTCTGGGTGAAGCCCAAAGGTGGCGTGCTGCGCATCGTCGATGTGCGCCTCTACAAGGCCCCCCGCAAGGAGGGCGACGCGTGGGTGCAGATCACACGTCAACCCAAACCATGGTGGTGGATCCCGGCTTCCGAGCATCCCGGCGAAAGCGAAGTAAAGCGCGGCTGGGAAGTGATGAGTGCTTTGCACGAACACATCGCGGCTGAGCGCGAAAAAGGCGCTGGAAGCTACAAGCTCAAGGACGACAAGACCGGCGAGGAGCTTTCACTGGAATTTGTCGGCATCCATCAGCCCGTGCGGCGGCTGAAGGGCGACGGACGCTTTTTTGCATGCACCGATTTTCGTAAGGCGGGCAGTAAGGATCAGTTCTACGACATCGACTTCTGGATGGACGAAAAGTCCGGAAAAATCACAGTTGGCGAGGTGCGCGTACACAAGGTCCCGACGCTGGAAGACGGCAACTACGTCCAGATTCCACGCTACAGCTTCGATCCCAAAACGTTTGACGTGATTCCATAATTCCTTCTCGGCTGCATGCCCGGTTCAGTCTGGCGCGGAAGTCCACAGGCGCACTGCGCGGATTGCAATTAGGCGAGCCATTGCACGACGTCTGTCAACACGCGCCGAGATCAGGAAACTGGATCAGTCCCCAACCGAATATTGGGTCGCGTCCAGGGGGACCTAGATCCCTAGCTCGATCGCGAAGGAGGTCATCGACTGTCGCGGCATTGGCCCCAGGGGCTCGGGACCGCGCGATGGCGGCGGCGGCGGACACGAACGGCGCTGCGAACGATGTTCCGGTGGCGAGTCGCGATTTGCCGTCGGGCGCGGCCACGGCAATTCCCACGCCAGGTCCGGCATAAGAAATGTGGTCGCCCCGAGCCGATAAGCGTGAAGCCCTGAGTGCGGCGTCGACGGAAGAGACCGCGACAACGCCGTCGTAGCGTGCCGGATATCCCGTCCCGGCCGCTGATGATGGACCGGCCGCTGCGACGAGCGTCGTACCCTGCTCGACGAGCCGGCGAATCCCCTGCTCAACGAGCGCGTTTCCAGGGCCGCTCAAGCTCATATTAATCACGCGAACATTGCGAGCAGAGAGCACGTCGAAAGCGGCGATGAGATCGAATGCCTCCGTTGCATCGCTCGAACCGGTCCTGTGAAACGGGTCCACCGCGACGACTTTCGCGCGCGGCAAGATGCCGACCACTCCAGCGCCCCCTTGACCAAGGAGCAAACTTACGACGCCCGTTCCATGCGCACTATCCGATGGCCGATGGCCAGCGCGACGCACCGTATGCACCTCGATCTCTGCGCCCGCCAAAGCTGGATGGGTGTCATCGACACGCGTATCGATGACACCGATCGCAACTGGGACAGGGCAAGCCTTGAATTTTGCGGTCCAACCCGTCAGTGAAAAATGAGCACAACTGTCGCCGCAAGGTTCGCCCTGTGGACGGTATCTGTCGACCCGTGACCGAACGTAACGGTCGTTGCGGGCTGCTATCGCGTTCGGCGCAATGCGGCGAACTTCGAGTAGCGCGGCATTTGCGGTACGACCCCTCGGGCCGAATATGTGTGTGACGCGGTCCCGGAGCAGCTCCGATTGAACCGCCCGCACGACGACAAATCCACTGCGCTCAAGGATAGCGGTTTGAGCATCTGACAAACCCGAGACGACGAGCTCCGCACGAGGAAGCGGTCTGTCGTCATCATCGTCGTCATCATCATCGCCATCGCCATCGTCATCGTCGGCCCAAGCGGGGTTCAGCAGAACTGTTGGGAGGAACATCGAGGCAGCAACGCCAAAAATGGTGGCCGCCACAACACTAAGAAGGAATGATCGCGTCAACATGGATTACGAATTTCCAAAATTGGGAGCCGACAACTTGCAGTGCAGAGCACGACGCCACAACTGTACCGCAGCCGCGAACTTGGAATGAAACGCTCTCATCAGCGTTTAATTCCCGCATGACGAAACGAAATAGCCGAAAATGACATCGCAAGATGATGATTTAAGGCAGAATTTGGTTGCTCTGCTCCCTCGGCTGCGCCGCTTTGCGCGCGGGCTGACCGGATCGCGCGAGGAGGGTGACGATCTTTTGCAGCAAGCCTGTGAGAAGGCGCTTGCGCGTTTCGATCAATTCGAGCCGGGGACGCGGCTTGATCGCTGGATGCTCCAGATCGTGAAGACCAGTTACATCGACCGCAAGCGACAGGCGCGCAGGCGAAGAACCGCGAGCTTTGGCGATGACGCCGTTGCTCTCGTGCCTTTCGATGCGCGCATCGAGGAGCAAACGGCCGCTCGACAAGAGCTCATGCGCGTCCGGGAGGCTGTATACGCTTTGCCCGAAGAGCAGCGCGAGGTGCTGATGCTCGTTGTCGCCGACGGACTTTCCTACCAGGAAGCCGCAGAGATAATTGGCGTGCCTCGGGGAACCGTGATGAGCCGGCTGTCTCGAGCGCGTCAGAAACTCGCGCGTTCAATCGAAATCGCTTCTCGCTACGAGGCAAAACCCGAGAGATCCGGACCATGAGACTGAGCGACGAAGAATTGATGGCCTATGTCGACGGAGAGCCAGGCTCTGCGAACGCGGCCATTGTGGAAAAACAGCGTACGGGCTTCTCGGCCGAGGAAGCCGGCCTGTTGGAGGAATACCACCGAACACGTGATCTGGTGCGCGCCGCTTTCGGCGAAGACGAACGCGAACCATTGCCAACCGGCCTTGTGGCCATGATCCTTGGACACGAGCGGCGGGATGTCGGCGTCGGCGGGTCGAAGATCGTGCCGATGAGGCGTGCCGGATTCATCCGGACGTTCGGCGCGGGAGCGTTGGCCTTGGCCGCGTCCATTGCTCTTGCGATTGGCGTGTCATCGTGGCGCTCCGGCGTGCAACGTTCCGATCTGGCGGAAGGTTTTATAGCCGGTCCCCTACCTGCGGGAAGCGTGCTAACCCAGGTATTAGAGCGGAAGCCCGCTGGTCATCCGGTCGACCTACCTATCGTGACAGGATCGCCTTATGCACACCTGATGATCGCCGGCACGTTTCGCGACCGCAACGCGCGTATCTGCCGGGAAGTGGAGCTTCTGGACCCATTGCTTGCGCCGCGCATGGTGGCCGTCGCATGCCGCGCATCTGCCAAGGGGGCATGGAGTGTTGAAGGAACGGCCGTGGTTTCGGAAAAGAGCGCCGGCAGCGAAAACGCAATCGCCCCTGCAGGGGCTCCTGAGCCTGATGCACTCGGCGCGCTTCTCACGATGCTCGGAGCGAAATCGATTTTATCGCCGGATGAGGAGCGCCAACTGCTCGACAACGGCTGGAAATGACGGCCGTTCGCATCAAGCCGTCTCTCAATGAACTGAAGGCGCAATACGGCGGCGCGGCAGTTTGTATCCTCGGAACGGCAATTGCGCTGCTGGCCACAGACACGCTGCCCATCTCGCAGCGATTCACCTTGGTGATCGCGATTTCAGCCCTCCTCGCTTGGGGTTGCGCCGTGGCGGAAGAGTGGAAGATTGGTGTCGCGGCTGTGATAGCGCTCTGCATCGCGGATGCCACCGATCTAACGCGTGTGACGGCGGCAGCAACTCATGATCTGATGCTGCTGCTCGTAGCCGCGTATATGATATCGTTCGCCGTCAGTTGCACCGGGTTGCTGAGCGTCCTTGCGGCGCGCGTGCTGTCCACCTCTATGACATTCTCCAGTCTCGCATGGCGTCTTGCGATTATCGTGGGCGCCACGGCCTTTCTCGTTCCCGCCACATCGGCTCGAGCAGCAATGCTCCTTCCTATCCACCAATCCCTCGTTGCCGCGCTCCCGGATGTCGCGATGCGGCGAGCGATCGCACTCTTAATTCCGACAGTTATTCTGCTTTCTGCGGGCGGAGTTTTAACGGGAGCAGCTGCGCATGTCGTCGCTTTGGAGATCATCGCCGCGTCCGGCGGACCGCATCTGGGATATTGGCAGTGGCTCGTTATGGCTCTGCCGGTCGCGCTTTTGAGCTGCATCGCGGCAGTCTGCCTGATCCTCGGCCTTATCGTCGGCCGCGATGGAGGGCGTCGCCTGCTTGCGCCGCCCGATATCCAAAAACGAGCGCTAAACCGCAGCGATCGGATGGTCCTAGCGATCATGTCCGCAACGGTTCTTTTATGGATGAGCAACGGTTGGCATGGAATGGGCTTGGCCACGGTCGGGTTGAGTTCTGCCGCAGTGATCCTCGTGTTCGCGCATGCCCAGCAGCCTTTCAGCGCAACCGCGGTCGCTCGCGCCATAGATTGGAAAATCCTCGCGTTATTGATCTCAACCCTGCTGCTTGCGGAAGCGCTCGTTGCATCCGGAACTCCCGACACAATGGCGGCAGCGCTGTTGCGTGCTGCGCCCGAAGTGATGCTTGGCGATCGTCTCACTACGGTGGGCGCGATTGCAGCCGTGGCGATGCTCTCCCATCTACTTATTCTTTCCCGCAGCGCGCGCGCTGCCATCTTAATCCCAGCTTTGGCCCTCCCGCTCTCAAAGGCAGGCCACGATATGGCGACCGTCTCGCTTGTGATCGTAATTGCATCCGGCTTCTGTCAACTTGCGCCATACGGTGCAAAGCCTTTGATGATCTATTCACGTCAGTTGTCTCCGGCGGAGTTCGGAAGCGATCTCGTTCGTCTGGGCGTGCCGCTGTTCGCGATCTCTTGGTCGATCATCGTCGCGTTCGCGTACTCGGTATGGCCGGCATTCGGATTTTTTTCAGTCCTGGGCGGGAATGAATCCGGAAGCGCGGCGTTTAACCGTTGATAGATCGCTTCCGGGCCATGACCCAAATGCCTTTCAACATTCTCGTTGCGCCCAGCGGATTCAAGGAAGGTCTCGATGCGTGCGACGTGGCTGCCGCGATTGCGCGCGGCGCAGCACGTGCCGTGCCGGATGCCAACATTGCCCAACTTCCGCTGATGGACGGTGGAGAAGGCTTTACGCGCGCGCTCGTCAATACCACCTCAGGAAGTTTGATGACGGTCGCAACGTCGGATCCTCTTGGCCGCCCCATCGAGGCGCAGATCGGCCTGCTCGGCGGTACTCAATTGAAAACGGCGGTACTAGAAATCGCAAGTGCCGCCGGATTGCGGCTCGTGGACCCGGTGGAACGCGACCTTGCGAGAGCATCGAGTGCCGGTGTCGGTCACCTCATCCGTCATGCGTTAAACGTCGGCGCCCGGCGCATTCTCATCGGATGCGGAGACAGTGGCATAAACGATGGCGGCGCCGGGCTCGCCCGCGTTCTTGGCGCCCGCTTTTTAGACAACTCCGGTTGTGAAATTGAAGACGGCGCCCTTCCCCTACTAAAGCTCTCGAGAATTGATCTCTCGCGCCTCGATCCCAGACTATCCGCGGTGGCGATCGAAGTTGCCGTGAACTGGAAGAACGCGCTCACTGGTGCGCAGGGGGTTTCGCGCGTTTACGGGCCCCAGAAGGGCGCCGATGCGGCCCTCGTCGAGAAGTTAGATGCGGCACTGGTGAATTTTGCGACTTGCGTCCGTGCCGCGGTGGGTCGCGACATCGCCGGACAGCCGGGTGCGGGAGCTTCGGGTGGCATCGGAGGAGCACTGTCCGGGTTATGCGGTGCGCGCCTCATTCCCCGTTTTGAAGTCGTGCGGCGCTACCTGCCGTTCGACGCGCATTTGGAGCGGGCGGCGCTCGTCATCACCGCGGAGGGGGCGCTCGATCGGCAAAGCGCGAGCGGTAAGATACCGGCCGAGGTCGCCGCGCGGGCATTCGCGAAAGGCGTTCCCGTGCTGGTTCTGGCCGGAGCTATCGGCGATGGCGCAGAGGCGACCCTTGAAACGGGCGTATCCGCGTATTTCTCTATTGCTCGGCGCCCCATCACTCTCAAGCAATCCATGGCGGATGCTGCGCACCTTATTGAAGGCGCCGCTGAACAAGCGGTTCGCGGCTTCTACGCAGGTTTTTTGGCAGCCACGCTGCAAAGGCGCCCCGGTGCGCCAAGCCGTTCGGCGCCAAGCTCCACGACGCAATGGAAAATTGCGGATAACTTCGAGATCTGACGACGTATGCGTCACAGCAAACTTGCTGGCGCACCTGCGGGTGAGTGAAGAGCACGAGGCCGGCATGAAGGTCGGCGGAGCACATTGGTGGGCGGTAATTCCGCAAGGCGGACTCCACTCCTGGGCTGACGATCCTGCGCGCAAATCGTTCGGCATGGAGTCATTTGTGTCGAAGCCGAGGGCTGTACCCGTTCGTCCACCGTGCGCAGGGTCAGGTTCGAAAAGACGCTTCCGACTTTAGCATGCGCCGAAGCGTGCCATCGCGGTCGATAACGTGATGCTTGATCGCGGCACCCGCATGTACGGCAATGAGCACAATGAGGAGCCAAGCGAGGCTCGCGTGCGCCAACGACGCGACTTCGTTCCACGCGATATGTTTTTCAGCCAAAAGCTGCGGCACAATCGGAAGTCCAAACGCCTCAATCGGACGCGCATACGTCACCGATTTCAACATGCCGGTGACGGGCATCGCGACGGTAGCCGCCAAGAGCGTCAGGTGGATCAAACGTGCGGAGCGCTTCTGCCACGCAGGCAGCACGGCGACCAGTTCTGGAAAGCCCTCACGAACGCGCCACAATAGGCGGGCAAGCGCGAGCAATCCGACGACGATCCCAAACGACTTGTGAATTTGGATCATCGCGGTCTTCTCCGGCCCACGGTCCATGGCAGAAATGCTAAGACCGAATGCAATCATGCCGGCGATGCCGAGTGCGACCAGCCAATGCAGAATAATGCTTGCCGCGTCATACCCCTTGCGCCGCGCGGTCATCGGCCTCTCCTATTCGCTGGGTCGCAGCAGTTCGAGACTATCAAATTCGCGCGACGGTGTTTCCACGCGACACGATCGGTCATCATGATGATCCGTGCATACGACTTCGGCACCGTCTGGAAACGCCGTCCGGTTCTGACAGTCGGCGCGCAGGCGGACTTCGTGCTCGCTGGTTTGACGCGAGACGATGCTCGCCATGCCGCACGGCGTGTGCAGATAGAGCAGGCGTAGGACCTCATAGTCCTTTATTTCGGCCAGCGCCGCGCCGCTTGCGATTGGCGCGACGCACACAGCCAGGAGGATGCAACTGCGCATCAATCGTCCGGCTGTGAATCGATGTACGAGCGGATCGCCCAGATCGCTTCCTGGCTCAGCAATCCATCGAACGGCGGCATTTTTACGCGATCATTGACGGTGGCGCCGTGGAGCACCCGAGTGATGAACCACCCGTCGTTGTCGTCTGTCGGCTCCAATGCTCGAAGGTCCGGCGCCATCCCGCCCGATTTCGCATCGAGTCCGTGGCAGCGCGCGCAGTTCGAGTTATAGCCACGCGCACCGATTTCGATCGCCGTGGGGTCGCCGCGATAGGGATTGATCGGGACGATGTCTTCGCCGAGCGGCTTCAGTCCCGTGGTATCGACAGGTTGTGGGGCGCCGTCGCCATGCGCGAGCGCTTCGTTTGATAGTACGGCGAGGCAGCAGAGGACAGTTAGAAATTTCGTGCGCAAGGTTCGTCTCCGTTTCTCTATTTGGGGTCAAGCCAAACACGCCAGCTTTCGCTGCCGTTGATCTGAAGTGAGTAGGTCCCGGGCTTTTCGATCAGGTAGCTTGCGTCACCGCCACCGCCGATATGCAGGTTTTGCAGGACCTCACCCTTTGCGTCTCTGAGGTAGAGAACGAAGATGACCCCATCGCTCTGATACCTGAGCTCAGTCGGTCTCGTGATCTCGAACGCCTCGGTGATCATGCCGAGCCGTCCTTCGAAGCGCGGCGCCGAAAGTTTCGCAACCGCGTGGTCGAAGCAGATGAGACGATCCTTGTCCGCTGTGACCTGCGTACAGGCTTTGACCTCGCTCAGTTCGTTCCGCGCGTACGCCACGACCGACGAGAAGACAAAAATCGCGAGCGTCGCCACCGTGCGCATCAGGAAACTTCACGTTGAATGCCACACAGAATCAGTGTGCGGATGAATCCGGCGATGCCGGCTCCCATCGATCCTTGTTTTGCGACCAGACGGCCTCGCCAGTCTGCCAGTGGAGCGGGCAGCCCTTGCAGCCATCCATGAATGCGTCCTGCCAGATCGTGTATTTCGTCAGCGCGCCGTCCACGACAGCGTTGCTGAAGTCTGCCTCGTAGAATTTCGTCTCCTGAAGATCGGTATCGACGAACTTCGTGTCGTGGAATTTCGCGCCCTTGAAAATTCCCTTCTCAAGCGTCGCGGCAGTAAAATCGGCCTTCGAGAAGTCCGCCTTGGCCGCACGCGAATGAGATAGGTCCGCGCCTTTCAGCGACGCGCCGACGAATTTCGCATTTGCCATGAAGGCGACCTGGATCCGGGCGCCATCGAGCGTTGCACCGGTTAGGTCGGCGCCCGTCAGATTGGAGTGCCGGAGGTTCGCGCGCGAAAGCTTCGCCCCGCGTAGATTGGCACCGGACAGGTTTGCCTCATAAAGATCCGCATAGCGCAGATCGGCACCTTCACAGCTCGCCTGAGGCTTGATCTCGCAGCCGTTGACGATCCAAGGACTTGGCCGCTCTTCCTTGTTGACGATGACAGGGTAGTCCTGTGCCGCTGCACTACCCACCGCAAATGTGGTCAGCATCAGACTGGCAGCGAGGCGCCAGCACCACTTGAGTAACAGCATGTGAAGCTCCGTGGGCAAGGACGGATGAAAGATCGCCGGGCACGGTGTCCGTGCCCGGCGTCTGTTCGTCTTACTGCTGTGCTTCGGCAGTCGTTTGCGGGACTTCGAAGACCCAGAACGATCCGCCTTGTGAGACCGTCTTCGTCATGTCGGCCATATCGCCGCCCCACAGCGGAACCGCGCCGCCATAACCCGAAACAATACCGATGTACTGCTTCCCATCGGCTTCCCAGGTGACGGGCTGGCCAACAACGCCCGATCCGGTCTGGAACTTCCACAGTTCCTTACCGTCCTTGGCATCGAAGGCCTTCACGTAGCCGTCGCTCGTTCCGGTGAACACCAAGCCACCTTTGGTGGTGAGGACACCAGCCCAAAGCGGCATGTGCTCAAGATGCTCCCAGACGATCTTCCCGTTCGTCGGATCAACGGCGCGCAGAGCACCGACGTGCGTATCGAACTTGCGCTTGATGCGGAAGCCCTGTCCGAGGTAGGCGGCGCCCTTCTTATAGGTGACGTTCTCGGTCCAGTAGTCTTCGGTCCAGTCGTTGGACGGGATGTAGAACAGCTTGGTGTCCTGGCTATAGGCCATAGGCATCCAGTTCGTGCCGCCAAGGAAGTTGGGCGTAACCTGAATGACTTTGCCTTTGGCCTCGCCCTTTTCGGGTGCCGGCGGACGCTGACCTTCCACCTCGTTCGGACGGCCCGTCTTCAGATCCCAGCCGGTCGCCCAGGAAATCTCCTTGACGAACGGATAGATGCCGAATGCGGTGCCTTCCTGCTTGGAGATCTTGCCGTCGCGCGCCGTCAGCTTGTCGAGGTCGGTGATGAACAGGAAGCCGTTGCGGTCGGCATGCGCGCCGGCGCGAACCGTCTTGCCGTCTTTCTCCATCTCGAACAGCGTAATCGGGTTGTTGCCCGAGTAGTCCCAAGCATCGTTCGGCGTATGCTGGAAGAATCCGACCGGCTCGCCAGTCGACGGCTCGATGTAGACTTGGCCCGACGTATAGAGACTGTCGTAGGGCTTCCAGTCGCCGTTCGGACCGGAGCGATAGTGATAGTTCCACGGGGCCGGGTTGCCCGTGCCGATGACGATGGTGTTCGTCTTCTCGTCATAGGTGGCGGACTGCCAGGGAGCGCCGCCGCCGTGGTTCCAGGCTTCGACCTTCTTGCCGTCCTTGGCGTTCGGCCACGACGGCGCCTTCGTATCGCCGGTCGGCGTTGAATCCTTGCCGTTGAGGCGACCGACGTGCCCCTCGACGAGCGGACGCATCCAGATTTCTTCACCCGTATCCGGATCGCGCGCATAGAGGCGGCCAACGACGCCGAACTCGTCACCCGACGATCCGTGGATCAGAAGAACCTTGCCGGTCTTCTGGTCCTTCACGATGGTGGGCGCGCCCGTCATCGTGTAGCCGGCCGTATGGTCCTCGAACTTCTTGTTCCAGACGACCTTGCCGGTCTTGCGGTCGAGCGCGACGATCCCGGCGTCCAGCGTGCCGAAATAGAATTTATCGCCATAAAGCGCGCCGCCGCGATTGACGACGTCGCAGCAGGGGCGAATGTCGTCGGGCAGACGGTGCGTGTAGCTCCAAAGCTTCTTGCCGGTCTTCATGTCGAGCGCGAAAGCGCGCGAATATGAGGCCGTGACGTAGATGACGCCGTCATGGACAAGAGCCTGAGTCTCCTGACCGCGCTGCTTTTCGTCACCAAACGAGAACGACCACTTCGGTTTCAGTTGGCCGACATTAGTGGCGTTGATCTGTTCCAGCGTGCTGTAGCGATGGTTCCGGACACCCATACCCCAGCCGACGACGTCGCCCGTGGTCGCTTCATCGTTGAGGATGTCTTCCCAGGTGACAGGTTTAACGTCGGCGGTTTCGGCTTGGCTGGCAAGGCTCGAGGCGAAAGCAACAATGGCAAAGGTCGATGCGGCCGCAAGAAGGGTCGCGTTGACGCCCCGGAGGGGGTGTCTGCGTTGCATGGCGTTTCTCCCACATAGGCTTTTTCAGAGGCGATTAATTTCGCCGCCAAGTGGCACAAATCAAAATTATCAAGGAAGCGTCTATTCGCCTTTTGTCGAAACCAATTAGATCGACGACGACATCAATCGGATTTAGGGCATTGCGAATTCTCAATTACCCCAAACGTGGCGTCATATAATTCCCGAAATAGGAAAGAATAACGCTCATAGTGGGATGGATAAAATCGGTAGAGGCAGGTCGGGCCCTGGTCTGCGGGCCATTTTTATTGGCGTTTAGCGGACGCTGACCCAGGACGCGTCGATGAGCACCAAGGTCGCTCCGATGCCAAGGCACAAATTATTTGACGCGGCAGATCAAATTACATTGAACCAGCGACGCGATGTTGCGGCGTATTGGAAGTCATCCAAATATCGATGCTAATATTTCCCGAATGATATTCCGATATTCTATGTGCAGCCGTGAACTAACTCATTGCCGCTCAAAAACAACGGTGCTGGGAAAGTGTATTCTCGCTGAGGGATGTCGAGTGGCAAGAGTTCGGGAGCTGCTCCCCGACTCCCGCCATTTGCATCGGGAAGAATGCTTTTGGACAAGGTCACTCAGACACCCGCGGTCTACCGGAAGCGGTCATTGCAGTGGTCTCGCGTGCTCCGCTCGGAGAAGGAAGCAAACGAGAGGCCGTGCAAGCACTGCCGCTAGGTTCGAATGTGTCCGGCACGGCGTCTAAGACGGGACGTGACAGCCTCTGCAAGTTCCGCCTTTTTCTGTGAAACATCGAGTGCGGCCGGTTCCCAGTCGACGTTCTCTAACAGCCGACCCAGACCGCCACGCGCCAGCGACTTCCGGTGAAGACGGGCGTTGTAAATTCTGCCGCCGATGTCGCGCACGATGGACGTGCGCCCGTCGGTCGGGTCGCCGAAGAACACCACCGGTATGCCCATCGCGATGCAAGGCAGCGCCGCGTGCAACCGCGTCGTAATGACGAGCCGTGCTTCATCGCGATACTTCTGAAGAAGTTGCCGCCCAAAAGGCAGTGTCACCTCGTGATTGAGCGGTGGCATCACGTGAGTCATCTTGACGGCATTGGCGCGAAGGCTACGCGGAATTGCGATACCCTCTGCGTCGACGATGAAGACCTTGCCAGGCTTCGGAGCGGTGAGGCGCGTGGGAAACGTCAGCGTGAGACAATGCGTTGTCTCCGCCTCGACCCCGATAGATCGCAGAAAAGCCGTTGTCGCCGCGTCTCGCGCGCCAATGGGAGCGTAGAGCTTCAGATAGTCGACGTGCTGCATGACAGCCGGTTTAAAGCGCTCGGTGACGTGAAAACCAACGAAGATCGGATCGATAGAAAGAGCAGGCGGCCACGATTGTGTGCTGTAGGAGAACCATCCATTCATGATCACCGTAACGGGTACGTCACGCGGCCAATCCTGGATTTTCTCGCGCTCGACGAAAAACGACGCGGGCTCAGGCAGGTGAAGCCCGGCTGCCAGAGACTGAAAATCGTCGCCGATGTTTCCACTGGGGCAGGTGATCTGTGCGTATTTGCGCGTCAAGCCGCCCAGTCCCCGGCCGTCATATTGATGCGAACAAATCTCATTCTTTGGCTGCGCGCCTGTCTGTCCGCCGAGAGCGGGCGAGCTCGAGCATCCGCCGGACCCAAACGTAAAACATCCCCCGCAATCCTAGCCGCTGCTTCACAAAGAACCAGCCGTCGAATTGAGAACGCAGGCTTGGCTTCCACGATATCTGGATGAGGCTGCGTTTCCGCCGTGCGTCGGTCGCGCCCGGAGACTTGCGCCACACTGCTTGCGTGGTTGACGCTACCTTGGAATGCTCGCCGACGAGTGCCGGATAAACGCCGTAGACCTCCAACCCCCGCAGCCAAGCGTATCTGAACTCCATATCGACCGGACGCATCCGCGGCGCGGGCGTCAACAACTTGGCACATCCCGACCGACTGATGACGTAGGCCGCGGTGTTCGCCGGCAGCCGCGCGTAGCGTACGAGCGATAGGCTGTCGTCGATGCGGGCGACCGGATATGACGGCCTTTTGAAATTGGTCGATAAATGGATGATGTCCCAATTGGGCGGCGCCGACCGGACCGCGGCCTCCACGGCATCGGCGAAGCCGCCGCGAACCTCCGCATCGTCCTCGAGTACGATTGCGTAATCGAGACGTTGATCGCGCACCCGCTTCCAGACAGTCATATGGCTCGCATAGCAGCCGATCTCGCCGCTCGACATGGCGGTGTCGACCACGAACTGCTCGCTCAACCATTCAGGCACTTCTTTAGCGCCATCGACGCCACGGACCCGTTCGAACGTGAAGCCATACGGGTCCGCTTCGGCGGACATCCGCGCCAGCCGGTCGGCCGAGCGATCAAGATTTATTAAGTAGGTCGGAGGCTGCTGGCCCTTGGGCATCATTTGGCCTCGCTCGGCCGAGCCGCCGACCAGCGGCTGATCAGTCGGTGTCGCAGCGGGCGCGACGCGGTCTTGACGCGCTTGAGGCTTGTTCTGACGCGGCTCGTTTGCATCGCGACGCGGCCTGCCCAGGCGGTACCTGATCTGCCGTTGGCCTCGGCGTACGAGATTGCCTGCGCGCCAAAGAGCCTCTCGTGCGGCGTCTCCCAAAGGCTATTGACAAAATGATACGGCGTGCGAACACGCGGAAATGTTGGAAAATCCTCAAGTACGCCGAGTGCGTCGAGGATCATCATAGTCCGGCGGCAGTTCTGGCATTCGCCGCAGTTATGGAATGCGTCGGGCTTCTCATAGCAGGTTCTGAGCAACGCACGTAGCGGCTGCCAGTCTTTCATCACCTGTAACTTGTCAAAGCGTGTGTAGCGCGCCCCGTCGTGGATGATCTGCATCCGATCGCTCGACAGTAGCCCATCGATCAGCGGGTCGGAACCCCACGGTTCGAGCGTTGTGTAGCTCTTGGAGGACGGCACGAAGAAGCGGTTGATACCGCCTGAGAACACGAGGGCTGTTCCACACAGCGCACTCCCGTGACCCATGCCCCAGTTCCGCGACGGCACGAAAGCCCGGACGTTGCTTTCGACCCGAATGAGGTCAACACCGATTTCGCTGAGACAGGTTTCGTAAGCGTCGGCCGCCCGCTCGTAAATTTGCCGATCTGCCAGCGGGATATCGAGGCCATGAATAAAAACGGCGGCGGCGGGCTTGAACCCGCTCGAACGCTGTAACCCCAGGAATTGCGTGAAGAACGAATCTACCCCGCCCGAGAACGCCGCGCCCGCGACGCCGCGATTGGGTTCCGTAGTCACAAGCCGCTTAGGCCTTAGCTTCAAAGGCCGGAATTGGCTCGGCTCCCAGCCGCTGATGATTGTCCAATATTCATCAAGGCCGATCGCGAGCCGTTCACAGAAATTTCCTTCAAAAGTGATCTCTTCATCGAGCGAAGAGGCAAGCGAACTGAGCGCTACGACGAACGGCTCGAATTCGGCGCTGCAGAGGGCTGTGAACCGCTCAGGCATAGCAAACCAAAGCGTCTCCGGAAAACGGTTACCGGGCACGACAATACGCGCGCTCAGCGTGACAGTGCCCTGCCGTACCTGCACTTCAGGTCGGTTGATCCGGATCATTCGCGACTGTTCGACGCCAACGGTTCGACGGAACTCCATCGACGAGCCGGAATTCGACAGTGAACACCAGACTTCGCACGGAGCTACGCGACGCTGAGGCGCCCTCCCAACCAGCTTGCAACATTGATCTGAGTCTGGAGAAATTCAGTCAACAATCAACGGGATTTATTCCCGTACCCAAGAAATTTGCAAATGACCTCCACAAGTTGCGGAGATGCAATCGAATAATCAGGAATTACTGTGGACGAGCGCTGTGGATTGAGCGGGTTTATCTACAGGTCGCAGCGAACTTTGCGTCGTCAACCCAACGACGGGTATTTTGCGTACCCGCGTAGCCAGCCGGTGCGGCGCGCCAATAAAGCTCCGTGATCGGAAATCGACGAAAACAGGCCTAACTGGCGGCACTTCAATGACAATTGCACACTGCGGCGCGTCCACACTTGACGAATTGGACGAATGATTCTTTGCTTCATATATGAAGCGCATTGGAAGGCGATTGCTAATCCTATTGGTGCTGACAGCGGCCGTGTTGACTGGACACGAGTTCGGAAGCATCGAAACTGGCGCGCACGCCGCGCGGGTTGTGCACGCTGAAGGTGTGTCGTCGGACCTGCTGCATCATGGCAGCAGCCATCATGACCATGACCGGTCGGACGCTTGTCCCGGTACCCATGCTCATTGCTGCTGCGTCTCGGCGTTCCTGGCTACCGACTTAGAGATAATCGTCAATCATCGGTCTTCGGGAAAGCATCGTATCGCCGGCGCAGAACGCCTGCACGGCGAACTCCCCTATCCACCTCGCCGTCCGCCGCGAAGCGCTGTCTGATCGCGCGCGATAGGCCATTGCGGCCGTCGCACTCATCGCTTCGGCGCGTGGGGAACTCACCCAATCATTGAGCGAGCGTTTGCGCGGTTGATCCGTGCTTGAACGCGCGCTGTGGGCAGCACTCCAAACGTACCGAGCACCATTCCGTTCAAGCCCAACAGAGGCTTTTGAGCATGAACCGGCTCGGCATATCGCTCGTTCTACTCTTGTTACTTATTTTGTCGCCCAAGGCGCGGGCGCACGAAGGCCACTCTGATGCGCCGGCAGCGGTCGCGCTGCCCGAAAGCCCGCGGCTGGAAAGCGCTGGCACCGAGCTGGAGCTCGTCGCGACGGCAAAGTCCGACGTGATGACCATTTATCTCGACCGCCTGGCGACCAACGAACCCGTCAAAGGCGCCACGATCGAAGTCTCTGGTGAAGGCATCCCTTCGGCAAAAGCATCCGAGGTCATCCCCGGAACTTACGAGATTCACGGCGACTGGATCGCCACGCCGGGAGAAAAAGCACTCATCTTCTTCGTCACGACCGGTGAGCAATCCGACTTGCTCAACGGGGTGCTCGATATCCGCGGCCATGAAGCCGAAAACGTTGTGGAAGCCGCAGCCGGAATTTGGTTGAACCCGATCCTTTGGGGCATCGCGGCAGCCGCGGCAGCGATTGGATTCTTCCTGTCGTTTGCGTTCCGCCCCTCGCGCATCCCTGCGGATAATGAGCCGGCAGCGCGTCCGGCGATCAAGCATGCCGCCGAAATCATCGTCATGGCCCTCCTGGCCTCGGCAGCCTTGATCGGCGATGGCCGCGCGGATCCTGGCCACGATCATGGCGGCGGCAGCCCCGCCACAAGCGGCGACGCGCCCCGTCGGCTACCTGATGGCGACGTTTTCATACCAAAACCCTCACAGCGCCTGCTCGAGGTTCGCACAGCCGTCGCCAAATTCGCCGAAGCGACGTCAGGCGAACAACTCGTTGGCACGGTCATCTCTAATCCGTCGTCCGCAGGTCAGGTGCAAGCACCTATGGACGGCCAGATCGAGCTTGGCGAACGCGGCATCTCTTTTGTTGGCCAGCAAGTCAAGGCAGGTGAGGTGTTGGCCGCGCTTGCCCCTTCGATGCCCGTATACGAGCGCGGAGCCTTGCAGCAACTCGCAGCCGATGTTGAAGGCAAGATGCGCATTGCCGAACAGAAGCTGAGCCGCCTCAATCGCATCTCGGGCATTATCGCTCAGAAGGAAATCGAGGACACACAGGTTGAACTGGAAGCTTTGCGCGTGCAGCAGGGCGCGTTGGCGCCCAAGGCCGCCGAGCGGCTGTCGTTGAAGGCGCCTGTGGACGGATTGATCTCGGTAGCAAACGTCAGGCCCGGCCAGGTCGTCTCCGCGCGCGACACGCTTTTTGAAATCGTGGACCCCAAGAAGCTTTGGGTTGAGGCCATCGGTGCCGCGGGGCACGCGACCGGCACCGTCACAGCTGCGCACGCGATCGATGACGAAGGTCACCGCATTCCTCTCAAATATATCGGTCAGGCACCTACGCTTCGACAGCAAACGCTACCTCTCCTGTTTGAGGTCGAAGGCGAGCACGACGGCTTGATCATCGGTTCGACCGTGAAGGTGGTCGTGCAGCGAAACGATGCGCGCAAAGGTGTCGCGCTTCCCGATGCTGCCGTTGTGCGCGGCGCAAGCGGCGTCTCCCAGGTCTGGATCAAGGTGTCGCCAGAACGCTTTAAGCCGGCGCTTGTGCGCACCGTGCCGCTCGATGGCGAAACACTGCTCGTCGTTTCGGGACTTGATGAAGGTGCTCGCGTCGTCACGCAGGGCGCCGAGCTGATCAACCAAGTCCGCTAGAGGCGCGCCATGTTCAACGCAATCGTCCGCGCCAGCCTCGCGAATAGGCTGTTTGTTCTCGTCGCTGGCCTAGCCGTCATGGCTTACGGCCTTTTGACACTGCGTCAGCTCCCCATCGACGTGTTCCCCGATCTCAACCGGTCAACGGTCACGCTGATGTCGGAGGCGGAAGGACTCGCGCCGGAAGAGGTCGAGCTTCTGATCACGTTCCCGATCGAGACTGCGATGAACGGCATGCCCGGCGTGACGCGTGTTCGCTCTGTCTCCGGTGCCGGCTTGTCGATCATCTATGTCGAGTTCGACTGGTCGACTGAAATATACCGCGCGCGCCAGCAGGTTTCCGAGCGCCTGCAATTGGTGCGCGAACAAATGCCGGCGAGTGTCTCGGCGCAAATGGGTCCGATCTCGTCGGTGATGGGCGAGATCATGCTGCTTGCCATGTCGAGCAGCAAAACAGATCCGATGACGCTGCGAGAGCTCGCTGATTTCACGGTGCGCCCACAACTCTTGACTGTTCCCGGCGTTTCTCAGGTGATCCCGATCGGCGGCGAGGTTCGCCAGTACCGCATCGTGCCCGACCCCCGCCGCATGGCGGCTCTTGATATCGATGTGGCATCCGTCGAGCAGGCGATTAAGCAGTTCGGCGCCAACACCGGTGGCGGATTCGTTGACCTCAACGCTCGCGAATATCTGATCCGGAATATCGGCCGTACCAACAGCATCGACGATCTGCGCAACCTCGTCGTCGCCTACCGTGACGGCAATCCGATCCTGCTCACGCACGTCGCGGACGTTGATTTCGCCGCCCGCACAAAGCGCGGCGATGCAGGCTTCAACGCGGGCCCCGCCGTCATACTTGCGGTTCAGAAACAGCCGTCGGCCGATACGGTTACGATCACCCGCGCCATCGAGTCCATGCTGCCGGGTGTTCAGCGCGTCATGCCGGACGACGTGCGCGTGACCGATATCCAGTTCCGGCAGGCAACCTTCATCGAAGCGTCAATCCAGAACGTCATGCGCGTCCTTGTGGAGGCGCTCATCGTCGTCGCTCTCGTGCTCTTCCTGTTCCTTCTCAATTGGCGGACGACCTTCATATCCCTTGTGGCGATCCCTCTGTCGGTCCTAACGACAGTGATCATTTTCCAAGCGATGGGTCTGTCCATCAACACTATGACGCTTGGCGGGTTGGCGATCGCAATTGGCGCGCTCGTCGATGACGCGGTGGTCAACGTCGAGAACATATACCGACGCCTTGGTATGCAGCGAGCCTCTGGCGGCCGGGACCGGCGGACCATCAGCGAGGTTGTGGCGTCGGCATCGATCGAGGTGCGATCCGGCATTCTTTACGCCACGCTGATCATCGTCCTCGTGTTCATACCGCTGTTCGCCCTTTCGGGTATCGAAGGTCGGCTGTTCACGCCGCTCGGCATCGCATTCATTGTCTCCATTCTCGCGAGTCTCGCCGTGTCGATGACCGTCACCCCGGTCCTCGCCTACTGGCTGCTGCCAAAAATGAAGTCGCTCGGCGAGCACGAGACACGTCTGGTGCGCACGTTGAAGCGCTGGCAGAAGCGCGGCCTCGAATGGTGCTTCGACAGGCCGTCATTTGTTGTGGGACTGCCTATCGTCGCGGTCGCGATCTCTACTTGGGCGGCCGCTATACTGCCGCGTGCGTTCCTGCCGGCCTTCAACGAAGGCACGGTTCTCGTAAGCGTCATTCTGCGACCTGGCATCAGCCTTGAAGAGTCGAGCCGCATCGGCCGGCTCGCCGAGCAGATCGTTCGCGATGTTCCTGAGGTGAAGTCCGTCGGCCGACGCACCGGACGCGCCGAACTGGATGAGCACGCCGAGGGTGTCCACAATACCGAACTGGACCTCGACCTCGCCAAGTCGGAGCGCAGCCGCGAGGAGGTGCTGTCCGATATTCGCTCACGCCTTTCGGTGCTGCCGGCGAGCATCACAGTTGGCCAACCCATTGCGCACCGCCTCGATCATATGCTGTCGGGCGTGCAGGCGCAGATCGCGGTAAAAATCTACGGCGACGACTTCGACACCCTGCGGGGGCTTGCTTCGGACCTCGAACGTCGACTCGCCAGCATTCCGGGCGTTGTTGATCTGCGGACCGAGAAGCAGGTTCGCATCCCGCAGATGCAGGTCCGCGTCGATTACGATCGTGCGCGTCGTTACGGGTTGAACCCGAGTTCGGTAACCGAGGCGCTGGAAACGCTCTCCAATGGTCGGGTCGTGTCCCAGGTCGTCGATCAGTCGAAGCGCTTCGATGTCGTGCTGCGCTTGAGCGATGCCGACCGAAATTCGCGGGCCCTGGGAGACATGTTGATCGAAAGCCCCGCCGGCCGCGTGCCGCTCAAAGCCGTCGCGGATGTGATCGAAACCGACGGCCCGAACCAGATACAACGCGAAAACGGCCGACGACGCATCGCGGTCCTCGCTAATACCGATGGTTCGGACATGGCCCGAATCGTGGAAGCGATCCGCGCCGAATTGGCAAGAGTAGCGCTGCCGCAAGGTTACGCGACCAGCCTTGAAGGTCAGTTCCAGGCCCAGGAGGAGTCCGCGCGGTTGATCGGCGCTCTGTCCGTCGTCTCGCTGTTGCTGATCTTCGTCGTCCTGTACACGCGTTACCGCTCGGCGGTTCTCGCTCTCATCGTGATGGGCAACGTGCCGCTCGCCTTCATCGGCAGCGTGACGGCGCTCTGGATCGCAGGCCAGCCATTTTCAGTCGCGAGCGCCATCGGCTTCATTACTTTGACCGGCATTGCGACGCGTAACGGCATCCTGAAGATCAGCCACTACATCAACCTCGTCTTGTTCGAGGGCGAGACCTTCGGCCGGCGCATGGTCATCCGCGGCACGCTCGAGCGGTTGACGCCCGTTCTGATGACGGCGCTTGCCGCCGGCATTGCGCTTCTGCCGTTGATGGTCGGCGCAGATGAGCCCGGCAAGGAGATGCTTTATCCCGTCGCCATCACGATCTTCGGCGGCCTTGTTTCTGCGACTCTGCTCGATGCCTTCCTGACCCCGGTTTTGTTCCTGCTCTTTGGCCGAAAACCGCTTGAACGGCTGCAGGCGGAAGCGCCCACGGCTGTTGGCGCTGAGGCCTACTAACCCACAACCCAAAAGGAGTTCCCAATGAAGATGATCGTTGCCGCTGCCGCCATCCTGTTCGCATGGGCGCTGCCGGCCGCCGCTGATGAGGGCCATCACCACGAATCCAAGCACGGCGGAATCGTCGTGGAAAGCGGCCATCATCATCTCGAGATACTCGCCAAGGAGGGCAAGCTCGAAGTTCACGTCTACGGCGAGGACGGCAAGCCGGAAGACGTGAAGGACGCCAAAGCCAGCGCGACGGTACTCGCCGGCGGCAAGAAGGTCGACGTGACCCTCGCGGCAGATGCCGAAAACGTCTTCAAGGGCGAGATGGCGATTGCCGACACCAAAGGCGCACTCGTTGTTCTGACGCTGACGATGCCCGGACATGAAACCGAGCAGGCGCGCGCCAAGCTCAATTGAACGTCAATGGCGAAGGAGAGAGCCATGAATGTAGCACTGAAGTGGGTGATCGCGGCTGCACTGGCGCTGCCCTTCTGGGCGCCGCCGGTGGGCGCACACGTCTTGCCATGGCGGCCGGGCGAATCGCGACTGAAGGCTGTCGGCAAGTGTGCCAAAGGGCCCTGCAGCCGACGGTACGACTTCTCGAAAAGCAGGCCGCATCATCATCACGGTAACCGTATCGCGGAGGGATGGGTGCATCGGCCCGGTGATTGCAGGGACCTACGCATGTAACGGCAGTGCGCGATGTCCTCGCGCACATTCAGCCGCGCGCGCCTAGCATCGTGTCTGCCACGTATGTGCCCATGGCAAGACTTGATGTCAGTCCGGGGCTGTCGATCCCATAGAGCGCGACAAGCCCTTCGACACCATGCTCGGCGGGTCCGTGAATGGTGAAATCGGCCACGGTCGAGTTCTCGCGCGAGGTCTTCGGCCGGATACCCGTGTAGTCCGGATGGAGCGCGTCATCCGGAAGGCCCGGCCAATATCGCCGGATCGCCTGCGCGAACGCCGCGCGTCGTGCCCCGTCCGCGTCCTCGAACTCGTAACCAATGGTATCGCGCCAATCGAAATCCGGACCGAACTTGCCGCGGCCTGCGGTATCGCGTGTGAAGTGGACACCAAGCCACGATCCGCTCGGCATCGGGTAGACGAGATGGCGGAACGGCGCGCGACCTGAAAGCGCGAAATAGTGCCCCTTGGCGAAGTACGTCGGCGGAGCTGTGTAGGGCGGCGGAAACGATAGCGTTCCGGCGAGCGCGCTCGCGCCCAGCCCGCCCGCGATCACGACGCGATCGGCGGTGAGGCGAGCCGCCTCGCCGCTGCTTTCTGTCTCGACCGCGAACGTCCGTTCCGGCGTCACCTCAATACGCGTCGCCTTGGTATTCAAAACGACCATGCCGCCGAGACTGGCAAGGTGCCCTTCGAGCGCCTGCATATAGGCGTGGCTGTCGATGACGCCGGTCGAAGGCGAAAGGCAGGCAGCAACGCAAGCGAGCTGCGGCTCCAACGCGCGCGCGTCCGCCGCGCTGAGCGGCACGAGGTCATCGACGCCATTGGCCTGTGCCGTCTGTCGGATAGCGTCGAGCTTGGCAATCTCGGCCTTGCTCGTCGCGACCAGCAGTTTCCCGCAGCGCTCGATTGGAACACCCGCTTCCGCCGCAAATTCGTAAAGTCGGTTCTTGCCGTTCACGCAGAAGCGCGCGCGTAGGGAGTTAGGCGTGTAATAGAGACCCGCATGCACGACCTCACTGTTGCGCGAACTCGTCTCCATGCCGAGGCGGCCATTTCGCTCTATCAGCAGCACGTCGTGTCCGCGCAGTGCGAACTCGCGCGCGATCGCAAGGCCGACAGCGCCTCCTCCAATGACGAGGATCTCCGTATCCGCCGCCAAGCTTTTTAGCTCCTGCTGCGCCGCATCATTTATCGACCGATTATTTCATTGCCTAAGCACCACGCGCCGCATGTTGGCAGTGCGCACGAAGGCAATTGGTTACCAAGTGGTTTACCCGTCCGGCACAGATGTTGCTTCAATGTACCGTAGCCTCTGGTGGTATTGCCTACCACCGGAGAGGTAAACATTTACGTCTCCGGTCGTATCGCGGACCTGACCGCAGGGTCTGCGAAGGCGCCCTGAGGGGCATTTGCCGTTCGGCGGCCGCGTACGGTCCCTCGTAATGCGATCTGCCGTCCGGACCGTTCCCCTGGTTAGCTGGTGCCTGCGCCGTCCAGAAATCGGGCGGTTGGGCGGAAGTGAGCGTATCGCGTGTCGGCACCGTCTCAATTTGTCAGCATCGTCATGCCGACGCTCAACGAAGAGCGCTACATTGCAGCTGCGGTGCGCTCGATTCTACCGCGGCTCGGCGCCATCGATTGCGAGCTACTCGTAATGGATGGAGGTAGCACCGATGCTACCCTGGAAATCGCGAACAAGCTGGCCGCCGACGATCCACGCATAAAGCTTGTTCCAAATCCGCGACGCATTCAGTCCGCCGCCTTGAATATAGCCGCTCGCGCGTGCGACCCGCGTTCCAGTGTCATCGTGCGGGCCGACTGCCACGCGCATTATCCCGAGAATTTCGTCGAGCGTTGTATCGAGACACTGCGTGCAACGAACAGCACTTCTGTGGTTGTCCCGATGCGAGCTGTCGGCAAAACACCGATGCAAAAGGCTATAGCGCTGGCCCAGAACAGCCGCTTGGGGAACGGCGGCTCGTTGCACAGAATTGCAGGCCATTCCGGCTACGTTGATCACGGCCATCACGCCGCCTTTGATCGGACGACCTTCCTGGCACTCGGCGGCTATGACGAAACCGCGCCCTTTAACGAAGATGCCGAATATGATGCGCGGCTTACCGCAGCGGGCCACCGCATTTACCTTGATGGCAATTTGACCATCGACTACTTCCCCCGCGCCAGCCTCCGCGCTCTCTCGAAACAGTACGCCCGACACGGCTGGGGTCGCGCCAATACCATTCTGAAACACGGCAAATCTCCGAAACTGCGCCAAGCACTGCCGGTGGTCGTGTTTCTCATCTGCATCGGTTCGCTGATTTTGCTGCCGCTTATTGGACTGATCGCGCTTCTTCCGGTCCCGGTCTACGTCGCGCTGAACCTCGCCTGGGGCACGCTGCTTGCACTCCGTTCAAATGAGCCCTTCGGGGTTCTGAGCGGTGTTGCCGCCATGACGATGCATATGAGTTGGGCGATCGGTTTTCTTGCCCGGCTTGCGGTGGCACGAATGCCGGCGCTCGTCGCTGCGTTCCGCACACTGAAGGATAGAGTATGGAGATCGGGCACGGTTGCTCGTTGAACGGGCGTCACGGTCTCGGCACCGCAAAAGCTGACTACGCCTTTTGGGTAGTTTTACCATGCCCGCGCGTAGGAGGCGTAGCGAATGCAAGCCGATTAGTGGGCTGGGTGCAGAGCAGCGACGTAGTAGAGTGCGAGGCAAATGTGTTGAAGATCGCGAGACAATCCTTCCGCAGGGAGCACACGGCGCGGTTTGTTAGAGCGGGGTTGAAGTTACGATCGCTCAGTAGGCCGCATCTGAGAAACGCCCGATCAGTTCAGCATTCGGTTGCAACACTGTTGGAAAGTAGCAAGCCATGACCACCCCCATCGAACGCCTGTTGCAGCAGGGCCAGCTGTCCGGCATGCCGGAAGGCGCTCCGTCGTGGAGAGGAAAGTCGTCGCGCGCCGCTGTCGGCGCGTTCGCCGTGTTGCTGGGTCTCGGCGTGGTGATCGAGCCGGTCGCTCCGGTCAGCGCTGAATCAGCGCCGGCCGTAGATCAAAGCAACGCCGGGCAGGTCGTTTCCGACTATCGCCTCGGCATTCGCGACAAGGTCAAAGTCCAGGTTTACGAATGGCGTCCGGCTCGTGACGAAGTGTACACATGGACCGCCATTAATCAGGTCT
Organism: uncultured Hyphomicrobium sp.; assembly: GCA_964651805.1. Taxonomy (GTDB): domain Bacteria; phylum Pseudomonadota; class Alphaproteobacteria; order Rhizobiales; family Hyphomicrobiaceae; genus Hyphomicrobium_B. Next base: position 778,661 of record CAZYXX010000001.1, on the reverse strand, counting down.
ACACGGTCGATCCATCGGGCTCGTTGACACTCCCCCTCATCGGGCAGCTCTCGGCCGCCGGCTATACGACGAACGAGCTTTCGACGCTGATCTCGCGTCGCCTCGCAAACAAGCTCAATCTAGGGACGGTTCCGGACACGACGGTCGAAGTCACGGAGTTCCGTCCGATCTTCGTCGCCGGCCACGTCGAGCGTGCCGGCGAGTTCACCTTCAATCCGGGCATGACGGTGCTGCAGGCGGTGAGCCTCGGCGGCGGCATCTATCGCAATGCCGGCACCAACGGCCTTCGCCTGGAGCGCGAGTATCTGACGGTTGCCGGCGAATACGACCGGCAGATGCAAGAGCGTGAGCGCCTGATGGTCCGCAAGGCGCGCCTGGAAGCCGAGTTGGCGTATTCTGACCGGATTGCCTTCCCCGCTGACGTGCGTAGCGACCGCAAGGAAAAGACGATCCAGTACGCGTCCTCGCTGATGTCGAAAGAGCAAAGCGTATTCGAGCTGCGCCAGAAGGCATACGAGACGCAGGTCGCGACGCTCGAACAGCTCAAGACCTTCCTGGAGCAGGAAGTCGAAACGATCGGCAAGCGCCTCGAGGCGCACCAGGTGCAGATCGACCTTCTGAAGTCGGAGCTGGGCGGCATCAAGAACCTGACCGACAAGGGTCTGGCAACGCAGCCGCGTCTGCTCGCGCTGCAGCGCAACTTGGCTCAGCTCGACGGTGAGCGTCTCCGCATGGAAAGCGATCGCACGCGCGCCATGCAGGACGTCAGCCGCGCGAAGCTCTCGCGCATCGAGTTCGAAAACCGCCGCGCCAACGAGTTGACTGTCGAGTTGCAGCAGGTGGAGGGCCGGCTTGAGCAAGTCGTGCAGGAGGCAACGCTTAGCGAGCAGCTCCTAACCGAAACCCAAGCGCAGGCAGCTGGCGCACCCTTGAAGCTCGTGTCGAACGACACGCAGAATAAGAGCGGCCGCCCCGAGGTGCACTATCAGATCATCCGTCAGGTCGGCAGCCAGTCGGTCGAGATTGAAGCTGCGGAAGGCTCGCAGCTTCAGCCGGGAGACACCGTCAAGGTGACGATCTCGGTTCCCGCGATGACGCTAAACGGTTCGCCGCTTGAGGTTCGCCTGGGTGTTCCCCAGTCCAATCAGGTGACGCCGGCCGTCACTCCGCTTCCGCCGCTCAAGACGCCGGAACGCGCGGCTATCGAGCCGGTCAGCACGAGCAGCACGGCACAATGAGTTGAGCGGGTCGGTTGCGACCCGGTTCAAGGCGCCGGTGAATACTTTTCGCCGGATCTGAAAAATGAAAGGCCCTTTCTGAGTATCGGAGAGGGCCTTTTTTCATGTCATGCCGCGCGCGATGACAGCACTGAAACGGCACGTCGGACGTCGCCCCGCCCACGCTGGTCGCGCCTTGCCGCTCCGCAGAAATGCACTACTGCGGTGAACGTCGCTTCGGATACGCTAAGGGTTGTCGGCCACGCGCAGGCCGCGCAACCCATCGGGCCTGGAGGGCCGCCGATCAGCCGTCTATTGCCGCGGATCGCGCAGCACGACGCATGTATCTAGCGCCGAGGCTTGCGCGGACGCCGAACTATTCATCACGATTGAAAAGTGCATTCTCGTCGGGGCGCTCTCGTCCCGCCGTCGTCGTCGATCAAACCATGCTGGCGTTGATGACGCCAAGGATCGACTTGCCAGAAATCTGCATGCTGTTTGCGACGTCGGTGAGATCCGCGAGCGAAGTCTGCCGCATCTTTGATACGACGACGATCGCGTCGACAACCTTCGTGAGCTCAGGTCCGCGCGCCGATGTTCCCGCTGGCGGAATGTGAACAAGAACCAGGTCAAACGCCGCGCGGTATTGGTCCATGAGGTCGCTCAGACGCGCAACCAGCTCGGCGTCGAGATCGCCCCCTTCGTGCGGCTTGCGTAGCGCAAGAACAAATGGCGAGGCTGCATCCGCATGTGCCAGAGCCGAGCGGATATCGGCGCTATCGCCGCTGAGCTCCGAGAGGCTTTGTGCTGGGCGAGAAGCAAGCGCGGCGACGATCTGCGCCTCGCTTGTGTGAGTGTCGATCAGCAATGTACTAAGCCCGGCACGCGCATAAATGATCGCGAGGTTGCTCGCGACCGCGACCGCATTGAGATCGTTGGTTGTGCCGAGCAAGCCGATGACCGAGACGTTGCGGGCAAGCGCCGCTTCCTTTAGCGCAAGGGCGGTATCCTTGAGATCCTGTGCGGCGCGCGAGAGCGGTTTCGACTTCACGAACGTCAGACTTGGATCGGGCCCGCGCCTGAGCCCGAGCAAGTTTTCAACGCGTCGCACGATGGGCAAGCCGGCGTGTAGATGCGAGACGTAGGCCTGCCCCAGATACGGCACGCCGAGCTTGCGCTGCACCTGGCGCGCCGAACGCACCGTCTGATCGAAGCTCATGTGTGCGAGTGCGAGACCGAACCCGAACAGTGTGCCAAGTACGCCTGCGACGCCGAGTGTGAAGTAGGTGCGCGGGCTGCTGCGGCTGGTCGGAACCTCTGCGCGTGTGATGACACGGGCGGCGGTGCCCGGAAACGACTGCCGCTGCAGGGTCTCGGTATAAGCTTGCAAATAGCTTTCGTAGATCTTGCGGTAGGTCTGTGCCCGCGACTCCAGTTCCTCAAGCGTGGTCTGTTCAGCCCGGGGCTTGTCGGCGGACTGTCCCTCCGGTTCCGGGTTGTTGTCAACGGCGGCACGGTCGAGAATGCGGTAGTCGCGCCGCGCCTTGAACTGCTGCACGTCGAGCGCGGCCTCGTTCATTAGGTGACGCAGTTCGTCGATGCGGGCCTCAAGCCAGCGTCCGCCTTCCCGTGCGGTAGATGCGCGAGTTTCAAGTTTGTCCTGAACGTAGGTGTCGCCGATGGCATTGGCCGCCATCGCGGCCGTCGCCGGATCGGACGAGCGGAAGGAAACCTCGAGCGCGTACGATAGACCGATGCGCTTGACTTCCATACCACCCTGGATCTCGGCGATGCCCGCCCGCGCCGCGCGCATTTTGTCGTCTTTGCTGGGCTCGGGTTTGACGTCGACGTTCTGGCCAAAAATGAGTTTGCGCAACCAACTCGACTTCGGCGCGCTAGCCTCATTCTTGGGCGCGCTAGCACTCTTGCGGAACTCGGCGACCTTCGCAGCAACCTTCTGCGCGATTTGCTCTGAGCGCAGCAGAGCGATCTGGCTTTCGATCTGCGGCGTGTCGAGTGAAATCATGGATTCCGAAATCGCTCGAGTCATGTTGTCGGAGCCGCTCGTTTCCATGAGAATTTGCGTCTGAGCGGTGTAGGTCGGACGCGCCGTCATCACGTAGATAAAGGCGATGGCGAGCGCGGTCAGCACCGTGGCTGCGATGAGCGGCCAGTACCAGCGCAGAAAGGTCATGACCTCCGCAACGGAGATCTCCTCGCGTGCGGGCGTGGCTGACGCGTCCTGCATTTCGAACGTACTGGGCTGGCGATTGAGCATTGTTACCTGAGCCACGAATAGTCTGCGGATATGAGCGGCGCCGCTTGAATTCCGGCACCGGTTAGGCGCCTCTTAATCTCAATTGGAGACTACAACGCGATCATCGCTGCAGCCCATTAAAATTGTAGGTAGTGCGTCGTATCAGCGTGACCGGAATTTGCGTGTTTCTTGTGCCTTTCTGGTGGCCTTCGCTACTTTCGTCGGCGCATCCTAAAAGGCCGGCCGAACGTCGTTTACGGAGCGTTAAAAAACGTCTCCCGATCGGCTCCACGCTAGCGCGATCCCGCGAGGACGAGACTTGCCTTGCGCGAGACGAACGCCTCCGCGTAGCGCTCGGCCGCGCGACATTCCATGCCCCGCAGGCGCGCGAGACCACGGAACGTCTCAGCGTCGAACCAATCCTTTGAGCGCTGCGTGCCGAAATGGGCCTCCAGAAGCGCGATCTTCCGTTCCATCGCAGCCGCTGAAATGGGCACGTAAAGGTTGGGTTGCCCCAGGTCACCATCCCACTTCGGGATCTCGTATTCGAGCACGACGTGATCGCGAAACGAGTTCCAGGTTAGCTGGCACAACTCGCGATGGTCCTGATGCGCGTCGTCTCGACGGTGCGTGAATACGATGTCGGGATTGACCCTGTTCTTGAGCCCTTCCACCCAGGACTTGAGCTCCGCGCCCTGATACGGAAAAAAGCCGTCTTTGAACGTGCCGATTTCGACGCGGACGCTGGCCGCACCCTTCGTGAACGCGTCGGCTGAGCTTTGCGCTTCTTCGCGGCGAGCGCCCGTGGCACTTGCCACGCACCAGTGAAGATCGAGTTCGACTCCGGCGTCGATCCATGACAGCAGAGTGCCGCCAAGTCCGATCTCGATGTCGTCGGAATGCGCACCAAGACACAGCGCGGTGAGCTTGCCGCGCGGCAGTCCGAGTGAGAATGGGATCATTCGCCGGCGACCTCTGGGACAACCGGGCTGCTACGGCGTCGATCCGGCGTGACGCGCCAGGGCATCTGTCCCTGTTCGACCATGTCTTCCAGCACCTGCCGGTCGCGAAGCGTATCCATGGAACGCCAGAAGCCAGTGTGCTTATAGGCCATGAGCTGATCTTCTTCGATAAGCCGCTGGAACGGCTCGATCACCAGCTCCTCGCCTTCGCGCATGTAGTCGAAGATCTCCTGGCGGAAGATGAAGTAACCACCATTAATCCAGATATCGGCGTTGTCCGACGAGCGCATGGATTGGACGCGACCCGTCTCGTCGATGTCGGCGAGGTGATAGGTCAGCGGTGGACGGATCGCCAGGAAGCAGGCGATCTTCCCGCTTTTCTTGAAGGCATCGACCATCTCTTCGAGATTTACGTCGCAAAGCCCGTCGCTGTAGTTCGCGAGGAACATTTCCTCGCCTTTCACATGCTCGCGCGCGAGCCATAGCCGCTGGCCGATCTTGCGCCAGATGCCGGTATCGATCAGCGTTACGCGCCAGTCATCCTTCTGCTCGCCCAGCAACTCCACGTTTGAGGAGTACTTGGAGATGACGCAATCAGCGTAGTAGTGCGGTTTGTAGTTGAGAAAGAATTCCTTGATGGTGTTTGCCTTGTAGCCGAGGCAAAGCACGAAGTCGTCGTGCCCGAACTGACTATAGTAATTCATGATGTGCCACAGGATCGGCTGGTTGCCGACTGGGATCATGGGCTTGGGAATGCTCTCCGAGTATTCGCGGATGCGCGTACCCAATCCGCCGCAGAAAAGTACGACTTTCATGAACCGAGCTCCTTGGGATCAATGACGGCGACTTCGGGTATGGGAACGATGAATTTTCCGCCCCAGTCTGCGATGTGACGCATCTGCGCGATAATCTCTCGCTTCAAATTCCATGGCAGTATGAGAACGTAGTCGGGACGCACTTTGTCGATTTCACTCACCGGATAGATGGGAATGCGCATGCCCGGTGTCTGCCGGCCATGTTTGTAAGGGTTGCGATCGACCGTGAAGTCGAGGAAGTCGGGGCCGATTCCGCAGTAGTTCAACAACGTGTTGCCTTTGCCCGGTGCCCCGTAACCGCAAATCGTCTTGCCTGCATCCTTCGCTGCGATCAGGAACGACAGCAGCCCCCGCTTCGTGCGCTTCACCTGCTCGCCGAAGGAGGCATAGGTATCGAGGTTGCGGAAACCGAGAGCGTTCTCGCGTTCAAGAAGCGCCGCGACGGCCGGCGATGGCTGATGCTGCGATTGCCGATGCGCGAGGTAGACACGCAGCGACCCCCCGTGCGTTTCCAGTTCTTCCACGTCGATGATCTTGAGGTTGTGCCGCGCCGCCATGGCCTCGATCGTGATAAGCGAGAAGTATGAGAAATGTTCGTGATAGATCGTGTCGAACTGGCTCTCCTCGATCAGCTTCTGCAAATGCGGGAATTCCAGCGTCACGACGCCTTCCGGCTTCAGCAGTAGCTTGATACCCGCTACGAAATCGTTGAGGTCGGGTACCTGTGCCAGCACATTATTGCCGGCGATGAGATCCGCCTGCTTGCCCTGCGACACAAGCTCGCTCGCAAGCCGCACGCCGAAGAAGTCGACGACCGTCGGAATGCCCTTGCCGATCGCCGTCTGAGCGACGTTCGCTGCCGGCTCAACGCCAAGTACGGGGACGCCGAGCGGCAGGAAGTGCTGCAGCAGGTAGCCGTCGTTGCTCGCGAGTTCGACGACGAGGCTTTCGCGCCCCAGGCCGAGACGCTTGGCAATCATTTCACAATAGGTCTTCGCGTGATTGACCCACGAAGTGGAGTAAGAAGAAAAGTAGGCGTACTCTTCAAAGATGTTCTGCGGGCTCACGTATTCCTTGAGCTGCACTAGGAAGCACTCGCCGCACACCAGCGCGTGAAGCGGATAGAACGGCTCCATGCTGTCGAATTTGTCGGCCGGAACAAAACTCTCGCACAGTGGCGACATGCCGAGATCGGCGAAGGTCTTTTCGACCTTGGCGCCGCATAGCCGGCATGCATGGGCGGCATCGCTCTTCGCAGCAGACTTGAGCGAAACCGATTGAATATTCATGGTCTATTCCCGCAATAGATCAGTTGCCTAATACAAGGGTCTGTTGGCGCCCGACTATGCACGACACGCGCCAGCGCCGGGCGCTGGAAATGGTAAAATTTTGCAGCCATGAAACTATCGGTTGTCGGAGTGCCTTCGAAGCGTTCCAAAGGTGGTAGCGTCTACGCCTTTCGCTTCCTCCTTTCCCGGCTGGCGCGGAAGTGGCATCCGCTTGATCGCCAGATCCTATGACGAGGCCGAGACTTCCGTGCGCTTTCTTTCCACCCGCTTCGACGGAGCTATGCTCCTGGAACTTGAGCCCTTTCGCGACGCGCGCGGCTTGTTCGCCCGCACGTTCTGCGAGCGAGAGTTCGCGGCGCATGGGCTCGAAACCCGCTTCGCTCAACACAGCCTGTCGCGAACGGTCGCCAAAGGCTCTGTGCGCGGCATGCACTTCCAGCGCGAGCCGGCCCGCGAGGTCAAGGTCGTGAGCTGTAGCCGCGGCGCGATCTTCGATGTGATCATAGACCTGCGGAAAGGTTCACCCACGCTCGGCCAGTGGCAAGGTTTTGAGTTGTCCGCTCAAGAGCGCAATATGCTCTACATCCCGAAGGGGTTTGCGCATGGCTTCCAGACGCTCACGGACGACGCCGAGGTCAATTACCTGATTTCGGAATTCCATGCTCCCGAAGCGGCTGGCGGCGTGCGCCATAACGACAAGGCATTCAGCATCATCTGGCCGCTGCCCGTTGCCGAAATGTCCGAAAAAGATCAGTCCTGGCCCGACTTCGACGGCTTCACGCTTTAGGCGCGAGCAGGCCGCTGGCTTCCAACCTCTCGGCGGCGAGCCGTATGCGTTCGAACGGTATTTTCGCGCGCTTGGCGATGTCGAGCAGCGAATGTGCGCCGTCGGACAGATTGAGAACCCACAGCATCGCCATGTTGTTTGCGGGCGCGTCCTTGTCGCCGCCGATGCCGGCGTAGAGCCCGCGCCGTCCCAGCTGCGGCTCACACTTCGGCGCGAGGTTCACATACGTACCGTCATGTTCGAAAACGTCGACGGCACTACGGATCATGCGATACGACTGCGCCAGATACTCGGGCCTGATGAAATCCAGATTGTCTCCCGAGGTGTGATACTCCGGGAACGCTCCAAACTGGCTCCGTTGAAACAGTCCAACCGGCAGGTTGAAGCCGGGCGAGCAGTATTGCCGCTCGTCGTAACCATATGGGGAAAAGGCGATGATGGAGCCGGAGGGCGCCATGTGGCCGATCACATGCGCCATGACGTCGTCGATCAGCGCATTGCCGCGCCGGCTCCGCTTATACGTCGGCCCCCCGCCATCGCCCACGCACGACATGACGAGGCCGCCGGCAATGCGCGCCACGTGCGCTTCGTTGCGCGCAAGCCAGGCGATCGCCCCGATGGTACCGGGCGCGAACAGAAAGCGATAGCTGTAGCGGGTCTTTCGCCGTGACAGCTCCTGTGCAAGCCGGATGAGTAGCGCAAGCCCGGAGCAGTTGTCGTTGGCAAGGGACGGGTGGCAAACGTGCGCCGATAGCAGAATCTCGTCCTCGCGCTCGCCACGGTGCAGAAATTCGCCGTATGTCAAGCTGCCGTCGGTGAGCGTTGAATCGATGACAACCCGATAGTCGCCCTCGCGCAGCGCTTCGAAATCGTGGTGGGCCATGCAGAAGGCCCAATTCTCGGCGTAGTATGATGTGCGATAGGGAATAAGGTCCGGCTGCGACGGCAGCGTATGAATGTGGGGCTTCAATTCCGCCAATGACATCGTCGCGCGCACCGGCACGCTGTAGCTCATGACATGCAGATTGGAATGCCGCATGTCGACGATGCGGCGTCCGTCCACGCGTTCGATGTAGGCTTCGCGGATGTTCCACTCACGCGGGATCGTCCAGTCGAAGGCGGCTTCACCCGATGGCACCTCGCTAATCTCGAGGGGAACGTGGCGGCCGAGGATTGCCAGCGTTTCCCGCACGCCGTTGCCGGTGATGCTGCGGCAGATCGGATAGAGTTCGGCCGCGAGCGCGAAAATCGCGCTCCCGTCATCCTCAACGATCGTGCCGTGCGCCGTCATCCAGCCGGTCCTCAACGCATGGTCCGCTCGCGTCCCGCGCTCTATGCCGCCGACGATGCCAAATCGCGCGCGGGCTGCGCTGCGCGGTGGCGCAGGTCCGGCTCCAGAATGCCGTCCGCGAGCAGCTTCCTGATGTGGCCGATGCGCTGGTACCGGGGGCCTTCGAACTCCTCCAGCGTCAAACCGGAGCCGCTGAATGCTTTGCAGACTTGCTCCGCACCCAGGCGCGCGTCCCATTGCGGCTTGAACGCAGGCAGCGCGTCGGCGATCTTCTTGAAGCTGACGCGGTAGCATCGCGTGTCCGGGCCGGCATCGGTAGCGAACTCGATTGAGCAGTTCGGTACGACCCCGGCGACAACCTCCGCGATCTGCCGAATGGTGTAGTTGTGCGCCGTCTGCCCGACATTGAATGCCTGATTGAAGACGGCATCGCGCGGCGCTTCGAGCGCGGCGATGAATGCGCGCGAAATGTCTTCGATGTGCACGATCGGCCGCCACGGCGTTCCGTCGGACTTGAGGTAGATGAGGCCCTTCGTTACCGCCCACGCCGAAAGGTTGTTCAGCACGATGTCGAAGCGCATGCGCGGTGACAGACCGTAGGCAGTGGCTGGGCGCATGTAGACCGGGCAGAAGCTTTCATCGGCCATCTGCGCGATGTCTTGCTCCGCAAGAACCTTCGATTCGCCATAGGCCGTGACCGGGTTGAGCGGCGCCGTCTCGTCCACGAGGTTGTCGCCGGATTGTCCGTAGTTGCTGCATGACGACGCAAGCAGGAAGCGCTTGACGCCGGCCTTCTTGGCCGCCGCCGCGACGTTCACACTGCCGCGATGGTTGATCGAGAACGTCAGGTCGCGGTTGAGATTACCGAGCGGATCGTTCGACAGTGCGGCCAGATGGATGACGGCGTCGAAACCCGCCAGGTCGTCGCTTGTGACATCGCGCACGTCCTTCAGAATCGTCGGGATATTAGGCAGCGTGCCGCCCTGCTCGTAAGTGCAGCGCTCATAGAGGTTGCTGTCTAGTCCTGTGACGTCGTGCCCGGCCTTGAGAAGCATGGGCGTCATCACCGTGCCGATGTAGCCGAGATTGCCGGTCAGAAGAACTTTCATGTGGTGTCGTTCCCTTAATGTGATTGTAATTGCGCTGCGGTCGCTGGCGGCGCGTGTCCTATTGGAATGCGGTTCGAGCGAGGGTCAGCCCTGCGGATAGTTCGTCCAGCGCTCCCTGAATCCGAGTTTGTACAGAGCGTAATCGCAAAGTGCGTCCGCGTAGTCCAATGCTCTCGGCACGTGTCCAAACGATTGCAGACGTTCCAGGTGCCAGCGAAACGCCTTTTCGTTTGACTGCCGCCATCGCCATGCGAGTAGCCGGCGGCAATAGTGGCGGATGAACGCGCGCTTGCACTTTGCGAACTCTATCTTGTCGAGCCCCGCGCTTGCATGCCGGGACATCAACACCAACCACTCGAAATAGTCTTTGTGATAGGGAAGAACCTCTTTCTCTGTCACGCTGCCCGCATGGCGCGCGGTAATGCCCAACGGCTCATGAAGGTAACCGAATTTTGCGCCGTCCTGCGAGAGTAGGAAGAAGACCACATCCGTATCGAAAGCCGTCAACGATCCATCGAAGAATGGCTCGCGCACCATCGTCGCCGATGTCCGGTAAAGAGCGTGCGGCGGCGCGAGGCCGTTGCCGTCCAGAAAACAGCCGCGCATGACGTCTCTACCGTCGAAGATATTGCGCGACTTGTCCCAGCGATGGTCTTCGACCCCGGCGACCGTCTGTCTAAGACAGCAGACGATGGAGATTTTCGGGTCGCTTTCCGCGAGCGCGACCATTTTTTCGATCGCATTGGGCGGCATGCCGTCGTCGGCGCAGAGAATGCGGAAATAATCGGTATCGGGCCGCCCGAGCGCCACGGCACGGTTCCAGTTCTCGGGGAGCGGCAGCGTGATTGCATTCTCAAAAACAATAACCGGTACGCGCGCATCCTTGAACGACGCGATGATGTTGGCCGTCCCATCCGTGCTGCCGTTATTCAGTACGACATGCACGAGGTTGGGGTAGGTCTGCGCCTGCACGTGCGCCATCGCACGCTCAAGGAACGGGGCACCGTTATAGACAGGCGTGATGACGGCAACTCGCGGCAGGTTACTCATGTACGAAACGGTCTACGCAAACAAAATAATCGGGACGTAGTTCTCGTCAGCAACTATACGTCACTATTTCGAACCATCGGTTGACGACTTCGCGAAAATTCGTGTTGAGACGGTATTGGTTAGAAAATCAGTCACATGCCGCACCTCGCCGAGCAGCGAATGTCCGGTAAGCCATAGGCCGGCCAGCCATCCCCCAAGTGCAGTAGCCCCTCCGAGAACGCCGGCGAAGAGCGTGATGTGATCACCGCCACCGACCCAAATTGCGACAGCCGCAGGTCCAACGCAGCTCATCAAAGCAACAATTGCGCTACGGCGCAGCGCCTCCCATAGCTCGCCAAAAGTGAACGGAACGACCTTCCGCACCACATACAATGACGCAAGCGCCCACATCGGTATGGTAAACAGTAAGCTCAGCGTCGCGGCCCGCAGGCCATATTGAGACATGTAGATCTGGATCGCGACGGCGACCGGAATGGTGGTCAGCGCCAGCAAGAAGTTCTGGCGGATCGCGCCTGCGGCGATCAGCGTTGAATCGGGCAGACTGGGCGGTAGCCAGAACAGCATCGCCACCGCAATGATCTGCACAAGCGGCACCGTTTCCAACCACTGATGGCCAAGCAACAACAGAACGATGGGGTGCGCGAAAAGGATGACGAAAAGAAAGATCGGCCACAGAACGGCGCTCAAGTGCTCCAGGCTCTTGAGATAGCCGATCTTGAGATCGCGACCCTCACGGGCGTGCCTGGAAAGCGCCGGCAACAGCACCGGCGCAAGTCCGGCCAGGATCGTTTTTTCCGGCAGTCTGCTTATCGAGACGGCACGCTGGTAGAGGCCGACACCCGCGGCTCCTAGCGTCTTACCGAAGGCGAGCAGTGGCAGCACGTCCCACAAGTAGTAGAGCATGCTCTTCGAGCTTTCGTAGGCACCGTAGCTCATCACCTGGCGCCATTCGCTGAGCGAGAACCGGTAAACCTTGAACTTGGGCCCCCACACGTTGCAGAGCACAAGATAGGTCGCAGCAGAAGCGAGGCCCGCCCACGCAAAGCTCATGTAGCTGAACCCGAGCAGAACAAGCGCAATGGTCGCAACCGTGTTCACCACGGCGCAGATCGCGCTCATCAGCATGATGCGGTCGAACGCCATTTCTCGGCGCAGAAGCGCATAAATGGGAGCGATGAAGGGGCCGAAGAGGAAGCAGATGATGGTGAGCTGCAAAAAGCCCACGAGGCCGGGTTCGCCGTAGAATTCTGCGATCCAATCGGCTCCCAGATACATGAGGACGACGAACGGCAGCGTCAGAATGGACGTGACGGTGAAGACCGTTTGAACTCGCTCCGGTGTCGGATTATCGACTTGAACGATATAGGCCGTCCCCCCGAAATCGCGCACGATATTGACCGCGCCGAGCGCTGCCAGGCCGAGGACGGCAATGCCGAATTCGGCCGGCGTCAGCAGGCGCGCGGTAATCAGCAGCGTCGCAAAATTAAGCAGAACGATGAGATAGCGGTCGGCCGACGCCAGCGCGATGCTCCGCCGAAGACCAGCCATGAAAACAACTCCTTACGCCGAGCGCGCCGGGTGCGCCGTTAACGGAGCACCCGCCAGTAATTCAGTATTCAAGCCCAATGCCAGTTGACCGGCGTCTATGCGACGCGGCCCCGATCAAGAGGCGGCAGCCGAGGCTCCGACACGTCAGTTTACCTTTCATTAACATAAACCGTCCCCGTACGAGGACGCGTACCTCGAAATTGCCAAGCGACAGGCAGAGGAACCTTCCCTCGATGCGGCCTTTGGGCAAATTTTGATGATGCACTATGGGACAGCGACCCAATCGTCGGGCCGCGTACGCCGCTATATCAGCTCACTGCCGGCGCACCGCCGTGCGCGCGCCGGTTGCGGTGTCCCGGAACATGCTCTGCCGACGTCGTGGGCGCAAAGATTGCATGTATTTGGTCTATTGAGATGGTTCTAAGGTCCCGAAATTCGACCGGGCCGAAACTTGCACGTACGTCTCGAATTGTGATTGCCGAATATTGATTAGGAACGCACATCGATGCGGGTATCAGTCCTCATGCCGACGCGAAACCGGGCCGGCTTGCTCCTGCAAGCCATAGGCTCGCTGCAGCGTCAGACCCGCCCGCCGGACGAGATCATCGTCATAGACGATGGCTCGGACGATGGAACGCCCGAGATCGTGGCGACGCTCGGAAGCAGCATCAAATGCCTTCGACAGCATCGCGGGGGTAAATCGAAAGCCCTGAACCTGGCGCTGGCCAACAGCGTGGGTGACGCTGTCTTAGTTTTGGATGACGACGACCTTCTGCCGCCGCGTTCGCTCGAACTGCATATCAACGCGCTGGAGAGTTCGCCCGACGCTGATTTCTCCTATGGTCGATTCCAGCGTTTTCGCGGGGCGGAGCCGCCGAGAGAACGACTGAGCTGGCCACACCCCGACGCCGAGTACGTTCCGGTGGACGATCCGCGGCGCACCGTCGTGAAGCTCATGGAGAATTGCTTCCTTCCGAATCCATCATGGATGGCGAGACGTGTCGCGCTTAATCGCGCGGGTCCGTATGATGAGTCGGCCCTGAGAAGCCAGGATTTCGATATGATTTTGCGGCTCGCGCGTCGCAATGACGGCGTGTTCGTCGATGACCTCGTCCTCTATCAGCGTCAGCACGAGCAAGTACGCGACGGTGTGAGGGCGGTGCTTGGCAACACGACCAATGTCGGGGCCGCTTGGGTGAACTTCGATCGACAGCTTTTTGAGCGGTTGGATCGCGAGTGGGCGCTCGAAGATTTCCGCCCTTTCCGTTCGAACATCGAGGAGCAGGGCGAAGACGTCGCCTGGCTGCAGAAGGCCGTCGTTCTGTTTATCAGAAAGTCCTACGAAGGCGCCTTTACCGCGTTTGACCGCTATCGCGACCTTCTCGGTCGCAGGCAGCCCGGCGCTCAGGAGCACGCGATTGCCAAGTCACTGCTGGCCTGCCGCTATGGGATAGACGACCTCGTCTCCGATCAGAGCGGCGGCGATATCGCGGACAGACTGTCGGCTTATTCCTGGCCTACGCCGTTGCGCCGCTCCTTCTCAACCCATTTACGCTGGAGGCTCCGCGAGGCGGCCAAGCATCGGCAATGGAGCAATGTCGCCGACCTTGCGCGCTTCGGCGTCAGGGCGTTCGGCCCGGCAGCTTGGGTGCAGTCGACGCTTGGACTGCCGGGCGTTCGCGATAGGCTTTAGTATTCGGCCGGCCGCCGAACAAAAATACGACAATGGCTTGTCGTGCGGGTTACGTCATGAACTTCAGGTTGGTGACGAACAATGAAGCGGCAAACAAAGTGGCCAAAGTAGCTTTGTAGCTAAATTGACTCTTCTCGATATTCTGGAAGAGTACAATGAAAAGCGGCAGTACCGCCACGCTTGCGTAGAGAATGGTTTCGACTGGATTGAATGCGGCTGTAATTATAAAGCGGCCGACCACGAACGCCGAAAGCGCGAGCGCGAGTTTGTCGATCCTTGAAATCCGAAGGAATGACAGAATCCAGATATAAACCGCAACAAAGAGAATCGAACCGGCGCTACTCAAATAAGTGAGCGGTGAGGGAGAGAAATATCCTTTGTATTCGGGAAACAGCTTCCAGGGTGCATGTGTCGTATGTGATTCCGGCGCGCCAATCGAATGAAAGAAATAACTCAAGAACGGTTCGTAGAAACTTGCGTTATATGGGATGTTTCTCCGGAGAGGGGAATATTCCTTGAAAAGATTGAAGTAGATCCATAGCGACCCAACAAAGAAATGATGGAGCAGCGCGTATCCCGCAAATGCTGCAACGTGAAGCCAGAAGATCCGGCGGAGCGCAGGGTCGCGCACAATCTCAAGATGGTAGTAGAAGAGCGGCGTGATGACGAGCGTCAGAGCGGATAGATCGTTTGCAAGGGCGAGAAAAAATACAATCGCGAGGGCTATCCCCCGGTTGATCGTCACGCCGTGCAGTGCCATATGAATAAAGATTAGGAAGTAAGTCGAATACAATAACGTGCTGAGAATATAGCTCTCGGGTGCGCTTGAATAAAACCAGACAATAAACGTAAGACCGCAGCAGAACCCGTAAATGACGGATCGAATACTGAGTTTGCCCGATACCAGGGCAAAAGCCGCAATCGATACGGCAACATTAAGTGCGCCGAATACGGCATATGGCAATTTTATAACGAGGCGGGTTTCGGAAAAGCCGAGAAAGCCCATAACCCCCTTGTAGACTTGAAGTACGGCCATCACCAGCCAATGGTACGAATTACCGGAGAATATGTTCCATCTATTAACCAGAGAATCACCGCCCGTATAAAGGAAGACGTCGGCCCCGAATGGGTAATGCTCAGGCTTCGTGGACGAAATGTCGATGCCGGTCGAAAGGTAAAGGCCGAATATTGCGAGGACCGCGACCGCGGCAACGGCAAGGCAATATGTGTCTGAGTGATATTGTGAAATTGCAGCGATGCGACGATGCATGTACTCAGAATCCTAGGAAAAATGCTTAGCCAAAGCTTAGGTCAGCCCTTCAAGAATCGGGCCGCCCCGCGCGCTGGCTCGGTCCTCGAATAGAACCGTCGCCAGTAGCAGCCGGAAGTAGAGCACGGATGTTTGTGAAGAGGCTTACTGGTTTTCGTACCCGCATTGATGCCGGGTTACGCCTTTGGAGCGGCATGGGCGCGGGTGCGTGCTGATAGCGCCGCGCCGTTGCGACCGCATTTACTATACGGTCCGCCCTAATGAGTACTGCCAGTCCCGGCACGCCACCGCCTTGGGGATCCGAGATTGGGTTAAGATTGAGTGAATGCCTGGGCGCGCAAAGCATTCAAGGCATCGTTTGCGCGCCGAAAGAGTCCGTCAACCGCAGGGGCGGTCGCGTGTTGCCTGCTTCCGTCGATTAGCATTAAAGTGGCACGGCAATTGCTAGTGAAGACAAGGGTTTATTGAACAGAGGGCTCGCGCCTTCGCCTATATTTAAGTGGTAGCGTATGAGCGTCGGTACATTGGTCGGGTCCACGTATGCCGGAAGCCAACCCGAGGTTTCGCGTCGGCAAGCCGCCGCCCCTGTGGCAAGCGCCGAGGGTTCCCAGGTGAGCGGGCCGCTGCCACCGCTGCTTGTCGACCTCGACAGGACCCTCATTCGTAGCGACATGCTGCACGAATCCGCCATGGCCTACGTGGCCGGGGGCCCTCATCGCATATTCCGCCTGCTCCGTTGGATGCTGACAGGGCGGGCCTATCTCAAGCAAAAGCTTGCCGAGGAGACGGCGCTCGACGTCGACCTCATCCCCTTGAACGAGGAAGTCGCAAAGCTCGCAAGCGACGCCAAGCGTGAGGGCCGCCAGGTTTTCCTTGTCACCGCAAGCGACGCCGTTTTTGCAAAGAAGATCGCCGAACGCCTGCCCGTATTCGACGGCGTGATCTCGAGTGATGGTTCAACCAACCTCAAGGGTGCGCGCAAGGCAGAGGCCGTCGCCAAGCGCTTCCCCGAAGGCTACGATTACATTGGCGACAGCCCCGCTGATGTCAGCGTATGGCGCAACGCGCGTGCGATCATCGCCGTTGAGCCGAGCGCCGCGACGCGCCGCAAGATCAAGGCGCTCGGCAAGCCGACCACCGTGATAGAGGGCAAATCGCGCTTGCGTGCCTTGGTAAAGGCCGCGCGCCTGCATCAATGGGCGAAAAACGCGCTCATCTTCGTGCCGGCAATCCTCAGCGGTCAGATCGGTAATATCCAGACCGTCGTGAATTGCGGATTGGCGTTCTTGGCCCTTGGCTTCGTGGCGCTCGGCACATACCTCGTCAACGATCTGCTCGACCTCGCCCATGACCGTCGGCATTGGTCGAAGCGCAATCGGCCGATTGCCAGCGGCGATCTGCCGATCGCGACTGCGGCCTTCACCGGCGTCGCGTCCATCGGGATTGGCCTCGGAATTGGCGCATTCGTCGGCGTCGGCGTTTTGGCGGGCCTCGCCACGTATCTCATTCTGACGCTAGCGTATTCCTTCCATATCAAGCGTGTCGCCATTCTCGACGTGGTCGCGCTCGCCTCGCTCTTCACGCTTCGTCTCGGCATCGGCATCGCCGCGGCGCAGGTATTTGCTTCGCCTTGGCTGCTGGTGTTCTCGATGTTCCTGTTCACGTCGCTGTCGGTCGCCAAGCGCTATACCGAGGTTCAGAGAACCGCCACGAAGGGGGAGAGCGTCGTATCTGGACGCGGTTATCTGGTGGCGGATGCTCCGCTCATTCTCGGGCTCGGCATTGCGACCGGAACGGCCTCGATCCTGATCCTCGTTCTCTACTTGATATTCGACGCCTTCAGCCACGACTTCTACGCCAACCCGCATTGGCTGTGGTTTTTCCCCGTCGTGCTCTTCCTTTGGATTTCGCGCATCTGGCTCATCAGCCAGCGCGGCCAACTGAACGATGACCCGGTCGCCTTCGCGCTGAAGGATCGTCAAAGTCTGGCGCTTGGCGGGGTCATGGCGGCGGCATTCGCGTTGGCATGGGCGGGCGCTCCGCTGTGACCAGCATCAACGCCCCCAAGGAGGCTATCGGGTTGCCGCAATCGCTTCGATTTCTGCTGGCGGGCGGTTTTGCCGCCTTCGTCAATTGGGTCGTGCGCTTCCCACTATCGCTGGTGATGCCGTTCGCGCCTGCCGTCGCACTCGCCAACATCATCGGCATGGTGGTCGGCTTTGTGATTTACCGCCGCTACGTCTTTCCCGGATCGCGGCGCGAATTCTCGCATCAGGTACGCGATTTCATCATCGTCAATTTGCTCAGCATGATCGTAGTGGTCGCCGTATCGGTGATTTTCGCCGACCATCTTTTGCCTATGATGGGCCTCGCCTGGCATACCGAGGCGATCGCGCACGCTATCGGTATCGCCGCCGGTGCCGTGAGCAACTTCTTTGGCCACCGGCAGTTCAGCTTCGCCCGTCACTGAGCGATCCAACCGATGCCTACGACACGTTCATTGGCCTCCAGATTGCGCACCACGGCATCGCTGGATTGGTCATCGCTCATTGGCTTTGACCGCCAGACCGCAATTTCGAGTGACGCTGATCGAGCAGCCTTATGTCTGACGGTTACGCAAATCGCAGCGGCTCTCGTTTTCATTCCCACGCTCGCCTTCGCGCTTTCAGCGCTTTGGCTCCTGGTTGGCGGAAGTCTAGAGGCCGCGATTTCCGGTCTTATTCTGGTGCTCTCCATCCTTGGCGCAATTGCTGCGGCACAGGCGATGTTCCGGCAGGACCGGCGGCTCTGCGCCATCGTGACAATGGTACTGAGCGGTCTGGCCGTGCTGCTCGCCTCGGCGACCTACGACACGTCCATCGATGGCCAGAACTATCAGTTCCAGGCGATCTTCGCGCTGGCCGAAGGCTGGAACCCGATTTGGAGTACTAAGCCGCCGCCGGCCATTGCCGATCCGGCGGCGGCATGGGTTGTCCACTATCCACGTGCGACTTGGCTGGTGGGAGCGAACATCCTCAATGCCGGATTCGGTCTGCCCGCTGCCAAGGCCATCAACTTCCTGCTGCTCTTTGCAGTCGCGATGCTCCTCGCCGCAACGCTGCTGCGAGTAGGCTTTGCGTTGGTGCCGGCAGCACTCCTGACAGCGGCCGCAGTGTTGAACCCGATTGCCGTATCGCAAATGCTGACTGGCATGAACGATGGCGTCTTCGCGCTCTGCATCTTGATCTGGTGCGTGTCGCTTGTATCGTGGATTACCTTTCGCGAGCGCGGCGCCCTTGCGCTTGCGGCCGCGGCCCTGGTCTTTGGCCTGAACCTGAAGTTCTCGGCCGTCCCCGTCTTTGCGTTGCTTTCTGTCTTCGCGGTTGGCGCCGCCTTCGCCTACCGGGATTTGGCGACGGCCGTTCAAACCGGCATGACCCTTCTGGTGGTCGCGATATTTTCCATCGTCGCACTCGGTTGGTCGCCGTATGCGCAGAACTACCTGGATTTCGGCCACATCTTTCATCCGCTGATGGGCCCGAATGCGCTCGACATCATGGCCACGAACACACCAGAAGTGTTGAAGGGTTTCACCGCGCCGCGGCGGTTTCTGTTCTCGCTCTTTGCCGAGACGCATGCCGGCTATGGTTCAACCACGCCCGAGCTTAAGCCGCCATTCCTAGTGCGACCGAGCGAGATCCGCATGGCGGGCGGCGTCGATGTTCGTATTGGCGGTTTTGGCCCGCTATTCTCGGGAATTGCGGTCCTGTCGTTTGCGACCGCCTTAGGCTTGCTCGCGGGCGGAGGCCGGCGGAACCGTTCCGTGCTCGGTTTGCTCTTCGCGGCTGCAGGTCTTCTCGCCTCCGTGTTCGCGATGCCGGAGAACTGGTGGGCGCGCTACGTACCGCAGTTTTGGTATGTGCCTTGGTGCATCGCATTGGCGGCGCTCATTTGTCTCAGTCGTCCGATCCGCGTTCTAGGTGCGGCTATCATTCTTCTGATGTTGGCGAATACGGCAATTGTCGCGGCAACGTCGCTTTGGTTGGCCGGCAAGCGCAGCCACGCCGTCGAAGCGCAGATCGAAGCGTTCCGGCAGGTGCGCCAGCCTTATTGCATCACGCCGGAACTAGCCCAGTCGCGCATCTATTTGCTGCGCGAGGCCGGCGTCGAGGTCCGCGCCGTTGCCAAAAAGGATTTGGGATGCGCCACTCCGGAAGCGATTGCCGCTTACGGCCCCGACCGTGAGGGTGGCGCGATTTGCAAGTGTTTGAACTAGGTACGGTCAATACGATTATGAGCGATACACAGTCCGCTGTTGCCAATGCTTCCCGCCGCGGCCGCATCCTCGGTCGTGAAGCTCCGGCACGCTTGAGTTCCTATGCCAAGCGCATTCTTGCCGTGCTTCTGGTAGTGATCGTGTCGACCATACCGTTCGCCGTCGTCGACCATGTCATCTGGGTGGAGAACAACTACGAGCGCTCTGTCTACAACGGCAGCACGCTGAGGGCGGAGCGCGAATATTTCCGCACCGGCATCGGGCGCGAACTCTTCGGAGACAGCTGGGGCAAGGATTCCTGGCGTGCCATGACGAAAGCGCTCGACGTGCTTAAGTCGCCGACTGATCATGACCGGCTCTACGAGAAGCTGTTCTTTGAAGAGAAGGTCAAATATCAGTACGCGCCGACCAGCATGGTCCCGCTTTACGTCTTGGACAAGCTCGGGCTGTCAGACGTGCCGACGCTCAACTCGATCAACATTGTTTTGTATGTCCTGGGCATCGCAGCCTTCACCTACATGATGCTCCTCATGGCAGGGAGGGCTGTACCGAACCAGTCGCCGTCCAGCCGATGGGCGATAGCGGGCGTATCGACGGCAGTGGCAATATTGTTTTATCCGACATTCCGCGCGCTCGACATCGGGCAAATCCAGGTCTGGATAAACTCGGCCTTCATATTCGCCTGCCTTGCATGGTTGTGCGGCATGAAGCGAACCGCAGGCGCATTGATTGCATTTGCAGCGACCATCAAACCGCAGCTCGGTGTCTTTCTGCTGTGGGCGCTGCTTTGGCGCGAATGGCAGTTTCTCGCAGGTTTTCTCGTCACCGGATTGGCGATTGGCTTCGCATCGCTCGCGATGTTCGGACTCCATAACCACATCGCGTACCTGGAAGTGCTCTCTTACCTTTCTAAGCACGGAGAAACCTTCTACCCGAACAACTCGGTCAACGGACTTTTGAACCGGGCGTTGGGGAACGGCAGCAACACGGTTTGGGATGGCGCGAGCTTCGCGCCGTATCACCCTCTCGTCGCTTCCGCCACGCTGATCTCAAGCGTCGTCCTTTTGCTGATCGCGCTCTGGCCAGGATTTCGTAGGAGCGAGAGAAAGGCCAACATCGTGGACCTCGCGCTTTTAGGCGTTTGCGCAACTCTTGCCTCTCCAATCGCCTGGGAACATCACTACGGTGTCGCGCTTCCGGCGTTTGGCATTGCGTTGATCATGCTGGCACAGGACCCGTTGCGCCGGCGGGCCCTCATTTGGCTTACGATCGGATGGGCGCTCGCCACGAACTTCCTGCCGAATCTGAACTATCTGAGCGAGAGTGTCCTCAACGTCTTGCAGTCCTATCTGCTCTTCGGTGGACTGATCCTGGTTGCCCTGCTGGTGTATGTAAGGAACGATCCCACACCGGAAGCGCCTGTGGCGGGTGGTTGAAGTCGACGTCAGTGCAGCCTGCTCAGTTGCTCTTGGCGAGGTCTTCCCGCAGCGAGGCCGTCCACGCCGCAGCGCCCTTAGGGTTCAAATGCTCTAGATCGCCGAAGTGATCGGCAGGCAACGAGTGTATCGGCTTTCCCAGATATTTCAGGTTCGGAAATTTCTCGCGAAGCGTCGCGAGATAGCGCTCAAACTCAACGACCACATCTGGGTTCATCGCCGCATAGGTCGCCGGATTGAGCGGCTCGCTCGCGAGATAAGTCGCAACATTCTCCTTCTGAAGCTCTCCGAGTAGGCGCTCCATATAGTCCGTAAGCAGCGGTCGTTTCTCAAATTTGAGCATGCCCGCGTCGGCGGCGACCAAGTTGCTGCGTTCTGCGCGCCCGAAGAAATGCTGCCCGCGGCTCCGAAGCGTGAGTGCGAGTTCTTCGTCGTTGCGCGCCTTGCGGCCCACGAAGCCGGCATTCATCATCGCCCCGAAGTAGTATGATGGCAGGCCTATGCGATAGCTGTAGTTGCGGATCACATCGAGGCCGGTTGCAAAGCGATTGGTGGAATACAATAGCCCGTCGTCCAACGCGACTGACGCTCGGCGAACGTCCTCCATCTCGTCAAAGTCGAAGAATCCGAACAGCGCTGCCCGTTGCCAGTAAAAGTTGGCTTCTGTGACAAACAGCGGAAGGAATGCGATGATCGCCCGTTTTGGCGGCGTTGGGCATTTCAACACGCGCTGCGCCATGTAGAAATTTTCAATCGGGGTACTGCCGCCAAGCGCGAGGTTGCTGACGTTCGAGCCGAGTTGGTCCGGTACGATTCCCGCCATGGCACGCGAAGCGCCCAGAATGATCGTGTCGCCTTGACGGCACTCTTTCGCAATCTGCATCTTGGCCGACCACATCGGATACTCGGGATCGAGGAACCACATGCGGCCGTTTGCGGCCCAGACCCAAGCGCATCCCACAAGAACAACGGCGAGCGAACCAAGCGCCACGAAGTATCGCGCCAAGGAATACTGCGTAAACGCGGTGAGCGAATCCGAACCACTCGGTTCGTGCGTCCTGGCGCTTGTGAGCTGCTTGTCCACTTTTGCGCCTACTGTCGCGACGCGGCCGCGAAACTGTCTAGCAGAGAGCGGACATTTGAAGTCCACTCCTCAGCACCCCTGGGATTGACGTGCTCAGAGTCGCCGAAGCTATCATTCGGCAGCACGAGCACAATGTCGCCCAAGACGTGGAAATTGGCGTAGCGCTGCGCAATCGATGACAGGTACTCCTTGAATGATGCCACCACCGACTTGGGCAGCATATCGAACGTCGCGGGATTTACGGGCGTTCCCAAAAAATCGATCTCGACGCCGTTCCCGTTGAGCTTGCGCAGAACTTCGTCCATGTAGAAATTCAGAATCGGAGACGGCTTGAATTCAGTCATATAGCCGTCCTCGGGAACGACCGCTGTGCTCGGCGCCATTCCGAAGAAGTGATGACCGCTTTGCTTGAGAGTGAGAGCGAGTTCGACCCTGTTCTGAGCCCGCCTCTCTACGAAGCGGCCGGCGATCATCGCCGTAAAATAGTACGGCGGTAAACTGACGCTATAACTGTAGTTCTTAATCGAATCGAGTGCGGTCGCGAACCGGTTCGGCGAGTAGAGTATGGGGTCGCCGAGCTTGACGGACAGCCTGCGAACCTCCTCCATCTCTTCAAAGCTCATCAAGTTGTAAAGCGCTGGACGCAGCCAGTACATGTGCACGCGCGTCAGGAACAACGGCAGAAATGACACGACGACGCGCTTGGGATACGCCTTGCATTGGTCCATGCGCCGCAGCAGGTAGTAGCTCTCGATTGGCGTTCCACCGGGCAATGCGAGATTCGTAACGCCGCTACCGAGGCGATCGGGAATGATACCGGCCATCGCGCGCGAATCGCCAATGATGACGGTGTCGCCGTATTTGCAGTCATCCACCATGCGAAACTTTGCGAGCCACATGGGGTACTCGGGATTGAAGAAGGACATTCGCCCTTCCACGGCCCAAAACCACGCCGAGCCCACCAAGAGCGTCGTGACACCCGCGAGCGCCAGGAAAAAGCGGCGCAGAGAGACCTTTGAAATTCCGTTTGTCGTATCAAATGCGGCGCCGGTCGCAGACGACCGATCAACGCCGGCTTCGGGAAGGCGAGCGGTCATGGCTCTCCCCGCAGCAATGGAAGCATGACATCGACTGTATCCGCCGTCTCGATGGGTAGAATGCTGGCTGTCTGGTCCGTAAGCACGCGCGGAATGCGCGGCATTGTGAGCCGGAAGCCGTGTGCGGAGGCCAAATCCGTGGCAAGGATCTCGCCAGCCGCCTTTGCCATTGCGTACTCGGTCATTCCCTTCGGCCGCTCATCGATGAAGACGGTAGAAGGATACATGACCGTCAGCGGCTTGTTTGCATTTCTGGTCGCGGCCCATTGCATCACGCGCGCAAAGCCGTCCGCATACACGCTGAGAAGCGCATCGATCCTCCCACGCGCGTAGACCTTTGCACTCTGGTGTCCAATCCGCGGCGTAGCGAAGTAATAGATATGCGTGATATCCGCCGGCAGTCCGGAAAGTTGCGATCCGATATCGCCACTGACGTCGCACATCAGTGACGCTGCGGCGGTGGGGCCGTGCTTGCCATTGATTTCGGCGACGACGTTTTCGGCATCCGCACCGCCCGTTGCGTAAGTGACGAAGACTTGTCCACCCCCCGCAGCAAGTATTTTCGCGGTCGCTGCCCCCAGCCCGCGCGAACCGCCGATGACCAGCGCTTTGCGCTGGGCAAATTCCGTCGGGTCGACCTTCGCGGCGATATCGGCGATTGATGGCATCTCGACCGGCTCGACACGCATGAAGGCCTGCACGTCACCTTCGATGCCGCCGCCGCGCGCTTGCATCGTAATAAGCCGGAACCGCTCATCGGTCCGGATCGTGCCCCAGGTCACGGTGGCTGCATCGTCCGCCGGTTCCGTGAGCTGCATTGAAAATCCCGAGAAGAGCGAGTGCAGACCTGGGCATTGCATCCCAACGATTGTGGAAAGTAGCGCCAGCGCTTCGACGCGGCGAGCATCGATCGCGGCACACAGCGATGGGTACGCATCCTGAAACGCAGCGCTTTTACCGATGGTGAGGCGCCCACGCTGATTATCGGCATCTGAAAACGTCAGAACCCGCGGCGAATCTTCAAGCGCATCTGACACGTCATTCGCGAAAGGCGTGCCCGGCTTGCGCGCGCCGAACTTCAGATCCAGGATCGTGACGATGGCATCTTCGGTCGCAAGCTCTGCCTTCAGACCGGCATCGTTACGGCGCGCAATCCGAACTTCGATCGGGACGTCAAGATAAATGAATTTTGGGAATTGCGCTTTGACGCTTGCGAGGCTCTCAAGCGGCTCGCCCGCTGCACTGAGCCTCTCGAGTGCCGTGAGAACACCATTGACGCCGTGCACCACCGGCGCGCCCGCCTGAGTGCGCCGTGCCGCGCGAGCGTCCATGTGAACTGGGTTGCGATCGCCCGACAGCTCAGCGAACCGTTCTTGGTCCGCCGCCGTGAATGTAATCGTCGTTGTGGCCGAGGCGTGCACGGATGAAAGATCTCAGGCTCGTCAAAACTGGAAGTAAAGGAATTCCGTCGCCCCCGTGAGGTAGAGCACGGAGAGCGCAGCCATCACGCCGGCGGACGTACCCCACGCAAGGTTCGGTCGCCATTGCAATGCTTCAGGCAGATTTGTGCGGACCCGGCCGATGATGGGGTCGTATTTGCTGAAGATCTCGTTGACGTTCGGCGCGAAGACGGCAATGGCCAAACCACCGACCAGCATCACGGTAGTCCATGGGTTCCAGAACATCTGAGTGATCTGGTCGATGAGCCACGCGTCATCTTGCGGGAGCGTGCCATAGGCAAGACCGCGCGCTCCGAACATGCCGGCAATGAGCCCAAGCGCGTTCGGGACATATGCAGCCCGGAAGAACACTAGCGAGATCAGCACCGCAAAGTAGGTCAGGACCCCGCTGGCCGCTTTGGCAAGCCGCGCCATCGCAGAGCTACGCCGGGCTTTGTCGATCTTGGGACCGAATATCCGCCAGGCGTGATTGATCGTCAGATAGACGCCGTGCAGCAACCCGTAGACGACGTAGGTGTTGCCCGCGCCGTGCCACACGCCGGCAAGGAACATTGTCGTCAGGGTTGGAAAGGCGATGAGCGTTAAAAAGCCGCCAAGTGTGCTCGCGCCTTGGACCGCGATCGGCTTTCCAGCGGCCGCGCGCCGGCGGGTCACCCACAATGCGATTGGATTGTAAAGGTAGAGGGTGAGGTAGCGCGTCAGCGTCATATGCCAGCGCTGCCAGAACTCGATGATGCTGGTCGCCTTGTACGGCGAGTTGAAGTTCGCCGGAAAGCGAATGCCGAACATGCGCGCCTGGCCTATCGCCATGTCCGAGTATCCGGAAAAGTCGAAATAGAGCTGCAGCGAATAGGCGACCGCCGCATACCACGCGGGCAACATTCCAACGGCTTCGCTGTGTTCGAAGCCGAGATTGGCCACAGGTGCTAGTTGATCGGCAAGTAGCACCTTCTTCGCCAGGCCCATGATGAAAATGCCGAGCCCGACGGCAATGTTTTCGGCTTTGTAGCGATAGGTCTCGGGGTTCTCGAACTGCGGCATCATCTCGCGATGGTGCAGGATCGGGCCCGCGATCAGGTGCGGGAAGAACGTCACGAACAGCATGTAGTCGAGCAGCCGGCGACCCTTGGCGATGCCGGTCTTGCAGTCGATCAGGTAGCCGATTTGCGTGAACGTGAAGAACGAGATGCCGAGCGGCAGCAGTATGCCACCGGCATCGAAATCAATCGTGATTCCGGCGCGCTCCAGGATCCGCAGCGCGAAGCCGACGTACTTGTAATAGAACAGCAGCGACAGGTTGGCGGCAATCGCCAACGCCAGAATGATTGTCTGGGTTCGGTTGTCGTCTTCATACTTCTGCAGCAGCAGGCCGGCTGTGTAGTTGAAGAGGATCGAGACCAGCAGCAGCGTGACGAAGATCGGGTTCCACCAGCCGTAGAACACGAACGACATAAGAACCAGCCAGGCCGCAGCCCAGCGGTTGCTGCGCTGGCCGAGTATGTAGTAGCCGACGACCGAAATCGGCAGAAACGCGAAAATGAACGCAAACGAATTAAAAAGCATACGCAACCATCAGGGAACTGAAGCTAAGCTGTGGCGCCGCTCGCGGTCTTCTTTTCGATCAGATGCACGAATTCGCCGACGTTTTTCAAACCCTCGATTTCGGCGGTTTTAAATTTGACCCCGAAGCGGGTTTCCGCGGCGACAAGAATATTGATGTGGTTGAAGCTGTCCCATTGATCGATGTCGTCTGCCGTCGTGTTCATCGTCAGCTTCAGAGAATCGTCGTCGAAGATCTCGCGAAAGATCTCAGTCAGTCCTTCGAGGATTTGCGGTTCGGTCACGATTGGCCTTCTTTTATCTCGATGAATGTTTCGATCGGAGTGAAGCTCTGCAGCGAGCGGCTCCAGCGGGTCGCACCGTCGGGATCGCTCGCAACCTGCGTAAAGCCGAGCTTGGAATAGTGCTCGCGCACCATGTCGTTCTTGGCGCTGGGACGGTAGACGCCCAGCAAATGCTCGGCGCCGAGGCGAGAGGCTTCGGCCGCCACGAGGTTGAGCGTCGCCTCCTCGACCTGCCGGCCCAGAACGCGGCAGCTCATCAGCCACGTGTCGATCAGCATATCGCGCGCCTCACCGTTCGCCGGCCGGCCGATGACGATGCCGATAATGCCGTTGTCGCCGAAGGTGTCGGTAAGTCGAAGTTGAAGCGTCAGAGACTTGGGGTCTTCCATGAACGAGACGACGTCGGCTTGGCTATAGCGCTGGGTCGTCAGGTTGAACTGGTTTGTCTTGTTGATGAGCTGCACGACCCGCTGTAGTCCGATGCGATCGAACCGCCGCCACTCGAGCGTCATTCCGAGGCTCTTGAGGTAGCTGACGAGATCGGTAGAGGAGGAACGCAGCAATTCGCGCTGAATGTTGCCTTGATACTGGGCAGACCGCTCCAGGTCGTCCGACGTGACGCGCAGGCCCTCGAAATATCCCGCATCCGCGATGCACTTGCCGTAGAGCGCTGGATCCTCGGGCAACTCGGGCACGGCCACCATCGGCAACACACGCCGTACCAACGACCGCTCAAATGGATTATCGTCGGCGAATACCAGCGCATTGATGCCGATATTGAGCGTTTTGGCGATGGCCCGCAGGTTCGACGGCTTGTCTTGCCAGTTGGCGACGAAGCAGGCGATGTCGCCCCGCTTCAAAACCATGTCCGGGTGCTTTTCGAACGGCAACACGGCGTTAACCTCATCATTCTTGGAACACACCGCAAGAATGATGCCGCGTCGCGAAAGCTCCTTGGCGTAGTTTTGGAACGCTACGAAGGCCTCGCCTAGCGAACTGCCCTGCCCAAGCACGATGCCTTCGAGCCCGTCGTCGCCGATGACACCGCCCCAAAGAGTATTGTCGAGATCGAGCACCAGGCATTTGGCCGACCGGCCCTGCTGGGCGGCGAGCAGGCGCGCCACAATCGCGCCATAGGCGGGCGCTGCCTTCGGAGAGATTTCCTGCTTGGCGCGATGCCAGAGCACCGGGTCGTGCCAGGCATGGATGCCGTCCTCAGCGATCTGCGTATCGAGGGCCATAACATCGACGCCGTCGTGGTCGGCGAACTCGCGTATCCGAGCATTGAACTTTTCGACCATGGCGCGCTGGGAGCCTGGCAAGCGGTGCTCGTTGCTGCCCATGAGACGGGATGCGAGCGGTAGAACAGTCTGTTGAATGATCTGTCCGGCGCCGGTTTCGAACGCCAGCTTCCATAGGTTGCGTAGCCGCTCGATGGCCGATTCGATCTTCTCCGTTGCAGCGGAAGCCGGCGTCGCGGAATCCGGCGCACCAAGCAGGCTCAGGGCATCGAACGAAAAGAGCACTGCTGTCGGCTTGAAGTCATAGAGCGGCGAGTTGCGATCACTGAGCTCTTGTAGATAGAGCCCGTAGTCGCCAGTGAACGTCGTTATGTGGAGGCCATGCCGCAATCCGCCGACGCGCAGACCGGGCAGCAGGTGATCGGCGGTCGAGCCGCTGAGAAGCGCAAGCCGCACGGGCTTTGTGTCGAGTTCCTGTGGCGGCGAGCCGAACAGGCGCTGCAAGGTGCGGTCAACGCGATTGATGCCGAGAAAATCCAATCGTGAATTGGAAAGCGCCCGCAGGCGCTCCCACGACGCAGCGTCCGAAGCGTCAATCGTTTTGAGCACGGCTGCCCAATCGGATCGCTCCGGTAGCCATGCAAACTCGGTTGTTAACATCTCGTGCCCCAGTATCGGGCTTCACCACAACCAGGCGACACAAAACGGTCACCCGATGTATTGCTTCCCATAAGCATGGAAGAATTACATTAGCGTGAGCCGGTTAGCGGGAAATACGGCAATGGGGTTAAGTGCGTTGTTGTCGCAACGGAGGTTACCTTACCCGCCATCGCAACCTGTCTCAACGTCAGACGCGTTAGCATCGACGGCCATCCAAGGAGAATGACGAGTGATGAACGGTTCGGTGCTTGCGCTGACCATATTTGCGCAGCTGGCCGTGCTGGCGGCAGGCGTCAAATTTCTCCAAAGCGCTAACTTGCCGGGTTTGGGGAGACTCGGATCCGCGACGGCCCTTGCCATATTGATGGCGATGGGCGCTCTAGCTGCCGTCATATTCGTTATCGCCGAGCCCCCGTTCTTTTCTACCGACTTTCGGAAAGCATACCATCCCGCAGCGGTCGCCGTTCTGCAGGGACCTTCATATCTGTCTGAGGTCATCACGGGCATCCACGGTTTCGTCAATCTGCCTAGTGTTGCCTACATCTTCGCGCCATTTGGGCTGCTGCCCTTCAAGTGGTCGAGGATCCCGTTTTTTATTCTGGGTGTTGTTGCAACTCTTTGGACTTGGCGGATCCTCACGCGCGAAGCGCGGCTAAATGAGCGCGAAAGCTTTGTGTTGCTTTTGCTCTTTGCGTTGAGCGGACCGCTGGTCAATTCCTTCAAGGAGGGCAATACCAGCCACTTCATGCTCTTCGGTCTGGCGGTCGCGCTCGCCATGATCAGGATGGGACGGCACTATCAAGCCGGTGCAGTGCTCGGCTTGTGCGCCCTTATAAAGCTGCCGCTGCTGATTTTCGGTCCCTATTTCCTTCTGCGCCGAAACTGGCCCGCGATGTTTGCCTTTGGCGGAGTTCTGCTTGCCGCCGCTGCTCTATCGTTGCTGATTTTCGGCTGGGACGTTCACGTCCGCTGGTTCGAGGTTTGCGTGCTGCAGTTCAGTCGTAACCCGATTGGCGCGTTCAATAGCCAATCTTTTCCAAGCGTCCTGCTCCGTCTCGACGGAGGCGAGGCCTTGTTGGGCGATTGGAGTGGGCACCCGGTTGAGCCAATGCAGCGTCACCTGGCGACGTTAATCATTCTGGCAATGCTCGCGATTGCCGTCGTGGTCGGTGCGCGACTTCCTCAGCTCAAATCACACCCTCCGCTGCCCTCCGATGATGAACGTTTGCCTCTGGAATTCGCGCTCGTAACGACACTCGCCGTCGTCTCAAGCCCTATGTCTTGGACGCACTATTACTGCTGGCTCCTTTTGCCGGCGGCATTTGCGCTCAACCCGCTGTCTGTAATTCAATCGAATTCAACGACGCGATACCTGTCGTGGGTGGCAATTTTCCTCGCCACGCCCGCCGTTCTAAGAGCGACTTTCGAAAGCCCGCTTGCAGGCGAGATTTACGCCAAGGCCCTCGTCTCGCACTATTTGCTGGCCGGACTGATCTGGTTCGGTGTCCTGGTGTGGGCCTTAGCGCGCCTGTCTCGACAGTCGGCCACTCGGACGGCGAGCGCGCTTTCCTAATTGACTGAATGCGTCATTGGGCTTGCGGCTGAGCGCAGAAGCTGCCTTTCGACAATCTGGCTGCGTCGAGGGTTCGACGAGAGGATTGCCTGCGCGCGCGTAACGGATTTTGGTTGGACCGCAATTGCGTGCCCCCGCTTCAAGACACGGCGGGCGGTTCGTTCGAGCGGCGTAATGCCTGCCGCGCGCTCCGCGTACCAGACGAAGGCCGCGTCTGCCGCTGAGCCATGCGAAAAAGCTGGGCCATAAGAGCAGCCAAGAATGCACTCGGCGACGGTCGCAGGCATCAGCGCCGTGCGTCCCCGCAGAACGTGCCCCACCCATGCAGCACTTGTCAGAAGCTCGTGCGCGAACTCGTATTCGGGAAAGACATACCCGCCATTCACCCGCGTGTGCACCGAGACGACGACAGCGTCCGATAGTGTTGCGGGAACGTCGCGTGCGGCAGGCGAGGGACGCGAAGCCGCGGCTGCGAGCGTCGTGAGAATCGATAGTTCTTCCAAAAAAGTCGTTCGATCCATCACGCTGGAGGTCCCGACGAGCGGTGTGGGAACGTCATAAAACGTACCATCGTGATGCACGCACCGTAGCGCGCCCGCGGCGACCTCTTCACAAAGAAGCCCGCATTCAGCCAAGGCCGCAAGCACTGCGGAGGCGCCTTCTCTACCCTCGGTGCCGCTGCCGTTTGCAGCGAGCCGTGCGACCATCGCCGCGCGATGCCACAGCACCTCTTCGGCAAGCTGAGACGGGTCGATGGCATCGCGACCGCCATCGCGTCGCGGCGCTTCGATCAGGGAAGGCAGCAGGAAGGTAAGTTCATCCACGTCGACGTCGGACCAGCTACGCGCAAGAGCGAGCAATTCATCGGCCTCATCGGCGATCTCAAGACCCCAGGGCGATTGATCCGCGGGCGCCGCTCCACTACGCTCAGCTGCGCTGGGCGCAAGCTTCGGTTGACCGCGGGTGAAGCGTAGCACGCTCATTTTTTCCCCAACCCGGCGGAGCGCTCTTGCCGTGCCCTACCCGCTCTAGGGCTCGGCCTATGGCCATCTCGCCGTCCGTTTCCTCTACCAAACAGAATTCCCCGCGTTTGCCTGACCAATCAATGCGGCCAAAAAGGGTTGCGGCGTTTGGAACGCCGACCGTTTGAGCACTGCTCGGGCGTCACCCCGTTCATTTTTACCAAGGGGTGATAGCCAATACGGCGGGTCCGGCCACGGCACTTCTTCAATCAAATCCGCGAATCTCTGCCGTTCGCGGTAGGTGCTGCAGCAGGCGCTACCTCTTTCGGGTATTACGCGGTGATAGACGCGTCACACGCGACGCTGCAGGTGCGCCCGCCGACCTGCCGCACGCTGCGCCGCATCATTTTGATGCCGAAAATGCGATGCTGTCAGCGTGTCGGTCTTCGGTGATTGCAAATTCGCAATTGGTCGTGAGCGCGCGCATCGTGGAAATGGTGACGTAGCGGGAATATCGCAAAATCCGCACGTTTTTGCATGTTACGCCCTGATGACGCGAGTGCGGACGAGAGGAACGAACAGCGCTGAAACGCTGCCCTCTCTAGTTCGATAGACTTAAGTCCTGCCGGGCCTCTGCGCCCCGCTTACCCCCTTTTCACCGGTTGAGCGCGAAGGCCACCCCGCGCCAAGAATCGAGCGTCAAGCAACGCGTATTTTTGCTGCTGATAGCGGGATTTAATGTCTGTTGTTCGTTCGCGTAGTTCTGCGGCTGTCGCCTGCGGGGATGTGATCAGGATCGCTGGCCCTGACGCGATATTTGTTTCCGAGCGGGCCACACCCCATCAGAACTCGGACCAGTTCCATCGCGAAACGTCGCTGGGTAGTCAGCGCGGGCTTGACAGCGTAACCAGAATTTTTGGCTTCTTCGGGCGCGGCGCTCATTCGGCCGCCGTTCCGATCAAGCCCCTTGGCGGTACCAGTAAGCGCATTTTCGACGTCGTCCTGGCGTTGGCCTTTCTTGTTCTTGCTGCACCCCTGCTGCTGCTCGTTTCCGCAGCTGTCAAAGTCAACATGGGCGGCGACGTGATTTACCGGCACCGCCGCGTCGGCTACGGCGGCCAGCAATTCGACTGCCTCAAGTTCCGCACGATGGTGGCGAACGGCGACCAGGTTCTTGAACGACATCTTAAAGAGAACCCTCAGGCCGCTGAGGAATGGCGTCTCAATCGCAAGTTGGCCAAGGATCCGCGTATCACCCGGCTCGGCCACATCCTGCGCAAAACGAGCCTCGATGAGCTTCCGCAGCTCTTCAACATCTTGCTCGGCGATATGAGCTGCGTCGGGCCACGGCCGGTCGTACCCGACGAACTGAAGCTTTACGGCGCGCGCGCCGGTGACTACCTGCAGGCCCGGCCAGGCATTACGGGTCCCTGGCAGGTGAGCGGTCGTAGCTCCATCGGTTACGCAGAGCGGGTTAAGCTCGATTCTGAATATGTTAATCGCTGGTCGCTCGTCACCGATCTCGTCATCCTCTGCCGCACCGTTCCCGCTGTATGCAGGGTCGCGAACGCGGCCTGACGACCCTCTTGCCTCATTCCAAGAACCTTTGTCTCAAATTGCAGCGTTGCGGCCCGCAAGTGTGCCGTTGCGCACAACTTGAATGGCAAGCGTGGTCGCCGGGAAACTCGGCTAAGGCTAGTCCGAGCCACGAATTCCAGCGCTTTGAAGCAGGGCGCGCCCAACCATAGGTTGGTCCGCGCGGCAAAGCGTACCTCCCAAAATATGCGGCATGAACCTTGCTCGCTTAGCTACGGTCGCGCAGTCGGTTGCGACCGCGGGCTGTCATACGCTGTGCGGATCGTGCGGGTATAGCGGACGGTCCGCCGCGAAGTAGGGATATCGCACTAACCCTAAGGGTACAAAATGCTGCAGCTGCTAATGCCACTTTCGATCTTTGCCGGTTTGAACCGGCATAAACCGAACGGCGACTATCGTCTCGTGCAGCCAATGTGGTCGCACCGTGGCATTAATGCTGCGCCTGCATAAAATTTGAATTTCTGAGGTAAAACAGTTAAATACACAATAATCTTCGTCTATATTCCTGACACTACCTCGAGCGCCCGCGGCTCGTAGGTAAGTCTGGGGATGAATGCCACGAAGTTTGTATTTTTGCGGAGTTCGGGACGATGCGTACCTCTTCCCAACAAACGGCCACCAGCACGTCTGCCTTAGTTGATACCAATTCGCTGCCGCCTCTTTCTCCAAATGAGGCAGCACGCAGCCAAATGGCGCAATTGGAGCGTCGGGAAACGAGGCTAACTGCCTCCGTTGTAGTCATCGAACGCAGATCGTTCGTTCGCGGTTGCATTCAGAAGATCTTGTCGGAGGCGACGACGATGCCGGGCATCGGTGTCGCGAGCGTCGACGAATATCTGGATGGGGCATCTAAACTCAACGCGGCCATCATCGTCGTTTGCGAGATGGGCAACGGCGGCGAGGCGTCGACACAGCTGCAGCGCTTGCACGCAGCGGGTTGCCGCGTGCCGGTCGTCGTACTCTCCGATACCGAGGACGTCGACGTCGTGATGTCGCTCATGTCGAAGGGCGCGAGCGGGTTCATGCCGGCGGACATTGCGATCGAAGTTGCGGCCCACGCGCTTCGCCTCGTCGCGGCCGGAGGCCAGTACTTCCCTGCCGGCAGTCTTCTGGCCGCGCGCCGCATCATGGATGAGCCGCAGGCCGCGCTGTCGGGAGCAAAGGGCATGTTCACGCGCCGTCAGGTCGCCGTGATCGACGCCCTGCGCAAAGGCAAGGCGAACAAGATCATCGCTTATGAGCTCAACATGTGTGAGAGCACGGTCAAAGTGCACGTGCGAACGATCATGAAGAAGCTCAATGCCAAGAACCGCACGGAAGTCGCCTATCTGGCCAACGAGCTGATGCAGGAGCATCGCCTCTAGTCGCTCAACGGTGCGCTTGTCGCGCACCCTTCGCGCATCCGCTGACTTGGCATGGCACATGCCTTCTGTCAGCGGGTTCGCAGACACGTCGTCGGATTTTAGGAAACCAGTGATGCCCCATTTGCGAGACACGCGCATGCGGTATCGCTCAGCCGACGAGCGCCGATAGACATGAAGGGCCGAGAAGACCAGGTCGCCATCGCCATCGCCGCCTACAACGCGGCACCGACGATCGCGCGCGCGATCCGGTCGGCGTTGGCGGAACCCGAGGTCGGCGCGTGCATCGTCGTCGATGATGCTTCGCGCGACGACACGATGGTCGCAGCGCGCCAAGCTGACGACGGCTCGGGACGGCTGACGATCATCTCGCAGACAAAGAACCAGGGCCCCGCCGCGGCCCGCAACGTCGCGCTTGGACTGGCCGACTGCGGTTGGATAGGGATACTCGATTCCGATGACTTCATGCTGCCGGGTCGACTCAGGCGGCTCTTGGCCGCCTCCGCCGACTCCGACTTTGTCGCCGACGACCTGATGATCGTGCCGGAAGGCGGCGAGCACGATGCTCAGACGATGTTCGATGCCGCGTGCGCCAACCCGGGCAGTCCGCAGGAATTTGTGCTCGATCTCGCCAGCTTTGTGCGCGGAAATATTTCGCGTCCCGGCCGCGCGCGCGGCGAGCTTGGCTTCCTGAAACCGCTGATGCGCCGTTCGTTCCTCGCAAACAGCGCTTTGAGCTATGATTCAACGCTTCGCCTTGGCGAGGACTATGCCTTCTATGTCCGTGCGCTGCTTGCCGGTGCGCAGTTCCGCATCGTGGGACCAGCGGGCTACGTCGCCGTCGAAAGATCGACATCAATCAGCGCCTGCCACGACGCCGACGATCTCGACGCCCTCGTCGCCTTCGACACACAGTGTCTGCATGATGCGCGCTTGACCGCAACTGAGCGCGAAGCGTTGCGCGACCATCGCACGGCCGCCCGCCAGAACGCTCAATTCCGCCACGCGCTCCAAGTGCGCGCCGAGCGAGGTCTCTTCGCGGGCCTGGCCTACGCGGCGCGTCATCCGCACGCGCTGCCGCACATGGTTGAGGAGACGCTGCGGGCGCGTGTTCGGTCGCGCCTGCCTGCGCCGGCGCCGCGCGCAAGGTTCCTGATCGGCGCTAATGAGCGCAATGGCCTGACGGCCGCAACATCCAACGGGCGGGCTGGAAATTGAGTGATCGCATCCAAAAGATGGCGGAGGTTGCGATCGAACAGCCGGTCATCGACACGTCGTTCATCGTCGCGGCTTACAACGTCGCGCCATTCATCGAAATGGCGGTTCGCTCGGCGCTCGCCCAGCAAGGCGTGTCTGTCGAGGTGATCGTCGTCGACGATTGTTCCAGCGACGAAACAGCCGCGATCGTTGCAAGAATGCAGAAGGCCGACCCGCGTGTCGTTCTGCTTTGTCAGCCCTACCGCAATGGCCCGGGCGCGGCGCGCAACGCGGCAATCGAGAAAGCGCGTGGCGAATGGATCGCCATCCTCGACGGCGATGACTTAATAGCGGCGGACCGAACGCGCCAACTGCTCGACTGTGCCGTTGCGACATCGGCCGATCTGATTGGCGACAACTTCGAGCGCGTGACGGAAGATGGCACGCCGACAGGCCAGAAGATGTTCGAGGCCGGGGACGAGCGCTTTCTTTACTGGGTCGATCCGGCCGCCTTCATCAAAGGCAACGAGATGCTGGGCCGCGGCCAACGTTCGCTTGGTGCTGTGAAGATCATGGCGCGTCGCGCGTTTCTTGCTGAGCACGCTGTAACACACATGGAGCAGGTCCCGGTTGGCGAGGACTATCACTTTATACTGTCGGCGCTACTAGCAGGCGCGCGCTTCTGCGTGACCTCAACTGCCGGCTACAAGTACCGCGTGCGCCGCGGCTCCCAGTCGTGGCGGTTGAGCGAGCAGAACGTTGGCCACCTGCTCGATGCCCACGCAGAGACGGTCGCCGCTGCCGAGCGTAGCGGCGATGCCCGCTTCAAGGCCGCCGCCGCCTCATACGGCCGGGCATTGACGCGTTCGCGCGATTTCGTCCGGACTGTCACGAAGCTGCAGAATGGCGATTGGGCCGGCGGATTGTCCCTTGCGGTCACCCACCCGCGGACCTGGCCCCTGGTCTTGCGTTTTGGCTCGCAGGCTCTCCTAAACCGCATCAGGCGCCGGTCGCTGCGCCCGTCACAGGCCTAGGTGAACCATGGCACGCACTGCCATCGCGATCTGCACTTACTTGAGAAACGACGGGCTCAGTCGACTGCTGGCCGCGATCGAGCGCTTGCGGATGCCCGAGAGCGAAGATCAGCGGGTCGTCGTGATCGTGGTCGATAACAGCCCCGACGGCACCGCGCGCGATTGTGTCTATGAGCACGCGGCAAGCTCACGGTTTGAAATCATCTACCTCGGTGAGACCGAGAAGGGTCTAGCCAACGTCCGTAACGCAGCTCTCGCTACCGCGCGCGCCAGCGGCGCCAAATATCTTGCTTTCGTCGATGACGACGAGGTTCCCGAGCCCGGCTGGCTCATCGCCTTGCGAGCTGCGATCGAACGGAAAGGGTCGGTCGCGGCGGCGGGGCCGACCTATCCGGTATTTGCGCAGTCTCCGGGCCGCTGGCTTCCCCTCGCGCGCTACGACTACGCCCCCACTGTGAAGAACGGTTACGCGCTCGACGGCTCATCCGCCAACTTGATGCTCGATGTCGATCAACTCGCAGATGCAGGAATTGAGTTCGACGCCCGCTTCAACGAGACGGGCGGCGAGGATACGTGCCTCCTGAAGGAGGTCATGCGGCACGGTCACAAGATCGCGTGGGCAGGTGATGCCGTCGTCTGGGACGAAATTCCGCTCCAACGCATGACGGTACGCTGGCTGATGCGCCGCTGGTACCGCACGGGGCAAACGGAAGCCCGGCTTGGCGCGCTCAATCCCAATTCTTCCTCCGGTCGCGCGCTGAACCTGGCCAAAGGCGTTGTCCGCCTGGCAGGGGGCAGCGCCAAAGCTGTCGTGGCCCTGCCACAGATCGTTCGCGGCCGACCTTACCGGTTTGTCGATTGTTTCTTCACGATCTGCCGCGGCGGCGGGTATGTGGCGGGCGCTTTCGGCCGCGCCTTCCGCGAGTACTCGGCGAGCGGATACCGCTAAGCTCAAATCGGGCCGGTTTCTGCGTTAGTCGCCAATCGTGCAGACGATGGATTGAGGGAACTGGCAAGGATCGCCGAGCTTCGTGTAGGCGATCCAGTCGATATCGGTCGTCAGTGGGAACATCGGGTCCGAGAACGGACCAAGCCAATCAATCATCTTCCGGCTATTCCAAAGCATCACGATGATCTTGCTGGGGTGTGTCGGATGCTCGCCGGCCTTGGCCTTGACCTCGCGAATAAGCTTACCGTTTACGAACCACTTCAAAGTTTCGGGCGTCCATTGGAACGCGTAGTCGTTCATGCTCGCTGAGGCGTCGAGCCCGATATCGACCAGTTCGTGCGAGGGACTCTTGCCGTTGGCGAATTGATTGAGCTGCGCCTTGTCGGGATGACGGCCGAGGAACTCGAAATCGACCTCGTCATGCGGCTGTTGAAATGCTGGCGGACCGGAATAGGTAAAAAACGTTGATACGATGCCGGACGCTTTCGCGGGGCGGATGCGGATCTCGTACGTGCCGTAGCCGTAGGGGCCGACCGACTGCACCTCGGCGCACGAATAGGATTTGTCCTTAACAGGCACGCGCGTGAGCTTGAGCTGCAACACGCCGCCTTCGAGCCGGACGTTATCTTTGCTCCACATGCAATCCTGAAATTCGCCGTTCGACCAGCCATGCGACAGCGTCCAGCGGCTTCTGTCGAAGCTGTCGAACTGATCGAAGAACGACGAACCGGTATCGGCCGTTGCGCTTGCCGTCATCAGGCAGCTGCACAGCAGAACAAACGGCAGGCGCTTCATGGTTACTTACTCCAGATGGACGTTCTTAAGCGTTCGGGACGATTGGCGCTTTGTTAGATCAAGTGTCAGGCGGTCGCGCAAGCGGACGCCGCGCACTTGGTTTCATTCCCTGTCCGTGCGGTCGTCATGCAGCCTTCGCCTCAACCAACGCGGTTTGATACAGCCGATCCCAGTAGTCTGACGCGGAATACGAGTCGAAATTGTCACGCGCCGTCTGTAACGCGGACGCCTTCATGCCAGCAAGCGTAGTGCGATCCGCGCAAAGCTTTTCGACGAACGCGAAGGTTTCCGTCGACAGCCGTTCAAGCTCATCCCTGTAGATCGCCTCGAATGCCGGCGTGTCGCGATGCGGATACGCCGAATACTTCCAGTCGCCAAGCCCGTTGAGCTCGATATCCATCAACAGCGCATTCTCGCCGTGCACGAGAAATTCCGGCAGCGCCCCCTGCCGCGTGGCGATGACGGGTACGCCATTGGCGAGGGACTCGATCGCACTGTAGCCGAACGTATCGGAGAAGGTCGCAAGTATCGAAAGGTCGCTCGCGCGCAACAATGCGTTGACGGCCGCATTGTCAAGACCCCGGTGCAGTGTCAAGTTCGGCTGATCGAGCAGCGCGATGTAGGGGTCGAAAAAGTCGGAACGCAGCGGATCGGTCCACGTCTTCGCACCGGTCTCCAGCGTCGAGACGATCGTGACGTGAAGCGGCAACTCACGCTGCCGCGCCATCTCGGCGACGCGGACAGCGACGCAGCCACCCTTGCGAGCGAAGTGGTTGCCGACGAAGGTCAAACGCAGAGGCGCGTCGACCGCCGTGTCCGGTTCGGACGGCACGGGCGCTTCGGGCAGAACCAGACTCGGGAAGCGCACTTCGAGCTTGGCCTGCAACGCCTCGAGGTTGGAATTGTCCGCATGGGTATGCAGGAAGGTGCGCCGCGCGTGTTCAGAGATCGCGACGATACGGCGGCATCGCGGTCCCGCGAGCATATCGGTCAGCCAGCGATAGTAAGAGGTCCGCTCCATGCCGTAGGCACGCGGCAAATGCGACTCAAACCCGATGACGAACGGACCGGGGTTGAGCGGTATGCGGTTGAATGCGTGGATCAGGTCATACGGCGCCCACGGCGGCGCTGCGAGCAGCGTGATGCCCTCGTAGTCCTTAGCCACCTTGTTGACGGCAAGGAACGGCCGCCGCTGGATGGCATGCCGCGAGTGACGCGGGCTGTTGAAAGCCCACGGGTAACGGGTCGGAGCGAGGATTCGAAGCGGCCGCTGCACTTGGACTACCCAAGCACCTCGTTAACGGGCTTGGCCGGGAAGGCCTGGTCTTTGATGACGCCGCACAATCCCGCCAGTGTGGGCGCGATCTGGCGCAGCGGAATCTTCTGTGCCACGCGACCATGCTTGCGGCTAGGCAGCCGGAACCAGAGGATGCCGTCGGGGTGATGCATGCCGCTTTTCACGCCGTCGACCGGATAGAAGAGGTCGCTGAAGAGGCGTGGCGTATTGGAAGTCGCGCTGACCAGC
Organism: uncultured Hyphomicrobium sp.; assembly: GCA_964651805.1. GTDB lineage: Bacteria > Pseudomonadota > Alphaproteobacteria > Rhizobiales > Hyphomicrobiaceae > Hyphomicrobium_B. The sequence continues at coordinate 739,304 of CAZYXX010000001.1, read as the reverse complement.
GCCAAATCCTTCGAAGGTTGCGAAAACACGCGGCAGCCCGCGAAGATGCTTGGTCCTTCGAGGCGCATGTAAAGAACGGACTGGCCGTCTGGCAGGCGCACCTGAGCAAGTTTCTTCTCCGCTTGCTCCGCTTCCGCCTCGCTGGCGAAATGAAGGTAGAACTCCTCCGCCATGACTGGCGCATACTCGAACGGTGTCTCAAGCCCTGCGAACGCGGCGAACGCCGCCATGTCCTGGATCTTGAAGAGCTGCTTGCCGCCTTCCTCGTCGTACTTGGTCATCGGCTGTTGGCTGAGCGCGGTCGACAGGACGACGGTGGTGTCCGCGTCGACCATGTCCAGGCACTCGCCGATGATGCTGTCCATCTTCTGGTACCCGAATAGGATCGCGCCCGCGTATTCTTCCTGCCGGTCGGCCTCATCCTTGAGCTCGAAGCTCTCCGGCTCCATGTTGCGCCAGTAGTAGTGTTGATAGTGGGCGGTGCTGTTGATGAAGAACGTCGACAGGTCCGGCTTGAACCGCTTGTAGTGATGGCGGAATACGTCCCACTGCAGGCGGTCGAGGATCGCGGCGCGCCGCCAATGCACCTTCTTGAAGCGCTCGGTGACGAGCTGTTTGGCCGTCTCGTACATGGTCCGGGGAGAAAGCCCGTTCGTCACCATGAAGCGCACGAAGTCAATGTAGTCGCTGCGGCTGAGCGGTACTTTTTCGCGCGTGTATTCCTGGACATTGCGGCGGACGAATTCGAAGTATGGGCGAAACTTCTCTTCCGGGTTCGGCTTGACGTTCGTGCTCCAGGGGTCAGGAAGGAACAGCACGTTGTCCTTGTTGCGCGTGGCGACAGACGCGTTCATGCTGCCGCAGATCCATGATTTCTTGCCCTGATCCGCGAGCACGTCCCAGACGCGCGGTGCATCGAGCTTCCCCGCATCGCCCAGGTTGAAGATCTTGTGCTGGCTGTAGGTGAGGCCCGTGTGCACCGTGACCCATTGAATCCAGGGCTCCAGCGTCGGCGGGTCTTCCTCCGCGTCCGAGATGCAGACCACGCTCTCATCCCGGAGCCGCTTGAAGTTGGGCAGATGCCCTTCGGCAATGAAGCGGTCGACGAGGTGCGGGGTCAGTTCGTTGAATTCGAGAACGAGTACGCGGTTCGACATAGTCACGGTTCCCACTAAGCGAAAAAATCCAATTTCAGCTCTTGTTATGTTCCCTGGTGTCACCTGCCAGCGACGAAATTTGGCGCAATCGCGAGACCAGATCGCGCGTATCGAAGATGTCGACGAAGGTGGAGCGGTCGGCATCGCGCAACCGGCACGAGGCCACGTCGTAGGTTCCCTCATCCAGGTCCTCGATCAGCGCGGTAAGCGAGGCTTCAAGCGGCTCATCGAGACACCAGCCGCTTTCATCGCGCGCAACGATGTCGCCGGTTGCGGTGTCTTTGCGCGCGAGCGCGGGAACGCCGTAGAGGCCACCTTCATAAAGACGGTTGGGAATGAGCCAGTCGGAGTTTGAGCCCGCGGCGCTGAAGTCGACCGCCCAGACAAGGTCGACGGCGCCATAGATGGACGCAAGGTCCCGCGGCGCGTTATAGGGGCCGAAATACTTGATATTGCTGCGTCGGTTGGCGACGCGCTGCAGCCGTTCGGCGGTGATGCCATGCGTCACCGACGGAAGACCGCGGATATGGATTTCCACGCGGTCTCCAAGGCGCGCGGCGACCCGTTCCAGGATTGCGAGGCTGCGCTGGCAACGAATGACACCGAACCAGCCGATGGTCCATCTCCCACGGCGGCGCGGGCCGGTCCGCACCGGCAGCGTCAACCCGCCCGGCGCTGGCTTCATCACGACCTTGTTCTCGAGCAGAAACCACGGTCCGCTGTAGCGCTGCACGGGTTCGAAGTAGCGGCTCACGAACGTGGGAGAACTGACGACAAGCAGGCTCGAAGCCGACATCAACCGCCGCTCCAGGAAACGCATGATGCGGCTGACAGTGCCCGTGCCGGTGTAGATCGGCTGCACGTCAAGCGCTTCATAGACGAGCGGTGCTTTCGAACCCGTCAGCAGCCTGCCGAGTACCGCGCATGCCAACATGTCCGTGTTGCGTGCGTAGATGACGTCAGCGTCGCGCAGCAGTTCGCGATTCCGGATGACCGTCGGCAGTGCGGCGAACAGTTGCCCGATGCGCCGCAGATAGCGACCATCACGCGTGGCGCCGAGCGCCACGTTGGTCCAGCTTGGTGCGAGTGCGATTTTGTCGTGCAAACGGCGGAACATGAAGCCGGTGACTTTGGCTCCGTGCTCCTGAAACGCTTCGACGCGCTTGATGATCGTGCTCTCGGTCCAGTCGTGGCCGAAGAATGCGACGCGCAACGAGTCCCGAGCCAAGTCGCGCGGCTCTTGTGCCACGCCGCTCGAGCGCTCACTCGCCGCACCGGATACAGGCACTTGGCTCATCGGACGCAACTCGTGGATGCCGCCGCCATTTGGATGCCAGCCGGAATTCCCATGGCCCGTGCGGACGTGTACGCGAGGATTGCCAGGGTCCGGATGATGCTAGAATAGCCGGGCTTCATGTACGCCAAGACACCTACATATTTGGTAAATCGTGCATTTTTCGCGGATTGCGTCAGATATGCGACAACCTGTCCTGTGTGCTTTATCATGATCGTCACCGGACGTGTGGGTCGGCGTTGGCCGAGCGCTCGCGTGCCAGCAACGGAAAGTAGTCTTGCACTGCAAGCACGCTGCCCTTCTCCGAGAAGTGGCCGCTGTCGTTGTAGAGAAGCTGCTCGTCCTCGCGATATCGGCACAGCTCGCCGTTGCAGAGGAACTGCAGCGGATCGATGAAGTGGGCGCCTGCGGCGGCCGCGCGCAGACGCGGATTGATGTCCTTGTCGAGCGCTGTCGGCCAGTACTCGGCCCGCTCGCCGTTGCCCTGGTTCTTGTAGGCGATGAGACGGACGTTGGCCGGGAAGATCGGCGATTGCCCGATGACCCACGCCTCCACGCCCATCTGCTTTAGCTCCTCCAGCGTGCTTTGGATGCTGTCGAGACCACGCTGCTGCAGGTCGACCCAGCGGGCCGAGAGGATGACGGTCTTGATGCCGTTGTCACGGATGATGTTGATTGCGCGGCGATTGAAGTCGCCGCAGCCCGGCCGTGCGTAGGAATAGTAGGAAAGCACCGGCGGACATCCGGCGGCCGTATATTGGACGATCTGCACGGGTATCGAACGGGCCAAGGCTTCGAGCCCAGGAATGTAGTGCGCCGCGTAGGAGTCGCCCCACAGCAGAACCTTGGCCGTGCCGCCCGAAGTGCGTGTGCAGGACGCAAGGTCCCAGTTTCCGGTCTCAATGTCCCCGACCTGGAAGCACGTTCCCGTTTTCCACGTGTTGGGATCGGGGATGCTGCGCGCGACCTCGCGTGGGAACCGCCAGGCTGCGCCGTTGGTGGCCATGCCGAAGCCTCCGGCAAGCGCGACGACCGCCATCGCCGCGACGCCGCGATAGAGCAGCGGCCGCGAATTCGGCTTGCGTTCCGGGTGCCGAAACGGTTGCTCGATGTAGCGCCAGCTGAATGTCGCAAGCGCGAAGCTCGCGATAATAATGGCGGCGATCTCGAAATTCGTCGGATCTCGAAGCGTCGCGTACCGCGCAAACACGATCAGCGGCCAATGTACGAGATAGAGCGAATAGGAAATGAGCCCCACGGCGACGACCGGCTTCCACGCCAGCGCCTGGTTGACGGGTGTCGTGCCGCCGCTGCCAGCCCAGATGATAAGCGCCGCGCCAAGGCAGGGCGGAATGGCGCTCAGCCCCGGAAATGGCGTGAATTTGGTGTAACCAAACACGGCGTAGGCGATGAGCGCCAAACCAGCCGTCGCCGCGGTCGCGCGCATCGAGTCCGAGAGCTTGGGTGGCCGCGTGACCGCTATAACGACGCCGATCAGAAGCTCCCAGGCCCGCGTCGGAAGCAGGAAGAAGTTCGCGGTCGGCGCAAAGTCGCTCGCGTACACGCTGAGCCCGAGCGACAGCGCAATCGCGGGCAAGAGCATCAGCATGTAGCGCTTGTTGAGGTAGCGATAGCAGACATACATCGCGATCGGCGCGAAGATGTAGAACTGCTCTTCGACCGAGAGCGACCAGGTGTGCAGCAGCGGGCGAAGCAGCGCCTCGTTGTTGAAGTATCCCGAGTAGCGCCAGAAATAGATGTTCGAAACGAATGTCGCCGCCGCTGACAGGCTGCGCGAAAAGTCGTCGAAGTCGGTTGGCAGGAACAGCAACCAAGCCGCGATCCACGATAACGCGAACACGAAGATAAGCGCGGGAAACAGCCGCCGGACCCGCCGCTCGTAGAACTTGCGGATCGAAAACGAATCCGTATCGAGGTCGCGCATCAGGGTGAGCGCGATGACGTATCCAGAAATGACGAAGAACACATCGACGCCGACGAAACCGCCGGTGATGCCGCTAACGCCGCAGTGGAACAGCAACACAGACAGAACAGCGACGGCGCGAAGGCCGTCGATGTCGGCTCGATAACCCCGAGTGGTGCTTGACGCGCTCATCAAAGGTGTCCGAAGCGGGTCTCTCGGTAGGTATCGAGCAGCATGGTGGCGGTATTCCAGGCGAAGGTAGCGGCAATTGCCCTAAATTTTGATCACTCGATACGCGTCAAAGGCCGGATCGGAAGTGCGCATCTGCGTGACGTCCTTACTGTGCAACTTCCTCGCCAAAAAGCGGCGCAGCGCGCTTTGGTCCCAGGGGTCCTCGGCATTGCGTTAGTCTGCGCCATGGTTCGCAATTTCCCCAAGGAACGCGACGGTTAACCTTCAATCTAAAAGTGCGGCCAGGGTCTTTGGAGTCCCGCGAAAGGGGTAGGAGCGAATTCGCAGCCCTGTTTCAGCAGCCCCGCGCGTCACAATGGAACGGACCGTCACGAAATGGCGCGCTGGTCATTTCCGCCTAAGCGCTTTCAGCCGGGCGGTCGTGGCCGCGAAAACTGCCGCGATGATCATTTGGTTGAACCCGTGGTTGACCATGAGCGGGTTCTCGGAGGACGAGTAGACAAAAATCAACAAGACGAAAAGGCACGCGAATAGCGCGGCCCCGTCCGGCGAGCGCCAGAAGACCGTCACCGCGCGCTTGAACAGGATCAACAGCGTTCCGACAATGAGCAAAAATCCCGGAATCCCGAACGCGACCGCCACTTCCAGATAGCTGTTGTGGAAATACCAAAGCGCCTGGCCGACAACATATCGCAGAAATGGCACCGCCGGATTGGCGTTGTCCCAGTAGCTCATATAGCCGAAGCCGAGCCATGGCCGTTCGGCTATGGCGTCGAGCGCGAAATCCCAAAGCACCGTGCGCCCGGTAAGAGTGGAATCTTTTCCGACGCCTTCAAGTGCGAGGGCGAACAGGTCGATTTCGAAAATCAGCACGATCGCCGCAAGCGGCGCCAGGATTATGAATTGCAGTCCGAGCGCGAGCGACAACAGCCCTGAGCCCTGTCGATAAACGAGAGCCAGCGGGACGAATGACAGCACGACAGTAGCGGCAACGAGGCAGGAACCGGAGCGCGAGAACAGCAGGATGCCAAGACCGACGAGGAAAGAGAAAAGTGTAAGAGCGCGCCGATACCCATCAATGAACAGGCAACACGAGGTAATTAGCAAAAGGATGGCATACAGGCCCATCTCGTTTTTGTGGAAGTAGATGCCGCGCAGTTCGCCGTAGGCACCGGTGGCTTCCATCCGGTTGACGAAGAAGAACGCTAGCGACGCAAGGTTGACCACTAGAAACGCGAAGAACAGCAGGCGCAGCATGCGTTTGGGCCCCGCGATATCGGCGAACACGAAACCGATGAGCACGGTCATCAGCAGCTGGAACGCGTTGTAGGCTGTCGCGGAAGGCGTATAGGCCCACAGGGACGAAAAAAGTGCCAGAAGCGCCCAACAGAGAACCAGCAGGTTATCGCGAAGCAAGCGTAGGAACGCGTCATGGTGCCGGAGCAGAACGATCGCGACCGCGAGATAGCCGGCAAACCAGAACGGCCGAGACGGAATCGGCACATTGAAAAGCGTTTTCGATAGCGTTAGGCCGGCGATCCAAACGACGAGCCCGGTGCTGACGATATTTTCATTGCTGATGGCAAGACGCCATCCGCGACCGCCGCGGTTGATGCGCGCGGCTACACTTGAAGCGCGGCCGATCTCACCCGCGTAACTCGACATACCCCATCCGCCTCAAGGCACACTGCGGCTGCAAATCGCTAATGCCGACCTACCATGCCATGTATTGGTAAATTGTCGTGACGAAAGAAATAACGGCCTGCATGGCGCGTGCTTAGGCAAATCGGCCGTGCTTGGGCGCGCAACTCCCGCTTCGCTCGGTAAACCGAAGCTTACCATGTGGCCGATTTTGGGGCGCCAAGCAGCACCTCGCTGATCCGTCTGGCGCTTGCCTCTGCGATGTCGACCGGAAGCCGGTCGAGCGAAAACATCTGCTGTTCGGCGATTTCGCCGTTGGGTGCCGGCACGCTCGGCTGATGCCAGTCCTCGACGAGAAAAAGCAGGATGTGATCGCCGGGAAACTCGTCGAAATGACTATAGACGCCGACGAGCTTGGGAGCTGTTCGCAGAATAACGCCCGCTTCCTCGCGAAGTTCGCGCTTGAGCGCCTCGTCGATGGGCTCGTTCCGTTCGACCCCGCCACCGGGGAAGTGCCAGCCTGGCCGATAGCTGTGGCGAATGAGAAGGACGCGCTTCTCAGCGTCGACAATGAGGCCTTGAACGCCGAGCGTGACACGGTGTTTGCGGAAACCGTTCGGGATGGTCATGACGATGCCCGCTCCGCGTCGGACGGCGATCGAGAGCGCCAGCCGTACAACCAGTCATAGCGGCCCATCAAGGCTGATGGAGGAACGATGCCAAGGACGCTGTCACGCGCCACCCGCATGATACCGTCGAGATGATAAATGCGCCCATTGGCTTCCGAAGCGCGGGCCACCGCAAGCGCCCTGCGTCGCCGGTCGTGTTCATAGGCACGTAGCGCGCTCGCTTCGCTCCTTGGCGCTTGCGCGAGGTGCGCCGCAATCGTCACCGCATCCTCAAGCGCCAGCACCGCGCCTTGTGCGAGAAATGGCAAGACTGGATGTGCCGCATCCCCTAGAAGCGCCGCGCGTCCGCTCGTCCAGCCGGCGAGTGGCGGCAATGTGACGAGCGACCACACGCGCCAGCCCTCGACCGCGTCGAGTGCCGCACGCAGCGTTGGCGGGATGGTCGCCGCGTGCCGATTGTGCCAACCCGCTTCGACCGCGGCGCTCCAGGTATCGGATTTCGTGGCGTCATCGACGATGATGATGATGGCAAACTCCTGCCCGCCGCGCACGGGGTAGTGCACGATATGACTCCCCGTTCCGAGCCATATATGCACATCGTTGTCCCTCAACGGACCCGGCATCTGCTCGCGTGCGACGACGCTACGGTAAGCGCATTTGCCCGCAGGCTTCGCGACCGCGGTCGCGCCCGCGATCTGAGGGCGCAACCGCGACCACAATCCGTCGGCTGCGACAAGGACGCGGCCGGAGATGCGCCGTCCGTCCGCCAGCATGGCATCGATGCACGCGCCACCTTCCGAATAGGAGCCGACGTCCACGTCCGTCATGATGGTGATGAGCCGCTCTGCAACCGCCGTCTCCAGCAGGGCCGCATGAAGATCCTGGCGATGCGCCGTCCAGTATGGTGCGCCATGACGTTGCGCTATCCAATCTCCGAGCGGTAGCCGCGCAAGTGCGCGTTCGTCCTGGCCCGAATGCACGGAAATGGCGTCCGGCATCGAAACGCGCGGCAGCAGCCTTCCGGCCACGCCGAGCTGTGTAAGGATGCGCGTACCATTCGGCCCTATTTGAATTCCGGCGCCATCTTGAGCGAGGTTTGCGCGACGCTCACACACGATACTTGCGGTACCACGGCGCGCGCACGCTAAAGCCGTTGCGAGCCCGCCGATACCGCCACCTGCGATCAAGACTGGGAGTTGCGCGTCCGGCATCCGTCAGAATTGCTGCAGCGAGCCCGGCGCGATCATTGCGCTAGGCCGCGACCAGGCTGCCCGCGGGGTCGCTCTCGTCGGCGGCGAGGCGCGGGTCATAAACGTAAAGCGTCGAGCAGTAGGGACATAGGATCTGTCCATCCTGCCCCATGTCGAGATAGACGTGAGGGTGGTCGAAGGGCGGCCGCGCACCCATGCAGTTGAACTCCTTGACGCCGATGAAGATGCGCTCGGCGCCCACGTCGTTTGCGAAATGCGGGATCGTCGAACCGGCCATGCGATATCCTTCCAAGCCTCTTGCCTGCGGCTCTTGCACGATACCGTCGCGCGCCGATCAGTGATAGGGGAGGCGTCCAACCAATTGCCGCAGGTGTCCACAGCAATGATGAACCGGTTCGATAGCGCCGGAGTAGAGATCGCCTATTTCGATTCTGGACGCGGCACGCGCCACCTGCCCGTGCTTCTCATCCACGGTTTCGCATCGAACGCGTCGATGAATTGGATCGGCACGACCTGGGCAGGCACGCTCCAGAGCGAAGGTTTCCGCGTTATCGCCTTCGACAACCGCGGCCATGGCGAAAGTCAGAAACTCTATGCCACAACGGACTACGGCGCTCCTCTGATGGCGGAAGACGCGTTCCGGCTTCTCGACCATCTCGGCATCGCCAAGGCCCATGTGGTCGGCTATTCGATGGGCGCGCGCATCGCCACGTTTCTCTCGGTCGGCCACCCCGATCGCGTCGCGAGCGTTGTGTTCGGCGGCCTCGGCATCAATATGGTCCGCGGTATCGCGGGAACAGGACCTATCGCTCACGCGCTGGAAGCGGCGAGCATCGACGATGTGACAAACCCGACGGCCCGCACTTTCCGCGCTTTTGCCGAGCAGACCAAGAGCGATCTGCTTGCGCTCGCGGCGTGCATCCGCTCCGCGCGTGCTCCGATCACGGCGGAGATGGTCGGACAGATCCATGCTCCGGTTCTCATTGCGGTCGGCGAGCACGATGTCATTGGAGGCCCGGCCGAAGGCCTTGCCGAGTTGATGCCCAATGCAACACCGTTCACGATCCCTGGTCGCGATCACATGAAGGCCACCGGTGACCGCGCCTTCAAGGCCGAGGTCGTTGCGTTCCTGAAGCGGGTTGAAGCCGGCATGTAAGTGTGGAGCAGGCCGGACCAGGCAGGGCACGGGGGAATTATGCCGCCAGGTCCGGCACCGCTGACCGCCACTGATCGCTCCTCGTTGCCCGCGGTCGGCCAAAGGCCTTGAGCGAGACGTCGTGAGGAGCGCCTTCAGACCGGCACGCGATACAAGCCCGACCGAAGACGCGGAACGGCATTTCCCTCGACCCGTACGCTGCTACATGACCGGGCGAGGCCCCGCACAAATTCGAGGCAGGCGAGATGTAGCTGCGACGTGTGACGACGCGATCTCAGCTGCATTTCAGCTTTGCGACACCCCTGTGGATAACTTGTTCGAAACCGGCGACGGGATGTGCGCTCTGCGCGTGCCCGAGCTTTGCCGCGCCCGGAACTCAAAACAGCCGGAAAAACAGGAGACAAAGGCGCAGGTCGGGGGACTTCGTTAAAGCAGCGTTAACTATGATGGCGTTAGCGTCCCTGGCCATGTTGTCCGGTAGCGTGCGCGTTTACGGCCCCCTTGTGGCCCTGCTTATGGCGGGGCCCCTGTTGCTTTGGGGATGCGGCACCACCGGCCCGAGTTTCACGGCAAAGTACGAACCATGGCGTGCGAGCGAAGAAAACGCCTGCATTTCCGCCGGCGCTGTACGCCAGACGCGCTTCATCCGAACACGGTCTGCGCTTGGTGGTCCGAGCTACTGCGGCAGCGAAAGGCCGTTTGAAATGTCGGCGGCGGCCGGCGGCCGCGTTGCGATGGTGCCGCCCGCGATGCTGCGCTGTCCCATGATCCCGCAGGTCGAGCGTTGGGTGACCGAGGTTGTCGACCGCGCCGCGCGTTTCCACTTCGGCCAGCCCGTCGTCGAAATGAAAGTCGCCGCGTCCTACTCCTGCCGCCCGATGAATCACGTCAACGGTGCAAGGCTCTCCGAACACGGTTACGCCAACGCGCTCGACATTTCCGTTTTCACGCTCGCAAGCGGCGAGCGTGTCACCGTAAAGGGCGGTTGGCGCGGCACCGAGCGCGAGCAAGCATTCCTGCGCGATGTACACGATGGCGCCTGCAAGCATTTCACCACTGTGCTTGGCCCCAACTACGACGCCAACCATCACGACCACTTCCATATGGACCTGGCGCGCCACGGCCGCGACGGGCTTATGAATATCTGCAAGTAGCCGGTCGCTGCCACATTTGCCCCGGGACCGGGACAAGAGTCGCCGCGCGGCCGCAAAGCGGATAGAAGCGGCCCATGAGCTGGCATAGAGACGGCGGTTCGGGTTCGCGCCGCGGCTACCATCACGGCAACCTGCGCGAGGCGTTGATCAAGGCCGCGCTGGACCTCATCGCGCAAAAAGGTCCGGCTGGTTTCACCTTCGCCGAGGCCGCGCGCGCCGCCGGTGTCAGTCCCGCTGCGCCCTACCGCCACTATCGTGATCGCGACGGCCTGATGGCCGACATTGCGCTCAAGGGCTTCGAGACCTTCACCGCCAAGCTGTCCGCCGCTTGGAATAGTGGGAAACCCGATCCGCAAACGGCATTCGAGCGGTTGGGCCGCGCTTATCTCGCGTTCGCACGTGGTGAGCCGGCACTTTTCTCGGCCATGTTCGAGTCCGGTCTGTCGTTTGATGCTTTTCCCGAACTTCGCGACGCGGGCGAACGCGCCTTCAACGTGCTGCGCGATGCTTGCGCCGGCTTGATCGAGACGATGCCGGAAGGCAACCGCCCGCCCGTGATGATGATGGCCTTGCATGTCTGGGCGCAGGCCCACGGAATTGCATCGCTGTTCGCCCGCGGTGACGCAGCGCGCCGGCCTATCCCAATGAGCCCGGAAGACCTGCTCGACGCCATGGTCCTCATTTATCTCGATGGCCTGGGTATCCGCGAAAAATCGTAACCGCCCCCTTGAAGACGCACAATTGACACCCACGTATGTGAATGTAAAATACATTTACATATTAACCGAGTGAGGGTGGCTATGTCAGAAATGGTTGCGCGGCTCGATGATTGGGGTCAGCCCGCGTGGATCGCGGTGATGGTGCTCGGCTTCGTGCTGTTCTGGCCGATTGGCCTCGCGATCCTCGCCTATCTGATCTGGAGTGGACGCATGTCGTGTGGATGGCATAGCCGCACGGGCCGCTGGCAGTCGCGGTTCGCTGACGGTGTTGAGCGTGTGAAGTCGCGCGTTGAAGATGAGGTGCGCGGGTTTTCCGACCGCGCTTATTCGAGCGGCAACCGCGCGTTCGACGACTATCGCGCCGCCACGTTGAAGCGGCTGGAGGACGAAGAGCGCGAGTTCCACGCCTTCCTGTCGAAGTTGCGGCAGGCCAAGGACAAGGCCGAATTCGATCAGTTCATGAGCGAGCGGCGCGAACGCCCGCAGTCGACCGGCGGCGACGTGACGCCCCCGCCCGCTTGACGAAAAGTGCCGGCGCGCGGCGTTCCTTCGACGGATCGCCGCGCGAGCGCGAGTTTGCAGGTTACTGATCGTCCGTCAGACTGAGGCCCCCGCTCATGAAGCTGCACCATTTCCTCCCACCACCCCACTTGCTCGCTCTAATCGCATCGTCCGCGCTCGCGTTTGCGGCCGGTGCCTACCTGATGCATCGCCGCCGCTTACCGGTGCGCGCCCAGGCGCTGGGCCAACGCGCACTCGATGGCGCAAGATCATGGGCCGAGCGCTTCTCGATCTGGCGGACGGAGCGAGCCGAGCGTCGCACCGGTCGCTATCGCTCGGATCACGCGTCCTCGGCTCCGCCGGGCAACTCCGCTTTCGACGCGTATCGCGCCACGACGCTGAGACGACTGGAAGAGGAGGAGCGCGAGTTCCAAGCTTTCTTCTCGAAGCTGCGCCACGCCAAGGAAAAAGCCGAGTTCGATCAGTTCATGGCAGAGCGGCGCGCTCGAGGCCAGGGCGACGATCCGCCGGCCTGACGTGGCGGGCAAGCCGTCGCATCCACGCGCCAAGATGCGGCGCCATCGGTGGCCAAACATTTCAAGAAATTCAGGGGACCTTCGCCAAACCGTCGTCTATGCTGAACGCCGGTAAGCTTGCCGCGGGCAAATAGCTTGAGCGGCCAACGCAGGATCAAATACCGATCATGCCCTGGCAGTTTCTGAAAAACGCCGTGACAACGGCGATGGGTGGCGGCGTCCGCGCCGCGCTCGATTCCGTCAAGGGCGCGATCGGCTGGGGCGGCGGCCAATCGAGCGTCGCTTTCACGATCGCCGTCGTTGCGCTCGCCGCCAAAATGAGCAAGGCCGACGGTGTTTCGACACCAGTTGAGGCGGAAGCCTTCAAGCGTCAGTTCCACGTGCCCGACGGCGATTGCGAGAACGTGAGCCGACTCTACCAGCTTGCGAGCCAGGAAGTGGCGGGCTTCGAAACCTACGCCGCCCAGGTTGCCCGGCTGCTCGAAGACGAGCCGGAGCTGAAAGTCTCAGTGCTCGAATGCCTTTTCCATGTCGCGACCGCTGATGGCGTGCTGCACCCGCAGGAGGACCTCTATCTCGCCCGTGTTGCCGAGGTCTTCGGATTGACGGCGGGCGAGTATCGCTGTGTCCGCCGCGGCTTCGTCGTCGACCCGGACAGCCCCTACGAGGTATTGAACGTGCCGCCCGGCGCAACCGACGCCCTGATCAAGAAACGATATCTCGAACTGGTGAAGAGCCACCATCCTGACGCGCTCATCGCCAAGGGTGTCCCGCCCGAGTTGCTGGCGGGCGCCGAGCGGCGGCTCTCGGTCATTACCAATGCCTACGAGGCAATCCTGACCGAGCGCGGCAAACGCGTGGAACGCGCTCTCGAGCCGAGTTCGTGACTTTCGACGCCGACAGCCACCTCGTCTGCAACGTTCGTCCGGCGCATAACGTCGAGATGCGCCGGGGCAATGCGCGTCCGCGTATGCTGGTTTTGCACTACACGGGTATGTCCACCGCGGCCAAAGCCGTCGACTGGCTGGCCCGCGAGGAAAGTAAGGTTTCGTGCCACTACGTAATCGATGAGATCGGTCGTATCACGCAGATGGTCCCTGAATCGCTGCGAGCCTGGCACGCCGGCAACTCTTTCTGGCGTGGCGAAACCGACATCAACTCGCACTCGATCGGCATCGAGATCCAGAACCCTGGCCACGCCCATGGCTACCCGGACTTTCCAGCCCCCCAGATGCGCGCGGTTGTCGCCCTGTCGAAAGATATCGTGAGCCGCCACGGCATACCGGCGGAGGATGTGCTGGCGCATTCCGACGTCGCGCCGCAACGTAAGATCGACCCGGGCGAGAAATTCAACTGGGCCATGCTCGCGCGCGAAGGCGTGGGGCGTTGGATACGACCGTCGCCCTTGCGGCCGCAGGACGCCCCGCTTGAATTGTGCGCACGCGGCGAACGCGTGTTGAACGCGCAGCGCGGTCTTGCCGCCTATGGTTACGCCGTACCGCAATCGGGCGAACTTGACGAGCAGACCTCGAAAGTCGTCCGCGCCTTTCAGTTGCATTTCCGGCCGCGCCGCGCCGATGGGATGCTCGATCGCTCGACCGAACTGACATTGGAACGTCTCATTTCTGTCTCACGCCGTCCCGAAGTGGCGTAAAGGGGCGACCCACACGTCCTTCAGCATCAAATCAAGGATCGCACAGCCGTGCTGAGACCGCAGCGTCCCGAAGCCATCACGCTGGCCGCCGCCCTATTCATCGCCGTTGCTCTGAACGGGCCCTTCTGGGGAAAACTGTATGCCGCCGTCTCGCCAACGACCGCGTTCGATTGGCTCTTCCTCGGCGCCGTCGGCGCGGCGCTCGTTGCACTGTTCAACCTCGTGCTGCTGGCATTCTCACTGCGACCGCTGCTGCGCGTCCTGTTGACGATCCTGCTCCCGACGACCGCGGCCGCCAGTTATTTCATGCACCAATATGGGGTAGTGATCGACGTCAATACGATCCGCGACATCTTTCAGACCGACCAGGCCGAAGCCGGCGATCTGATGAGCATCAAGATGGCGGCGTATATCCTGCTTCTTGGCGTCCTGCCGGCTGTCATACTGTGGCGGGTACGCTGGCTCGAACGGCCGTTCGCACATGATTCCAAGGCCAAGCTTAAAGCTGCTGCGCTGTCGCTTGCAGTGATCGCCCTCGCCATTGCGCCGTTCTTCGGCGAGTTCCTGTCGGTGTTTCGTGAGACGCCGCAGTTGCGCCTCACGTTGACGCCGACGAACTACATCGCGGCAGTGACGAAATACGCGCGCAAACGCGAAGGTAAGGCCAAGGAGATGGCCGCAGTCGGACGCGACGCGGAGCGAATGCCGGAGCCCAATGCGAGACCCCACTTATTTGTCATCGTCGTTGGAGAGACCGCGCGCGCCGCTAACTTCTCCCTCAATGGCTACGCGCGCGACACGAATCCCGAGCTTCGCAAAGTCAGTGAACTCATCAACTTCCCTAACGCTCGTTCGTGCGGGACAGACACGGCGGAGTCCGTGCCCTGCATGTTTTCCGGGCTTACTCAAAGTGATTTCACCAACAACAAAGCCGCCGTTCGCGAGAACCTGCTCGACGTTCTTCGGCACGGCGGTGTCGACGTGCTGTGGCGCGACAACCAGTCGGGCTGCAAAGGCGTTTGCGACCGTGTTTCGACAGAAACTCTGACCGGCATGGCGCACCCGACCTTTTATGCTTCGACCGGTAACTTTGACGAAATCCTGCTCGACGGGCTTGAAACCCGCGTGGGTCAGATCCGGCGCGACACGGTCGTCGTGCTGCACATGATGGGGAGCCACGGACCGGCCTACTGGAAGCGTTACCCGGCCGCGTTCGAGAGGTTCACGCCAGCGTGCAAGGATGCCCAGTTCAGCCACTGCACGACCGAGGAGATCGTCAACGCTTACGACAACACCATTCTTTACACCGATCACGTGCTGGCGCGGTTGATTTCGATCCTATCGGGCGCCGAAGGCGTCGAGGCCGGGATGATCTACCTCTCCGATCACGGCGAGAGCCTCGGAGAGCACGGCATCTACCTGCACGGCATGCCCTACGCGCTCGCTCCCAGGGAGCAGACGCAAGTCCCGTTCATGACGTGGTTGTCGCCCAGCCTGCGCGCCGACAACGGCATCGCGGACGGTTGCCTGGAGGCCCAGGCATCGGCGCCCGTGAGCCATGACAACCTCTTCCATTCCGTACTGGGCATCATGGACATCGCGACGACCCAGTACGATTCGCGGCTCGATATCTTTGCACGGTGCACGCATCACCCGTCGTAGCGGTCACAACGAGATAACGTTGCGTCGTAGGGCACGCGACTAAGTGCTCATATCGTTCGCGAAAAAAAGTAATCCTCGGGGGTCCGGGACTCGTGCATGATCGTATCTGGAGATCAGGCACGAAAGGGCGACAATCGAGTTGGACAGATTCTCGATCGCGATTTTGAAGGTTGCTGTGGTTGTGGCGCTGTTCACCCTCGCCGGCGGCGCGAGGGCGGAGCAACCGCTTGGACCCGTTTCGCAGATCGCTGAACTGAACGCCCGCCAGATTACAAGCGCGCTTCATGCCGCCCGCCCCGGTGAGCGCCTGGACTTTTCCGGCCGCTTCCTGGCCTACCTCGACCTCGCCGAACTCGACTTCAAAGGCGCCAACCTTGCGCGCTCCGACTTCTACGGCACCGATTTCACGGGCGCGAACCTGTCGGGCGCCAACTTGTCGAACACCCGTCTCGATCGCTCGGTGCTGATCCGTGCCAATCTCTCCGGCGCCAATCTGAGTGGCGCGACGATCTACCGGCCGACGATCTATTCGGACTTGACGGCCAAGACGACGGACGCCCCACGTTTCGCGGGCGCCAACCTCGCGGGTGTGCATGTTCAAGCCGAACTGTCGGGTGCTGACTTCCGGGGCGCCGACTTGACGGGCGCCGACTTCGGACCGCTGGAAGCGCGGCCGGGGCAAGGCACGCTGACAACGCTACCGAAGAACGTGCTGAAGTATTGCGACTTCTCTGGAGCGCGCCTGCACGACGCCAACATGACGTTGACGGTCCTCTGGTTTGCGCGTTTCACCGGCGCCGATTTGTCCGACGTCAACTTCACCGGCGCGGACTTGTCGCGTGCAGACTTTGCGGGCGCCGATCTGGCGGGGGCCGATTTTACCGACGCCGATCTTGACGGAGCGAACTTTGTTGGCGCACGCGGGCTTGAGACGGCCAAAGGACTCGATCGCGCGCGCAATCTCGCTACCGCGAGACGATAATACGACCTGTGCTGATATTCGTTTGGTCTAATCGGCAAATCATGTTGATCTGATTGCAGAGCGGTTGCGCTCAGCAATCGTAATGAGGAACGCGCAGCGCTGCGTTCAGTCCCGCTCTTCCGAAAATTTCTGTCTCACGTGAGACCGTCGGGGGCGATGATGTCTGACACCACCAAACTGTACGCATGGAGCCGAGCCTGCAGTGTTGCACTCGGTGCGAGCGTTGCGCTCGTGGTTCTTGCGATCTCGGGTGGCGGCGCTGACGCCGTCAGCCTGCGCGTCAAGCTGGCCTGCGCCAGCGATTACTACGCGCACTGCAGCATGCATAAGCCCGATACTCCGGGCGTACGCGCCTGCATGAACTCTGTCGGCTCCAAGCTGAGCCGCCGGTGTGTCAACGCCCTCGTGGCGGCGGGCGAAATATCGGAAGAAGAAGTGAAGCGGCGGCGGGAACGCCGGCTGGCGATGGAACGGCGTATGATGCGCCGGACTGCGATGCGCGACTAGCGCGCTGCCGCTGAAATGACGAGCGTTGCGGCGCCCGCCGGGCCGAAAGGCCGGACGGGCGCAGGCTTGAGGCGCTTTGCCGGTTCGATGCACAACACCGGCAACCGAATACATGTAAGGCGCCTTACACGCTTTAGGTCTATGCCCCTTGACCTTTGACGGGCCACGTCCCTTATCTCTCCCACCAGCCGGCCGGACGGCCGCTGTCGGATGTGTTGTGGCAACGCGGGCCCTAAAGGCCGGCAAGCAAGGCTTCCGGCGGAGGAAAGTCCGGGCTCCTTGATGAAACGGTGGCGGCTAACGGCCGCCGGGGGCGACCCCAGGGAAAGTGCCACAGAGACGATACCGCCAGCGGGCTTGCCCGCAGGTAAGGGTGAAAAGGTGCGGTAAGAGCGCACCGCGCCGCTGGTAACAGCGGTGGCAGGGCAAACCCCACCGGGAGCAAGATCGAATAGGGGTGGGCGCGCGGGGCGAAAGCCGACGCGAGACGCATCATCACGTCCCCGCCCGGGTTGATTGCTTGAGGCGACCGGCAACGGTCGTCCCAGATGAATGGCCGTCGCGGGGGGAACCCCAGACAGAACCCGGCTTACAGGCCGGCTGGTGCTATACTTCCGCCCCCAAAGCCGTGCGCTGAGGCGCCCGATCCGGAAGGACGACAGATGGCGATGGACCAGATTTTGGCTCAATCGACCGAACGGCAAAGCGCGCCACGAGACTTGGACGCCGATCATGTCGTCTGCCACTTTCGCCAGAGCCTGCTGTGGCCGTTGCGCCTTTCGCGCGCAGACCGCGGCGCGAATATCGTCGAAGCCCTCGTGCGACCCGGTTCGCCGTGGCAGGTCCACACCGATGAGTTCGACGACCCGACGGCTTTCCGCGAACGGCATTATTCCGAACTGGTGACGTTCTTGCCGCCCGTCCGCCGGTTTCTCTACGGGGAGGGAGCGACCGGCTCGGTCGCAACCGACGTCTTGAGGCGCAGCGACATCGCGAAGGTGCGCGTGCATCTGGCCGGCGATATCGAGCCTGTCGTGCTCGACGTCGCCCACATCGACCTCTACATCCTGTCCGACATAGACCTCGCGATGCTCAACGTCGAACTGACGACGTCGAATGTGCCTCTCGACGTCGTTCAAGACATGCTGTTCCAGTTCGGCCGCCTCTATCCGGCGAAATGGAACGAGGACGATTCACCGTTTGAATGTGCCGTCTCTGTCGAATGGCTTGCTGCCGACGGCACCTCCGTCGCGCAATCGGACTATGCTGAGCGCGGCAAATATCTTGAATACGCATGCCGCAATCGCACCCCCCTTATTGCCGCGCATTGGCGCCATATCGTGCTTCCCCTCACCCAGCACGAAGTTGCCAGCGCTTCGTCCGCTCCCCGATTCAAGCTTCTTGAGGGAGACCGGCTCGCGCAAATGGCGTTCGTCGGCATGTCCAGACAAGAGATGCTGACGCGCGGCGACTATGTTCGCCTGGCGTTTGCCAGCGGCGCCGGCGACCGCAGCGCGCTCCCGTTCGCGGAGCGCCACCTTGAGAGTTTCGAAGCCGACTATTGCTACGACCGGCAGGACGAGCGCCGAGACAGCAAGGCGACAACGCTGCGCTTCATGTCATCGGAAAGTGCCTTCGTCGTCGTCGGACCCTGGTACGACACGAGCTTCCAGTGCGCCGAGCGCGGTTACCTAGGCCAGTTTCGTCATCAGCAGTTCCTGCTCTTCATGATCGCGAACTTCCAGAAGGCGGCGCTTCTGATGTTCTCCGACCGCATGGCCGGCGCCGTGAACATGCTCGATATCGCCGATCCCAGGGCCGTGATGGCATTCCGCACCGCGACCCGAAAAGAGCTCGAGCGGTTTCTGCGCTTCACGCACCGTTATTGGTTCCAGGCGGTTTCAAGCAACGAACTGGATAAGGAACTGTTCGCGCTCTCCCGTCGTCATCTCGGCCTCGATCGGATGTACGAGGATGTGCGCGCCGAGATCGAGGAAATGAGCCAGTTTCTCGAAGGCGAGGCCATGCGCCGGCAGAGCGATACGATGATGCGGCTGACGGTCGTGACCATGGTCGGCCTGATATTGACGATCGCAACCGGCTTCCTCGGTATGAACGTGTTCGATTTTACGGAGCTCGCTCCGCTTGCGAAGACTGCCGCGTTCCTGATCGTGCTGCTGCCCACCGTCGCGTTGATGATGATTGCGGTTCGAGGCTCGCGTCGCCTTTCGGCGTTCCTCGACCGAATGTCGAACGATCCGTTGCAGCGGCCCCGCCGGAGGGAGTGAGCAAACCTCGCGCCTTTCCGTCGACCGCAGCTGGCCTTGATACAATGTCAATCGCGAGGCGAAGTTCGATGCTTAGCGCGTCACCGCGCGTGGCAGAAACATCACCAACGACCGAATGCCGCGGTCTATTAAGGCGATCGTTCGGACGCAGATTGCTGGGGGGCATCACGTTTGACACGTCGTGACATGGGGCCGGGGGGGCCTTATGCGGCATTTATCTAGCTACGCCTTCCATTGATCTCCGCCGCCGTTGCGTAGCGTGGGGATGTTTATGCGTATTTCGTATGTTGCGACCGCGTGCTGCGCGGCGACGTTGTTTGGCTGCTCGTCGCATCCGCTGGTCGAGGATTTTGCGCGCAAGGACACGTATGCGATTGTCCAAAAAATCAGGTGCGAGGCTCACAACGCGGTAGAGAAGACCGTGGTGAAAGACAAGCACGGTAAAGTGATCGACGGCGATGCTCGGACGCAGGCGCTCTCCAACTACATTATCGGCTTCGACTTCAAGCTGGACATCACCGAGAAGAACAATGCCAGCGGCGGCAAGGTCGATTTCACGAACCCCTTCATGGGCGGCAAGTTTACGCTCGCGCTGAGCGGCGGCGCAGAAAAAACGCGGCAGAGCGAGAGGTTTTTTCGTACCATTGAAACGCTGGGCTCGCTCAACGCCCTCAAGGGCTGCTCGCTCGACGATGGCGAGGCCAATTTGATCTATCCGATTACTGGCTACATCGGCATGGAAGAGGTCCTGTACACGTTCCTGGACCTGGAGAAGGACAAGAATCTCGTACAGGAAGATCGCAAAGGTGGCGGTGGCGCTTCTGGAAAAAGCAAGACAGGAGGCGCACCAGGCGGTGGCGGCGATGGTAGCGGTGGAGAAGGTGCCGGCGGCAAAGGTGGCAAAGGCACTGGTAAAGGTCGAAATCAATACACGGCAGACACGAACAATACGAACAACAAAGGCGCGGCCGCTAACCCCTATGAAAGCTATCACTCGGTATTTTCCGACACCTTGACGTTCACGACAAAACTGAATGCCGGGGTCAAGCCTTCACTGGAGGTGGCCGCCGGGACGGGGGCCATCAAGCTTACGAACTTCACGATCGACGGTTCCGTCGAGCGCATCGATGAGCATCAGGTCTCGGTTGCAATTTCGCGTAAGACCCCACCCGGCGATTCAATCATCTTTCCTGGCCGTTCGAGAAACAACGAGTTTGGCTACCTGGTGGCAGGCGTCACCAACAACGAAGCCGCCGACGTCATCGCCGAACTCAATCGCTTGCGCAACCGCGACGATGACGAGGTGGTACTGCAAAACCTTCGCTTGCTGCCGGAGTGACCGCCATCGCTACATGTACGCAGCGCCGACTCTACGGGCGTTTCTTATGTCGGCGCCACCAGCTTCCGGTACAGATGCCACGTGGCGTGACCTAGAATAGGCACCACGACCGCAAGCCCGATCAAAAACGGCAAGGCGCCAAGCAGGAGAGCGAGGGCAACGATCAAGCCCCATAGGGCCACCGGCCCCGGGTTCTCGATTGCGGAGCGAACCGACGTGCGCACCGCTGTCGAGGCGCTGACGTTGCGGTCGACGAGCATCGGAAACGATACGACGCTGATGACGAGCACGGCCGCCGCGAACAGGAATCCGAGAAGGTTACCGGCGAGGAAAAGGTGCCAGCCCTGTTGCGTTGTCATTACCTGATCGACGAACTCTCCGATCGTCGCCGGCGCCAGCGCACCGAACAGCTGCCGATAAAGCAGCGAGGCGCAATAGACCCAGGTGAAGAAGATCGCCGCGAGCATCACGCCAAGTCGGGTGATCGCCCCGATGGACGGGGATTTGAAGACATCGAAGGCATTGGCGACCGAACTTTCCAGGCCCTGCTCACGACGCCGGCTGAGTTCATAAAGGCCGATGGCAGCGACCGGTCCGAGGAGCGTGAAGCCCGCCAGCATGGGGTAGACGAGCGGAAGCATGTTGTAGCCGGTGAGCAGCCGGTAGAGGATGAGCCCGACCAGCGGATAAATGATAATCGCAAACAGCACATGGGTCGGCGTTGCGCGAAAATCGTCGATCCCTTGTGCAAGCGAATCGTACACGTCCCTGGCGCCGATGCGACGCACCGTCGGCTCGCCCGGCCTCCAGAGCATCGACGCAGGCCAACGCAACTCGACCCCGGGACGTGCCGAGAGCGTTGCTTGATTGGCGTAGTTTGCTGGGTTTGCCATCGCGGCACCTCCAAAATTGGAAGATGCTCGGCCGGCGCAGCGCAGCCGTTACCGGCATCCAAGCGCCCCCGCCCAGCTCAATCGATGATTTGCCCGTGGATCATGCACCCGTAATGCTCCGTGCGCAAATCATGAAGCCGTGACGGGTCAGCAATGTTCGCACTCAGTAAAAGGGCCTCGGGCGTGCCTGCCTCGGAACGCCGAAGGCCCGAATTTCTCTAAAAAGCTTCGCCGGATTGTCTTCAATGACCGTCCGGTCAGGCGTCGCGGCTGGTTTCGAACAGGAACCAGATGCGCCGCTCGGTTTCGTCGATGAAGTTTTCAAGCAGGCTGGCGCTCGCCACGTCTTCGGCGTCGTCGCAAATCTTGTGCGCGTCACGCAACGCCTTCAGGACGGTCTGGTTGTCGGCGAGCAATTCTTTGACCATCGCCTCCGGCGACACGACGCGCTCGTTGTTCTCCGTAAGCGACGTCAGCTTCAGCACCTCCCCGAACGAGTGCAGCGTGTAAGCGCCAAGCTTGCGCACGCGCTCGGTGAGTACATCGATGGACGCGAAGATCTGATCGGCGTGATCGTCGAACAGCATGTGATAGCTGCGGAAATGCGGCCCGCTCACATGCCAGTGGAAGTTCTTGGTCTTGAGGTAAAGCACGAACGCGTCGGCCGCGAGCTGGTTAAGAGCTTCAGCTACGCTTCGCACATTCTTGGCTTTGATATCGGTGGGGGTCGCGAGATCTTCGGCCGTCGTCGTGCCCTGCGCGGATGCGCGGGACGACTTGCGGCCGCCTTGTGCCTCGGTCTTGTCCATGGGGCAGCCTTTCTGATGGCATGAGCAGGCACGTGCTGACCTTAGCCCGTGCGTGCCTTGTCGCGGAACGTCGCGGCAGCGCCTGTGTTCCTTGGCTGTCGACAACGCAGCGCGGCATCAGGCGTGGCCGCCAAAAAACTGCTCGCGGCGCGCGGACCCGGCAAATCACAAGCGTTTCAACGGCAGGCTGGGGAATGCGCGAAGCCGTCGAACGGCCGCCAAATTCTGTGACCCGGTGAGCCCGCCTCCCGCGCCATCCCGTCAGATTAGTTAATAATCCATTGACGACCATAAAATCCCATGTCATCCCATATATGCCCGTCCGCACCGGGTAGGATCCGTGGCTGGGCGCCGTTCTGGAGAGAGGGCCCAGATCCGAGCGACCGCCACGGCCCGCCGGGATGAGACGGCACACGGCACCGCGGACCTCCGCCCATCCGTGGGCGAAGCGTCAGGCGGCAAGGCACGAGCGTTCTGTGTGGAGGTCGTTTTTCGGCAGCAGGGATGGACCGCTTTGTCTCGACATTCACAAACCGGATCGACGCAAAAGGGCGGGTCTCGATTCCAGCCTCTTTCCGCGCCGTGCTCGAACGCGACGGCTATGCCGGCGGCGTCTACTGCTACCCTTCGCTCGATGCTCCAGCGCTCGATGCAGGTGGCGAAAGACTTGCGAAGAAAATCGATGGGCTTCTTGCGGGCTTGCCGGACTATTCGGACGAGCGCGATGAGCTGTCTGTCGCGCTCTACGGCGACGTCCAAATTCTCTCCATCGATGGCGACGGCCGCATCGTCCTTCCTGAAAGCCTTCGCGCCCACGCCGGCCTGGAAACCACCGTCACGTTTGTCGGCCTCGGTGACAAGTTTCAGATCTGGGAACCTTCGCGGTTCGAGCAGCGCCGCCTCGAAGCCCGCAGCAAGGTCCAAAATACGCGCAAACTCTTTGCGGCGGGGGGCCGCCCAGCCGGTGACGGCGGCGGCGACGAGGGAGCACGGGAATGAACCGGGCGGGCGGTCCGGCGGGAGACGCCCCGCGCTGAGCTAGCGCGTCGACGCCCGGCGCATTCCCGTGCTGCTCTCGTTTAAATCTTTGAAGAGCCTTCAAATCGTCCCACTGCAGTGGGCGATGACGGCTCGCTTCATTAAGCATTGACCCGCGCGATCCGTTCTTGACCGCGGCCGACACGATTGTCATCACCCCGGCAGCGGGCGGCGTGATCGAATAGTTCCTCGTCGCCCTCGATAGTCGCCCGGCCCGAGGTTGAACTTGCAGGACCGTCGTCCCACAGACAGCGCGCCGCACGTCCCTGTGCTGCTCTCGGAAGTGATCGCGTGCCTGCAACCGCGATCGGGTGAAACCTATATCGACGGTACGTTTGGCGCTGGCGGATATACGCGCGCCATTCTCGAAGCTGCGGACTGCCGTGTCCTGGCGCTGGATCGCGACCCGCGCGCGGTCGCGGCGGGCACGAAACTCGAAAGCGGCTTCAACGGACGCCTTATCCTTTCCGAAGCGCCGTTTTCATCGATGGAAGACGTCACGCGCGATCGGCTGGGCGCGGCAGCCGTGGAGGGCGTCGTGCTCGATGTAGGCGTCTCATCGATGCAGCTCGACGAGGCCGAGCGCGGATTTTCCTTCATGCACGACGGCCCGCTCGACATGCGTATGTCGGCGAACGGTGACACCGCCGCCGACTTCCTTAACACGGCGAACGAAAGCGAGATTGCAAACGTCATCTATACCTACGGAGAGGAGCATCGCTCGCGAGCCATCGCGCGCGCCATCGTGAAAGCGCGCGATACCAAACCGCTCTACCGCACGCGCGAACTGGCCGATATCGTCGCGCGCGTCTTCCATGGCCGCAAGTTAGACGGGCGCCATCCGGCGACGCAGACGTTTCAAGCGCTGCGCATCCACGTCAACGATGAACTGGGGGAACTTGCGCGCGCACTTTGCGCAGCGGAACGCCTGCTGAAACCGGGCGGACGCCTCGTGGTCGTCACGTTCCATTCGCTCGAGGACCGCATCGTGAAGCGGTTCCTGGCATCGCGCTCCGGAAAAGAATCGCGCGGTTCGCGGCATTTACCTGAGCAATCGATAAAATCCGCTAAGCCGAGTTTCCGGATTGTTAACCCCCGCCCGTTAACACCTTCTAAAGGTGAATTGGATCTGAACCCGCGTGCCCGCTCGGCACGGCTGAGGGCGGCGATCCGGACCGAAGCGCCGCCGTGGCCGCTCGATGTTAACGAGTTGGCGTTGCCAGTGCCTCAGGTCTAGGCCGCTTCTCTCCCGGTTCGGACAACGGGGAGTGCCGTTCGACATGCAACTTCTTAATGTCGCCGCCTTCTGCTTCGCGCTGACCTGCGCACTCTTTCTTTATGGGCTGAACTACGAAACCCGGCGACTGGAAGCGAGCGTCCAGTCGATGGAGCGCGCGGCCGACAAGGCCCGCAGAGACATCGCGGTGCTGAAAGCCGAGCGCGGGCACTTGAGCCGCCCCGAGCGCATCGATGGCCTCGCGCGTCAGCAGGGTCTGGCACCGCCGCGCCCCGCGCAGTTTCCGAGCCTGGTCGACGGTGGTGCGGCCGCCGCTGCGCGCCGGGAGAATTGATAATGCGCACCCACACATCGAACTTGGGATACCCCGGTAACCGTCGACACGCTTCCCGTCCGGCGCAGATCGCTGTGGCGCTGGGTGCCGTCGCGGTGTTCGGCGCGATTTCCATGCAGCTGCTGCTACTCGGAACGAAGGGCGGCCCGCAAATTTCGCTCGCCGCCGCCGAGCCGGTCGCAACGAGTTTCAGCCGTCCCGACATCGTTGACCGTAACGGGCGTCTGCTGGCGACCGATCTCGAAGCGCCGTCGATTTTTGTCGATCCCTCGATCGTGCTCGACCGCGATGAGTTGGTGGAAAAGCTATCGACCGTTCTGCCCGGCCTCAATCAGGCTGAGTTGCGAGCAGCGCTCGCGGACAAGCAGCGCCGCTTCGTCTGGGTTCGCCGCCACGTCTCGCCGCAAACCGCGCAAAAGGTCCATAACCTTGGAATACCGGGGCTCTCCTTCCGCGCCGAGCTGATCCGTGCCTATCCGGGCGGCAAGATGGCCGGCCATGTTCTGGGTGCCGTCAACGTCGACAACAAGGGCGTTGCTGGCATTGAACGCTACATCGACGAAAAGGTCGGCGTCGAAGCGGTGCATTCCGCCCGTCTCTCGACGCGGCCACCGCTGCGTCTCTCGCTCGACATCGGCGTCCAGCACGCGCTGGAGGATGAACTCGATACCGCAACGCGCCGCTATGCGACCGAAGGCGCAGCGGGCCTGGTGCTCGACATTACCACCGGCGAAATTCTCGCAAGCGCGTCGTTGCCTCGCATCGATCCGATCGTGCGGGCCGGTAACAAGGACGAGAGACTGATCGACCGTGTTTCGGCCGGTTCCTATGAGCTTGGTTCGGTCTTCAAAATATTGACCCTGGCGATGGCCTTCGATGAGGGGCTCGCCAAGCCGACGACCATGCTCGACGTGCGCGAGCCGCTAATCGCTGGTCGCTACACAATCAAGGACATGCACGCGGCCGGCCGTCCGCTCTCGGCAACGGAAGTCTTCACGCATTCATCGAACGTCGGCGCCGGTATGCTTGCGCTGCAGGCGGGCGAAGCGCGCTGGCGACCGTTTCTGTCCAAGGTTGGGGTGCTCGATCGTATGACGACCGAGGCCGGGCCGCTGAGCGTGCCGCAGGTGCCGCCAAAATGGGAGCGCGCCGAGATCATCACGACGTCTTACGGACATGGCCTCGCGATTGCGCCGCTGCAGTTCGCGGTCGCCACCGGCGTCATTCTAAACGGCGGCGTGCACCTGAAACCGACATTCCTGAAGTCCGACGACGCCGCCCACGCAGCCGACAAGCCGATCGTGACGGTGGAGACCGCACGCCGCATGGCCGCTCTCTTCCGTCAGAACGTGATGGATGCTGACGGCACCGGCAAACGTGCCGACGTCGAAGGCTATCGGGTCGGCGGTAAGACCGGCACGGCCGACCGCGCCGACGTCGGCGGCTATGACCGCTCGTCGGTGATCTCGTCATTTCTGGCAGCATTCCCTATGGACGCGCCGCGTTATCTGACTTTCGTGCTGCTCTTCGAACCCAAGGCGATCGAGGAGACGAACGGTCAGCGCACCGCGTCCACCAACGCCGCGCCGGTGACGGGACGCCTGATCGCGCGGATCGCGCCGCAACTCGGCGTGGCGCCGCTCAAGGTGGCGACGACGCAGTGAAAGCGCTGCGATTTGACGATGCGGACGACTGAAACTATCAAGCGGAATTAAGGTCTGCGGCGCATGTCGCCCGCTGCCGTTCAAGCGAGGGGCCATGCGGCTTCGCGACTGCCTGCCACCTGAAATTCCGTTGGCGGCGGATCAGGCGGACATCGAAGTCTCCGGCATCACGGCGTCGAGCGCAGCCGTCGGTCCAGGCGCCATTTTCGCCGGACTACCCGGTACGAAAGTCGACGGCGCATCGTTCGCGGCGGACGCCGTGGCGCGCGGCGCCCGCGCCGTGATCGTCGGCCGGAACAAAGGCGTGACGGTTCCTGCCGGCGTCGCGCTCGTCGAGATTGAAAATCCGCGTCGCCTTTTGGCGCTCGTCGCGGCGCGGATGGCGGGCCCTCAGCCCGACGTCGCGGTCGCCGTCACGGGTACCAGCGGCAAGACGTCGGTCGCCGATTTCACGCGCCAGATTTTTGCTGCCCTCGGCCATAGGGCAGCATCTCTAGGAACGATCGGCATCGTGAAGCCGGAAGGCGCGGTCTATGGCTCGTTGACAACGCCCGATCCTGTAACATTGCACGCAACGCTGGCCGCACTGAAAGCCGAAGGCATAACGCACCTCGCGTTCGAAGCATCTTCGCACGGGCTCGACCAGCACCGCCTCGACGGCGTAACGCTGGCAGCCGCCGCCTTCACGAACCTCGGCCGCGACCACATGGACTATCATCCAACCATCGAGGAGTATCTCGCCGCCAAGCTGCGGTTATTCTCGGAGTTGCTTCCTCCGGGCAAGCCGGCGGTAATCAACACCGACGGCGCATATGCCGATCGCGTCGCCGCAGTCGCGCGTGCGCACGATCATCCCGTTATCGGTGTGGGCACGCGTGGTGACGTGCTCAGGCTCGAACGCGTCGAACGCGAGGGTTTCGCCCAGGTTCTGACGGTTGCGCGCGAAGGCTCAACGCAGCGCGCGCGCCTACCGCTGATCGGCGCTTATCAGATCGAAAACGCACTTACCGCGGCGGGCCTGGCGATTGCGACCGGGGAAGACGCGCGGCGCGCCTTGGCCGCCCTCGAGACGCTCAAAGGCGTTCCAGGCCGTCTTGATATCGTAGGTGAAGCGCGCGGCGGATTAGCCATTGTCGATTACGCTCACAAGCCCGAGGCGCTCGCGGCCGCTCTCGACGCCTGCCGCCCGTTCGTCACCGGCAAGCTAATCTCGGTGTTCGGCTGCGGCGGCGACCGTGACAGGGGCAAGCGTCCGATCATGGGCCGAATCTCGGTTGAGAAAGCCGACGTGACGATCGTGACCGACGACAACCCGAGGACGGAGGTGCCGGAAACGATCCGAGCCGAGATCCTCGCCGGTGCGACAGGCGCACGCGAGATCGGCAATCGCGCCGAGGCCATCCATGCCGCCATCGGCATGATGGGACCTGGGGATGTCGTGCTCGTTGCCGGAAAGGGCCATGAAACCGGCCAGATCGTCGGCTCAACCGTGCTGCCTTTCTCGGACCATGACGAGGTCCGTCGCGCGCTTGAGGCCCAATGACGAAAGACGGCTTCCCAACCAGATGACAGCACCGCTTTGGACCTGGACGGATTTGGTCGCCGCGGGCGGCGGCGAGGCAGACGGCGTGCCCACGATGCCTTTGACGGGCTTTTCGATCGATACCCGCTCGCTCGTTCCGGGCGACGTATTTGTTGCGCTGAAAGATCAGCGCGACGGCCATGATTTCGTGACGAGCGCCTTCAAGGCCGGTGCGGCTGCCGCGATTGTGTCGCGCCACTATGCGCGTATTCCCGGCGATGGCGCGCTCCTGCGTGCCGACGATCCGTTGCGCGCGCTGGAAGCAATAGGCCGCGCGGCGCGTGCCCGCCTGTCGCCGGAAGCGCGCGTCGTCGCCGTGACGGGCAGCGCCGGCAAAACCGGGACCAAGGAAATGTTGCGCGCGGCATTCGCGCGCTTGGGCGGGGCGCACGCTTCCGAGAAGTCCTACAACAACCATTGGGGCGTTCCCCTGACGCTCGCGCGCATGCCCGCCGATGTGCACTACGCCGTGTTCGAGATCGGCATGAACCACGCGGGCGAGATCAGGCCGCTGACGGCCATGGTCCGGCCGCATGCCGCTATTGTCACGACGGTTGAAGCCGTACACCTGGAGCACTTCCCGTCCGTCGAAGCAATCGCCGACGCAAAGTCGGAAGTGTTCGAAGGCCTCGTTCCGGGCGGCGCGGCCATCATCAAGTACGACAACCCGCATCGTGCGCGGCTGGTCGAAGCGGCACGGCGCGCGGGCGCGACGCCCGTGACGTTCGGCTTCGATGCGACCGCTGATGTTGCCGGCGAGCGACTTGAGCTTACAGCGACCGGCAGCACGATGACCGTTCGCACACCGCACGCGCTCCTGCCCGTCACGTTATCGATTGCCGGCCGCCACATCGCCGAGAACGCGCTCGCCGTGGTTGCAGCCGTTGACGCAGTCGGCGCCGACACCGCACGCGCTGTTGAAGTTCTGGCGAAGATTACTCCACCCGGCGGCCGTGGCGCCCGCGAGCTTTTGAAGGTCGCAGGCGGCGAAGCGCTTCTGATTGACGAGAGTTACAACGCAAACCCGGCCTCGATGCGTGCCGCGCTGATGACGCTCGCGACCGTGCCACGTGAGCAGTATGGCCGTCGTGTCGCCGTCCTCGGGGATATGCTCGAACTTGGACCAGACGCCGGAGCTTTGCACAGCGGTCTGAAGGCCGCCGTGGAGGAATCCGGCGTTGACCTGATCTTCGCCTGTGGTCCCCACATGAAGGGCCTGTACGACGCGGTCACGCGCCCACAAAAAGGGGGCTGGGCGATGAAAGCCTCTGATCTCGAACCGGTTTTGCGAGGCGCACTGCGCCCCGGCGACGCCATCATGATCAAGGCATCGAATGGAACGCGGCTCGGCCCGGTCGTTGAAATGCTGAAAGCCGAGTTTGGGAAAGACGCAGCATTGCGCTAGAACGGCGCGCCGCAGGGGGAATGGAAGTCCGCATGCTCTACGAACTCGTCAACTTCAGCGATCAGTTCGGCGTCCTGAACGTTTTCCGCTACATCACGTTCCGCACCGGGGGCGCGATCTTCACCGCACTCCTGTTCGTGATGATGTTCGGGCCGGCCATCATCGACCTGTTGCGCGTCAAGCAGGGCAAGGGCCAGCCCATTCGCGACGACGGCCCGCAAACGCATTTGTTGAAGCGCGGCACGCCGACAATGGGCGGCCTGATGATCCTTGCGGGCGTCACGGTTGCGACGTTGCTCTGGGGCCAGCTTTCCAACGGCTACATCTGGGTCGTCCTCGGCGTGACGCTCTGCTACGGCGCCATCGGCTTCTACGACGACTTCCTGAAGGTGACGAAGCGCTCGACTGACGGCTTCGGCGGACGGGCACGCTTCGGGCTGGAAGTGCTTGTCGCGGCGATCGCGGGTTACGCGCTGATGAAGCTCGGCCCCGCCAACCTGAACACCATGCTGACGTTCCCGTTCTTCAAGAATCTGGTCATAGATCTTGGTCCGTGGTTCGTACTGCTTGCCGTCCTCGTCATCGCCGGCGCGGGCAACGCCGTGAACCTGACCGACGGGCTTGACGGCCTTGCGATCGTACCTGTGATGATCGCGGCGGCGACCTTTGGCGTCATCTCATATCTGGTTGGCAGCGAAAAGTTTGCTGAGTACCTGCAGATCCATAACGTTAAGGGCACAGCGGAACTCGCCGTCGTTTGCGGCGCGCTGATAGGAGCCGGCCTCGGCTTCCTGTGGTTCAACGCTCCACCCGCCATGATCTTCATGGGCGACACCGGCTCGCTCGCGCTTGGCGGCGCGCTCGGCACCATCGCGGTCGCCATCAAGCACGAGATCGTGCTGGCGATTGTCGGCGGCCTGTTCGTGCTTGAAACGCTGTCCGTCATCATCCAGGTCGCGTCCTTCAAGCTGACCGGGAAACGGGTGTTCCGAATGGCGCCGTTGCACCACCACTACGAGCAGAAGGGCTGGAAGGAATCGACGGTGGTGATCCGCTTCTGGATCATCTCGGTCATCCTGGCGTTGATCGGCCTTGCGACATTGAAGCTGCGCTGAGCCAAATGCCGCGATCTGCGATAGATTTTCGCCGATGATTCGCGCGGCGACATTTGCAGGCAAGAACGTTGCGGTGTTCGGCCTCGGCGCTTCTGGCGCCGCGGTCGTGGAGTCGCTGCGCGCCGGGGGCGCGACGGTTGCCGCCTGGGACGACAGCGCCGCGGGCCGCGAGGCGGCCGCGAAGACCGGTATTCCGATCGTCGACCTGACGAGTGCCGATTGGTCGGTCTTCGCCGCGCTGGTGCTGGCGCCTGGCGTGCCGCTAACCCATCCCGAGCCCCACTGGGTCGTGACGAAGGCGCAAGCGGCCGGCGTCGAGATTATCGGAGACATCGAAATCTTCACGCGCGAGCGCGCCGCGACGAGCCCGAACGCGCCGTGGATCGCCATCACCGGCACCAACGGCAAGTCGACGACAACGGCCCTCATCGCCCACATCCTGAAGTTCGCCGGCAAGGACGTGCAGGTGGGCGGCAATATCGGCCGCGCGGTCTTGACGCTTGAGCCGCCAGCGCCCGATCGCTTCCACGTCGTCGAGCTTTCCTCCTTCCAGATCGACCTGACGCCGACGCTCAATCCGACAATTGGCGTCATGCTGAACGTGACGCCCGATCACATCGACCGGCACGGCACCATCGAGAACTACGCCGCGGTCAAGGAACGGCTTGTCTCCGGCGCGACCATCGCCGCCGTCGGCATCGACGACGACTATGCGCTGGCCATGCTGCAGCGGAAGGTGACTGTGGGAACCGCCGTTGCTTTCAGCGCGCAGCGCATGATCGCGCCGGGCTATTGCATGCTTGGTTCCGAGATCGTGTGTGCCAATCGCGAGGGGCTCGCCGTCAAGCTCGGCAACCTCGCCGGCATCCCGACGCTGCGCGGCGGTCACAATGCACAGAACGCCGTGGCCGCGGTTGCCGCCGTGCGCGAATGCCTGCTGAGCATCGGACAACCGGCCGAAATCGATTGGCAGGGCGCGCTTACATCGTTCCCCGGTCTCGCCCACCGTATGGAGGAGATAGGTCGACAGGGCCGCGTTCTGTTCATCAACGACAGCAAGGCGACGAACGCGGATTCGACCGAGAAGGCACTACTGTCCTTCCCGCGCGGCGTGTTCTGGATCGCGGGCGGAAAACCGAAAGCAGGCGGCATCGAGAGCCTTCGTCCGCATTTCGGAGGCATAGAGAAAGCGTACCTGATCGGGGAAGCGAGCTCTGAGTTTGCCGCCACGTTGGAGAACAGCGTTCCCTTCGAACAAAGTGGCACGCTGGATAACGCTGTTGTGGCCGCGGCCCGCGATGCCGCCAGCAGCGCCGAAGCCGAGCCCGTCGTGCTGCTGTCTCCCGCTTGCGCGAGCTACGACCAGTTCCGCAACTTCGAAATCCGCGGAGAAGCCTTCCGCAAACTCGTGACGACGCTGCCCGGCATCTCAGTTCGGCCAAAGGAGGGCGCATGACGCTGTCGCGCGCCGACCGCAGCCGCTTGGCCGAGTGGAGCTTCACCGTCGATCGCAGCCTTTTGTCCGCGCTGCTGCTGCTGCTGGCGATCGGGGTCGTTCTGTCACTGGCTGCTTCGCCCGCTGTCGCCGTGAAGAAGGGCTTTGAGCCCTATTACTTCGTCGAGAGGCATCTGCTCTTCGCCGCGCTGTCCTTGTTCGTGATGTTTGCCGTATCGCTGTTGGGGCCTGCCGCGGTGCGCCGGCTCGCGCTGGCGCTGTTTGGTGCGTCCGTCGCGGGCATGATCGCCGTCCTGCTGACAGGCACTGAGGTCAATGGCGCGCAGCGTTGGCTTTCATTTGGCGGCCACACGATCCAGCCGTCCGAGTTCGCAAAGCCGGGCTTTGTCGTGATCATCGCCTGGCTTTTTGCCGAAGCCGGGCGGCGGCGCGACATGCCTGCGACGTCGATCGCCTTCGCGCTTTGGGCGATCCTCGTCGTGCTCCTCGTCGCCCAACCTGACGTGGGCCAGACCGCGCTCATCAGCGCTACAGCCGGACTGCTTTATCTGCTCGCGGGACTGCCAGTGCTGGGCGCGGTGGCGCTACTCGTAATTGGCAGCGGCGGCCTCTGGCTCGCGTATCACTATTTTCCGCACGTTCAGGTGCGCATCGATCGCTTCTTTAGCCCCTTACCAAGCGAGAATTTCCAGATCGACCGCGCAATTCAATCGTTCACCGAAGGCGGTCTGCTCGGGCGCGGGCCGGGCGAGGGAACGATCAAATCCGTCCTCCCAGACGCGCACACGGATTTCATCTTCGCGGTGGTGGCCGAGGAATATGGCGTTGTTGCCTGCCTTGCCATTGTTGCGATCTTTGCCTTCATCGTGCTGCGCGCTCTGCGCCGGGCGGCTGACGAGCATGACGCGGCAAACAGGCTGGCGATCCAGGGGCTTGCCATCCTTTTTGGACTGCAGGCCGCGATCAACATGGGCGTGAATACGGGACTATTGCCGCCCAAGGGCATGACGCTGCCTTTCATTTCGGCTGGCGGCTCCTCAATGCTCGCGCTGGCGATCACGGGCGGCATGCTGCTGGCGATGACACGGCGTCGCGCCGATCCCGCGCGCCTCAAAAAGCCCCGAATGGTGCCCACGATCGACGGGGATTTCAGGGGACACCAGCCAACGCAATGAGCGAATTGCTTTCCGTGATGCTGGCCGCCGGTGGCA
Source organism: uncultured Hyphomicrobium sp. (assembly GCA_964651805.1). Taxonomy (GTDB): domain Bacteria; phylum Pseudomonadota; class Alphaproteobacteria; order Rhizobiales; family Hyphomicrobiaceae; genus Hyphomicrobium_B. Next base: position 706,014 of record CAZYXX010000001.1, on the reverse strand, counting down.
CAGGCGGTCATCTTTTTCCTGCGTTCGCGCTCGCGGAAGAGCTCAAACGCCGCGACATCGTCGTCGACCTCATCACCGACATGCGTGGTGACAAGTACGGCGCCGATTTTCCGGCGCGCGATGTCTATCAGGTACCGGCGGCGACGCTCGCAAGCCATTCTCCCGGCGACATCGCCAAGACCGTCTTCGCTCTCGCACGAGGAACGAAGGCGGCGTACGCGATCCTTGGCAAGGTTCGCCCTAGTGCGGTGGTCGGTTTTGGCGGCTATCCCACCTACCCGCCGCTGATGGCTGCGAGCCTGCGCGGCATCCCGACGGCGGTGCACGAGCAGAACTCGGTTCTCGGTCGCGCCAACCGCCTACTTGCGAAGCGCGTCACGGCCATCGCGACCTCGTTTGAGACGACCAAATATCTCGATGGCGACTTGGCGCGCAAAGCGACACTGACGGGAAATCCTGTTCGCCAAGCCGTGATCGACGCCGCGGCCAAGCCGTTCGAACCGCCGCTCGAGGGCGGCAAGCTCCGCATCCTGGTATTCGGCGGCAGTCAGGGCGCGCGCTATTTCTCGGACGCCGTTCCACCCGCACTCATCTCCATGCCCGACGCATTTCGCGCGCGGGTGGAGGTGACGCAGCAGGCGCGCGAAGAGGATGTGGAGCGCGTACGCACGGTCTACGCCGAGCACGGGATTGCGGCCGACATCTCTCCCTTTTTCAGGGATCTGCCGGAACGCATGGCCGCCGCGCACTTGGTTATCGGCCGTGCCGGCGCCTCGACGATCGCCGAACTGACGGTCATCGGCCGGCCTTCAATCCTGGTTCCGTTGCCGCACGCCCTCGACAACGACCAGCTCAACAACGCGCTCCGCCTAGCCGAATCGGGCGGTGGCTGGTGTATCGAACAACGCACGCTGACGTCCGAACGTCTTGCCGACGAGATCGAGCGGTTGATTGCGGCACCCGATGCCCTTGCGGCGGCGGCGCGGGCGGCTAAAAACGCCGGGCGCCCTGACGCGGTGTCACGGCTCGCTGACTTTGTCGTCGGGCTGGCGAAAGGGCACCGACCCGCCGGCGTTCCGTTGCGCGGTATGGCCTAACGGATAGCCAACGAGCAGCCACGCGGCACGAGGAAACGACATCAATGCAAATGCCGCGCGACATCGGCCCCTTCCACATCATCGGCATCGGCGGCATCGGCATGAGCGCGATCGCCGAGATCCTGGTCGCGAAGGGCTACACCGTCCAGGGCTCGGATCAGAAGGAAAGCGCCAACGTCAAGCGCCTAAGGTCGAAAGGCATCCGCGTCTTCGTCGGCCACGACCCAGTCAATCTAATTGGCGCGCGCTACGTGGTGATCTCGACCGCCGTGAAGCCGTCCAACCCGGAACTCGCGGCTGCACGAGAAAAAGGTCTGACGGTTATCCGCCGCGCCGAGATTCTGGCCGAGCTGATGCGCCTCTACACGACCGTCTCGGTAACGGGCACGCACGGCAAGACGACAACGACGTCCCTGCTCTCCCACATTTTCACCGAAGCCGGTATGGAGCCGACCGTCATCACAGGCGGTATCATCAACGCATGGGGCTCGAACGCGCGCCTTGGCCAGGGTAAGTGGATGATCGTCGAGGCCGATGAGAGCGACGGCACGTTCACACGCCTGCCGACCGAAATCGGCGTCGTGACGAATATCGACCCTGAACACCTCGACTACTTCGGCTCTGTCGAAGCCATGCACCACGAGTACGAGGCGTTCCTGAAGAACATTCCGTTCTTTGGCCTTGTCGTCGCCTGCATCGACCATCCCGTCGTCCGCGACATGATCGAACGCTTACACCTGCGTGACGACGGCCGGCGGCTGCTGACCTATGGGCAATCTGCTTCTGCGGATCTGCGTCTTGCCAATATTCGCATCGACGGCAGCGTGACGACGTTCGATTGCGACGTGGGCGCCAAGGTCAAAGGTGGCGCGCGCAAATTGGAAGGATGGTCGGTTCCAATTCCCGGCGAACACAATGCGCTGAATGCGCTTGCCGCAATCGCGGTCGCGAGCGAAGCGGGCATCGACGATGTCAAAATGCGCGCGGCGATGGCCGGGTTCTCGGGCGTCAAGCGTCGCTTCCAGTTCACTGGCGAATGGAACGGCGTTTCCGTATTTGATGACTACGGCCATCACCCCGCCGAAATCGCCGCCGTCCTCTCGGCCGCGCGCGGCGGTGCCAAGGGCCGTGTTATCGCGGTCGTCGAGCCGCACCGCTACACGCGCGTGCGTGACCTGTTTGATGAGTTTTCAACCTGCTTCAAGGACGCCGACCACGTCGTGGTGACGCCGCTCTATACGGCTGGCGAAAGTCCGATCGACGGCATCGACCATCATGCGCTCGCCAAGGGTATCGAAGCGAGCGGTCATGCTTCGGTCGCATCCCTCGATGCCATCGGCGACCTCGTGCCCGCGATCAAGCACTTCGCAAGGCCCGGTGATACGGTTGTCTGTCTCGGCGCCGGCAACTCTACCGAATGGGCGCACGCACTCCCCGAGTGGCTGGGGCTTGCTGACGTCCCCAAGCGCGCCGGGAGCGCTCTCTGATGTTCGAGGATATGAGCGGCGATCTGCGCACGCTGATGCCCGATCTCCGCGGCAGGCTGGTCGCAAATGCGCCGCTCGCGGACGTAACCTGGTTCCGAGTCGGTGGGCCGGCACAGGTCCTCTTTTCTCCCGCCGATGAGGCGGACCTGTCCTATTTTTTGAAAGCGCTTCCGGACGGCGTGCCGATCAACGTCATTGGCCTAGGCTCGAACCTGCTCGTGCGCGATGGTGGCGTACCCGGCGTCGTCATTCGCCTGGGACGCGGCTTCGGTGAAATCAAGGTGGAACAAGGGCACCGTCTGCGCGTTGGGACCGCGGTTCCCGACGTGAAGGTCGCGCGCGCCGCGGCCGAGGCTGGCATATCGGGGCTATCCTTCTTTCGCGGCATACCGGGCTCGATCGGCGGGGCCTTGCGCATGAACGCCGGTGCGCATGGCCGCGAGACCAAGGACTGCCTGACGAGCGCGCGTGCTGTCGATCTCGACGGCAACCTTTATGTGTTTTCCAACGCCGACATGGGCTTCACGTATCGCCACTGTGACGTGCCGGACGGATGGATTTTCACGGAAGCGACCTTTTCCGGCGCGCCGGGCGATCCGGCCGCGATCCTGAAGGAGATGGACGAGGTTGCCGACTATCGCGAAAAGAACCAGCCCATCAAGGAACGTACCGGCGGTTCGACATTCAAGAACCCGCCAGGCAATAGCGCATGGAAGCTGGTCGACGCCGCCGGCTGCCGTGGCCTGCGCATCGGCGGAGCGAAGGTCTCCGAAATGCACTGCAACTTTCTGATCAACGATAAAGGCGCCAGCGGCGAGGATGTCGAAAAGCTGGGCGAAACCGTGCGTGCGCGCGTCAAGGAGACGTCAGGAGTGACGCTGAACTGGGAGATCATACGTCTCGGCGTGCCGGTCCCCGGCCGTCCGGTTGGCGAAGCATTGGCGGATGCCCCATGACGCCGACATTGCCGCCGCTTCCCAAGCGCACGCGCGAGCACATCGCGGTCCTGATGGGCGGACTTTCGGCGGAACGTGAGGTCAGCCTGCGCTCCGGTGCGGCGGTCGCCGAAGCGCTGCGTGGCGAGGGATACCGTGTGACCGAGATCGACGTCGGTCCCTCGGTCGCGACCGATCTGGAGCAATTGAAGCCCGATGCCTGCTTCAACGCGCTGCACGGCAAGTTCGGCGAGGACGGCTGCGTCCAGGGCATTCTTGAGCTGCTTTCGATCCCCTACACGCACTCGGGCGTGCTGGCATCCGCGCTGGCGATGCACAAGGAGCGTGCCAAGGACGTGATGAAGCTCGCCGGCGTGCCCGTCGCGGAAGCGCGCCTCGTCACGCGCGAAGCGGCACTCGCCGAACACGCCATCCCACCGCCCTATGTGGTGAAGCCGGTCGCTGAAGGGTCGAGTGTCGGCGTCGTCATCGTGCCACCGGGCGCCGAGCGGCCACCCAATTCGATCGCGGCCGGCGGCCCTCTCGACCAGATCGTGATGGTCGAGCACTTCGTGGCGGGCCGCGAGCTCACCTGCGCCGTCATCGGCGATTTCGTGAGCGATGTAATCGAGATCGTTCCTCTCAAGGGCCTCGAATTCTACGACTACGAGGCCAAGTACGCCCCCGGCGGCTCGCGTCATGAGCTGCCTGCGCAACTTTTACCGGATGTTTACCAATCAGTCCGTTTCTTAACCCTAAAGGCGCATCAGGCGTTGGGCTGCCGCGGGGTCTCGCGTGCCGATTTCCGCTTCGACGACACCGAAGGCGGTACGAACGAGCTGATCTGCCTCGAAGTGAACACTCAGCCTGGCATGACGGGAACGTCGCTGGTGCCTGAGCTGGCGGGGCATGCCGGATGGTCGTTTGGCAGCCTCGTCCGATGGATGGTCGAGGAAGCGAGTTGCAGCAGGTAGGAGCGGGGCACGCGGTCAATCGGCAGGAGCGACAGGCTCCTGTCCCGATGAGAGCTGCGACCGCCACGCACACCGCTTCCAACGTCACGCGCACCAATCCGACCCTCCCATCCCGCGCGCTTCATGCTCCGCCAGCCGGCCGCCGCCGCCCGCGCCGCCCCGTCGCGCGCCGCAAACGCGCTATTGTCGTCAGCGCATCGGTTGCAGTCTTGCTCGCCTGTTCGGCCGCCGTAGCCGTAGCGGTCACTGCGCTACGCGATGTCGACGTCGCTGGCGCTTTGTCGGTCAAGGCGCACCAGTTGATGGTCGCGGCCGGTCTCGGCATCGATCAGGTCACGGTGGCCGGTCACCGTTATGCACTCGACAACGAAATTCTTGATGCGATCGACCTGCCGAACGTGCGCACGTTCGCCGATCTCGACATGGACGCCGCATTGAAGCGCATAGAACGGATCTCCTGGATCGAGACTGCGCAGATGACGCGCGTCTACCCCGGAACGCTCGCCGTTACGGTAACCGAGCGCAAACCGGTCGTGCTGTGGTCGCGCGCCGGTACCGACTATCTCGTGGATGCCACGGGCCGTGTGCTCGGTCCTGCCCCAACGGGTAACGCGTGGAAGCTGCCCCGCGTGATGGGCGAGGGCGCCGACCGCGAGGCCTCGATGCTGCTGACGGCTATCGAGCGCTATCCGGAACTGTCGCGCGAGATGGCCCACGCCGAGCGCATCGCCGAGCGTCGTTGGCGCATCGTTTTGACGAGCGGCTCGCGCATCGAGCTTGGGGCTGACCGAGAATCCGAAGGCCTTGACCGAATTGCGTCGAGCCCTTCGCTCGCAAAGACACTCGCGTCCGGCGCCTACATCGCCGATGTCCGGACACCCGGCCGCATCGCGCTGCGGCCGCTCTCCGCCGACGACCAGCAGGGCAAGAAGGTCTCACTCCACATGAACGGGGGCACGTGAGGCGGCCATGGCAGATCGGCGCACATATCGCACATTCGGGGTACTCGATATCGGCACCAGCAAGGTCGCAGCGGCCGTTATCGTTGTCGAGGCAATGGCCGGCTCCCGACCGACTCTGCGCCTGGCGGGCTTTGGCCTGCAGCGCTCGAAGGGCGTGAAGGCGGGCGTGCTGACGGACCTGGAGGCCGCCGAAGACGTCGTGCGTGCCACCATCAGCCAAGCCGAGCGCGCAGCAGGCATCACCGTCTCGGGTGTCACGGCTTCGGTTTCGTGCGGCCGCATCGGCTCGCAGCACTTCACCGCTCGCGCTGACATAGAAGACGGCGTAGTGGCACGGGCCGATCTGGACCGTATGCAGGCGGCTGGCCAAGCCTACGCCGAGCGCAACGGCCGCGCGTTGCTTCACATGAATCGCTTGGGCTTCGAGGTTGATGGTCTGCCCGGCGTCAACGACCCGCTGGGACTGGTCGCGCGCAAGCTGGCGCTGAGCCTGCACGTCGTCTCGGCCGACGAAGCGCCGCTGCGCAATCTGCTTCTGCTCATCGACCGCTGCTATCTTGAGCCAGATGGCCTGATCGCCGCGCCGTACGCGAGCGGTCTCGCTGCCACGACGCCGGAAGAGCGCCAGTTCGGCGTCACATGCATCGATTTTGGCGCCGGCACGACCTCCATCGCCATGTTCGGCGACGGCCGCCTCATCGGCGCCGATGTGGTGCCGGTCGGCTCACAGCACATGACCTTCGACATCGCCAAGGCGTTGCAGACGCCACTCTCCGAAGCCGAGCGAATCAAGACGCTTTATGGCACATTGCTGTCTGCCCAGTCCGACGAACACGACGTCGTCACCTACCCGCTTGCAGGCGAGGATGACGGCACGGCCGTGGAAACGACGAAAGCGAGGCTTGCGGAGCTCATTCGACCGCGCGTCTCGGGCGTCTTGAACCTTGTGCGTGAGCGATTGGCAGCCAACGCTGCCAGTGCCTATGCCGGGAACAAGCTCGTGCTGACTGGGGGAGCGAGCCAGCTACTGGGCCTAGCAGAATTTACCGCGCGCGAACTCGGACAGCCGGCGCGCGTCGCGCGTCCCGCACCTCTGCCGGGGCTAAGCGCCAGCCTTGAGGGACCGCAGATGTCCACCCTGGTGGGCCTCGCGTTCGCAGTTGCCCAGTCGGACCCGGATTTCAGCACGACCCGCGGCGGCCCGGCGCCGATGCTGGGTTATCTGAGCCGCGTCGGATCGTGGTTAAAGCGCGGTTTGTAGTGCCAGTTGCGTTGCGTGCGTGATTGGCGGGACGGTGTCCCGCTCGACAGTCAAAGCCATCCCGAGAGGGCGCAATGAGCATTAAGCTGCAGATGCCGAAGCTGGTCGACGTCAAGGCGCGCCTCACCGTGATCGGTGTCGGCGGAGCCGGCTGCAACGCCGTCAACAATATGATCGCGGCCGGGCTGCAAGGCGTCGAGTTCGTGGTCGCCAACACCGACGCGCAATCGTTGGCGGGCTCAAGCGCAGAGCACCGCGTGCAGCTCGGCGCGAATCTCACTGAAGGCCTTGGAGCCGGCTCGCGCCCGGAAATCGGCGAAGCCGCGGCCGAAGAGGCGATCGAGGAGCTGCGCTCCCATATCGCCGGCTCGCACATGGTTTTCATTGCGGCGGGCATGGGCGGCGGAACCGGAACGGGCGCGGCGACAGTGATCGCGCGGGCTGCGCGTGAACTGGGCATCCTGACTGTGGGCGTAGTCTGCAAACCGTTCCAGTTCGAAGGCGCGCGCCGTATGCGTATCGCCGACGCCGGTGTGCAGAGCCTGCGCCAGTACGTCGATACGCTGATCGTCATTCCGAACCAGAATCTGTTCCGCGTCGCCAATGAACGCACGACATTCGCCGAAGCCTTCGTGCTTGCCGACCAGGTGCTTTACTCAGGCGTCGCCTGCATCGTCGAACTCGTGCTGAAGGAAGGCCTAATCAACCTCGACTTTGCCGACGTGAAGACCGTGTTGAGCGGCATGGGTACCGCGATGATGGGCACAGGCGAGGCGACCGGCGACCGCCGCGCGATCCTGGCCGCCGAAGAGGCCATCGCCAACCCGCTGCTCGATGACGTGACGCTGAAAGGCGCCAGGGGCGTTCTGCTGTCGATCGTCGGCGGCCGTGACATGACGCTTTACGAGGTGGACGAGGCCGCCAGCCGCGTCCGCCAGGAAGTGGACCCCGACGCCAATATCATCATCGGCGCCACATTCGACGACAACCTGGGTGATCGCATCCGCGTCTCGATCGTCGCCTCGGGCATGAACCGGGCCGGAGAGCCGATGAACATGCCCGTCGCGCCGGCTGCGAAGCCGGCACCATTTTTCCCGGGCGCCGTGCCGTCTCCCAACGCCGCAGCACAAATGCAGCGGCCCCCGCACGTGCAGTCTCCGCAGACTTATCATGCGCAGAACCAGCCTCAGGTTTCCATGCAGCCGGCGCCGCACGCTCACGTTGCACCGCCAGTGCAGGATGCCGTCCGTTTCGAGGGCTACCAGGATCGCCTATCCGACGCGCTGTACCAGCAGGCGCAAGCACCGACGGTACCGCGTCGGTCGCCTGGTGATTCGGGTGAGTCGTGGGCTGGCCCCGGTGGCGTGATGATAGAAGACGGCCTGCAGAATTTTCCACCGCTGTCCGGAAACGCGCTCGCGAATACGCCACCTCTCCCAACGTCGATGACGTATACGCAAACATCGGGACATACCTACGACTTCCAGCCCGCACCGCCAGCGGAGTTTGATCGCTCTGCGCGCCGTATGCCGACGGTAGATGACTTCCCTCCGCACGCACAAAAAATTTATCGTTCGAGCCAGAGCGCGTACGGTGACGAGATGCAAGAAAATCCCAAAAAACAGGGCTTTTTTGAGCGCCTCACAGGGCGCGGTCGCAAGAGTGCCTGAGAGCGGGTCAGCGAAAACGAATCGGCACAAAGGCATCAGTCAAGCAGTATTGAAGCATCATCTGCGCGGCCGCTGGCGCATATTCGATGTCACGTCAAGCATGGTTGCCAAAGCGTAACACAACGTAAGAAAGCGTGATTTGTAGCACCGTGGCGAAGCAGTTAGCGTCCAATCAACGAACAGGTTTGACGAACTCAACGTCTCTCAGAACAAGGCCAAAAAGGTCGGCTGAAGAGACACTCAAGAACGAGAGTTTCAAACTGGTTTGGGGGGTGGTTGGCCGCATTAATGCTGGGGAGCAGCGGCCCGCCATGAAATGAGGGACGGCGCAGAATGTCGAATCGATTCATCGGTGCGCGGCAAACGACGCTTGGTCGCGAAGTTCATTTGACAGGCACGGGGGTGCACAGCGGAGCTCCGGTATCTCTGACCCTGCATCCAGCAGAGGCGGATACTGGGCTCCGCTTTCTCGTTACAAAGCGTGGTAAGGTGCTGGCCGATATTCCAGCCCACGTCGCGAACGTGAAAAACCTCACGCTCTGTACTGTCATCGGCGACGAGTCCGGCGTCACTATCGGAACCGTGGAACACCTTCTGGCAGCGCTTCGCGGCCTCTCGATCGACAACCTCTACATCGAAATCGACAGCAAAGAAGTGCCGATCATGGACGGCAGTTCGGCGGATTTCGTCGAGGCCATCGACCGCGTCGGCATCCGCGAACTCTCAGAGCCGCGCAAGTTCATCAAGGTCCTTAGGCCAGTACGCGCCGAGGAAGGCGATTGCTGGGGCGAACTGGCTCCGCACTCCGGCTTTTCCCTCGACGTTGAGATCGATTTCGCGACGCCGGTCATTGGCCGTCAGCGCATCAAGTTCGAAATGAATCCAGGCGTATTCCGTCACGAGTTGTCGCGCGCACGTACCTTCGGCTTCATGCGAGACGTAGAGAAGCTCTGGAAGGCCGGTTTGGCGCTCGGCGCCGATCTCACCAACACCGTAGCCATCGGCGACGACAAGGTGATGAACCGCGAAGGCCTGCGTTACTCGCAGGAGTTCGTTCGTCATAAGATGCTCGACGCGGTTGGCGATCTCTCGCTCGCTGGTGCGCCACTGCTGGGTGCTTATCGCTCCTACAAGGGCGGTCATCGCCTGAACGCCATGGTGCTGCAGGCCCTCTTCGCCGACGCTTCCAACTGGACATTGGTGCAGGCCCCGCGCACGCGCGGCAATCGTGCTCCCGTTCGCGTCGAAGCAGCTACTGCCGTCGCCGCCGCGGAGTAACTCTTTTCTGGTTCGTTGCGAGGCCCGCGTGGCGGACCCGGAAGCGACCACATTCCAGCACTAACCCCACCGGGGCGATCCATCGGCTTTCCAACAGTCTGACGATGGTTCGTGCCTTTATTCCGGCGTGCCGGAGTGCTAACGAAACAGCCGGGGTGAGCGTTCCTGCGGCACCAAAGCCGCCGATGCGTCCGGGGTGGATATGAAGCAGCACATGGCAACGCGAATAAGTGCGGTCGGCAAGGCCGTGCGCGCCGCTGCCGTTTGCGCGGCCCTCGTGATCGCGGGCTGTGCCTCGACCTCGATCGACGCGACGCAGGCGCTGAATCCCGACCCGCCGTCAAAAATGTTCGCCGATGCCGACGGGCTCATGAGCAAAGGCAACTTCGAGGACGCTGCCTCGAAATTCGAGATGGTCGACCGCGAGCATCCCTATTCGCCGGAAGCGCGCCGCGCCATCGTGATGGCGGCCTACTCCTACTACAAGGCAGGTAAGACGCCGGAGGCAATTGCAGCCGCGGAGCGGTATGTATCGCTCCACCCGGGCACAAAGGAAGCGCCGTTGGCGCACCACATCATCGCGTCGTGCTACTTCGATCAAATGAGGGGTGCCAACCGCGATCAGTCATCGACGCGCAAGGCGCTCGAACAGCTCAAGACCTTGAAGACCCGCTATCCCGACAGCGAATACGCGCGCGACGCCGACAACCGCATCCGTCTTGCCGAGGACAATCTGGCGGCAAACGAGATGGAAGTCGGCCGCTACTATCTCGAACGCCACAACTACGTAGCCGCGATCAACCGTTTCAAGACGGTTGCGACGGACTATCAGACGACCGCGCACGTTGAAGAAGCACTCGCCCGTTTGGTCGAGGCCTACATGGCGCTCGGTATCGCCAAGGAAGCTCAGAACGCCGCCGCCGTGCTCGGCCACAACTATCCCGACAGCAAGTGGTACAAGGATTCCTACGCGCTGTTGGCAAGCGGTGGCCTTGCCCCACGCGAGGATGGCGATTCCTGGCTGTCGAAGGCATGGAAGTCCGTACCCAAGCTGAGCCTGGGCAGCGGCTGAAAGTTCACTCCACAATTGGCGCTATGCTAGGGAAGGGCGCGGCCGAGTGGGCCGTGTGCACCCGCGTGTAGCCTGACGTGTCATGACAAAAAAGCCGAAAGCAAAAGGCGCCAAACGCGCGACGTCGCAAAAGCATTCCGCCGCCGAACTTTCGCCCGCCGAAGAGATCGCCAGGCTCGACGCCGACATCAGGCATCACGACGCGCTCTATTATCAGCAGGACGCGCCAGAGATTTCGGACGCCGAATACGACGAGAAGCGCCGTCGCCTGTCTGAGCTGGAAAAGCTCTATCCCGAACTCGCCCATGCGGACAGCGCCACGCACAAGGTCGGTGCGCCGCCGGCCTCTGGTTTCGGCAAGGTCCGTCACGACGTGCCGATGCTGTCCCTGTCGAACGCTTTCGACGATGCCGACGTAACCGACTTCGTCGAGCGCGTGCGACGCTTTCTGAAGCTTGGTGAAAGCGAAATGCCGGCGATCACGGCCGAGCCGAAGATCGATGGTCTCTCGATCTCCATTCGTTACGAGGGTGGCGAGCTGATCAGCGCGGCAACGCGCGGCGACGGCGCGGAAGGCGAGAACGTCACAGCCAACGTGCGCACGATGCGCGCCATCCCGCATGAGCTGAAGGGCAAGGACGTGCCCGAAGTCATCGATATCCGCGGTGAGATCTACCTGGGTCATGACGACTTCGCGCGGCTGAACGCGGAGCAGGCGAAAATAGGAGGCAAGATCTTCGCCAACCCGCGCAATGCCGCCGCCGGCTCCCTGCGCCAGCTTGATCCCTTGATCACGGCCGGTCGCCCGCTTCGTTTCTTTGCCTACACCTGGGGCGCGGCTTCGAAACTTCCCGACGATACGCAGTACGGCGTCATCGCTGCCTTCAAGCGCTGGGGCCTTCCGGTCAACCCGCTGATGCGCGTTACCACCAGCGCCGAGGAACTCCTGAGCTTCTATCGCGAGATCGAGGCCGAGCGCTCGAAGCTGGGCTACGATATCGACGGTGTCGTCTACAAGGTGAACCGGCTCGATTACCAGGAACGCTTGGGCTTCGTGTCTCGGTCGCCGCGCTGGGCAGTCGCGCACAAATTCGCGGCTGAACGCGCGACGACCGTCCTCCGCGACATTGAGATCCAGGTCGGGCGCACGGGCGCGTTGACGCCCGTCGCCAAGCTGGAGCCCGTCACTGTCGGCGGCGTTGTCGTCTCGAACGCCACGCTGCACAACGAGGACGAGATCACGCGCAAGAACATTCGCATCGGCGACACCGTCGTTGTCCAGCGCGCTGGCGACGTCATTCCGCAGGTGGTCGAGGTCGTGCTTGAAAAGCGCCCCAAGGGCACTAAGCCCTTCAAATTTCCCGACACCTGTCCGGTTTGCGGCAGCCACGCGACCCGCGATGAGGACGAATCCGGCGCAGCCGACGTCGTTCGCCGCTGCAGTGGCGGCCTCATTTGCCCGGCCCAAGCCAAGGAACGCCTGAAACACTTCGTGTCGCGCAACGCCTTCGACATCGAAGGGCTCGGCGGCGAAAAAATCGAGTTCCTGTACGACGACGGCCGCATCAAGACGCCCGTCGACATCTTCACGCTCCAGAACCGCGACGAAGCGCATGAAGCCCCGCTAGCGAGTTTGAAGGGGTTCGGCAAAACATCCGTCGGCAAGCTATTCGCCGCGATCGACGCGCGACGCTCAATTGGTCTTGAACGCTTTCTCTTTGCACTTGGCATCCGCCATATTGGCGAGACGACGGCGAAGGATCTTGCCAAGGCGTACGGTACGCTCGAAGCGCTGCAAGGCGCCGCCGATGCGGCGATCGAAGGCGGAAAGGGAAGCGAAGCCTATAGCGACATCGACAACATCGAGGGCATCGGCGAAACGGTCGTCGACGCGCTGGTCGATTTCTTTTCCGAGCCGCATAACCGCGAACAGCTCGCCGCGTTGACGAGCCAGGTGACGGTGCAGCCGTACGTGCGGGTAGCCGATACCAATTCACCGGTCGCGGGAAAAACGGTCGTATTCACAGGCACGCTCACCAAACTCACGCGCAATGAAGCGAAGGCCCAGGCGGAGCGCCTGGGTGCCAAGGTTGCGGGCTCCGTCTCCAAGAAGACCGACTACGTTATCGCCGGGGCCGAAGCAGGCTCCAAACTCGACAATGCGCGCGCTCTTGGCGTCACCGTGCTCGACGAAGATGGCTGGCTGGAACTCATCGGCCAGACGTGACGGCCTCTAATTCCAATTGACGGCAATCGCCGCGATGATGATGCCGTCGGCGAGCAACTCGCGCGCTGCCTCCGTCTCGACCGAGTCGACTTCGGCGTTGGTCTCGCGAATTTCGCAAACGCGACGCAACGCATAGGGCAGGTGGGGCGCGGCGCTGATCTCGTAGATGGGAAACATCTGCTTTCTCTCTGAACGGGTTGAAGCCCGAGAGAAATAAGGTGCCGCTACCCACCGCTCTGTTACGGCCGTGACAATAGAAGACAGGAAGACACCCAAGCCGCTCAGATCGGCGCAGTTGCCTGCTCGAGCCAGCGCCGGGCGCTTCCGTCCAGCTTGGGCGAAAGAACCTCGCGCACGCGCGCATGATAGGCATCGAGCCAGGAGATTTCGCTGGCCGTCAGCATCGTCCGATCGATAAGCCTGCGGTCGATGGGAACAAGGGTCAGCGTCTCGAAGGCCATCATCGCCCGGTCGCCCCCGGGCGGTACCTCGGCCGGCTTTACCAGTACGACGTTTTCGATCCGGATCCCGTAGACGCCCTCACGATAGTAACCGGGCTCGTTCGAAACCAGCATTCCAGGCTGCAACACCGCCATGCCCGCGCGCGAGATCGACTGTGGTCCCTCGTGGACCGACAGGTAGCTGCCGATGCCGTGGCCCGTGCCGTGATCGAAATCGGCGCCGATGTCCCACAGCGCTCGGCGCGCGAACGGGTCGAGATCGATACCGCGCGTGCCGTTGGGGAACCGTGCGGTGGCGATCGCGATGTGACCCTTCAGGACGGCAGTAAAATGACGCTTCATGTCGTCGCTCGGCGTGCCGATGGCGATCGTTCGCGTGATGTCGGTCGTACCGTCCTGATACTGCGCGCCGCTGTCGACCAGGAAAAGCTCGCCCGGCGTCAGCTTCCGATTGGTTTTCTCCGTGACGCGATAATGCACGATGGCACCGTTCGGACCCGAACCCGAGATCGTCGCGAAACTGATCTCGCGCAAAAGGTTCGTATCGCGGCGGAACTCTTCGAGCTTCTGCACGGCCGTGATTTCGTCGAGCGTTCCGTCCGAAGCCCAATCGTCGAGCCACGCGAGATAGCGCGCAACGGCTACGCCGTCGCGCACATGCGCACCGCGCGCGCCCTCGATCTCAGCGCCCGTCTTGATCGCCTTTGGCAAGATGCATGGGTCGGCGCCTTTGGTGAGAGACGCCGGTCCGATCGCGGCTGCGAACCAATGCGCCGCCGTGTCAACATCAATGCGCACGCGCTTGCCTTGCGCTTTCAGTGCTGCGATCCGCTCGCCGAGCTTCGCCTTGGGAAGGATCTTCGCGACAGCCGCAAGATGCGCCTTTGCATCACGCCCGATCTTAGCCGTATCGATATAGAGTTCCGCCTTTCCGCTGACCGGAACGATCGCGAAGCACAGCGCGACCGGGTTGTGTTCCACGTCGCCGCCGCGGATGTTGAGAAGCCAGCAGATTGAATCGGGCAGTGTCAGAACGACGGCGCTCTGCCCGTCCGCCTTAAGCTGTTTCTGAAGATCTGCGATCTTCTCGGTCGCGGACTTGCCGGTGAATTCAACCGGTTGCGGCACGACAGGGGCAGAAGGCGGCGGCGGTCGCTGTCGGCCCCACGCTTTGTCGATGAGGTTGCGTGCCGTCGGCTTCAGGCGAATGCCCTTGGGCGTCAGCGCCGCCTTCAGTCGGGCGATCTCGCCCGCCGTGTGCAGCCACGGATCGAACCCGATGGTCTGGCCCTTGACGATATGATCGCCCAGCCATTCCGACAGCCGCCAGCGCGGCAGCATCGAAACCTCGAAGGCACTGGTGTCGGTCTCGGCCTTGGCCTGCACGCTGTATCGGCCGTCTGTGAAAAGCACTGCCGCCTTGCGCGTGATCGCCGCAATGCCGGCGGAGCCCGAAAATCCGCTTACCCAGCGAAGACGCTCCGCGCACGCCGGCACGTATTCGCCCTGATGCTCGTCGCTACGCGGCACGAGCAGGCAGTCGATCTTGGCTTTGGCCATCAGCGCCCGCACGGCGGCCACGCGCTCGGCGACGGCGCCCGGATCGGACAGGCTGGAAAAAGTTTGAAACATGGGCTGCGATAATGGGGGTAAAGCCGCGTTTGGTTCCTCTACCACCGCCGGAGTGTCAGTGTCGACCAGCCAGCGATGCGGTCATGCCGTTCGATAAAAAACCCAGCGGCGCGATACGCGGCGACGACCGCCGCCGCCTGTGGCACCAGAATTCCCGAAAGCAGCAGCGTACCTCCGTCCGCGATGACGCGCGAAAGCTGCGGCGCCAGCTTGATGAGCGGACCTGCCAAAATGTTGGCGACGACCAACTCGAATGGCGGCGACTGGCGCAGCCACGTGTGATCGAGACCCGCGGCGGTCGCAACCGCGATGCGCGAACCTACACCGTTGAGCCGCATATTGTTGCAGGCCACTTTCACGCTTTGCGCGTCCATGTCGGTCGCGATGATATCTGCGCCGGGAAGCGCTTTCGCGATCGCAATGGCCAGAATGCCCGAGCCGCAGCCAAGATCGAGAACCGTATCGAAATCGAACGCCCGCGTCAGACGATCGATGGCGGCAAGGCAGCCGTATGTCGTCGCATGATGCGCGGTTCCAAAGGCCTCGCCAGCATCTATGAGTATGGTGTGAGGTCCGCGCGCGATCCGACCGATGTCATGGCTGCCATGAACGACGAAGCGCCCGGCGCGCACGGGCACGAGCGCGGCCTGTGATATGGCGACCCAGTTGAGGTCAGGCACGGCTTCGAGAACGAACGGCGGAAGCGCACTTGCAACGAACGGCGCGAGTTCAGCCGCTATGTTGCGGTCCCCAAGCTCCTCTTCGAAATAGGCTTCGAGCCGCCAGCCCGCGGCACCGTGCTCGAACACGCTCAAAGCATCCGGCGGTTGCTCCAGGAAGTCCTGCATCGCGCCGCCCGTCTGAAAAGCAAGCGCGCGGTCTTGAAAGTCGGCCGTGATCTTGTGTGTCATGTTCGATCAGGTGCCGGCCGGCACGCCGCCGAATTCATACCCTTCGGCGCTCATCGGATCGGGCAGGTGGTCGAGCAGCAGGTCCCACATCTTGTCGATGTGGAGTGCCGCCTCGCGCGGCGGCAGGGTGACGAATGTTCCGTCCGGCTTCTCCGTCACGATGCCATCGCGAAGCAGCCGGTCGAGCGCGTCCTCTACGTCGAAGTCTACGTGCACCCCGAAGGTGCGATAGAGGTAGGTTTCGATCGCGAGATCGATAGCCGGCAGGTCGGCCCGCGACGCATGTTCCTTGGCGAGCACGCTGTAGAGCAGCATTTCTTCCTTCACGTCTTCCTCGGCACCGCGCGCGGCGATCTTCAGGATCACGCCGCGATTGTCCGCCATCGTGTGGAAGTAGAGGTTCTGTGCCATCACCACCATGTAGCGCTGCTTCTGGTTCATGAAGCCCATGGCCTGCCGCGCCGCGACGCCGCCGAGGCCGGCAAGCGCGCCGACGGCGGCAACCGGGTTGGTTGTGAGCAGGGCGATCTTGCCCGCCGCGCCGATGGCGCCTACGCCGAGGCCGCCGCTAGCCGTGAGTCCGAGCCGTAGCTTGTCGAAGGCGCGGAAGCGCACCTGCGTGTTCGGAAAGACCATTTCGAGGTCGGTGCGCGGGATGTTTTTGAACAGCTTCAGATAAATGTTCTTGTCGTTGATTCCCGAGGGAAGGCGATCGTAAATGCGCTGGATGCGCTTCTCCGCATCTTCGCGACTGAGCCGATGCTCTTTCATCACCTCCTCGACGCGCGCAGCGAACGGCTTCAATTTGAACATGATGAAGAGGCGCTGGAAGATCGGAACGTTGAACTGTTCCTTGCGCAGGAACTTGCCGTAGCTGCGTCGCTCGTAGCGCCGGTTGGAGGCGCCGCGATAGTAAATGACGATGTCTTCGAAGGCCTTCATGTCGACGTAGAGGTCGAGCCCGTAGTGGCTGTCCTGTGTCAGGATCATTTCCACATCCGTCGGGTCGATGCGCTCATAGTTAGCCCGCTGCAGCAATCCCTCGACGCTGGCGACCACGCGGGATTTGAGCGTGGCCCGCTCGTCCGCGCTGAAGTTGCGTGTCATCAGCAGGTCGCTGTCGGGCGAGAACGCTTCGTAAGTCTGCTCAAGTTCGAGAAGCAGCGCGTTGTACTGTTGTTGGCGCCAGTAATCGAGATAGCGGAAGAAGCGGCGTGCCTCCGCCGCCTGAGTCGGCTTCCAAAGCAAGGGTTGGGTCAGCCGGTCGAGCAGTGCGAAACGTGTGACGGGAATGAACTTCTCACGCTTGCGCCGTTCGTCGGCCGCCAGAACGTCATGGAAGGGTCGATCATTGGAGCCGGCGTCGTCGGCCAGCGGGCGCGCCGTCGTGTTCGTCAATTCCATAACGCGCTCGATGAGGCCGGGCTTTCGGTTGCCTCCGGCCGTCATTTCCGCCGCTGTCATCACGCCACTCCTGTACCCAACCCGCCGGGTCCGGCCCTTGATAGCCGCCGCGTTGCGGGATTGTCGAGCCTAAGCCCTTAGTTCAGCGCAACAATGACCTCCCGCCGTGGCATCAGAACGGCTGTTCCGGCGAACGGACGGCTCGCTAGGCGTGATATTCCCGGTGACCGCACATTCCTTTGGGGTTCATTGTGAGCAAAACGCTGAATTGAAACAAAGCAGTTCATAACTCGGCCCTGCGCCACCGTACCGCCGCCGTTCCGCTAGGATGCTCAACGCGCGGGAAATGGACTTTTGTCTATCGGTAAGTGGGGGATGGACCGTGCGGAGTGCGATGCGATTGGGCCTTGGGCTGGTGGCGGCTCTCGGCGCTGCGGCGGGCGTGGCGAACGCCGACGATTTGGTTATGCCTTACTCCTGCACGGTCGATCGCGGCGAGGTAAGGCTCGCGCGCGCCAACGAGACCGTCTACCGCATGGTCGGCAGCCGTCAGGAAACGCCGTTTACCGAATGCCTCGCCGGCGCCCGCTGCGAGACCATGATGGTCCATAAGTTCGCCATCGAGTGCGACGGCGGCAGGGTCGCCTGGTCGCGCGTTGCGGCGGCGGCAAGACCGCTAGGCGTGGCCCTGCCCGCAAACCTTCCGCAAGGCTACGCGCCCGTAAGCCGACTGTCCGCGCGCTTCATGCTGCCGTCACTCGCGGTCACCGCGCCATCTGTGGAGCACGTCGCGCGGCAGGATCTGTCGCCCGACAGCGTGATGGATATGTACGATCACCCACTCGTGCATGAAGCGGCTTGGGAAACGGTCGTGAAGGCCGATTTCATGCCGCGATCGCCGGTGGACGCGTTCAAGGTCGCAGGTGTTCTTGCCACCCTCCTAGCTGGCCTGATGGCCGCAAGCCTCGTTGCCGCCGGACGCTGGCGGCCTCAGTTTGCGTTCGCCGGTCCTTATGGACGACGCATGGCAGAAAGTGTCGAAGGACTGGCATCCAAGCTTCGGGACTGGGCACGGCGCGCCTCAGACGGCTCCAAACCCGGGTTTCATCGTGCAGACGACGGAGCCTCGGACGACACGCTCGCGATGCAGTTCGCGGCGCTACATGCCCGTCTCGCCGAAACCGAATTGCTTGTCGCCACTCTGCCGGACGATCTGCTGCTGAAAGACGTACTGTTGTCCGAGATCGCCACGCTGCAGGACCGCACTGCGGAAGCCTTCGACAAGCGCTGGCGACAGCCACGCGAGCGCTCGATAGCCGTGCTGCGTGCTTTGAATCGTGAGCTAGAGCGCGTGACGCGCATCGCGCATGGCGCCGGCCGTGATGCGGGTGTTCATCGCGACGAAGCAACAGGCACAGCCGCGCCGGCCTCCGTGTTCGACGCCTATCGCATCCTCGGTATCAACGCCGATGCACCGGCCGCCGCCGTCAAGAAGCTTGTCGATGCACTTCGCGTAACATGGCATCCCGATCTCGCTCGCGACGAAACTGACCGGCGCAATCGCGAAGAACGCATGAAGCAGATCAATGCCGCGTGGGACTTGATCAAAGGACGACGGGAAGCGGCCTGATCGCGGTGCCGGTGTTGGCAACGAACAAATGAAAGCGGCGCCCGGGCAATCCGTGGCACCGCTTTCTTGTCGTTTTGGGTACTTCGCTTAAGCCGAGTAGCGATGCGCCACCGGCAGGTCGCTTGGGTCGCGCGTGACGGCTTTGTCGTCGAGCGGCCTCAAGAGCGAATACGTGCTCTCCCTATGCGTCCGCTCGGTTTCGCGCCGTGAAGAGCCGCTTTTCATCCAACCTATTTTGCCGCCGCGCTCCAGCAGAACGTCACGTAGCCAGTTCGTGAAGTTGCCCATTTTGGTAGCTCCTGTCAGGATTCTACCCTCCCAAACTCTTAAACCCCCACCCTTGTTTCAAACCTCTGTCGGTTTGGCAACAATTCTCACGCACGTTCGCATCGTCCGCCAACGGATTCGTATTTGCACTTTTGGTAGAAACACTTACGAGATCGCGGAACGACGCCCCCACCGAGGCAGAATAGTGATGAATTGCGGCGAATGATGGATCGGAGCCGCAAAATCTGATTGTGCGCCGCAGTGCAAACACGCTCCGCGCGCAAAGCCCGCTCACGCAAGATCGACAAAACTCGCTACGACACGTTTGGTAGAGCCGTCGTCAAAATCGATCGTCAGCTTATTGCCGTCAACGAATGTGACCGTCCCTTCGCCGAACTTCTCATGGTGAACGCGGGTTCCGTTGCGAAACTGCGGTGCGCTCGCAGTAGAGGCAGCCACCAGCTCGCCTTCCAGCGTGACGGGCGCACGCGTACGTTTGCTGCTGACAGTGCCGCGATTGGATTGCCAGGATTGCTGCGCGCGCTGCCAGCCGGGTGTCTCGTAGCGCGAGGTGAACGGTTCCGCCGCCGCCCGATCGAACCGGCTCGGCCCGAAGCCGCCACGATAGGCAGCCGTCATGCCGCCGTACGGGGTCTGGTTCTCGATCACTTCGATATGCGGCTCCGACAACTCGTCGACGAAGCGTGACGGGATCGCCGATTGATAGAGCCCGCGGTTTCGCCGGTTCTGGGCGAAGCTGATTTTCGCGAACTCCTTGGCACGCGTAATGCCGACGTAGGCGAGCCTGCGTTCTTCCTCCAGGCCCGCCTTGCCGCTTTCGTCGAGCGATCTTTGATGCGGAAAGAGGCCTTCTTCCCAGCCGGGCAGAAACACGGTTCCGAATTCGAGCCCCTTGGCCGCGTGCAGCGTCATCAGCGAGACGCGGTCGCCGTCGCTGCCCTGGTCGGCGTCCATGACAAGCGCCACGTGTTCCAGGAAGCCGGCGAGGCTGTCGAAATCGTGCATGAAGCGCACGAGTTCCTTCAAGTTCTCAAGACGCGATTGCGCCTGCGGGCTTTTATCCGCCTGCCACATTGCCGTGTAGCCGGATTCATCCAGGATGCGTTCGGCAAGCTCCGTATGGCGCACGCGCTCTAGTTCGCGCCGCCAGCGCTCGAACGAGAGGATGAGATCGTTGAGAGACCGACGCGCCTTGCCGGCAAGTTCATCCGTTTCCACGATCTCGCGCGCGGCCTGATACATCGGCACGCCGCGCACGCGGGCCAGCTCATGAATGCGCTTGACGGCGGTGTCGCCGATGCCGCGCTTCGGCACGTTGACGATGCGCTCGAATTTGAGATCGTTCGCCGGGTTGGCGACGATCTCAAGATACGCGATCGCATCCTTGATCTCCTGCCGCTCATAGAAGCGCGGGCCGCCGATGACGCGATAGGGCAGACCTAGCGTGATGAAACGGTCTTCGATCACGCGCATCTGGAACGACGCGCGCACCAAAACGGCAATTTCGTTGAGTTTGTATCGGGAGCGCTGCAAGGCCTCGATATCTTCGCCGATCGTGCGCGCCTCGGCCTCGTCGTCCCAGAAATTCGCGACGGCGACTTTCTTGCCCGCGGCGCCGTCGGTGAACAGCGTCTTGCCGAGCCGTCCGTCATTCTTGGCGATAAGGCCCGATGCGGTGGCCAGAATGTTGCCGGTCGAGCGGTAGTTGCGCTCTAGCCGGATAACCTTGGCGCCGGGGAAATCCTTGTCGAACCGAAGGATGTTGTCGACCTCCGCGCCACGCCAGCCGTAGATCGATTGATCGTCGTCACCGACACAGCAGACGTTGGGAGAACCCTGCGCCAGGAGACGCAGCCAGAGATACTGCGCGACGTTTGTATCCTGGTATTCGTCGACAAGAATGTAGCGAAAACGCCGATGATAGTCGGCGAGCACGTCAGGATGTTCGCGCAGCAACCGGAGTGTTTCGAGCAAGAGATCGCCGAAGTCGCACGCGTTGAGCTCCTTGAGCCGCGCTTGATAGGCCTTGTAGAGGTCGCGTCCCTTGCCGGCGGCGAATGAGAAGGCCTCGCCCTCGGGCACCTTGTCCGGCGTCAAGCCACGGTTCTTCCAACTGTCGATCAGCCCCGCGAGCTGGCGCGCCGGCCATCGATCCTTGTCGATGCCGGCCGCCTCGATGACCTGCTTCAGAAGGCGGATCTGGTCGTCATCGTCGAGGATTGTGAAGCCGGATTTGAGCCCCACCAGTTCAGCGTGCCGGCGAAGGATCTTCACACCGATGGCATGGAACGTCCCAAGCCACGCCATGCCTTCGACCGCGCCGCCGATCAGCGCGCCGATTCGCTCGCGCATTTCCCGCGCCGCCTTGTTGGTGAAGGTGACGGCGAGAATTTGCGACGGGTACGCTTTGCCTGTTGCCAGAATGTGTGCGATCCGCGTCGTCAGAACACGTGTCTTGCCCGTCCCGGCACCTGCCAGCACGAGGAGCGCGCCCTCGGTCGTCTCGACCGCGTCGCGCTGTTCGGGGTTGAGCCCTTCCAGATACGTGGGCGCAGCCCGGCTCGCCGCGACCGCACGTGCCGAGATGGATGGCCGTGCGTCCGGAGCTGGTGGCGGGGCAGACGTTTCGCGAACGGGCGTCCCGGGAAGATCGAACGGCACGTCCTCGACATCTGACGAAAGGTCGGCCGCAGCGGGCGGCTTGCGAGTCGATGTCATGCTGATTGAGGTAACCTACTGTAGCGGGTGCTACAACCACCGCTCGGGTACGTGGCGCATATCGCGCACGGCTTTCGAGCTTTTCATCCACAATGTGATCAAACGCCTGGAAATGCGCCAAATTTCCGGTTCAGCGTAAGCTCCGGGCGTGCGATAATGTCACTGCTCAATAACCTTGGGAGAAGAGCAGGCGGTTCGATGTCCGCACGCGGCGCGACTTGGCCCTTCTTGGCATGACGAATTTTTCCTTATGAACAACGCCCTGCTGTACTTCGGCGGACTGCTCGTGGTCGTGTTCGCGGCACTCTTTGCCGTGCCGACCTTCGTTGATTGGAACGGCTACCGCGGCGTTTTCGAGGAAGAGGCGTCCAAGGTCCTCGGCCGCGACGTCAGGGTGGGCGGCTCCGTCAATCTTCGCCTGCTGCCGGCGCCGTATGTGCGTTTCGAGAAGGTGCGCCTCGCTGATACCACCGGCCAGACCGGCGAACCCTTCGTGCGCGCCGAAAGCTTCACGATGTGGCTCTCAGGCCCGGCCCTTTTGCGCGGCGTGCTGGAAGCGAGCCGCGTCGATCTGGAGAAACCGGTCCTGTCGCTTGCGCTCGACGGAGCGGGCGGTGGCAACTGGACGACGATCGAGCTGAAGTCCGCTGATTTGCCGTTCGTGCCGCGCGATGTGGCGTTGCGTTCGGTCAATGTCAACGATGGCGTGATCGTGATCTATAGCGCCGCATCCGCGCGCATTGCGCGCATCGAAGCCATCGACGGTGAGCTTTCCGCCGACGGCATCCGCGGTCCCTTTCGGTTCAAGGGAGCAGCGGGCTGGTCGGGCCGCACCCACGACGTGAAATTCGCGACGACGACGCCCTCGAGCGACGGCTCGTTCCGCATCAAGGCCGGTATAAAGGTCGAAGGGACGGCGAATAGCTACGTGCTGGATGCCGCAGTCGAGGACTTCACGAGCAAACCGCGGCTCGACGGGACGCTGACGGCGAAACTGGCGGTTTCGGGCGGCGAATCCTCGGGCGTGACAACCGCCGCAACCATACCTCGCGCCGAACCCGTTTTCGAGGTCACCTCGCAAATCAAAGCGGATGCCAGCGGCGCCGCTCTTGAAGAAATCAACGCTTCGCTTGCGGAAGCTGCCGAGCCGCAAATCATCACAGGCACGGCCAAGGCGGCGTGGGGCGCACAAGAGCGCCTCGACATCGCGCTGAACTCGAAGTGGATCGACCTCGACCGCATGTCCGGCGCCGGCGACGACACGGCCAAGTTCGCGCGCGTGCGCAGGATGGTGCTGGGCCTGATGCAGACGATCGTGGGCGACGGCGCGGCGAGCGCCAAGATCGAAATCGATCAAGTCAAGGTCGGCGGCGAGACTGCCGGCGCTCTCAAGATCGACGCCGTCCGCTTAGGTTCCGTGCTCAAGTTGAAGGAACTGAAGGCTGGGCTTCCGGGCGGCTCCCGCCTCGACATCGTGGGAGATTTCTCCGATGCCGAAGGTAAACCGGCATTTGCCGGCCAGGGCTTCATTCGCGGTACAAGTCTTGCGCGACTGAAGGCGTGGGCCGGCAAGTCCGGCGCCAATATCGACATCACGGCCGACGGTCCGTTCTCGGCCGAGGGCCGCATCGCCTTCAACGAGAATTTGTTCGAGCTGCAGGACGCAAGTGGGGAAATCAACGGCCGCCCCATTTCAGGTGCGGTCAAGGTCACGAGCGGAGGAGAGCGGCGCACGATCGATGTGACGATCGAGAGCGCGAGGATCGATACGCGCGAGTTCTTCCCAGGTACGGCGCACGCCGTCGAAGCGGAACTGCGCCGCGCGGTCGGCGTCAGCGCATCCGAACCCGAGACGGATGTGGCCGAGCAGGCGCCGCTGGGAGACGTGAACCTGCGCTTGTTGGCGGCGGAACTCGTCTCGGGGGGCGAGACGTTCCGCAACGTCGATGCGTCGATGCGCTTTACAAACGGTGCGATCAGCATCGATGGCGTGCGCCTCGTCACCAGCACAGGACTGGGCGTCGGCTTCGATGGCGGCGTGAAATTCGTGGACGGTGCGCCTCGCGGCACGCTCGGCTTCGACATTACCGGAGCGACGCCGGAAGCGCTTGGTGACCTGCCGCGGCTTCTCGGCATGGAAGCAGTTATCGATGGCCAGAGGTTGTCCTTGCTGCGCGACACCAAGATCGCCGGCTTGCTGAAAATGGGCAGCCGCAGCGCCGATTCGTTCGATGTCACGCTCGACGGTTCGGCACGGGGTTCGCGCGTAACGGGCTTCATCGAATTCGACCAGGGGCTCGGCGATTGGCGAACAAGTCCCGCACGTCTGCAATTGGCAATCGATGCGCCGACGCTGCACGCGTTGCCTGCGTTCGCCGGCGTTAAGGCCGAGGGTGCGGGTGAGACGGCGGCGCGTCCGGCCAAGGCAGTTGTGACAGCTGTGGGCGCCGTCGGCCGTGATCTGGCGCTGCGCGCCAACGTAAATTCGGACGGCTTCGTCGCGAACTATGAGGGACGCGGTTCCTGGCCCGAAGGCAAGTCGATCCAGGCCCAAGGCACGCTCGACGTGAAGTCTCGCGAACTCGCCGATGCCATGGCGCTTGCGGGCCTCGTCCCGGCGCGCGGCTTGTCGGGCGTGAAGGTCGAGGGTACGATCGACATCGCCCGCTTCGATACCGGGTGGTCGCTCTCCGCGCAGCGACTTGCCGTAGGCCTTTCGAAGGTCGACGCATCCGCGACAGTCACTCTCGCCAAGGATGCTCCGACGGAGTTCACGGCGGACATTTCCGCCGATCACGTCAATCTGACCGGGCTGATAGCCGCGCTGACCGACACGAGCGCTGCTCCGGCACCTGCCGCGGACGACGCCGCCACGCCGGCCGCGGAGCGCACGCTCTGGCCGGACGGCTTGCTCAACCTCGCGCTGTTCGACGGCACGAAGGGCGAAGCCCGCGTGCGCTTCAAGGCCCTCGAGGTGAGCGGCGGCGTCGGCGCGAGCGAAGGCGAGATGGTCGTGAAGATCGCTCCGGGCTCGGTCAAGGTCGCCGACCTGAAGGCCAAGGGTGCGGGCGGTAGGGTGTCCGCCGACTTGGCCCTCGACAAAGCGCCGGCCGGCGTCGACCTCAACGCCACGCTCAAGCTCGACGATGTCCAGCTTACGTCTCTCAGTCGCGCGGCCAAGGGGCAGGGAACGCTCGATGTCACGGCCCATGCGCGTGCCCAAAGTCCGGCGGGCCTCATTGCCGTGCTGACGGGAACGGGCAAGATTGCACTTCGCGACGCCGTCGTACCGGCACCTGATGCGTCGACCGCGGCCGGTATCGCCGATGGCGTGTTCGCCGGAAAGGTGCCGAACGATCCGCAGCGCGTCACCGCGGAACTGGCCGAGGCGGTGGCGCACGCATCGATCGGCCTCGGATCACGCGAGATCCCCGTCCAGATCAGCGACGGTTCGGTCAAGCTCGAATCGATCAAGCTCGAATCTGACGCGGGCCACGTCTCTGCCGCGACGACCGTCGATCTGATGTCACTAGGTCTCACGAGTTCCTGGTTCCTGACACCCGTGGTGAAGCCGCTGCCGCAGCCGGAAATTCCGCTGCCGAACTGGACCCCGCCGGCCGCGAAGGGCGCGCTGCCGCCAGCCGTCGTCGCCTACAGCGGACGGCTCGACGACCTCAAGGGCGTCGAGACGATGGTCGATGCCGGCGAGTTCCAGCGCGAGCTTGCGGTCCGCCAGATGGAGCGCAACGTCCAGGAACTCGAGCAACTCCGGCATATGGACGAGGAGCGCGCGCGCCAGGAGCGCGAACGGCGCAAGGCGCTCGAACAGGAACGTGCCGCCGCGGCCGCCGCCGCCAAGGCCGAGCGCGAAGCCGCGCGCCGACAGCGCGAGCAGGAAGCGCTGCAGCCAGCCGTGCCCGATCCGAACGTGCCGGCTCAGGTTCCGACGCCCGAGTCCCAAGCCGCTCCGCAGCCCGCGGAGGCCGCCGCTCCGGGCGCGACGCCAGCGCCCACCAACGGCACGCAGCAGGTGATTACGGTCGAACCTATTCCGGGAACGGAAGGCGCGTCGCCCACCGAGGCCGCGCCGTCGCCGAGGCCGCGTCCCGTACAACGCACACCGCAACGACCGCGCACCGCGGGCGAAGAGGTGATGCGTTCGCTCGGCGGCTTTCCCTGATTTTGCGACCCGATTTTTTTCCGGAAGCGCGAAGGTGGCGCGGCGCGATAGCGCTCTAGTGCTTCGTGTCGGTGTGCTCTTCGAGCGGCTTGCTCTGCCTCGCGGCCTGGATCTCAAGACGGCGCAAAAGCCAGACGCGAACCGCGCTCGACAGACCGGCGCTTCCGCGCTCCTTGTCGATGCGGTTGATCAGCGTCGCGACCGTGACGCCGTCTTCAACCGCCGCGAGTTTTAGTGCGGTCCAGAACGCCGTCTCGAGCGAGATCGACGTGCGGTGGCCCTCGATCGAGAACGATCTTTTCTGCGGCCGGCTCAAGATGCTTCGCCCGGATCATGTTCGTCGTCACTGTCGCGGCGCGCGCCATCGAGATTCTGGCGGGCGCGGGCACGCTCGGTCTCGATCCGTTCGCGCTCGGCCTTGCTGACGCCGTGCTTGCTGCGGTTCTCGGCTGCCATGCGCTCTTTCTCGGCGCGTTCCCGCTCTTTTCGAAAGCGATTGAGATTGACGATTTCGGCGCTCATGTACACCTGCGATCGCGTTGCTGGCGGTCAGTCCGGTCCGATCATCTTACTCGGATCGACGATGGCGTCGAACTCCGCATCGGTGACGTAACCACCTCCTACGGCCTCTTGGCGCAGTGTAGTTCCGTTTCTGTGCGCCGTCTTGGCGATCTTTGCCGCGCTATCATAGCCGATTTTCGGCGCCAGTGCCGTAACAAGCATCAGGCTACGGTCGAGGCCCGCTCTGATGTTGTCGGTGCGCGGCGTGATGCCGACGACGCAGTTGTCAGTGAACGAGCGCGCCGCATCGCCCAGAAGCTGCGTCGATTGCAGGAAGTTGTAGGCCATCACCGGATTGTAGACGTTGAGTTCGAAATGGCCCTGGCTGCCCGCGAACGTCAGCGCCGCGTGGTTGCCGAAGACGTGGACGCAAACCTGGGTCAGCGCCTCGCACTGCGTCGGATTGACCTTGCCGGGCATGATCGACGAGCCTGGCTCATTTTCAGGCAGTGCCAGTTCGCCAAGCCCAGAGCGCGGGCCGGAGCCCAGCAGGCGGATGTCGTTCGCGATCTTGAACAATGAACCCGCCACGGTGTTGATCGCGCCGTGCGCGAACACCATCGCGTCGTGGGCGGCGAGCGCCTCGAACTTGTTGGGTGCCGACGTGAACGGCAGCCCGGTGATGGCCGCGATGCGCTCCGCGACCTTCTCGGCAAAGCCCTTCGGCGCGTTGAGGCCTGTGCCGACGGCCGTGCCGCCCTGGGCGAGTTCCATGAGCCCGGGCAGCGTCATCTCGATGCGCTTAATCCCGTTCTCGACCTGCTGCGCGTAGCCGGAAAACTCCTGCCCGAGCGTCAGCGGGGTGGCGTCCTGCGTGTGCGTGCGGCCGATCTTGATGATGTCGCTCCACGCCTTCGCTTTCGCATCCAGCACCGAATGCAGATGGCGCAGCGCCGGCAGCAGGTGGTGCACGACCTGCTCGGCCGCGGCGACGTGCATGGCCGTCGGATAAGTGTCGTTGGAGGACTGCGCCATGTTGACGTGATCGTTCGGATGAACGGGTTTCTTGGAACCCATCTCGCCGTCCAGCATCTCGATGGCACGGTTCGAGATGACCTCGTTCGCGTTCATGTTCGACTGGGTGCCCGAACCCGTCTGCCAGACGACGAGCGGGAAATGATCGTTGAGCTTGCCGTCGATCACTTCCTGCGCCGCGTGCACGATGGCGTCCCCGATCTTCGGATCGAGTTTGCCGAGCGCCATGTTGGTCTCTGCCGCCGCCCGCTTGATGATGCCGAGCGCGCGGATGATCGCCGCCGGCTGCCTTTCCCCGCCAATGCGGAAGTTGCCGAGCGAGCGCTGGGCCTGTGCGCCCCAATAGCGCGTCGCATCGACCTCGATGGGGCCAAAGGTGTCGGTCTCGGTGCGGGTTTTCGACATGTGAGGCTCGCTTCGACAAGTTGCGTCATCGCTTCCTGGCGCAAGCGCGCCGCTTTGTCGAGCGTCACGCCATGCGGCGGAGTTTCTCTGCTTGCGGCGTCGCTTCGGCCACGTCATTTAGTCCCCCGCCACGAACTGGCGCGGGTTTTGAAGTCGTGCGAAAGGACGGGGCGGCACGGCCTCGCTCTTTGCAATTGGATTTGGGATGCGGACCGATGACCGCCCCGTGCATGCCAACTCAAGTCACGATCGCCAGCGCGGCCGAACCGGAAGGTGGCGTCTCTTCCCAAGCTGCGGATCGTTGCCGATCCCTGAACCGTCGAACCCGCCATCCGCCTCCCGCATCTCCTTTTCGAGCAGGCGTTTCACCGCGTCGGCCATCCTCTGACGGCTGTCGCGCGGCAGGCAGCGAACCCGCGGCTTACCGATTTTGCCGCGCGGCCCTGCATGCTCTCATCCACACATGTCTCGCGGCACGAGCTCATGCCTTTCGCGTGTGGCGAGATGGGGCGATTGTGCGACCGCGCGGGCGGGCGGGGATAAGTTTGTCGGATGTTTTTTCGCACGTGGTTAGCGGCGGAGATATCTCGATCGGCCGAGCGCGCAGCGACAATCGCGCGCCCGTGTTCGATGGAGCGGCGGCGAACAAGGTGTTCCGCGGGGAACAGCCCGTCACGCTGGCGTCACCTACCGCTCAAAAGTGATGTCCGCCCAAAGCTGAGCAGACCGAGACTGCCATTTTTCAAACATTGCCCGCGACCGCCTGCGTCGCGGCAGCGACATTTTTTTGATCTTGGACATAATGGAGACAAGCAATGCCAGTCATCCGTGGAACGAAGCACAATGACGTCCTGACGGCGCCCCCGACGCCGATCATCTATCCCGCCTGGTACGCTTACGAATTTCTCGCCGATGACGGCGACGACGTCATCAAGGCCAGCCTCTACAACGACATCCTGCGCGGCGGGAACGGCAAGGACGAGCTTTACGGCATGGGCGGCAACGACATCATGGACGGCGGCGCGGGCGCCGACCTGATGGACGGCGGCACCGGCACGGATACGGCGACCTACGAAACGTCGCAGGCCGGCGTAACGGTGGATCTGGCGAGCGGCACCGGCAGAGGTGGCGATGCCGAGGGCGATAAACTAGTCTCAATCGAGAACCTCACCGGCAGCAGGTTCGCCGACAGGCTAATAGGCGACGGTGGCAGCAACGTGCTTGTCGGGCTCGCCGGGGCCGACCGGCTCGACGGCGGTGGGGGTGTCGACAGGGCGAGCTACGTCGCCTCCGACGCAGGCGTGTATGTGGACCTGTCTGCCGGCTACGGCAAAGGCGGCCATGCCGAGGGCGACACGCTCACCAGGATCGAGAACGTTGACGGTAGCTCTTTCGACGATACGCTCATCGGCGACGGCGGCGCCAATACGCTGAATGGCGGCAATGGCGATGACACGCTCAAGGGCGGCGGCGGCGCCGATGTTCTGAGCGGCGGCATGGGCGACGACGTATTGATGGGCGGCGCGGGCGCCGACACCATGAACGGTGGCGCGGGCGTCGACACAGCGAGCTATTCGGAGTCTGGCACGGGCGTCGTCATCGACCTTGGAGCAGCCGTCCAATACAACTACTGGGCCATAAGCGACGCGTCCGGCGATGTTCTGACGAGCATCGAGAACGTCGTCGGCAGCGCGTTTGCGGACCAGATCACCGGCGATTCCGGCGACAACACGATCGAAGGCGGCGCCGGCCACGACACGATGTCGGGCGGCGACGGGGTCGACACGCTTTCGTACGCGTCGTCGAATGCCGGCGTCGGCATTTGGCTGGAATTAGGCGCCGGCCTCGGCGGTCACGCCCAGGGCGATTCGTTCAGCGGCTTTGAGAACGTGATCGGCAGCGCCCACGGCGACGTCATCGTCGGTAGCGACGGCCACAACGTCATCCATGGTGGCGACGGCGACGATGTAATTCGCGGCGGCCACGGTATCGACGAGATATACGGCGGCGCCGGCAACGACACTTTCTGGTTCGACCAATCGGATCAGGTCAATTCGATCCTGGCCTGGAACATCGAAGGCATCGCCGATTTCACCGCCGGCGGTTCGGAAGACGTAATCGATCTGACCGATGCCGGCACAGGCTATACGTCGCTGGCCGATATCATCGCCAATTCCGAAATGGTCTACGGCGAAAACGGCCAGAGTGGCCTGCTGATCGACCTTGGGCCTTCGGGCGCCGTGTTGTTGCTGGGCGTCGAGGCGAGCCAGCTGACGGAGCAGGACTTCATTTTCTGACGTCCGCGCCGGTCATATCCTCGACACGACTGTCAAGGTCTGCGCGCAGTGCTTGGATCGTTGCGCGCAGGCCCTCGTTGAGACCGACGCGCGCGCGCCAGCCGATCGCGGCTTGGGTGGCACTCGCGTCCGCGCACTTCACTTCCTCGTTCGCGCGCGGCTGCGCTTGCGAAAAATCGAGCGTGAGCCCGGGCTGAACAAGGTCGCGCAGCTCGGTGACGATCTCGCGGATAGTCGTGAGCTTGCCGGTTCCGATGTCGACGCGCGCGGCGGAGGCGGCAGGCGCCGCGACGGCCGCAAGCAACCCACCGACCGCATCGTTGACGTAGATCCAGTCCGCCGCCCGTTCAGGGCTCGCGATTGCCGGGACTTGCCCGCGCATCAGAGCACGCGCGACCGTCGGAATGACTTTCCAGTCCGGCTGCCCCGGGCCGTAGCACATGAAGATGCGCGCCGACACGACCGGCACGTCGTACAGCGCGCGAAACAACTCGCCGTAGAGCGTCGTGCAGGCTTTCGCCGCGCCGTAGGGCGAGCTTGGCGGCTTGCCCGTGTCGGCCTCTTCGAGTGACCCAGAGAGCAGGACTCGCTCGACTGGATGGCGCGCCGCCGCGAGCAGCAGATTGAGCGAACTCACGACGTCGGCGCGGAACGTCGGCAGGACGAGATCGAGATCGCGCTTGCCGTCGGCGAGAGAATTCAAATGAAAGATCGCATCGGGCCTGACACGCGCCAGGAGGTCGGCGACGCGCTCCGCGTCTTCCAGATCGCATTGGTGCCAAGTGAGACCCGCTTTTTCGTCCGACCGTTGCGTGCGGGAAACGCCGGCGACGGCCGCACCGCCCGCGCGCAGCCGTTCAGTCAGATGCCCGCCCAGAAAACCGCTCGCGCCAGTGACAAGAACGGTCTTGCCGCGCCAGCGCGCGGCGCCGTCCGTGTCGGGGGGTGCGGTGGCTTGCACGTAAAACTCTCCGGGTAATCGGGCGATTGCAGGCGGGCCGGGAAACGTTGTGCATTCTAGGAGGGCAAGCAGCAGGCGCAAGGATGCGACCAAGGTAACCAGAATAATGCCGCTTTTGATCCGTTACCCCTATGCTGGGTTCGTTTCACGTGAGTCGCGCCGTGCGTTCTTTTGCGGCGCCGTGTCATCCATTTCAGTGCGCGTAGTCGCGGCGGACAATCTCCGCCACGTCTTTTGGACCGCAGAGGATCGCGCCAATGGATTCAACCGTCATCGTGATGATCGTTATGCTTGCCCTGCCCAACGGGGAGGAGAGCCTGAGCGTCAAGCCGATGGAAAGCGTCGCCGCCTGCCGCGCCGAAGCGCAGATCGAGGCGAGCGATCCCTACGTGGCGCACGTCGAATGTTCGGAATTGACCGATGGCGTTTTGCACCTGTCGTTCAAGAAGCCGCAGCAGCGCAAGATTCCGGAAGCCGTCGTCGAACGCTCGACGGGCTGAGACGAGCGCGCGTTCCGGTAAAACGACTCTATTTCTTTTTGAACTGAGGAAAGCTCAGGATCTTCGCGCCGCCTTCACTCGGCGCGGGCTCATCGCCATCGGCGTCGGTCGCGGGCGCGCCGGCAGCCGCTGAAGCCGGTTCGGGCTGCGGCGCAACAGGCATGTTCGGCCGGGACGCGGCGATGGTCGCAGCTGCCACGCCACCCTTGTCACTCTTGGATTTGCGCGCCGCGCGCGGTTTCTTGGGCGCGGTGGGACGCGCCGTGTCGCCCTGTGCCTCTCCGACCTGATCGTAGGCCGCATCCATCGACATGGCGTGCGCCGGTGTTTCGCGCTCGACGATCTGATCGTCGAACTGCAACCCGTAGCGAACGCTCGGATCGATGAACACCCGGATGGCGGAAAACGGAATGACGAGACGTTCCGGAATGCCGTCGAATGTCAGCTTCACCTCGAAGCGCTCGTCGCTGATGATGAGATCCCAGAAGCGGTGCTGCAGGACGATCGTCATTTCCTGCGGGTACTTTTCACGCAGCCGCTTCGACAGCACGACGCCGGGCGCCTGCGTGAGGAAGGAAATGTAGAAATGATGTTCGCCGGGAAGCCCGTGCGTGACGACGAATTGCAGCGCGGCGCGTACCACACCGCGCATCGCCTCTTGCTGCAATGCCTCGTAGTCGATCGTTGGCCCCGTCGCCATTCTCTAGCCTCAGTACTTCGCCCCTCAACCGTTGTCGTCACTTTTACGCCGCGTCAAGTGCGCGACATTGACGGAAGAGTGGAGGGCTTCTGTTGCCCGGTGCCCTCCGAACCGCGCCTGACCCGGCTAGGGGTCAGGGCTTCAAGTTCAGGCTAATCGCGCCGCATTACGCAGCGAGACGTGCCTCAGCATAGTTGTCATTGGCAACTATTCTGTATGACCCGATAACGGTGGTATCATGCCGGGCAAAAGCAAAGTCCTTTACGCCTTCGTCGATCCTAGTTCGCCCCCATAGTTTTTCCCTGGCGCTTGGCGACTCCCGTTCCGGGAGCCTGCCGCCAAGCGCGGGAGAAATGGTGGAGGCGCCGGGTACTGCCCCCGGGTCCGATCGGCTTATTACGACCGCGTTTATCGCCATAGCCGGCTTGCGCCGGCACAATGAATATAGTCGGCGCCGAGGGGGAAAAAAAGCGCTCACGCACGTTCCGCTATAAAGCGGTGAATTGCGTGTTACCGGATGTCACACCGCCGGGTTGACGGCGCGCCTCCGTTTTCGCCCTATCGATCACGCTGCCAGCAGGATTGCGCGCTTGCGTCAGTGGTTGAAACCTTGGGTTAGGCCCGCTCTCGCGGTTCTCGCGACCGTGACGATCCTGCTCGCCGCCATGACGGCGGGCTGGGCGGCGGGCCTGCTGTTCGACCTCTTCCACGAGGTAGATCGCCCGCGCGCCTTTGCCGCCGGCGAGCCGGAGCAACTGACGACGCTGCGCCTGGCGCTGTTCCTTTTCGCCTTCCAGTCTGTTGTAATCGTGCTCACCATCGCTGCTGCGCGGCGCGCCGACGCGCCAGGTGCAGCGAGCGCCGACGTTCCAGCGGGCACGACGCTGTTGAGTTTCCGCCGCCCGGATGGCGGCGCGAGGCTGGCGGTGTCCGCGATCCTTGGCCTGATCGTGGTGGCCGCGCTGTTCGCGCTGTTTGTCTACACCTACGACCGCGGCGCCTTCATGAGCGATATCGGACCGTTCTCGACCATTATGCAGACGCGCGCCTGGTGGCTGATCCTTCTGGTCGCGGCGGTCGGAGCGCCGTTCGCCGAGGAAATGCTGTTTCGCGGCTTTCTCTACGGCATGCTGCGGCGGTCCGAGTTCGGCGTGTGGGGAAGCGCGATCCTCACCTCCGCGTTGTGGTCGGCACTGCACCCGAGCTATTCGATGTACGGGATCGCCGGAATCGCCGTCATCGGCGTCTATCTGGCCTACCTGCGCGAGCGCTCGGGAAGCCTCGTGCTGCCCATCGCCTGCCACGGGGCTTATAATGCGGCAATTATTCTGGCGCTGGCTGCTACCCCATCGGGCACCTTTTGGGGGTGAGTCGCGCGGCGCTAAACGCGGGTGCGCAGGCGCAGCGGATCGTAGAACGGCAGCCGCACGATCGTCGCTTTGACGAGCTGGCCTTCATCCGCCTGGACCGTGACCGCCGTGCCGGGCACGGCGTAGGCTGGCGCAACCGCCGACATCGCCAGCGACTTCATGAGGTATCGGCTGAACACGGCGCTCGTGACACAGCCGATCTCGCGCGCGTCATGCATGATCCTGGCTCCGGCCGGCATCGCGCAGTCGGCATCTGCTTCGATGCCCGCGATGGCAAAGCGCTCCTTGCCTTGGCGCTCCAGCAACGCTGCTTTGCCGCGAAAATCCCCCTTGTCGAAATCGACCGTCCAACCGGCGCCAACCTCGAAGGGCGTCGTGTCATCATACGGCATGTCGTAAGGAAAGAAGAGGAGCCCGGCTTCAACGCGTGCGATCTCGAGGCAGCGCCACGATATGGGAATGACCCCGCAATCGCGCCCGGCGACAAGGATTGCATCCCACAGGGTAACGACATCGTCCCGATCACAGAATATTTCAAAACCCGCTTCGCCAAAGAAGCCGCCGCGCACGATCGAAACGGGCGCGCCAGCGAGGTCGGTCGCGCGATGAATGCCATACCTCACACGCGCCAGATCGAGCCGCGTCAGAGATTGCAGCACGGCTGGCGATCTCGGGCCCTGTAGCGACAGCACATGCACGTCGTCATCGCGCGCAACCCTCACGTCGTAGGCCGGCGCCAGCTCGCAGAGCGACTGGAACAATCGGCCCTCGCCGTGCGACAGGCGGAACTTGGCGGTGTCGTCGCAATAGACGAGCACGTCGTCGATGAGGCCGCCGTTGCCGTTCACGATGTTGGAGCAATGCGTGTCGCCGGCCCGCAACCGCCGGATGTCGGACGTCAACAGGTAGTCGAGGCATTCGGCGGCGCGAACGCCCTCGACCGTCAAAATGTTGTGGGAGGATATGTCGATGAGGCCGGCACGGCCGCGCACCGCCGCCACCTCGTCATGGGGATCGGTCTCGTATCGCTCGGCAACAGGCCTGCCGTTCCACGACTGGTCGAGGCGCGCGCCGAGCGCGCGGTGACGGCTTTCCAGGGCTGACGGGCTGCGCAACGCCTTTTTCTCCTTTGAATTTCGCCCATCCGTAAACCATCGCGGCGATCTTGCCTGCGGGTTCTTGTCATCGGCGGTGCCCAAAGACACTATACTTGCACGCCTTTTATCGTGCCCCTCCGGGCGAGCGGGAGTCGTTCATGA
This sequence comes from uncultured Hyphomicrobium sp., assembly GCA_964651805.1. Classification (GTDB taxonomy): domain Bacteria; phylum Pseudomonadota; class Alphaproteobacteria; order Rhizobiales; family Hyphomicrobiaceae; genus Hyphomicrobium_B. The sequence continues at coordinate 670,799 of CAZYXX010000001.1, read as the reverse complement.
CGGCGGAAGATTTGGCGCGACAGGTCGCCAAGGACCTTGCACCCAGGCTCGGCCCGGACCTACCGGCCCGCACCGAGGCGGTTCTCCAAGGTTCGTCGCCGACACGCGGCTGGGAAAACCTCGAGCATGCCATCGCGCTCAGCAGCTTCATCGTGCACACGGCAGGTCTTGCCTGGGACATCTACAAGCACCGCCAGGACTTGAAGCAGGTGCGCGAGACGTTGCTCGCGAAGGCCGAGCGGCCGTCCGGCGTTGAGAAGGCGGAGGCCGAACAGGTTGTCGACGCCGTCATCGCACAACTCTCCGCGGGTGGTACGGCATGACTTCGTTTGTCGCTGCTCCACGAAGACAGGAGCGCCCCAATGACGAGTGAGGCTGCTCAAGAAACGCCACGATCGCGCCGCGTCGCACTCGTGATCGGAAACGGCGCCTACAGGCTGGGACCGCCGCTCGCCAACCCGACGACGGACGCCGTCTCGGTTGCCGGCGCCTTGGAACGGCTGGGCTTCGATCCCGTATTGCGGCACCTCGATCTCGACAAGCAGGGCCACGACCGCGCCTTCAGCCGCATGGCGGCATTGTCGAAGCAGGCCGACATGGCGGTGGTCTTCTTCGCCGGCCACGGCATGGAGATCGACGGCGAGAACTATCTGCTGCCCGTCGACGCGGAACTGGCCGATGCTGCAAGCCTCGGATTTGCGACGACGCGCCTGTCGGACGTGATGCGCGCGGTCGAGGGTGCGAGCCTCTTCCGCTTCGTGATCCTCGACGCCTGCCGCGACAACCCATTCCGCAACCGCATTGTCGGCGGCGATTCCACGCGCTCGCTGGCGAGCCGCGGACTGGCGGCCGTGGAGCCGCCCGGCAACACGCTCGTCGCCTACGCGGCGCGCCACGGCACGACGGCGAAGGACGGCGTGAAGGGCGCCAACAGCCCCTATACCACAGCGCTGCTGACGCGCATGGAAACGCCCAATCTCGATATCCGCCTGATGCTCGGCCACGTGCGCGACGACGTGATGCGGGCGACGGGCAATCAGCAGCAGCCGTTCTTCTATGGAACTCTGGGCGGCGCCGAAGTCGTTCTGAAACGCGTCGCGGCCGCCAGCGCCGATACTTCGCGCGAAGAGCAGACGCAGCTTCTGAAGGCGCTGGAAGAGGAGCGCGACTGGGAGCGCGCGCAGCGGTCCGATTCGATCGCGGGCTTTGAAGACTTCCTGGCCGCGCACCCCACCGGACGGTTCTCGGAACAGGCGCGCGCCAAGGTCGGCGAGAAGGCGAGCGACAAGGTCGCGGGCGAGGAGCGCGAGGATTGGAATGCGGCGCTGCGCAGCGGTCTGTCGAGCGACTTCCGCGCCTTCAAGCAGAAATGGCCGAGCGGAAAATACGCCGCCGAGGCCGACCGGAGATTGGCGGAGGTGCTGGCGCATGAGGAGAGCTACGAGTTCGGCCTCATCGAGAAATCGCTTTCCACAATGAGTGCGCGCGATCCGTGCCCTAATCCGGCGCCGCTGCGCGCCTTTCTCGCCCGTCATGCCACGAGCGGCAAGGCCGCGGCCGCCCGCGCCTACTTGGAGAAGCTGGACGATCTGCATCACGAGCGCCTGGAAATCATCCCCGCGAAGGCGGAAGCGCAGCTCTATCTCGAACGCTTTCCGGAGGGCCGCCACGTCGCCGACGTTGAGGCGTTTCTATCCGGCGCCGGCGACGACAGATGCTGGATCGGATATTTGAAGGCGCGAGACGGCTGGTTCAAAAAGAAGAACCGGCGCGCGGCGATTGAGCGCTATGTTGCCGACTGGCCGCAGGGCCGCCATATCGCCGAAGCCGTGCCGCTGCAAAAGCGCTTCTCGCGGCGGCCGTTGCGGACGCTCGGCAAGATCGTGCTGGTGCTATTTGTCCTGCTGGTGATTGCGCAAATCGTCGTCAATATGAACAAATAGTATCGGCAACGCACCAAACCTCGGTCGCTCAAGCGAATCGCGATATTTCACAGGGTCATGCAGCAGTACTTAGACCTTCTGAGGCGCGTGCGCGCCGAAGGCGTCCGCAAGACCGACCGCACCGGCACGGGCACGCTCTCCGTGTTCGGCCATCAGATGCGTTTCGATCTCGCCCAAGGCTTTCCACTCGTCACCACCAAGAAGCTGCATGTGAAGTCGATCATCATCGAATTGATCTGGTTTCTGGCGGGCGCGACCAACATCGAATACTTGAAGGCCAACAAGGTCTCGATCTGGGATGAGTGGGCCGACCCGGAAGGCGAGCTTGGCCCCGTCTACGGCAAGCAGTGGCGCTCATGGGAGGGCCGCGACGGCAAGTCCATCGACCAGATCGCGGAAGCCGTTGCGACCATCAAGAACAGCCCCGACAGCCGCCGCATCATCGTCTCGGCGTGGAACCCGGCTGACCTGGATAAGATGGCGCTGGCGCCCTGCCACTGCCTGTTCCAGTTCTACGTCGCCGACGGCAAGCTCTCGTGCCAGCTCTACCAGCGCTCGGCCGATATTTTCTTAGGGGTGCCGTTCAACATCGCGAGCTACGCGCTGCTCACCATGATGATGGCGCAGGTGACGGGCCTGAAGCCGGGCGACTTCGTCCACACGTTGGGGGATGCACACTTATACCTGAACCATCTGGAGCAGGCGGACGAGCAGTTGAGCCGCGTGCCGCGCCCGCTGCCCACCATGACGATCAATCCGGACGTGGCGTCGATCTTCTCGTTCCGCTACGAGGATTTCACGCT
>CAZYXX010000001.1:0-667953 GCA_964651805.1 uncultured Hyphomicrobium sp. | reverse complement strand
CGATCAATCCGGACGTGGCGTCGATCTTCTCGTTCCGCTACGAGGATTTCACGCTTTCGGGCTACGACCCCTACCCGCACATCAAGGCGCCTGTGGCGGTTTAGGGACGCTGCCCGTCTCGACCGGCCTCGGCACCGTCGCATCCGCGATCTGCCTGCGCATCTCTTCCCCGTTGCCGAGCGGTATGACCTGTGCGACGCGATCGGATTGGTCGTAGATGATCTCTGCGCTCATTTCGGTGCCGTTGAAATGACCTTCGACTGGCGTTCCGACAGCTTCCCAGAGTCCCATCGTTGCAACGTCCGCCGCGCCATGCAGGATGGCACGGCCCGCGCGCGCACCGGCACTATAACCCTGAGTAAACTTGATGACCTCGTGCCGTGCGCCATTCTTCGTTTCGCTGGTGACCGGCGCACCGAATTCGGCGACGACCATGCTGCGCGGCGTACCAGGCACGAGCAGCGATACGTTCTTTTCGCTAGGCTGATTGGCCGCCATATAGACCGCGCAACCCGATGACAGAAACGCCGCGACCACAGCCGCGGCAACCAAGCCACAACGCATGAATCCCCCCGCAAGTTCGCGGGCCGAATCGTGTAGCGAGATTCGCGCGAGGGCAAAGAGGACGCGCCGCTTAGCGTGTGCACATTTATTCTGAACTGCGTATAACTTCGGCGCGCTCCGGACACGGCTCGGAAAAGCAGTATGAAAATATCCCTCGTAGTCGCGGCATCCGAAAACGGCGTGATCGGACGCGGCGGTGGCCTGCCTTGGCGGCAGTCATCTGACCTAAAGACCTTTCGCCGTCTGACCATGGGCAAGCCCATGATCATGGGCCGCCGCACGTTTGAATCGATCGGCAAGCCGCTCGACGGCCGCGACAACATCGTCGTGACGCGCGATCCGTTTTTCGAAGTGAACGGTGTATCGGTCGCGCCCGGCGTGGCCGACGCGGTGACGCTGGCGCGCGTGCTCGCGATGACGCGCGGGGCCGACGAGATCATGGTGATCGGCGGCGCGCAAATTTACGATGCGCTGCTCCCCATCGCCGACCGCATTTATCTCACCCGCATACACGCCGAGGTGGAGGGCGACCGCCATCTTCCGCCGCTCGATCCGGCCAAATGGCATGAGGTGAGCCGAGAGGTCCTCCCAAAGGGGGAGCGCGACGACCACGCCGCCTCGCTTTTCGTTTACGATCGCATCAGTTAGCCCGCGTCTCGCGCCCGCCATGCGTTTACAAACGATGCGCGTGCCGGCGATGGCGTGCCCACGCCGCCGCTTGTAATGCGAGAGGATGTTTGCGCGTGTTGGACCCGTGTCCTATAAGCGGCCGTGAAAACTGGCAAAATGCGGTCTCCGGACACTTGCAGAATGCGCCGTGGACCATAAGTGACTAGCGCGGGCACGCCCGCCAGGTCAGCCGCCGTCGGCGGATGCGGATTTCCTTTTATTTCCAGCTAAACGAGGCCCTTGTAGATGCCCTGGAGTAGTCAAGGCGGCGGCGGCAAAAAAGGCGGCGGCAGCGGCAATAACGGCGGACCTTGGGGACAGGGCCCTTGGGGTGGCGGCGGTGGTGGCGGCAGCAACCAGCCGCCCGATCTCGATGAAATTCTGCGTCGTGGCCAGGACCGCATGCGCAAGGTGATGCGCGGCGGTGGCGGTGGCGGCGGCGGTGGCGACGGCTTCGGCGGCGGCGTGCCCAAGCCCTTCCTGTTCCTGCTCGCCATGCTGCTGCTGGCGGGTGCCGCGTTCTACGGCTTCTTCTTCCGCGTCAATCCCGACGAGCAGGGCATCGTTCTGCGCTTCGGCAAGTTCGAGCGCTGGGAGCCGGCCGGCCTGCACTTCCGCTGGCCGTATCCGATTGAAGAAGTCCGCCTGCCGAAGGTCACACAGCAGCGCACGATCGAAGTCGGCGCGGGTCGTTCCGCCGTCGGCGCTCCCGACAGCGGCCTGATGCTGACCGGCGACGGCAGCGTCGTCGACGTTCGCTTCGTCGTATTCTGGCGCATCAGCCTGGAGAAGGACGGCGACCAGACGGGCGTCGAACAGTATCTGTTCAATATCGCCGATCCGGAGACGACGGTGCGCGAGGTCGCAGAAAGCGCCATGCGCGAAATCGTCGGCCAGTCTCAATTGCAGCCGCTTCTCACTGGCGGCCGCCAGAAGACGCAGGAGGATGTGCAGCGCCTGATGCAGGCGATCCTCAACAGTTACAAGGCCGGCATCAAGATCGACCAGGTGCAGTTGAAGGAAGTCGACCCGCCCGCCGAGGTGATCGGCGCGTTCCGCGACGTGGCGGCGGCAGCGCAGGAGCGCGAAACGCTCATCAAGCAGGCACAGACCTACGCCGACCAGATGGTGCCGCGCGCCAAGGGCGAGGCCGATCGTATCCTGGCCGGCGCCGAAGGCTTCCGCGACCAGCAGATCGCGGAGGCGACCGGTCAGGCCGCCCGCTTCCTGAAAGTTTACGAGGAATACAAGAAGGCCCCTGAAGTGACGCGCGAACGGTTGTTCCTGGAAATGCAGGAAAAGGTGCTCTCGGGCGCCGACAAGATCATCCTCGATCAGAAGGGCAGCGGGCCCGGCGTCGTGCCGTTCCTGCCGCTCGACCAGTTGCAGCGCAAGCCGTCGACCGAGGGAGGCCAGTAACATGCGCGCGTTCTTCGCATTCGTACTGACCGTGCTCGGCCTCGCGGCCGTCGCGCTCTATTCGTCCGCCTTCATCGTGCACCAGAACGAGCAGGCGCTCGTGCTTCGCTTCGGTAACCCGCAGCAGGTCATTACCGAGCCGGGCCTTAAGTGGAAGGTGCCGTTCGTCGACACGGTGGACTTTTTCGACAAGCGTATCCTCGACCTTGACACTGTCGAGCAGGAAGTAACCGCATCGGATCAGCAGCGTTTGATCGTCGATGCCTATGCGCGCTATCGCATTACGGACTCGCTCAAGTTCTATCAGAACGTCCGTGACAAGGAGCGCGTACGCCAGGTTGTCGGCCCACTGATCGAATCCGAAATCCGCCGCGTGCTCGGCTCCGCCACGCTGCAGGAAGTGGTGAAGGACAAGCGCGAAACGCTGATGCGCCAGATCGCGCAGCAGGTGAACAAGGAAGGGCGCGACTACGGCCTCGAGGTCGTCGACGTGCGCATTAAGCGTGCCGATCTGCCGAAGGAAAACCTCGTCAAGGTCTACGACCGCATGAAGGCCGACCGCGTGCGCGAGGCGACCGAACTGCGCGCCCAGGGTGAAGCGGAAAACAACCGCATCCGCGCCGACGCCGACCGTCAGGTGACCGTCATCAAGGCGGACGCGACGCGCAAGGCGGACCAGACCCGCGGCGACGGCGAAGCCGAACGCAATCGCATCTTCGCCGACGCCTTCGGACGCGACCCTGACTTCTTCCGCTTCTACCGTTCGATGCAGGCGTACACGGAGGCCATCAAACCGGGCGACACGCGCATGTTGTTGACGCCCGACAGCGAGTTCTTCCGCTACTTCCAGGATCCGAACGGCCGGGCGCCTTCGTCATCTCAGCGATGAGCGATCTCGTCGCAGGTCTTGGTATAGCCCTCGTCCTGGAGGGGTTGCTCTGGGCCTTCGCGCCCAACGCCGCCCGCCGCATGGTGACGGAATTGGCTGGTATTCCCAACAGTACGCTGCAGGTGGGCGCGCTCGCCGCCGTCGCCTGCGGCGTCTTTTTGGTTTGGCTTGTTCGCGGCTAAATTTGCCCCGAGATTATCCCCGCCTCCGACGGGTGTGATAGCATCGCCGCGTTGACGGGGGTGGTGCCCGCGCGCGACGTGCCGCGCGTGGCGATCCTGTTCGCTTAGGAGCTTTATATGACCGTAAAGTACGCCGTATGCGCCGTACTTGCAGCTGTGCTGAGCGTTGCGGCTTTGCCGCGCCAGGCAACGGCGTTGAGCGACGGCGGCGGGCCGCCCTCCGTGGCGCCGCTCGCCAAGCAGCTCTCCAATGCCGTCGTCAACATCTCGACGTCGCAAACGGTGAAGGGCCCGGAAGGCGTGCCGATGCCGAGCGTGCCCAAGGGCTCTCCATTTGAAGATTTCTTCGAGGACTTCTTCAACAAGCGCGGAGGCGTGCCGCGCAACGAGCGCAAGGTTTCCTCGCTCGGCTCGGGTTTCGTCATCGACGGCAAGGAAGGTCTCGTCGTCACCAATAATCACGTGATCGACGGGGCGGAGGAAATCGTCGTCAACTTCCATGACGGCACCAAGCTGAAGGTCGACAAGATCATCGGCAAGGACACCAAGGCCGACCTGGCACTCCTGAAGGTGACGCCGAAGAAGCCGCTTGATGATGTGAAGTTCGGCTCCTCCGCAGCCATTGAGGTTGGAGACTGGGTGCTGGCGATCGGCAACCCGTTCGGCCTAGGCGGCTCGGTCTCGGTCGGCATCATCTCGGCCAAGAGCCGCGACATCAATTCCGGCCCCTACGACGACTACCTGCAGACGGATGCGGCCATCAACAAGGGTAACTCGGGCGGACCGTTGTTCAACATGAAGGGTGAGGTCGTCGGTGTGAACACGGCGATCATCTCGCCCACGGGCGGTTCGATCGGCATCGGCTTCGCGGTTCCCTCCGATACGGTCGCAGCCGTCGTCGAGCAGTTGAAGCAGTATGGCGCACCGCGCCGCGGTTGGCTCGGCGTAAAGATTCAAAGCGTGACCGACGACATCGCCGAAACGCTGGGCGTGCCGGAAAATACCGGTGCGCTCGTCTCCGCCGTGACGGACGGCAGCCCGGCCGCGCAAGCCGGCATCGAGGCCGGCGACGTGATCATGAAGTTCGACGGCAAAGACGTGACCACAATGCGCGGACTGCCCAAGATCGTGGCCCAGGCGACGATCGGCAGGGCCGTCGAGATCGACGTTTTGCGCAAGGGCCAGCCGAAGAAGTTGAGCGTGACTGTCGGTCTGCTCGAAGAAGACGATTTCGACACGTTTAAGGAGCCGGAAAAGAAAGACGGCGGTGGCGCGGCGGGACCGGCGGCCAGCGTCATGGGCTTGAAACTCGTCCCTTTGACGGACGAGTTGCGCGCCAAATACGGCCTTGGCGCCGACATGAAGGGCGTCGTGGTCGACAGCATCGATCCGGCAAGCCCGGCGGCCGAGAAGGGCGTGAAGACGGGCGATGTCATCGTCGAAGCCGCGCAAGACCCGGTCACCTCGGCCGACGATGTTGCAAAAAGTATAGACAAGGTGAAAAAGGCAGGCCGCAAGGCCATCCTGCTGCGGGTCGAGGACGGCAAGGGCGACCTTCGTTTTGTCGCCGTGCCCGTCACTTAACGCGCGCTACGCATCAGCTTCGGCCACCTGAAGACATCCGCAATTGATTGGTCGGTGCGGCGACGACAAAGGAGACCTTTCGTGTCCGAACGCCACGGCATCATCGAAACGATTTTCGACCAGCTTGCGCCCGTCCATCCGGACGGCCACAAGTTCATTGCCGTCGGTGCGGCTCTGACGCTTCTGTTCTTTCTGCTCTATCCGCCGATCGGCTGGATATTCGCGCTGATCACCGCCTGGATCGTCTATTTCTTCCGTGATCCCCCGCGTGTGACGCCGCTGCGCCCCGGGCTCGTGGTCTCGGCCGCCGATGGACGCATCTCATCGGTCGAGAAGGTGAAGCCGCCGGCTGAACTCGGCATGGGGCCCGAGGAACGCGTGCGGATCTCGACCTTCCTGTCGGTTTTCGACGTTCACATCAATCGCGCGCCGATCTCTGGCAAGATCATCCGCTCCGCCTACATCCCCGGCGCATTCCTGAACGCCGCGCTCGACAAGGCGAGCGAGGAGAACGAGCGCCGCGCCCTCGTCATCGAGGGGGCGGAGGGAACCGAAATCGGCGTTGTGCAAATCGCAGGTCTTGTGGCCCGGCGGATTGTGACGTTCGCGGCCCAGGGTGATACGATCGTCGCCGGAGACCGCTTCGGCCTCATCCGCTTCGGCTCGCGCGTCGACGTCTACCTGCCGCCGGGAAAGACGGCGCTCGTCAGCATCGGCCAGCGCGCGGTCGGCGGTGAAACGGTGCTCGCCGACCTTCAGTCGGTCGAGCCGGAACGCGAGACGCGCAGGTCTTGAGGACTGAAGCCTTCAAGGCTGCAAGCACAGGGAGGGACCGGATGGATCCCGAAGTGCCGAACCTGGAATCCGAAACGCGTCGGCGCCGCAGGCGACCCATGTTCCGCCACCGCCGTGTGCCGGTGCGCATGCTGGTGCCGAACTTCTTCACGCTGCTTGGGCTGTGCGCCGGCCTCACCTCCATCCGCATGGGGATCGAGGGCCGCTACGATCTGGCCCTTGCCGCGATCGTGTTCGCCGCCCTGCTCGACGGCCTCGACGGCCGCATCGCACGGCTGCTCAAGGCGTCGTCCCGCTTCGGCGCGGAACTCGACAGCCTCGCCGACTTCGTGAACTTCGGCGTAGCCCCCGCCTTCCTGGTTTTCAACTGGGGCCTGGGAGAGCTGAAGAGCGCCGGCTGGATCTGCATGATGATCTTCGCGCTGACTTCGGCGCTGAGATTGGCGCGCTTCAACGCGGCGATCGACGACGACAAGCCACGCTGGCAGTCCAACTACTTCATCGGGATGCCGACGCCCGCCGCCGCCATTGCCGTGATGCTGCCCGTCTACCTGCATCAGCTCGGCTTCGAGCAGATGAAATCGCCGTTCCTTTTGAAGCTGACGCTCGTCTATACGCTATTCATCGCCTTCATGATGGTGTCGACGATCCCGACCTACTCCGGCAAGCTGTTGGGCGAACGCGTCGGGCGCGAGTGGGTGCTGCCGCTGTTCGTCGTGGCGGTCGGACTGGTCGCTCTGCTCGTCACCTATCCCTACGAGACGTTGACGGCGCTGACGCTGATCTACCTGGCGACGATCCCGATGAGCTGGCGGCGATTCCAGGAGCAAAAGGAACAGGCGGCGCTGCTCGAACAGGCGGATGCGACTGCGGCGGGAACGGAGGCAAAGCCGGCGGCGGCGCCGGCGGCCGCACCCGCGGCACCCGGACGGGTCTTTCCGCTGCGGCCGGGCGACCCGCCGCGCTGACCTCGCACTGACCGGGACACCCGCGGGCCGATCGGTCAGGATGCCGGGCTGCCCGCCTTGGCGGCGTCGGGCTCGCGCTTCCATACGCTGACGGTGCCGTTGGTCTCGAGCAGCGCCAGCTTCACCTCGCTCAATTCGAACGTGCCGTTGTGCCTGAGCGCCGCGATCAGCTCCTCGTAGGTGATCTTTTCGTCGTTCAGCACATGCCGCACCGGTTTGCCGTCCATGACGAGAACGAGCGGCTCGCCTTCCAGCAGCCGCTCGGCCGCCGAACTTCGGTAGGTCGCGTAACCGACGAGCCAGTTGATCAGGATGAGCGTCGAGGCGCTGACGAGACCGCCGACAAGAGAGTTGTCGCCGGCGTTCATGGAGTTCTGCACGGCGTTGCTGAGGATCAGGAGCAGGATGAGATCGAACGGCGCCAGCTGGCCGACCTGCCGCTTGCCGGTGAGCCGCAGCATGGCGAACAGGAACACGTAGACGACGACGGCGCGAAGGACGAACTCCCACCACGGCACGGACGGATCGAACATGGGCATCTCCTGCGATGTGCACCGGCCGCACGCTTGGGCCGCGCGCGCCATGCGGTAGCGGCGATCCTAGATGCAAACGCGGCCGACACGCGCGTGCCGGCCACCCGTAATGTGCGCTTTTTGTCGCTGGAAACCGCTAGCGGGTCTCTTCCGGTTCGCGATGGTAGATATCGTCGGTGCGGAGAATATCGTCCTCGCCCAGATACGAGCCGATCTGAACCTCGATGATCTCGACCGGCACCTTGCCGGGGTTCTCCAGCCGGTGCCATTGGGTCGCGAAGATGTAGACGCTCTCGTTCTCGCGCACGAGCTTCTCGATGTCGCCGATGACGATCTTGGCCGTGCCCTGCACCACGATCCAGTGCTCGGAGCGGTGATGATGCATTTGCATGGAAAGCTTGCCGCCGGGCTTCACATGCAGAAGCTTCACCTGGAAGCGCGGGCCGATGTTGAGCGTCTCGAAATAGCCCCACGGCCGGTAATTGCGCAGGTGCTGTTCCTGCTCCTTGCGGTTCGACTGCTTGAGGCGCTGCACGATCTTGGAAACGTCCTGCGTGCGGTTCTTGTCCGCCACCAGCAGCGCGTCCGGCGTGTCGACGATGACGAGGTCCTTGACCCCGATCGTCGACACGATCGACTTCTCCGAGTGCACGTAGCAGTTGTTCGTATCTTCCAGCACGGCCTCGCCGTGGATGTAGTTGCCCTTGTCGTCGCGAGGCGCGATGTCCCACAGCGACGACCAGGAGCCGACATCGTTCCAGCCGACATCGAGCGGCAGCATGGCGCCCGCCGTCGTGCGCTCCATGACGGCATAGTCGATGGAGATATTGGGCGAAGTTGCAAAGCTTGCCTTGTCGAGGCGCAGGAACCCCAAATCGTCGGAGGCCTTTGCCAGCGCGGAGCGGGCCGCATCGAGGATCTGCGGTTCAAGCCGCGCGATCTCTTCCAGATAGGTGCGGGCGTTGAGGACGAAGATACCGCTGTTCCAGAAATAATCGCCGCTCGCGAGGTAGGCTTTCGCGGTCACGCGATCCGGCTTCTCGGCAAAGCTGTCGACGGCGAAAGCGCCGCCATGGAAGCCTTCGAGCGCCACGCCCTGCTTGATGTAGCCGTAACCCGTATGCGCTTCCGTCGGCTTGATGCCGAACAGCACGAGCCGCCCGGTCGCCGCGACCTTGGCGGCACGACGCACGCCCTCGGCAAAGCGCGCTTCGTCGGCCACCACATGGTCGGACGGCATGACTGCGAGGATCGCGTTCGGGTTATCCCGCAAGGCCGCGAGCGCGGCGACCGCGATGGCCGGCGCCGTATTGCGCCCGATCGGCTCCAGGATGATGGCGCGCGGCTTGACGCCAGTGCGCTCGACCTCCTCGCGTACCAGGAAGCGGTGGTCGTTGTTGCAGAGGAGCAGCGGCGGCGCGAACCCGAGTTCCGGCTTGAGCCGCAATAACGCCGCTGCCAGGAACGAGGCGCTCTGGTCGCTGAAAAAGCGGATGAACTGCTTGGGATACATGGCGCGCGACAGCGGCCACAGGCGCGTGCCCGATCCTCCCGAGAGGATAACCGGGTAGACCGGGTTCGTGGGCTTGCCAAATGATTCCACCGTGCGCTCCCACAAGCCTTCTTCTTCGCGCTGCCAAGAGATGTTCACGCGAAGTCTACCCGTAAGGTCGTCGGTTTAGGGGCACTGCGTCACCACAGTTGAGCGGATAGCCACAGAAATTCGCGAGCAACCACAAACGCAACCATAGATGGAACCGGGAACCGGCGTCTCAGGTCGGCCGCATCAACCGTTCGCGCAACGATTTGAGTGAACTGTTGCCGACGTTGACCGGTTCGGCGGCGACGGCCGCCTGGGCGTACTGAGGCGGGCGACCCGACACGGCGCCGCCGTTCGTTCCGTTCGGCGGACGTTGTGCGAGCGGCCCCGTGGCGCCTTCGCGACGCAGATTAGGGTTTGCCGGACGATAGGGCGGCGGTTGAGCCGGCGCACCGTTGCCGCCGACCGCAATGCGGGGCGGCTGCGCGGACGCCGAATCGTCGAAACCTTGTTCTTCTTCGGATCGATCGTAGAGGCCCATGGCGTCGGCCATCATGGACACGCTCTGACCGAGATCGGCGCCGAAGCCGGCGCCAGACGCGCGCCAGCGGTCGACGACGTGTTCCAGGAAGCCTTCGTCACCGAGCGGCGCCTGCCACTTCTCGGAGAAGCGAGCCGTGGACGAGCGCGGCAGCGCGTGCTTGGGCAATTCGTCGAACTTGATGCGGACGGGCAGCGACATGCCGTCGCCGAAGGCAATCGCCTCGCGCTGGCCGAGCGATGGCAGGAACTCGAGCAGTCCCGAGCCCGTATCGGCAACGGCCGATTGCACGATCGCCTGGTCCTTGTCGTTTGACATGCGCAGCGCGAATACCGTGTTGCACTGGGAGAGGATCGTCGGATCGATTTCCGCCGGGCGCTGCGTCACGATGCAAAGCGAGGCGCCGTACTTGCGGCCCTCTTTCGCGATCTTGGCGATGGCGCGCTTGCACGGCTCGAAGCCGAGCGTGGCGTTGGCCGGCACGTAGCGGTGAGCTTCCTCGCACACGAGCGTGACGGGCACCTGCCCCTCGCCCCAGAGCGCGAAGTCGAAGGTGATGCGGCACAGCACCGACACGACGACGTTGACGATCTCGGACGGCAGGCCGGTCAGTTCCAGAATTGTGATGGGCTTGCCGTTGACCGGCACGCGGAAGATGCGTCCCAGAACCTGTGTCATGCCGTCGTAGACGGTGAGCGAGCCGAACATGAACGCGTAGCGCGCGTCCTGAGAGATGCTTTCGATGCGGTTCTTGAGGAAGCGATAGGGCGCGAGATCCTTCTTGTTCTCAAGCTTGCCCATGCGCTCGTCGATGAGGCCCGTCAGATCCGAAATACGGTAAGGGACCGGCGTGTCGACCGTATAGCGGCCGGAATCGATGACGCCGCGCCGCAGCTTGTTGGGGTCCGCATTGCGGCCCGAGCTATAGCGGCTCTTGGCGATCGGGATCAGCTCTTGCAGGACCTCGATCTCGGCCTTGCGCTCCATGTCGCCAACGATGACCTCGACGATTTCCTCAAACGTCAGAAGCCAGAACGGCAGCTGCATGTTGCGCGGAGAGATGACCTCCGCCCACTCGTTGAAGGCGGTGGCGTATTCGTTGTGCGGGTCAAGCAGCACGATGTGGGCTGCAGGATTGCGCTCAAGGATCGAGCGCAGGATGAGCGCGGTTGTGCACGACTTGCCGGTGCCGGTGGTGCCGAGGATCGCGAAATGCTTGCCGAGCAGATCATCGACGCGGACCATGGCGGGAATGGAGCTGTCCTGTCGGATGCAGCCGATGCGTACCGAGGCGACGTCGTCGCCGCAGAACGCGGTCTCGAGCTCGATCTTCGAAGCGACCCGCACCCGGTCGCCGAGCGCCGGATAGATCGTGACGCCGCGATTGAACTTGTGACGGCTGCGGTCGGCGCTCTTCCACAATTCGCCGACGAGGCCGAGTTCCGCGATCCAGATTTCGGCATCGCCCTCGCGCTGCGAAGGCACCGGGACGCTCAAAGCCGACACGATGGCGAGCACGATGGTATTCGCCGTGTCGATGGCGAGCAGCGTGCCCATTTCGGGGCGGTCCTGCAGCGAGCGCACGCGCCCGTCCGCCGGTCCGTCGAGCAGCACAATGGCTTTGGAGCCTGTCACCGAGACGATGCGGCCAATGGAGCCGTCGGACGGCCGGTCCGTGGGGGGCGTCGGATTGGTGGGCTGCATGGAGTGGAGTCCTAGGTGAGATCAGTGTGGGCGGCGACGGCTTCGCCCGGATCGACGGGCTGAACGCTATTGCGGGGTGGAAACACGATGGCGACTTCGGTACCGACGTTCTTCTTCGAGCGGATGTCGATGCGGCCGCCATGCAACTCGATGAGCGCCTTCGCGATAGGAAGGCCGAGACCGGCGCCCTCGCGCCATCGCGCGCGGCTGCCGTCCACCTGCGCGAACGGCTTGGTCGCGATCGCGATCTCTTCTTCCGTCATGCCGATGCCAGTGTCGCGCACGAGCACCGCCACGCCGCCGTCTTTCTTGCGCAGCGCCTCGACCGTGACTTTGCCGCCGTGGGCCGTGAATTTGATGGCGTTCGAAAGAATGTTGGTGAAGGCCTGGAAAAGTTTGGCGGCATCGCCGCGCGCCGTCGGCAGATCGTAGGCGAGTGCCGGCACAATGGTGACGCCGGCGTCCGTTGCCACGATGCGCGCTTGAGTCATGACGGCAACGAGGATTTCCTCGATATTCACCTCACCGGCATCGAGCGTGTATTTGCCGCTCTGAATCTTGGAGATGTCGAGGATGTCATTGATGACGGATAGCAGATGCGCGGCCGCATCGTTGATGAGGCTGGCATATTCGACGATGTCCTTGGCCGGCAGCGGTCGGCGCTCATGCTCCTGCAAGAGCTTCGAGAAGCCGATCACGGTGTTGAGCGGCGTGCGCAACTCGTGGCTCATGTTGGCCACGAATTCCGACTTCACCTTGCTCGCAAGTTCGGCCTCGATGCGCGCGGAGTGCTCGGCAAGGCGCGCGCGATGGCGCAAAACCGCGTCACTTAGCAGTGAAGCGTAGTCCGCCATAAGCGAGTTGGATTTTGCGTGCCCGAAGGCGCCCTGCAACATCGGCGGGTCCTGGAGAGATTCATTCTTCCAAAGACCAAGATTAGGCAGCACAGGCTAACCCTAGGTTAACCCCCGCCGCCGCTTTGCAACCTTGCACCCAATAAACCGGAAACAAGTGTTTTTTCGGTTGTGGCGGATCGGCAACTCGGGACTTTTCCCAAAGGACAACAGGAAAAATATCAGCGAAGTATCAGGAAGAATTCCCTACTCTAAGGCAATGACGGGTGGGAAAATTCGAGGCAAAGCGCCAACGAAGCGCGCGCGACGGTGTGCGAACTGGGCCGCTCTCGTGGCGGCCGGAATGACATCCGGGACGGCGTTCGCCGGCCCCGCCATCAATCAATTCGAGGTCAAGGACCTGGAGTCGGGGCCGGGCGAGTTCGAATTCCAGAGCCAGAATGCGTGGTCGACCGGACAGCCCCGGCGCCGCTTCATCGAGACGAGCCCTGGCGAGTACCTGTTCGACGACAACTCGGTCGCGCGCCAGCGCGAGGCCCTCGAAATCCAGATGGGCATCACGGATTACTTCCGCATCCGTCTCGGTATCGAGTTCGAGCAGGAGCGGATTGACGATCCGGCGTCCTTCGCCGAGGCCGACATGATGGGCCCGCTGAAATTGGACGAGGTGGCGCTGGAAGGCGTTATCGTGTTCGTGAAGCCCAAGCCGGAAGGCGTCGGCTTAGGGTTGCTCATCGAGTATGGAAACCCCGTGAACGCCGGCCCGGAAGAGCCGGCGGAACTCTATCTTGGCCCGATCATCCAGGCCCAGACCGGTCCCTGGAGCCTGATCGCGAACCTCGCCTTCGTGCGCGCGCTCGGCGGCAGCCCGGAAGAGGATGACGACGATTTCGTGCGCGACGAGAAATGGGACTTCGCCTACTTCCTGCAGAGCCAGTACCAGGTCTCGAAGTCCTTCGCGGTGGCGATCGAGGCCTACGGCACCATCGACCGGATCGGCAATACCGGCACGCGCAGCGAAGAAAACCTGGTGTTCGGCGACATGAACCAGCATCGGGCCGGACCGATCCTCTACTACACGTTCTTTCCGGATGCGGGCCGCACCGGCGACCAGATCGCCGCGACGGCGGCGCGCATTGCTGACGGCGAGGAGGAGAAAGAGCTGTCGGTGACGGTCGGCACCGGCGTGCTGTTCGGGCTCAACGAGCACACGCCCGACACGACCTACAAGCTATCGGTCGAAGTGGATTTCTAGGGTCTGCCTTGCGGGCCGACGCGCATACGGCCGGCAACGTCTACACACGTCACAATATTATCCATTCCAGGCGTCGCGCCACGGGTCCGTCGCGCTCATAGCGCCTCGCTATCGAATCCGAACCAGCTCGATATTTCAGCTCGCGACGCCCGGCGCGCATAAGAGGCGTCGGAAGCACTGTTCCACCCCGGGTCGACCGGGAACATGAAATCGCAACCCATAGATACGAAGGATAACGACCATGAAGACCATCATCTTCGCGACGCTCATCGCGGTCTCTGCCATCGCCACCGGCACCGTCGCCAATGCCAACACCCCCCAGGTGCACGGCTATTCCACGCACTACGGCCGCTAAGCCATCCGTGGTGAATTAGACCCGCGGCCGCTTGGGGCAACCCTTGCGGCCGCATCTATTTTGAAATCGTGCGGTATTAGCGCGTGATGAACTTGAAGGGCTGCGTGAAGGCCAGCGGCTTGATGCTGACCTCCGGCGGGATCGGCGGGAACGGCGCCGCCCGGTCGAGCGCATTGACCGCGGCGTCATCGAGCACCTTGGAGCCCGAGCTGCTTGCCACCTCCTTCGACAGCAGCGTGCCGTCGGTGCCGATGGTGAAGCGCATGATGACGGTACCGGTCACGCGCGAGCGCGGATTGATCTTCGCGCGCTGCACGAAGGAATTGACCTTTCCGAGGTAGATGCCAAGCGCCTTGGCATCGCCGCCGGTCTGTTCCTCTCCCGAACTTTGCTCGGTGACGATGGCGACCTGCTCGGGTTGCTCGAGGGGCTGAACCGGTTCGGGCTCCTTCTCCACCACTTCCTCTGGCGGCGGCTCCTCTTCCGTCTTGGGCACCTCGTCCTGAGCGGAGCTTGCTTCCGACGTCACCACGTCGCGCAGCTCTTCGACCGGCTTCACTTCTTCAGGCGGAGGTGGCGGCGCGACGATGGGCGCGACCTCCGCCGTTTCGATGGTCTCCATCGAATCGCCAAACGCGAGGCCCTCCAGCGCGATGCCTTGCTCAATGACAACCGCGTCATCGCCGGTGCCCATTTCGAGTGCTTCAGTCTCGGTCTTCTGCAAGGACGGCAGCATCGCCAGCCCGATCGACGCGTGGACCAAAAGCGAGAACGCGATGGCAATCACCCGCAACATCGACATGGCGCCGCAAAGACCCTCTAGTTCTTCACAGGTTGCGATGGTGCCTGCGACGGCGTGGGCTGCGACAGCAGCGACACGCGCGCAAAGCCCGATTCCCCGACACGGCCAAGCACCTCCATCACGTCGCCATAGGCGATCGCACGATCGGCGCGCACGTAGACGATCCCGTCGCCCTCTTGCGACTTGAGCGACATGAGGCGCGGCACCAGCGTGTCGCGCGTGACCTGCTCGTCACGGATATAGAGCGCTCCGTCTGGCGCGAGCGTGACAACCATCGGCTTCTTGATGGTGCCGAGCTTGGCGGCCGACGTCTTCGGCAGGTTGACGGGCACGCCCTGAACCATGAGCGGCGCGGCCACCATAAAGATGATGAGCAGGACGAGCATAACGTCCACCATCGGCGTGACGTTGATCTCTGCCATCGGCTTATAGCCGTCGGCGTCCTCGCCCTGACTGGGGGTCGACATACCCATCAGCGCGCGCCCTCAAGTCCGCGCCGCGCCAGTGACCGCGCAAGCCCGGCGATCGCCGGCACCAGCCTGTCGTTGGCGCGCCCGATGGCAACCGTGATCTGGTTGTAGGCGATGACCGCTGGGATTGCCGCGGCAAGGCCGACGCCGGTGGCAAACAGCGCCTCCGCGATACCCGGCGCCACGACCGCAAGGCTGGTATCCTGCGACTGCGCGATGGCCGTGAACGAATTCATGATGCCCCATACGGTGCCGAAAAGGCCGATGAAGGGCGCCGCCGAACCAAGCGTGGCGAGGAAGGGCAGACCCTTCTCGATACCCTTGAGCTCGCGTTTCATCGCGCCGCGCATCGCCGTTTCGAGCCGGTCGCGGACTTCGCCGGTGCTCGCGTTGCGCGAGCCTTCGGTCCACTCCGTGCGCGCCGCATCGTTGAGAGCGCTGATGAGGCCAACCTTGGTCGGCACCGGCAGGTTTCCATCGGCGCCGTCACGCTCAAGCTTGCGCACCTCGCGGTTCAGGCGCCAGACCCGGAACAGCTTCTCGAACGCCAGCGCCCACGAGATGATGGAGGCGATGATGAGGCCGACGATGATCGCCTTAACGACGATGTCAGCATGATTGAAAAGGCCGATAATGCTCAGATCGCGGCCCGCGATTTCCGTTGTAGCTTCGTCCACTTCCGCCACCGGTTATTTGGAGAGTTGAACGTTGGTGAGGCTTGAAGTCTTGAGCTGCTGCAGGCAACTCTCAGACGCACCAGCATCCGTCTTGCATTCCATCACGTCGTTGATGAGGAACGACCCGATCTTGTCGCAGGCCACGCCTTCGATTTCGAACAGCTTCACGGACTTCTTCTGGGCCTTGAGGGGCGCCAGATCGAGAGCGAACCGCTTTCCGATGACGCCGTCCGCCTGGAACAGCACCAGATCGAGCTTGAACGACTGGTAGGCCGTGTCGGTCGGGTTGTTGACGACCATATAGGCGCGGCAGCCCGAATTGTTAGGCTCAAGCTTGTTGAGTTCGAGCGACGGCCCTGCGCCATTGCCCGCCGCATCCGCCGCGGGGGCCGCAGGCGCGTCTGCCTGCTGCGCGAACGCGGGCGCGGCGGAGAGGGCAACGACGGCCGCGAATGAAACCACGGCAAAAAAGGCACGCTTGAGTGCCCGAAACACTATTCCAAACACGCTCACCTACGCTCCCTGAGATTGTTTACAGCAGAGGTACGCTTTACCTGCTTTGCCCCCGGACGGCGAGCAATTCCCGCACGAAATACTGTTACATTATTCTGTAACAATACGCGCGCGGCCACCACTGATTTGGCTCCCTTTTCTCCTGCGCCTCGGTTGCCGTCAACAGAGCTGTTGCGCCGCGATGCAGCGGGAAAAATTCCTGGACACTTCATCGTTTGTTCCTTGACGAGGGTTTTGGTGCTGCACAATTCGGCTCCGCCGTGCTCCCGCGCGATGGCAGCAATGCGGTTCCGTCTGCCGTGCAGAAATGGGCAGCACCTTGAAAACACTCGCTCAACACACATCTGAGCGACGGGAACTTCAAACGGCGGCACGAAATGGTGCGTGACACCATCGAGGGATACGGGATCGTATCGCGGCTCTTTCATTGGGTGATGGCACTCGCCATCGTCGCAATGTTCGCGCTCGGCTGGTGGATGGTCGGGCTCGACTACTACAGCCCCTACTATAAATCCGCGCCGGACTTGCATCGCAGCGTCGGTATCCTGCTACTGATTGCACTGCTGTTTCGCGTGCTCTGGCGCATGGTGAACGTGAGGCCGGATGACGCGGAGCTTTCGAATTTCGAGCGGCACGCCGCGCGCGCGACGCATTGGGCGTTCTATCCGCTGCTGCTTGCACTGATGGTGAGCGGCTACTTCATCTCGACACTGGATGGTCGCGGCATCGACGTCTTCAATTGGTTCACCGTGCCCTCGATCATCGAGCACAAGGGCTGGGAAGACGCAGCCGGCGAGATCCACGAAATTCTCGCCTACGTGACGATGGCGCTTGCCGCCGCCCACGCCGCCGCCGCGCTCAAACATCACTTCGTCGACAAAAGCCGCATTCTGACCCGCATGTGGTCGGGACCGCCATCCGCTTGAACGCTCATCCAAACAGAAGGACAAGAATTCAATGAAAGCTCGCTTTTTTGCGGCCCTGATGCTGGCCCTGCCGCTCGCCGCCGGCACGGCTTCGGCGGCTGACTACGTGATCGACATGAAGGGCGCGCACGCTTCCATCAATTTCCGAGTGAAGCATCTGGGCTTCAGCTGGCTCGTCGGCCGCTTCGACAAATTCTCCGGCACCTTTGCCTTCGACGACAAGAACCCCGACGCTTCCAAGGTGAAGGTCGAGATCGACACGACGAGCGTCAACTCCAACCACGCCGAGCGCGACAAGCATCTGCGTAGCGAAGATTTCCTCGACGTTGTGAAATTTCCCACCGCAACGTTTGAGAGCACGAGCGTGAAGGCGAGCGGCCCCGACAAGGCGACCATCACCGGAAAGCTGACGCTGCGCGGCGTCACAAAGGACGTGACGATCGAAGCGACGC
The DNA here is from genome assembly GCA_964651805.1 of uncultured Hyphomicrobium sp. Taxonomy (GTDB): domain Bacteria; phylum Pseudomonadota; class Alphaproteobacteria; order Rhizobiales; family Hyphomicrobiaceae; genus Hyphomicrobium_B. The sequence continues at coordinate 650,261 of CAZYXX010000001.1, read as the reverse complement.
GCATCGGCGGCGGCGAAGATCCCTGGGGCGGCTATCGCGATGGCTTCGAGGGCACGACCAAATTCGCACTCGCCGATTTCGGCGTCCCGAAGGACCTGGGCCCCGCGTCCAAGGAGGTTGAACTGACGCTGCACGTCGAAGGCGTGCGCCAATAGCAAAGCCGCGCATTTCAGGAATTGAAGCCCGCGTCTCGCACCTCGGCGCGGGCTTTTTTTCATGTCCTCGGTCAAGCCTCGGCGGTTGACGCACCGCCGCCCTGTGGATTGCGGTGACGACCCGGTTTTTACCGGCGCGAGGATTTTTCGGCCCAATTTCCGCCACTCCGGCAGGCGGTTATGTTTGGACTTGGGCATGCAACGCATGTCCGACAGTGGCGGGGAGTAAAGCTAGCACCGTTCAGGTGAGCAACGTGGGGGTTACATGTCTCGTACGCGATTCCGCTCTCGTCTCGTCTATCGCAAGAGCCGCCGGTCATGGCGCCAGAACAAGGCGCTGGCTGATGGCGCGCGCAGTGTGCTTGCCGCCCGTGGCGTAGATCTGGAACAGGTTCGCCCCTTGGATCGCACAGGGCGCATCCACGTCGCGTATGTGCGCGGTGGGCATGTCGGCGGCTACGTGCGCTCGCACTAGACGCCTGCGCGCAACACGGCCGTAGCAACGACGGCTGAACGTTTCTGAAATTCTCTAACTTCGAGCGGAAACGCCGTTCCCGCTCGTGGCCCGGAGCCGGTGCCCCGCACGCCGGTCTTCGGGCCTTTTTAGTAGCGAAACGCAACAGCCCCGCCGGTCAACCCGGCGCCCGCTGCCGTCATCAGCACGATATCGCCCGGACGATAGCGGCGCTGCGCAGATAGCGCGGAGAGCGTGAGCGGGATCGTCGCGGCAGAGCTGTTGCCAAACGACGCAACCGTCGCGCAGACGCGATCATCCGCGATGCCGAGCTGATGCGCGACCGTCTTCATCATGCGGGCGTTGGCCTGATGCGGCACGAAATGCGCGACCTCGCCCGCCGCAACGCCGGCTTTGCCCAGAGCCTCGCGCGCGGCCGACGTCATCATTGCGACCGCTTCCGCGTAAACCGCCTGGCCGTTCGAGATCACCATGAGCGTGTCGGTCGGATCGCTGAGCGTCGCGAACGGCCTGCGGCTGCCGCCGCCCGGAATGTTGATCAGCCCATAGTGCGCGCCGTTGGCGGCAAGCCGCGCACCAACGACACCCGCATCGAGGCGTGCGCTGGGCGCCAGCAGCGCCGCCCCGGCCGCGTCGGCGAACAATACGCTGCTCGCGCGGTCGGCTGGATTGATGCGGCGTGAGAGAATGTTGGCCGCGATGACGAGCACCGGCGCGCCATGCGTGCGAACGAAGGCGTCCGCAAGCGTCAGCGCGTAGATAAAGCCGCCGCACGCGCCCGCCATGTCGATGCCGCCCGCGTTCGAAAGGCAAAGCCGGTTGGCGACCAGCGGCGCGGTCGGCGGCAGCAGGTGATCGGGGGTCGAGGTTGCCAACAAAAGCAGCGAAACATCCTCGCGTCGCAAGCCCGCGGCGTTGAGCGCCATCTCGCCCGCGCTGATCGCGAGATCGGATAGAGCTTCGCCGTCGGCCGCGTAATGGCGTGTCTCGATGCCGGTGCGCCGCTTGATCCAACCGGCCGCGAGCCCGAGGCGCGCTTCGATCTCGCTGTTGGGGACCGAGCGCTGCGGCACGTAGTGGCCAAGTCCCGCGATCTCGACGCCGCTCATGACGTCACCTCGGCGACCGCTTCGCGAATGGCGCCGTAGACGAAATCGAGGTCCTGCGCCGTCGTGCAGTAGGGCGGCATGACATAGACGGTCGAGCCGAGCGGGCGCAGAAGCACGCCGCGTTCGAGCAGCCTGCGGCGCAGCGGCAGCGCAACGCCGGCCAGATACCCGCCTTCGGATTTCTCAAGATCGAACGCTCCGATCGTGCCCGCTTGCCGCACGCCGACGAAGCGGAAGTCGGAACGCAGCTTGTCGAGCTGGCTTGTCTGCGCAGCCGCGAGCGCCGTGATGCGATCCATGACCGGTTCGGTGTTCCAGACCTCGAGATTGGCGCGCGCCGCCGCGCACGCGATCGGGTTCGCCGTGTACGAGCTCGAATGATAGAAGGTGAAGCGTCGGTCGTCCGACACGTGCGCATCGAAAATGGCCGACGTGGCGAGTGTCGCGGCGAGCGGGATCGCGCCGCCCGTCAGGCCCTTGGCGAGACACAGGATGTCCGGGTCGACGCCCGCTTTGTTGCAGGCAAAGAGCGCGCCCGTGCGCCCGAAACCGGTCATCACTTCATCCGCGATGAAGAGCACACCGTGGGTTCGGCAGATGCGTCGCATCTCGGACAGAACCTGCTCGCCGTAGACCAGCATGCCGCCCGCGCCTAGCACGAGCGGTTCGCAGATCAAGGCCGCGACCGCGCCCGACCGGCACTCGCGTTCGAGCGCATCGAGCGTCGCTTGCGCTTGACCCTCAGCCGGGAACGGAATGCGGCCGACGTCGAACAGGAACGGTTCGTAGGACGCCGTGAAGACACCGCGCGCGCCCGCCGACATCGTGCCGATCGTATCGCCGTGATAGGCGTGCTGGAGCGCAAGAATGCGCGTTCGGCGCTCCTTGATGTTGCGCCAGTAGCCAAGCGCCATCTTCAGCGCCACCTCGACCGCCGTCGAGCCACTGTCGGAAAAGAAGACGTGCGACAGGCCCGCCGGGGCCATCGCGACTAGGCCGGCCGCCACATCCTCGGCCGGCTCATGCGTGAAGCCGGCGAAAATCACCTGGTCGAGCTTTTCGGTCTGCTCGCGGATCGCGGCCATGATCTTGGGATGGCGGTGGCCGTGGGTGACGACCCACCACGACGAGATGCCATCGAAAATGCGTTGCCCCTCGCGCGTTTCGAGCCAGGCGCCATCCGCCCGCGCGATGACGGGGAACGCGCGTTCGAGCCCGTGCTGGGTGAAGGGATGCCAGACCTTGGGTCCCGTTTCCTTCATGGCCCGCCGCTCCCGATGCCGAGCACGTCCGCGACCGAGAAATTGGCGGCAAAGGCCTGCTGCAACGCATGCGGTGACAGCGGATCAAGGTGCGGCAACCGCCCCAGGCGACAAACGCCGCCGAAAGCCGCGATGGTGCGCTCGCTGTCGGCGTTCTCGTGTCCGATGAAGGCGAGGCCAAGCAGCGGGATCGCGCGCCGCTTCAGGGCTTCGATCGACAGCAGCGAGTGGTTGATGGTGCCAAGCCGCGTCGAGGCGCACAGGATGACCGGTAGTTTCCACGACGCGATGAGATCAATCTGCAGCAGCCGGCGCGTGAGCGGCACGGCAAGACCGCCCGCCGGCTCGATGACGAGCGCGCCCCGAACGCTGGGCGGCACAAGGCGCGCCGGATCGATCTCGATGCCGTCGATCTCGGCTGCCCGGTGCGGCGAGGCCGGCGTGTTGAGGCGATAGGCCTCGGGCAGGACGCGCTCGGGCTGAAGCGTACCGAGCCGCGCCACGGCTTGAGCATCCGTTTCACCGGCGAGCCCGGCCTGAACCGGTTTCCAGTAATGTCCGTCCAGTGCGTGCGCGAGCGCCGCGGCAAAAACGGTTTTGCCGACGTCCGTATCGGTTCCCGCGATGACGACGCGGAAAGTCATGCCTCAAGACCTGCTTGCGCCTCTTCGAGCGCGGCGGCGACGCCGTCAATCGCCGCTTCATCCGCATTGAGCGTGATCGACAGCCGAAGTCGCGCCGTGCCTTCCGGAACGGTCGGCGGCCTGATCGCGCGGATATCGTAGCCGCGCGCCTTCATGGCACTGGCGAGCGACACGGCGGTGGCGTCCGCCCCGACAATGATGGGCTGGATCTGCGACCCCGATGGCGTGACGTGCGTATGCCGGGCGAGCGCGGAGGCCGTATGTGCGATGAGATGTTGCAGGCGCTCGCGGCGCTGCGGCTGCGTCCGGCACAGAGAGAGAGCGGCACGCACGGTCGCGGCAATGAGCGGCGACGGCGCGGTGGCGTAGATGAAGGCCCGCGCTCGGTTGATGAGAAAATCGCGAACCTGCAGCGGCGCGATGACGAGCGCGCCCGCCGATCCAAGCGCCTTGCCGCAGGTGTGCAGCGAAATGACGTTGGAGGCGCCCTCGAGATGCGCGGCAAGGCCCCGGCCGTCGCGCCCAAACACGCCGGTTGCGTGCGCTTCGTCGATGAGAAGCATGGCGTCGTGGCGGTTTGCCACGTCGGCGAGGTCGTCGAGCGGCGCGCGGTCGCCGTCCATGCTGTAGAGGCTTTCGACCGCGATCCAGGGCGTGCCGAGCCCGCCGCCGTCGCGCCATGCCGAGAGCACGTCGTCAAAACTCTGCGCATCGTTGTGGCGCGCGGCGAGCGCTTCAGCCCGCGACAGCCGCATACCGTCATGCGCGCTCGCGTGTATTAGTTCGTCGTAGACGATCAGGTCGCCGCGTGCTGGCAGCGTCGAAAAGAGCGCGGTGTTGGCGCCGAAGCCGCTGCCGAAATAGAGCGCGGACTCAGCCCCGAAAAACGCCGCCGCTTCTGCCTCCAGCCGCTCGTGTTCCTCGTGATTGCCGCGCAAGAGCCGCGAGCCGCCCGAGCCGACGGGCACGCCGCGATTGAGCGCGTCCTCCACCGCCGCGTTGAGCTCGGCCGATTCGGCAAGGCCCAGATAGTCGTTGGATGAGAAGTCGACGCCGGAACGCGCTTCGAGACGCCTCAGGCGGCCACGGCGCAGCAGCGCGTCGAGCGCGCGCTCATGATTGCCCGACATCCCGATGCCCCGCGGAACACGCACGCGCGTGTCCGCCTTCTTGCGAGTGGTTCTCTGATGCGGGAAGTTCGAGCGCTTCGAGCCCGAGCTTGGCGAAGAGCACGCTGTCCTTGTCCTCGCCAGGGTTTTCGGCGGTGAGCAGCGTATCGCCGACGAAGATCGAGTTGGCGCCGGCGAAGAAGCACAAGGCCTGTGTCTCGTCCGACATTTCCGTGCGCCCGGCCGACAGCCGCACGAACGATTTCGGCATCATGATGCGGGCGACCGCGATGGTGCGGACGAAATCGATCGGGTCGATCTTCTCCGCGTTGGCGAGCGGCGTGCCGGGGATCGCGATCAGCATGTTGATCGGAACGCTTTCGGGATGCTCGTCCAGATTGGCGAGCGTGACGAGCATGTCGACGCGATCGTCGGCCCCTTCGCCCATGCCGACGATGCCGCCCGAGCAGACCTTCATGCCGGCCTCGCGCACCCGCGCCAGCGTGTCGAGCCGGTCGGCATAGGTGCGCGTGGTGATGACCTTGGAATAGTAGGCCTCCGAGGTATCGACGTTGTGATTGTAGTAGTCGAGGCCGGCATCGCGCAGGCGGACGACGTCGTCGTCGGACAGCATGCCGAGCGTCATGCAGGTTTCCATGCCGAGCGCTTTCACGCCCTCGACCATGGCGACGACGGCGTCCATGTCGCGCGCTTTGGGGCTGCGCCAGGCCGCGCCCATGCAATAGCGCGTCGCGCCCGCCGCCTTGGCCTTGCGCGCCTCATCGATGACTCGCTGGACTTCCATCAGCTTGGACGCTTTGAGACCAGAGGCGTGGTGGGCCGACTGGCTGCAGTAGCCGCAGTCTTCGGCGCAGCCGCCCGTCTTGATCGACAGCAGGCGGCTCATCTGCACCTTGCTCGGATCGAAATTCGACCGGTGCACCTGCTGGGCGCGGAACAGCAACTCCATGAACGGCAGGTCGTAGAGCGCCCGCGCCTCCGCCAGCGTCCAGTCGTGGCGCACCTCGCGCAAGGGGCTGCGGACGCTGTCGAGCTTGGTGACGGTCGAGGCCATGGGCGGGGATGTCTCCGGACGAGGGCTGGCGCCCTCCCTTTCGGAGATGTTTTCACCGCTGTTGGCCTCCGCCGCAACCGCCATTTTGCCTCGTGGCGGGCTCTGACGGCTGCCGGCTATGGTGAATGGGTCCGGCCCCGCATCAGGTGCCGATTTTGCCGCCGCCCGAGCGCGTGATCGCCACCACGGAGGGCCGGGGCGGAACGCCATCCTTGAAGTCCGGCCAGCGTGTTGTGGGACTATCGAACGTGCTTGCCGGGTCATCCTCGTCCGAATCGCCTGGATGCTGGACCGCCACGAACAGCGTCTCGAGGTCTGGCGTGAAACATGGCCCACACAACTCGGCGCCGACCGGAACCCGGTAGAACAGCCTGGAGGTGCCGCGCCGCGCGCCTTCGGTCTCGATAGCCCAAAGCCCGTCCGTGCGCCCGGTCTTCTTGGCCGAGTTGCCGTCGGTCGCCACCCACAGGCGGCCGAGCGCATCAATCGCGCAATTGTCAGGGTTGGCGAACCAGCCGTCCTTGGACGTGAGCGGGTTGAAGGTCGCGCCGACGTCCGCAATCGAGGGATCGCCGCATTTCACCAGAATGTCCCACGTGAACGTCTCGCTCGCGTGATCGCCGCCGTCCGGTTTGATCTCGACGATATGTCCGAAGCGATTGTTGGCGCGCGGGTTGGCGGCGTCGACCTGCGTGTCCTTGCGCTTGGTATTGTTGGTCAGCATGACGAACACGGAGTTCGTGCGCGGGTTCGCCTCCACGTCCTCCGGCCGGTCCATTTTGGTCGCGCCTAAGAGGTCGGCGGCCTGACGCGCGAAGATCACGACGTCACCCTGGTCGTTGAAGCCGTTGGCGGCGAACAAGGGGCCCCTGCCGTGCACGAGCGGCAGCCAGCGGCCCGAACCGTCCTCGTTGAAGCGCGCAACATAGAGCGTGCCGGCATCGAGGATGTCGCGATTGGCGTCCGCGTGCTCAAGGTCGACGCGTGCCGCGGTGACGAACTTGTAGACGTAGTCGAAACGCTCATCGTCGCCCTGGTAGACGACGAAACGACCGTCCTTGTTGATGATGTTGGCGGCGCCCTCGTGCTTGAAGCGTCCGAGCGCGGTGCGCTTCACCGGCATGGCGTTGGGATCGCGCGGATCGATCTCGACGACCCACCCGAAGCGGTTGGCTTCGTTGTGTTCCTTGGCAATGTCGAAACGCTCGTGGAACTTGCCCCACATGTACCATTCGGCGGGCACGCCATAGCGCTTGAGCGCCGCCGCGTCGGGATGCGCGGCCGCCGCACCCTCGTTCCAGAAGTAGCCGTTGATGTTTTCCTCGCACGTGAGCCAGGTGCCCCAGGGCGTCGTCGCGCCCGCGCAGTTGTTGAGCATTCCCAGCACGCGCGTGCCGGAAGGGTCGGCGCTCGTCTGCATTTTCAAATGCCCCCGAGCCGGCCCGGAAATGCTCATCTCGGTCTCGGCCGTGATACGGCGCGCATAGCGGCTGCCGGGCACGACCTCCCAGGTGTCGTCGCGCCGCTTCACCTCGATCACCGAGCCGCCATGCGCGGCCATCTCGGTCGCGACCTGATGCGGCGTGCAGGCGGCATAGCGGTCGGCCTTCTCGCGCCGTCCGATGCCGGGGAACATGAGTTCCTCGATCGTATACTCGTGATTGACGACGAGGAGACCGTGGTCGCTGCGGCCTTCGAGCGGAATGAAGCCGACGAAATCGTTATTGTAGCCGAACTGCTTTTGCTGGGCCTCGGCCGACGGCGACGCGGGTGTGAACTCGGGCGCGCCCGGCAGCACCGGGTCGCCCCAGCGGATCAGCACCTGCGCGTCGTAACCCGGCGCAACATGATGCCTGGCGTCGCTGCCAGCCTCGATCTCTTCAAAGGCGAAGCGCGGCACGTCTCCCGCGAGGTCGGCGGCCTTTGCCATCCAATCATCGGAAGCAGTTGCCGCCGCCGCCACGGAAAGAAAACCCAGTCCGAACCCGCGCCGCGACATGCGCGCCGTGATCAGCTCGCCGATGGTCGGGTTCGAGGTCGGGTTGGAGCCCGTCTCCTCCGATGCTTCCAGCGCGCGCGAGGTGGAGGGCGGAAGGTTTGTCATGCCGTTCGACTCACGAGTGAGGGCTTTTGATTGGCAGGTTAAAAGCCCCATTCACGACAGTTGCGTGAAGGCACCCGCGACATCTTCGAACGCGCTTGCCGAAAGCATAGGAACGCCAGCGCAAGGACAAAGAATTAAATCCAAAATGTATCGTCAAGACTTCCCTAACAGCGTTTCCCGTTAAGCGTTGAGCGGCTCGACCGGCTTCTGCATAAACACGATGTAATCCGGAAATTTTAGCTCTCGTTTTTTTAGGACGTGTCGTGTTTTACTCGGCAAGCAGCAGACATGGTACAGGCGCAGCGCGGGTGCGCCCGGTCCTCCTCGACGGCCGCAGCGCGGTTGACGCCATCGACGACCCGCAGGCGGCGGAGATCACCGAGGATCGGCGCGAATGGCGCTTCCCCGGTTTTTCGATGTGGCTCAAGAATGGCCGTGGGAACAAGCGCACGGCTTACGCCGGCGGCTCCATCGCTGACGCGGTCGCCCATTCGATGAAAGCGGTATCGAGGCTGTAAGCGGGCGGCCACGAACCGAGGCTGTCAGTTGTTGTCTTCCGGCAGCTTCGGCAGAATTCCGAACTGGATGCCGTCCTCTACGAGGGCGCGCGCTTCATCCGCCGTCGCTTCGCCGTGGATATTGCGGCCGGGCGCTTCGTCGTCGTGGATGCGGCGCGCTTCCTCCGCGAAGCGCGGCCCCACGTCCTCGGAGTTCTCCATCACCTCTCGGCGGAAGGCGCGCAGCTTCTGAGTGAATTCGGTGCGCTTGACCGTCGCGTCGGCCTGCCGCTGCTCCTTGCGCGTGCCGACGACTGCGGGCGCCATGGGCAGTTTTTCGATTTTGCGGGAACCGCATTCCGGGCATTCGATGAGCGCGCTTTGAACCTGCCGGTCGAACGCGGCAATGTTTGCAAACCAGCTCTCGAACTCGTGGCCGCGCTCGCAGCCAAGCTTGTAGCTGATCACGCGATCGATCTCACTTTTGCACCGTCGCCCGCGACCGAGAAGGTCCGGTCGTGTTCGAGGGAAGGCACGCGCCGGCGCACGTCGAGCACGACGGACGGATCGATCTCGGCCGCGATCACGCCCGGCGAATCGTCGCCCTCGGCGAGCACTTCGCCCCAGGGCGAAATGATGAGGCTGTGCCCGTAGGTCTCGCGGCCGTTCTCGTGCCGGCCGCCCTGGTTGGCGGCAAGGACAAAGGTTTGTGTCTCGATGGCGCGCGCCCGCAGCAGCGTGTTCCAGTGCGCTTCGCCCGTGATGCGCGTGAATGCGGCCGGGACCGAAATGAAGGCCGCGCCGTTCTGCGCCAGTGCGCGGTAGAGCGCCGGAAAGCGCAGATCGTAACAGATGGTGAGGCCGAGGCCGCCCCACGGAAGCGGCGTCACGATGGCCTCGCAGCCGCCGCGATAGTTGGCGCTTTCGCGGTAAACCTCGCCATTGCCGAGATCGACATCGAACATGTGGATCTTGTCGTAGCTTGCGGCCACGCTGCCGTCCGGCCGGAAGAGATAGGAGCGGTTGGCGAGCCGCCCGTCATCGACCTTGACTGCAGCGGAACCGATATGCAGCCAGACGCCGTGCTTGCGCGCGGCTTCCGCGAACGCGGCGAGCGCCGGGTTGCCAGCCTCGGGAAATGTTTCTGCCTTCAGTCGCTCGGGATCGAGCTCCAAGAGCGTCGTGCATTCTGGCGTCTGGATGTAATCGGCACCCTGCGAGCTTGCGCGCGCGATCAAATCCAGCGCGTCACTGACATTGCGCTCGACCGACCGGCCCGAGCGAAGCTGCACGAGGGCCGCCTTGAATGACGTTGAACCTTTGGCGCTCATGATGGTTGCGTGGTCTTGGACAACAGCTCGTCGAGTTTGCCCGAACGTTCCAGCGCATAAAGGTCGTCGCAGCCGCCGACGTGGCACTCGCCGATCCAGATTTGCGGAACGGTATGGCGGCCGCCGGCACGCTGCTTGAGGTCGGCGCGCAGATCGTTGCGACCGGTCAAATCGACCTCGTCGAAACTCGCGCCTTTGCGCCGGAGGAGTTCCTTCGCCATGTGGCAGTAGCAGCAGTTACCGGCCGTATAGACCGTTACCTTGGACATGGCCTTGGGCGCCTTCCTTTCAAGGCATAAGCAATAAGAATTGCGACCGAATCAAAAGTAGCCCATTCGCAGGCTCATGCAACCCGCTTACGGCCTTTGCGCGCCTGTGCCGCGCCAATGCAACGCCTTATGCAGTCTCAGGAATTAGCTTCGCACACCAGCGCCAAAGCGAGCACGTCGACACGCCGTGCACCGGCTTTTTTAAGCGCTCCGGCGGCGGCCGACACAGTCGCCCCCGTCGTGATGACATCGTCGACGAGAACTATGGCTTTTCCGGCGATGCGCGCGACACGCCCTGGCGGCACGGCGAAGGCCCCGGCCACATTTCGGCGTCGCGCGTCGCGCGTGAGCCCGACCTGATGCCTGGTCGCCTTGGTGCGCACCAGCGCCAGCGGGTCGGCCGGCCGGCCTGTGAGCCGTGCAAGCTCGGAGGCCAGGATCTGGGCTTGGTTGAAGCGGCGCGATAGCAGACGGATGCGGTTGAGCGGCACCGGCACGATAAGGTCGGCGTCCCGCAACAGTTCGGCCCCCGCGCCCGCGAGCCAGCGGCCGAAAAGCCGTCGCGCATCGTGCGTGTCGCGGAACTTGAAGGTATGGACGAGGTCGCGCATCAGGCCGTCGTGGTGGGCGACCACGCGCGCCCGGTCGTAGACCGGTGGCTCGGCTGCGGCGAGCGCCGAGATCATGACCCCGCCCGTATCGTAGGGCATCGGCAGGCCCAGCCGGTCGCACAGCGGCGGCCGGATGAAATCAATCTGGCGCCAGCAGGCGGGGCAGACGGCATCGTGATCGGCGATCCGTGTTTCGCAGCCCAGGCATAACGGCGGCAGCAGGAGATCGGACACCGCGCGGAGACTTGCGCGCATGCGCCCGCGGATGCGGCTCGAAACCGCATTCTGGTGCGAGGTCGAAAATGCGCGGTCCATGCTGCTAAACTCTCGAACTGCGGATGCTCAAGGCTATCCGATCGGCGCGGCAGGCGCGAGCCCGCCAAGGCACGCCAAAAGGACGACATGACCACGGCCCCGAACATCTTCGACAAGAACCTGGTGCGGACACGGCTCACCCGCGCCGCGGCGGCGGGCAACCCGCCCGAATTCCTGCTTGAACGGGCCGCCGAAGACCTCGCCGAACGTCTCGCGATCGTTCGGCGCGACTTCGCGCACGGCCTTTGCCTCGGAGATTACGGCGGCCGGCTGAGCGTGCGGCTGTCGGCCTTGCCCAACATCGGCACGCTGACGGCGATCGACGAGCCGGAAGCGCTGCTTCGTCCGAGCGCCGACCTCGACGCGGACCTGCCGGCGCCGCAAAGCCAGGACCTCGTCATCTCGGCGCTCTCGTTGCAGTTCGTCAACGATCTGCCCGGTGTGCTGGCGCAGACTTTCCGCGTTTTGAAGCCTGACGGACTGCTTCTGGCCGCGCTCGCAGGCGGCGAAACGCTCAAAGAGTTGCGCGAAAGCTGGCTTGTCGCCGAGGAAGAGCTGTCGGGCGGCGCGTCGCCGCGCGTCGCCCCGTTCGCGGATGTGCGTGCGCTGGGCGGGCTGCTCCAGCGCGCCGGCTTCGCGCTTCCCGTTGCCGATGCCGATACCGTTGTCGCGACTTACGCGAGCCCGCTCCATTTGATGCGTGAGCTCAAAGCGATGGGCATGAGCAACCCGCTGACCGAGCGCCGCCGCGTGCCGGTGACGCGCGCGCTTCTGCTGCGCGCAGCCGAAGTCTACGCCGAGCGCCACGCCATGGCAGATGGCCGCGTGCCGGCGACCTTCGAGATCATCACGCTCACCGGATGGGTGCCGCACGAGAGCCAGCAGAAGCCGTTGCGCCCCGGCTCCGCCACCACCAGCCTCGCCGATGTCCTGCGGCCTAGCCGAGCAGATCGCGAAGCCAAGGAATGAGCGGCGCGTCCGCCGGCGGCATCTCGTAGCGCGACAGGTGCATGGCCCGCACCCACGCGACCTGCTGGCCTTCGCGTGGGCTGATCTCGCCCTCCCATGTCTTGCAGAGGTAGAGCGGCATCAGCAGGTGAAACGCTTCGTAGCTGTGGCTTGCGAAATTGAACGGCGCCAAGCACGGCCGGCACAGCTCGATGCCGAGCTCTTCCTTGATCTCGCGAATGAGCGCGTCTTCCGGCGTCTCGCCACTTTCCACCTTGCCGCCGGGAAACTCCCACAGGCCCGCCATCGACTTGCCTTCTGGCCGCTGCGCGATGAGCACGCGGTTGTCGGCGTCGATGAGCGCGACGGCCGCGACCAGGACCACCCGCTTCATGCGCGCCGCCGCAGCAGGTAGGCGGTCTCCTCAAGACGTGTCACGCCGCGCTTGCGCAGATTTTCGCTTGCCGAAAGAGCATCGCGCGCTTCCAGCACGTCGATGTCGAAGGCGGGAGCACAAAGGCGCGTCACCTCATCGCGCGCAACCGCGAACGGCGGGCCGGCGATCTCGCCATCCGGATAGTCGAGCGAAATGAGGAGAACTTTTGCGCCGTGCGGCAGAATACCGGCGAGATGCGCGACATAGGCCGGGCGCATGTCGGAGGGCAGCGCGATCAAGGCGGCGCGGTCATAGACGGCGGACACGCCTGCGACCGCGGCGGTATCAACTTTGAAGAAGTCGCCGCAATAGATCGTGTAGGGTCCACCGCTCCACACCTCCAGATCGCCCGCCTTGCCGCGTTGCGGCGTGATGCCGGATTCCTCGAAAAACGCGGCGACCGCCAGCTCGGAAAGCTCAACCCCGACGATCTTGTGTCCATGTTCGGCGAGCCAGGCCATGTCGCGGCTTTTGCCCGACAGCGGCACGAACACGCCGCTGCCGGCATCGAGTTCGAGCGCCGGCCAGAACCTTTGCAGCTGATCGTGGATGTGCGGCTGATGAAAGCCGATTTCTCCGCGCTGCCAGCGCTCGTGCCAGAACTTGGCTTCCATGAGCCTCAGCTCCGGTAGTCGGCGTTGATCGAGATGTAGTCGTGCGTGAGATCGCACGTCCAGACCGTCGCGGCTGCCTTGCCGACACCGGCATCGACGCGCACGACGATTTCACGGTTCTTCATGTAGGCCGCAACCGTCGCCTCGTCGTACTCCTCGGCGCGTTCGCCGTCGCGCGCCACGCAATAGGGTCCGAACCAGATCGCGAGCTTGTCGCGGTCGGCCGCCTCGCCCGATTTTCCGACCGCCATCACGACGCGGCCCCAGTTCGGGTCCTCGCCCGCGATCGCCGCTTTCAGGATCGGCGAGTTGGCGCACGCGAGCGCGATTCTGCGTGCTGCGGCCCAGCTCTTGGCACCCTCCACCTCGAACGTGACGAACTTGGACAAGCCCTCTCCGTCCTTGGCGACCTGGATCGCGAGATCGCGCATCAAGTCATGCAGGGCATCGGAAAATGCTTTGAGCTTTTTCGAGCCCGCTTTGTCGATGCGCTTCTGCCCGCACACCGCCGCCGCGCCGGTCGCGAACGCGAGGCAGGTGTCGCTGGTGGACGTATCGCCGTCGATCGTCATGCAGTTGAAGGTCGTCTTCGCGTGCTGCGCAATCAACTCTTGCAGCGCGGACGCGCTGATCGCGGCGTCAGTGAAGATGAAGCACAGCATGGTCGCCATGTCGGGTGCGATCATGCCGGCGCCCTTGCAGAAGCCGTTGATCGTGATCTCGGTCTCTCCGATGTGCGTGGTCCGCGTCGCAACCTTCGGATAGGTGTCCGTTGTCATGATGGCGCGCGCCGCGTCCCCGAACGCATCGGGGATGGCGTCCTCGGCGAGTTTGCCGAGCAGGTGCGCGAACTTTCCCGCTTCAAGCGGTTCGCCGATGACGCCGGTCGAGGCGACAAAGACCTCATGCGGCTTGCAGCCGGCGGCGGCGGCCGCGTGCCGGACCGTGATGTCGACGGCCTCGCGCCCCTTTTTCCCGGTGAACGCGTTGGCGTTGCCGGAATTGACGACGAGAATGCGCGCTTCGCCCTTTTTCAGGTGCTTGCGGCACGCGAGAACGGGCGCTGAGGCGGTCTTCGATTGCGTGAGAACGCCGGCGACCGTCGTGCGGGCGTCCATGACGGCGACCAGCAGATCGGTGCGCCCTTTGTAGCGGATGCCGGCTTCGGCCGTGGCGAAGCGCACGCCTTCGATGGGCGGAAGATGCGCCAGCGTTTGCGGCGCGAACGGAGATACGGTCGTGATCTTGCCCATGAGGCGCGTTCCGAATGCGGTTTGAACGCTGCTCCAAAAACAGATCGGGCCGCCCAAATCAATGCAAAAGGGCGGCCCGACTGTTAATCCAAAATCTGCGCGAGGCTACTTCTTTTCCTCGGGCTTGGCTTCTTCTGGCTTCTTTTCTTCAGGCTTGGCGGCGTCCGTCTTCGGCTCCTCGGGCTTGGGCGCCGCGCCTGGAATCTGGCCCATGGCCGCGTTGCGCTCGTCGATCGACTTCTTGATCTCCGGATCGACGAATTCGATCTTGGCCTTGTTGCGCAGCGAAACGGCCGACATCTGCGCCTTCTGCAGCAGCATCGACTGGACGATGCGGTCCTTCACGATCTCGAACGCCGGTGGTTGGCGATGGCGACGATCCTCGACCTTCACGAGATGCCAGCCGAACTGGGTCTTCACCGGATCGGACACTTCGCCCTTGTTGAGCTTGAAGACGACTTCCTCGAACTGCGGAACCATCTGGCCGCGCCCGAAGTATCCGAGGTTGCCACCGTCGTCCTTGGAACCGGGGTCCTTGGAGTTTTCCTTGGCGAGTGCCGCGAAATCCCCGCCGCTCTTGATCTTTTCCTTGAGTTCCTTGGCCTTATCCTCAGTTTCGACGAGGATGTGGCGCGCCTGAACTTCCTCCTCAGGCTTTAGCATTTTGACCTGGTCGTCGTAGGCCTTGCGCGCGTCTGCGTCGCTGACCGAAGCCTTGATGACTTTCTCGAAGTAAAGTTCCCGCAGCGCCCGGCGTTTCAGGTAATTGAGCCTGGTCTCGAATTCGGGGCCCTTGCCGAGGTTCTCCGCGTCGGCGGCTTCAGCGAAAAGCTGATTGTCGATCAGAAATTCCAGCAGCGACATGCGCTTCTGCGCGGCCGGCAGCGAGCCCATGTCCGCGCCGACTTCGCTTTCGGCCACCGCAAGGTCACCTTCCGTGATCGGCTTGCCGTTGATGGTGGCGATCACCTTGTCTTCGGCGACCGCGCCCCCCGCGAAACTGGCCGCCACGACGCCCGCCATCAAAACGGCGCGGACGCTACTTGAAAAACGGGTCATGCAGGGGTGCTCCTTGGAAGGGTTCCGGCGACGGTATTCGGGCGTACCGGAGGACGTCGCGGCGAGAGGCCGCGAATTGGGCGCCTCGATAGCCGCAAGGCAAACTAAAACCAAGTTAATAATTGGACATTGCCGGTAAGACCTTCCGCCCGTGCACCGGCCCGTCGTCATTGACAGGCAAGGGGGGGAGTTCTTATGTCTCGCCGCACCTGACAACGGTCTGGGTGTGGCGTTTGCAGGCCCCTGCGCGGCCCGCAAGGACCTGCGCTGGTTGACGGAATTCCCTTCTCGCGTGGAGCCGCGCTTGCGGTGCGCGCGTCGCATTCAACTGACCGCGCCGGCTGACGGCCGCCCGCGATCGCTTCAGGACACATTATGAATATGCTGTCATTCGGCGGACTTGCTTCCAAGATCTTCGGTTCCTCCAACGAGCGCAAGATCAGGAACTTCCGCCCGAAGGTTGCCGCCATCAACGCGCTGGAAGGCGAAATCGAGAAGCTTTCCGACGAGGAGTTGCGGGCGCGGACCGAGCAATTCCGCCAGCAGATCAAGGACGGCGCATCTGTCGAAGATCTTCTTGTGCCGGCATTCGCGACAGTACGCGAGGCCGCCAAGCGCACGCTCGGCCAGCGCCACTTCGACGTGCAGCTGATCGGCGGCATGGTTCTGCATCAGGGCGACATCGCCGAGATGAAGACGGGTGAAGGCAAGACGCTCGTTGCGACGCTTCCCGTCTATCTCAACGCGCTCAACGGCAAGGGCGTGCACGTCGTGACCGTCAACGACTACCTCGCCAAGCGCGACAGCGAGTGGATGGGTCAGATCTACCGCTTCCTGGGTCTGACCGTCGGCGTCATCGTGCATGACATGTCTGACGAACAGCGCAAGCAAGCCTACGGTTGCGACGTGACCTACGGCACCAACAACGAGCTCGGCTTCGACTACCTGCGCGACAACATGAAGATGCGCATGAGCGACATGGTCCAGCGCGGTCATGCCTATGCCATCGTCGACGAGGTCGACTCGATCCTGATCGACGAGGCGCGCACGCCGCTCATCATCTCAGGCCCGCTCGAGGACCGTGCCGACCTCTACCAGACGGTCGACGAGCTGATGAAGATCATCGTGCCGGAGGACTTCGAACTCGACGAGAAGCAGCGCCAGGTTGCGCTGTCGGAAGCCGGCAACGAGAAGATGGAGAAGGCACTTGCCGCCGCCGGCGTGATGAAGGGCTCGCTCTACGACATCGACAACGTGTCGCTCGTCCACCACGTCAATCAGGCATTGAAGGCGCACAAGCTGTTCCAGCGCGACAAGGACTACATCATCAAAGGCGGCCAGGTCGTCATCATCGACGAGTTCACCGGCCGCATGATGCCGGGCCGGCGCTATTCGGAAGGCCTGCATCAGGCACTGGAAGCCAAAGAGCACGTCGAGATCCAGCCCGAGAACCAGACGCTCGCATCCATCACGTTCCAGAACTATTTCCGCCTCTACGACAAGCTCGCCGGCATGACGGGTACCGCGCTGACCGAGGCGAGCGAGTTTATGGACATCTACGGTCTGGAGGTCATCGAGATCCCGACCAACCTCAGCGTGCGCCGGAGCGACGAGGACGACGAGATCTACCGCACGCAGAAAGAAAAGCTCGCCGCCATCGTGCAATCGATCGCCGATGCCAGCAGCCGCGGGCAGCCGATCCTGGTGGGCACGACGTCGATCGAGAAGTCGGAACAGCTCTCCGAGCTTCTGAAGGACAAGGCCTACATCCGTCAGCTCGCCAATTCGCTGCTCGACCAGGCGTCGGCGCTGAAGCCCGGCAAGGACGAGGAACTGCGCAAGTATTTGACCGAGTCCGGCGAGAACCTGAAGCGGCTCGCCGAGAACGCCAAGAGCAAGACCGACCCGGTCCCGCACAAGGTCTTGAATGCCCGCTACCACGAGCAGGAAGCAAGCATCGTCGCGCAGGCCGGCGTGCCCGGCGCCGTGACGATCGCCACCAACATGGCCGGTCGCGGTACCGACATCCAGTTGGGCGGCAACGTCGACTTCCGCCTGAAGGACTGGATCTCCGAGGAGACGGCGAAGGGCAACGCGCCCGACGACGCCGCCGTCCGCAAGCAGCGCGAAAAGCTGCAGGCCGACGTGGCCGAGCAGAAGAGCAAGGCGCTCGAAGCCGGCGGCCTCTACGTGCTCGCCACCGAGCGCCACGAAAGCCGCCGTATCGACAACCAGCTTCGCGGCCGCTCTGGCCGTCAGGGTGACCCCGGACGTTCGAAGTTCTATCTCGCGCTCGACGATGACCTGATGCGCATCTTCGGTTCGGAACGCATGGACAAGGTGCTGCAGACGCTGGGCCTGAAGGAAGGCGAGGCGATCACGCACCCTTGGATGAACAAGTCGCTCGAGACTGCGCAAAAGAAGGTCGAGCAGCGCAACTTCGACATCCGCAAGCAGATCCTGAAGTACGACGACGTGATGAATGACCAGCGCAAGGTCATCTTCGAGCAGCGTCTCGACATCATGGCCCAGGACGACGTGTCTGAGACGGTTGCCGACATGCGCAACGAACTGATCGACGCCATCGTGACGCGCTTCATACCCCCGTTGGCCTATGCCGAGCAGTGGGATACGGCAGGGTTGCGCAAGGAGGTCGCCGACATCTTCGCGCTCGATCTGCCGGTCGAGGAGTGGGCGAACGAGGAAGGCATCGCCGACATCGAGCTTAAAGAGCGCATCACCAACGCGGTCGACGCGCGCGTCGCCCAGAAGCGCGAAGAGCTCGGGCCTGATCTCTATCGCCAGATCGAGAAGATGGTGCTGCTCCAGACCCTCGATCACCTCTGGCGCGAGCATCTGGTAACGCTCGAACACCTGCGCCAGGTCATCGGCTTCCGCGCCTACGGCCAGCGCGACCCGCTGAACGAATACAAGAGCGAAGCCTTCGTGCTGTTCGAGAACATGCTGGGCCGGCTGCGCGAGAACGTCACCGGGCAGCTGATGCACGTCGAATTGGCGGGCGAGGAGCAGCCTGAACTGCAGGAGCAAGACCTGCCGCCGATGGAGGCGCACCATATCGACGCGACGACCGGTTACGACGAGTTCGAGCACGACCCGGAGTTGGCAATGGCGGACGCCGCGATTGCCGGTGCGCGTGCCCGCCGCGCCGCGCCGCCCGCGCCAGAGAAACGCGCGCCGCTTCAGAACCGCAAGAGCGAAGGCGCTTTCGATCCGAAGGACCCGGCAACCTGGGGCCGTGTCTCGCGCAACGCACCGTGCCCGTGTGGATCGGGCAAGAAGTACAAGCACTGTCACGGCAAGATGGACTGACCGGCGCGCTGCACCGCTTCGGTGATCTCGGCTCTTAGGCGGCGAACCGCAACTCGGTTTCGCCGCCTTGCCATATCTCGCCCGCGATTTGCCGGGACATTGCCGCCGATTGAGACTGGGGCACCGGAAAATGTCGAACGAGAAAAGCGGGCCGAAGCCGATATCGTCTCAGTCCGTCGCGTGGACCGATTGGTCCGAGGTGCCACGCATCGGCATCCGATACAGGCATCTGAGCGAAGCAGCGCTGGGCGCTGACTATCGCATCGGCGTCGCGATCGAGGAACTGGCGCCGGGCAAGCAAAGTTCGCCCGCGCACTATCACGTCTTCGAGGAGGAACACGTCTTTATCCTGGACGGCGCCCTTACGCTTCGCCTGGGCGGCCGGACCCATGACATGAAGGCGGGCGACTACGTCTGCCTGCCCGCCGGCCAGAAGGCGGGACACTGTCTCATCAACGCGAGCGACGCGGTCTGCCGTTACGTCATCATCGGCGAGCACAACCCGAACGAGGTCGTCGTCTATACGGATAGCCGCAAGGTGCTGGTGCGCGCACTCGACCGGCGCGCTCTCTTCGATCTTGCCGCCCTTCGCGGCTACTGGTCGGGCGAGATGACCGGGTTGCCGCAAGGCATCGAGCCGCCTTCACAGCCGGTGCGAATCGATACCGTGGCCGAGGGCAAGCCGCCGGTCTCATCGGATGCAATTGGTTGGGACGAGGAGGGCCCCGGCGAAAGCACGGTGTTCGGCGGACACTCCAAGCACCTGACATTCGCGGCTGTTAGTTGGGACTATCACGTCGGTGTTCTGCTGGAAGCACCCGCACCCGGCAAGCGCCTCGCGCCAATGCACTATCACGTGCTGGAAGAGGAACACGCGCTCATCCTCGAAGGACAGGTGACGCTGCTTTTGGGGGACGAGCGCTTCGAGATGACGGCCGGCGACTACGTCTGCTTTCCCGCCGGGCGTAAAGTTCCCCATTCCTTCATGAACAGCGGCACCGGACCTTGCCGCTACCTGATGATCGGCGAACGGAACCCCAACGACGTCTGTGTGTTGCCCGACTCGAACAAAATGGAGGTGCGCGCGTTAGGAACGCGTGGCACGTTCCACGACATGGCGGCGGTGCGGCGCTACTGGGATGGCGAACAGACCGACTGACTGTTCGAACACGCCGGGCCAACACACCGGGATCGCATTCGCAGTTGAGCCTTCATTCCCAAACGGCGTGCGTGTCAGCGTGACGGATGCAGAAACTCGCCAAAGAGCCCACTTTCACGTTCGGCATCGAGGAGGAGTTCCACCTTGTCGATAGAACGACGCGCGATCTCGCGGTCGCGCCGAAAGCCTTGATGACGGCGCTCGAAACGACGATCGGGCAGCAGGTGAGCCCGGAATTCCTGCGCTCGCAGGTCGAGATCGCCACCAAGCCGGTCAGTCGTTTCCAGGACGCGAGAGGGGAACTTGCAAGCCTGCGCGGAAGTGTCGTCGAAGCGGCAGCCGCGTACGGCATGGCGCCGCTCGCGTGCGGCACGCACCCATTCGGCCAGCCGACGCAGACCGAGACAACGGACAAAGAGCGCTACCGGGAACTCGACCGCGAGCTTGCGGGCGCCATTCGCGGGCTCTCCGCCTGCGGCATGCACGTGCACGCGGAAATAGAGGATGACGACCTGCGCATCGACCTGATGAACCAGGCCCGCTATTTCCTGCCGCACTTGCTGACGCTCTCGACATCCTCGCCGTTCTGGCGGGGCATCGACACCGGACTGAAATCCTACCGCGCCACGGTCCTGCGCCGGCTGCCGCGCTCCGGCATTCCTGGGCTGTTCGCAAGCTGGACGGAGTACCAGCGCACGCTTGGCGTGCTGATCGATGCCGGCATCATCGAGGACGGTACGAAAATCTGGTGGGACTTGCGCCCCTCAGCACGCTTTCCAACGCTCGAATTGCGCATTTGTGACGTCTGTCCGCGCATCGAGGACGCCATGACGATCGCCGCGACGTATCTGTGCATCCTGCGCATGCTTTGGCGGCACAAGAAAAGCAATCTGAAATGGCGTACGTATCCGATCTCGTTGATCGAGGAGAACCGTTGGCGGGCGCAGCGCTACGGCGTATCGGGCGAGTTGCTCGATTTGAGCATCGGCTCTCTGGTGCCGTTTGCCGAGTTGATCGAGCAGCTGTGCGACCTGATCGCCGAGGACGCGGCGGCTCTCGGGTGCGAGCGCGAGATCGTCAATTTGCGCAAGATCGCGACCGGCGGAACGAGCGCGGAGCGGCAGCTAAAGGCGCGCGACGACGCCCTTGCCCGTGGCGACAGCGAACACCAGGCTCATATCGCCGTGGTCGATCAGGTCATCGCGGAAACCGCTGCCGCGGCCTAAGACCGGCAACGACGCGCACTAGTGCCCGCCTTCGCCGTTCTTGCCACCCTTGGCGTGCACCGCGATCCGGTCCGACAGCGCGAGCAGCACGCTGGAGATCACGAACACGATGTGGATGACGATCATCCAGAAGATTTCTTTCTCGCGCTCGGGCGTCAGCGGCGAGATCGACATGAACTGGCGCAGCAACTGGATGCCCGAGATCGCGACGACCGACGACAGAAGCTTGAGCTTCAACGCCGAGAAATCGATCGTGCCCATCCACTCGGGCCGGTCGGCGTGGTTCGAATGATCGAGCTTGGAAACGAAGTTCTCGTAGCCCGAGAAGATCACGATGATGAGCAGCGAGCCCGTCAGCGCAAGATCGACCAGCGTCAGCACGCCCACGATGACGTCCGACTCGGTCGAGGTGAACGAATGTGTGATGAGGTGCAGAAGTTCGGCGCCGAACTTGATGAGCAGGACGGCGAGCGACAACGCCAGGCCGAAATAAAACGGCGCCAGTAGCCAGCGTGCGCGAAAGAGCATTTCCTCCAGGAAGCGCTCGATGCCGCTTGTCGGTGTCCGCTCTGCCATATGGGCGCACCTGCCGTTGCGATTGCCTTGAGCCGCCTCTATGGCTCACGGCACGCGACAAGTGAAGGCGGCGATATGCCCGGCGCGAAGTCTGTCAGCGGACCAGCGGCCATGAGAAGCGCACCGGCGTCCGCGTCTGCTCGCTGTCCAGGCTCGTCCTGACCGGCGCCTGGGACTCGCCGATGCGTGGCACCATCGCCGTGGGCGGCGGGACGTTTTCCAGCCACTGGTCCTGCTCACGGATGGCCATCAGCGTCGGCTCGCACACGTTGATCGGCCCCGCCTGCTCGCCCGCGTAAGTATCGCGGAACAGGTAGCGCCCCTCGCACACGCTGACTGCCGGTGGCCGCCGCGTGCGCTCAAATGAGTCGTTGCCCTGCTTGAGATTCTTCCAGAACGGCATCCACGGTGAGCGCTCATAGGAGGCCAGGTTCGCATCCGTCATGCGGAACGGATAAATGTGGACCGGGATTTCCGTCTGCCCCGCTTCGACCGCCTCCGTCGAGAGCTGGTGGATTTCGTCCATGACCGGGTTCGTCATGGCAAAGCAGCCGACCGACGAGCAGCCGCCGTGAATCAGGATGTCGGAACCGGTACGCGCCAGCGACTGGTCGAAGATGTTGGGAAATCCGACGTCGATCGACCGTGGCCAACGGCCCACGTGCCTCGTCTGCATGCGATTGACGGTATAGTAGCCCTCCGGCGCCTGCCGGTCGCCCTCGGCGATCTTCGGCCCGAGCGACCCCGACCAGTGGCAGATCGGATAGGTCGCGAAGTGTACGAAGATGCCGCCCTTCTCCTTCCAGATCTCAAGCTCGGACTCGGCCTTGAAGATGCGGACCAGGATCGGCGCGTAGATCGAGACGGCTTTGTCGCGAAGCCGATCCTGCAGAACGGCGACGTTGGGCGTGCCGGGAAGCGGCAAAGCGCCGGAAGCCGCCGCGCGCTGGCGTTCGACGCGGTCGGCCGCGACATCCTTCAGTTCGATCTGAAGGGCATGCGACGCGCCCGCGCCTGCCACGAGGGCGGCAGCGGCAAAGCATGTGCGCGCGAGTCCCTTAAGCGTCATCAAATCCTGTTGGCCTGTCCGGCAAACCCTCCAGAGCGAAGCCGACCTTAGCGCCGGCGGGGCGCCTTTCGTAGTGTCATTTTGCCAACATTCCCCTGAGAGCAAACGGGATTGCCTCAATCGCGCGAGGCGATTCCGGGGCAGCCCGCCTCGACAACCTTATCGCCCAACGGGTTCTGTTCCGGGTCCGAGAATTGGTAACCGCCCTGGCAGACATGCACGCGCGGCGGCAGAAGCGCTTTTTCGAAGGCATCGTTGCCGGCTTTCAGCGCGCGCCAGAAGTCCGCCGATGGGTGGCTGGCATGTTGGGCAAGGCGCTCCTCCGACATGCGAAACGGATAGACCTGAACCTGGAAGCGGGCCTGACCCTTGGCAAAGGCCGCATTGATGAGCCGCCAGATCTCGTCGATTTGCCCATCCGTCATGGCATAGCAGCCGACCGAGCCGCAGCCGCCATGCACCATCAGGAAAGACCCGGTGCGCCCGTGCGCGCGGTCGAACGCATTGGGGTAGCCGAGGTTGAACGAGCGGTACCACTGGCTGTTCGGATTGAGGGCGTCGGGGCCGACCGTATAGAAGCCCTCCGGCGCCTGTCTGTCGCCTTCGGCAAGCTTGGGGCCGAGCGTGCCCGACCAGGCGCAGATCGGATAGATGGCGAAGCGGTGAAAGCGCCCGTCGCGCTTCATCCAGAGTTCAAGTTCGAACTCGCTCTTGAAGATGCGCATCAGCACGGGCGCGCCCTGCGTCAGCCCGTGCTCGGCAAGCCGCTGCGGCAGGCGCGCCAGGTCCGGCTGTGACGGGAGTGCGAGCCCCATTGCGACACGCAGACGTCGTGCCTGCCGCTCGGCCGCGATACGCTCTTCCTCGCTCGCCGCGATGAGAGGACGCCAAAACGGCTCCAGATAGTAGGTCGCGCCCGCGATGATCGCGAGAAAGACGAAAAGAACCACTGTCCCGAAGCGCCGCCGCCGTCGTTTCGCTGAGGTACGCTGTACGCCGTGATCCATCGCGCCGGCCGCCTGCGGTTTACGGTGTGGCCGCGTTGGAGGCGGTCTTCGCCGCATTGATGTCGGCGAGTGTCGGCTCGACGTCGGCGCTGACGATGCCCTTGAACTTGTTGCCGCTGGCAACGTCGACGGCTTCCGGCTCGGGCAGCGGCGTGAAGGCTGTCAGCATCGGCCGGTCGAGCGCCGGGCAGGGGCCGCTGGCGTCGGGCCGGCTGCGCGCAACCGCGTTGACGACGTAGCGGCGCTCGCACACCGTCACGTCGGGCGGCACGCGATATTTCTCGAAGTGATCGTAGCCCTGCTTCAGTGGTTTCCAGAATGCGTACCACTTGTGCTTCTTCATTTTGTCCATGCGCTCATCCGTCATGCGGAACGGATAGGCGTGCAGCTGGAAGCTCGGATGGCCGGCTTTCAGCGCCTCGCGCGTGAGCCCGTAGATATCTTCCATCAGCGCGTCCGTCATGGCGTAGCAGCCGGCCGAGCGGCATTTGCCGTGCACCATGACGGCGCTTCCCGTGCGTCCCCAGGAACGATCGTACGAGTTGGGGAAGCCCAGGTTGAACGACAGGTAGTATTTGGAGTTCGGGTTCATCAGCGTCGGCGTGATGGTGTAGAAGCCCTCCGGCGCCTGCCTGTCGCCTTCCGCGAGCTTGGGCCCGATCTCGCCCGACCAATTGCAGATGGGATAGGTCTTGAAATGATAGAAGCGGCCGTCGTCGCGCTGCTTCCAGATCTCAAGCTCCGATTCCTCCTTGAAGACACGCACGAACACCTGCGCGCCGGGCTGCATTCCCTTCTTGGCGAGCAGGTCGAGCGTCTCTTTCGCAAGCGGCACTTCCGATGGCGGCGGAATGACGGGCGCGCTCGAACAGGCCGCGGCCATGAAAGCCGCCGCGACGAGCGTAAGCCGCACGCGGTGTCGTCGCGCTGCTGTGGACGTGCCCTGCACTCTTGGTTCTTCCGTTTCCCGTCTGATCGGTAAAAGCCCGCCAATGGTGAAAATCGGGGCGGGCGGAATGCGCAGAATCACAAGGAACTTGAGCGGCTTCGGATAATCCTGTCAACGCCAGTATGTGGATGAATGCGGCATGGCGACGGCGTAGCCCGGCTTATTCTCAGGCGTGGCTTATCCGCGGCCGATGGACAGAAAACGGTCGTGTCGCTGGTGCCGGATTTCGTCGGGCGATTTGCCGTCGAACTCGGACAGCATACGATGAATGGCGTTGCCGGTCGCGATGACGACGGATTCGCGGTCGCGGTGCGCGCCGCCGGTCGGTTCCTTGATGATGGAGTCGATCACGCCGAGCTGGTCCAGGTCCTGCGCCGTGATCTTCATATTGGTCGCGGCCTCTTCCTTCTTGTTGCTGTCGCGCCAGATGATTGACGCTGCGCCTTCCGGCGAGATGACCGAGTAGATGGCGTGCTCCAGCATCAAGATGCGGTTGGCCGTCGCGATCGCGATGGCGCCGCCCGAGCCGCCTTCGCCGACGATGACGGCGATAATCGGCACGCCGAGTTGCAGGCAGGCATCCGTCGAGCGCGCGATCGCTTCGGCTTGTCCGCGTTCTTCCGCGCCGATGCCGGGATATGCGCCCGGCGTATCGATAAAAGTGATGACCGGCATGCGGAACCGGTCTGCCAGCTCCATGAGCCGAACGGCCTTGCGATAGCCCTCGGGGCGCGCCATACCGAAGTTGTGCTTGATGCGGCTCTGCGTGTCGGAGCCCTTTTCGTGACCGAGCACGACGACCGAGCGGCCACGGAATTTTCCGAGACCACCAACAATTGCTTCATCCTCGGCGAAGTAGCGGTCGCCGGCGAGCGGCGTAAAGTCCTCGATCAGGGCATTGATGAAATCGAGCGCGTGCGGGCGCTCCGGATGGCGCGCAACCAGCGTCTTCTGCCACGGCGTCAGCTTCGCGTATGTGTCGGTGAGCGCGGCCTTCGCTTTCTGCTCGAGCTTGGCGATTTCGTCCGCGATCTGCGGGCCCTTGCCCTCCTGCTGCAGGGCCTTCAGCTCGGCGACCTTGTTCTCAAGCTCGAGGATCGGCTTCTCGAAATCGAGATAGGTGCGAAGGGCGGTCGAAGCGCTCACGTGGCAGGCCTCTGTGCGGGATCGTTGGAGCCGGCTGAAACGCGTACATGCCGGGAAATTCGGGCTGACATTCGCCACCACAATCTTAGGCTGTCAAGGCGGCACGACGGCCGCCTCAACATGGGGACGGCTATCTGGGATTTCAGGGTTTTCCGGAAAGCCGGTTAACCCACGGAGCGGCGAGATACATCAACAGTGCCGTCGCCGCCACGAAGCACGCCTGCGCCAGGAAGCTGAAGGCCATGCCCTCCGGGTCTTCCGCCCTGAAGCCGCCGCCCAGGATGCCGGCAAGCTTGTTGCCAAACGCCGCCGCGAGGAACCAGATGCCGAGCACCAGGCCCGTCATCCGCATTGGCGCGAGACGCGTCATGGTCGCAAGACCCACCGGACTCAGCAGCAGTTCGCCAACCGTCATCAAAAACAGCACGCCGACGAGCCAGAGCGGCGAAACGCGCCCCGACGCCGAAAGCTCCGCCGCCGGTGAGAGCAGCGCGAACGACAGCGACAACAGTGCAAGGCCCGTCGCGAACTTCACCGCCGGCGTCGGCTGGCGCAAGCCCAGATGCACCCACAGCGCGGCGATGAACGGCGTGAGCAGGATGACAAAGATCGGGTTGACCGACTGATACCAGGACGAAGGAAAGCCGATGCCCGCCACGTCGTTGCGCGTAAGCTGGTCGGCGAACAGACTGATGGTCAGCCCCTGCTGCTCGAAGATCGCCCAGAAGATCATTGCCGCCAGAAAGAACACGCCGGTGGCCGCGAGCCGCCGCGCGTCCTCGCTGCCGACCGCAAGCGCAAGCGCGATGCCGCCGAGCGGGATCGCGATGAACATCCACCTCAGCCACGTGTAGCCTTCGGCATCCGACAGCATGGCGAGGCCGAGCAGTGCGGCCGTGCCCGCGATGACCAGCAGTCCGCCCTTCAGAACGTCGGTGTTGAGAGCCTCCGATACGGCCTGGACCGGCGCCGGCTCCGGTAACGCGTGCGCGCGCCGCATGAAAAGCAGCATCGCGATCGTCATGCCGACGCCGGCGGCGCCGAAGCCCCAATGCCAGCTGAGCGCGGGGTTGAAGCCCGCGGACGCGAGAAAGTCCTTGAAGGTCGCGCTCTGCGCCAGGAAGCCGGTGACGAGCGGCGCCAGGAAAGCGCCGATGTTGATGCCCATGTAGAATAGCGAGAAACCGGCATCCCGCCGGTGATCCTCGGGTGCATAGAGCGCGCCGACGAGCGCCGAGATGTTGGGCTTGAAGAGGCCCGTGCCGAGCGCGATCAGGATAAGTCCGAGATAGAAGGTTTGAAGCGTTGGATAGGCCATCGCGAAGTGGCCGGCCGCGATGGTAAAGCCACCAATCATGACAGCCCGGCGCGCGCCAAGCACCCGATCCGCGATGTAGCCGCCGGGGATCGACAGCATGTAGACGGCCATCGTGTAAGTGCCGTAGATGCTGCCGGCATCAACGGTCGCAAACCCCAAGCCCCCCTGCGCGATTGGCGCAACCATGAAAAGGGTGAGCAGCGCGCGCATCCCGTAATAGGAGAAGCGCTCCCACAACTCGGTGAAATAAAGGGTTCTGAGGCCCTCGGGATGCGCCGAAAGGCCGAGCGCCTTGCTGCTCCCCGCGGCGCCCTTGCCTGCATCCGTGACTGTCATGGAGCAAGTCTTGGCCGGGCCGGGCGCCTAAGTCAAAGACCTGCGTCGAAGACCTGAGTCAAAGAATGGACACAAGTCCGCGTACAGCCTCCCTCCCCGCCGGGTCTGAAACCGAATGGAGTAGTGGTTTCGCGGACCCAACTGCCGTAATGGCGGACGTTCACCCGGCAAAATCGGGCCGGATTGCGGAGGGGAAATGCTTACGATCGAAGTCGCGCTGAGGCGCCGCGTTCGCAGCGCCTGGGTCATTGCGGCGACGTTCATGGCGCTGATTGCGGGTGCTCTACCCTTGCTGACCCGCCCCGCGCTGGCGGTTGAGGAGGCAGAGGCCGCACAAGGGCCCCCTTTCAACATTGCCGTTTTTCTCAGCTCCCGCGATGACGCCTGCTACGAGACCGGCAACGTCGCCGCGATCAAGCGCCTCGCGCTCGACGAGCAGAAGAAGATCAACCGCCGCGGCGGTATCCTGGGCCGGCCTGTACAGATCAATTTTTTCGACGATTTTCGCGACGAGAAGAAGTCGATCGCCAACGTCAGCGCGGCTCTTTCCGATCCGCGCATGCTTGCGATGGTGGGCCTGTCGGGAAGTAATCGTCCCAAAGCCGTGTTCGAGACGCTTGGTGACGACATCAAGAAAAGCGGCATACCGTTTCTCTCGGATATCTCGCTTGCCAGCGTCTTCAAGGATCAGCCGAACGTCTTCACGACGCGCGCTTCGCAGGACGACGATCGCGTTCCCGTCATGGCGACCTTCACGCGCAAGATCGGCTATCAACGGCCGGGCTTCATCGGCATCAAGGACATGGCGGGCAGCGACGCGATGGCGGAGGGCCTGAAGGCAAAATTTACCGACAACGGCGGCTTGCTGACCGACAGCCGCGTTGCGCTCGTCGACAACAAGCTTGTCGAAGACGATATTGCCAAGGCCGTGGCGGAGACGAAAGAGAAATCCCCCGACATCGTGTTCCTCACCATGGGCGGCACGAACGCGGCAGCCGTCATCAGCCAGTTGAAGTCGGCCGGCATGACACCTGCGCTGTTCGTCGGCGGCCTCGGCAATCTGCCGGCGGATGCCGCGAAGGACTATCCGAACGCGATCTACTCGATCGCCTGGGACCACCCGCCGGAGGTGTACAACAACCGCATCCGGACCTTGATTTCCCCTCAGAACGCCGCACGCTGGATATTCGAAGGCGCCAAGATAGAGGCTGCGCCAGGCTGGGCGAAGGGCGAATGCGAGGAGCGGCCCGTTGTTGAATTTCCCGACCCGTTCACCGAAGCGAACATGCGCGCCATCGTGGCCGGCAGCCAGTTCGCCGACATGATCGCGCTCGTCGCGGCAGCCGCGCGCACGGGCGAAAAGACGACAGACATCCTCCGGCTGCGCGGTCGCATCACAGAGCAACTTGCAACGACCTACGCCACCGGCCGCGGCGTCTTCAAGGGCACATTCGACAACTGGTCGTTCGTGCCTGCGTCGCGCACCGCCGCGCGCAACCCCTTTATCGTCATCATGCCCCAGGGTCTGGGCCGCACGCAGCTTGCGCCGATCCAGTTCATCCGCGCCAAGGACGGCAGCCTCCGGCAGGTCGACACGCTCTATACCGACGTCGACATGATCCAGGCGCACCGCGTGGACGAGAACGAAAAGACCTTCCAGGCCGAATTTTATCTATCGATGCGCGCCAACCCTTCCGCCACCATCGACCGCATCGAATTCGCCAACGCCTATCAGGATACTGAAAATGGCGGCCGCCAGCTTTCGGTCGAGCCGCTGCATGATGGCGGCGCGAGCACCGCCTATCCGGACACCATGAAGATCTACAAAGTCTCCGGTCGCTTCCTTTTCGACCCGGAACTGGCGAACTATCCCTTCGACACGCAGCGCTTCACGATCAAGGTGCAGCCCAAGGACGGCGAGAAGCCGTTCATTGTTCAGCCGCCGCCGCTCGACCTGCGCGACAGGGGCGTCACCACCGACGGCTGGGACCCCAAGGCGCAGTATGTCGGATACGAGGAGGACTTTGTGCCCGTGGTGGACGCTTACACGCACGCGCCAAGCGTCGTGCCGTTCTACAAGACGAGCTTCGGCTGGGAGATGCAGCGCCAGACCACCGACTATCTGCTGCGCGTCGCGGTGCCGCTCGCGTTCATCCTTTTCGTCGCCTACTTGTCGATCTTCATTCCGCGAACGCACTTCGAGGCGATCGTCACGATCCAGGTGACGGCGCTGCTTTCGGCCGTTGCTTTGTACCTGTCATTGCCGAAGCTCGATTCCGATACCGCGACACTGTCCGACCGCGCCTTCGTATTCGCCTACATGATCCTGAGTATCATGATCTGCATCTCGATTCTGCGTATCAACCCGTGGTTCAGCGAGCGCAAGGCCGCCGACCGCTTGCTCGAAATGATCCACGTTGCCGCAATACCGATATTCGTGGTGGTGGCGGCGTACTACGGATACCAGCTCGGCGTGGCGGCGCTCTAAGAAGGGTCGGCCCATCTAGCCCTGCGGTTTGCGCGCCAGCGGATGATGCTCGTTGACGAGCTTCTTCAGCCGTTCCTGCAGGACGTGCGTGTAGATCTCGGTGGTCGAAATGTCGGCGTGTCCGAGCAGTTGCTGCACGGCGCGCAAATCAGCGCCGCGGTCGAGCAAGTGGCTCGCAAAGGCGTGGCGCAGCACGTGCGGAGAGACAGATTCGGCATCGAGACCCGCTTCGGCCGCGACCTCTTTCAACTCGCGAGCGAAGGCTTGTCGCGTGACGTGGCCTTCCGCCGAACGCGCCGCGAACAGCCAGTGGGAATTGTCGTGTCGGCCGGAGACGGCAAGGAATTTCTCAAGTGCCTCGCGGGCCGAAGGATTGAGCGGAACCAGCCGCTCGCGTCCGCCCTTGCCCTTGATCGTCAGCAGCCGTTTGTCGCCGCGCAGCACGCTTCGTGGCAACGACACCAGTTCGCTGACGCGCATGCCCGTGGCGTAGAGCATCTCGAGCAGGCAGTTGAAGCGCAGCGCGCGGAAGAGCGCGCGGCCCTCCTGTCCCTCCGTGCGTTGGGCAGCCATCTGCAAAAGGCGGTCGACCTCGGCGACGCCGAGCACCTTGGGCAGCGGGCGCTGCCGCTTCGGCCCGCTCAAGCCGGCGGAAGGATCAGCTGCGATTACGCCCTCACCACTCAGAAATTTGTGAAACTGGCGCACACACGAGAGCTTTCGCGCGCGCGAGGAAGCGGCAAGCCCCTCGCTCGTCAGATGGCCGAGGTAGGCCTGGATGTCGGCAGTCGATGCACCATTGAGCGCGCGTCCGCGGCTATCGAGAAACGCGCGAAAATCTTCCATGTCGCGCCGGTAGGCTTGCAGCGTGTTGTCGACCGCGCCGCGTTCCGACGCCAGCATGTCGAGGAAGGCTTCGAGCGGGTCGTTTGCGTCGGTTCGCGTCATGAGCGCAACCTTAGCGCGGCCAGCTTGCGAGAAGTGCTTCGACCGCGAGCTTGCGCGCCTCCGGTTCGAGCCCCGCACGCTTCAAGGCCCGGATGCTGTCGCCAAGCGCGATCAGATTGGCGCCCTCCGCGCCAGTCGGCCCGAGCGACTTCATGGTCAGCAGCACCGTGCGTCCGAACTCCTGCTTTTTGGCAGCGTCCTGCAATTGCGACAGCACGCCCGTCTCGGGCAGGTAGCCGCCGGTCGGCTGCGGGGTGCGGTTCGCCGCTTCCCATAGCGGGATCGGCACGACGTAATCGAGCGCTTCAAGCACGGTCGCGAGCCGGTTTAGCGTGTCGGGGGAAAAGCGGCCGGAGGTCGCCATCCGCTCGAGCGCGGCGAGACTTTGTCCACGATCCTGAGACCGCGCATCCGCGATGTCGGCAAGCGCCGCCCAGTGATCGAGGCGGCCGCCGGCGACCGCCGCCCACCGGCGCACCATTTCATAATCGCCCGACGCGATCCCGATCTCCGCCGCCGACGGCGCGAAGGCGGCAAGCGAGGGATCCGGCCGCAGCGAGGCGGTCGCCTGCGCCATGATCTGCATGGCCTGGAAACCGAGACCGTCGCGCTTGGCGTCGTCGATGAAAGCCTGAATGAGACGGGCCTTTTCGTTCGGACTGCTCTGCGCCTCCGCGTCGTGCAGCAATTTCGAGCGTCGCGATGCGCTGTCCGCTCCGCCCGCGCCCGCGTTGACGCGATAGATGCCGGCAAGCGTCTCGGGCGAAAGCGCGTTAAGCCGCGCGGCGGCCTCTGTTGCGGGTAGCCCGAGATCGACAGGCGTCGATGGATCGCTCGCGAGCGCCGCAAGCAGCGCCGGCTCGCCATGTTCCAGCACCATCTTGTGGGGAAGACCGCCCGCCTTTTCCGCGATCCTGTAGTCGAGAAGCGTCACGACCTTCGCCGGATGATAGTTCGGCTTCGCGCCGATCGTCATGGCGTCGAGCGCATCGAGCCCAGGTGAAGCGACGAGACCCTCCTCGCGCGCCAATTCCGCCGCAAGGCCGGCACCCGCCGTGTCGCCCGCAACAGCCGCGCAGTAGCCAGACATCAGGACCGCTTGCCCCTTGAGCAGCTTAGGGACATCCGAACTGCCCGGCTGCACGCTCGCGATCTTTTTGCAGGCGGCATCGCCGTCGCCGGTCGCGAGCGCATTGCGTGCTTCCAGGATGCTAATGAGCGCCGATCCGCCACTTGCTTCGCGCGCAAGTTCGGCCGCCGCTTCACGCGCAAGGCCCGAGCGGTAGAGCACTTCGATACGCAACGCGAGAAACTGCATATCGGGAGGGCCGCCGGACCCGGTGCGCGCCGGCGCGCCGATGAGGCGCTTCCAGAGACCGTGTAGCGCAGGCGAGCGCGGCGGAATTTCGATGGTGCTGATCAATCCCTCGATCGCTTCCGTGTTGAGGCCGCGCCAAAGCTCGTAAGGCAGGCCCGAGCCGTCGTCCGCCATGACCGGCGCAAGCTCGCCGCGATCGACCGGCGGCGGTATCGCCTCCTGCATGACCGAATCACGCCGCGCGCCGGGCGGTGCTTCGACTTGCGCCGAAGGACGCGGCTGTTGCTCGTCGTAGCGTGGACGTTGCGGTGGCGTGCGCGGTTCCGGTTCATCGGGCGCATCCATGGACCGCAGGAATGGCCGGTCATCGCTCCACGCCGGCGCGGCCAGCAGCGTCGCGCCCGCGAGCAGCAGCATGGAGGCGGCGGCGCGGTACTTTTGGACCATTCGTGACATCGGACGCGCGATCCCCACCGTCAGCGCCGAATCTTGACGCCTGAAACAGGCTTGCTGATCGTTTGCTGCTCCGGTTCGAACCGCGTCGCGATGAAATAGAGGCTGGCGTAGAAAGCCGTTGCGATAGCTGCGAGAACGAACAGGAACCGGAAAAGGCTCGGCATTGAAAAATCCCGCTCACATGGCTTGGTGACGGCCCAAGATGACGCCATTGTGTCCGCCGACGACCGGGACAGGGCGAGTGCAGGCGTATGAAGCACAGGCGGATACCCTATCTCAAGGTTCCCATTTGCTGGCGAGGCGCCTTCGTGGCATGACGCGGCGCGAGCTTACCAGCCGCGGTGGCACGGATTATTTATCAGATTCGCGCAAGCCTCATCCCGAAGCGAAGAACATGGCCATTCCCGAGACCGCAACCGCCGATAGTCTGAGAGATCGCCTGGGCAGCCGGTCGATCGTGCTTGTCGGTCTTATGGGTTGCGGCAAGTCTTCGATCGGCAAGCGTCTTGCGGCGAGATTGGGCTTGCCGTTCGTCGACGCCGACGACGAAATCGAGAAAGCGGCCGCAAAAACCATCAACGAGATATTCGCCGATCACGGTGAAGCGCATTTTCGCGAAGGTGAGCGCAAGGTGATCGCGCGCCTGCTTGCCAACGGGCCGCAGGTTCTCGCAACCGGTGGTGGCGCGTTCATGAACCCGGAGACGCGCAAGCGCATAAACGAATCCGGAATTTCTGTTTGGCTGCGTGCCGATCTGCCGGTGCTGATGCGCCGGGTCTTGAAGCGCGATACGCGGCCGCTTTTGCGCGAAGGCAACCCCGAGACGACGATGCGCAACCTGATCGAGGCGCGCTATCCGGTCTACGCGCAAGCCGACCTGACGGTTGAGAGCCGCGAAGAGCCGCATGATATGATCGTCAGCGAGATCATCTTCAGACTGGACGAACTGCCCGCGCTCGCCGCCGCGACCGCCAGCACGCAAAGCGTGCCGGTGCAGCTTGGCGCGCGCTCATACGATGTGCTGATCGGCCCCGGTCTAGTGCGCAACGCAGGCGCGCTCATCGCCACACGCTTGGGGCAAGTCAAATGCGGCGTCGTGACGGATGAGAACGTCGCGCGCCATCACCTCTCCGCGCTGGAAGACAGCCTGAAGGCGCAAGGGTTGTTCGCCGGCTCGATCGTCTTGAAGCCGGGCGAGGCGACGAAGAGCTTCCGCGAACTGGCGCCGCTGTGCGAGCGCCTGCTCGAACTCGGCCTCGAACGCGGAGATATTGTCGTTCCCTTCGGCGGCGGCGTTATCGGCGACCTTGCGGGCTTCGCGGCCGGCATCCTGCGCCGCGGCGTGCGCTTCGTTCAAATCCCGACGACGCTGCTCGCTCAGGTCGATTCCTCCGTCGGCGGCAAGACCGGCATCAACACGCCGCAAGGCAAGAACTTGATCGGCGTCTTCCACCAGCCGAGCCTCGTCATCGCCGATACCGACGTGCTGACGACGCTGCCCGTGCGCGAAATGCGCGCCGGCTACGCGGAGGTCGCCAAGTACGGACTGATCGGCGACGAAGCGTTCTTCTCGTGGCTGGAAGGCCATTGGCAGGGCGTATTCGGCAACAGCGGCCCCGAACTGGTCAAGGCCATCGAGACGAGCGTGCAGGCCAAGGCCGCGATCGTCGCGCGCGACGAAACGGAGACCGGCGACCGCGCCCTGCTCAACCTGGGCCATACCTTCGGCCATGCGCTGGAGGCCTGGACCGGCTATTCGGACCGCCTTCTGCACGGCGAAGGCGTTGCGATCGGCATGTGCCTCGCATTTCGCTTCTCCGAAGAACTTGGGCTGGCGCCAAAGGGCTCGGCCGAGCGTGCTACGGCGCACCTGCGCCAGGTCGGCCTGCCGACGGCGATTAATGATATTCCGGGCGGCAGGGCCGATCCCGATGAACTGCTTCGCCTGATGCGGCAGGACAAAAAGGTCCGCCACGGCAAGCTGACGTTTATTTTGACGCGCGGGATCGGCCAGGCTTTCATTGCGCGTGATGTGTCGCCCGAGGCCGTGCATGCATTTCTCGCCCGCGAGATCGGGCACTGAGCACGCGCTCCCGCCTGTGCTAGCCTTCAAGTTCCCGACAATCAATCGAGTGGACCCTCCCCCGGCCAATGACCATTGTCATCAGCATTGTCGCCATTCTCATTCTCATCTTTCTCTCGGCGTTCTTTAACGGCAGCGAAACGGCGCTGACCGCCGCTTCCCGCGCCCGAATGCATGCACTGCAGGAGGACGGCAACCGGCGCGCGAAGGTCGTGAACGACGTGCTCTCGAAGCCCGAGAAGATGATCGGCACGGTGCTTCTGGGGAACACGCTCGTCGACGTTCTGGCCGCCGCCATGGCGTCCTATCTTGCCGTTCACCTCTACGGCGAGGTCGGCGTCGCCTACGCCACTGCGGTCGTGACCGTGCTGATCGTCATTTTCGCCGCCGTCCTGCCCAAGACCTACGCGCTCGCCTATTCCGACCGCGTCGCCCTTTTCGTCGCGCCGATCATGCAAGTACTGATCGTGCTGTTCACGCCGCTGACGCGCGCCATCGAGTACGTGGTGCGCGCGCTACTGACGTTGACACCGTCCAAGAAGGACGACGATGCCAACATTCTCGCCGCCCATCACGAGATCCGCGGCACCATCGACCTTCAGGCCAAGGAAGGCACGGTGGCGCGGGCAGACGCCGAAATGCTCGGCGGCGTGCTCGACCTGCGCGATCTGCAAGTGGCCGATATCATGGTCCACCGCACCAAGATGGAGACGATCGACGCCGATGAAGCGACCGAGAAGATCATCGAGCAGCTCCTGAAGTCGCAATATACGCGCATGCCGGTATGGAAGGACGAGCAGGAGAACATCGTCGGCGTGCTGCACACCAAGGACCTGCTGCTCGCGCTATCGCGCGTCGGCTGGGACCCGAACAAGATCGACATCATGAGCTTTGCATCGCAGCCGTGGTTCGTTCCCGACACGACGGCGGTCGCCGACCAGCTCAACCAGTTCTTGAAAAAACAGGCGCAGATGGCGCTCGTCGTCGATGAATACGGCGAGGTCCAGGGCCTCATCACACTCGAGGATATTCTGGAAGAGATCGTCGGCCAGATCGCGGACGAGCACGACATCCAGGAAAACAACATCCGCCTGCAGGCCGACGGCACCGTGAACGTCGACGGCACCGTGCCGATCCGCGACATCAATCGTCACATGGATTGGGACCTGCCCGACGTGGAGGCGACCACCATAGCAGGGCTCGTCATACACGAGGCGCAGACAATCCCCGAACCGGGCCAGGTCTTCACATTCCACGGCTATCGCTTCGAAATCTTGCGCAAGAGCCGCAACAAGATCACCGCACTACGCATCAAGCCGCTGCCGCCCGAACCCGACGGAGCCGAGCGTGCGGAGGGCAAGGCGGTGCACGGGAACTAGCCTAAGCGGTGGCGCCAGGCTCTCCTGGCGCGAATGTCGAAAGCGCGAGCGCGTGGATCGGCGAGCGCAGTTCGTCCTGCAGCAGCGTGTTGACGATACGGTGTCGCTCGACGCGCGATTTTCCGGCAAACGCCGAAGAAACGATCACGACCCGGAAATGACTCTCACCGGTGCCGGGCGAACTGCGGTGTCCGGCATGCAATTCCGACTCATTGATGACATCGAGCCGAACCGGCTGCAACGCCGCGTTGAGTTTTTCACGTATGCGCGCTTCAACAGTCACGATGCGCACTCCATATGCAAAAATGTGCGCTGCGGGGAAACGCGCCGTTAAGGCCTCAAACGCACAATTGCAACTTCAAAGTTTCGCAAACTTCGCACCATCGTGCCGCCTTGTCTCTGCCGCGACCAGCCCCCATACTGCGCAACGCATGAAACTCGACTCGAAATACTTCGATAGCATCCGCGTTTCCCGCCGCTCCGGCAGCGGCGAGAAGCGCGAAACGCGCGCGCCGCAATGCCAGTGGAAAGGGTGTGAGAAGCCCGGTCCGCATAAGGCGCCCATGGGCCGTGGCCGCGACGGGGAATACTATCATTTCTGCATGGACCACGTCCGGCAGTACAATCATAGCTACAACTATTTCGATGGCATGACAGACGCCGAGGTCGACGAATTCCGCAAGGATTCGATCATCGGCCATCGTCCCACCTGGAAAGCCGGGGCGAACGCCTGGGCGCACGGAACGCGCGACGGTCAGCGGGCGGCCGAAGCGGCAGAGCGCGTTGCGGCCAGTGCCAGGTCAGCGGGCCGGCGGGCGCGTTCGTCGCGATCGGAAAATTTTGACTATCGTCGGCAATTGAAGCCTCTGGAGCGCAAGGCGCTGAAGACGCTCAACCTGAGCGACGAGGCGAGCCGTGAGGACATTAAGTCGCGCTTTAAGGAGCTGGTGAAAATTCACCATCCCGACGCCAACGGCGGCGATAGCCGGTCGGAGGAGAAGTTGCGCGAGATCATCCAAGCCTATAATCATCTCAAGCAATCGGGTCTGGTCTAGGACACTTCGCCAGCACACCCGCCTTTCGCGCCGGTGCGCAAAGGGCTTTGAAGGTTTCGGGACAACGATCATCCATGCGCAGCGAGCAGAGCGCCAACGGCGGCGCGTCCGTCGCCGGAATGCCTGACATGAAGCTGTCGGTGCGCCAGGTCTTTGGCATCGATAGCGACCTCGAAGTTCCGGCCTACTCCAAGAGCAGCGATCATGTGCCCGATCTCGATCCGGACTACCTGTTCAACCGTGATGTGACGCTGGCGATCCTCGCCGGCTTCAAGCACAACCGCCGCGTGATGATCCAGGGCTACCACGGCACCGGCAAGTCGACGCACGTCGAGCAGGTGGCCGCGCGGCTCAACTGGCCGTGCGTGCGCGTGAACCTCGACAGCCACGTCTCGCGCATCGACCTCGTCGGCAAGGACGCGATCGTGCTGCGCGACGGCAAGCAGGTGACCGAGTTCAAGGAAGGCATTCTGCCCTGGGCGCTGCAGAACAATGTGGCGCTGTGCTTCGACGAGTACGATGCCGGCCGGCCCGACGTGATGTTCGTGATCCAGCGTGTGCTGGAGGTATCGGGCAAGCTGACGCTTCTCGACCAGTCGAAGGTGATCCGTCCGCACCCGGCGTTCCGCTTGTTCGCCACGACCAACACCATCGGCCTGGGCGACACATCGGGCCTCTATCACGGCACGCAGCAGATCAACCAGGGCCAGATGGACCGCTGGTCGATCGTCGCGACCTTGAACTATCTGCCGCACGACGACGAAGCCAAGATCGTGCTGTCGAAGGTGAAGGCCTTTGCCAAGACGGAAGCCAAGCGCAAGCAGGTGTCGCACATGGTGCGCGTCGCAGACCTGACGCGTTCAGCGTTCATCAACGGCGATCTGTCGACCGTCATGAGCCCGCGCACAGTGATCACGTGGGCGGAGAACACCGAGATCTTCGGCGACATCGGCTTTGCCTTCCGCGTCACATTCCTCAACAAGTGCGATGAGCTGGAAAAGCCGCTGGTGGCCGAATTCTACCAGCGCTGCTTCGGCGAGGAGCTTCCTGAAAGCACCGCCAACGTCGCGCTGAACTGATGTTCGCGCACCGGTCCGTTCCTTGAGAAACAGACCTTGATACGTTGCGTCATCACAATGATCGCCTTCGATGCCGGAGGCGGACATGATGCGCAGACTTCTGTTTGTTTTTTTGATCCTCGCTGCCGGAGCCGCCGGTGCCCTGGCTGTCGCGCGCGGCTTGCTGCCGGGCTCAAAGTGCGTGGTGACGGAGGTGCAACTCGATGGCCTTGTGCTGGAAAAGATGTCGTATGACGACGTCAGAAGCGCACTCGGCTGCGACGGCATCCTCGTATCGCGACAGCAATATGGCGATAGCATCCGCATCGAGGACTACGCCTGGCGCGGAGACGTTTGGCCTTATGGCCGCTTTCAGGGAACCTTCATCAACCAAAAGATGCACGCCACGTCTAAGACGTGGTTCAAACTCACGATTGCTGCTAACAAGCCCTGAGCGGCGGCATGCTTATTGCTCGTCGTGTGAGCAACACTTAGCCGACGCATGACCACGCCCCCCAACAAGCGCCGCGATGCTCCAAGCGAACCTCTGAAGCGTGTTCTCGCGCCGGCGGTCCGTGCGGTCGCGGGCGATCCCGAGCTTGAGGTGTCGTTCGCGCCCGGCAAGCTGGGCGAGGTCACGGCCGGCTCTGTTCAAATTCCCGAGCCGCCGCGCGCGCCCTCGCCGCGCGATGTTGCCGTCGTGCGCGGTTGGGCCGACAGTCTCGCGCTGTCGATCGGCTGTCACGACGCGAAGGTGCACCGTCGCGTGTGTCCGCCGCCCGGTCCGGCGCGCGCGGTGTTTGAGGCGGCCGAACAGGCACGCGTCGAAGCGCTGGGCGCCAACCGCATGCCGGGCATGGCGAAGAACCTCACCGCGCGTCTCGAACAGCACTACGCGCACGGCCGCTTTCAGCACGTGAGCGACCGCACCGATGCGCCGCTCGAAGATGCTCTTGCCCTCATCATTCGCGAACGGCTGACTGGTTTGCCGCCGCCGCCGACCGTCAAGGGCCTCGTCGATGTCTGGCGCGGCGTCATCGAGTCGCGCGGCGGCAAGCTGCTGAAGCGATTGGAGGCGACGAGCGAGAACCAGGAGCAGTTCGGTCGCCAGTTGCGCGATCTGCTGAAGGTCCTGGAAATGATGGACCAGGCCGAAACGGAGCAGCCGGAGCAGACGGAAGACCAAAGCGAAGACGGCCCCTCGGAAGGCGGAAGCGAGCAGACAGACGAGACGCAGGACGAGGGGACCGAAGGCCAGGACCAGCCGAGCGAAGAGCAGCAGGCGGAAGGCGAGCTTTCGGAAACCGAAGACACGGCGGAAACCGCCGAGAGCGATACCGACGATCTCGACGACGGCGATGTCGATGAAGAGGAGGCGCCCGCGCCCTGGCGGCCGAACCTGTCTGTTCTCGATGCGCCCGAAGCCTTCGGTTACAAGGTCTTCACGCGCGCTTACGATGAGGAGATCGCCGCCGATCAGCTCTCGACGCCCGAGGAGCTGGAGCGTCTGCGCAGTTTTCTCGACAAGGAGTTGAAGGCGCTCGCGGCCGTGGTATCGCGCCTTGCCAACAAGCTGCAGCGCCGGCTGCTGGCGCAGCAGAACCGCGGCTGGGACTTCGATCTCGACGAAGGCGTATTGGATGCGGCGCGCCTGACCCGCATCATCACCGATCCGATGCACGCCCTGTCCTTCAAGCGCGAGCGCGACACCGATTTCCGCGACACCGTGGTGACCCTGCTGCTCGACAACTCAGGATCGATGCGCGGACGCCCCATCATGGTCGCGGCCTGCTGTGCCGACATTCTCGCGCGCACGCTGGAGCGCTGCGGCGTAAAGGTTGAAATCCTCGGCTTCACGACGCGGGCCTGGAAAGGCGGCCAGTCGCGTGAGGAATGGCTGGCGGCCGGCAAGCCGCCGTCTCCCGGCCGGCTCAATGATCTGCGTCACATTATCTACAAGACGGCCGATGCGCCTTGGCGCCGGTCAAAGAACGCGCTTGCGCTGATGATGCGTGAAGGGTTGCTGAAGGAGAACATCGACGGCGAAGCGCTGACGTGGGCTCATTCGCGTCTCGTCAACCGGCCCGAGCAGCGCCGCATTCTGATGATGATTTCCGACGGCGCGCCGGTCGACGATTCAACGCTATCGGTGAACTCGGGCCACTATCTGGAGATGCACTTGCGTCAGGTCATCCACGAAATCGAGACGCGCTCGCCGGTGGAGCTGATCGCGATTGGCATCGGCCATGACGTGACGCGCTACTACCGGCGTGCGGTAACGATTACGGATGCGTCGGAGTTGGCTGGCGCCATGACGGAAAAACTCGTCGAGCTGTTCGAGGACGAGACCGCCGGCACCAAGGAAGCAGCTGGGCAGCGCCAGCGGCGCAAGATTCATTGAGGAGGGTGCGTGGTCGCATTTTTTAACCGGCGCTCGGGCGCTTGGTCCGTCCTTCTGGCGGCTGCGATTGTGGTTCTCACCGCGATCGCGCCGCGCGCCGACACCAAACCCAGCATCGCCGATTTGAAGACGGGGCCGGTCGAGATCACGGCAACACCGATCTCGTCCTTCCTGCGGTTCGGCAGCGGCGATGACGTGCCGCTCGGCAAGCTGAAGTTTCGCGGTGGACTGGTGCTGACCTCCGAACACAAGCAGTTCGGCGGCTGGTCCGGCATCGTGCTCGATGACGCCGCCCGCCGTTTCGTGGCGATCTCCGATATCGGCGTCTGGATGACGGGAACGATCGACTATGACGGCGATCGTCCCGCACACATCAAGGATGCGCGCCTAGGGCCGCTGCTTGGGCAGGACGGAACGATCCTGACCCGCAACATCTATCGCGACGCAGAAGCGGTGGCGCTGGAAAAGGGAACCCTCGAGAAGGGCACGCTGTTCGTTTCATTCGAGCGTCGGCCGCGCATCGTGCGCTATGGCATCGGCGACGATGGCGTCGAGGCCGCGACGGGCGCAATCGAGCTTCCCAAGCGCATCCGCGCCATGCGCCGCAATCAGGGCTTCGAGGCGATCACGGTCATGAGAAGCGGTGACTACAAGGGTCGCACCGTCGCGTTCGCCGAACGGCTCTATAACAAGGATCGCAACCACACCGGCTGGATCTGGACGAAGAAGGGCGTCGAGCCACTGTACCTGAAGAACATCGGCGACTTCGACGTGACCGACATTGCGAGCGGCGACGACGGCTCCCTCTACGTGCTCGAGCGCCGCTTTCGCTGGACCGAAGGCGTCAAGATGCGCTTGCGGCGGATTACGGCCGACGAGTTGAGGTTCGGCAAAACGGTCGTTGGCGAAACGCTCATCGAGGCCGACCTGTCGCATCAGATCGACAACATGGAGGGGCTGTCCATCACCCGCGCGAAAACCGGCGCGGTGCTGGTGACGATGATCTCTGACGACAACATGAACCGCAATCTGCAGCGCACGCTGCTACTGCAGTTCACGTTCGACGACACCGGCGAACAAAGAGCCCGGCTGCAGGAGTGACCTGCGACCGGGCTATGCCATGCGGAAATTCTGTTCGCCGCTTAGGCGGCCTTCTTGGCGGCCTTCTGCAGCTCGCGCTTGAGCTTCAGGCACTCGGGCGAAAGATCCTCGTTGCGGGCCTTAAGAAGAAAGGCGTCAAGGCCGCCGCGGTGCTCAACCGACTTCAGCGCGCGCGCCGTAACCCGCAGGCGGACCTTCTTGCCGAGCGCGTCGCTGAGTAGCGTCACGTTGCACAGGTTTGGACGGAACTTGCGCTTCGTCTTGTTCTCGGCGTGGCTGCGCAGCTGTCCGGCCAGCGGCAGCGTACCGGTGAGATCACAGCGCCTCGTCATAAGTCTCTCCTTCGGCGCTGCCTTTGGATTGAGGCGCGCCCTTCGACCGCTATCGTCGGTTGCCAAGAAATCATTGCCCCGCCGGCGGGCCGACGGGGCGGATCGCGGCTGTATAGTTGAGACGCTGAGGCTCCGTCAAGCGGGCCGCTCAGCGCTCCCGCGCAGAGCCTGCGCGACGTCGAACCAGGAACGTGCATAGCGCTCCCGGCAAAGCCCCAGAATCGACGCAAAGCCGACCTACCTCAAGGACGCTTGGGCCGGACAAGACGGGGAAAGTCATAGCGTCATGAGGGACATGGCTCAAACGGGCCGCCGCGTCGCGTTCGCCTCGCTTTCAGGGGCGCTGTTGGTAGCCGTAAACGCCACCACGCCTGCTGCCGCCGGCGAGAACTGGCCGTCGCAGGTTGCGGCCCGCTACAAGCTTTATTTCAATGGCCTGGAAGTTGGCAGCTACCAGTTCGGATCGAACTTCGACGGCAAGACCTACGCGGCCCAGAGCGAAGCCAAGATTTCCGCTCTCTTCGGCGCCTTCAAATGGAACGGCGCGATCAGCAGCCATGGCGCGATCCAAAAATCCGCGCCACGTCCCGCCGCCTACCGCATGAGCTACCGGGGCAAGAAACGCGAAGTCACGGTTTCCTTGGGTTTCGACAAGGGCAAAGTGTCATCCGTGGAATTGGTGCCCAACAAGCCGCCATCGCCCGAAAGCGTGCCGCTTTTGTCCGAGCACTATGTGGGTGTTTTCGACCCGATGACCGCGATCCTCGCCATTTCACACCCCGCGTCGAACAATCCCTGCAATCGCAGGATTCCGATTTTTGACGGCAAGGCCCGTTTTGACCTCGCGATGTCGTACAAGGGACAGGAGCGGCTTAAGGAAAAAGAGCCGAGCGGACAGCCGCGCGAATTGATCGTTTGTCGCGTGAAGTACCAGCCGGTCGCAGGCCATAAGCCCAAGGATTTCGTTGATCCATGGATCGATTACGACCGTATTGAAATTGCTCTTCGCCCAGTGCCGAGCGCGGGTCTTTTCGTGCCCTATCGCATCACCATTCCGACAACGATAGGCGCCGCCGAGATGACGGCCGACAGGATCGACATCACGTCCGGCGATCAGGAGCAGATCGCATTGCGTCAAGAATAGGCAGGGGAAACCTTCCCGCCGCAAGCCGCGACCACGGTGCCCTGGCCTAATGCCATTAAGGCCTTGATCTCGCGGTCTCGCTCTGCAATGCCAGGACACGATCCGGAGAGCAGACGCGCCATGCCCAGCGAACTAGAAGCCCGCATTCGGCACGTCACCGCGGTGCTTGGTCCCACCAACACGGGTAAGACGCACCTGGCGATCGAGCGCATGCTCGGCCACGAAAGCGGCATGATCGGCCTGCCGCTGCGCCTGCTCGCGCGCGAGGTCTACGATAAGATCAAGACGCGCGTCGGACCCGACAAGGTCGCGCTCATCACGGGCGAGGAAAAGATCAAGCCCGAGCGCGCGCGCTACTGGGTATCGACCGTCGAGGCGATGCCGCGCGACATCGATGTCGACTTCCTCGCCATCGACGAAGTGCAGCTCTGCGGAGACCCGGAGCGCGGCCACGTCTTTACCGACCGCATGCTGCACGCGCGCGGCCGTTCCGAGACGCTGCTGCTCGGCGCGCAGACGATGCGGGATGCGATCGCCGACCTGATCCCGGGCGCCAACTTCATTTCGCGTCCGCGCCTGTCGAAGCTGACGTACAGCGGCGAGAAGAAGATCACGCGTCTGCCGGCGCGCTCCGCCATCGTCGCGTTTTCGGCGCAGGACGTCTACGCCATCGCCGAATTGATCCGCCGCCAGCGCGGCGGCGCAGCCGTCGTTCTG
The DNA here is from genome assembly GCA_964651805.1 of uncultured Hyphomicrobium sp. Taxonomy (GTDB): domain Bacteria; phylum Pseudomonadota; class Alphaproteobacteria; order Rhizobiales; family Hyphomicrobiaceae; genus Hyphomicrobium_B. The sequence continues at coordinate 606,399 of CAZYXX010000001.1, read as the reverse complement.
GGCGCGCTCTCGCCGCGCACGCGCAATGCGCAGGTCGCGCTCTATCAGTCGGGTGACGTCGAGTTCATCGTCGCGACCGATGCCATCGGCATGGGCTTGAACCTGGATATAGACCACGTGGCGTTCTCTGCGCTGCGCAAGTTCGACGGTCAGAATTTCCGCAATCTGACGCCGTCCGAGATGGGCCAGATCGCCGGCCGCGCCGGCCGCCATATGAACGACGGCACGTTCGGGGTCACCGGCGGCGCCGAGGCCCTCGATGCCGATCTGGTCGAGCGGCTGGAGACGCACGCATTTGAGCCGGTGCGCACGCTGCAATGGCGCAACCGCAAGCTCGACTTCTCCTCGCTGGCGCGGCTCTACGATTCCCTGCGCGAGTATCCGCGCGAGCAGCGCCTGATACGGGCGCGGACCGCCGATGACGTCGCCGCCCTCGAAATCGTTGGCGCCGATCCCGAAATCGCGGCGATCGCGACGACGCCCCAGGCGGTCACCCGTCTATGGGACGCCTGCCAGCTCCCCGATTACCGCAAGATATCGGGCCAGAGCCACGCCGAGCTCGTGGCCACGCTCTATAAATACGTTTCTACGGGAACCGGACACATTCCCGAGGATTGGTTTGCAAAGCAGGTTGCTCTTGCCGACCGGACGGACGGCGACATCGACACGCTGGCGACGCGGATCGCGCACGTCAGAACGTGGACGTTCGTCGCCAACCGCCCGGACTGGCTGCAGGACCCCGTGCACTGGCAGGCCAGGACACGAGCCATCGAGGACAGCCTTTCCGACGCGCTGCACGAATGCCTGACGCAGCGTTTCGTGGATCGGCGCACGAGCGCATTGATGAAGGGTATGCGGGACAAGGACGAGTTGAACGCCGAGATCGCCGAGGACGGCACGATCAACGTCGAAAATCACTTCGTGGGCCGCTTGAATGGCTTGCGCTTCACGCTGGACGCGTCCGCCGACGGTATCCACGAAAAGGCGACGCGGCAGGCGGCGACGCAGGTCGTTGCCCGTGAGCTTGGTATGCGCGCACGGCGTATTTCGGCCGCGCAGAACGACGCCTTCAAGCTTACGCGTCAAGGCATGATCGTCTGGCGCGACGCCGACGTGGCGCGGCTAGAGCCTGCCGAGGATCCACTCCAGCCGGGTCTGACGCTGCTTGCTGACGAAACGCTTTCCGAAGCGGATCGCGAAAAGATCGTGACCCGTCTCAAGACGTGGGTGTCGGACCACATAGCGGACAAGCTGAAGCCTCTTGTCGATCTATCAAAAGCGGGCGATCTGCAGGGGCTGGCGCGCGGCATCGCGTTCCGCCTGAAGGAAGAACTCGGCACATTGAAGCGCGAGACAGTCGCGGAAGAGATCAATGCGCTCGATCAGGCGGCACGCGCAGAATTGCGCAAGTACGGACTGCGCTTCGGTGCCTTCAATATCTATTTCCCGATCATGCTGAAGCCGGCGGCGGCCGATCTTGCCGCAACGCTGTGGCTCTTAAAGAACCGGGCCGCCAATGCCGAAGCGTCCACCGAGCCGCAACTGCCGCGCCCCGGACTCACCTCGTCTGCGATCAGCAAGGAAACGCCCGAAAGCCTTTACCGCGTTTATGGCTTCCACGCCTGCGGCCCGCGCGCCATTCGCCTCGACATCCTTGAGCGCCTCGCCGACCAGATCCGGCCGCTGCTTGCGTGGCGCGCCTCTCCAGAAAAGACGAGCCCGCCACCCAAGGGCTCGACGGGCGACGGCGGCTTTAGGGCGACCGACGATATGATGTCGATTCTCGGCTGCTCGGCAACGGAGCTGGGCGAAGTGCTGAAGTCGCTGGGCTTCCGCCTCGATCGCCGGCCGTTGAAACCGCAAGAGCCGACCGCTCAAGCAGAGGCAGCGGCGCCAACGGATGCAGTGGCGCCGCCGTCGCCATCGGCAGGTGCCGAAAGTGCCTCAGACGCCGTGCAGGTCGCGAGCCCGGACGAAGCGGCGCCCGTCGCTTCCGCCGAAGCCGCGCCGGAGATCGCATCCGAAGCGCAGAGCCTCGCCGCAACACCAGAGGCGCAGTTCGAAGAGATATGGCGTCCGCGCCGCCACCGCGAGGAGCGGCGCGATCGTGGCCGTAACCGCCGCGGCTACCAAGCACACGGAGCGTCGTCGCAGACGAAACAGGACACCTCCGGCGAAGCTAAGCCTGCCGATGGCGCGTCTGATGCGGCCGGTCCCACCGAACGTCAGCATCGCGAGCACGCGCGCCACGGCGGGCCGCGTGAACGCGGGGATCGCGACAAGGGTGACGGAAACCGGAAAGAGCACGGGCGCGATCATCGTCGGCCCATGCAGCAGCAGGGCGGCGGCAAGGATCGTCCTTCGGGAGATTGGCGCGAACGTGGTGGTCGACCCGGCCGCGATCGCGGACGTCGTGACGACGGCGGCAGTCGCGCGCCGGAAGTCATCACCGCTGCTCCGCCCAAGCGCTCGGGCATCGATGCAGATTCGCCCTTCGCCGCGCTCGCCGCCCTGAAGGCGAGCCTCGAGAAGCGGGGCGAGGGTTCGGGCTCGCGCTGAATGCCCGGTCCCGCAACCGGCAACGAGCAGCGCATCGACCAGTGGCTTTACTTCTCGCGCCTGGTCAAATCCCGCACGCTGGCGCATGCGCTCGTCGAACGCGGCAAGGTGCGCATCAACCGCCATCGCATCGACAAGGCCAGTCATGTCGTCAGACCGGGCGATGTGTTGACGCTGTCGATGGGCCCGCGCGTGCGCATCATCGAAGTGCGCGCCATAGGCGTCCGTCGTGGGCCCGCGACGGAAGCAGAATTGCTGTTCGTCGAGATCGAGGGCAGCGGTTCGACTTCTGACGCGGGTCAGATTGGCGAGCGGGCGCCCGGCGCGAGCGGAGCGGCGGTCCCGCGTGCACCTCAAGGCGCCAGGGAGCCCGGCGCGGGACGGCCGACCAAGCGCGACCGCAGGGCCATTGATGAACTGAAGCGGCGGTTCTAAAGCCGTGTGACAACGGCCCGGCCTTTGCACCAGCAGGCCCTGTGCTAAAACACGATGCCCGCAGTGACTCGAGTTTCCGCGCGGCCATTGCCAGGAATTCGCATGACCTACATCGTCAATGAGAAGTGCATCAAGTGCAAGTACACCGACTGCGTGGAGGTCTGCCCCGTCGACTGCTTCTATGAGGGCGAGAACATGCTCGTCATCCATCCTGACGAATGCATCGATTGCGGGGTATGCGAGCCCGAGTGCCCGGTGGACGCCATCAAGCCGGATACCGAACCCAACGTAGAGAAATGGCTTGAGCTCAACCGTAAGTATGCGGATAGCTGGCCGAACATTACGAGTAAGAAACCTGCGCTCGAAGACGCCGACGCGCACAAGGATGAGGCCGGTAAGTTCGAAAAGTACTTTTCGTCCGAGCCGGGCTCAGGGGATTGAAATATATAAAATTTTCCCTAATTGAACGGCGTGGCCCCGGTGTGAGCGCACGTTGCGGTACCGCCTGAGCTTGTAACCGTAAACATTAAGCCCGGCGAGATTGTCTCACGGCTCAACCCTTCAAAAGGGGTGAGCGTTGTGTTATTGTATTGTTGTGATGGCGTTAACATTGCACAAATCCAGAACGGCCGTGAACATATCCGGGCCGCTCCGCTCCGACGGGCGGAACGTCAGCAACTATAGTCGATCACTGCTGAGCCACCTCGGAGCCTGTGAGGATTTGCAAAGCTAGGCCAAGAACGGGCGCGCAGGGGACGTCTCCCGCAAGGGTTAGACGCGAACCATTGCGCGTGTCATGTCGAAAGGTTCGCCAGCTCGGCGGCCCGTAAGACAAGCCCAAAGGGCTGATGTTAGGCCGCCGGTCGAAACACGGCGGTCGCGTAGGCAAGAAGTGGATGAATGTAATGGCTCAGAAGAAGAAAGCTCCGGTCACTGTGAAGCCTGCAGCCGCGAAGGCCGCAGCCAAGACCGTCGCCCGCGCGAGCGGGGCGTCGAAGCCTTCTCATGTTGCCGTAAAGGCCACGAAGCCGGCTGTCAAAACTAAAATCGCTGAGCCCGCGAAGGCCGTCGCCGCCAAGGCGAAGGTCGTGGCGAAGGACGTCAAGAAGCCTGTCGCGCCAGCCGCAAAGGTCGTTTCCAAGATCGAGTCCAAAATTGAGATTCCGATGCCGCGCAAACCTGCGATTTCGCCGGCCGCATCGGCTGCCGCCAAGGCCAATGCCGCCGCATCCGTACCGCAGCGCGCGGTGCCGGCTGCCGCGCACAAGCCGGGCGGCCAGAAGGTGACGGCGCCGGTCGCCCAGACATCTCCCGCCTCTCCAAAGGCAATCGCGGAGAAGGCCGCCGCCGCGCGCCAGTTGCTCGCCGTGCAGAAGAAGCCGGTGAACCAGCGCCACGGCTTCAAGGCCAACGAGTTCATCGTCTACCCCGCTCACGGCGTCGGCCGCATCGTCGGCATCGAAGAGCAGGAAATCGCCGGCATGTCGCTCGAGCTTTTCGTGATCACGTTCGAGAAGGAAAAGCTGACGCTTCGTGTGCCGACCGGCAAGCTCGCCAGTGTCGGTATGCGCAAGCTGGCTGACGACACGCTCGTCAAGAAGGCCATGGACACGCTGAAGGGCCGTGCCCGCATCAAGCGCACCATGTGGAGCCGCCGCGCCCAGGAGTACGTTGCGAAGATCAACTCGGGCGATTTGATTTCGATCGCCGAGGTGGTTCGCGACCTGTACCGCTCGGAAGCACAGCCCGAGCAGTCCTACTCCGAGCGTCAGCTCTACGAGGACGCGCTCGACCGCATGGCGCGCGAACTGGCCGCTGTCGAGAAGCTCGATGAGCGCGGCGCCGTTCAGCGCATCACCGACATTCTGTCGAAGAGCGCAAAGGGCCGTCGCGCGGCCGAGGCCGAGGCCGAGGACGATTCGTCCGTCGGCGAGGCCGCTTAAAGGTCCGGTTCGAACAGACTTCCGGGTTAAGCAGCCTAGAGATCAAGATCGCCCGTCCGCTTTTCGATCGAAGCGGGCGGGCTTTTCGTGTCGGGCGGATGTTGCGTGCCGCCGGAGACCTCAGGGCTTTCGGGCGCGTCGCTTGAATCGCGTGTTTGAGGCGCGCGCTCGGAAACCTCGATCTGACTTGCATCGAGAACGTCGATCATCGGACCGTTCCGCCGCTCGATCCAGCCGCGCACCGTGACGTGCTTTCCTTCAAGGCCGCTGACGAGTGCTGCGAGATCCTTGCGCGGCACGCGCGCCGTGAAATCGCTTCTCCAGTCGAGTCCGAAGTTCAGAAAGATCGCGGATTTTGTGATCGCGACCTTCCGCACGCGGCCATGAACGAGGGCGTAGCGGCCGCGTGCGCGCATCAAAAGGCCGGGCCGCGCGGCGGGAAGCGCCCGATAGGCGTTGGCGGACCAGAGGCCGGCGCGTCGCCGACGTCCCTCGGCCTCGTGCGCCAGAAGCTCTGCGCCACACGCGAAGCTGCCGTCGAGCCCATACGCGCGCGCATGCCCATGCTCCAGCATGTGGCCCTGCACCCACGTTTCTCCCCCATCGCTTTCGACGAACAGATGGGCAAGTGCACGCCCGTAGCGATCGGCGCGCCGTCCACCATAGGCGAGCCGCACGCGTTTTCCGACCGTGAGGGCCGAAAGTACCGCGACGGCAGCCTGCTCCGGCGGCCATGTGCCAACTTCAGCATCCGCGTCTCGTGCGCGCGGCGCCAGCGCGCCGATCAAGCGAACCTCGCGCCGGTCGTCGAGCTGGACAGTTTCGCCATCAAGCACGCGCGCAACACTAGCCCGGCCGCCATCCTCAAGCGTGCAGGTCTCGGGCGAAACCGGCGGCGCACCAAGCGCCGCGCTCGCTCCCGCGAGCAAACACAGTGTGGCCGCCACGCGCGCGCCGTGCCGGGCCTTCAGAAAGGAAATCGCAGACTCGATCATGCGCGCAGCGGTCGGTTGTGAGGAGCCGATGATAGCGGAAGCAAGCCCCGCGCGCTTACGCGATCAAAGTGCGATTGCCTCCCGCAATGCGCCACCGCGTACCCTTTTGCCGCGCTAGAAGAGCCGGAAGTTATCGGCGTTGAGGTGGCTGATTGAAACGTCGTTCAGTCTCACGCTTGCGTTGGCGTCGAGCATGATCAACGCATCGCTGCCATCCTGATATAGGTGCTCGCGCAACGCCTCGTAGCTCTCAAATCCGAAGGCTCGCAAATCGAGAACGTCCGTGTTGAGGATGGGAAGGAGGCCGGGCGAGAAGTCGCTGATAATGTCGTGCTTGCCGCCTGGCTGGAACACGAAGGTATCGGAGGCGAAACGCCCCGTGAGCCGATCCTGCGCACTGGTCGCGACAAGCATGTCGCGGAAGATCGTGCCCGTGATCTGGTTGAAGCCGGCGCCGGACGACACGAAAACGTTAACGGTCGCTGTGTCGGTGCCGCCCTGCCCGTCGCTGATCGTATAGTCGAAGGCGGCGTTGCCGCTGAACGATGCCGCAGCCTGGAATGTCACGTCGCCGTTGGCGGAAAGCTGCACCGCGCCGCCGACGGCATTGCCGACGGAAACAAGATCGAACGTTCCGCCGTCTCCTTGCCTGTCATTGTCGAGCAGCGCGACGTCCGGAATGCGCAACTGCTGGCCCGGACGGACCTGATAGCCGCCGTCATCTGCCGCGACCGGCGGCTCGCCTCGCGCTTCGATATCGAATGCGAAGGTGTGTTCCACCGGCGGATTGAGCCCATCCGATACGGTCAACGTGAACGCGTCCGGACCGTTGGCGTCGGCGAACGGCGTATACGTGAACGTTCCGTCGTTGGCGATCGCAACCGAGCCTTTCGACGGTTCCGCGCCGGATTTGAGCGCGTAGACGAGCGCGTCGCCATCAGCATCGGTGGCGACGATCGCGCCCGCGGCGGGCTGATCCTCGACGACATCACTGAGCGTTGCCGAGATGATCACGGGTGGCGCGTTGGTTGTAGCGGGGGGCGGCGTCAGACCGATGCGCACGTTCGCCGTCGCGGTGCCTCCCTGGCCATCGCTGACGACGTAGTCGAAGGAGATCGCGGTCGTCTCCGGTGAGTCCGGCACCAGGACGACGTTGGAATTCCCGTCCAGGCTGACAGTGGCGCCGGCCGTGTTCAGAACCGAAGTCACTTGCAGCGCATCGCCATCGTCGTCGCGGTCATTGTCGATGAGAGCGGCGATGGGAATGGTGATGGATGGCGCGGCCACCGCCGCGAAGGCATCGTCGTCAGCGACCGGTGCGAAGTTCGAGGTAACAATGGCGTCGGCGGCACGTGCGCTGACTTCCGCCGCTTCCCACGTTGTGCCGCTGGCAAAGGCAATGGCTTCGATGCCGGCCCCGTCGCCGTCGAAGTAGCCCGCGATGCGGATGCGGCCGCCGTTCGCGAAGGCCAGGATCAGGTCGGACATGCTGCCGGGGTCGCGCAGGAACGTAATGTCTTGTGTGGACAAAGCGCCCGCCAACACCAGCACGTCGCGATCCTCGGGCGATCCGGCTGCTTCGATAATCACGTCGCGACCGTCGCCGAACTCGTAGACGTAGCCGTCGCTGCCGGAGCCTCCGATGAGAACGTCGTCACCTAGGTCACCGGAAAGCGTGTCGTCGCCATCGCCGCCATCCAGAATATTGTTCTGCGCGTTACCCTCTATGCGGTTGCGGAGCGCGTTGCCCTTTGCGGATACGGCCGTGCCCGTGAGCGCGAGGTGTTCGACATTGTCGGGCAGAACAGAGTCGATCGCGGCGAATATCTTGTCGAAGCCTTCGCCCGCCGCCTCCTCAACGACGTCGAGCAGGTTGTCGACATAGTAGGTGTCGTTGCCGCGCCCGCCGCGCATGACGTCAGCACCGCTACCGCCGTCCAGGATGTCGCCGCCGAGCCCGCCGGTCATGTCGTCGTTGCCGGCGCCGCCCGCGAGTCTGTGCACGCCGGTTTGGGGCGCGATCAGTACGTCGTCGCCGTCACCGCCGGCGATATCCGATTGCGATGTGGCCGACCGGAAGGCCGCGACCGAGGTTTCAGCCGAAAGTTCCTGTGGCACATGCGGATCCGGCCTCTCGTCAACGGGCGCTCTGAAGCGGCTCGCCGACGTCTGGTCCTGCATGACCGAGCGCAGACCGGGATAGTCGTAGAAGTCACCAGCTTCATCGGCCACGTGCGAGTCGTAGGTGATCGGGAAGTCGATGCCAAGAATGCCATCGCTCCAGTTACGCACGCGGATGAACGCTTCCGTCACATTCTCGCCGACGCTGAGTCTGACGAGCGGTCCCGGCGGCTCGTCAGGGCCATTGTCCTGGACGAACTCGTCCATGGTCCCCTGCATGACCGAGATGACGAGGTCGGCGCCTTCCATAGTGTACGATATGAGACCCACGAACTCGATGTAGCCGTAGACCTGGTCGTTCCGTTCCGCGCTCCACTCGAACAGAGAGACGGGGTTGTTTTCATCGATGCGGAACGGCGCGCCGCTGAGCTGGAACAGCGAAGAGCCTTCGAAGTCGCCACGCGACACGCGGAAAAAGTCGTACGGCACGAAAAGCTTGTCGTCGGCGCTTGCGTCCTCGATGATGATCTCGACCGTGTCGAATTCTCCGCTCATGGCCGATAGCACGAAGGTGTCGGCACCAGCGCCACCCTGCATGAGCGTGCGGCCGGCTGAGCCGATGATCACGTCGTCGCCGTCGCCGCCATCGATCTCGATATCGTAGCCTTGCGGGCTTTGCGAACCTGACGCTGTGACAGCGCGCGCGTCGATCACGTCATTGCCGTCACCGCCCTCGACGCCGCGGACCCAAGGTGCCGTATAGATGCGATCCGTGCCGCCGCCGCCGGTCAGCCATTCGACGGAGCGCACCCAAAAGCCCGCGTCCTGACCGGCGTTCGCATCCGTCTGAACCACGACGTAGTCGTCGGTGTAGTTGAAGATCAGGGGCGTGTGCGTGCCTTCCATACCGAGCACGTCGCCCTTACCGCCGCCATCCCCATCGAGATTGAGTTCGAGCGGGTCTTCGATGAGATCGACGCCGTCACCGGCGATGACGGTGTCGTTCGCGCGGTCCCAATTGACCTTCTCGATGGAGAAAAGCTGATCGTATCCACCCGAGAACACGGCGGTGAAGTCCGGCGTCTTGTACTCGATCGAATGCGCGATCGCAGTGATGGTAACGGTCCCGACGCCGCTGTAGTCGATGGTGTCGTCACCATCCTCGACATAGGCGAGGTTCGGCTGTCCCCCGTGTACGATGTTATGGCCGCCGGACCAGTAGAAGGTATCATCGCCGGCGCCGCCGTAGAGCTTCTCGTACGCCGCGCCCGTACCCCTAAGGCTGTCGTTGCCATCACCGCTGACGATCGTGTCGAAGGTGTCGGAAGTCGAAAAGTCGTCACCGCCCGACGTGCCAAGGAGCGTGCTGCCACCCGGCGAATTGCGCACGCCGAACGGCATGACGCTATCAAGCGAAATGCCGACCGACCACAACAGCGAGGCGACGAAGGACGTGGAGTTGATGGTTGGCCGAACCGAGAGCGGCCCGGCGTAAGCGATGTAGGGAAGCTGCTGTTGCTCGATGTCGGCGGCATAAGCCGCCATATGATCCCACTGCGCGATGACGTCGGGCCCGGACGCTATGATGCGCGAGCCGCGATCCTCCGGGGTGCCGATTTTTGCGATAAGTTCCGCGCGCGCGGCATCATTTGCGACCGAGAGTGAAGTTCGCCCGTTTTCGCCGAGCGCGCCGAGCGTGCCGTCAAAGATCGGGCCTTCCTGCACGCCCTCCAGCACATACCAATAGTCCTGGCTGTCGATTGGATCGGTTTCGTCCTGATAAGCGAGATGAAGGTGATCGAGGCCGAAAAGGCCAAGTCCGAAGCGTTGAACCGGAACGTACTCGATGCGAATTCTGGCCATGTGCTACCGACGCGAATTGAATTGGATGCAACTAAAAAGCGAACAATTGACAAGTGTACGATGCGACACGGACGACCGCCAGCTTGATTAATCATTGCAATCTTAGATTTAAACATCGCATGAACTTTATCAACCATAAATTGCAGTTGATTGACGCTTGCCGCGCCACAAGCCCAGGCTCGCGAGCCAGATGAGCAGTGGTCGGAATATTTTTACCGACACGGAGCCGCGCCTTGACGCAGGTGGGGTGAAATCTCATAGCTTTCTTCTGCCCCGGATGTGCGGTTTGCGGGAGCAAGCACGATGCAATGAGGCCCCGTAGCTCAGCTGGATAGAGCAACGGTTTCCTAAACCGTAGGTCGCAGGTTCAAATCCTGCCGGGGTCGCCACGCGCAGCGCGGAAATGCTTGGGCCGATGAATTCAGTAGCGCAGGACCGCCAGGGTGCAGCGGTGCGAAATCCGCATCGCATCGAGGTTGCGATCGCCGATCAGAACCCGGTCGTTCGCGCCGGCCTGGAGACGCTGGTCGCCCGCGATGGTCGCTTTGCGGTCAACGGTCTGCACAGCACCGGCGGCGCCCTTCTCGATGCCCTGAAGAAAAAGCCGGTCGAGGTCGCGATCGTCGGTTGGGCCCTGCCCGACATGAACGGTGGCCAGATACTGACACGCATCCGCCAGGAGAAATGGCAAACGCGTGCCATCATCTATACGGGCGAGCGTTCGAGCGATGTCTTGCGCCAGGCTATCAAGGGCGGCGCCTGGGGTTTCGTGTCGAAATCGGAAGAACCGCAAGTGCTGCTTGAAGCGGTCGTTGCGGTCGCGCGCGGCCGGTTGTCGCTCCCCTACGTCGACATCGAGCTTTTGAATCACGATCCGCTCGAAGGGCTGACTTCGCGCGAGCGAGAACTGCTTGCCGCGCTCGCCAACGGCTGGACCAACTTGCAGATCGCGGCGCGCATCGGGATCTCGCGTAATACGGTGAAATATCACCTCAAAAATCTTTACGACAAACTTGGCGTTTCCAATCGCGCCATGGCTGTTGCACTGCACATGTCAGTGATGCGGCCGAACCAGTAGCCGCCCGCACCGCGACGCCCAAGACAAAGGTGGGTAGGCGGCGCTACCCGATGGCCGTCGCCAACCCTCCCCATCCGGGTGTTGTGCTACCAAGGTCGTATTCGCAATGTGCCGGTGTTAGAACCTGAGCACGCCCTCACCTGCGGACGGGCGGACGATCAAAAATAAGCTGTGTTCGAGATGACCTCCGGCCTTTCCGGATGTCGCCGGCATGGCTCAACGCAGAGTGGAGAACGCCCATGACGGTTACGCCTCATCTCTTCATCCCCGGCCCGACCAATATTCCCGACGAAGTGCGCATGGCCATGAACGTGCCCATGATCGACATGCGTTCGCCGGAATTTCCGAAGTTTACGCTGCCGCTGTTCGAGGACCTGAAGAAGGTCTTCAAGATGAAGGATGGCCGCGTGTTCGTATTCCCCTCTTCGGGTACCGGTGCATGGGAGTCGGCGATCCAGAACACACTCTCCCCCGGCGACAAGGTTTTGATGTCGCGCTTCGGCCAGTTCTCGCTGCTCTGGGTCGATATGGCCGAGCGCTTGGGCCTCAAAGTCGAGCTTTGCGACGAGGAATGGGGCACGGGAGTCCCGCTTGAGAAGTACGCTGACATTCTCGCCAAGGACAAGAACCACGAGATCAAGGCGGTCTTTGCAACCCACAACGAGACGGCGACCGGCGTGACGTCCGACATCGCGGGCGTTCGCAAGGCACTTGATGCCGCCAAGCATCCCGCGCTGCTGTTCGTTGACGGCGTCTCGGCGGTCGGCTCGCTCGACATGCGCATGGGCGAATGGGGCGTCGACTGCTGCGTGTCCGGTTCCCAGAAGGGCTTCATGCTGCCGACCGGCCTTGGCATCCTCGCCGTCAGCCAGAAGGCTCTCGACGCCAACAAGCAGGCTGGCCGCATGAACCGTTGCTTCCTGGCTTGGGAAGATCACATCAAGACGAACGATCTCGGCTACTTCCCCTACACCCCGGCAACTCAGCTCCTGCAGGGTCTGCGCGTGTCCCTCAACCTGCTTCAGGCCGAGGGTCTGGAAAATGTCTTCGCGCGCCACACGCGCCTTGCAACCGGCGTCCGCAAGGCCGTCGATGCCTGGGGCCTCAAGCTTTGCGCGAAAGAGCCGAAGTGGCACTCCGACACGGTCTCGGCGATCCTTGCGCCCGAAGGCATCGACAGCGCTAACGTCGTGAAGACCGCCTACTATCGCTACAACACGTCGCTCGGCGTCGGCCTGAACAAAGTCGCGGGCAAGGTCTTCCGCATCGGTCACCTCGGCGCGCTTGATGAGTTCATGGTCGGCGGTGTCCTGTTCGCGGTCGAAATGACGCTCAAAGATTGCGGTGCCAACATCAAGCTTGGATCGGGGACCGGCGCGGCGGCCGAATATTTCAGCCAGACGGCCACCAAGTCGGCAACCGCTGCGGCGCCCACCGCCAAGGCTGCATAAAAGTACCAGAACCGCCCGGCTGTCCGGGCGGTTTTTGTCTGCTAGAGCGGGCTTATGGCCGAAGGCCTCGCGCGGGCGCCCATCGCCTCCACGAGCCGCCACGGCGGGCACGCGCACCGAATTTTTAAAGATGCAAGGAAGAGACCCCCATGAGCTTCACGCTTTACCCGACACGCAAGCAGCGCCTGCAGCGATCCTACCTCGCCGTGCCGGGTTCAAACCCCTCGATGATCGACCGTGCCATCAAGAGCGCCGCCGACTACGTGTTCCTCGATTGCGAGGACGCGGTTGCGCCGCCCGAGAAGGAGCAGGCCCGCAAAAACATCATCCAGGCGCTGAACGACCTCGACTGGAAGGCCGCCGGCAAGAGCGTGTCGGTCCGCATCAACGGCCTCGACACGCATTACATGTATCGCGACGTTGTCGATATCTGCGAGCAGGCTGGGTCGAAGCTCGACACCATCCTGATCCCGAAAGTCGGTGTGCCGGCCGACGTCTACACGGTCGAATGCATCGTCAGCCAGATCGAGGTGGCCAAGGGCCTTCCCAACAAGATCGGCACCGAGGCCCTGATCGAGACGCCGCTCGGCATGGCCAACGTCGAGGCGATCGCGGCCGCGCCGAGCCGGCTTGAATCGATGCACTTCGGCGTCGCCGACTACTCCGCCTTCAACAAAGCCCGCACCGTCGTCATCGGCGGCTTGAATCCGGATTATCCAGGCGACCAGTGGCACTTCCCGCTCTCGCGTATGACCGTCGCCTGCCGCGCATTCGGCCTGCGGCCGATCGACGGACCGTTCGGCGGCATCGACGACCCGGAAGGCTACAAGGCCGCCTGCCGCCGCGGCGCCGCGCTCGGCATGGAAGGCAAGTGGGCGATCCATCCCTCGCAGATCGAGCTGGCGAACGAAATCTATTCGCCGACCGCCAAGGAAGTGGAACGCGCCGAGCGCATCCTCGTTGCGCTGAAGGAAGCGGAAGCCCAGGGTAAGGGTGCCGCGTCTCTCGACGGCAAGATGATCGACGCTGCGTCCGAGAAGATGGCGCGCAACCTGCTGGTGACCGCCGGCGCGATCAAGGCAGCAGAGCAGGCCCGCAAGGCGGCGTCCTGATCCTGAAAAAGACAACAGCGAAACTCCCTGGGAGGTCCCACGATGGACATTCATGAATATCAGGCCAAGGAACTGCTCTCGAAATTCGGCGTGCCGATTCCGCGTGGCGGCCTTGCCTACAGCCCCGAGCAGGCGACCTACCGCGCCAGCGAGCTGGGTGGCACCGTCGTCGTCAAAGCGCAGATCCACTCGGGCGCCCGCGGCAAGGCCGGCGGCATCAAGGTCTGCCGCAACGAAAGGGAGATCGAGGACGCAGCCGAAGCTCTGCTTGGCCGCAAGCTCGTGACCCATCAGACGGGAGCATCGGGCAAGCTCGTCTCGCGCCTTTACGTCGAAGAGGCGACCAATATCGACAAGGAGATCTACCTCGGCTTCGTCATGGATCGCGCCTCTGAGCGGATCATGGTTGTCGCCTCCGCCGCCGGCGGCATGGACATCGAGGAAATCTCGCAGAAACAGCCCGACACGATTATTCGTGTCAGTGTCGACCCCGCCGTCGGCATGCAGCAGTTCCAGGCGCGCGAGATCGCTTTTGGCCTTGGTGTCGATCCCGAGATCGTCAACAAGTTGATCCCCGCCATCATGGGCTGCTACCGCGCCTTCCGCGATCTCGACGCAATGATGGTCGAGATAAATCCTCTCGTCATCACGAAGGAAAAGCAGGTCGTCGCGCTCGACGCAAAGATGTCGTTTGACGAGAACGCGCTGTTCCGTCGCCCGCACATCGCGGAACTGCGCGACAAGAGCCAGGAAGACCCGCGCGAGACCTACGCTTCCGACCGCGGTCTCTCCTACGTCGGCCTCGATGGCGACATCGGCTGCATCGTGAACGGCGCCGGCCTCGCCATGGCGACGCTCGACATGATCAAGCTCGCCGGTGGTGAGCCGGCAAACTTCCTCGACATCGGCGGCGGCGCCAGCCCCGAGCGTGTCACGAAGTCGTTCAAGGCCGTGCTGCGCGACAAGAACGTCAAGGCGATCCTCGTCAACGTATTCGCCGGCATCAATCGCTGCGACTGGGTGGCCAAGGGCGTCGTCGACGCGGTGAAGGAACTCAACATCCAGATGCCGATCGTCGTGCGTCTGGCCGGCACCAACGTCGAGGAAGGCCGCAAGATCATCGACAACAGCGGCCTCACGGTCATCAGTGCCGAGACATTGGCAGAGGCGGCCAAGAAAGCCGTCGAAGCCGCCAAGAAAGCCGCCTGAGAGAACCCCGGGAGAAAAGCGACCAATGGCCATCTTCATCAATGAAAAGACGCCGATTCTGATCCAGGGCTTCACCGGACGCATCGGCACGTTCCACGCTCAGGAAATGATCGACTACGGCTCCAACGTCGTCGGCGGCGTAACCCCCGGCAAGGGCGGCACATCGCATCTGGGCCGCCCTGTGTTCAATACGGTCAAGGGCGCGGTCGACGAGACGCGCGCGGAAGCCTCGATCGTGTTCGTGCCCCCTCCGTTCGCGGCCGACGCCATCATGGAAGCCGCCGATGCCGGCATCAAATACTGCGTCTGCATCACCGACGGCATTCCGGCCCAGGACATGATCCGCGTGAAGCGCTACATGCGGCGCTACAAGAAAGAGGGCCGCATGATCCTGACCGGCCCGAACTGCGCCGGTACGATCTCGCCCGGCAAGGCGATGCTCGGCATCATGCCGGGCCATATCTACCTGCCCGGCCGCATCGGCATCGTCGGCCGTTCCGGTACGCTCGGCTATGAGGCCGCCTCGCAGTTGAAGTCGCTAGGTCTTGGCGTGTCGACCTCGGTCGGCATCGGCGGCGACCCGATCAACGGCTCCTCGCACCGCGACGTGCTCGAGCACTTCGAGAACGATCCCGAGACCGACGCCGTGCTGATGATCGGCGAAATCGGCGGACCGCAGGAAGCCGAGGCCGGCCTCTTCGCCAAAGAGCACATGAAGAAGCCGCTCGTCGCCTACATCGCGGGTCTCTCGGCGCCGAAAGGTCGCCGCATGGGCCACGCCGGCGCCATCGTCTCGGCGTTTGGGGAATCGGCCGCCGAAAAGGTCGAAATCCTGAAAGGCTGCGGCGTCACCATCGCGCCGACGCCGTCGGAAATGGGCACAACCGTCGCTCAGGTACTCAGCACGCTGAAAAAGGTCGCCTGACGCACACTCTTTGCCTGAGCGCCGCCCATGTGGCGCTCAGGCGAACTGATGCGCGCACCGATCCTCGACAATCTCAGGCCGCCCCCGCGGAGGATGCTGCTATGCAGGAACGAGCAAAGCCGGTCGTAGCCTCCGCGAAGCTCGATGAGATCGCTCTTCGCGATGAGCTGAAGCGCCTGCGCACGCAAATCCCCGACAACCCGGCCCTCAATCCGATCCTGCATGTTGCATTCGATTTGTCGCGACGGCTTGAGTCGGGCGCGGTCTCGTTCGACGAGATGAAGCATCTTGCGGGCCGGCTGATGGACCGCGCCTGCGTCCGCCGCGCGCGCCGCTTGCGGGAAAATCTGGACTACGTCGACCAGGCGACGACGCTCAAGGACTTCACGAGCTATGTTGAGCGCACGGCGGACGCCGCCGAGGGCTCGCTCGATGCTTTCGCTGACCGCTGGGCACGTGCCCGCACCGGCATCGTGTTCACGGCCCACCCGACTTTCGGTCTCTCCGATGCGCTCTACAAGCGCATGTGCGAGATCGCGGTATCGGACCCCGAGGCGCGCGACGAGCATATCGGCCTGCCGCACCGGCCGGAACCCTCGCTCACGCTGCAGCACGAGCACAAGTGCGTGCAGGACGCGATACGCAATCTACGCAATTCCTATGAAGAACTGCTGCACGGCTTCTACAGCGTTTCCGCCCAGAAGTTCGGCGAGGGTGCCTACAAGTTGCGCCCGAAGCTCGCCACCGTTGCGTCCTGGGTTGGCTATGATCTCGACGGACGGACCGACATCGCCTGGACGTTCTCGTTCCACGTCCGCCTTCTTGAGAAGCGGGCGGCGCTCGTGGACGTTCGCGAACGCTTCGTCGTTTTGAAGCACAAGCTCGACGACGGCGACGCGGCGCAGCGTGTTGCCCGCCAGATCGTCGGCAAGCTCGACCTCGCGATTGCCGCCGTCGACGAGCAGATCAAGGCGCTGGAAGGCATAACGACAGACCCGAGCCAGCTCGCCAAGGCCGCGAACGTCATCACCAGGACCGACGGCTACAACCTGCTCACCGTGGAACCGCTGCTGACGCTGTTGAACAACCTGATCGACGCCGTGCAAGCGCCGCAGATGAAGCGTTCGGTCGCAGCGCTCGCCGGCCTCGTCGATGCGACTGGGCTTGGCGTTTCGCACATCCACCTGCGCATCAACGCGCTGCAGCTCAACAACGCGTTCCGCGCCTACGTCCACGAGCCATGGACACGCGATCTGACCGAGAGCCAGTCGCTCGCGCGCATCGTCGACATGATCAAGAACTGCCCGCGCGAGACGGTAAACTTCGCGACCCTAGATCTGGAGACCGCGACTGCCATCCGCCAGTTCGCGCTCACCGCGCAGATCCATAAGCACGTCGACAAGGAAACGCCGATCCGCTTCCTGATCGCCGAATGCGAAAGCCCGGCGACGGTTCTGATCGCCATTTTCTTCGCCAAGCTGTTTGGCGTTGACCACATCACCGATATTTCGCCGTTGTTCGAGACGCCCTTCGGCCTGGAAAACGGCTCGCGCATCATGGAGCGTCTGGTCGAGGAGGAGACGTACCGCGACTACGTGAGGGGCCGAAAACGCATAAGCATTCAGACCGGCTTTTCGGATGCTGGCCGTTTCATCGGCCAGATATCGGCGACGCTTGCGATCGAGCGGTATTACCAGGGCCTCGCGTCACTGGTGAAAAAAGCGGACCTCGAAGGCGTCGAAACGCTGATCTTCTCGACGCACGGCGAGTCCATGGGCCGTGGCGCGCACCCCGGCAGCCTGCACACGCGCCTGCATTACGTCATGTCGGATGAGGCACGCCGCCGGTTTGCGGATGCGGGCTTGCCCGTCAAGCACGAGACGAGCTTCCAGGGCGGTGACGGTTACATGCTGTTCGGCAATCGCGGGCTCACCACTCGCGCGCTTGCGACCATCGTGATGGATGGAGAGCCGGCCCCCGCCGAGTTCGACCCGTTCTACGTCGAGCAGAACTTCAGTCTGGATTTCTTCCTGCGTCTGCGCGCCTACCAACAGGCGCTCTTCGCTCACGACGGCTATCGCGCTGTGCTCGGTGCCTTTGGCCCGAACCTGCTGTTCAAGACCGGCTCGCGTCCCGTCAAGCGCCAGGGAGAGCACACGTCCGACCGCGGCAACCCGGCGCGCATGCGCGCGATTCCCAACAACGCCATCCTTCAGCAGTTCGGCTATGTCGCGAACGTCGTGGCGGGCCTCGGTGCGGCGGTCGGCACCGACCGCGATCGCTTCAACAAGCTCGCGAAGTCGTCGAAGCGCATTCAATCGCTGCTCGGCATGATCGCTTACGGCAAGACCGTGTCGAGTTTGAACGCCATGGGCGCCAACGCCACCGTCTTCGATGCCGGCTTCTGGGCCTCGCGCGCCTCCTGGGGCAAGGAGCAGGCGCTGAACAGTGCCTTCCGAACGCTCGCGACGCATCTGCTGCCGGACGATCGGCAGGGCGACATCAACCAGCTTGTACACCACCTGCGCCTGGATGCGATCGACCTGCACGCGATCCTGGAAGATCTCAATATCGAGGGCGGCAAGGTTCCGGACGAAAACCGCCTGGAGCTGGATCTCCTGCAGTCGATCCGGCTTGCACTGATTATGCGCATATTCATTCTCGCCGCGCAGCTCCCGCGCTTTGCACCGCAGGATGGGCTTTCACACAGTCAGGTGCTCGAAATGGCCTTGAGCCTCGAAATTCCGGAAGTCGTCGGCATCATGCGCAAGGCCTTCCCGCACGGCACGAAGGCCAAGGCGGCGGGCGGTGCGTCGGGAATAGAGGAGCAGGCGAGCTATCGGCCACGCGGCATCGACGACTACGCGCGCCTTGAGACGGAAATTTTGACCCCCATGGAAGCTTCCTACGAATTCGTCCGCGAAATCGGCACCGGCATTTCGCATCACTTCGGCGCCTTCGGCTGACGCCGAACAAGAACAAAGCCGAGTATAGCCTTCGCGCCGGTGACCGTCTCACCGGCGTTTCTTTTTGCGTCTCTTCGCCGTCCGTACGCCCGAGGGTGAAAGCTTTTCCGCCGACAGCATGAAGACCTCGCCCTCGCTTGTCTCCGTATCGAGCCAGAGGAAATCGACGTCGGGCATCAGGTCTTCAAGCGCTCGCCCAGCCTGGCCGACTTCGACCACCAGCGCGCCGTCCTCCGTCAGAAAGTCGTGCGCGGTCGCCAGGATACGGCGGACCAGATCGAGCCCGTCGTCACCGCCCAGGTGAGCAAGGCGCGGTTCGGCCGCGTATTCGGGCGGGAAAGCGCTGACGGCCGCGGTGGTGACGTATGGCGGGTTGGAGATGATGAGATCGAAACGCTCAGCCGGTAGCCCATCGAACAGATCGGCCGAATGCAGCGTTATGCGATCTTCCAGGCGGTAGTCGGCGACGTTGCGCCGGGCGACGTCGAGCGCGTCTCGGGAAATATCGGATGCCGCGATGCAAGCTTCCGAAAACGCTTCCGCAGCCAATATCGCAAGACAGCCCGATCCCGTACAGAGATCGAGCACACGCCGAACCTCACCTGCCGCGGGCAGCAACGACGCAAGTCCGCCGCCCGCGATCAACTCGCCGATGAACGAGCGCGGGACGATGACGCGTTCGTCGACATAGAAGCGCCGGCCCTGAATGTAGGCCGCATTCACGATATAGGGCGCGGGCTTGCGCGTCGCGATGCGTTTCTCAATCGCGTCCCGGATTGCCGTCCGCTCTTCAACCGACAAGCGGCAGTCGAGCCAAGGCTCGATCGTATCGATCGGCAGATCGAGAACGGAAAGGATGAGGAAAGCGGCTTCGTCTACCGCGCTGTCGGTGCCATGACCGAACACGAGCTTGGCCCGCGTCAGCCGAGTGACGGCAAACCGCAGCCAGTCACGGACGGTCTGGAAGTCTTCGACCTGCTGTGAGCGGTCACTCGTCATGATGGTTGGCCCTGCCGGGCGTCTTCAGGCGCTCGCCGGCAGTTCGTCGAAACCGATAAGGCGCTTGGCGCCTTCGTCCCACAGTTTCAGGCGCGCGCACTTGAAACTCTCGCGCAGCGTCATGCGATTGATCGAGCTAAGCTCGGGGCTCGCCGCGATGCAGTCCTGCAGCCGGTAGTTCGGGATCATGCTGTTCAAGTGATGGATATGGTGCAGCCCGATGTTGCCGGTGAACCAGTTCAGCACTTTCGGCAGATCGTAATACGAAGAGCCGAGCAGGGCGGCGACCTGGAAGTCCCAGCCTTCCGTCTTTTCCCACGTAGTTTCCTCGAACTGGTGCTGGATGAAAAACAGCCAGCCGCCGACGGCGGATGCGATATGCACGACCGGCAACGCGACGAAGAAGACGTCGGAGACGCCAAAGAAGTAGATGAGCGGCCCGTAGAACGCGATAAGCGCGATGTTAAGCCCCAAGACGCTCTTCCAGGAATCCTTCGCCGATAGCGCATGAAGCCACGGCTGGCGTTGGATGAGAATGAAATAGGCCGGAACCCCAATGCCGAACAAGAAGAAGGAATTGCGGTAGGCGCGGTAGCGCCATTTACCGAAGGCGGAAAGCTTCTGATACTCCGCGACCGTCATCGTCTCGATGTCGCCCGCGCCGCGCCGGTCGAGATTGCCTGAGCTTGCGTGATGCAGCGCATGTTCACGCCGCCATAGGCCGTAGGGCGCCATTGTCAGCACGCTCATGCAGCGTCCGACGAAATCGTTGAGTGTGCGTGAGGAAAAGAACGAGCCGTGCCCGCAGTCGTGCTGAATGATAAATGCGCGCACCAGCAGGCCGGCGGCGGGAAAAGCCAATAGCAGTGTCGCCCAGTACGCGTTGCGCACGGTCGCGAACATGGCCGCAATGATCAGCGCGAGCGGCACGAGCGTGGTGGCCATCTGCCACACGGCGCGGCTGTGAATGGCGCCGCGATATTTCTGGCAGTGCGCGGCAAGTCTGCGCACGCGTTGTTTGACGGGTTCGTCCACCGACGCCGCCGGCCGCTTGCGGATGGCGCTGTCGATTTGATCGGCAGGCAGTAGCTCCGCTTCGGCCTCGGCGAAAAGCGGCTGCGTCAAGCTTAGGTTCAAGTTTGTCGTCCCCTGCGAGCATGATAGCTCGCCCTCACGTCGTGCACACCAAGTTGCGGTAGCACATTCGATCGCCGGTGAAAAACAATGTTTGTCTGCGTTTGCGCAGCCATCAGCGGATAACTGCGAGTGCCATAAGCTGCCACTTCGCGCTCGCAAAAAGGCCCTGATGGTCGGTATGGCCGACAAACGATCGGGGGCCGAAAAACCCGGCCCCCGAAATGCTCATGCGCGTTTGTCACAATCGAAACCGTTCAATGCTGTGCCCAGACTTCGACGATCGCCGAGCCCTTGCCCGCGCTGAAGATGCGTGAGCGGTAGCGCGCTTCGATGTGATCGATTCTCTGCCGGCGCTCGCCTTTGAGATCGATCGGACCGTACGTGCCGCCTGCATCGACGCGCGTGCGCACCGGTATCGTCTCTTCGACGCCGTCCGCATAGAAGATCTTGAGCTCGTTGAGCGTGATGGCACGGTCTCGCACCGAGACGCGGACGCGTTTGAAACCGCCCTCGTTCCGTCCTACCGGAATGACGTCGCGATCGAAGCCGACAAATCCGGCCGTCTGCGCGCCGAGCAGCACCCAGCCCTGATTGTATTTGCGGCCTTCGCCCTCCGGGCCGAGCCAGTTGTCGGCATATTGGCCGTAGACTTCGACGCGCGCCTGCCCACGGAAGCTCGGCCGCGAGCGGTAGACAAGCTGGATTTCGCGGATGAACCGGTCGCCCTTGAGATCGATCCAGTTGGTACGCGAGTTTTTGGGGATCTCTGCGTTGACGGCCAGCGTGTCGGCTTCGCCGTTGTTGTAGACGACGCGGATCTCGGTGATGAAGATATCGTTGTCCAGCACGCGGAATCGGATGCGCTGGAACTTGCCGATCTCGTTGCCAATGCGGATCACATCTCGGTCGGTCGTAAAGCCGACGTAAAGCGCGCCGAACAGGACCTCGCCGTCGCCCGACGGCTGCATGACGGGCCGCTCGCTGGGCCTGTCGCTGGTTGGGCGCGTCGTCAGATCGCCCGAACTCGAACTCGGCCGTTCGAACGACGGAGGATAGCTGGCGGTACCGCCACGGCGATCCATGCGCCGGCCCTCGGCGTCTTGTATGCCGAGAATCTGCAGGCGTCCGCGTCCGTAGCCGGGCACCTGCGTGATGCTGATCAAATCGATGAAGCGGCTTTCGTAAGTCGGGTTGATCGGACGGCTGCGTTCGCCCTGGTACATGTCGATCTGGCGGTTCTCGTCATGCGTGCTGCCGTCGCTGTACGTGACCTGCACGCGCGACAAATCGAAAAGCTGCCCGCGCGCGTTCCTGACCCGAATGCCTTTGTAGGCGCCCTTGGCCATGCTGACATCGATCTTAAAATTGTCGACCGACAGATCAACATCTTGCTCGGAGATGATGACGAGCTGTTCCCAGTCGCCGTGATGATGGTGGTGCCTGCGCTTCCGCGCCTCCGCGCTCATAAGAGCACCGGCAACCGCCAGCGCGCAAAGCACAACTAGAAGCCTGCGCAACATAGAACACTCCTTCGCTTGACACGTGGCCCGCCGGGTCCCACGGGCGCACTTTATCGACCCGCAATAGAGAATTGCAGTCGGCTGCGCAGATGAATGGCGATCCGCTTGATTTGTGGTGTGAATCTGCAACACAAACCGCGCCGCCCATGCGAAAGTCGACCCGGTAGACACGATCCACGCAACAATTTCTTTGGGTCGCGGATGGCATTTGGTTGCAGTGTCGAAAGCCTGTTTCTCCGGATCGTTGCACTATGCCGTTAGGGCCTGCGAGCACGCTGACCGCCTGTCTACCTGAGATTGAGCGCCTGTTTCCGGGCCGGTTCGGAACGAGCGCGAGCCTGCGGGGCCATCATGCCAACAGCCTGACGCTGGTGGTGGCCCAGCCGCCGGACGCAGTCGTTTTTCCCGAGACCACTGCCGAAGTGCAGGAACTCGTCCGCCTCGCGGCCCGGCATCGACTGCCGCTGATCGCATTCGGCTCCGGCACGTCGCTCGAGGGGCACGTGAATGCGCCGCAGGGCGGTATTGCGGTCGATTTTTCCCGCATGAACCGCATTTTGGCGGTGAGGCCGCAGGATCTCGACTGCACGATCGAGCCGGGCGTGACACGCAAACAGCTCGCAGCCGAGCTTAAGCCGACCGGGCTCTTTTTCCCGGTCGATCCTGGCGCCGAGGACGCCACGCTCGGCGGTATGGCGGCAACGCGCGCCTCAGGCACGACGACGGTGCGTTACGGCTCCATGCGCGACAACGTCGTGTCCGTGACTGCGGTTATGGCTTCTGGCGAGGTCGTCACGACTGCCAGGCGCGCGCGCAAATCCGCCGCCGGCTACGACCTGACGCGCCTGCTCGTGGGATCGGAAGGCACGCTTGGTCTCATCACCGCGCTGACGCTGAAACTCTACGGCGTGCCTGAGGCCTTGAGCGCCGCCGTGGCGGCGTTCGGAACCGTCGGCGCCGCATGCGAAACCGCGACCCTTGCCATCCAGATGGGGCTCGGCGTCGCCCGGATGGAGCTGCTCGACGGTGAACAGATCCGCTGCGTCAACGCTCAGAGTGGCATGCGCTTGGCGGAGCTGCCGACGCTGTTCGTCGAGTTCCATGGCTCGCCCGCGTCCTGCGCCGCCGATTTGACGGCATTCAGCGAAATCGCCGAGGCGTCGGGCGGTATCGACATCAAGACCGCCGCCGACGAAGACGGCCGTCGCCAGATCTGGCAGGCGCGTCATGATGCCTTCTGGGCCGTCCGGACAGCCTGGCCCGGGCGCCAGGTGGTCGTAACGGATGTCGCGGTCCCGCTGTCCGCGCTCGCGGTAGTCGTGACCGAGACGGAAGGCGATATCCGCGAGTTCGGCCTCACCGCGCCCATCGTCGGCCACGTCGGCGACGGCAACTTCCACTGCATCGTCGCAATCGATCCGACAGATACGGCGGCGCTGGCGCGTGTCGAAACGTTCCTGGAACGCCTCGTGCAACGTGCGTTGGCCCACGACGGCACCGCCACAGGCGAGCACGGCATCGGCCAGGGCAAAGCGCGCTTCCTGGCAGCCGAGCACGGCTGCGGGGTCGACGTCATGCGCGCGATCAAAGCCGCCCTCGACCCTGTCGGAATATTGAATCCCGGCAAGATCTTCACTTGACCGCGCGCCGCGCCGTTAACCGCTCGTTAACGGTCGCCATTTCCGTCGCAACAGTGGCCCAGCCAATAAGATGTTAACGGCCCGGTGCGAAAACAAAGATTGGCTTATCGGGCCCGATTCGTCGGGCGCGATGCCGTGCGCAAATGCGGGCAAGAAATAGCGATGGCGGTCAAGATCAGACGGGAGCGGCCGGATCAGCGGCGGCATCACCGGGTCTCCGCGCCACTCTTCGTTAGAGTGGACGGCCATCATTTGCGCGCTCGCGACTGGTCGCTCGGCGGCCTGCGCGTGGAGGATTATCCGGGCGTGCTGCCGCGTGCCGGCGCCGAAAAAACGCTGCAGGTCACGCTGCCCTTCCAGGGCTTCGACGTTTCGTTCGAGGTCAGGGCCGAGGTCGTCCGCACCATTCCGGAAATGAAGGCCTTTGCGGCCCGCTTCACCGAGGTCGGTGAGCGCGAGCGCGAGCTGATGCAGCACTTCATCGAGGAACTGGTGCGCGGTTCCATGTCCGAGGTCGAGGACACGATCCAGCGCATCGACGTGCCGGTGACGCCCGCGCGTCTGGAGCCCGATGCCGTGCGCGACGTGCCTCAATTGCCGGTGCGCCGTGTGCCGGTGAAGACGATTGCGATGACGGCCATCTATGGCGTGTTGGGCCTGGTTGTGTTCGGCTACGCCGGGCTGCTCGGCTACGCCAATTTCTACCGCATGGAAATTCAGACCGCCGTCATTTCCGCGCCCGTCGAGACGGTGACGGCCAGGACCGATGGCCAAATCGTATGGTCGAATCTGAAACCCGGCGACCCGGTGAAGCAGGGCGATGTCGTCGTCAGCGTCGTCGACAATGAGATCGAGCGCGAGATCGAGCTAGCCGGCATCGCCGTGCAGGAGCGCAAGGCGCAGCTGGCATTTCTGAAAAAGCTTCAAGCGGACGAACTGGAGAAGCTGCAGGGCTTCGCCAAATACGACATGAAGACGGTCGAGCAGGGACGCATCGAGTACGAGGGCTTGCGTCAGCAGTTTCAGCTCGCCGAACAGCAGCTCGGCCGCATTCAGCAACTCTTCGACAAGGGCTACACGACCGCGACCAAGCTGGACGAAGCCCGCAAGCAGGTCATCGCGCTCAAATCGCAGATGGACCAGCGCAAGGTCGAACTCGCCTCACGGGCGACGCTTGCTGACGAAAATTTCGGAAAGCGCCTGTTTACGGGCAACAATCTGCTGGGTGCCGGCCAGGAGATCGAGGCGAAAGTCAACCTCGCCGAACACGAGATCAAGCTGGCCCAGAGCCGGCAGCAATCCTACATGCGTGAGCGCGAGCGCGCCGCCGTGACCGCGCCGTTCGACGGTACCGTGCTGGATCTGCCGAAGTTCGACCAGGGCTCGGTTCGCAAGGGCGATACCATCGCCATCATCGAGGAGCGCCGGCAGCGCAACGTCACGGCGTACCTGACCCAGGACGAGATCCTGAAGGTGGGCCTCGGCGACGAGGCGCTGATCTATGTTCCAGCCATCGGAGAGACGCTGAAGGGCCGCGTGCGCGAAATCGACCGCACGTCAGGCTTCGTGCGCGAGCAGTTCGAACGCCAGAACCCCGGCTACGGCTGGCGCGGGCCGCACGACCGCTCGGCCAAGATCACGATCGAGTTCGACGAAGCCGCGAAGGTCGCCGACATCGAGCGCTATCGCTCAGGGCTTCCCGTCGTCGTCGTGTTCGAGCAGCGTTCGACCAACTCGATTCTCACGGCCCTTAAGAACAAGCTCGCGGTAGCGTTGTGAGGCATCGGCCGATGCAGCGCTTCGCCGAGGACATTGAACGCAAGCTGGCTCTCGACGACCCTTCCGTCCGCATTCCTTGGCACGAGAAGTGGTCGCCGGCGGTGCAGTTCAGGATCGCCGCCTATTTCGCGGCCTGCTTCATCGCGCTGTCGGTCATCCCCAACCAGATCTACAGCGTCGAGAATAACGAGATCATTTACGTCATCGGCGCGCTCGGTGTCTGGCGTTACCTGTGGTGGGGAAACCACTTCGTGCGCTCCAAGGTGTTCGCGCGCGTGACCTATCCCCGGATGCGCGACCGCGCCGCACTGCTGTGGGATTGCGGCTGGCGCCCGCGGCACATTCACGTGCAGATGACGACCTTTCGCGAGCATCGCGAGATCAGCGAAGCGGTGATCCGCGCCCTCGTTCAGGAAATCCGCGACGCTGGCGTTCCCGCCACCATCTGGCTCGGCTCCAGCGAGGCGAGTGACGAGGAGAAGATCTCGCGCCACCTGAAGCTGGTCGGCGGCGATTGCGACATCACGTTGCGCATTATCCGCCAGAATCAGCCGGGAAAGCGCGTCGCGATTGCGCTCATCCTGCGTGCCATGTCGCGCGCCGGACTGGGTGCCGACGACCTCGTGATCTTCATGGACGGCGACTTCGTGCTGCATCCCGGCATGGTGCGCAAGACGTTCCCACTGTTCGAGCTCGACCCGGAGCTGCACGCACTGACAACCGACGAGCACGTCATGGTGCGCGGGCCGACGTGGATGCAATCATGGCTTGATATGCGCTTTTCGCAGCGGCGCATGGCCATGCAAAGCCACGCCCTATCGAACCGTGTTCTGACGCTGACGGGCCGCTGCTCGGTCTTCCGCGCCACCCATATCGTTGAGGAAGAGTTTATCCGCCTGCAGGAGGCAGACTACCTGCACCATTGGCTGTGGGGCACGTTCCGCTTCCTGTCGGGCGACGACAAGAGCACTTGGTACACGCTGCTGAAGCGCGGCGTGAAGATGACGTACGTGCCTGACGCCTCCGGTACCACGATCGAGGTGGTCGAAGGCTCGGCCTACCGCCGCATGGTCGAGAACCTGCGTCGCTGGTCCGGCAACATGCTGCGCAACGGTTGGCGCGCGATTCTGCTGGGGCCGCGCCAAATGCCGTTTTTCATCTGGTGGTGCTGCGTAGACCAGCGCATTGCCATGTGGACAATGCTGTTCAGCCCCATGGTCGCCATCGCCGGAATGATGAAATACGGCGGCATGTTCATGCTCGCCTACGTCGTTTACATTGCGGTAACGCGCATGACGATGTCGCTCGCGCTGTTTACTTTCGCGCGCCGGGTCGATCTGAACTACGTTTGGACGCTCTACGCCAACCAGCTCCTGAACGCGCTGGTGAAGATCTACATGCAGTGGCGGCTTGCCAAGCAGAAGTGGGCCAACCGCGGCAACCAAAGGCTTGGTTTTACGGGCGGCGGCGCGCTCGCCATGTTCCGCGAAGCGATGGCGAGCTACATGACGGCGCTATCGCTCGCCTCGCTCTTCCTGATCGTGATGATTTACACGAAGTTACTCACCATCCCGAGTTCGGGCTTCGTGGCCGCCACATTCCTTAACCCCGCTCGATAAAATTGTAAGTCTCCCATAGAGCGGAATCTCGATCTTTGCGGCGCATGATGCCGGCAACGTCTCGAGAGGTTCACCGGTTGCCGGCAGGGCATAAGGTGGTTCGCTAGATCAGGATCGTGCTGGCAGCGCGCTTCCATTTGCGGATCGATCGTGGCGGGGTCGAAAGCGGCATTCAAGCCGTGTGGGAGCGTTACGAATGACATTCGGTCTATCTACTGCCGAGCCCGTGGCGGAGCCGGCAGCCAATACCGCGCTTTTCGAAGCCGAAGAGCCCAAACCATCGATCAGCGTCGTTGGCCTTGGATACGTAGGCGCCGTCTCCATGGCGTGCCTCTCGCACCTGGGCTTTCGCATGGTCGGTGTCGACGTCAGCCGCGAGAAGGTCGAAGCGATCAACGCCGGCACGTCGCCGATCGTTGAAGAGCGCTTGGGCGAACTTCTCGATGCCGGCGTGCGCAGCCGCCGCATTGCGGCAACACAAAATCTGATCGCAGCCGTACTGGAAACCGACGTCACATTCCTCTCGGTTGGGACGCCGACGTCGAAGGATGGCGGTTGCGATTTCTCCTTTGTGCGCCAGGCCAGCCGTGCCATCGGCCAGGCGCTTGCCATGAAGCAGGCCTACCACGTCGTGGTGCTGCGCTGCTCGGTGCCGCCGGGAACCACGCTCGACGTCGTCGCGCCGGAAATCGAGCAGGCCTCGGGCAAGCGGCTGGGGCGCGACTTCGGCATCTGCTTCAATCCGGAGTTCCTGCGTGAAGGCGTGGCGGTCGCCGACTTCTTCGCCCCGCCCAAGACGGTGGTCGGGGCTTCCGATACACGCGCCGAGCGCACGGTTGCCGCGATCTACGGCGCTGTCGACAAGAACGTCATCTACACGTCGATCGAAGCCGCCGAGATGGTGAAGTACGTCGACAACGTCTGGCACGCGACCAAGGTCGCCTTCGGCAACGAGGTCGGCCGCCTCTGCAAGAAGCTCGGCATCGACAGCCATGACGTGATGAACATCTTCGTCAAGGACCTGAAGCTGAACCTGTCGCCCTACTACCTGAAGCCGGGCTTCGCGTTTGGCGGTTCCTGCCTGCCCAAGGAAGTGCGTGCCGTCAGCCACATTGCGGGCGCGCTCGGCGTCGAAGTGCCGCTGATCGACAGCTTGATGGTGACGAACGAGCGTCATGTTGAAGAAGCCGTTAATCTGCTTCAGCCCTTCCGTGGCAAACGCATCGGCTTCTTGGGTGTGACGTTCAAGCCGGCGACCGACGATTTGCGCGAAAGCCCGACCCTCGCGGTCATGGCTGCGCTGCTGGCGCGCGGCGAGACGATCAAGGCTTACGATCCGAACCTGCACTTCGGACCGTTGCTTCAGGGACAGATCGACTACGTGCGTCATGCTGTCCCCGCGCAGGCGAAGTTGATGGATCAGCTTGAAGCGATGACGCTCAAGAGCGCCGATCAGCTCGTCGCGGCTTCCGACGTTGTTGTCGTCTCGCACGCAACCGAAGAGTTCCGCGCTGCCATCCGCAGTCGTTCGCCGCAAACGCATGTGCTTGATCTTGCGCGTCTCTTCAAGGATTTACCGACAGAGGCGACGTACCAGGGCATCGCGTGGTAGCGGCCGGCTAGCAGATGGGATCAAGGAGAGCGGCTGGTCACCTGGCCGCTTTTCTTTTCGCAAATTGCGTAAAATTTGAAGCGTATTTGAAGCGTGGTTGAACAAAAACCACGGCTCAAGCTGCACGTTATCTTCGAACATTTCGTGGAATGTGGCCATTGTGCCGGTCCCCCTCGAAGGGCGCCGGGTTTGTGCGGCGTGCGCCGCGCAAAACAAACTGCGGGAGCGCGTGGTTCGAATGAGCGGGAAGAACGAGTTGAAAGTGGGCGACGAGCTTCTGGTTGATGGTAGCTTCGAGCAAGCCAAGGTCGGCGCCGGAACGTGGTCGCACTTCGCGGAGGTCGGCGGCTGGAAATCCGACACCGAGATCGAGGTCTGGAGCAAGGGCTTCTATGACATCAAGCCGAGCGAGGGCGAAAAGTTCGCCGAGCTCGACTACGACACGCGCCAGTCCAACATCTATCAGGATGTGAAGACGCAGGAAGGCGTCGAGTACGCATTCTCTTTTGATTACATGAAGCGGCCGGACAGCAAGGCCGGTTCCGACACCATTCTCGTTTTCTGGAACGGCAAGCAGATCGGCTCGGTCGATCCGACCAAGTCAGCTTGGTCGAATGCGACCTTCAAGGTCATCGGCACGGGCGGCAATGACCGTATCGAATTCCGCGAGCAAGCCGGCGACAACGACAGCTACGGCGGCCTGATCGACAACGCATCGTTGAAGTCGACGGGCCGCGTCGAAGCCGAACGCGCCGCTGCGGCCGAGAAGGCGGAAAAGGAAGCCGCCAAGGCGGCAGAGAAGGCCGCGAAAGAAGCAGAGAAAGCTGCCAAGGAAGCCGAGAAGGCCGCTGCTGAGAAGGCTGCTGCCAAGAAGGCTGCTGACGAAAAGGCTGCCGCCGAGAAGGCTGCCGCCGAGAAGGCTGCCGCCGAGAAGGCCGCTGCCGAGAAGGCTGCCGCCGAGAAGGCTGCCGCCGAGAAGGCCGCTGCTGAGAAGGCTGCCGCCGAGAAGGCCGCTGCCGAGAAGGCCGCTGCCGAGAAGGCTGCCGCCGAGAAGGCCGCTGCTGAGAAGGCTGCCGCCGAGAAGGCTGCTGCCGAGAAGGCTGCTGCCGAAAAGGCGGACGCGGATCACAACGACACGATCGTTGGCAATGGCTCCGCCAACAAGCTCGTTGGCGACGAGCACGACAACAAAATATTCGGCGAAGGCGGCAATGACGTCCTGGTGGGCGGCGACGGCAACGACCAGATGCATGGCGGTGGCGGCGACGACGAAATGTACGGCGAAGGCGGCGACGACCTGATGTTCGGCTCGTCTACGCTTGGCGGCAAGGTCGACCTGACGAAGATGAAAGTGTCGCAGGATGCCGTCGCCAAGGTCACGTTCAATAACGAGACCGCCGGGTATCTGAACGCGCTTGGTGTTTACAAGATCGGCGCCGATGGCAAAATCTCCGGCGTCCAGATCCTGTTCGCAAATGCATCGCTGAAGGGTTCGGGCGGCGATCTCGTCGCCGACGTGAGCTCGGTCGACGTTGCGCTGAAAGCCGGCGAGTCGCTGGGCTTCTTCGTTGTGCCGGACGCCTATAGCCAGAAGGGCATGGCGAGCCTTCTGTCCGACACCAAGGGCACGTTCAAATTTGTCGACGCTGACGGCGAGGTCGGCAGCATCAACAACGGCGCGCCGTTGAAGCTCGTGCACGTTGCCGCGAACGGCAAGGAGACGGTGGTTCAGTCGGCCTACGGCTCGACCGTATTCCACAGCGTCGACAACGGCTCGCTTGGCCTCAATGGCGACAAGCTCAACCATGCTGTTGGCACGGTCAACAACGCCGACGGTACGGTCAAAATCGGCTTCGAGGACCTGCTGGGCGGCGGTGACAACGACTTCGACGACTCGATCTTCACGGTTTCGATGGGCGTGACCAACACCGCCCTGCTGGCGAAGCTCGCAACCAAGGTTTCGGCGTCGAGCGACAAGGACGTCATGGTTGGCGGCGACGGCGACGACACATTGTTCGGTATGGCCGACGATGACCACATGGATGGTGGCGCCGGCAACGATCATTTGTGGGGCAATTCCGGCAACGACGTGATGTTCGGCGGCGCCGGCAACGATCAGATTTACGGCGGCAAGGGTGACGACGTCATCCATGACGGCGACGGTGATGATGTTGTCTACGGCAACTCGGGTAGCGACGTGTTCGTGGCAGGCGAGGGCGACGACACCTACGTTGGCGGCGAAGGCTTCGATACGATCGATTATTCGAACGCCAAGAACGGTGTTTCCGTTGACCTCAACGGGCACACCGCGACTGGCATGGGCAACGATACGATCTCCGGCGTCGAAGCTGTGGTCGGATCCGCCTACAACGACGTCTTGATCGGCGACAAGAACGACAACGTGTTCTACGGCGGCGACGGCGACGATTGGTTCCGCGGCCGCGGTGGCGCCGACACGTTCACCGGCGGCGCCGGCAACGACACCTACGTCTGGCTCAAGAAGGACTTGGGCACCGGTGTCGACCGCATCACGGACTTTTCGGCCGGCGACGTGCTGAATCTGAAGGATCTGGTTAAAGGTCAGAAGTACGGCAGCATCGACGACGTCGTGAAGGTCGTCGACGGCGGCCAGGGCTCGACGGTGTCTGTGAGCATCGACGGCAGCTATGTCGATGTCGTCAAGCTCGACGGCGTCCATGCCGGCAGCGCATCGGAGTTGCTGAAAGCCGGCATGATCCTCGTTTAAGACGGATTTCCGAGGCTGACACGAGTAGCGGGCGGCCCCCCCAACGGGGGCCGTTCGCGTCTCCGCCGAACCGGAGACGGAAGGAAGCGGTTAGTAAACAAAGATTTCAGAAATCTTGACTAATCTCTCACTGCTCGCCTCCCGACGAGCCGCATCGCGCGGCATGGGGAAGACGGACGCGCCGGTGGTCCAAACGCCGCGGCGGTTTTGCGTAAGGGTTTGTGTCTGATGCAGCGCTGGATGACCAATTCGGTCCTCTTCAACCTGGCGGGTGGGGCAATTCTGCTGACCGTCGTCGGGTACATGGCGCTTGATTTCCTGCGCGCCAAGCAAGTGTCCCCTTGCTCTTCGCGTTATCCAGCCGGGCGCCAGCTCGCGCTCGATTCAAACGACGGCCACGCACTGACACCCATCGAGCTGCAGGGCCGTGCCGGCGAACGGCAATGGGGTCTGCTGCAGAATGCATCCGTCGAGACGTCGCAGACCGGTAGTACGGTCAGCGTACTGGCCGTGAAGCTGGCGCCGACGGGGTCGGAGGAAAACGCAAATCAGAATGGCGTCGGCTTCGTTTGGCCGTTGTCGGAAGTGGAAAAGGCATCTTCGGTCTGCCTGTCCTACTACGCCGCGTTTCCAAAGGGGTTCACCTTCAGCGAACCCGGCTATTTGCCGGGCCTATATGGCGCGGCATTGCCGAATGATCTCGACGCGGCCGAGCGCGGCGAGACGTTTGCGACCCGCGTCGGCTGGGGTCAGAATGGCGACATCGGCGGCGAGGTCATCCAGCCCGGAAAGCCCCGCTATTGGTTCGGCGCCAAATACAATAAGGCCTGGCCGACGGGCCGCTGGGCGAAAGTTGAGCAGGAAATCGTCTTGAACCAGCCCGGCAAAGCCGATGGCATTCTTCGGCTGTGGATCAATGACGAGCTGAAATTGGCCAATACTAAAATGGCATTTCGCACGGACGATAAAGCCGGATTCAGCGGCGTCGTCTCCGACATTGGATATGCCCGCACCGCCAGCGATCCGGCCATAATCAGAGTGTCGCCATTCGTCGTGCGTTGGCACTGAACGGTCGTTAGCCCCCTGGTAACAAGGTTAATTTTTTAAAACGCTGGCTAAAGAAGCACAGCGATTTTGGAAAATGAGATTCCGCTTGTGCGTCAACTTGAAAGTGCGCAAGCGCTGCTGTGTACTGGAAAATGTAGAACTTTGGCGCCGTCCCACTTACCCCCAAGTGGCGCGAGTTCTATTTCTTGCCCGCGGTCTCCCCCGGCCGCGGGTTTTTCTTTGCCTGATCAGTGGGCTGAAGGTGCGCTGCGAATGCGGGTCGTCACGCGCCGTCCGCCGGCAGGAAGCCGGCGTCGCGTGCTTCGCTTTCGCTGCAGAACCAGCGGTCGCCGCGATCCGGGCGGGGCGTTTTGTTGGCATAACCGCGCGTCCAGGGCATGACGTAGGTCGAGGATGAAGCCCGTGCGATGCCCTTGATCGGGCAGCCGTCGGGCGCGTTGCGCTTGGCTTCTTCCCACGTCTGGTCGCGCCACTCCTGCGGCCGAACCACGTCTCCCTGCCACACACCGGTGCCGGCAGCCTTTGCTTCCTCCTCGTCGCCGCCGTAGCGGGCGAACAGTCCGGAAGCGGCAAACACGTCGCCGCGCCGGACGAGCTCCGCGCCGATATCCGCGCCGCGTGCCTTGCACGTTGCGAGCTGCCGTCCCGCCTGATCATGCCCGTTCGGAACGCACCTTACAGTCGTACCGCGCAACAGACGCTCGAGTGCGGAGCGTGCCGAAGCGCTGCACGACCAGCGCCGGCCATTGGGCTTGAAGCAGGGTTGGTCGGCCTCAGGCGCCTCGACACCCGCCAGCCGCAACAGTGTGCCGTTGACACGCACGAGGTCTCCGGTCACGGCGGTTGCTCGCCCGACGATGTCGACGGGTTCGAGTGTGACGGTCTTCGCCGCGAGCGAAGGGGCCGCGCGGATCGTGAAGTCCGGCTCGCCGCGAAGGATCGACCCGCCGAAATAGATAATCGCCAGCCCCGCGGCCGCAGCCAGCACATGGCTTGCCTTGAACGGAAGGTTGCCGGGCAGCTTGATTTCAGGGAAGCGGAACATGCGCGGCTCGACGTCCGGCAATAGCTCTGCTTCCGCGCGCGCCTGTCTCTCGGCGCGTTCGATACGCTCCACGACGCTATCAGCGCGGATGGGACCCTTCGGGCGTTCGGGCTTGATGCCCTCGTAGTACGCGCGCCGCGCCGTCGCTTCATGTTCGCGCGGTTGATAGTCGGCGCGTGCCGCCCGCGGCGCGTCACCTAAGTCCGGCTTGGCGGGAAGCCGCTCGCCCAAAAGCGAGATGAGCGCCGTCGCAACCTCAACAATGCCGTGCCAGATCGCACCGGCGGCCTGCGCGATCACACCGCCGGTGAAGCGTGCCACGTTGCCGACGACCCCTGAGACGGCGCCGACGCTCGAGCGGCCAGCCTCGATGCCGCGTTCCTTGGCGTCGTGCACGCGCGCAATCGCCGCCTCGCGCGCTTCATCTATGCGCCGTTGCCGGTCGCGCCGCCGCACGAGCACTGTCGTGCGCACGTATTCCTTCCACTCGAAGCCTTCGCTGCGCCTGCGCCAGCCGAACATCGAACCTCCCCGCGGTCGCCTTGGATTCGACCGTAGCAAGTTTTGGGAGGAATGATGGCAGCCCTTTGTCGCCTAGACTGTTATCAACGGCCGATGCAACGCTGACGGTGCGCCAAGTTCTTGATGTCCTAGTGATATCCCTCGCCGGCGCGAACCTTGCCGCGGAACGTCCAATAAACGAACGCCGTGTATCCGATAATAATCGGCAGCATCAGCAGCGTGCCGACCAGCATGAAGATCTGCGAGCTCGGCGCCGCCGCCGTCTCCCATACCGTCAGCGAGCGCGGCACCAGATACGGCACGTTGGATATGACGAGGCCGAGCAGGCCCAGCAGAAACAGGGCGATTGCCGAGAAAAACGCGCGTATGTCGCTCTTCTCGTCCTCAATGCCTTGCCAGCAGCTGTAAGCCGCGTAGGCTGTGAGCAGCGGAATTGGCGACAGCAACAGGACGTTCGGCCAGCTGAACCAGCGTTCCCAGATTCCGGGAACCGAGAAGGGCGTCCAGAGGCTGACGAGCACCATCGTGGCAATCACGAACAACAGGGCCGAATTCGCCTTATAGCGTGCCCAGGACTGCAAATCGCCCTCGGTCTTGTAGATCAGCCAAGTCGTGCCGAGCAGCGCGTAAGCGCCCACGACGCCCGCGCCGCACAGCAAGGAGAAGATGCTCAGCCAATCGAACGAGCCGCCGGCAAACTGCCCATCGACGACCGTGATGCCCTGCAGCAGGCCGCCCAGAATGACGCCCTGCGCAAAGGCTGCGACGAGCGCCCCCCACGAGAACGCCAAGTCCCAAAGCTGGTGATGCGGCTTGGCGACCCAGCGGTACTCGAACGCGACACCACGGAACACCAACGCCAGAAGCATGATGATGACCGGAATATAGAGTCCCGACATGATGACGCCGTACGCCTTGGGAAAGGCAACAAGTAGCCCGCCGCCGCCCATGATCAGCCAGGTCTGGTTGCCGTCCCAGAAGGGCGCGACGGTGTTCATCATCAGGTCGCGCTTGTCCTCGCGCAGCTCAGAGTGAAAGAGGATGCCGAGCCCCAGGCCGAACCCGTCGAGAATGACGTAGAGCGTGACGGCGATCGCGAGGATCGCGGCCCACACGAGCGGCAGCCAATAGGCGATGCCTTCCATTCCCTCCATGCTATTTTCCCTCCCCGAGCGCGCTGCGCGCCGCATCCGCCGCCGCTGCCAGCGGTCGCGACGGCAGTGAGTCCTCGACGTCCGCCGCCTCGATGGACTTGCCCGTCGGTCCTTTTTCGATGAGCCTGTTGATGTAGAGAATGCCCATCGAGAAGACCACGCAATAGACGACGACGAACATGACGAGCGTCGCAAACACCGCCCCGGCCGAGACGGGAGACGCCGCATCAAGCGTTCTCAGTATGCCGTGGACGAGCCAGGGCTGGCGGCCGGTTTCCGTCACCCACCAACCCGCGACGATGGCGATGAAGCCGAGCGGCCAGGAATAGACGACGGGCTTTAGATACCAGTTCGTATCGAACAACCGCCCGCGTGCCCAAAGGAACGCACCGACAAGCCCGATGCCGATCATCAGGAGCCCGATGCCCACCATGACGCGGAACGCGAAGAATACCCAGAGCACGTTCGGCCGATCCTCGGGTTTGAAGTCCTTGAGCCCTTTGAACAGGCCTTCGGAGTCGTGCGTGATGATCAGGCTTGCGATGTTCGGAATTGAAATCTGAAGGTGGTTCGTTTCCGCCTTCTGATCGGGCCAGGCGAACAGGATGAGGTCGGCCGGCTTCGATCCGTCCCAATGCGCCTCCATCGCCGCGACCTTGGCCGGCTGATGCTCAGCGGTGTTGAGGCCATGAGCGTCGCCTATGAAAAGCTGCAGCGGCGCCAGGATGGCGACCATGCCAAGCCCCATGCGGATCATCGTCTTGGCATCCTCGACGAAACGCCCGGCAATCAGATAGCGCGCGCCGACCGCCAGCACGACCAGCGATGTCGTCAGGTAGGCCGCGGTGAACATGTGCGCGAAACGGTAGGGGAAGCTCGGGTTGAAGATGATCTTCACCCAGTCGACCGGGTGCGCCACGCCGTCGATCATCTCGTGGCCCGCGGGCGTCTGCATCCAGCTGTTGGCAGCCAGAATCCAGAACGCCGACAGCGAGGTGCCGATGGCAACAAGAACCGCCGACGTCACATGAAGGCCCGGCGGCACACGGTTCCAGCCGAACAGCATGATGCCGAGAAAGGTCGCCTCCAGAAAGAATGCCGTCAGCACCTCATAGCCGATGAGCGGCCCGACGATATTGCCAGCAACTTCCGAGAATTTGCTCCAGTTCGTGCCGAACTGATAGGACAGCACGATGCCGGACACGACCCCCATCGCGAACGACACGGCGAAGATCTTGGTCCAGAAGCGGGCGAGGCGATGGAAGCGCTCCTCGCCTGTCATTCGCCAGCGCACGAGCAGCGTGGCAATGAAAGCCGCAAGCCCGATCGAGAAGCTGGGAAAAATGATGTGAAAGGTGACCGTAAAGGCGAACTGGATGCGCGCCAGGGTTACGGCATCAAAGTCCATGTGTCAGTCCTTTCATGCGCGGCAGCAGATGCGTTGCCGTGGCTTGATTTTGGACTGATCCGTGATTGCCGTCGAGTTTCGATGTGGACGCAGCGATACCTTAGTTGCGCTGGGCGATTTCCGCTTCCGGCATCGACCAAAGTCGCACGATGCCGTCACGGCCCCCCGTCATCAGCGTACGGCCGTCGTTCGTGAATACGACATTGGTAGCGCCGGTGCCGCCCCCGGCCAGAGCCCATTGGTTTCGCGAACGCTTCAGCGAGCGCAACCGCACCGCACCATCTTCGCACGCAACCGCGAGCAACGAGTCGTCGGGAGAGAAAGCGATGCTTGTCACGCGCGCCGATGAGCCGGCTGCGAATGTTCGCACGCCACGGCCGGAGGGAACCGACCAGAGCTTGACGCTGCCGTCGAGGCTGCCGGCCGCGAGTGTCCCGCCGTCGGAAGAGAACGACAGCGCCGACACGTAGTCATTGAAGTTGCGATATCCGCGGCGCAGGTCGCGGCGCTCAAGGTCCCATAGCCGCACGCTCTTGTCGGCGCCGCCCGAGGCGAGCCAGCGTCCGCTTGGGTCGGCGGCGAGTGCCTGAACTGCGTTCTGATGTCCCTCGAGAAGTGCGAGTGGCGTGGTCTCCGACCCCGACTGCCAAAGCGTCACCGACCAGTCGTGGCTGCCGGTTGCGACCGCGTCCTCTGTCCCGGCAAAAATAGCGGCCCAGAGCGGAGCCTCGTTGCGCTTGAAAGTGTAAAGGCGATTGCGCGTATCGAGGTCGTAGACGGACGCGGTGCCATCGCGGTGGCTCGTGATCGCGCGGTTATTGCGCACAGAGAGCGCTGTTGCCGGTCCACCCTGCAAAGCAATGGTGCCGATCGGGGCATGGGTCTGGGCCGACCAGACTTTCAAGGTACCGTCGGCACCCGCCGTCACGATCAGGCGGCCGTCACCTGACAGCGCGACGCCGGTCACCGCGGTATCGTGCGCCTTGAAGGAATCGCGCGCGCCGATTTGACGCTCGGCGTTCGCCACCGCGAGCGTTCCGGTGGTTATGCCGGAGCCCGGAACCAGCAAGAGCTTCGGAATCTGATCCTGGAAGGCAACGATTGCCGCCGCGATCGTGACCGCAATGGCGAGCTTGGTCTTGAGACCGCGGAACAGCGCGCGGTTGCGCGCGACGTCGGGATTGGGCCGCGTCTTGCGTTTGCCGCGCGCCTGCGCGATCGGCACGGGAAGCTGCGCGGCGGCTTTCGCCTCGGCGGCAGCTTTCGCGGCGGCCGTCGGTGCGGGCGTTACCTTGGGCTTCGTCGTTTTGCGCGCGGGCGCCTCGATGGCCTGAGGCTTGGCCTCGGCCGGCTTTTGCAACGCGTCGACGAAGTCGAGCAGGCCGCCCTTGGGTCCCGGCGCGTCCGGCGGCGGTGGATTGGTAGCGTTGGCGACAGCTTCCGCTTCGCGCTTGGCACGATCTGCTTTGCGCCGCACCTCGGTGCGGTCCTTGATGCGGTTGATGGCATTGAGCAGCGCGGGCGTTTGCTTCTCGGCCGGAGCCAGCAGCGCGCCTCGCCAAGCCGCGACGGTCTGAGGACGCGCGTCGACCGCAAGCTTCAGCCCTGTATCGATCGCTGAAAGAAAGCCGTCGCGATAGGAGCCGACCGCGGCCTCGCGTGCGCTCTTCAACTCGTCCTTCAGCATGCGCGACGGGCTATCCGGCGGCCGCTTGCCCGCGATCGCATGATAAAGCGTTGCCGACAGCGCGTAGATGTCCGTCCACGGCCCCTGCTGGCGGCTGGTCTCCGCGTACTGCTCGTAGGGGCTGTAGCCGGGTTTGACGAGCGCCGACACCGTCTTCGTCTTCGAATGAGCGGCGATGTCGCCGCGCGCCGCGCCGAAGTCGATCAAGACCGGTACGCCGGATTTACGGATGATGATGTTATCGGGTGCGATATCGCGATGCAGAACGTCGGACTTGTGCACCACTTCGAGCGCATCGAGCAGCGGCGCCACGATGGCATCGAGCTCTTTCTGGCGCGGCGCTCGCCCGAGCCCCTTGAGCCAAGCCTTTAGGTTCTGCCCTTCCTCGAACTGCAGCACCATGTAGGCGGTGTTGTTGGCCCGGAAGATGCGGTAGACCCGCACGATGTTGGGATGGTCGAAACGCGCCAGCGTTTGCGCCTCTTCGATGAAGCGCTCAAGCCCCCAGTTGTAGTCGTCAATGGAGGCCTTCGAGCGCGGTACGGCTTCCATGCCATCGACGCGCGTCGCGAAATCGCTCGGAAAATATTCTTTGATGCTGACAGAGCGCGACAAAGCAGGCTCAGTTGCGAGATAAGTGACGCCGAACCCGCCCGCGCCGAGCACGCGTTCGATCTTGTATTCGCCCGCGAGCTCAGTTCCGTCCGGTAAGGCGACGAGTTGTGTCATGTCCCCGCTACGCGCTCGACTGGAGTTTGGCGTCTAGCGACCGATTCCGTCACGTCATCCCTTGTGTCTGCTTCGGCTCGATGACGCAAGAATGTGGCGGCTCGACGGGCGATGAACGCAAGATGAATATTTCCGTCATGTGACGCCTTGCTGCCATGTTGCCGCCGCCATCCCCCGCCAAATCGATTCTGACGCGCGAACGGGGTTGACTCGATGATCTGTGCGCAGCCCGAGTCTGCGAAATTCGCGCTGGCAAGTGCGACACTTGCCGGCGGCCTTTTGGCTGTGGCCGGAACGGCGCCTGCCCACGCGCTTGATGTGGCGACCGCCGTCGATGTCGCAAATGATGCCGTATCGATTGCGGGAAGCACCGTTCAATTCGGTTATGACGCCGCGCCCGCACTCATGCTGGGCCTCGGTCTGGCGTTCGGGTTTCCGCTGCTGGTCGTTTTCTGGCGATTGACGCGCTACATTCCACGTCCGCGCGATCGCGATGTGACGCGGCGCTACAGGCCATCGCGCGCAGGCGACGTGAGCGACCAGATTGATGGCGATGGTCATGCAACATCGGCGCTGGCCTTTGTGGAAGTGGAGGGTGCGGGTGGGCGGCGCTTCGCCATCCCGCGCGACATGATCCGCATCGGCCGCGAGGACGACAACGACATTCGAATTCCGAACGGCGCGGTGCATCGCTATCACGCCGCCATTCACCGCGAGGATTCCGACAACTGGTACATCACCGATCTGTCAGGCGTTGAGGGCAATGGCATCGTCGTCAATGGGCAGCGCTGTTCGGATGCGCGCCTTCAGGATGGCGACGTGATTGAACTCGGCCCCGGCAAGCTGAGGTTCCGTGCCGGCCTCGCCCACTAGCGTTCCCAGTCAATGGCGCGCTTTTCTGCGCCATTTTTCGCAACATTACGATCAGACATGAGGAGAGATTAATGACCCACGAGCGGGGAGA
Source organism: uncultured Hyphomicrobium sp. (assembly GCA_964651805.1). Classification (GTDB taxonomy): domain Bacteria; phylum Pseudomonadota; class Alphaproteobacteria; order Rhizobiales; family Hyphomicrobiaceae; genus Hyphomicrobium_B. Next base: position 566,113 of record CAZYXX010000001.1, on the reverse strand, counting down.
GACGAGCACAGGCAACGGTGCGAAGGGCGGCGCGAAGGCACAAGGCTTCTTGGGCTCCCTCAAGGACGCGCTGCGCGCGGCAAGTCGCGAAGAGACGGCGAGCAACGAGCCGGTCGTTTTGAGCGCGGAAGGCGATGCGAAGAAGCTCGAGGTCATCGCGCTGCCGCCGCCAGCCAGCATCCCATTGAAAGATGTGACGCCGCCCCAGAGCCCGAGCGCGGCCGAAGCCGCCCGCATGGCGCGATCCGCACAGCCGCCGCGCGTTCCGGTCAATTTAGAGGACACGCCGGAAACGGAAGCCCCCCCGACCACGCGCGTTATCCGGGCGGAGACGCCGAAAGCGGAGCGCACTCAGCTCATTCGTGGGCGCCAGGTTATCGAACGCGGGATTTTCGAGCGTGACCCCGTGGTTGGCTTCCTCGTCGTGGTCGGCGGGCCGGGCCTCGGCGCCTTCCGCCCGATTTTCGAGGGCAACAATGCCATCGGCCGCGGCGCAAAAAGCCGGATTCCTTTGGACTTCGGGGATGAGGCCATTTCCAGCGAGGAACAGGCCTATATCCGCTACGATTCCAATGATCGTTCTTTCCTGTTCGTGCCAAACCTTGCTAAGACCAACGTCGTCTCCGTGAACGACAAACGGCCGACCGGCGCGGTAGAGCTGAACGCGATGGACGTGATCACGCTCGGGCGCACCCAGGTTGCGTTCGTGCCGTTCTGCGGGGCAGACTTCGATTGGTCTGAGATCGCTGAAGCATAAGGCAAGAATGCTGCCGTTCGAGCATGCCCTCGCTGCCACGCGCGGCGCACGGGATTATCAGGAGGATACCGCCGCCTACTGGCCGGGCGGCGACCCGCAGTCGGCCGAAGGTCAATCCAACGGTTCGAGCGTTGCTGTTCTTGCCGATGGCATGGGCGGCCACGCCGGTGGTGCGCTCGCCAGCCGCATGGTTTGCGAGAATTTTCTGAGCACGGTTGCCCGCATCGACGGCAGCCCGCAAGATCGGTTGTTGGCAGCCCTGCATGCCGCCAACGACGCGCTCGCCGAGAAGGTTTCCGAAAATCCGCTGTTGTCGGGCATGGGCTCGACCCTCGTCGGCGCCGCCTTTTCAGAGGACGGTATCGAATGGGTCAGCGTCGGTGACAGCCCGCTGTTTCTGTTCCGCCGGGGCGAGGTGGCGCTATTGAATGAGGATCACTCGTTCGCGCCGGAGCTCGACCGTCTCGCGGCAGAGGGTCGCCTGACGCGCGATGAAGCAAAGCGCCATCCGCGACGGCATATGCTGCGGTCCGCCGTTACGGGCGATGAGATCGACATGATCGACATCTCCCAGGCGCCGCTCGCGCTCGAGACCGGCGATTACGTAGTGCTCGCCAGCGACGGGATCGCGACGCTGGAAACGGGCGAGATCGCGCGCATCATTCAGGCTTATGCCGCCGACGGGCCGGCGTCCGTCGCCAAGGCCATCATCCGTGCGGTGGAGGCGCTGCGCGAGCCCTACCAGGACAACGCCACGGTGCTCGTTGTCCGCCCCGTCACCTGAAAAAGGCCGCGTCGGATCGTCAAGGCCGTCCCGGCGCTAATCAATTCGAACGGCCGCGCTGACAGCGTTGCGGGCTGAGAGTATTCTGCCACCTTTGAAACCAAGGCATACTGGCGGGGCTGTGCTTTGCGGCAGGCAATTGCGGGACTCTTCATAGCGCTGGGCTCTATCGCGCCCGTCGAACTGCCGGGCGGCGGTCACGCCCATGCGGTTGCGCAATCGAATGGCGCTGCAAGCCCATGCACCCGTAAGTCATCGGACGGCGGCGAGCCAGTTGCCGTTCCCTGTAACGAGCGCCTTGCGGGCGACTGGGGCGGACAGCTGACCGAAAGCAGCGGCAATACGTACCGCGTCGAAATATCGATCGCGCGCGACGGCAGCGGCACCATCAACTATCCGGGCCTGAGCTGTTCCGGCACGCTCGACTACAAAATGCGTCGCGGCGAGACCTACATTTACACCGAGACGATCACCAAGAATTCGAAGAAGTGCGGCAATGTCGCGGAGGTGGAGCTGACGAGCGTCAGCGCCGATGGCTCCGCGATCGACTTCTTCTGGAAGACCGCCAAGATGGATCTGACAGTTTCAGGGCGGGTGCTTGGCGTTCTCGTCGCGGGCGCGACGCAGACGAGCGGCACCAACTCGAAGCCCGGCCCCGACGATGAGGACGAGTGCTTCAAGTACCTTCCCAACCGCGGGACGATGGTCGCGATGCCGTGCGACGCGGGTGTGACGCCGACGAACTGATGACCGCGCCCCTGCGGCAGCTTGACCGGCTTGCAAGGCGGATATCCGCTGAACCTTGTTAATGAGCGCTACACCGGCATGCGGTGCGAGGCGCATTTCGCTGCGGCGCATGAATAGATCGTGCGTCCACGGACTGCGTCGCTAGATGACGCTGATATTTGGCCGCAGCCGCTTGGCGCGGCCCTTACGAAAGTACAATATCGCGCCTCGATCCGGCCGGTCCGGACCCCCGCCAACAAGAAAATCCTGGAGGAATGCCCGTGTCCGTGAAGTCCGACATTGAAATCGCGCGCGAAGCGAAGATGCAGCCGATCGCCACGGTTGCGGCCAAGGTCGGAGTGCCGGCGGAGGCGCTGATCCCCTACGGCTGGACGAAGGCCAAAGTCACCTTCGACTACATCAATAAGATTGAGGGCAACAAGGACGGCAAGCTGATCTTGGTCACGGCCATCAGCCCGACACCCGCCGGCGAAGGCAAGACGACGACGACGGTCGGCCTGACCGACGGTCTGAACCACATTGGCAAGAAGGCGATCGCCGCGCTGCGCGAACCCTCGCTCGGGCCCTGCTTCGGCGTGAAGGGTGGGGCCGCAGGCGGCGGCTACGCCCAGGTCGTTCCGATGGAAGACATCAATCTGCATTTCACCGGTGACTTCCACGCAATCACGAGTGCGCACAACCTGCTCGCGGCCATGCTCGACAACCACATCTATTGGGGCAACAGCCTCGGCATCGACCAGCGCCGCATCGGCTTCAAGCGCGTGCTCGACATGAACGACCGCGCGCTGCGCTCGGTCGTCAACTCGCTGGGCGGCGTCTCGAACGGCTTCCCGCGCGAGGACGGCTTTGACATCACGGTCGCTTCCGAAGTGATGGCCATCCTGTGCCTGTCGAAGGACCTCAAGGACCTGGAGGAGCGGCTCGGCAACATCATCGTCGCCTATACACGCGACAAGAAGCCGATCCGCGCGCGCGACCTGAAGGCCGACGGCGCCATGACGGTCCTTTTGAAGGACGCGCTCGCCCCCAACATGGTGCAGACGCTTGAGAACAACCCCGTCTTCATTCACGGCGGCCCCTTCGCCAATATCGCACACGGCTGCAACTCTGTGCTGGCGACCAAGACGGCGCTAAAGCTTGCCGATTATGTCGTGACCGAAGCGGGCTTCGGTGCCGACCTGGGCGCCGAGAAGTTCTTCGACATCAAATGCCGCAAGGCCGGCATCGCGCCTTCGGTCGTCGTCATCGTCGCGACTGTGCGCGCGCTCAAGATGCACGGTGGCGTTGCCAAGGACGACTTGAAGACCGAGAACGCCGCGGCCGTCGCCAAGGGCTGCGATAACCTGAAGCGCCACATCGAGAACGTGAACAAGTTCGGCGTTCCCGCCGTGGTCGCCGTCAACAAGTTCATCACCGATACCGACGCCGAGGTGGCCGAGGTGATGAAGGCGGCTGAAAGTATGGGCACCAAGGCGTTCATGTGCACGCACTGGGCGGATGGCGGCAAGGGCACAGAAGGCCTCGCCAACCACGTCGTCAAGGTCATCGACGAAGGCAAGGCGAACTTCAAGCCGCTGTATCCCGATGACATGAAGCTGCGCGACAAGGTGAGGACCATCGCGCAGGAAATCTATCGCGCCGCCGACATCAGCTGCGATGGAAGCGTTGAGACCCAATTCAAGGATCTGGAGGCCGCCGGCTTCGGCAATCTCCCGGTCTGTATGGCCAAGACTCAGTACTCATTCTCGACCGATCCGAACAAGCGCGGTGCGCCGACCGGGCACACCGTCACGATCCGCGAACTCAGGCTCTCGGCCGGTGCCGGGTTCGTGGTGGTCGTCACCGGCGAGATCATGACCATGCCGGGCCTGCCGAAGGTGCCCGCGGCCGACTCGATCCGTCTAGACGACAAGGGGCAGATTCAGGGCCTGTTCTGAGACGCTTGCACCGCTAGTCGAGTGCAAGGAGGCGCCGGGTCTAACCCGGCGCCTTTTCATTTGGCGCGGCTGCGCCAACAACGCCGCTGGGCAGGCTCACGGCCGCGTTCTAGAAGGCCGCATGCCCCTGCTTCCCATCCTTGCCGCCGGCTGTTTCGTCAGCTCAATGGCGATGCGCCTGATCGACCCCCTTGTGCCGGAAATATCGCGCGACTTGGTGTCGGACCCGGCGACGGTCGCGATGCTGGCGACCGCTTACGCGCTGCCCTATGCGCTGGGCCAGCCGGTGCTCGGTGCGCTTGGCGACGCGCTTGGCAAGGCGAAGATCATCAAGATCGCGCTCGTGATCCTCACCATTTGCCTGGCTGTGACCATCATCGCCCCGACGCTCCAGGTACTCTTCATCGCGCGCATCCTCGGCGGCGCGGCGGGTGGTGGCGTCATCCCGCTGGCCTTTGCATTGATTGGCGACCGTGTAGGGTTCGCCGAACGTCAGCTCGCTCTCTCGCGCGTGCTCGCTGCCATCATCGGCGGCCAAGTTACCGGATCGCTCGGCTCCGGCATCGTCGGCGCCTACTTTGGATGGCGCGCGTCGATGGCTTTCGGAACCGTTTTGACGCTGGCCGCGTTTGTGCTCACGGTCATGTACTTGCGCGGGCGGACGGATGCTGAAAGGCCGCCACTGCGCGTTGCCACCATGACCGGCGGATACCGAGAGGTGTTCCGCAATCCGCTTGCTGTCGTCTGCTTTGCCGCCGTCTTCGCCGAGGGCATCATCATCTTCGGCTTGCTGCCGTACGTTGCCGTGCTGCTCGAAAATCGCGGCGCCGGAGGACTGCGCGAGTCGGGCTTCGTGCTCGCAGGCTTCGCCGTGGGAGGGTTCATGTATACCGCGCTTGTCGGCTTGCTGCTTGGCCGGCTCGGCCTTTACAACCTCATACGCGCGGGCGGCCTCGTTTGCGCTCTCGGCATCGCCGCCCTCGCCCTCCATGTCAGCTGGCCGGTCGAGATGGCGCTATTCGCCGTTGTCGGCGTCGGCTTCTACATGATCCACAATTCGCTGCAGACTCAGGCGACGGAACTCGCACCCGCCAATCGTGGCTCGGCGGTCGCCGCGCACGCTTTCTTCTTTTTTCTTGGGCAAGCAGCCGGTCCGCTGATCTATGGACTGGGTCTCGCGCACGCCGGACCGAGTCCGACGCTTATCGCCATGTCGGTAGCAATGGCGCTGACCGGATTGCTCACGGCGGCGGGTTTGATCGCGCGGCGACCGGCCACGGCGGTTCCTTGAGACGCCGGCCGGCGAGGACGCCTTTGCTGCCGCGCATGTGGGCAGGCTGCACGATTGTCTGGCATACTGAGACGGCGCCATGCTGAAGAACGCAGTGTTTTCGGGCCGAGTGCACGTTGGCCTGGCGTTTGCGTTATAGACCTTGGCGCATAGCGGGAGGGACGGATTGGCCGCGGCATTTGACGAGATGAACGGCTTTGGCGGCGGCGTCCGCGCGCCGTATCGGGCTCTGGCCGAGTGGCTTGGCATCCAGCATATCGGTGAGCTTAGCCAGAAGGCGACCGAGGCCGAGGCGCTGTTCCGCCGCTCCGGCATCACGTTTGCGGTCTACGGAGCGGAGGAGGCAGCCGAGCGGCTGATTCCATTTGACGTTCTGCCACGCATCATCTCGGCCGCGGAATGGCGTCGGCTCGAACTGGGCATCGAGCAGCGCGTGCGCGCGCTCAACGCCTTCATGTACGACATCTATCACCATCAGGAAATCCTGAAGGCCGGCAAAATCCCGGAAGAGCTTGTCGTCCAGAATGGCGCATTCCTGCCCGAGATGATCGGCGTCGACCCGCCCCGCGGCATCTACAGCCACATCATCGGCATCGACCTGGTCCGCACCGGCGAAGATCAATTCCTGGTTCTGGAGGACAACACCCGCACGCCGTCCGGCGTCTCCTATATGCTGGAGAACCGCGAGACGATGATGCATCTGTTTCCCGACCTGTTCAGCCGCAATCGCGTGCGCCCGGTCGAGAATTACCCCGATGCGCTGCTAAAGACGCTGGAAAGCGTCGCTCCGTCCAATCTCGACAAGGAGCCGACCATCGCGCTGCTCACGCCAGGCATCTACAACAGCGCCTACTTTGAGCACTCTTTCCTAGCTGACCAGATGGGCATCGAACTGGTCGAGAGCATGGATCTCGTCGTCATCGACGGCATGCTGAACATGAAGACGACGCAAGGGCTGAAGCGCGTCGACGTGCTCTACCGACGTGTCGACGACGATTTCCTCGATCCGCTCGTGTTCGATCCGACGTCGCTGCTCGGCATTCCCGGCATTTTCGACGTTTATCGCTCGGGCCGCGTGACGATCGTCAACGCGCCCGGCACCGGCATCGCGGACGACAAGGCGATCTACGCTTACATCCCGACAATTATAGAGTTCTATACCGGCCGATCGGCCATCATCCCCAACGTGGAAACTTACAATTGCCGCGAGCCCGACGCGCTGAAATATACGCTCGATCATCTGCCCGAGCTCGTCGTCAAGGAGGTGCACGGGTCTGGTGGCTACGGCATGCTCGTCGGCCCGTCGGCGACGAAAGAACAGATCGAAATCTTCCGCCAGAAGTTGAAAACCAACCCCTCGAACTATATCGCCCAGCCGACACTGTCGCTCTCAACGTGCCCCACGCTCGTCAATGGCGGTGTCGGCCCGCGCCACCTGGATCTGCGTCCCTTCGTGCTGATCGGCGATCAAGTGCGCCTGATGCCGGGCGGTCTGACGCGCGTTGCGCTGAAGAAAGGATCGCTCGTCGTCAACTCAAGCCAGGGCGGCGGCACCAAGGACACCTGGGTACTGCAGGACTAGCAATTTAGATGCTCGGACGGACCGCTAACGACCTCTATTGGTTGTCGCGCTACATCGAGCGGGCCGAGAACATGGCTCGCCTGATCGAAGTCGGCTATCGCATCGTGCTGCTGCCGCGCGAAGGCGAAGGATTTCACGAAGAATGGCGCTCGACGCTTGAAAGCGCCGGTTGCCTCGCGACCTACATGCAGCGCTACGGCGAGCTTGATACCCAAAGCGTCATAAACTTCATGTTGTTCGACACCTCGAACATGTCGAGCATTGCGACCTGCCTGGCCAACGCACGGCGCAACGGCCGGGCGCAGCGGACGGCGTTGACGCGCGAAATGTGGGAGACGCTCAACAGCTCCTGGCTCGAATTCTCTGCCATCAATCCGTCTACGATAACGTCCAACTCGCTGCCCGAACTGCTGGACTGGGTACGCGCCCGATCCGCGCTCTATCGCGGCGCCATGCTGAACACGATCCTGCGCAACGATACGTTCTATTTCAGCCAGATCGGCACCTTCATCGAGCGCGCCGACAGCACGTCGCGCATCCTCGACGTGAAATACTACCACCTGCTGCCGTCAAGCGAGATGGTGGGTGGCGGCAAGGACAACTATCAGTGGGCGTCGATCCTGCGCTCCGTCTCGGCGCACCGCAGCTATCGTTGGGTCTTCAAGGATCACTACAAGCCCCTGAAGATCGCCGACTTCCTGATCCTCAACCGACAGATGCCACGCTCGCTGCGCTCCTGCTACGATGAGCTGGTCGAAGCCCTGCGCGATCTCGCGATCTTCTCCGGCGCGCGGCAGGACTGCAATGCGACCGCCGAGTCGACGCGCGATCTCCTGATGGAAGCCGACATTCAGCGCATCTTTCAATCGGGACTGCACGAGTTCGTGCAGGACTTCATTGAGCGTAACAACAAGCTCGGCAACGAGATATCGACTGCCTACCATTTTTCGGACTGAGCAGCGCCATGCTTATCTCGATCGGCCATGTGACCCGTTATACCTACAGCGCACCGACGCGCTATTCGATACACGCGCTGCGCTTGACACCGCAGAGCTTCGCGGGTCAGCGCGTTATTGAATGGCGCATTTCCGCCCCCGGCATAGATGTCGCGCGTCCGTTTCGCGACGGCTTCGGCAATACGGTGCACACTGTCACCTCGGTTGAAGAGCACGCCGAGACCGTCATCATCGCCAAGGGACTGGTGGAGACCGAGGATCGCGCCGGAATCGTGCGCGGCGCCTACGAGCCGGCACCATTGCGTACCTACCTGCGGGTAACGCGCATGACGGAGCCGAGCGACGCAATTCGCGCGCTTGTGCCGGCTTCGGTTGCCAAGAACGATATCAAATCGCTGCACGTTCTGATGCATGCCGTGCGCGACGCTGTCGATTACGAGATCGGCATCACGAATGCGCATACGAGCGCCGCCGAGGCCTTGGCCGACGGCAAGGGCGTCTGCCAGGATCATGCCCACGTCTTCATTGCCGCTGCCCGCGCCATGGGCATTCCGGCACGCTATGTCAACGGCTACTTGCTGGAAGAAACGGATGGTCCCGCCGAGGCGCACCACGCCTGGGCGGAGGCTTGGGTCGATGGACTCGGCTGGATCGGCTTCGACCCGGCGAATCGCATTTGCCCCACCGACGCCTATGTTCGCCTGGCGGTTGGGCTCGACGCTGCCTATGCCGCCCCAATTCGCGGCACTCGGCGCGGTGGTGCCAACGAAGAGCTTGACGTGATCGTCGAAGTTCAGCAGCAGAGCGTGCAGCAATAGCTGTCCTGAGCGGAGACGAGTGATGACCTACGCCGTGGCTGTCAAGCTTGAGCGCGGCATCGTGTTTGCCGCGGATACGCGCACCAACGCCGGTGTCGACAACATCGCGCAATACAAGAAGCTGACCCGCTGGTGCATCCCGGGCGAGCGTGTGCTCGTCTTGCTGAGCGCCGGCAATCTGGCGGTCTCGCAAGCGGTGTTGAGCCTGCTCAACGAGGCGCTCAACGACAAGGAATATCCCGGCACGACGCTGTATTCGGCTCAGAACATGTATCGCGCCGCCAGAGTAGTGGGCGAGGCGTTGCGCGAGGCGCGCGCCATCGACGGGCCGTCGCTGGAGGTCAGCAAGCTATCGTTCTCGACCTCCTTCATTTTCGGTGGCCAGATCGGAGACGAGCCGCCGCGCCTGTTCCACATTTATCCGGAAGGCAATTTTATCGAGGCGACCGGCGACACCCCCTTTTTCCAGATCGGCGAGCACAAATATGGCAAGCCGATCCTCGACCGCGTGGCGCGGGCCGACATGAGGCTCGGCGAGGCAGCCAAGCTTCTTCTGCTGTCCTTCGACTCGACGTTGCGGTCGAACCTGTCGGTCGGCATGCCGCTCGACATCCTCATCTACGAGCGCAATTCACTCGACGTGACGCGCGAGAAGCGCATCGGCGCCGATGACGAGTATTTCCGCAAGCTTTCGGCCAGCTGGTCCGAGGCGCTGCGCGAATCCTTCGCCAAAATCGATGAGTTCAAGGTCTAGTGTCGTGGCACTCGTCGGCCGTTTAACCAATCGGTGCAGTCTGGCGTCGCGGCGTGCTAACCAATCCGCCATTGCGACACAGTTGCCCGGCACTTCACGCGCTAGCCGCATTGCGCCGGTACGGACGCTTCGATAACGCTTTTGCCATTGCCTGAGAACCTGGGGGATGGGCGTGAAGATTTGCATGATTGGTGCGGGGTATGTGGGCCTCGTCTCCGCCGCCTGCTTCTCCGAGTTCGGTTGGAACGTCGTCTGTGTCGACAAGGACCCGGAACGGCTGGCCGACCTGCATGCCGGGCGCTCTCCCATCTATGAGCCGGGTCTCGACGACCTGATGAAGCGCAACATGAGCGCTGGGCGCCTGACGTTCACGGGCGATCTAACGTCCGCCGCAAAGGACGCCGACGTCTTCTTTCTTGCGGTCGGCACACCCATGCGCCGTGGCGACGGCTATGCGGACCTTTCCTACGTTCATGCTGCCGTTGCCGAGATCGCGCCGCACATCGGCAAGTTCACCGTCATCACCACCAAGTCGACTGTGCCCGTCGGCACCAGCCGCGAGATCGAACGGCGCTTGAAGGAGCTGCGACCGGACGCAGATTTCGCCATCTGCTCGAACCCCGAGTTCTTGCGCGAAGGCTCCGCCATCCAGGATTTCACGCATCCCGATCGCGTGCTTGTCGGCACCGACAGCCCGCGCGCCCGCGACGTGATGGAGCGCATCTACCGTCCGCTCGCGTTGCGTGGCTCGCCCGTGATGTTCGTGTCGCGTGAATCGGCCGAGCTTGCGAAATACGCCGCCAACGCGTTCCTGGCCTTGAAGATCAGCTTCATCAACGAGATTGCGGACCTCTGCGAGCAGGTCGGCGCCGACGTGCAGGAGGTTGCTTCCGCCATCGGCCGTGACCGGCGCATCGGCGACAAATTCCTGCATCCGGGTCCCGGCTACGGCGGATCGTGCTTCCCCAAGGACGTGGCGGCGCTGATCCGCACCGCACGCGAGAACAAGGCGCCCGTGTCCCTCATCGAGCAGGTCGACCGCGTCAATCATGAGCGCAAGATCGCCATGACAGGCCGCATCGAGACCGCCCTGAAAGAAGGCTTGCGCGGTAAAACGATCGCGTTGCTGGGCGTGACGTTCAAGCCCAACACCGACGACATGCGCGACGCGCCGAGCCTCGTTATCGTGCCGATGCTGCAGGAGCGCGGCGCTGTTGTGAAAGCCTACGATCCGCAGGGACGCAAGCAGGCCGAGCCGATGTTGCCTGGCGTTGTTTGGTGCGAGGGCGCGCTGCAAGCGGCCGAAGGCGCGCATGCGCTCGTCATCGTGACCGAGTGGAACGAATTCCGCGCGCTCGATTTGGCGGCGCTGCGCAACGCGATGGCCGGCAACGCGATCGTGGATTTGCGCAACGTCATGCAGCCGGCGCTCGCGCGCGAAGCGGGATTCACCTATTCGAGCATCGGCCGCCCTTGAAGCCTAGCGCTCCTTGAACGCCCTGGCGAACTGGTCTTCGAGCGGTTTCGCAAGATAGGACCAGGCGGTGCGGTATCCGGTCTTGATCTGAACCTCCGCCGGCATTCCGGGCACCAGCCTCACACCGCCGACGCGTTTGAGCTCGTTTTCGGGAACCTCGATGCGGGCAACGTAGTAGCTGAGGCCCGTACGCTCCTCGTGCGTCGCATCGGCCGCGATCGTGACGACTGTTCCCTCAATCGTCGGTGTCGTCCCCTGGTCGAAGGCGGTGAGCCGCACTGTGGCATTGCGGTGCGCGCGAGCCAAATCGATATCCTTCGGCGCGACCTTGGCTTCGATCAGAAGCTTGTCACCTTCCGGCACGATCATCATGACGGGCTCGGCGGTATTGATGACGCCGCCGACTGTCGAAACCGACATCTGGTGCACGATGCCGTCAACAGGGCTTCTGATCTCGATGCGGTTCAGTTGATCGAGCGCCGCCGTGCGCCTCTCCGAAAGCTCCGCCAGGCGCCCTTCAGCCTCGCGCAACTCCTTGATGATTTCGCTCTTTGCCTCGCTGCCGATGCTGAGACGCTGGATCTCGATCTCGGCGATGCGCTGCTTGCCCTGGCCGATCGAGGCCACGAGCTGCGCCCGCTCGCCGTCCAGTCGCGCCGCCTCGCGCCGCAGCGCCATCATCTTGCTGCTGGTGACGAGCTGGCGCGTCTCGAGCGTCTCGAGGCTCTTGAGTTCCTTGTCGATGAGGCTGGTCTCGCGTGACTTTGCCGTCACCTGCGCTTCGAGCCCGGAAATTTCCTGGGATAGGCCGGAGATGCGCTCGCCCAGCTGGTTGAACTGTGCTTGCCGCGTCGAAACGCGCTTTTCGAACAGCGTCTGCTCGCCGGAGATGATCCGGTTGATCGACGGGAGGTCAGCCCGGCCGGCGAGCCGCTCGGGAAAGGTGACGCGCCGGGCGTCGTCGCGTTCGGCGATGAGCCGCGCCTGCCGCCCTTCAAATTCGTCGATTTGCGACGTGATGAGTTGCAGGCTGGCGCGTGTGATCGTCTCGTCGAGGCGGAGGAGCAGATCGCCGGTTTTGACGCGATCTCCGTTGCGAACCAGGATCGCGCCCACGACACCGCCGGTCGGGTGCTGCACCTTCTTTACGTTGGAGGCGACAACGACCGTTCCAGGCGCCAGCACTGCGCCGGAAAGATCGGTCGTGGCAGCCCAGCCGCCGATGCCGCCGAACAGCGCCATGAGCGTCAGGAATCCCGCGACGACATAGCCGCGGACGTTCGTCAGCCGGCCCTCGATCGCGCGTGTGGTCTCGTCAGCCTTCGACGCCGCGACATGAGGAACTCCCGGCATCATGACGCACAACCTTGTGCTGAGACCGGCGCCTTCGCGCTTGCTTCGCCGCCGGCTCCCGCCGGGACCGACTGCAGCACGGTGCGTAGCACTTCGTCTTTCGGCCCGAAGGCACGCACCTGACCGTGAGCGAGCGCAAGCACGCGGTTGACGGCTGACAGCGCAGACGGACGGTGAGCGATGACGACGGCGATTCCGCCGCGTTTGCGTACGCCCATGATCGCATCCGAAAGCGCGAAATCGCCGCTCGCGTCGAGACTGGCGTTGGGTTCATCGAGCACGACGAGGAACGGGTCGCCATAGAGCGCGCGCGCTAGCGCAACGCGCTGGCGTTCGCCGCCGGAAAGCGCGCGTCCTCCTTCGCCGATGACGGTTTGATAGCCGTCCTGCAGGCTGACGATCAGATCATGAGCGCCAGCAGCCTTGGCCGCGGCTACGATATCGTCGCTCGCGGCAGTGGGGTCAAAGCGCGCGATGTTGTCGGCAACGGTGCCGCTGAAGAGTTCGACGTCCTGTGGCATGTAGCCGATGTGACGGCCAAGCGCTTCGGGCTGCCATTGGTCGAGGCTCGCGCCGTCGAGGCGAACTGAACCCGATTTGTTCATTGGCAGCCACACGCCGACGAGCGCGCGCGCGAGCGTCGACTTTCCGGACCCGCTTGGGCCGATAATTCCGATCGCGTCGCCGTGCTCGGCCGAAAAGGTGACGTTTCTTAGGATTGCATCCGTTTGACCGGGCGGCGCAACGAAGAGCTGTTCGACACGCAAAATCCGCTGAGGTGCCGGCAGAGCGACGACGTCGCGCTCCTGATTGCGCACTGCGGCGAGCAGCTCTCCAAGCCGCGCCATTGCGTGTCGCGCCGAAACGAAACCTTTCCAGTGCGTGATCGACGCCTCGATCGGCGCCAACGAGCGCGAAACCGTGATCGAAGCGGCGATGATCGCGCCGGCTGTGAGCTCGTGCTGAATGACGAGGTAGCCGCCGAGCCCGAGTACCGCTGACTGCAGCAGCAATCTGAGCACTTTGGTCACGTTACCGATCCCACCGGCCGCGTCCGAGGCCTTCATCTGATGCGCGAGGTAATCGGCATTGAGCGCCTCGTAGCGGCGACCGATGGCGGATGTCAGCCCCATGGCAAATGCGGCTTCGGCGTTGCGTCGCGCCGACTCCGCGAGCGCCAGGCGTCGGCTACCCGCAGCCGCGGCCGCCAGCATGGGCTTTGAACTTTTGTACTCGGTGAGGATGGTGAGCAGCACGAGCAGCGCCGCCCCGCCGGCGGCCACCAGCGCCAGCATCGGATGCAGCATGTACACGAAGAAGAGGTAGATCGGGATCCAGGGCAGATCGAAAAGCGCAGTGAGCCCCGGGCCGGCCATGAAATTGCGGACCTGATCTAGATCGCGCAGCGGCTGCATGCCATCGCTCACCCCGCGCGTCCGCAGTGGCATGAGCTGCACCGCTTTAAAGATTTTGGGAGAGAGCGTGAGATCGAGACTGTTACCGACGCGGCTCATGATGCGTGAGCGGATGAACTCCAGCGCGCCGCCGATCGAGAACAACAAGAGGATGAGGATCGACAGACCGATAAGGGTCGCGACCGATTGCGATGGCAGCACGCGGTCATAGACCTGCAGCATGTAGAAGGAACCGGTGAGCGCCAGCACGTTGATCACGCCCGAGAAGGCGGCGACACACAGCAGCAGCTGTCGTCGCTCGGCCAGCAGGTCGAGGATCGGGCGGCGCGGATCGGAGGCGTTGGCTTGGCGGGAATGGACCATGCGATGATTGACGAAAATCAGATTTGGGCCGGACGGAACGTCAGCGCGATTGCTGGCGGTCCATCCAGATACAGCGCGTTGACCTTATCCAAGGCATGGTAAAGACAAGAATAACAATATCGTACTTTCAGATAGTTAAGTTAGATTAGCTCATGTAGAGCTTCAAAGTTTGAAGCATTTTGTTCCGCCGCGCACCAGCACCTTCGTCGTCTATTCAAAGAATGAGGACGACAGGCTCGACCGCGGCGCGATTTGTTTTGCGAATGCCGCGACCAGTCGATGGACGCGTCGCAATAGTGAGCGCCGTTTATTTCGGGTTCCAGCTGCGGCGGTTGGCGCGCGCGGGCCGATTAAGTCTTAAGCATCTCTGCTCGCGTCTTCGACTATAGTTGGATTACAACGGGTCCAACGAGGCCAACAGGACCCGGAAAAGTTTGGGTGGAAGCGATGGGATTCGAGACGCTTAAGGAGCATCTGAGCGATTGGGCGCTCGAAGGGCGAACCAGAAGTAGCGTGGCCGAAACCGTCGAGGCCATTGCCAACGCCACCATTGAAATTGCCGAACTCGTGGGCCGTGGCGCGCTGGGCGGGAATATTTCGCGCGTCGTGGGTCGGGTCGGCGAACTGGACGAGCAGAAGGAAATTGACGTTGTCGCCAACAACGCGGTGCTCGATGCTTTGCGAGCCGCGCCCGTTGCGGCGATCGCCTCCGAGGAGGCCGAGCAGCCGATCGTATTGCAGGAGGACGCGCCGCTCCTCGTTGCCACCGACCCACTCGATGGGTCCTCGAACGTCGAGGCCAACGTCTCATTCGGTACGATTTTTTCGGTCCAGCCGCGACACCCGACGCTGACCGGCGAGGCCGCGTTTCTCCGCCCCGGCTCTCGTCAACTGGCCGCCGGCTTCGCACTCTACGGACCACAGACTGTATTCGTGCTGACGCTCGGCTTCGGCACGCACATCTTCACGTTCGATCGCGCTGATCGCACATACCGCCTGACCGGCCGGTCGATAAAAATCCCATCCGAGACCGCCGAGTACTCTATCAACGCCTCCAACGCTCGCTACTGGGAGGAGGCGATCCGCATCTATGTGCACGACTGCGAGAACGGCCGAGATGGCCCGCGCGGTCAGGACTTCAACATGCGCTGGACGGGGTCTCCCGTCGCCGACATATATCGCATCCTGGTGCGCGGCGGCATCTACCTCTACCCGGGCGACAAGCGCAAAGGCTTTCACCAGGGCCGAATTCGCATGGTCTACGAGGCAAACCCCATCGCCTGGCTCATCGAGCAGGCGGGTGGCCGCGCGACCACCGGCACCGAGCGACTGCTCGACGTCGTACCGGTGCGCTTGCACCAGAAAGCGCCACTCATTTGCGGCTCGCGCGATGAAGTCGATCGCGTAATCCGGATATTCAGCGGCCAGCACCTGAAGGGCGAAGGCTCTCCACTGTTCGGCCGGCGCGGCCTGTTCCGCGCCGTCCCCTAATGCGCCCGACACTCAATCCAAACGAGCCTGAGCCGATCTGAATGTCCATCAAGCATCCGATTATTTCCGTCACGGGTTCATCCGGCGCCGGCACGACCTCCGTCCGCCAGACGTTCGAGCAGATTTTTCGTCGCGAGCACGTCGTCGCCGCGTTCGTGCAGGGCGATGCGTATCACCGCTATGACCGCGTCCAGATGGAATCCGCGATGGACGCGGCGGCAAAAAAGGGTAACCGCAACTTCAGCCACTTCGGTGTCGAGGCAAATTTGCTGGAAGACCTCGAAGACCTTTTTCAGAGCTACGGCGAAAATGGCGTAGGGCGTACGAGGGAGTACGTGCATGACGAACACGAGGCCCAACGCTGCGGCATCGCCGCCGGATGCTTCACGCCCTGGACCGAAATTGCCGCCGGCACCGATCTGCTGCTCTACGAAGGGCTGCACGGTGCGGTGGTGACCGACAAGGTGAATTTGGCGCGCCATGCCGATTTAAAAATCGGTGTCGTTCCCGTCATCAACCTCGAATGGATACAAAAGATCGACCGCGACCGCCGCGAGCGGGGCTATACCACCGAGGAAGTGACCGACGCGATCCTGCGGCGAATGCCCGACTACGTGAAATACATTTGCCCGCAGTTCACCGAAACCGACATCAACTTCCAGCGCGTACCGACAGTCGACACCTCGAACCCCTTTGTAGCCCGCTGGATCCCGACGCCCGACGAATCAATGGTCATTATCCGCTTCAAGGACCCCCGGGGCATCGATTTCGCCTATCTGCTCTCGATGATCCACGACAGCTTCATGTCCAGGGCGAACTCCATCGTCATTCCGGGCAGCAAGCTCGATCTCGCCATGCAGTTGATCTTAACACCACTCATCATGCAGCTGGTCGAACGGCGCCGCCGTGCGCTATGACACGGCTCCCGCCGGCGAATCCGGGTAGTCTGGATTGCGTCAGGCAGCATTTGAAAGCCCGAACGTGACGCGCCCGATCCTCATCGCCCCGTCGATACTGTCCTCCGATTTCGGCCGCCTGGCCGAGGAAATTGCCGCCATCGATCGCGCCGGTGCCGATTGGATCCATTGCGACGTGATGGACGGCCATTTCGTGCCCAACATCACTTTCGGCGCGCCCATCGTGAAGGCCGTGCGCGCGGCGTCCAAGAAAATCTACGACGTGCATCTGATGATCGCGCCGGCCGACCCCTACGTTGGCGACTTCGCGGCCGCCGGCTCCGACATCATCACCGTACACGCCGAGGCAGGTCCCCACCTCGACCGTTCGCTGCAGGCGATCCGTGCGCTTGGCAAGAAGGCAGGCGTGTCGCTCAACCCCGGTACGCCGGAATCTGCGATCGAGTACGTCCTGGATCGCGTTGACCTTATCCTTCTGATGACGGTGAACCCCGGCTTCGGCGGCCAGGCGTTCATTCCCGCCGTGGTAGAAAAGATTCGTCGCGTGAAAGCGCTGGTCGGTGACCGCCCCATCGACATCGAGGTTGATGGCGGCGTGACACCCGAGACGGCCGGCATCGTCGCGGCCGCCGGAGCCAACGTGCTCGTCGCGGGCTCGGCCGTGTTCAAGGGCGGCAACGAAGCGGCCTACGCAAAGAACATTGCTGCCATCCGCGCCGCCGCCGAAGCAGCGCGCTAGGCGCGCGGGGCAAACGCCCATGCAATTTGCATCACAACTTCCCATCGATGTCGTGCTCGACGACATCGCGGGCGCATTAAGTACGCGCGGGGCGGCGATCCTTGTAGCCCCACCCGGTGCCGGCAAGACGACGCGCGTTCCGCTCGCGCTGCTCGATGCGCCGTGGCGCAAGCACGGCAAGATCATCGTGCTGGAACCGCGCCGCATCGCCGCCCGCGCCGCGGCCGAACGCATGGCCTCGACGCTCGGCGAGCGGTTGGGCGAGACGATCGGACTGCGCGCACGTCTGGCGTCTCGCACAGGTCCACGCGTTTCGGTCGAGGTCGTGACCGAGGGCGTCTTCACACGCATGATCCTCGATGATCCCTCGCTGCAGGGCGTTGCGGCGGTGCTGTTCGATGAGTTTCACGAACGCTCGCTCGACGCCGACTTGGGATTGGCGCTGGCGCTCGATGCGCGCGACGGCCTGCGGCCCGACCTGCGTCTGCTGGTGATGTCGGCGACGCTCGAAGCGGGCCGTGTCGCGTCGCTGCTCGACGGCGCGCCGGTGATCGAAAGCGAGGGTCGTGCCTACCCGATTGCAACGCGCTATCTGGGCCGGCCGCGCGGGCGCATCGAGGATGGCGTTGCGGATGCCGTCATGCACGCCTTGAAGGACGAGACGGGGTCGATCCTCGCGTTCTTGCCCGGTCAGGGCGAGATCGTGCGCACGGCGGAGAGGCTACGTGAGCGCATCTCCGATCCGAACGTTGATATAACGCCGCTTTACGGCGCGCTTGACCCGGCGAACCAGGATCGCGCGATCGCGCCGGCCGCGCCCGGGCGCCGCAAGGTCGTCCTTGCGACGTCGATTGCGGAAACATCGATCACCATCGAAGGTGTGCGCGTCGTCGTCGACAGCGGATTGGCGCGCGTGCCGCGCTTCGAGCCCGACATCGGCGTGACGCGGCTTGAAACGGTGCGGGTGTCTCGTGCCGCCGCCGACCAGCGTCGCGGCCGCGCCGGCCGCACCGAGGCGGGCGTCTGCTGCCGGTTATGGGATGAGCCGGAAACGCAGGGCTTGCTGCCTTTCGCCGAACCCGAAATCCGCGCAGCCGATCTCTCGGGCCTGTTGCTCGATTGTGCCGAGTGGGGCGCCGAACCGCGCACGCTGCGCTGGCTCGATCCGCCAGCCGAGGGGCCGCTTGCAGCGGCGCGCGCCGAACTTCAGGCCGTTGGCGCTCTCGATGCCGACGGGCGCATCACGGATGTGGGAAAGCGGCTGCGTGCCCTGCCGCTGCCGCCGCGCTTGGCGCGCATGGTCCTGGCGGCGGCTGGAAAAGGTTCTGCGCAGCAGGCAGCGGAGATCGCCGCGGTCATCGTCGAAAGAGGCATTGGCGGCAATGATGTTGACTTGGACGCCAGGCTCGAACGCTTCCGGCGCGATCGTGGCCGCCGCGCCGACGACATGCGCCGCCTAGCGCGTGGATGGGCCACGAGCGCGTCTGACAAGCGCGCTGAGGCGGAAGGTGCCGCCACTTCGACGGCGCGCCTGCTGGCGCTCGCCTACCCTGACAGGATCGCGAAGGCGCGTGGGTCGACCGGGCAGTTCCTGCTCGCGAACGGCCGCGCCGGAAGCGTCGATGCAACCGATCACTTGGCGCGCGCGGCCTATCTCGTCGTCGCCGAGCTGCAAGGCAGGGCTGGCGCCACGCGCATCACGCTCGCGGTCGCTGCCAATGAGGACGACATCGCGGCTGTTGCCGGCGATGCCGTTATCGAGCGCGATGAAGTGGCGTTCGATACGGCGGCCCGCGCGGTGCGGGCGCGGCGCACAAGGCGACTCGGTGCAATAACACTTGCAAGCGAGCAGCGCGCCGTTCCGGCAGGTGAGGATGTGTCCGCCGCTCTTGCCGAAGGTGTCGCGCAAATCGGCGTCGGCGAGCTTCCCTGGAGCAAGGCGCAACAGCAATCGCGCCGGCGCGTCGCGTTCTTGCGTGAGACCGATCCGGAGACATGGCCCGACCTGTCCGACGCCACGCTGTCCTCAAGCGTCGAGACGTGGCTGCAACCGTTCCTTGCCGGCCGCACCCGCTTTTCTGAAATCGACGCGGAGGTTCTTGAGCAGGCGCTGAGCGGGCTTGTACCGTGGGCGCTGCGCCGGCGTCTCGATGCCGAAGCGCCGACCCACTTCGAGGCGCCGACCGGCAATCGCCACGCGCTCGACTACGAGGGTGCCGGCGCGCCATCGCTGCACATACGGGTGCAGGAATTGTTCGGTTTGAAAGAGCATCCGGCAATCGCGCGCGGCCGCCTGCCGCTGACGCTGCACCTGCTATCGCCCGCGCATCGTCCAATCCAGATCACGCGCGATCTGCCGGGCTTCTGGAGAGGCTCGTGGGCGGCCGTTCGCTCCGACATGCGCGGACAATATCCCAAGCACGTCTGGCCCGAGGACCCCGCAAACGCCGCGCCAACCGCGCGCGCCAAGCCGCGCGGAACCTGAACGCGCATGTGGTGGATTAGCGGTAGTATGAGCGATACCACGCGACGAACTTCGCAATGCCGTCCTCGATCGGCGTCGATGGCCGGTACCCGACATCCGCAACAAGATCGTCGATATCGGCAAACGTCGCCGGCACATCTCCCGGCTGCAGCGGCAGGAAGTTCTTTTTTGCTTCGCGTCCGAGTGCTTTCTCGATGCAGGCGATGAAGTGCATCAGCTCGACCGGATTGTTGTTGCCGATATTGTAGAGGCGGTAGGGTGCCGACGACGTGCCCGGGTCGGGCCTGTCTCCGGTCCAGTTGGGGCTGGGCTTCGCGATACGGTCGGCAATGCGCACCACGCCTTCCACGATGTCGTCGATGTAGGTGAAGTCGCGCGCGTGATGCCCGTTGTTGAAGACATCGATCGGCTCGTCCGCAAGAATTTTACGGGTGAAGAGGAACAGCGCCATATCGGGCCGCCCCCAAGGTCCGTAAACGGTGAAGAAACGTAACCCCGTGACCGGTAGCCCGTAGAGGTGGGCGTAGGAGTGCGCGACGAGCTCGTTAGCCTTCTTCGTTGCAGCATACAGGCTGAGCGGATGATCGACGTTGTCGTGAATGCTGAACGGCATCGCCGTGTTGGCGCCATAGACGGAGCTCGACGACGCGAACACCAGATGCTCGACATCGGTCGATCGGCAACCCTCAAGGATCGATTGCGTGCCGACGATGTTGGAGTCGATGTAGGCATCGGGGTTCTCGCGCCCGTAGCGCACGCCCGCTTGCGCCGCGAGATGGATCACGCGTTTGGGGCGTTCGGCATCGAACAGCAGTGCGACCGCGTTCCGGTCGGCGAGATCGAGACGGTGGAACGTGAAGCCTTTCCGGTCCTGAAGCTGCGCCAGCCGCGCTTCTTTCAGGCTCGGGTCGTAGTAGGCGTTGATGTTGTCGAGCCCGATGACCTCATCTCCGCGTTCGAGCAGTCGAGCCGCGGTGTGAAAGCCGATGAAGCCGGCGGCGCCCGTCACGAGATACTTCATGTGCCAGATTCCTTGCCGAGAGGCGGGTTTAGCCGCTCTCCCGAATGTGTCAATCGCGGCCGGTGCGCTATCGCAGCTTCGTAAATGTCGATCGTCTGCTGCGCGATTGCGTCGAGACCATAGTGGGCGCGCGCGTGATCACACGCCGCCTGGGCCTTGCGCGTTCGCATGGCCGGGTTCGTAATCGCCTCGCGCAAGGCGGCCGCGAGCGACGCGGCGTCGCGCGGACGCGCCAGCCAGCCGCCGTCGCCGTTAAGCACCACGTCGCGCGAACCTGGCATGTCGGTCGTGACGATGGCGCGATTGGCGGCTGCGGCTTCGAGCAGTGATTTCGGCAAACCTTCACGATAGTAGGTCGGCAAACAGACGATCGAGGACTGCGCAAGCACCGCGCGCATGTCGTCGCGCCAGCCCCACAATTCGACCGCGCCATCGGCTGCGATGCGGGAAAGGTCATCCTCGGTGAGCGAGGCAGGATTGCCGGGATCGGGCGCACCCGCGATGGCGAAACGCGCGTCCAACCCCTCATGCTTCAGGCGGCGCGCGGCTTCCGCGAAAACCAGCACGCCCTTGTGCCGGAGCAGCCGTGCCGGCAGCACGACGAGCGGCGGCCCCGGCGGCGGCGGCGGGATGTCGAACTCGTGCCGTAGAATGCCGACGCCGGGCACGACATCGATGGCATCCCGCGCCGCGAGTCCGAGCCGGCCTAGCTCTGCCGCGTCATCGCGATGCTGTACCATGATGCGCGATCCCGGCTGCGCGAACGCGCGCTTCAACAGCGGCGCAATGCCGGAGCGAATGAGTCGCGCGCGGGGCGTGTCGTCGGCGAAAACATAGCCGAGCCCCGCGATCATGTTGACGACGCCGGGAATGCTTGCGCTCGCGGCGGCCCGCGTGCCCAGCACGATCGGCTTCAAAGCGATCTGGTGCACGACGTCGGGACGCAGGCGCGCATAGAGCCGTTTGATATCTGCAAGTTCGGCGAGCGCGGAAATCGGGTTGAGCCCGGCACGCCCCAGCCGGATCGGATACAGCGCGACGCCCGCCGAGGTGATCGCATCTGCGTGGGCGTTGACCTGCGTCGCGACCGACACCTCGTAGCCGCGCGCCGCGATCGCCTTCGCGAGCGGCAGGAAATGCAGCGCGAAGAACCAGTCTTCCGAGATGAGGAACAAGAGCTTGCGGCGAGGCATGGACGATCCTGAACGGCACCCCACCCTTACACCAGGACATGCGCCCGCCGAAACGCCCCGCGAGCGGCGGTGACGGTTAACCGCCGAACGTGCACGGCGAAAATAAACTTATCCCCGCACGCGCGGGCGGCCGTATCATCGCAAGTGACGAGGGAGGCTCGTTCAGGATTGATCGAAACTGATGACCGATACGCCGAACCTCGCGCTTCCCTACATTTTCGCGGCTCAAGCCCAGAAACACGTAACCCACAACGAGGCCATCCGGGCGCTCGACTGCCTTGTGCAGCTCTCGGTGGCCGACCGCCATCTCGCCGCACCGCCGGGCGCGCCGGCGGAAGGAGATCGCTACCTCGTGGCGGCGGGCGCAAGTGGGGAATGGACCGGCCAGACGGCCCGCATCGCCGCCTTCCAGGACGGCGCGTGGGCGTTCTACGTGCCGCGCGACGGCTGGATCGTGTGGGTGGCGGACGAGAACATCGCGCTTGTCTACGACGGTGGCGCATGGTCTACGCTCGTCGGCGGCGCCATTGCCGCGACTATGCTGGGCATTAATGGCGCGACCGCGGATTCGACCAACCGTCTTGCCATGTCGTCGCCGGCCTCGCTGTTCAACCACGCGGGCAACGGACACCAGGTCAAGGTCAACAAGAACGCGGCCGGCGACACGGCGAGCTTCCTCTATCAAACGGGCTTCTCCGGTCGCGCGGAAATCGGCCTGACCGGCGACGACGACTTTCACTTCAAGGTGAGCCCTGACGGGTCGAACTGGTTTGAGGCCATCAGGATCGACCGCGCGAACGGCCGGGCCAGCTTTCCCGGCGGCGGAGCCCGAGAGATTCTGACAGCCAACCGCACCTACTACGTGCGTAGCGACGGAAACGACGCCAACACCGGCCTCGCGAACAATTCAGGCGGTGCTTTCCTGACGATCCAGAAGGCGATCGACGCTGTCGCGGCGCTCGACGTTTCGGTCTACGGCGTGACAATCCAGGTTGGCAACGGAACGTGGACCGAGCAACTCGTCTTGAAGCAGCCCGTCGGCGCGGGCTCCTGCACATTGAGGGGCGACCCGACGACGCCGACGAACGTCATCCTTTCCCGGTCGAGCGGTACGATTGTTACAAGCAATGCACCCGTGCAATGGACGGTGGCTGGATTTCAGTTCACGACGACGGGTTCAACCAATGCCGTGAGGGCGCGTTATGGCGGAACACTGATAACCCTCGGCAACAATGACTTCGCATCGTGCGGCGGTGCGCACGTCATGGCGACGGAAGGCGGTACGATCGTCAATCAGTCGTCGAACTACACCATATCCGGCGGGGCGGTGCGCCACTTCTGGGCCGAGTCCCAGGGAGCGATCATCGTTTCGGGGCGTACGATTACGATCTCGGGGACACCGGCTTTCACGCAGTTCGCCACCGCCAGCCTTGGCGGCATCGTGAGCGCTTACTCAAACACGTTTTCGGGCAGCGCGACCGGGACGCGCTACAGCGCTGCGCAGAACTCGGTCATCTTCGTCAACGGTGCGGGCGCGACGTATCTGCCTGGTGATGCCAGCGGCTCAGTTTCGAGTGGGGGGCAGTACGCGTGATGGAGGACGGAGCGCGAAAGCCCGGGTGTTGCGATATCGACGCGCCAACGCCTCCGCGCGCGGCGGTTAACACACTGTCAACGCCCGCCTGGGACAATTCTCATTCGAAGCGCATCGCGGGGCAGGTGGGCCATGAAAGTCGTCGTCACAGGCGGATCGGGATTTTTGGGTTCCGCGCTCGTCGGTGCTTTGACCTGTGACCCGGACGGGCGCGTCGTCATAATCGACAACAATGCCGAAGCGGCGGTTGATGCGCCCGCCAACACCAGCCAGCCGGGCCAGAGGCGTCCGGCCTATGCCGTCGATCTGTCGGACCGCGACACCATCGCGGACATCCTGAGGTTCGAGGAACCCGACGCCATCGTGCACCTGCCCATCTCGACTGCGTTGGCGCGCGCCGACGCTGCCGACGCCAATGCAGGCGCGACCTACCAGCTGCTTGCGGCCGTCACCGACTATTGGTCGGAACTGTCGCTGCGACGAAAGGATGCCTTCAGATTTATTCAGGCAGCTGGTGTCGGCGCGCCGGCGCCGCTGGCATCCGCAAATGAACGCCGGTCCGCGGCGGTTGCGAACGAAGCGGCCAATGTGCACCTCGCGATGGCGTGGCAGACCGCGCACGGTCTCCCCGTCATCATCGCCCATGGCGCACCAAACTTCGGGCCGATGCAGCACCCCGAGGAACTGATACCGCTACTCATTACGAACGGCCTGCTGTCGCGGCCGCTCACAATCGAGGGCCTCGGCACGGCAAGACACGCCTGGCTCTTTGCCGACGACCACGCGCAAGCCCTGATCGCGCTGGCCCGCAAGGGCCGGCCCGGCCAGCGCTACGCGATCCCAGGGCCCGAGGCGATCAGTGATTTTGATCTGGCGCACCGGATTGCCGCGCTTCTCGATGAAACCATGCCGCGAGAGGACGGTGAACCTCACGCCGCATCCATAAGTTTCGTCGATCAGGTAGCTGAACATGGTAGCGACGATTTGCGCGGCTGGGCCGACCTCGAGGCCGACACCGGTTGGCGGTCGCAACGTGATCTGGGGACGGCGCTGGCCGAGACCACCGCCTGGTACGCGGAAAACCAAATGTGGTGGCTGCCGAAACGCCTTAGGGCCATCGCTGGCACAAGACTGGAGCCCACGCGCAAAGACGAAGCCGCCTGACACGCGTGCCCAACTTTAATCGTTAATCCCATATAGAACGAAAGTCGAATTTGGTCGACTTCCGCGTGTATGATTATGGGGCGTTCGGTCCTCCGGCTGAGAATCGAATATCCGCGGGGTCTCACCCGTTGATTACGCCGCTGACCACGCCAAAATTTAGCAGAAACCAAAGAGCGGCCAGGGAGGAATTGACGTGTCAACGCCGTCACATGTCCTGATCGTCGACGATCATCCGCTGTTCTTGGAAGCCTTGCAGCGGGCCATCACCAGCGCCTTTCCCGGCGCCGCAACGAAGGAAGCCGTCACGATCGAAGATGCGAAGTCCGAATTGCAGGGTCGGACGCGTTTCGATGTCGTGCTGCTCGACCTTGCGCTGCCGGGCATCCGGGGCTTTGACGGTCTGCTTGAGTTGCGCACGCTGCACCCGAAAATTCCGATTATCGTCGTCTCCGCTTTGGAGGATCCGCGCATCGTCCAGGACGTAATGCGCTACGGTGCCGCCGGTTTCATCTCCAAGTCCGCCGGCCGCGACGAGATCGCCTCCGCGCTGAAGGACGTTATGGACGGTTCGGTTACGGTGCCCAAGGGCTACCGTCCGCCAGATCAACCCTCGGGTGAAGCCGATGGCGGCCTCGTTCAGCGCCTTAAGACGCTGACACCGAAACAGGTCAGCGTGCTGCGTATGCTGCGTCAGGGTCTGCTGAACAAGCAGATCGCTCACGAGCTGCAGATCGAGGAAACGACGGTCAAGGCGCACGTGTCGGAAATTTTGCGCAAGCTCAACGTCGCGTCGCGCACGCAGGCTGTGATCGAGGCGCAAAAAATCGACTTTGACTCGATTCTGGGCGATTCCACGATGCCGACGACGGCCACCCATTAACTCAGCAGGTGCTGCATCAGCGCCCTGAGTTCGGCTGGTCGCACGGGCTTATGCAGCAGCTCGCACTGCGCTTTTCGCGCGGCTTCCGACGTCAGTTCCGTACGGTCGGCCGTGATCAGTATCGCAGGCAGCGTCACGCGCATTGCGTCGCGCACGCGGGTGACGGCTTCGATCCCGAGCAGGCCGCCATCCAAGTGATAGTCGGCGAGTATGATCGCTGGCCGGAACTCCGTATCGCTCAGGATGTCCACGATGTCGTCGAGATCGCGCGCAAGCCGTACGTCCGCGCCCCATCGCGACAGTAGCACCTGCATGGCTTCCAGAACGCCGAGATCGTTGTCGACGACGATAATCGGCTTGGCGATGAGACCGGGACTGGTCGCCGGAATGGCTTCGGCCGAAGTCTCACCCCGGATCGGCGCAGCCGCGTACGGCGCCTCGATTGTGAATCGTGAGCCGCGACCCGGCCTGCTGTCTAGCTGCAAAGTGTGTTCTAGCGTCTCGGCCATGCGCCGTACGATCGCGAGGCCGAGCCCGAAGCCCGTGCCGCCGGACCGTTCCGACGCGCTGCCGCGCTGAAACTCCTCGAAGATGCGCTTCTCCTCCATCGGCGTAATGCCGGGTCCAGTGTCCCACACTTCGATCATCACTTGGTCGCCGCGCCGCCGGGCATCGAGCAGCAGGCCGCCCCTGTCGGTGTAGTGCGCAGCATTGGCGAGCAGGTTCTGCACCATGCGTCGGAGCATCAAGGGATCGGAACGCACGCCCAGCTTGGTCGGTCGCCAGCGTAGCAGAATGCCCTTGCGGCGCGTCACCGGTTCGACGCTGGCCGCGAGTTGCTCAAAGATGGGACCGAGCGCGACGGTCTGCACATTCGGCACGAACATCCCGGCCTCAAGCTTGGAGATGTCTAGGATGCTCGTCAGAAGTTCTTCGATCGTCGTAAGGGCATGTGAAATGCTTGAGGCGAGCTTCGCGTTCTCTGGGCTGAGTTCCGCGTCGGTCAACTCTGACAGCGTCAGTCGCGCCGCGTGCAGCGGTTGCAGCAGGTCGTGACCGACGGCGGTGAAGAAACGCGTCTTGAAGAGATTGGCCCGCTCGGCCGCATCGCGCGCATCCCGCAGCTCCACATTCGCGACGGCAAGACGGGAAAGAGCGTTTTTGAGCTCTTCCGTGCGCAGTCGGATCTGTGCTTCCTGGTTGATGGCGGTTTGGAACAGCGAGAACGCGGTTGCCTGCTGGTCCATGGACCGCTCGACACGCTTCATGAGCGCGCTGTTGATCTTGCTGAGCTTGTCGACGGTGCGGCTGGCATCAACCGCAACTTCGTCGCGGATGGAAAGTAAGTCTTCATCGCTCGGAGCGGCCATAGCGATCAGTACCCTTCGCGCAATTTGCTGAACGCGACACCGGTGAGGGTTTGGTTGAGGTGCATGGCGTTGAGCTGCTCGCCGTAAGTATGGAACCCGGCCACTCCGAAGCGGTGATAGATCTCTTCGACCCGGTGGCGGACCTGACGGCTTTCGGCATCAAGTCGCCGCAGGATGCAATCGAACCCGAGCACGAAGTCCGTGCCGCCAAGTTCCGTGTCGATCTCCTCAAGCGACTGCAACGTTGAACTGACGATATCGCGAGGACGGGCGACGGTGAACACCAGACCTTCGTCTATAGCGCAGAAGAATGACAGACTCCCATCAGGGTTCATGTTGCGGATGGAGCGGCAGTAATAGTTTCCGCCGATTTTGACGACGAGCGGATACGATGCAAACGAGAAGGGTCCGAGATCGTCCGGAAGTAGGCCGATCGCAGCCGCGTATTCGCGGGCTGCCGGCTCCGCGTTGAGCTCGTAGACGATGCGGTTTTCCGTATCGGCCGCGGTGACGACGAGCTTGATCGGCGTCGGCTCGAAGTTTTGTGTCTTGAAGAGGCGAAACGGCGTCTCGCTCTGTATGACGAACAGGATCGCTCCGCCGCGAACGATGGTGCCGCGATGGATGAGACTGGTCCGGCTGAATGCCAGACCGTCACCGGCCGAACCGCCGACCAGCCGGATATCGTCGAGCGACCAGTGCAGCGCTGCAATCAACGCCTCTTCCCTGTTCGAAAGCCCATCGACAAGCACGATGGCGAACACCTGATCGCGGCCCGACTGGCTTGCGCCGCCGATCATTTGTATGCGCATGCGCCGCGCGATCTCGGAGGCCCGTTCGAGGCCCGCGCTGGCGATGTTTGGAATGACCTCCGACAGGACGCGGAAGCCGCGCTCGGGGAAGGCGATGATGACGATCCCGCCCTGCATCATGCCGAGCGGCCCAACCTCGCCGGCTGTGCTGCATCCCGAAATGGGCGTGTCGGGAAACGCCTGTGCCAAGCTCTCGGAGAGCACGTGAGGGTCGTGCTCGATCGAGTAGAACACCATGATGTGCTGGTACACGTTGCCGGCAAGCTCGTTGCGGGCGGCCGCTATGGCGTCGGTGGTGGATGCGAGCGCGCTCGCCACGACCCTGATCCCGCAGGCAGGTCTTATGGATTTGGTGGACATGAGCGGCGTTTCAAACTCCGGTGTCGACAGCTCGACGTTCTTTTTTGTGCTGCCAGCCAGACCCTGCCACAGGGACCGAGGCCCCGGCAATGCCGGCCCTTGAACCGCGCCGCCGGGTGCTTAACGTGCTTCGATCAGGCCTGAATCGATGAGCCTTCGGTGGAAGGAAAGGATCTGATCCTTGTCCCTGCAGGTATAGTAGCGGCCGTCGCAGACGCTCATCAGCCGCATGCGTTCGCGGTTGGCATCCGACAGCGGCAAGCCCGCGGAATGGAGCAGAACAGTGCCCAGATACGGCACCTCCAACGTCTCGACATCCGGTAATGCCGGCGGTTCGTAGTTGAGTGCGTCGACACGGTAGTAGGTGAGAAGCCCCTGGCTCTCGGGCGTCATCTTAACGTCCTCGGCGGCAAGACGGCCCTCGAAGCCGAGCAGGGTGCGCGTTGCGACCGGCTGGTGGTCGCCGTAGTGGATGATGAGGAAGCGTTCGTTCGGGAAGCGCCGAGCGAGATCGGCGCGGAACGTGTCATAGTCCATTTTCGCCATGGCGAGGCGGCGCAGGTATTCACTCATCTCCGGATCGGTGTCGGGGCCGCCGCCGGGCACGTTGACCTGCGGCTCGTATGGTGCGTTGTACGGCAGATGCGTGGCCGACGTCAGGATGAACGAGAACAGCGGTTGGCGTGACTCCGCGACGTGTCGGGCAAGCCGTTCGAGCGCATTGTTGTAGTAGAATGAATCGCGCTCGTTGAAGCGCTTGGCGCCCTGCGCCTTGTAGTCGAATATCTCAGGCATACCGACGGCCGCATAGAAACGCCCGTTGGACACGAAATCCTTCGGCACCGGATAGAACACGCTGTTGTGGTATCCGCAGCGCGCCAGCGACTGGGGAAGCGTGTCACGGACCTTGCCCTGCATCAGCGATTGTACGAACGGCCGCATACCGCCGAACGAATAGGTGGATACGCCTGTCAGAACCGAGAACTCGGTAAGCCACGATGCGCCGCCGTATGTTTCCACGCGCAGCCTGTGCATCCGCCCGTCCAGTGATTGGAAGAAGCGGTCGAGCGAACGATCGTATTGCAGCCCAGGAAAGAGCGACGGCGGCACCACGCTTTCCTGGTGAATAAGAATGATGTGCGGTGGCTTTTCGGCAGGGTCGCAGTCGGCCGGAATCTTGAAGATCGGCGCCGCCTGACTGGGTGCGGCGTCAAGCAGTTGACCCTTGAGCAACGTTTCAAATGTTTCCGACCAGCTTGAGTAGAATGACGATACGTAAAGGTGGTCCCAGAAGAACAGCGTATTGCGCCGCTCGCCCTTGGCGTTGCTGCCCCACAAGGCCGTCGCCGTGAAGAGCACGAGCGCCGCCGTGCTGACGTTGCGGGAAAGCCGAGTCGGATCGATGCGATAGATGATGACCGCTGTAAGGCCGGTCGCAGCCATGCTCGACACGATGGCGAGCAGGTACCCTTTATGATCGACCCACAGAAACGACAGCGTAGACCACGACGTCAGATAGAAGACGACGTCGTAGGCGTGCAGCACCATCTCGAAATAGTGCCGCTTGACGTCGGACGCGATGACGATCATGGCGATGAGGCAGGCGACGACCGCGATCGAGAACAGGAGCCGGCGTGTTATGAGCGCGAGTACCGCCACTTGCGCAGCCGTGACCGAAGCGGCGAACGCGATGTTTTCGCTCCAGCCTTCATAGTAGTAGTGGTAATAGCTGAGCCCCGCTGCGATCACCGCAATCGCCGTCCACGCCGCGGGCAGGGCGATCGAGCCGCCGGTGGTCCGCAACCACGGCAGATATCTCGGCAGATAGGAAGCGCGCGTGTTCGGAAAGGACTCGCTCGACATCTAGGGCGAAAGACACCACTCATTGCCAGCGCCGCCGCCGACCGGAGCGCCACCATAGCTGTACTGCATGGGACTTGCGGCGGGTCAATGGCCTCTGCGCGGCGGCCGGAAAAAATCCGTTCCACCGCGGCGCAGCAACGCCCTAATGGTTAGCGATCGTGGGTGTGCTCTTTTCCCCGACGAGAAGTGCCGGGCGTCGCAATTTTGCGCGCCGTTATTTAGCTTCAGATGTGTGTCCGCAGGTATGGATGGGGGCGTCTCCGTCTGGCAGACGCAACTTAAGCCGTGCCTCACCCGGCGCGCACCATGTGCGTGCGGTTGTTGTCCGTCGAGGCCTTATGAGCGCGGATAGATGATGATGGACAGGTAGGTCATCGGAGTCTTGATAAGCCGCGCAGGACCGTGCGGCGCGGCGCTGTCGAACAAGATCGCATCCCCTGGGGCCAGGTTATAGATGCGGTCGGCGTGCAGATAATCGACCTCACCCGTCAGCATGTAGATGAACTCCACGCCCTCATGTTGAAACGCGGTGTAGGGCGCCGCGTCATCCGAGAGCGTGATCAGATACGGCTCTACGACCGAATCGCCGTCGAGCGAATGGCCGAGCAACTGATACTGGTGACCGACTTTGGTGCCGCGCCGGCGGATGACGACGCCTTCGCCCGCTTTCACGTGCGAGCAGTCACGTCGCTCCTCGTAGGAGGCAAAAAGCAACGTAATCGGAATATTTAACGCCTGCGCGAGCATCTGCAGCGTGGCGAGCGAGGGCGAGATCTGACCGTTCTCGATCTTCGACAGCATGCCGGATGAGATCTGCGCTGCAGTCGCCAGCTCCGAGACCGTCAATCCTGCATGCTTGCGCTGCTGGCGAACCTGGTTTCCGATCGCCTGTTCGAGCGTACGTTCGGCCATAACTGGCGCATTGGAAACCGTTGCAAGTGGCTCAGTATCGACGAAACCGAAATTTGATTTCTTGGAATGATCCGCCATCGAAAACCTAAAAAAATGGATCGCTCGGCGCGAACCGGATCGACCAGGATGGCACAATCGCCAACCGCAACCCACCAAGGTTCACGCGAAAGCATGTTCATTAACGCGCGACAGAGAGCATAGCGTCAATCATTCACGCGTCATTGCGGCGAAGCGCCGACGCGGGCGAGCGCGCTGGTTGGCCGCACATCAACAGCCGCGCCAAGTCGAAAGTGCCTTAGTCGCCTCGCGCCGGATAAAAATTCCGACTTGCTTTGCGCGATTTATCGCGGCGGCCTGAGAATTGAACACCCATGCTCCACGATGAGCGGCCATTCTAGCGCGAGCACATCGCGCGTTCTTTTTGTCACGGATACGGCGGACGCGCGTGCATCGGTCGCGCCTGAAACCGCAACGCGACTTGCCGCCACCGCCTGCGACTCGGCGCAAATGTCGAATGCTGCGCGCCGCCGCTGCCGATTGCTTACGACGTGCGACCGCCCTGGCGAGCAAGCGCGAGCAGTCTTCCGTGCGGACGACCTGCAACGCCGCGAGCACGTCACGCCGCGAAACAATCGCAAAAGAACAGTGCGCCATTCTTTCGCGTGTCCGGGTGCGGCACCACACGGCGTCACTGGGGTCAGGGCCAGGCAGCCGCGACGGCAACGCAATCGCATGGGTCACTGATACGCCGCGTCGCTCTGCGTTGTTGCGGCGCAGCCAAATCGAGAGCGGGCGTTGCCGCTGTTCTTGCTGGCGCCGCGCTTAACGCTGGTCAGCGGAGTGCACTGCAGAAGGCGACATGACGCAGGGCCTGGGTGGATGGCCGATGCCACACTGACGGTGAGACATGGGCCGCCGATGACCTTGCAAGCTATCATTATCCGTGCCGAAGGCGCCCTGGCGAACACCGAGGACCTGCGTCGCGCCGCTTACGCTCAAGTGTTCGCCGAGGCCGGTTTCGACTGGACTTGCGACCGTGCACGATTTGCGCAGACCGCCGCGCTTGGTGCCAAG
Organism: uncultured Hyphomicrobium sp.; assembly: GCA_964651805.1. Classification (GTDB taxonomy): domain Bacteria; phylum Pseudomonadota; class Alphaproteobacteria; order Rhizobiales; family Hyphomicrobiaceae; genus Hyphomicrobium_B. The sequence goes on along the minus strand of CAZYXX010000001.1, from coordinate 534,004 downwards.
GAAGCACGCACGGCCCACTATGTGCGCCAATGCCTGAAGGGAAGACCGGAATCGGAGGACTTCTCGCTCCTCATCCGCGCCATGCATCGCCGCTCAGGCAAGATCTTTTCCGAACTTCTGGAGCGCAATGGCGTGAGCGCGCGATCCGGCGTGCGGGACCTGATCGTTGGCGCGCGCAACGAAAACGTGAACGTGTTCGTTGCGGCTTCTATGCCGAAGAAGGACGCGGAGAACCTGCTTCTCGCCGTCGCCGGGGCGCGCGCGGCGGAGTGGGTGAAGGTTATTGCCACAGGCTGCTGCGCGAGTGAGGAATCGTCCGATGCGCGGCTCTATCAGCATCTGCGCGGCGCGATGCCGGATTCCATTAAGCATGCGCTCGTGATCGAAGGCTCCGTCGCGGCTGCGGCCGCGGCGCGCGATGCCGGATTTCCGGTCATCACCACACGCGTCCCGGCTGCGCCTGTCGATGAACCGGCAGCCGAAGGAACGATCGTCGTGGATCGTTTGGCCGACCTGATTTCAACCGGCCACAACGCACTGCAGGAACCCTTATCCGCCGAGCAGCGCGAGGAGCTTCTGCTGACGCTCCGGCGCCTGCACCTGACGAATTGCGAAGACGCAACAGATCTCAATCGGAGTGAGCAGATGCGAGTCGCCGATATTCTCAAATCCAAGGGAACGGCTGTGAAAACGATCGAGCCGCATGCGACCGTGCGTGCCTTCGCGCACAGTTTACGTTCCGAGTTTGTGGGCGCGATGCCGGTTGTCGACAAGTCCGGCATATTGCAGGGGATCATATCGGAGCGTGATTTGGCGCGCGGGATCGCCGAGTTCGGCGCTGAAGTTGCCGATATGAAGGTCGCCAATCTCATGACGCACTCCGTCGTCACCTGCCGCCCCGACGACCGCGTGGCCTCTATCGCCGGCATCATGACGCAGCGGCGTATTCGGCATCTACCCGTTGTCGTCGACGAGAGGTTGGTTGGCCTTGTCAGCATCGGCGACGTTCTGAAACATCGACTTGATGAGGTTCAGCTCGAGGCGAACGTCCTTCGCGACGTCGCACGCACGCGCCGTTTGTAAGCCCACGCGCGGCTAGCGCGCCTCGGCCTGCTTCGTATCGCTCGACGGCCTACCGCTGATCTCGGTCACGAATTTCTGCCGGAAGGCACGTCCGAAGTCTTCGTAGCCCTGTGCCACCTTCAAGAATGACCCAGGCCCGCCGATGACATGCTCTTCATACCAGGCATCGAGCGTGGTGGTGTCGGTATCCGGGCCGAGATTGTCGAGCCCGTAACCGGGCGCACGGTAGGCACCCGCGCCGACGATGTCGTTCTCGCCTTTGACGATGATTGGCAGCCCGTTGATGGTCACACCGGCCCCAATCAGCAAATCGCGCTCCTTGTCGCTCGTGCCTCGCACGGCGCAATTGTCTATGCCGTCGCCGGATACGTCGACCACGATGCGGCCCGCCTGAGTCGGTATCGTCGGCAGGACGACGTTGTTCACGAAGCCCATCATGCGTGCGACGCATGTGTATTCCCCTCTTCGCTGGGGCAACCCGCGCACCATCTGAGCGGTTTTCCGTCCGTCCTCCGCGCTCGCGATGATTTGCCAGGGAAGCGCAACCTCGGCGCGGTCCGACCAGGCAACGATCGTGAGCAGAATCGAGCCTGCACCCCCGCCCGAAATGGCGGCAATAACCTCAGGGTCCTCAAGAGCACGCGCAACTCCTTCCATCTGCAGCGCGTATCGCGCGTCGTCGACCGAGTTCGAGACATCGATCGCGAGGATGAGCACGGTGTCGACAGCAGGAACCTGCGCGTTGCCCGGGGTGGCGGTCGCGACCGCAGCCGCAAGGAAGGCGCCAAGCGCGCGGCGTAAGACTGAGCGATCGATCATGTTGGGGTATCCCGGCGATAACGTGCGTGATGAACTGTCCTACGTCATCACGGCCTCCACCGGCCACACAGGACGCAAAAAAATGCGGGGCAACCAGAGGCTGCCCCGCATCAACTTGAGCGTGGTCAATTAGTTCGCGGCAACCCGCTTCGGCAGCTTGAACGTCCAGAGCATGCCGCCCTGGTTCAAGTTGGCGACCGTCTTGGCGACTTCACCGCCCCAAAGCGGAACCGCGCCGCCCCAACCGGAGAGCACCGAGACAAACTGCTCGCCGTCCTGCTCCCAGGTGATCGGAGGAGCGACGATGCCGGAGCCCGTGTTGAAGCTCCATAGCTCCTTGCCGTCCGTCGCATCGACCGCCTTCAGGACACCTTCCGGCGTTCCGTAGAACACCAGACCCGGCGTCGTCAGCACGCCACCCCATAGCGGAGCCTTGTTCTTTACGGTCCAGACGATCTTGCCCGATGCCGGATCAACCGCCTTCAGAGCACCGATGTGATCTTCGAAGATCGGCTTGATGGTGAAGCCGGCGCCGAGGTAGGCAGCGCCCTTCTTGTAGGTGACCGGCTCGTTGTGGATGTCCATGCCCCACTCGTTGGCCGGGACATAGAACAGCTTCGTGCCGGGGTTATAGGCCATTTGCTGCTGGTTCTTGCCGCCAAGGAAGCTCGGCACAGCAAAGACGCTCGTGCCCTTCTTGCCATCCTTGGAGTCTTTGGGGTCGCCCGGACGGTTGTCGTCGACGTAAAGCGGACGGCCGTTTTCATCCAGACCGGTTGCCCATGTGATCTTCTCGACGAACGGGAAGCCGCGGATGAACTTGCCGTTCTCGCGGTTGAGAACATAGAAGAAGCCGTTGCGGTCGGCCGTCGCGGCAGCCTTCGTGCCGTCGAGGTCGAACGAGATGACTTCATTTACGCCGTCGAAGTCCCAGCCATCATGCGGCGTCGTCTGGAAGCCCCACTTGATGTCGCCGGTTTCCGGATCGATCGCGATGCGCGAGCATGACCACTTGTTGTCGCCCGGGCGCATGTGGCTGTTCCACGGACCCGGGTTACCGGTGCCGATGAAGATCAGCTTCGTGTCCGGATCGTACGTGCCGCCAAGCCAGGTCGCGCCACCACCGGTCTTCCAGAGATCGCCCTTCCAGGTCTCGTTCTTCTTGCCGGTCATCGTCGAGTCTTTGCCGTTCAGCGTGCCCACGTGACCTTCGATGGTCGGGCGCGTCCAAACGAGGTCGCCGTTGTCGGCTTTGCGGGCTTCGACGCGGCCAACGATGCCGAATTCACCGCCCGAAACACCGGTCACGATGAGCGGGCCGTGAGCTTCCGAAGGCACGACGAGGGGCGCGGCCGTATAGGAGAAGCCGGCCTTGAAGTCATCAATCGTCTTCGTCCAGACGACCTTGCCGGTCTTCTGATCGAGAGCGACGAGCTTTGCGTCGAGCGTACCGAAGATCAGTTTGTCGCCGATCAAAGCGGCACCGCGGTTAATGACGTCGCAGCATGGCAGAATGCCTTCCGGCAGACGTGCATCGTACTGCCACAGCTCATGTCCGGTCTTGGCATCGACTGCCCACACGCGGCTGTAGGAACCGGTGAAGTAGATCACGCCGTCCTTGACGAGGGGCTGGGCCTGCTGGCCGCGCATTTTCTCGCCGCCCAGGGACAGTGCCCAAGCCGGTACGAGTTGGCCAACGTTGTCCTTGTTGATCTTGTCCAGTGCGCTGTAGCGCTGACCCTGCGGACCGAGACCGTAGCTGACGACATCGTCGGCAGTTTCGGCGTCCTTAAGGATCGAGTCGATCGTTACGTCCGCAAACGTGGGCTGAGCTAGGCCGACCGAAAGCGCAAGCGCGCCCGCGGTGACCAACCACTTGTTGGCTGTCATCAAATTCCCCTTGGTTCGTTTCCAGGTCTCTTCCACTTGTGCGCGTGCAAGGAAATGCGCGGGAAGTTTCCCCGAGGAGAGACGTTATCTTCTTGGTTGGCAGGGAATAATTAGCAATTGGTCTATTGGCCAAAAGTCCAAAGAGCAGACGGGAAATTATCCCGTCGCGCTACGTCTTGCCGTCGAGCTTGGGCAGACGCTCCGCCTCAAGCTTTGGATAGAGGTGCATGACCGAACGCTCGTATTCGTAGCGTGCGACAGCGATCTTGTTTGTCCACTCCGGCAGTTCGAGCGCAATGGCCTCATTGATGTCGAGACCGCGCTCGAACGCGTCCTTGATCATCGCATCGATGAGTTCGATCCACGCGCGCGTCTGTGTGATGCCGCGCTCCCCTTCCTCGACCGGACCATGTCCTGGAATAAGTCGATTGTGGGGAATGCCGCCAAGGTTGGCGAGGCTGATGCGCCAGCGCTCAATGTCGGCGTGCGGCGTCGTCGGCGCGCGGTCAAGGAACACCAGGTCACCGGCGAACATAAGTCCCGACGTCTCTTCAAACAGCACAAGGTCCGACTCAGTGTGGCCGCGCATCGCCATGGGACGGAAGCGACGGTTGCCGAAGTCCTCGACGTCACCGGTGAGTGCAACGGTGGGCAGGACCACCTCGGTGCCACGCATCCAGTCACCCGCGATATGGTACATGGAATCGGCAAAACCTTCGCCCGCGTCCTTCAGTCCATCGATCACGCCTTGCGGCGCGGCGATAACCTTCACATCGAACGCTTGATTCCCGAACACGTGATCGGGATGGAAATGGGTATTGTAGACGCGCGCCACGTCCTTGCCTGTGAGTTCGCGCGCAACGCTGGCGAGCGCCTCTCCGAAGCGCCGCGACGGTCCCGTGTCGATGATGACCGCGCCGGCATCCGTATCAAGAATGGAAATGTTCGCTATGGCGCCGCCATTCGCCATCGTGATCGCATCTTGCGCGCCCGGAATCATCCAGACGCCGTCGGCGAGCTTGGTGGGTTTCAGCTCGTAATTGAGCGGTGCCGCGGCCAGTTCGTCAGCGCGCGCAAGCAGCGCAAAGAACGTTGCTGCCGCCGATGCCTTGATCAGCGAACGCCTGTCTGGGCACCACGTTGGCCGCACGCCGGTCACGACGGCTGACGCGACGCAGGATCGGAGCGCGGTGCGGGAATGTTCGCGCGGTAGATCTGACCGTTGTTGTCGCGACCGTCGATCGAGATCGCATTTTCGTTCGGGGGCAGTTTCACAAGCAGAGTGATCGTCGGGTCCTCGCCGACCGGTTCGAACGTCTTGAGCGTCGCGAGAACCGCGCCCGAAGCCGACTTGAGATCGATCGATTCAATAAAGTAGGCCGGCGTGTTGTCCTTGGCGAGACCCGTATCCATCGGATGACGAATGCGGAAGCGAACGCGCGAGTAGCCGTCCGTCGCGGGCCAGACGCGGCCCTGCGCTTGACCCAGCGTATCCCACCAGTTTGCGACCGCGCGTCCCGTCGCTGGCGCAGTACACCCGCCGCCTGCGGCATCGAGATAAATGCCGCCGACGTGCCAAGTGCCGTCCGCTGTTAGCGCTGCAGCGCGGACCGGCGTACTTTGCTCGATCTTCAACCGCATGCCGACGAATGGCGCTGCCGCCTGCGGCTCAAGCGCAATCGCAAGCTGAATGGGATTGAGGTCGGAGAAAACGATCAGCCGCTTCACATCGGACAAGCCACGTGCATCCGCGATCACGGGCGCCTGTGCCTGGTTCTCGACAGTGTGGGGCACAGAGACCTTGACCGCGTCGTCGAACACGTAAGGCGCGTCACCGAACACCTTCTTGGCAAGATCATTCCAAACCGGCGAATTGAACGGGTCGGATTGTGGCTCGGCGGCGGCTGGAGCGGCCATCAACATGGCAGCGATGGCCAGGAACGATCTGCGGATCATGTCTCTCCTCGCGGCCATGTGCTTGCCTTCTTAAAGGGGTGGCCGAATGTACGTCACACCATACTTGGCATAGATCTTCTCGATCTCGCCCGACTCCGTTATCTTATCAATTGCAGCACCTATTGCATACTGCAAGTCCCTGCTCTTCTCATTGACGGCTGTGCCCAGAACCCAATTCGTCCTCACGATGCCATCCATTGGCGGTTCGACGAACACAGCCTTGGCGTCCGATTTGTGTAGCAGGCCCTCCATATCAGAGCGGATGCCGAGCCAAGCCGACGTCTCCTTGGCCACGAATTCCTTCGCGCCCGCTTCGGGCTTGACGAAGTGCGAGATATTTTCAATGAGGGCGCCGTCCTCGTAGCGCATCAAAAAATAGTCGGCGACCGTCCCAAGCTGCACGCTGACCTTTTTATCCCTAAAGACATCGAAATTCGGGTTCTCTCCCGTCAACTCGGGATGAATTGCGAGAACGATGCGCTGCTGGAAGTAAGGATTGCCGATAACGGCTTCCTTGTTGCGCAGCGCAAATTCGCGATCAACCGGAACGTGCAGCATGACATCGCCGACACCGCCTCCGGTGAGCGGCCCGCGCCAGACGTTTGCGCGAAGGTCGTCGTCCGCACTTTCACCCTGCATGCGCAAAACGAAGTCGGCTTCGACACCCAGCTCGCGCGCGATCGCGCGACCGAGATCTACCTCTATGCCGAAGGGTTTGCCGTCTCTCTCGTCGGAAAACGGCAAGTTATCGAGGTAAGTGATGATACGGAGCTGTTTGCTCTCAACGACTTCGTCAAGGGGTCGCGCATCGATGCGCGTGGCAAGCGTGGCGGCGCAGAATGCAACCGCCACAACCATTCTAATGATACGCCAGGGCCAAGCGCCTCGGCGCATAATGTTACTCGGCGGGAACGGATTCAATGTAGGTCCGGATCGCCCACATCGCTTCCTGATTGAAGATGCCTTCGAAGGGCGGCATGATCGTTGTGCCGTCCGTCTTCTTCGCGCCGTGACGGATGCGCTCAATGAACCACTCATCGCCCGGAGCACCCGGCTCGAGGAAACGCAGGTCAGGTGCCAGACCGCCGGAAATCACTTCCAGCCCATGGCAGCGCGCGCAATTTTGGGTGTACCCCGACTCGCCGATCTTCTTGGCGGTCTCATTGCCGCGATAGGGGTTCTCTTTGCGCCACGCGTCGCCAAGCGGCTCAAGCCCGGCCGTATCGATCGGCTGAGGCGTCACGTCACCGTGGGCAAAAGAAGGAACGGCATGCGCGAGCGACAGCGCTGCGCAGACGGCAAACGCGCCCCAAAAAGTGGTCGATTTCATAGAGAACCTCGGTTTCCTGCCCTAGGCATTATGCTTATCGAATTTGTGTAGTGGATCGACGAAGCTGCCCGGAATTACCCAATAGTCCTAGCTCGGCTTCCGACCACGGACAATCGGCTCGGGAGGTGGTCCCGTAGTACCTAGGTAGAATATCCGGGACGCCCCCTCCGGGCGAAGTTGCCGGCTGCCGCCGCGCCGCCGATGAGGGCCATGCCGGACGGCATCAACCAAAAAGAAAATTATCGCCAAATCGGGAGGAGTGCCAACATGCATAAGGTGAACGCCCGCCGTGGGCTGGTCCTTGCAGTGCTGATTGGCTCGGCTGTCGCGCAGCCAGCTTCCGCCCACGAAATCTATGTGACGAACGAGAAAGACAACACGATCTCGGTGATCGACTCAAAAACCCTGCAGGTTGTGCGCACCATCAAGGTCGGAAAGCGCCCCCGCGGTGTCACCTTTGCCGCCGACTACAAGACGTTCTTTGTTTGCGCGAGCGACGACGACTCCGTCCAGGTCTACGATGCGGCGACCGAGAAGCTGCTGCATGACCTTCCCTCAGGCGCCGATCCCGAGCAGTTCGCGCTTGCACCCGATGGTCGCCATCTCTTCATCGCAAATGAAGACAACGCGGTTACCACAATCGTCGATGTCCACACCCGTCAGGTGGTGAAACAGGTTGATGTCGGCATCGAGCCCGAAGGCGTCGGCATTGCGCCTGACAACAGCATCGCTGTCGTCACCTCCGAGACGACGAACATGGCGCACTTCATCGATGCCAAGACCTATGAAACGGTCGCCAATGTTCTCGTCGATCAACGACCGCGCCACGCGGAGTTCACCAACGACAGCCGCAAGGTGTGGGTCTCCTCCGAGATCGGCGGAACCGTCGCCGTGATCGACGTCGCGACCAAGCAGATCGAACACAAGTTTACGTTCGAAATTCCTGGCGTCTCGCGCGACAGCATCCAGCCCGTTGGCGTGCGCCTGACGCGCGACGGCACGCGCGCCTTCGTGGCGCTGGGGCCCTCGAACCGAGTCGCGGTGATCGATGTGCCGTCGATGAAGGTGACGGACTATATCCTTGTCGGCCAGCGCGTATGGCATCTCGCGTTTACGCCGGACGAGGGCATGTTATTCACCACCAACGGGGTCTCGAACGACGTCACGGCTATTGACGCCAAGACCCTGAAGCCGATCAAATCGATCAAGGTTGGACGCTACCCGTGGGGCGCGGCTGTGCGCCCGTCCGCCGAACACACGGCAGGTACACGGGATGTGGAGACGCGCTGAAGCGAAATGATCATTGGCCCGGAACCAGCAACGTCTTGGCGCCGGGCCATCCTGACAGCCGCATTTTTTCTTCTCGGTTGCCTCGCCTGCCTGTGCGTGCCGTCGGCTCGGGCCGGCGACTCAGACTTCGATCCCGTGACCGGACTTCGCATCGCGCGCTACCGTGCGCCGCTGCCGGACGAGGCGCCGGGTGCCAAGCGCATCTTTGTCGAGGAACTCCAGCGCCTCGTCGCCGATAAAAATGCTGTCCTTGTCGATGTCGCCCCCGCCATGGGCGGCGTGTTCGATGAGGCGTCCGGGACCTGGAAGGGCCTGAAGCCGCACCAGCACATTCCCGGGTCGACTTGGCTGCCCGATGTCGGCAAGGGCGATGCACCGGAACGCATGATCTCCTATTTCAAGCATAACCTCGAGCGCTTAACCGGCGGCGACCATGCGCGCCCCATCATCATCTATTGCTACGCCGACTGCTGGATGAGTTGGAACGCGATCAAGCGCGCGCGTGGCCTCGGCTACACGCAGCTTTACTGGTTCCCGGAAGGCACGGACGGGTGGCGCGATTGGGACATGCCCTTCGCCCCGGCCGAGCCCGTTGCGGTCGGCCCTGCCGGGTGAACCGGGGACCACGCGCCCTACGGCCACAGTTGTGACATAACTCGGCGCGACCACATCACCCCGACGCGCAATGCGTGGCACGAGGTGGCATGAAACGCCTACGGCACCGGATCGCAATTGTCTGGCTGACGCTCTTCGCGCTGGTCGGTGACATGGCGTTGATAGCGCCGCATCACCACGATGCGCCCGATCTGCGGGCACGCGCCCTGACCGCCGGCTTTAACACCGCAATGCCGGCCAGCCCTTGCGTGCCGGGTGTGCCCCACGGCCACGACCACGATTGCACCATATGCTGGACGGCGGCGATAGCGAGCAGCGGCGTGATGCCGGTTGCGCCGGCGATTTTGTCGCCACCGCCCTGGACCTCGCAGCGTCTCCCGTTACCCCAACCGGCAGCAGCCGGAATAGAGATCCATCACGGGTTTCTCGCTCGCGGACCACCCGTCTCCAACGAGGCCTGACACGCGCTCGGCGCGTGTGCTCTTCTGAGCGCCAATCGATGGTCCAAGCCGACAACGGGCTCTGACACGCCGCGGTTGGCGATGGCCCGCACTTCGTGCTGGCGCGTCCCGTTATCCGTCCAGAATTGGAGAAACCTTGTGATACACGCATTCACCCGCGCGGCCGCTGCGCTCGCGCTCTTCGCCACGCCCGCCTTTGCGGAAGGAACCGCACACCGTCAGGCAGGTGCGCACGTGCACGGAAAAGGCACGCTCAACATCGCGATTGAAGGTTCGAAGGTCGAAATCGAGCTTGAGGCGCCAGGCGCCGATATCGTCGGCTTCGAGACCGCGGCCAAGGTCGATGCGCAGAAAGCGGCCGTAACAAAGGCCAAGGCCGAACTCTCCGATGCGCTGAAGCTATTCGGATTGCCGGATGCCGCCCAATGCAAGGTCGTAAAAGCAAACGTTGAAATTCACGCCGAAGATCACGATCACGATGAAAAGGATGAAGCCGATCACAAGGATGAAGGGCACGATCACGACCACGACAAGGCGGAAGGAGGCGCGCAGCACTCCGAATTCCACGCGACTTACGCATTGGAATGCGCGGCGCCCGAACGCCTGACCGGACTTAGCACCACCTACTTCACGACATTTGCCGGTGCGCAGTCGCTCAGCGTCAACGTCGCCACCGCAAAAGGGCAAACGCAAACCGAGCTGACGCGGGATAAGCCGACCCTCGATCTGACGGGCATGATGTAGCGTCATGGCCGACCCAACGCGTGTCTTGGAACAACGTCACGCAGGCGACGGCGCATGCGCCGTCGCCTTCTCCGACGTGCGCTTCACGTGGCCCGGCCGTTCGCGTTTCACGCTCGGCATAGAAAAGTTCGAACTCGCGCGCGGCGAGCGCCTCCTGCTGCTTGGTCCCTCCGGCAGCGGCAAGTCGACGTTCCTGAGCCTTCTTGCCGGTATCGTCACGCCGCAAGCCGGAGACGTACGCGTGCTCGGCACCGGACTCGGCAAGCTCGGTGGCGCAGCGCGCGACCGCTTCCGCGCCGAGCACTTCGGCATCATTTTCCAGATGTTCAACCTGCTGCCATATGGCTCGCTCATCGACAACGTGACCCTGCCGTTGGCATTCGCGCCGGAAAGACGTGCTCGTGTCGTTGCGCAAGGCGCGCCGAATGAGGTTGCACGCCGGCTGCTTATTGCGCTCGGAATTGACGAGGACTCGATAGCGCGTGCCGCGACCGCCGAATTGAGCGTTGGCCAGCAGCAGCGCGTCGCCGCCGCACGCGCGCTGATCGGCGCGCCTCAGATCATCGTCGCCGACGAGCCGACCTCGGCACTGGACCGCGACGCTCAGGCGGCCTTCGTCGATCTGCTGTTTGCGGAAGCCGCCCGCGCGCAGGCGAGTGTCGTGATGGTGAGCCACGACCCGACGCTCGCTTCGTCGTTCGATCGTGTCGAACGCTTGACCGATATCGCCACCATGAGCCGGGGAGCCGCAGCGTGATCATTCCCCGCCTTGCGCTCAAATCGCTGCTGAACCGCTGGGTGACGGCGCTGCTGACCGTACTCGCCATCGCCGCGAGCGTGATGCTGCTGCTCGGCGTCGAGAAGGTCCGCACCGGGGCGCGGCAAAGCTTTGCCGACACGATCTCAGGCACCGATCTAATTGTCGGCGCGCGCAGCGGCAGCTTGAACCTGCTACTCTATTCAGTGTTCCGCATCGGCAATCCCACGAACAACATGACGTGGAAGAGCTATGAGGACATCGCCAAGAGCCCGGAGATCGCCTGGATCGTGCCGCTGTCGCTCGGAGACAGCCATCGCGGCTTCCGCGTACTCGGCAGCACGCCCGAATACTTCAAGCACTACAAGTTCCGCCGCGGCCAGCAGATGGAATTCGCCGCGGGCGCGCCCTTCAGCGATCTCTTCGATGCGGTCATCGGCGCCGATGTCGCCAACAAGCTCGGCTACAAGGTTGGCGACCCGATAGTGGTCGCGCACGGCGCCGGCTCCGTCGCCTTCCTGGAGCATCAGGACAAACCGTTCCGCGTTTCCGGAATTCTGGCTAAAACCGGAACGCCCATCGACCGGACGGTACACGTGAGCCTCGCGGCCATCGAGGCGATCCACGTCGACTGGCAGAGCGGCGTGCCCGATACCGGTCACGCAGTCTCAGCGGACCGGGTCCGCACGATGGATCTGACGCCCAAAACCATCACGGCGGCACTCGTCGGCCTCAACTCCAAGGTCGCGACATTTCGAATGCAGCGCGCAATCAACGAGTATCCCGAGGAACCGTTGTCCGCGATTATGCCGGGCGTCGCTTTGCAGGAGCTATGGGGCCTTGTCGGGACTGCGGAGATGGCGCTGTCCGTGATTTCGGCCATGGTCGTCGCGACCGCTCTGCTCGGCATGATGACGATGATCCTGACGACGCTGAACGAACGTCGGCGCGAAATGGCAATCCTGCGCTCCGTCGGCGCGCGACCTACAACCGTGCTCGGATTGCTGACTGCGGAGGGCGGATTGCTGACGCTCGCGGGCGTCGTGCTCGGTACGCTCGCGCTTTATGCGGCGCTGCTCATTATGCGCCCGGTGGTCGACCGCATGTACGGTTTGAACCTCCCGATTGATGCGCTACGGCCCGACGAATGGTTGAAGCTCGCCGCCATCGTCGTTGCAGGAATACTCGCGGCGGCGTTGCCTGCCATCCGTGCCTACCGGCTGTCGCTTGCCGACGGTATGACGGTCAGAACCTAAAGAAGGAGCGAAAGGCCCATGCGCCCGACGACGCTGCTTGTAATACTCGCGGTACTTTTGAGTGCGTTGCCATTGAGCGGCATCTCGCTGGCGGAAGATGCGCCGCGCGTGCTGAAATGGGCCGACCTGCGCCCGGCGGTTGAGCCCGATCCCGCCAAGGCGCCAAAGCCTTTCTTTGCCGGTGCCGATCCCAATGCCGCCCAACAGACCGACGGTCCGCCGCCGCCACCGATCGCGGAAGGCAAGTTCATGTCGATGAAGCGCCGCCAACCGGGCTCGAATAAGCCTCCGTCCGTCGTCGCCGATTTGAACGGCAAGCGGGTCGCCATCGGCGGCTACGTCGTCCCGCTCGACTTCGACGCAACGACCGTGAAGGAGTTCCTCCTCGTGCCCTTCGTCGGCGCATGTATTCACGTACCGCCGCCTCCTGCGAACCAGATCGTATACGTGAAGGCCGAGAAGGGGTTCGAAATCGGCGGGCCCTTCGATCCCGTGACGGTCACGGGACTGATGAAGACCGATACGGCCTTCACCGGCCTCGCCGACGCCGCCTATACGATCGAAAGCGCGGCGGTGGAGCCGCGCACGGAATAGCTGTCAGCCGACGCCGCGCAGCTTGCGCCACCACGCGAGGCTTTCGTGCGTCGTCGTCCGCGGCCTGTACTCGCAGCCGACCCATCCGGTATATCCGAGCCGGTCCAGATGGTCGAAGATGAAGGGAAAGTTGATCTCGCCCGTCCCCGGTTCATGGCGTCCCGGCGTATCGGCTATTTGCACGTGCGCGATGTGTTCAAATCTCTTGGCGATGGTGGGGGCTAGGTCCCCTTCCATGATCTGCATGTGATAGACGTCATACTGCAGATGGACGTTATCGGCTCTGACGCTCTCGATGATGTCTTGGGCCTTCGCGCTTGTGTCGAGGAAATAACCCGGAATGTCCCACGTGTTGATCGGCTCGATCAGCAGCTTCAACCCTTCGCCCGCTAGCGCATCCGCCGCATAGCAGAGGTTTTCCACCAGCGTGCGCCGCATGTCACGCTGATCGGCCGCCGGGGGAGTGATTCCGGAAAGGCAATGCAGCATCCCGCAGTCGAGCGCCTTGGCGTAGCGGACGGCGAGGTGCACGCTGTCCCGGAATTCGTCCCGCCGATGCGAAAAAATAGCGATGCCGCGCTCGCCTTTGTCCCAATCGCCGGGCCTTAGGTTAAACAGCACCTGCTGCAGGCCGTTGGCGTCGAGCCGGGCTTTGATTTCCGCTGGATCGTGTTCGTAAGGGAAAAGGAACTCGACGCCGGTGAAGCCCGCGTTCGCCGCCGCCTCGAAGCGTTCGAGGAAAGGCAGCTCGGTAAAGAGCATGGATAGGTTGGCGGCGAATTTGGGCATACGCTTATCAGCTTTCAGATCACAGCACACGGCTCTGGTCCGAGGCGCGCGGCGAAAAGCTCTAGCCATAAACGAAACGGGCGGCCACTGGCCGCCCGTGCGATTCTGACCGATTGTCCGCAGATCTTATTGAACTTCGGCCGATGCCTTAGGCGCGGCAGCAGGCGTCTGGGCGGACGTCGTCTGAACGGACGCAGTCTCTGAAGCGCGGTCCTGCTTGGCAGCCTCTGGCTTGGCGGCTGACGTCGTATATTTCTTGATCTGCGTCGTGCGCGGCAACGGCCTGCGCTTCGGCTGGACCGGCTCAGGATCGCCGAACAGCGCCGTGAACGGGTCAACGTATTCGTACTTCGGTTCAGGCTTCTTCTTTGCGGTCGGCTGACTCGAAGCCGGTGCGTCGGAGTAGTCGTTCGATGCAACCGCCGTGGTTGAGAAGCGCTGCCACGTGACCGTCACACGAGCGCCGACCGGAACGCGCGGATAAAGGTCGAGCACGTCCTGGTTGAACATGCGCACGCAGCCCTTGGACACGGCCTGGCCGATTGTCCAGGGCGCGTCCGTGCCGTGGATGCGATAAGTGCTGGACCCGAGATAGAGCGCGCGCACGCCAAGTGGGTTCATCGGATGGCCGCCGGGGACCCAACGCGGAAGGCGCGGATTCTCGGCCACCATCGTCGGCGTAGGCGTCCATGCCGGGTTGATGCGCTTGTCGGAAACGAACGTCGTACCCTGCCAGCGGCTTTGCTCGCGCGGGACTGCGATCGGGTAGCTGATCGCCTTTCCAGGCGCCGTCACCAGATACAGCCGGCGATCGCCAAAAGAGACGACGACATGGCCGGTCCCAAACTGCTTCGAAAAGGCAACCGTCTGACGGCCGCCACCCCATTCGCTGCCGCCGCCCCACAGGAAGTCGACGCCTTGCGCGCTGGCTGCCGTAACCCCGCCAAGCGATACGAGAACTGCCAGGGAAAACCCGGTGAGGGTTTTTTTGAAGATCATCGGGGGATGCTCCAATCGGTTCAGCGAAAATCCAAGCGCAGGATGAGGGGACATCCTGTGCCGTCCAACGTGAACATTGCGTATATACCAGTACCGCTTTGCTCGGCAGAGCAGGGAAGTCACACTCCTGTCAGGATCGACGCCTTATCTCTGAGTTCATTCGAGATTTCTGGATTTTTGGCGGCCGTGTTGCGTTGCGATGACGGCAACGCTGGAGTTTTGGGTTTGTTCCGGCGGCCGTGCCTAATCGCCTGGCATCGGACTTTATTCAAGAGTTTCAAGCCGTCCTAGCGGCCGAGAAACACGGTGCGCACGAACTCTCGATAAAGCAGCACTTGCCGGGGCAGCGCGGCGCGATCCTTGACCACCTTGGATAGGATAATGCCCCCGTCGGCGATGACCGACAGCATGTCGGCGAGGTCGTCGAGATTGACGTCGATCTTGGGCGGATAGCGCTCCGCGATGCGGTCGAGCCGTTCGCGGAACCGCTTGCGCCAGGCCAGGACTGCGCTCGTATTGAGGTCGCGCACCTGCTGGTCGAACAGCCGCTCCTGGTAGCAGTACGACGCGACCAGGCAGCCGGGATGCCCCTTCGGCAGATCGTCCATCAACTCGGCCAGCATTTTGAGGCCGACGAGAAATCCGTGTAACGGGTCTTCGTTGAGTTCGTCCGCCCGCGCGAACAACTCGTCGAAAAGCTGATCCTCGCGCTCGATGTAGCGGATCAGCAGCGCGCGTGCGAGTTCGGTCTTGTCCTTGAAATGGTAGAAGAAGCCGCTCTTGGTGATGCCGGCGCCTTCGATCAGTTCCTCGATCGAAGTGGCGCCGAACCCCTTCTCCAGCACCGCAGCCTCAGCGAGCTGAAGCAGCCGCTCGCGCGCGTCGCCACGCTTTTTTGGCGCGTCATTGAGCATGGGCAACTGTACCTCGGGTCCAGTCTGGGACGTCCGGCCGCTCGGAGGGGTGGCGGCCTTTATGCAATGCCGGAGAGTAAAGCACGGCGTAGGCTCACGAAAAACTGCTTTCGGCGAACTGCACCACGCGCTCAGTGGAGCGCGAAATGGTCTTCAGAATAGGGTGCCCGACACCAATGGAAAGGCGGCGCAATGGGTATCGCGCCCCCGCAAATCGGAGACCAAGGCAATGCATTTCTATCGCCACAGGCTGCCCCAATTGCGCGATCAGCATTTTTTGACCGACGGCGGGCTGGAGACGACCCTGATATTCCACAACGGCATTGAGCTTCCCCACTTTGCCGCCTTCGACCTGCTGCGCGACACGGCCGGCCGCGCCACTCTTGCCCAATACTATCTGCCCTACATCGCGGCCGCGAAGCGTGGTGGATACGGCTTCGTTCTGGATAGCGTGACTTGGCGGGCGAGTTCCGACTGGGGCGACAAGCTCGGTTATTCGAGTGGAGCCTTGCGCGAGGTCAATCGCGAGGCGATCGAGATGCTGGCCGAACTGCGTGAACGGCACCAGACACCGGCGATGCCGATGGTTATCAGCGGCGCGATCGGCCCGCGTGGTGACGGCTATATTGCGGGCGAAGCAATGACGGCGGACGACGCGGAAGCCTATCACCGGGAACAGATCATGACCTTCGCCGACACCGCGGCCGACATGGTGGCCGCTTACACGATGACCAACGTGAATGAGGCAATTGGCATCGCACGCGCCGCGCGCGCCGCCGGTATGCCCGTCGCGATCTCTTTCACTCTCGAAACGGATGGCCGCTTGCCCTCGGGCGCCACGCTCCAGAACGCGATCGAGACCGTCGATGCGGAGACGCGACGAGCCCCCGCTTACTACATGATCAATTGCGCGCACCCGACGCACTTCGATGCGACGCTCGCCGGCAGCGGCGCATGGGTCGAACGCATTAAAGGCATTCGCGCCAACGCCTCGAAGCGCAGCCACGCCGAACTCAACGAGGCGCCCGATCTCGATGCGGGCAACCCCGACGAGCTGGGCCGTCAGTATCGCGAACTCCTGGCGCGCCATCCGCACCTGCGCGTCCTTGGCGGCTGCTGCGGTACCGACCACCGCCACATCGAATGCATTGGTGTGTCCTGCCGCTTGGCGGCCTGAGGGCGGCCAACAATGTGGAGACCCGTGGGCGCTACGGCTTCACGGGTCTCGTCGTCTCCTGCCCTTCCGTGCCGATAAAAACGACGAACAGGCGCATCGGCGTTGTACCGAGGTTCTTGCCGTTGTGCGGCACACTGATCGCTTCAGCGATGGATTCACCCTCGCGGAAGACCTTCATGCCCTTGTCGCCATAGTCCACGGTGAGCGCGCCTTCGAGCACGATGCCCGTAACAGGCACGCCATGCGTATGCCACCCGGTTTCGTCTCCCGGATTCATGGTGACGATTCCCGTGGTGAGTTTTGCGGGTGCCCCAGTCGGATAGACGATCGTCTCATCCATCACCGTCTTGCCGGTCGAAAGCAAAGGCGTGAAGCGCTTGGCGGCTTCACGCGCGATCGCGTCAGAATGCGGGAATGAGAGCCAAAGCGCCGTGGCGAAAAGTGGCGCCGCATAACGCATTTCCACCTTGAACATTTCGAGCCTCCCGCCAAGTACACAGAAATTGAGCGCCGAACTTATCCTTGCCCGATTGCGCACGGCTATAGTCGATCGATGATGATGTTTCCCCTGTCCAGATCTTCCTTCGTTCGTATCCTGTCGCTTGCACTGGTGCTCTGTGCCTTCGGCGCGGTGGCGCAAGAGACGCGGCCCGCGCCCGAGGCTGGCACCGGGCGGCAGACCAAGACGCTCAGCATCGCTCAGCGCTACATGGTGGCATCCGCCCATCCGCTCGGTGCCGAGGCAGGCCGCGAGATCCTGCGCAAGGGTGGCTCCGCGATCGACGCCGCCATCGCCATGCAACTCGTGCTGGGCCTCGTCGAACCCCAATCGTCGGGCATCGGGGGCGGTGCATTCCTCGTCCATTGGGACAACGCCGCTCGCAAGGTCGAATCCTACGACGGCCGCGAGACAGCACCGGCCGCCGCCACGCCCGATCGCTTCCTCCTCGACGGCAAGCCGATGGCTTTCGAAAGCGCCGCGCGTTCGGGCTTAAGTGTCGGCGTGCCCGGCGTGATGCGCATGCTGGAAATGGTTCACCGGCGCCACGGCAAGCTGCCGTGGGTAGCGCTGTTCGAGCCGGCCATAAAGCTCGCCGAAGACGGCTTTCCCGTTTCGCCTCGTCTCAGCATGCTGCTCAACTGGCGCGGCGCGCAGAAATTCGCACCCAGGGCGCGCGCATATTTTTTTGACGAAGCCGGCCGCGCTCGTCCTGGGGGCTCCATTCTGAAGAACCCGGAGTATGCCGCGACGCTCAAGGCCATGGCATCGTCCGGCGCGGGCGTGCTGCACGAGGGACCGATTGCCGAGGAAATCGTTGCCGCCGTCGCGGCCGCACCGATCCGTAAAGGTGATCTGACGCTTGCGGACCTCGCCACCTATGAGCCGCTGGCACGACCGCCGCTGTGCTTCATGTACCGCGAGCGCAACATTTGCGGCATGGGCCCGCCGTCGTCAGGGGCCACGACCATCGGACAAACATTGAAGCTGATCGAGCCCCTCGCCGGCATTTCTGGACGCGATGCGATTTTGTCGGCGCCGGCTGTCCACGCCATCGTCGAAGCCGAGAAGCTCGCCTACGCCGACCGCAATTTTTATATCGCTGATCCCGATTTCGTGGCGCCGCCCGAAGGATTGCTCGACGATCGGTATGTGGCCGAGCGGCGCAAGTTGATTGATTCATCGAAGGCCGCAAGCGGCGTGAAGCCGGGCGTCCCACCGGGCTTGAAAAAGCCCGCAGGGGTCGACGCGACAATGGAAGCACCTGGCACGAGCCAGATTTCGATCGTCGATGGCGACGGCAATGCCGTGTCCATGACGACGACAATCGAAAGCGCGTTCGGCTCTCATCTGTGGGCAGCAGGATTTCTGCTCAACAACGAACTAACGGATTTCTCTTTCCGACCCATCGACGATGTGGGCAATCCAGTTGCGAATGCGGTCGGTCCCGGCAAGCGGCCGCGCAGCTCGATGGCTCCGACGCTCGTGTTTGACGCCCGCGGTGACCTTGAGGCCGTAACAGGTTCGCCCGGCGGCGGCCGCATCATCCTCTATGTTGTGAAGACTCTGGTCGCTATGCTGGACTGGCAACTCGACGCGCAAGCGTCGGCGGATTTGATGAACTTCGGCAGCGAGGGCGTGGGGCTCGTCGCCGAGTCTGAACTGGACCCGAAGTGGCCTGCGCTCGAACTCAGCGCCTACGGCCACAAGGTGAAGTTGGAGATGATGACGTCGGGCGTTCAGACCATCGCGCGCCGCGAGGGGCGCCTTGAGGGCGGAACTGATCCACGGCGCGAAGGCGTGGCGCTCGGAGATTAGCGATCGATGCGGGATGTGAGGCGGCGGGCAAAGGTATGAGGTTGAGTTGTGACGCAAAAGTCGATCACCGTCGCGGGTGCCGGCATCCTGGGGCTCTGGCAGGCATGGACGCTTGCCAATGCTGGTCACCGCGTTCGCCTCGTCGAGGCCGCAGCTTCGCCCTTTGAAAGAAGTTCGAGCCGCTGGGCTGCCGCGATGATCGCGCCCGAGTGCGAGTCCGAGGCTTCGCCGCCAATCGTTCGGGACATGGGCCGCGCCGGCCTTGATATCTGGCGCAGCGTCTACCCTGGACTTTTGGCAAATGGCACGCTGGTCGTCGCCGCCGTGCGCGACCGATCGGAGTTGACGCGTTTTCAGCGCGTGACCGAAGGCAGCCGCCTGATTCATGCAGGCCAGTTGGGCGAACTTGAACCGATGCTCGCCGACCGCTTCGATGCAGCGCTCTACTATCCCGGCGAAGCGCATATGGATGCCGTCGCGGCGATGAACTGGCTCTTAATCCAGCTTCAGCAGCTCGGGGTTGAGCTGGCCTTCGGCGAAGTGTGGAGTGGCGCCGTGGCCGGTGACTCAGTCATCGACTGCCGAGGGATCGAAGCGAAGCACGATCTGGCTGAGCTACGCGGCGTGCGCGGCGAGCGGATTGTGATCGAGGCGCGCGACGTATCCTTGTCGCGACCGGTGCGCCTGCTTCACCCGCGTCAACCGATCTACATCGTGCCGCAAGGCGATGGCCGCTACGTGCTGGGCGCGACCGTGATCGAACGCGAGGACGACGGCCCGATGACGTTGAAGTCGGCGCTCGACCTCCTGGGCTCGGCGTATGCGGTACATCCCGCATTTGCGGAAGCGTCTATCCTCGACATGGGCGCGGGCATCCGCCCGGCGTTTCCCGATCATGTGCCGCGCATCGTCGCTTCGGATGACGGCCGGCTTGTTCGAGTCAACGGCGCCTACCGGCACGGATTTCTTCTGGCGCCCGTCCTCGCCAAAGCCGTCGCCGATCTGCTTGCCGAGAAAAAGCAGCATGAGTTCGTGCATACAGCCATCGCGTAGCGAACATCCGGGTTTGCGGTGTTGGCGCCCGCTTTGACGGGCGGCGCGGCGGCGCGCTAAAATGCCCGCCGATCCGGCTTAACGTCGCTTAACGGCAGCACCGGTTAATGGGCTTTCACACCCGTAATGGCGTCGACCACAGAACACATCGAAATCACCGTAAACGGCCGCAAGACGCGGGTTTGTGCGCGCACCCTCGCCGATCTGATCGAGGTCGAACGACTAGGAACCAATCGCGTGGCTACGGCGCTAAACGGCGATTTCGTGCCGGAGGCTCGGCGTGCTACCACGCTGCTGAACACCGGCGACCGGGTTGAGATTGTCTCTCCCCGGCAAGGCGGTTAGCCGCCAGAGCAATCGCATGAACGTAAGAGACCAGGCGCTGCACGAGCCCGACGGGCTGTCGCTATATGGTGAGCGCGTTGCCTCGCGCATTCTGCTCGGCACCGCCGGCTACCCTTCGCCCGCAATTCTCGCCGAAGCGGTGCGCGCGTCATCTGCCGAAATCGTGACCGTTTCGCTGCGCAGGGAAGCAGCCGGCGGCCGGGTCGGCGAACGCTTCATCGAGCTGATCAGAGGATTGGGCATCAAGGTTCTTCCCAACACCGCCGGATGCCGCACGGCGCGCGACTCAATCACCACCGCAATGATGGCGCGTGAACTCTTCGCGACCGATTGGGTTAAGCTCGAAGTGATCGCGAACGACGACACACTACAGCCCGAAGTATTCGGCCTCGTCGAAGCTGCCGAAACGTTGGTGCGCGAAGGCTTCAAGGTATTCCCGTACACGACAGAGGATCTGTCAGTGGCGGAGCGGCTGCAGCGCGCAGGTTGCGAAGTGATTATGCCATGGGGATCTCCCATCGGCACTGGACGGGGGCTCGTCAACGTCCCCGCGCTGAAGACCCTGCGGGCGTACTTTCCGAACGTGACCCTCGTCATCGATGCCGGCATCGGCGCGCCGTCGCATGCGAGCCACGCCATGGAACTCGGCTACGATGCCGTGCTGCTGAATACGGCAGTGGCCAAAGCCGCCGATCCTGCGCGAATGGCCGCGGCCTTCGCAGCGGCCGTCAAAGCCGGGCGCCTCGCGTATCAGGCGGGCCTGATGCCCGAGCGCGATATGGCGGTCCCCTCGACCCCCGTTGCCGGTACGCCGTTCTTTGATCTCGAATGAAACCGCTCGAAAAGCCGCAACGGCTGCTCGGCCGCTTCTATCCGATCGTACCGGATGTAGGCTGGCTTAGCCGCATTGTGCCGCTCGGTGTCCGCACTGCGCAGCTCCGCATGAAGGACGTGGAAGGATCGCGCGTCATCGAGGACATCCGCCAGGGCCTCGCCGTCGCGCGCTCGCACGGCTGCCAGCTGATCGTGAACGATTTCTGGCGCGAGGCGATCGCCGCCGGAGCCGACTTTGTGCACCTTGGCCAGCAGGACTTGGCGGTTGCCGACCTTGCAGCCATCAAACGCGCGGGTTTGCGGCTTGGCGTCTCGACGCACGACGAAAAAGAACTCGCGACCGCCCTTGCAGCGGAGCCGGAGTATATCGCCCTGGGGCCGGTTTTTGAGACCAAACTCAAGGTGATGCCTTGGGCGCCCCAAGGCCTTGGCCGCGTCCGCGAGTGGAAGGCGCGCGTCGGGACGTTACCTCTCGTCGCCATCGGCGGATTGACTCCGGAACGCGCCGCCGCCGTATTGGCTGCTGGCGCCGACAGCCTGGCCGTGATCACCGATTTCATGACTGCGGCCGACCCCGACGCCCGGATTCGCCAATGGCTGGACCTATTGGCGGACCGTCACTGAAGCGTCATAAAATTAACCATGCGGCTCCTGGCGCATCGATTGTGACAGTGGCGTATGGTTTCCGTGTCCGGCAGGCGGCAGTGGAGCCGTCCTATTCTCGACCATGGCTTTCAAGTTTAAGTTCGACGAGAGCGTCCAAAAGGGCTTCCGCCGCATCGGCCGCGATCAATTCGAGATCGCCCTGGCCGAGCTAGGCGCGGAGGCCGTTCCGCCCGTGGGCGTGCACGCCTGCCGCAAGGCCATGAAGCGGCTGCGGGCGCTGGTGCGGTTGTGCTCGCCGGCACTGGGCAAGGCAAGGGCGCGCCGCCGCAACGCGGCCCTGCGCGACATCGCACGGCTCCTCTCGTCGCGGCGCGATCAGGCCGTCCTTATGCAGACCTTGGGCAAACTGAAGGAAGAGTCGGGACAAGCCGGCGAGGCGGTACTTCGGCCGCTCCAACGCATCTGGGGTGTTCAAGCGGAAGCATTTGCTGGTGTGCTCGATGCCGACGTCGCATCGCGCGCGCGCCTCATGCTGCTGAAAGAGGCAAAGCGGTTCGCCTCGACGCGCATCAAGGACAAGGGCTTCGACGTCCTGCGCGACGGACTTGAGGCAAGCTATCGCGAAGGGCGCGCCGCGTTGCGCAAGGCACGGGCCGAGCCTTCGGATGAAACGTTCCATGAGCTGCGAAAAGCTGTTCAAGCTCACTGGCGGCAAATGAGCCTGCTCACGAGGTCTTGGCCTGAAGTCATCGAGGTGCGCGTGGCGGCGGCGCGAGAGCTGTCTCAGATCCTGGGCGATGATCATGATATCGCCATGCTGCACGCCGCCACGGGCAATGCCGAGACGCTGTCTGCGGAGGAGATCGCGGCCATCGGCCGTTTGTGCCGCAACCATCAAATGCGCCTTCGACGGGTCGCGCTTGCAAAGGCAGATCGCCTTTTCGCGGAGAAGCCCGCGGCGTTTGCCGATCGCGTGGCGGCCTATTGGCGCGCATCCGGTGTCCTGACATTCTTTGAGGCTAACCAGAGTCCTGCTGCGGCGCCGGAGACAGTGCCAAAGGCCACCGACCCGCCCGCAGCCCCAGTCAACACGCCGCATTTGGCGGACGTAATTCCGGCGCGCTCCTCGGCGCCCGCGCTGGCTGCACCAAAGAGCAAGTCCTCGTCGCAACGCCGCGCCTGATCCGCTAAGCTAAAAACAACGTTGCGGTTTCAGGTGCAGGAATGAACGAGCTTCCGAAGTTGGATCAATTTGGCCCCGATCGCCGGCATTGTCCGGCCGATCATCCCCGCGCCTTGCACGGCCGCGTCGGCGTGTTGTTGTTGAACTTGGGCACTCCGGACGGCACGGGCTACTGGCCCATGCGCCGGTACCTCAAGGAGTTCCTATCGGACGAGCGCGTCATCGAGGAACCGAAATGGAAGTGGTGGCCGATTCTCAATCTCATCATCTTGACCGTCCGCCCTGGTAGAAAGGGGCGCGACTACGCAACGATCTGGAACAACGAGAGGGACGAGGGTCCGCTCAAGACCATCACGCGCAGCCAAGCCGAGCAGCTCGCGCACCGGTTCGATGGCAATGCGCGCCTGCGTGTGGATTGGGCTATGCGCTACGCCAACCCGACGACCGAGAGCCGAATTCGGGCCCTTCAGGAACAGGGCTGCGACCGCATTCTGCTATTGCCCCTTTATCCCCAGTATGCCGCCGCCACAACGGCGACCGCTTGCGATCAGGCGTTTCGGGCACTGATGAAAATACGCTGGCAGCCGGCCGTCCGGGTTGCGCCGAGCTATCACGACGATCCGGTCTATATTGACGCGCTCGCCCGCTCGATGAAAAAAAGTCTCGCGAAATTGAGCTTCGAACCGGAAAAGATCATCGCGACGTTTCACGGCATGCCGGAAAAATATCTCGAAAAGGGCGATCCTTATTACTGCCAGTGCCGAAAGACATCTCGGCTACTGCGCGAAAAGCTGGGTATCGCAGAGGAGCGCTGGCTGACGACATTTCAATCACGTTTCGGCAATGACCCATGGCTCCAGCCGTATACTGATAAGATGGTCGAGCGCCTTGCGCGCGAGGGAACGAAAAGCCTAGCGCTGGTAGCGCCCGGTTTTTCGGCCGATTGCCTCGAGACGTTGGAAGAACTCAATGGTGAAAACCGCCACATCTTCGAATCTAATGGCGGAAAAGATTTCGCTTATCTTCCCGCGCTGAATGATAGCGAGGAAGGCGTGGATGTGATTGAGGCAATCGTGCGCCGCGAGCTCGAAGGGTGGCTCTGACACGGCGTAAGATGCGGCCGCGCCAATCGCCGCCATTTCAACGCAATTAGGCTCAAATCGCGCCGTAATATGGCGCGCAATAACCCACTATTTACGAATTATTCGGGGTCGGACCCTTAAATCATCGCCGACAGCGCTTATTTGCGATTCGCGGAGCGATATTTCAGGGGAGAGGCGCCAATGGGCGGTTTCGAATCATTCGGCTTTATTCTGCTGGCGGCCGCCATTTGGGTGCTGTGGTCCACGATCAAGATCGTACCGCAGGGGTTCAACTACACGGTTGAGAATCTCGGCCGATACACGCGCACGCTGACTCCTGGTATGCACTTCCTCATTCCGGTCATCGAGCGCGTCGCGCACCAGATGAACATGAAAGAGCAGGTGATGGAGATCCCGAGCCAGGATGTCATCACCCGCGACAACGCCATGGTCCGCGTCGACGGCGTGGCCTTCTTCCAGATTCTGAATGCGCCAAAAGCGGCCTACGAAGTTGATGCGCTGGAGCATTCGATCGTCAACTTGACGATGACCAACATTCGTACCGTCATGGGCTCGATGGACCTCGACGAGTTGCTCTCCAACCGCGATCAGATCAACGCCCGCCTGCTGCAGGTCGTGGACCATGCCACCGAATCTTGGGGCGTGAAGGTGACGCGCATCGAGATCAAGGACATCGCGCCGCCGCGCGACCTCGTAGATAGCATGGCCCGTCAGATGAAGGCCGAGCGCGAGAAGCGCGCCCAGATATTGGAATCGGAAGGTTTACGCGCCGCTGCAATCCTGAAAGCCGAAGGTGAGAAGCAGGCAGTGGTGCTGGAAGCAGAAGGCCGCCGTGAAGCCGCTTACCGAGACGCCGAGGCCCGCGAGCGCGAGGCCGAAGCCGAGGCAAAAGCCACCCAGATGGTGTCGGACGCCATCTCTGGCGGCAACGTACAGGCCATCAATTACTTCGTCGCCGTGCAGTACATGAAGGCTCTGGAGTCGCTAGCAAAGGCGCCCAACCAAAAGGTTATCATGATGCCGCTAGAGGCCTCCTCAATAATCGGCTCGCTCGGCGGCCTCGCCCAGATCGCGGGCGAGGCCTTCAGCAGCGGGGACCAGCCGCCGCGGCAACCCGGCCGCACGCCGACGGTCCCGCGTACGTGATTGATACAGACGTAGCCGAATGACAGGGTAAGGCCATGGAGTTGATCGCTGCACTCTTCGAGCGTTTGGGCGTTTGGCTGTGGTTCGCGCTGGCCGTCGTTTTGATGGTGCTCGAGACCATCGTCCCGGGCATCCACTTCCTGTGGTTCGGCGTGGCGGCCGCCGTAGTTGGCACCATCGCGCTCCTTGTGCCGATGGCGTGGGAATGGCAGCTCATTCTGTTCACGGCGTTGGCATTCGTGACGGCGGTCGTCGTGAGCCGTTCCAACCGGGGCGACCTCGCTCGATCCGATGAGCCCAACCTCAACGTCCGCGGCGCCCAGTACATAGGACGACGGGTAGCGGTCGAGGAAGCCATCGTGAACGGCCGCGGCAAGGTCCGCATCGACGACACGCTTTGGGCGGCTGAGGGTGAGGATGCGCCGCGCGGCGCCAGCGTCGAGGTCACCGGCGTCGATGGCACGGTGCTCGTCGTCGCCAATACCGATCGTTGAACGCCAATAGCCTCAGGCCACGCCGAGGCGCAGCAGATCGTGTACGTGCACGACGCCGACGGGCTTGCCCTTGTCGACCACGAACAGCGCCGTGATTCGTGACGTGTTGATGAGTTCGAGCGCCGCCGACGCGAGCATGGTTGGAGCAATGGTCTTGGGCTTGCGCGTCATGATCTCCTCGACGCGCGCCGCGAGCAGCTTCTCGCCCATGTGACGGCGCAAGTCGCCATCGGTAATGACGCCGACGAGCCGGCCTTTGCCATCGACAATGCCGACGCAGCCGAAGCTTTTCTCGGTCATAGTGACAAGCGCGGACGTCATCGCTTCGCCCGTTTGCAGCAATGGCAGTCGGTCGCCCTTGTGCATGATGTCGGAAACATATTTGAGGTTCGCACCCAGCGAGCCGCCGGGGTGGAACACCTTGAAATCGTGCGCGGTGAAGCCGCGCGCTTCGAGCAACGCAATCGCGAGCGCATCACCAAGCGCAAGCTGCATGGTGGTCGATGTTGTCGGCGCCAGTCCGTGCGGACAGGCTTCCTTGGCCCGTGGCAATTCCAGCACCACGTCGGCCTGTTCGCCGAGCGCGGAGTGGGCGCGTGACGTGACGGCGACCAGCGGCACCGAAAAGCGGCGTGAGTACGTGATGAGCGGCTTCAATTCCACCGTCTCGCCCGACCACGACAGCGCTAGGATCAAATCGGCCGGTGTGATCATGCCGAGGTCGCCGTGCGACGCTTCGCTTGGATGCACGAAGAATGCGGGCGTGCCGGTCGAGGCAAACGTGGCTGCGATCTTCTGGCCGACGTGTCCGCTCTTGCCAATGCCGGTCACGATGACGCGGCCACTGACGTTGGCGAGCCGGCGTACTGCCTGCGCGAACGATTGGGCCATCGGACCCTTGAGTTCGGCAGCAAGTTGCGCCAGCCCCTCGCTCTCAAGGCCGAGCGTGCGAATGGCGGATTCGATCGTCGCGGCGCTCGCGCCTGCGGCGCTGGGCTTGCGTGCTTTCGATCCGTGTGCGGACAGCGGAACAACCTTCGTCATCAGCGGCTGAATCCCTCCCGCGAAGCCCCCCGGCACGAAACGTCCGATCACGGGACCCCGTTGGTAGCAGATCGCCCGCGCGCGTGCCACTCCGGCCAGCGTCCATCCACGCCTAGTTCGGTAATTAACCAGGTTAGGCCGGCCGCGAAGAACGCGTGATCAAATGAGCCTTTTCACCTCGGCGCGGAACGAATCGGCAAGCTCTTCGCGCGCCAGCGCGTAGGCGACATTGGCCATCAGGAAGCCGATCTTCGATCCGCAATCGTAGATGCTTCCGTCGAAGCGCACGGCATGGAACGGCTGATCACTGTCGTTCATGAGGCGGATCATCGAATCGGTGAGCTGGATTTCGCCGCCTGCGCCACGCTCCTGCTTTTTCAGAAGCGCAAAAATCTCGGGCTGCAGGATGTAGCGTCCGGATATGTGCAGATTGGATGGAGCCGTGCCGGCTTTTGGCTTCTCGACCATCGCCGTGATTCTCGAAACTTTCGCGGACGCATCCGTGACGCCGACGATACCATATTGGTGCGTCTGGTCCTCCGGTACGGGCGCGACCGCGATCAGGTTGCCACCCGTCTCGCTGTACGCGGCCATCATGTCGGCGAGGCACCCGGTTGCCCCGGTTACAGAGTGATGCAGCATGTCGGGCAGCAGTAGCGCAAACGGCTCGTCCCCGACGATATCGCGCGCGCACCACACCGCGTGTCCGAGCCCGAGCGGCGCCTGCTGGCGCGTAAAGCTCGTTTGGCCGGCCGCCGGCAACTCACGCTGCAGAATTTCGAGCGCGTCTTTCTTGCCGCGTTCGGCCAGCGTCCGCTCTAGCTCATATTGGCTATCGAAGTGATCCTCGATGACGCCCTTGTTGCGACCGGTAACAAAAATGAAATGCTCGATCCCTGCGGCTTTCGCCTCGTCGACAACGTGCTGCAGCACCGGCCGGTCGACCACCGTCAGCATTTCCTTCGGGACAGCCTTGGTGGCGGGAAGAAACCGTGTGCCGAGTCCGGCAACCGGAAACACAGCTTTGCGGACACGCTTCTTGGCGGCAGGCATTCCGGGCTCCAAAATGACGTTAGGGGAAATCGGTTAGATGACTGGTATCGGGCATGCAAAGTTCATGGCAGGTCAACTGTTGGCCTGACGACCGCCATGAAGTGTGCCGAAATGGCGCAATTGCGGCCGCTATGAACCGCCGCTTGGGGACAGATATTGCTCCATTTGGGGAAGCATTGGGTTTGAACGCATGAGTGTTCTCGTCACCGGGGGCGCCGGCTATATCGGCAGTCATATGGTCCTCGCGCTCCTGGACGCGGGCGAGGACGTCGTCGTTATCGACAATTTGTCGACTGGCTATCGCTGGGCCGTGGCGCCGGGTGCGAAGCTTATTGTCGCCGATATTGCGGACACGGCAACGGTAGAGGACGCGATCCAAGAGCGTGCGGTGGATGCCATCATTCATTTCGCCGGCTCGATCGTGGTGCCGGACTCGGTTGCGGACCCGCTCGGCTACTATCTGAACAACACGGTCAAATCCCGTGCGCTGATCGCGACCGCGGTGGCCTGCGGCGTAAAGAACCTCATTTTTTCCTCGACCGCCGCCGTCTACGGCAACCCGGCACAGAACCCGGTGACGGAAACGGCGGCACTCGCGCCGGTGTCGCCTTACGGCTCATCCAAGCTGATGACCGAGATGATGCTGGCGGATACCGCGATAGCTCATGATTTCCGCTACGTCGCGCTGCGCTATTTCAACGTCGCCGGCGCCGATCCGCGGGGAAGATCGGGGCAGTCGACGCCGCGCGCGACCCATTTGATCAAGGTCGCTTGCGAGACCGCGCTGGGCAAGCGCCGCGAACTCCAGATATTCGGCACTGATTATCCGACTAACGACGGTACTTGCGTGCGTGACTATATTCACGTGACCGATCTCGCCTCCGCCCATTCGGCCGCGCTCGCATACCTGCGTGAGGGAGGCAAGTCCGACATCTTCAACTGCGGTTATTCGAAGGGTTATTCGGTGAAGGAGGTCGTTGACGCGGTAAAGCGCGTCTCCGGCGTCGATATCCGCGCCATGCCAGCGCCACGCCGCGACGGCGATCCAGCGGCCATCGTCGCCGCCTCCGACAAGATCAGGCAGGTGCTGGGCTGGAAGCCCGAGCACGACGACCTCGACCGCATCGTTGCCCAGGCGCTCGCCTGGGAACGCAAGGTGGACGCGCTGAAAGCAGTGAGCTGAAGTCCCTCCAGGTCGCAAAAAAGCCCCGAAAAAAGGCCATCGGGCTTGCTCGATTGGCAATATGGGCGCCGGCATCATCGAGCGCCAGCAAAGAGGAAGCTTGCGCAACGATTTGCACAACTCCCGCCGGGTCCATCGGCGGATAGCCGCGCTTTCGGCGCTGCTAGGGATCTTAGCGGCAGCGAGCCAAAATGCAGTTGCCCAGCAGCAGTCCTTCCGCGCCTTCATCGAGGCGCTACGACCCGAGGCGGCCGCTGCCGGGGTCAGCAAGAAAACGTTCGATGCCGCGTTCGCCGGCATCCAGCCCGATTTCAAGCTGCCCGATCTCGATCTGCCGAGCCGGCCCAAGGTCGATAACTCGGGGCAGGCCGAGTTCACGAAGACAGCCGCTGACTACATCTCGAAGCCCTATATCGAGAAGCTCGCCGCACAAGGAAAGGCATTCCATGCTCAGCACGCCCGCGAGCTGAAGTACATAGAGGCCGAGACCGGCGTCGACAGCTACATTCTTGTGGCCATATGGGGCCGGGAGACCGCATACGGCTACCATCGTCTGCCGCATGACGCGATCAAAGCGCTTGCGACATTGGCCTACACCGGCAAGCGCAAGGACAAGTTCCGCGAGGAGTTGATCGCGGCGCTCAGGATGCTTGAAGTCGGTATCCCGCGAAGTGACATGAAATCATCGTGGGCCGGAGCTGTTGGTCTTACGCAGTTCATGCCGACCGAATACTTCAAGTACGCCGCCGACGGCGACGGCGATGGTAAGGCAGACATCTGGCGTTCGGTGCCGGATGCGCTCGCCTCTGCCGCACGCCAGCTCGAAGGCAAGGGCTGGGTGCGCGGCGTGCCATGGGGATACGAGGTGAAACTTGGTGCTAAGGGAGATTGCGCCTACGAGGGCCCGCCGGACGAGAGGCCGGTAGCCGACTGGCTGAAACTCGGCATCGAGCGCGTTGGAAATCGAAAGTTCAGCGCCGTCGAACTGCCGAACGTCTCCTACCTGATGAGCCCGGCCGGCGCCTATGGCCCGTCGTTCCTCGCGACGGAGAATTTCAAGGTGATCCGCCTCTACAACACGTCCGATCTCTATGCCCTGTTCGTCGGCCATCTGTCGGACCGCATTCGTGGCGGCGGCGATTTCGTGCAGCCATGGCAGCCGTTTTCACAACCTGCGACCCGAACTGTCCACGATCTTCAGGCGCGTCTGAAAGCTTTGGGCTATCCGATGGATAAGATCGACGGCAAGATCGGCTCCAATACCCGCAAACAGATCGGGCTGTATCAGCGTGGCAACGGGCTGAAGGTGGACTGTTGGCCCTCAGACGGGGTCCTGGCCCACGCCAACGCCAATGCGAACGCCGCTGAAAGGTAGTTGCCCGCCTGGTTGGATACGACGCGCCGTGGCGCTAAACTGCTTCTGTAGTTGATTTGCTCGGGCTCTCCATGCATCGGCCTGCGACGAGGCGACGGACTTTGACGAACGCACTGGCGCTTTGGCTGGCCGGGATTGCGCTTGCCTGCGCGTGCACGCTGGCGCCAACGGCATTCGCGGCCGACGACGATCCCGGCGGCAGCTTCCTGACCCCATTCCCCGAAAACGACACTTACGAAGTAACCGTCTTCGGCGACTGGTACGCCGACGGCCTGCTCGACGGCTTCATCGAAGCCTTCGGCGCGGATTCACGCCTCAACGTTCAGCGCAAGGTTGCGCGCTTTAGCGGCGTGATGCGCGGCGACTTTGATGACAAGATCGCTCAGCTCGAGCAGGCTACGAGCGGACCCATGCACGTCGCCGTCATAATGACGGGGCAAGAGGACCGCATTTCACTGCGCAATTCCGCGGGAGCGCGCGTGCCCGTCGCGAGCGCCGAGTGGCTTGCCGAATACGGCCGCCGTATCGATCGCGTGATGAAGACGCTGAAGCGCAAGAACCCTGGCGTCTATTGGGTTGGTCTGCCGAACCTCGCCCGTAACGAGGCCAACGAGCAGGCGCAGAAGATGAACGACATCATCCGCGAGCGCGCCTTCCTCAACGGCTGCAAGTACATCGACGTCTACGCCGGGTTCGCGGACGAGGGCGGTGGATACTCAGCCTACGGCCCGGACATCGAGGGCAAGATCCGCGTCCTTCGAGGTAACGACGGCATCAGCTTCACTCAGGCCGGCAACATGAAGCTGGCGCACTTCGTCGAGAAGGAACTGCGCCGCGATTTGAACAAGGCGCGGGCCAATCGCACCGTGCCGCTGCTGGGTGCGGAAGTCGAGCAAGCCAAGATCAACCCGGACAATGCGGTCAAGACACCCTCGCCGAACTCGCCGGCTGCAAACGCGGCACCGGTGGTGAAGGTGAATCCGCAGCCCGAAAGCACGCCGGCCCCGCCCGGCAGCGCCACGGGCGACCAGAAGGCCGACAACGGCCGCATTACGATCAAAACTCCCGGCGCCGGCGGCGCCGAGGAAACGCAGACGATCGAGATTGTGCGCCCGGCGATTCCCGCTTCCGTCGTCGCGTTGATGGCGCGCAGACAAGGGTCCGGCCAGGGTGGCGACCTGCTCGTCGATCAGATCCCCGGCGGCCTGACGCTGATGAGTTCGATTACGCCCGCCGGCGGCAAAGCGCGCGGCCGCTCGGCACCGACACAGGCGCCTTATTTCAGGCTTCTGGTCAAGGGAGAACGGTTGACGCCAAAACCGGGCCGCGCCGACGATACGCAGTGGACCGGAGGCGAGGCGTCCAGTTCGCGGGCGCGCCGCGCAGGATCAAGCGGCTGATCGTCCCGAGAGCCACTCAAACGACGTGATCCGGTTCTAGCGCGCACGCCGTGTACGGGTCGATTTCGATCTGCACGGTGACGTGCTCAATGCCGAAACGGACGTGCAGGTCCGACGCGGTCTCTTTCAGAAAATCGTCGCCCGGATGTCCTGCAGGCATGACCAGGTGGACGGTCAATGCAACCTCGGTCGTGCTCATGGCCCAAATGTGCAAATCGTGGAGGCGGACGACGCCTGGACGCCCGCCGAGATAGACGCGAACGGCTCCCGCGTCGACGCTATTGGGCACGGCGTCGAGCGATAGCACGACGCTTTCACGCAAAAGTCCCCACGCGCTCCACACGATCACGACGCAGATGACAAGGCTGATGAGCGGATCCAGCCATAGCCAGCCCGTAGACATCATCAGGAGCGCCGCCAGAACGACGCCCGCGGACACGGCGGCGTCGGCGGCCATGTGAAGATATGCGCCGCGGATGTTGAGGTCGTGCTCGCGGCCGGAGGCAAAAAGCAAGGCGGTTGCACCGTTGATGACAATTCCGATGGCGGCGACGATCATTACGGTCATCTCGGCAACGGGCTCGGGCGCGTACACGCGCTTCACCGCCTCCAGAGCGATCGCGCCGACCGCCACCAGCAGCAAGACTGCGTTCGCGAGCGCCGCGAGGATCGAGGAACTTTTGAGGCCGTAGGTATAGCGCTCCGACGGCGGTCGCTTGACGAGGATCGCCGCGACCCAGGCGACGATGAGCCCCAAAACGTCCGACAGGTTGTGCCCGGCATCCGCGATCAGCGCCATGGAGTTGGCGATATAGCCGTAGGCAGCCTCGATCACGATGAAGAGCGTGTTGAGTGTGATGCCGATCAAGAAGGCGCGGCCAAAATCCTTGGGCGCATGCGAATGCCCTGCCGCGTGGCTGTGCCCGCCCGGCCCGCCATGCTGGTGGCCGTCTGAATGTGAGTGATCGTGCGAACCGTGCATCGCGTCCTCGGCGCGGGATGCCCCGCGCGGATGGCAGCTTAGCGCGGCAGCGTTGTCGAGCCCATCAGGAACTTGTCGATCGAATGCGCCGCCTGCCGGCCTTCGCGGATCGCCCATACGACGAGGGACTGTCCGCGCCGTATGTCACCCGCGCAAAAGAGCTTGCGCGCTGGGTCGAGCCGGTAGTCGCGGTCTGTCGCATCGAGCCCCTTGAAGCGGCCGCGCGCCACAACCGGAAGTCCGAATTCCTTCACGACGTCGTTCTCGATCGGCCCCAAGAAGCCCATGGCCAACAGCACCAGATCGGCGTCGAGCGCGCCTTCCGTGCCCTTGATCGGCTGCAGGTTGCCGTTGACGCGGGTGTAGTGGAGTTTCTTGATCTTGCCGTCCTCGCCCGAGAAGCCGGTAGTAGAGATCGAGAATTCCGTCTTGGCGCCTTCGGCCTGACTGGAAGAAACCCTGAGCTTCAGCGGCCAGTGCGGCCACGATAGGGCCTTGTTCTCCCTGACCGGAGGCTCGGGCATGATCTCCAGCTGAGTTACGCTCTTAGCGCCCTGACGGAACGACGTGCCGATGCAGTCGCTTCCGGTGTCACCGCCACCGATGACGACAACGTGCTTGTCCTTGGCGCTGATTTCTTCGGTTTTGGGTCGCTGCGGTTCGCCCGACACGCGACGGTTCTGCTGCGGCAGGAAATCCATCGCGTAGTGGATGCCGTGGAGATCGCGTCCCGGCGACTTCGCGAAGAAATCAAACGGCTGTTCCGACCCGATCGCGATCAGTACCGCGTCATGCTTGCTTTCAAGGTACTTCGCGGAGAGATCCTGGCCGACGTGAATGCCGCAATGGAAGGTGACGCCTTCGGCTTCCATCTGCTTCACGCGCCGCGCGATGACATCCTTCTCCATCTTGAAGTCGGGAATGCCATAGACGAGAAGGCCTCCCGGCCGCGCGTTCTTCTCGTAGACATGCACGTCGTGGCCGGCGCGCGCGAGCTGCTGCGCGGCCGCAAGGCCCGCAGGGCCTGAGCCGATGATTGCAACCTTTTTGCCGGTCTTTTTTTCCGGCGGCTGCGGCGCGATCCAGCCTTCTTTCCACGCGCGTTCAGCGATCGAATACTCGATCGTTTTGATCGTCACCGGTTTGTCGTCAATGTTGAGCGTACAGGAAGCTTCGCACGGCGCCGGGCATACGCGCCCTGTGATCTCCGGGAAGTTGTTGGTCGAGTGCAGGTTGTCGGCGGCTTCCTTCCAGTCGCCGTGGTAGACGAGGTCGTTCCAGTCTGGAATCTGGTTGTTAACCGGACAGCCGTTGTGACAGTAGGGAATGCCGCAGTCCATGCAGCGGCTGGCCTGCGCCTTGACGTCAGGCTCGCCCAGCGGAACAACAAACTCCTTCCAGTGTTTGATCCGCTCTTCGACCGGCTTGTACGTGCGGTCGACGCGGTCAATTTCCAGAAATCCCGTCGGCTTACCCATCGTGTTCTCTTGATCCTTCAGTGGCCGTTTTTCGGCCCGTGGTGTTAGGCGTTGTTTCTGCTTCGAGCTTTACGGTTTGGCCATCGAGCTTTCTTCGGCGAGCTCAAGCTGGCGTTTGGCAAGCTCGGCGAGCGCGCGGCGATATTCGGTCGGCATCACCTTGCGGAACTTCGGCAGATAGCTTTCGAAATCCTTCAGGATCGCCTGGGCCCGTCGCGAGTTTGTGTAATGCGCATGGCGCGAGATCAGCGCGTGCAAACGCTCCACGTCCTGTTCGCGCATATCGACCATCACCGATTTGAGCCCGATGGCGACATCGCCCTTCTGCTCTATGAGTTTGCGAAGAGAGCCAGGGTCCGCGGTGAAGGCTTCCAGTTGCACCATCTCCTTGTTGAGGCGGCTCTCGAAGTCGCCGGCGTCATCGAGCACGTAGGCGATGCCTCCCGACATTCCGGCCGCAAAATTGCGCCCCGTCGGCCCGAGCACGACCACGACGCCGCCGGTCATGTATTCGCAGCCATGATCGCCGGTGCCTTCGACGACGGCGTAGGCTCCAGAGTTGCGCACCGCGAAACGCTCGCCCGCCACGCCACGGAAATAGCACTCGCCCGTGATCGCGCCGTAGAGCACCGTATTGCCGACGATGATGCTTTCTTCGGGTGTGATGCCCGACTTGGGATCAGGCCGCACGATCAGCTTGCCGCCCGAAAGTCCCTTGCCCACGTAGTCGTTACCTTCGCCGACAAGGTCGAGAGTGACGCCGTGCGCCACCCACGCACCGAACGCCTGTCCGGCCGTGCCGTTGAGTGTGAACCAGATGGTGTCTTCGGGCAGCCCGGTGTGGCCGTACCGCTTGGCGACCTCGCCCGAGAGCATGGCACCCGTCGAGCGGTTAACGTTCGTGATCGCCAACTCGGCCTTGACCGCCTTCTTGCCATCGAGCGCGGGCTTTGCCAGCCCGATGAGCTTGTTGTCCAGCACCTTGTCCAGACCATGGTCCTGGCGCTCGCAATTGTAGATGGCGACGCCCTTCGGCGCGGTGGGCTTGTGGAACAGCTTGGTGAAATCGAGCCCGCGCGCCTTCCAGTGTTCGATGGCGCGGTCCTTGTCGAGCTGATCGGTCTGCCCGATCATCTCGCTGAAGTTGCGGAAGCCAAGCTGCGCCATGTACTCGCGCACTTCTTCGGCGACAAAGAAGAAGTAGTTGATGACGTGCTCGGGCTTGCCGGTAAATTTCGCGCGCAGCACCGGGTCCTGCGTCGCAACACCCACCGGGCAGGTGTTGAGATGGCACTTGCGCATCATGATGCAGCCGGCCGCGATCAGCGGTGCCGTCGCAAATCCGAACTCGTCCGCGCCTAGAAGGGCGCCGATGACGACGTCGCGCCCCGTGCGAACGCCACCGTCGACCTGCACCGCAATGCGCCCGCGCAGCCGATTGACGACGAGTGTCTGATGCGTCTCCGCGAGCCCGATTTCCCATGGGCTACCTGCATGCTTGATTGAGGTGAGGGGCGAGGCGCCCGTGCCGCCCTCGAATCCTGAGATCGTGACGTGATCGGCGCGCGCCTTCGCAACGCCTGCCGCCACTGTGCCGACGCCAACCTCCGATACGAGCTTCACCGAAACGTCGGCCTTCGGGTTGACGTTCTTTAAGTCGTAGATGAGCTGCGCCAGGTCTTCGATCGAGTAGATGTCATGATGCGGCGGAGGCGAAATGAGCCCGACGCCGGGCGTCGAGTGCCGCACCTTCGCAATCACCGCGTCGACCTTATGACCCGGAAGCTGCCCGCCCTCGCCGGGCTTCGCTCCCTGCGCCATCTTGATCTGCATCATGTCGGAGTTGACGAGATACTCCGTCGTGACGCCAAAGCGCCCAGAGGCAACCTGCTTGATAGCCGAGCGCATGCTGTCGCCGTTTGGCATCGGCTTGAAACGGTCGGACTCTTCGCCGCCTTCACCCGTATTCGACTTGCCGCCGATGCGGTTCATGGCAACCGCGAGCGTCGTGTGCGCCTCGCGCGAGATCGAGCCGAAGCTCATGGCACCGGTCGAGAAGCGCTTGACGATCGAGGCCGCGGGCTCGACTTCGTCGATCGAAATCGGTTTGCGCCCCATACTCTCCGCCGAGCGGATGCGGAACATGCCACGCAGCGTCATGAGCTGCTCGGATTGGTCGTTGATCGACTTTGCGAAGTCGCGATAGCGCTGCGGGATCTTCCCGCCCATCGCGTCCTTGTTGTCGGTCGCGCGAACCGCGTGCTGAAGGTCCGCAACCGTTCCAGGCCGCCACATGTGCGCTTCGCCACGCACCCGATAGGCATAATCGCCGCCAACGTCGAGGGCGTTTGCGAGCACCGGCACGTTGCCGTGGGCAGCCTTGTGGCGTTCGACGGTCTCGCGCGCGATTTCGCGCAGACCCACGCCTTCGACCTGCGTATGTGTACCCGTGAAGTACTTCTTCACGAACGACGAGCGCAGCCCGACCGCGTCGAAGATCTGCGCTCCGCAGTAGGACTGGTAGGTCGAGATGCCCATCTTGGCCATGACCTTCAGCATCGCCTTGCCGACGGCCTTGATGTAGCGCTTCTTCACTTCTTCCGGCGTCGTGCCTTCTGGCAAATCCGGGATCATCGTGTAAAGCGTTTCGAACGCAAGATACGGGTTGATAGCTTCCGCGCCGTAGCCGGCTAGTGTGCAGAACTGGTGCACCTCGTGTGCTTCGCCCGTCTCGATCACAAGGCCGACAGACGTGCGCAAGCCCTGCTTGATCAGATGATGGTGGACCGCCGACGTCGCAAGCAGCGAGGGAATGGCGATGCGGTCGGGCCCCGCGGCCCGGTCCGACAGAATGATGATGTTGTACTCATTGGCGCGGACATACTCTTCCGCTTCCGCGCATACGCAATCGAGCGCGGGTCCCATGCCGGCCTCGCCCTTGTCGGCGGAATATGTGATATCGATCGTCACGGACGAGAAGTCGTTGTCCTTGACCGCGCCGATGCCCCGGATGCGCTCCAGATCCTCGTTCGTTAGGATCGGCTGGCTGACCTCGAGCCGCTTCTGCTTCGAGGTCCCCTCAAGATCGAGAATGTTCGGACGCGGGCCGATGAACGACACGAGACTCATCACGAGTTCCTCGCGGATCGAGTCGATCGGCGGGTTCGTGACCTGCGCGAAGTTCTGCTTGAAGTAGGTATGCAGCAGCTTCGACTTCGACGACAACGCCGAGATCGGCGCGTCGTTACCCATCGAGCCAATGGCCTCCTGGCCGCTTTCGGCCATTGGCGCCAGCAGGAACT
This sequence comes from uncultured Hyphomicrobium sp., assembly GCA_964651805.1. Classification (GTDB taxonomy): domain Bacteria; phylum Pseudomonadota; class Alphaproteobacteria; order Rhizobiales; family Hyphomicrobiaceae; genus Hyphomicrobium_B. The sequence goes on along the minus strand of CAZYXX010000001.1, from coordinate 496,432 downwards.
TGATGCTTTCCTGCGTGTAGCCGAACGATTGCTGCAGATCGAGAAGGCTGATGTTCGACTTCGCCACCGCTGGCTTCTTCGGCAGCGGAAGGTCAGAGACTTTGATCTGCGTGCGCTTCAGCCACGTGTCGTAAGGATGGCTGGAGGCGATCTCGGCTTTGAGTTCTTCATCCGAGATGATGCGCCCCTTCTCGAGGTCGATGAGCAGCATCTTTCCCGGCTGCAGGCGCCACTTCTTGACGATGTTTTCTTCCGCGACGGGCAGTACGCCCGACTCCGACGACATGATGACCACGTCGTCCTTGGTCACGAGGTAACGTGCCGGCCTGAGCCCGTTGCGGTCGAGCGTTGCGCCGATCTGGCGGCCGTCCGTGAACGCCATGGCGGCCGGACCGTCCCAAGGCTCCATCAAGCAGGCATGGTACTCGTAGAAGCCACGCCGCTTCTGATCCATCATGGGATTGCCGGCCCACGCCTCGGGAATAAGCATCATGGCCGCGTGCGACAGCGAGTAGCCGCCCATGACCAGGAATTCGAGCGCGTTGTCGAAGCACGCCGTATCCGATTGCCCCTCGTACGAGATCGGCCATAGCTTTGAGATGGCATCTCCGAATAGCGGAGAGGACACGGATGCCTGTCGCGCGGCCATCCAGTTGACGTTGCCGCGCAGCGTGTTGATCTCGCCGTTGTGTGCCACCATGCGGTAGGGGTGTGCGAGCTTCCACGACGGGAACGTATTGGTCGAGAAGCGCTGGTGGACGAGCGCCAGCGCGGACGTGAGGCGGGGGTCGGAAAGGTCGAGGTAGTACGCCTTGACTTGGAACGACAGGAACATGCCCTTGAAGACGAGCGTGCGCGACGACAGGCACACCGTATAGTGGCCGATATCGCGCTCCTTGTAGGCGTTGTGGACGGCGTTCGAGACGACCTTTCGCACGATGTAGAGCTTGCGCTCGAAGTCATCCTGCGAGCCAAGCGACTTGGGACGGCCGATGAAAACCTGCCGGTGCACCGGCTCGACCCCGCGCACCATGTCCGACAGGCAGGAGTTGTCGACCGGCACCGAGCGCCAGCCGAGAAGCTTTAGCCCTTCATCTTTCAGGCAGCGCGACCAGACACGCTCACAATGCGCGCGCAGGCGCTCGTCCTGCGGCATGAAGACGTGGCCGACCGCGTAATTCCCCGGCTGCGGTAGCTCGAAGCCGAGCGTCTTCACCTCTTCCGCCAGGAATTCATGCGGGATCTGAATGAGCACGCCTGCTCCGTCGCCCGACAGCGGGTCGGCACCAACGGCGCCACGGTGTTCCAGATTGTGCAGAATCTGCAGGGCATCTTCGACGATGCGATGCGACTTGTGCCCTTTGAGGCTGGCTATGAAGCCGACGCCGCACGCGTCGCGTTCCAGCGCCGGATCGAAAAGACCCTGCGCGGCTGGGCGGGCGTGCGCGTCCGACGGGTCGATCTCGTCTTCAGCCGGTGGCAGATAACCTTCGCTCATGTCTTCGCCTCGGAAGCCCCTGCGGGGCGCGCAGTGAACAAATCAAATCGGATTGCCGGCCGGTGCCGGGTCGCGGCCATTGCCCGGGGCAGAGGCCGCTACAGGCGTTTTCGGCGGCCGCTCGATGGGGCCGCGTCTGCCGGCTTGCCGGCGCCTGTTGAGGCGGCACCACGGCCCCGCCTTACGTTACGTTCCAACACGACATCTCTCCCACGCCACCTTACACGCCAAGCCGAACGGGAAATTTGCAAGGTCGGGCAATCCCGGCGGCGCGTTCGGAGCGTCCCCAATAAAGGACAGCAATGTTGACCTATCTCGAATTCTACAGATTTGAAAGACCGGCACAAGCGGTAACACGAGCGCGGCCGGGATGGAGCTTCTGCCAATTCCGGAAGCCGCTTTGCGAAATAAAATTGCTTGCGACCGACACCCAAAACGGAAGCGGGCGGCCACCTACGGCAGCCGCCCAACGTACACTGACTATGAAAGGCTTGGCGAACTAGGCCGGATTCGCCTCGATCTGCTTCGGCTCGGCGCCGATGGCGATGCTGCGCGGTTTCTTGCTCTCAGGCACGTTGCGCACGAGGTCGACGTGCAGCAATCCATTCTCGAACTTCGCGCCCGTCACATCGACGTGGTCGGCGAGCTGATAGCGCCGTTCGAACGCGCGAGCGGCGATGCCACGATGCAGGAAGGTCCGCTCGCTCGTGTCGGCCGCCTTTTCGCCCGAGATCGTGAGCGTCTGCTCCTTGACTTCGATCTTGAGCTCATCGGCCGTGAAGCCGGCGACCGCAAGCGTGATGCGGTAGGCGTTTTCGCCGGTCCGTTCGATGTTATAGGGCGGATAGCCCGAATCGGCATCAAAACCGCTCGCCTGGTCCAACATCTGGAACAGACGGTCGAAACCTATGGCCGAACGATAAAACGGGGAAAAATCGGTGTGTCGCATGACATATCCTCCTGAGAAGCGACATGTAGAACCCGCCCGGTAGACCGGACCTGGAGTGCAGTGCCATGACCCCGCTCGAGCGGCAGTCACGACTAAGAGGTGGGTGGGCCGGTCCTTCTTTCAAGGGCTTTCAAGTAGCGATTTTGATCCGTTGAATCGCTAAGCTGGCGGCAAGCGCGGCGTCGTGCCGTGGGGAGGTAAATCGCGATGCGCTCCGACCTGGTGGCCTTGTCCATCAATCCCGTGCCGAGCGGCGCCAGCGTCCGGCTGGTTGAGGGATTTGACGGAGCCAAGTTGCGCACCGCCACGTGGCAGCCAACGCGCGGCCCTGTGCGCGGAACAGTTGTCGTGGTGCCGGGGCGCGGGGAGTACATCGAGAAGTATTTTGAGGTCATCGCCGACCTGCGTAGGCGCGGTTTCGCCGTGGCCATTGCCGATCTGCGCGGCCAGGGCGGGTCCGAGCGACTGCTCGCCAACCCCAGAAAGGGCCACGTTGGTGCCTTCACCGAATACGATCGCGATCTGGAACTCTTCCTGCGCGAGATGGTGATGCCGGAACTGCCGCCGCCCTATATCGCGCTGGGCCATTCGCTGGGTGGTAACATTCTGCTCAGAAATGCCCAGGACGAGGCGAGCCCCTTTGCCCGCATGATCCTTGTGTCGCCGATGATCGAGGTCCACCGCGCCATGTTGGGCAGCGCGACCCTCCGCAGCGCACGAATTTATGCCGAAGCCGCGGGCGCGCTGGGCTTTGCTACGGCGTTCGTGAGGGGCGGCACCGAGATGCCGCAGGAGTTGCAGGATTTCGACGGCAACGATTTGACATCGGATCACGTGCGCTGGTCGCGCAATCGGGCGGTGATCGAAGCGGCAGCCGACCTGGCGCTCGGATCGCCGACGATCGGCTGGCTGCGCGCGGCCCTCAGAAGCTGCGCCATGTTGGGCCATCGCGAGTACCCGAAGTACGTCTCCGTGCCGATGCTGCTGTTCGCGGCCGGATCGGACCGCATCGTCTCGTCCCAGGCGATCGAGGATTTCGCGGTCGACCTGAAAGTGGGCGGGCACATCCTAATGCCCGCCTCCCGGCACGAAATTCTTCAGGAAAATGACGATATTCGCCAGCGTTTCTGGGCCGCGTTCGACGCTTACATGGGCGCCGACCTATCAGCAGCGACGGGCTAGACGCGCGCGATCCGCTTCAGCGCGGCCTCGTGAAGACGCGGGTCGCCGGAAGCGATGATGTCGCCGCCCTGCTGGGCCGGTCCGCCATCCCAGGTCGTGACGCGGCCGCCGGCGCGCTCGATGATCGGGATCAGCGCGACGATGTCGTAGCTCTTGAGCCCCGCTTCCACGATCAGATCGACGAAACCGGCCGCGAGCATGCAGTAGCCGTAGCAGTCGCCGCCGAAGCGCGTCATTCGTGCCGATGCCTTGAACTCCGCAAACACGCCTTTCTGCAAATCGCTCTCAAAGAGATCTGGGTGCGTCGTGGTCAGCACCGCTTCGCCAAGCTTGCTGCAGGAGCGCGTCTTGATGCGCCTTTCGCGCTCGCCGCAGCGCGAAAAACTCGCGTTCGCGCCGGACCAGAAACGTTCGCCTGTGAAGGGTTGATCGACGAGGCCGAGATAAGGTGAACCATCCTTCAGGACACCAATGAGTGTCCCCCAAAGCGGTGAGCCAGCGACGAACGATCGCGTGCCGTCGATTGGGTCGATCACCCAGGAGAATGTACTCGTGCCGCGTCGCGTACCGTACTCTTCGCCAACGACACTATGGTCGGGAAACCGCGCTCTGAGCGCCTTTAAGATCGCGCGTTCCGCTCCCTTGTCGGCAACAGTCACCGGGTCGTAGGCTCGGCCTCCCGCTTTGTTTTCGACCGCGATCGGCCTGCGAAAATGGCGCAGCACGACAGACCCTGAGATGTCGACCAGCCGGTGCGCCTCGGCGAGTACCTCGGCAAACGTCTCGACTTTTGGAAGCTTCGGCGTTCGATTGCTTGGGGATTTCAATGGGATGGCCCGTCATCTCGCCCGTAGGGCGCAATGTTTTTTGTTAACTTATCCACAGGAAGTTGTTGAAAGATATCTTCCAACAGGCTTTGTTTGTTGCTTGGCTGATACATCCTTTTGTTAATGCGGCGCTGCCATACTCGCGAAGATTGCGAAGGTCGCCGAAGCAGAGCATCGTTTACAGACGATCGCGATGACACGCTTCTTCGCCATCGTTGCCCATTTTGGGCGTTTCCTCCCTAGACTTGGGCCGTTCGGCTTCCGAACGGCCTTTCTTTGTCGGGAATGCGCTCAGGAACAATTCCTACAACCTACTGAGAACGCCGAGCAATTTGGCCAGGCTACTCTGCTGCAATACAGCAGAGTAGATCCGCGTTTTCGTGCTTCCAGACCTGCAAAAATCGCATTTGCTCGTGGTGCGGCGCACCGATAGTTTTTGCAGTGCGATATGTGAGCTTCCGCTCGCGCTTCGCAGCCCTCCTTGGGCGTTTCCTCCCTAGACTTGGGCCGTTCGTGGTTCGAACGGCCCTTTTTCTTTTTTGAAGGCCAGTGGACTACTCGGCAGCAGCCCGGTAGCCGAGCAGAGCCGGTGCAGCGCCAAATAGGTGCCGCACGATATCGCGCAGCGCAGCCTCCAGCGCCTGGAAGCCGCTCGTCGGCTGGAACGTGAGCTCGTTGACGTATAAGCCGCGATTGATCTCGAGCTGAATGGCGTGCACGCCGCGAACGGGGCGGCCGTGATGCTCGGTGATGTAGCCGCCGGCATATGGACGGTTCATCTGGACTTTGAAGCCGCGTTTCAGGAACGCGTCCCGCACGAGCAGCGACAGCCGTGGGTCGGCGGAAGCGCCGAAGCGGTCGCCGATGACGATATCGGGCCGCGAACCGCCACCCGGCGTCATCGCCGCCGACGGCATGGAGTGGCAGTCGATGAGGATCGCATAGCCGAACATCTCGCTCGTCGCCTCGATCAGCCGCGTGAGTTCGCCATGGAAAGGAAAGTAGAGCTGTTCGATGCGCGCGAGCACATGCGAAAGGCTCAGCCGCTCATGGTAGATTTCTTCTCCGTCCGCCACGATGCGCGCCACGGTACCAAGCCCGCCAGCGACCCTGATCGATTGGGTGTTGGCGTGCGCGGGCAGAGGATCGTTCACCAGATCAGGATCTAGCTCGTAAGGTTCGCGGTTGAGATCGAGGTATGCGCGCGGAAAACGGGCGCTGATCAGCGGCGCGCCAAGCGTGGCGACGCACTCGAAAAGCCGGTCGACATAGCAGTCTTCCGAGCGCCGCAACGTGTTGGGATCGAGGCGTGAATGCGCCAGGAATTCACGCGGATAGGTGCGTCCTGAGTGCGGCGAGCAGAATACGAACGGCGCGGATTGCGTGCGCGGGCTCAGCACGTCGTAGGACGGGAAGAAGGCGGCGGGCACGGTGTTAGCGTCAGACTGCGGCATCGAACGGTCGGGTCACTCCTGGCGTGCGGGGGGCTCAAGCGCTGCTGCGGCACTGTGCCCTTGCCGCTGGGCAAAGTCCACGTCGCGATTGCAGTTGCACCAGCCGTGACGTGGAAAAGCAGCGCAAGGCAATTGCCATAGGGACGCAGCTGTCCACAGCCTGAGCCGCTTCATGGTCCATTTACCAAACTCAAGCCAAGTTTGCGTACGATCGAATATCGGCTATCGATAGGCGACAGGGTCATCCAGGCGCACTTAAATGACAGCCAAACCTTCCAGCGTTCCCGTTCATCGCATTCTCCTTGCGGAGGACGACGCTTCCATGCGTGGTTTTCTCGTCAAGGCGCTTGAGAAGGCGAACTACGACGTCGTCGCTTTCGAGAACGGTGCCGACGCCTATGAGCGTCTGAAGCGGGAACCGTTCACGCTGCTGCTCACCGATATCGTCATGCCGAAGATGGACGGCATCGAGTTGGCGCGCCGTGCAAGTGAACTCGACCCTGAATTGAAGATCATGTTCATCACCGGCTTTGCCGCTGTCGTTCTCAACAGCGACAACCAGCCGCCAAAGGATGCGCGCGTGCTCTCAAAGCCGTTCCATCTCAAGGATCTGGTCCGCGAGGTCGACCGTCTTTTGGCCGGCTGAGGGCCTCTGGGGGCGCGACGCTGAAATCTCGGTTTCGCCCTTGACCGCGACCTGCCAATCCCTCTAGAAGCGCACTTTCCTTCGGGCACTTAGCTCAGCGGTAGAGCACTACCTTGACATGGTAGGGGTCAGAGGTTCGATCCCTCTAGTGCCCACCATCTAGAAACCGGTGTCGGTCATGAAAGTTAGAAATTCCTTGAAGTCCTTGCGCTCGCGGCACCGCGACAATCGCGTCGTGCGCCGTAAGGGCCGCGTCTACGTGATCAACAAGACGCAGCGCCGTTTCAAGGCCCGGCAGGGCTGACGAGGCTGACGCCCGTCACGCCGCCTTACCGCGAATTCAGGAAGAACGCTTTGACGTCGCGCGGCCGCCGCCGATAGGCTGGCCGTATGACAACGCGCGCCCTATTGTCCGCTGCTGCCCTATTGGCCCTCGCATGCGTTCCGCAAGCGATCGCGCAGCCCGCCGACGAGCCACCCGCCATTTTCGAACTTGAAGGCTCAGAGTCGAGCCGAGAACCGAGCCCTGAGCCCAAGACGCCGCCCCCCGACGCCGAGCGGCCGGGACCCAATGCCGTGCCGAGGCAACCCATCCTGCCAGAAGCACGAGGGGCTGAGCGGCCGCGCGGCCACGCGCCTTCGCCGGCAGCGGAGGCGAAGGCGCGTGGCATGATGGGCAACCCATGGCCGAAGACGCCCGAAGACGCCCAAAAGACCATCACGAACCTAATGGCTCACCTCGCCACAACGGACGACCGGCTGCTGGCCGGTGAGATCGCCGTATCGATCGAGAAGCTTTGGCGCCTGCCCGGCGGCGACACCGTTAATTTGCTGATAGACCGAGCGGCGTTGTTCGCTTCCAAGAACGAACTCGACAAGGCTCTGAAGCTGCTCGACGCGGCAACCGAACTCGCGCCCGATTATCCCGAGGTCTGGAACCGGCGCGCCTACGTATTCTACCGAATGGAGAACACCGACGCGGCGCTTGGCGATCTGCGCCGCACGCTTGCGCTCGAACCCAATCACTTCCGCGCGCTCGACGGCATGGCGAAGATTCTCGAGTCTCTCGGAGAGAAAGGCGCGGCGCTGAAGGCGTACGATCAGCTACTCAAAATCTATCCCGAGATCGAAGGCGCCGGCGGGGCCGCCGAAGAGTTACGCAAACAAGTCGACGGTCGGGGAATCTAACACTCTGCGACGCGGATCGATAAACCAACGGCGCTCCCGGCGTTGCCGCCGGGAGCGCCACTCTCATGCGCCGCCTCTCATGGCTTGGGTCTGAGCTGCGCCGCCAAGAGCCGTTACGGGCAGTACCAGATCGGCCCGAAGATGACGCATCCGCGTTCCCGCCATCCATAGGGGCGATGCTTGTAGCGGTGCCAACCGCGATACCTGTCGCGACCGCGATAGTGGCGGCGGTCATAGTGGCGGTTGCGGTTAAACTTTCGGTGTTTGAACCCGCGGTCACGTTTGTATTGGGCGAGTTCGATGCCCGCGCTTTCGCCTGCGACTGACGCGCGCGAGGCCGTTGGTGCGGCGGTAGCGCTCGTCGTTGCCATCGCACCGGCGAGACAAGCAGCCAGCGCAATCGTTGGTAATTTCATCCTCGTTTCCTTCGCTTATTTCGTACTCCGTTTGTGAAACGCACGACCGCGCGTTCGGTTGCACGCGGCGGCGTTGGCCGCGACACCTCGTGCGTACCAAAGTGGAGAACGAATGTGGGGGGTTGGCGGTCGGAAGTGCCGCTACACCTCTTCCGCAATGGGCGCGCCGGAATCGTCCACGAACGCGATGCGGATCATGTTCGTCGCGCCGGGCGATCCAAGCGGTACGCCGGCGGTGATAATGAGACCGTCGCGTGGTTTGACGAGCCCTTCCTCGAACGCGATGCGGCAGGCCTTGCGCACCATATGCGAGAGATTCTCCGGGTCGCCCGTGAGGATCGACTGCACGCCCCAGACAAGCGACAGGCGCCGCGCCGTCGCCTCAACCGGCGTCAGTCCGATGACGGGTATGCCGGGCCGCTCGCGCGTAACACGCAAAACCGTCGAACCGGTCGCGGTGTAGCAGACGATCGCGCCAAGTCGCACCGTGTCGGCAATGGCCGATGCCGCCTGTGCGATGGCATCAGCGCCCGTCGGCTGCGGCTCGGTCTTGGTCGCATAGAGGATCGCTTCGTAGACCGGGTCGTGCTCGACCTCGATCGCGATGTGATCCATCGTCTGAATGGCCTCGACCGGATACTGCCCGACCGCGCTTTCCGCCGACAGCATGATGGCGTCCGCCCCGTCGAAAACCGCTGTCGCCACATCGGAGACTTCCGCTCGCGTCGGCATCGGCGAGGAGATCATGCTCTCGAGCATCTGCGTGGCGATGACCACAGGCTTGCCCGCGGCGCGCGCTTTGCGCGTGATCCGCTTCTGCAGGCCGGGCACCTTTTCGACCGGCATCTCGACGCCAAGATCGCCGCGCGCTACCATGATGCCGTCGGACGCGGCAATGACGTTATCGAGGTCTGCAACGGCGGACGGCTTCTCGATCTTTGAAAGGATCGCCGCGCGCGTGCCGATGAGCCGCCGGACCTCATGCACGTCCTCGGCGCGCTGCACGAACGACAGCGCCACCCAATCGACGCCGAGTTTCAGCGCATGGCCGAGGTCGGCCTTGTCCTTCTCCGTCAATGGCGAGATCGGTAGCAGCGTATCGGGCATTGAGATGCCCTTGCGCGACGCCAGGATGCCGCCCGCGGTGACCTCGGTCACGATCTGCACATTCGAGGCTTCCAGCACGCGCAGGCGCAGCTTGCCATCGTCGAGCACGAGGTTGTGGCCAGGTGCGACGCCTTCGAAAATTTGCGTATGTGGCAAGAACACGCGTTCCTCATTACCGAGCGTCTCGTCGCGATCGAGCTTGAAGATCGACTTCGCGGCGAGCGTCACGCGGCCGGCCGCAAACTCGCCAATGCGGAACTTCGGCCCCTGCAGGTCGGCGAGGATGCCAATGGGGTGGCGATGTCGGGCCGCGCATGCGCGCACGGTATTGTAGAGCGCTTTCGCGCCCTCATGCGTCGAGTGGCTCATGTTGATGCGGAAGACATCGACGCCGGCAAGGAACAGCCGCTCGACCATTTCGGGGGAGGAAGACGCCGGGCCAAGCGTTGCGAGAATCTTGACCCTTCGATTGCGTCTCATCTTTATTCTTTTCCCTGCCCCTCAGGATCCGTGAGGCGGATCGTCCATTCCTTCGCCTCGCCGGTGTCGACTTCGAAGAAGCCGGTGCGCTTATATCCGCGTTTGGGGCAATCCTGAACCCCCCGTATCGCAAACGACTTCTCGGTCGTGCACATTTCGTTTTTGCCGCCCCATTCGCCGCCGCGGTCGTAGTCGATCGCATGTACGTACACGTAGCGGCTGGGCAGCGTGCCTTTAAGCAGCGTCTCGCACGTCTTGGAGGCGATGTTCCACCAGCCTTCGGTCGCCCATCCCGTATTGTCCTGATATCCGATGGCGACGCCGACGCGGCTCGTCGTAGCGTTGCAAAGTCGCAGGTCTGCCCGCGCGTCGGAAACAGCCAGTGTGGTAACCAGCACCGCGCTCGCGACGATGCGCGCGGTTCGAGCGGTTGTGATGGATTTGAAACGCCTCGCACGGCCGCAAGCGCCGCGCGACGCTTCAGCTGTCGACGAGGATGACTCGGAAGTCGTTGACATTCGTTTGTGTTGGCCCGCACAGGATGAGGTCGCCGAGGGGGCGGAAGAAGCCTGTAGAGTCGTTGTTCTCCAGGAACTTGGCGGCATTGAGATTGTGCCTTGAGGCCCGCTTTAGAGTGTCTGGGAACACGATCGCGCCGGCCGGGTCGCCGGCATTTCCCCCACCGCCGTCGATGCCGTCGGTATCGCCCGCGAGCCCGGAAATCCCCTCCGCTCCGTCAAGCGCAATGCTGAGACCGAGGGCATATTCCTGGTTCGGTCCACCCGAGCCATTGCCACGTACGGTGACAGTAAGTTCCCCGCCCGACATGATGGCAAGCTTCTCGCCGCGTCGCTTGGCATCGAGTGCCATCTGCGCGTGCTGACGGGCGATCTCTCGAGCCTCGCCTTCCAGGCTGTCGCCCAAAACCTTGACGCTGTAGCCCGCATCGCGCGCGATCTTTGCCGCCGCTTCCAGCGACGCCTTGGGTGCGGCAACGATGCGATAGCTGGAATTCGCAAGTCTCGGGTCGCCAGTCTTCAGCGTCTCGTTCTGCGGATCATTGAGGGCGGCTGCAATCTCGGGCGAAGGTGCGATCTTCCACTTGGCGAGCACGGCACGCGCATCCGCCAGCGTCGAGCGGTCCGCGACCGTTGGGCCCGAGCCGATTTCGTCAGGGTGATCGCCGGGAACGTCGGAAATGGCAAGCGTAAGCAGGCGCGCTGGGTAAACCGCCGCTGCGAGCTTTCCGCCCTTGATCCGCGACAAGTGCTTACGCACGCAGTTCATCTCAGAGATCGGCGCTCCCGATTTCAGAAGCTGCTTGGTGAGCTGCTGTTTCGCTTCAAAGCCGACGCCTGAGACCGGCGCCGACCAGATCGCGGACGCGCCACCCGAAAGCAGGCAAAGCACAAGGTCATCTGGCCCGGCGCTCATCGCAAGTTCGATCGCGCGCTGCGCGCCTGTGATCGAGTTCGCGTCGGGGACCGGGTGTCCGGCTTCCATGATTTCAATGATTTTGGTTGGCAGGCCGAAGCCGTGACGTGTGGAGATGAGACCGGAGATCGCGCCGCCTTGGCCGGCGGCGATATAGTGCTTCTCTGTCGCAACCGCCATGGCGGCCGACCCCTTGCCCGCACCGATAATGACGATGCGGCCGCTATCGGGCACATCGGGCAAATGTGGCGGCAGACAATTGTCGGGATGGGCGGTCTTGTGGGCGGCTTCGTAGAGAGCTGAAAGAAAGCTGCGCGCCTTGCCGTTCGTCCCGTCTTGCATGGTCGTTTCCAAGGGCTTTTTTGTCGTTATGCAAGCTGGTTTGCGCAATTGATCAGGGTGCGTCAAGGTTCGCATTGTCCCAGCCTGGTGCCAGGCCGGATCCCAAGCCTGACGGCGGTCTCGGTCCCGATCGTGTGACTTTGATTTGCACTCTCACCGCCCCTATGTCTGAAGCAGAAAGGCAGGCCCATCGCTACGTGCGATTTTCTGGAGGAGAGCGAGCATGAGGGAATTGGATGCCGAAACACAGCTCGCGCTTGAAGCCGCCGCCTTCAGGCGCCTCGTGCTACACCTGCGTCAGCGCACGGATGTGCAGAACATCGACCTGATGAACCTCGCCGGCTTTTGCCGCAACTGCCTATCCAACTGGATGGCGGACGCTGCCCGCGAGAGTGGTATTGAGCTGGGCAAGGACGAGGCACGCGAACTCGTCTACGGCATGCCCTACAAAGAGTGGCAGGCCCGCTATCAGACAGAGGCGACACGGGAGCAGCGCGCGGCTTTCGAGGCGCGCGAACATAACGATAGCTGACGCTCGCCGGGGCGGCGGCCTGAACCAACTACTGCGTGGTCCCGTGGAAGTATCCCAGGGTTTCAAGCCAGCGATCGTACAGTAGATAGAGCGCAATCAGCAGCGCGACCGCAATCACCCAGGCGAGCCAGGGATGGCGTTTCCAAATGCTGTCGCCGTGCGGAGGTTGTGTTTGAGGAGATGTCATAGCGAAGGTCTCCCAAGCCGTGGCACTAATTTTCTTGAGCTGTGTTACGCATCCTAGCACGTTCACCTTGAAGTTGGAGGTCCGCCCTGCGAGCTAAATCCAGCAAGCGAACGTACCGATCTGGCATTTAAGATCGGCCGTGAGACATGCGAAGCAAAAGGCGCGGCGACTCGTCGCTGAGGCCCTAGGATCACGTCAAGCACAACGGCCGACTTATCCATAGACAATAGACGCTTGCGCGCCTTGTTGCGCTTTTCGCGCGCGGCTAGCGTTGGCCTTCGAGCTTCGTAAAATTCAGAGGGTCACGCATGAGCACGCTTCAGGCTTCCGCGCAAAAACAGCTGCGCCAGTTCGTGGAACAGATCGAGCGGCTCGAGGAGGACAAGAAGCAGGTCGCCTCCGACATTCGCGACAAATATCTCGAAGCCAAGGGCGTCGGTTTCGACGTCAAAGCGCTGCGCCAGATCGTGCGCCTGCGCAAGAAGAGCGACGCCGAACGTCAGGAAGAAGAGACAGTGCTGGAGGTCTACATGCACGCGCTTGGCATGCTAGACGACACACTCACGCGCTCTGAACCCTCAGCCGACAGCATGATCGCGGCCGAGTGAGCCGCTTTTGGCGCCTGGTCCCTGAAACCGGCCCTAGCCGCCGCGCCGCCCGGCCCCATTCGGCGCTGGAACCGGGCGGCCCGTGCAGGGTCGCATTACTGCTGCCCTAACCCATCGGCGCGCAAATGTGATTGACGCGCCGGGTCCTGGGGGTAGAGCCTAGACGTGTCTACTGATAAGTACCATTCGGGAATTCTCTAGACCCGTATCAGGGACTCTGATGGCGTACGTTACGCTCAAGCAGCTTCGTTACTTCGACGCGCTCGCGCGAGAGCAGCATTTCGGCCGAGCTGCGGACACGTGCGCGGTGACGCAACCGGCGCTGTCGATGCAAATCCAGGAGCTTGAGGCCTCTCTCGGCATTCCGCTCGTCGAACGCACACGCTCGGGCATCAAGCTGACGCCGAAGGGCGAGCAGATCGCGCAGCGCGCGCAACGCCTGCTGAATGATGTCCGAGACCTGGTCGACTACGCCAAGAGTTCCGGCGGTGTCCTGACTGGTGCGCTACGCCTTGGCGTCATTCCCTCGGTTGCGCCCTACCTGCTGCCACCGCTGCTGCCCCTGTTGAAAGAGAACTATCCCGATCTTGAACTGCACGTGCGCGAGACGCAGACGCAGCCGCTGACCGAGGAACTCATCGAAGGCAAGCTCGACGTGCTGTTGCTTGCGCTTCCGCTGAAGCACCCCGACATCGAAACCCGCGCCATCTTGAACGACCGATTTCTGCTAGCGATGCCGAAATCGCGCAAGCTCTCGGGTCACGTGCGCGCCACCAGGGACATGGTCGAAAGTGACAGGCTGCTGCTTCTCGAAGAAGGCCATTGCCTGCGGGACCAGGCCCTCACCTATTGCAGCCTGCAGCAGGTCAACACAGTAAACACGTTCGGCGCATCGAGTTTGTCGACGATCGTAGAAATGGTATCGGGCGGCCTTGGCATTACGCTGCTTCCGGAGATCTGCATCGGCGTTGAGGGCCGCAGCCGCGATATCAAGCTCATCCGCTTCGTCGATCCCGAGCCATCCCGCACGATCGGTCTGGCGTGGCGCCGCTCAAGCCCACGGCGCGAGGATTTCCTGGCGCTCGGCGAACTCGTTGCCCGTGCCGGAAAGGCGTCCTTGAAGCGTGGCGAGACGACACTCGGCGCATAGACGCCGAGAATGCCTTAGCGGGCACTCGTCTTGACGGCTCTGTTCTCGAAACCCTGTGGTGCCGGATTTTGCGCGATCTCGTTCAGCGCATCGAGGTGGACGGCCTTGCCTTCGAACTGCTGTGCCCACATGAGCTGCGCGAGCTGGCGGCCTGGGCGGAAACGCATCGGGACGATGGCGCCCATGTCGTCCAGCGCGTCCAGCGTGGCGGCAACGTCAGGGTGCTGCATGCCGACAAGCTGCGGGTCGTGCGGCGACGGCGTTTCGGTGAGCAGAGGTGCGAGCGGGAACGGCCGGTAGGCAAGCTCCTCGGGATGATCCTCATCGAATTCGGGCGCCTGCACCCATCCCGTGCCGAACTCGCCCGGCGACATATCCGTGATGCTCGTCGCAACCGCGGACGGGTCGAGACTGGCTACGCGGCTTTCAGGCAACGCCGGACGGTTCGTCAATTCCGCGGCTGCCGCCGCGAGCGCCTTCTGCGGCCGAACGGCCGGCTTGGGCTCCGACACGAGCTTGGGCAACGGCATAGAGGCCGCCTCGGCTACGAGGCGATCGAGCTTGCCCCGGTCTGCCGTCGAGGGCGTCGGCGTGAAGCGCGAGGGCCGGTCGATCATCTTCGGCTCCGTGACGAGCCGCGGCGCAGGTTTCACACCGCCATCAGGCGTGTAGGCGGCCAGTTGAACTTGCGATTCCTTCGCTGGTGCGAACGGCCTGGGCACCGGCGACTTCGTTGGTAGCGGCTCGGCCTTGAGATCGATCTTGCGCGACGTGTCTTTTCCGGGCGTCATTGAGGCGACCGCGAATTTCGGCGTTGGTACCGGCGCCGATGGCTTGCTGAACGACGGCAGTTTCGCCGCCACTTGAATGGAGGCGCGCGGTCCCCTCAGACGGATTTCGTGGAACTGCGCGACCTGGATCGCCAGCTCGCGATTCTGCGCCTGCGCGGCCTTCACGTCGGCCAGCGTAATGGGCCCGCCTTCCGCGGGCATGTGTTTCGTATGGCCGCTCGGGAACACGAGTGCGAGTTCCTGGCGCGGCAGCCGCGGCCACGAACGCACGCGCGACGTGTCGATGTGGACGAACGGAATGCCGGACGTCGGATAGTAGCCGACACCGCCGCGCTCGCGGACAAGCGCTGAGTAACGCATGCGCTTCAGCGGAACGTCCGGAAACGTGATGTCGATCGCTCTGCCCGTCATATGCTGGCTCTGGCTCGCCTGTCCGCCGCGCGTCTTGCGCAACATCTCGTTGGTGCCGTGCGAGCGATAGCCGCAGATGATGTGAATAGGTTCGCGCGAGCCCAGTTCCTCGTGCATCTCCCAGGCAAGATCGATCGTATTTGGATCAATGACGATCGACTCGTTCTTGCGCCAGTCGCGCATGATCCAGTTGATCTGCTTCAGCGCATCGGGAACGAACTTGCCGTTCTTCTTATAGGTGACCGTCAGCCGTTCCTGGGTGTGAATGTGATAGAAGGAGATCGAGCGGTCGCCAGCGGGTGGCGCCGCCACCATGCTGTCGGCCTGCAGGCCAACGGCGGCAGCGAGAGTAAAAATACCCAAAAACACGCCGGATCGGCGCAACGCCACAATAGACCCCCGTCCCTTCAACAGATCCCCCGAAGCCTGGGCGGCTTCGGCACGAGGCGCGAAAAGGGTTAACCCCTAACCGTTAACGCGCGGTAACCGTGCCCTGTCAGGAAAGGCCAGCGAGACGGCAGCAAAAAGGCGAAGGCCAAAAAAGTAGTCCCGGCCGTGCATCAGCCGGGACTGAAAATTCAAATCGTTAGATAGGCTCAGAAACCGCCAAAGAGCTGGTCGAAGAAGCCGCCGCCCTTGGGTGGCTTTTTCTTGCCGTAATACTTCGGCGGCGGCTCGGCGTAACTCCAGAACGGCGAATTGCTGTAGCCGTAACGGCGGCCGTTGGGGCCGACCTCGAACCAGTCGTCATCGCCATAACGATAGCGGGACGCAACCGCGCTCGGGTCCGGCGGCAACAGATGATCGCGGTTCTTCTCGATCTGGTTCCAGCGGCCGGCGAGCGCGAGCTTGATGCGCTGCTCGTGGCCGTAGAAGTCCGAGAACATCTTGAGCTCGCCGTCCTCGCCGACCCAAGCCGTGAAGTAGGTGACGTGCACGGGGATTGGTTTGTCGAGTTGGATGTCGTTGTCCATCGGACCGTCTTTGAGGACGTCGCCGACGGTCGAGGCGTCCCAGCCCTTGTCCGCTTCCAGGATCAACTCGGCGAGTCGCACGGGGTTGCGCACGCGCACGCAGCCGTGGCTGAACATGCGAGTCTTTTCATTGAACAAGCTCTTGCTCGCCGTGTCGTGCAGGTAGACCGCGTGCTTGTTCGGAAACAGGAACTTCACGACGCCGAGCACATTGCTCGGGCCGGGCGGTTGATAGATGTGATAGTTGCGGATGTCGGCCCGGTACCAGTCGACATCCCACGCATCGAGCTTTCGCCCGTTGCGTTCGATGACGAGACCCTGGCGCGCGACGGGGTTGCCGCCGTAGCGCAGACCCGGTAGCAGTTCGTTGATCTTGATGGAATCCGGCACGTTCCACGATGGCTGAAGCACGACACGGCTCATGCTGTCCGAGAAGATCGGCGTCTGCGTCTCGCGCTTGCCGCTGATGATGCGCTCCTCGTGAATGACTTTGCCGTTCTTGTAGACGCGCACCATGAACTCGGGGATGTTGACCTTGACGTGTAGCGCGCCGAGGTCGTCAGGCATCCAGCGCCACTGCTCCATATTGGCGAGGATTGCCTCTTCGGAAACCCGCGTGCCGCCGTTCATCGCCTTGCGCAATTCGGCGGTAATCGTCGCGTTGGCCGGCGTGATGTCATTCTTTTCCTTGAAACGGATGACGGCGCCTGCGAGCGCGTCGTCGTAATACTTCTCGTCCGCCGCCGTTCCGTCCGGCTTCATGCCTGGAGCCGGCATCTTCAGGCGCTTTCTGATCAGTGAGATGTGTGGATGGCTCTTGCCTGGTGTGATTTTCCCGCCGTTCGGGATCTTCTCAAACACTTCCGCTTCGAGTCTGCCCTTGCGCAGTTCAAGTAGCTTCTGGCGCAACAACACGAACTGCTCATGCTTGGGGTTCATGCCGCGCAGGTAGGCGGCCTTGTCGGTCGAAGCGGCGAGCGCCTGCAGAAACACCTTTCGGTCGACAAGGTTCGGCTTGCGGTCGAGGTACGAGGAAAGCTGCTTTGCCGGGTCTTCGATCCGGTCGCCGCGAGCGTGCCGGCTGTAAGCAACGGCGGCCAGCGTCAGGCGGGATTCGCCTTCAAGCAGTTCCGGTTCGCTCAGCGGATTCGGCGCATCCACGACCGCGGGCACTTTGTAGTCACCGGCGCGCAGGCCCCAGTCGTCGGCTTTGGCAAGCTCTTCGACGAGCGCTTTTGCGTCAGCATTGTAGCCGGTCTTCGTGACCCAGAGCGCGCCGCCGCTACGCTCCGCATAGAACTGCGCCATCGCATCGCGGTCGGCTTGCGGATAGCTGGCGAGCGACTTCTTGCCGGCATCTTCGAAATACGTCGCAAGCGGCAAAGTGACGGCGTCGGCGGGCACCGCTGGAGCAGCTGTGCTTTGGATCGGCGGCGGCGCAGGTGCGGGACCCGTGCTCGCCTCTTCGGGCACGCCGCCGGCGTTGTCGTCGTCGAGTACGGGATTGACGGCTTCGGTTGCCGCCGGCGCCGCGGCATTACCGGGTGAAGCAGGTTGTGCCGTCGGTCGCGGATCGGGAACGGCATCGGGCCGCTCTGTGGCTTCCGCAGGCACAGGTTCCGGATCGTCGATGAGTTCCTCCCGCGCTGGCGCGGGACTAGACGGCGTCTGCTCGGCGGCCGGCTTTGCAGCGCCAACACGCGTGAAATCTTCGTCGGGCTTGCCGCGGTCGGCCGGCGGATCGCTTTCCTTTAGAACGCGATCGATCTCGTCCCACGGAACCTCGCTCGTCTCGTTGGCGAGCACTGAAGCGGCCGAACCGGCAAAAGCCAGAACGCCAACCGCCAGGAGACGCGTAAAACGCATAATTCCCACCTTTCGCAGAACCACGCGCCGGCCGCGCGGCCCTCTCGATGACGTTAACGCTTGCTCCCCAGCATGCCTAGCTGGTTCGCATGACGCTGTGGCGAAACTGTTGCTCAATCGAGACGCCTAGATGCCCGAAAAACAACGATTCTGCCGCAATTTCGTTCCGCCGGTCCGTTCGGGCGCGAGACTAGCGCCAACATGGTTGACGCAAGTTTATCTCCGCCCGCGCCCGGTAACGAAAAAGTCCGATTGAACCTTTGGTGTGGCCTCAGCGACGAACCAGGCAAGGACAGGGCTTGCGTTCGCGGAGACACGGCAATGAAGACGCTGAATACATCGTTTGGTACGGCACTGGTGTTGTCACTCTTGACCTGCCCGGCTTTCGCGGCCGACGAGGGCGATTTGTCTATGACACTCGATGCCCAAGCATCCGGCAGGCTGTCGGTTGCGGCAACCGCGGGGCGCTACGACCACCTTGCCACCACAACGCTGGAGATTTCGGCCCAGCTTGGCGCCCAGATCGGCGCTGGCAGCCGAAAGATAATTGCCTCTGAGCTTTTGCTGCGTCAGATGACGGATGCGGCGACGGAAGCATCTACCAAGATCGCGGACGGCGCGGGGCCAACGAAGGCCGTCAATATCAACGATACATTCCGGCTACCGATCGCGCCCGACGGCGCGGTCGCACGCGATGCCATCGCTGCGTGCGGTTCGGGCAAGACGGCAAGCATCACGGTACCGCTTATTTGGCGCGTCACGACGGGCCGCTTCAACTTCCGCTGGACCGACTACGATCACGTCGCTCCGACTGAAGAATTTGCGGCCAATCCCGATTTCTACGCCGAGCGCGAAACCGTGCAGCGAGAGGTCGCACTTTCCTTCGCGGTCGATTGCGCGCCGCTGGCGGAATTGAACGTCGCCACTGTCCCTGTACCAAAACCGGCTGTGAAGCCCACCGCAAAGCCCGCGGCTGCGACCCGCGTCGCCGAAACGGCAAGTGTGCGCAAAGTCGAGTTCGTGCCGGCCGAACCAGCACCGTCGGCTCCGCAACAGGCACCCGTCTGCCAGGGAGGCATGGTGCGTGAGTTCGGCAGCGGTGACGGTTACCTGTGCCTCTGCCCCGGTAACACCACGCGCATTGCATCGGGAGACAACGCATTCAGCTGCGAACGCCGCGCGCGCCGCAAATAGCCCCGAAGACTAAGCTCAAAACGCAAGAGCCCCGGATGCAGCCGGGGCTCTTGGTTCCAAGCGCGCAGGACGGCGCTCGAAGGCGGCCCCGGCGATTAGCCGGGCCCGCATGGGCGCAATAGGCGAAGGAAATGGTGGTGGGACGGAAAGCTCTCCCAGCTGCACGCGGCCGTCCCACCAAACCCGGCGCACGCACGCTTTCCTCACGTGACGCGATCTCCATCGCGAGGAAGTCGTCTCAGTTCGGTCTGGGCTCCAGACCGTATTCCTGCATCTTTCGATAGAGGGTCGAACGGCCAATGTTGAGCCGTTTGGCAACCTCCGTCATGTGTCCGCGATAGCGTCCGAGCGCCAGACGGATCATGTCGGCTTCCATGGCTTCGAGCGAACGGATCTCGCCGTCCTCGGCAACGGCCGGAATACCAAGCGCGCTGCCCGAGGAACCGGTGCGGACCTCGACCGTCTGCGGCACAGTGTTCTCAGCGCCGAGCAGCGCAGGCCCTGTGTACGCCGGCGCCTTTTCGACCGTAGCAGGTGCCGGCGGGATTTCAGCGACGTAGCCGTCAACGTGCGCCGCAATTTGCGGGAACTCGGCAACCGTCAACTCCGCATGATCGGCCAGCACGACGGCGCGAAACACTGCGTTCTCAAGCTGACGCACGTTGCCCGGCCAGGAATAGGACTCGAGCAGCTTCATTGCTGAATCCGAGATGCCGGAAACGCGCTTGCCTTCCTCGGCAGCGAAGCGGGCGATGAAGTGGCGTGCCAGCTCCGCGACATCGTCGATGCGCTCGCGCAGCGGCGGCACGAAGATCGGGAAAACATTGAGTCGGTAGTAGAGATCCTCGCGAAACTTGCCGTCCTTCACGAGTTGGATCATGTCGCGGTTGGTCGCCGAGATCAGACGGAAGTTGACCTTGACCGGCTTTTTCGCGCCGACCGGATCGATCTCGCCCTCTTGTAGCGCGCGTAGCAATTTCACCTGGGCATCAAGCGGGAGTTCGCCGACCTCGTCGAGGAAAAGCGTTCCGCCGTCAGCTTCCTGGAATTTGCCGACCCGCTTGTCGACCGCACCCGTAAACGCACCCTTTTCGTGTCCGAACAGGATGCTCTCGACGAGGTTCTCAGGAATGGCGCCGCAGTTGACGGTGACGAACGGCTTGCCCGCGCGTTCGCTCTCGCCCTGAATGGCGCGCGCGATCAGTTCCTTGCCGACGCCGCTCTCGCCTTCGATCAACACCGGGATGTTGGAAGCAGATGCGCGGCGCCCGAGCGTGATCACGCGCCGCATGGCGTCGCCGCGCATGACGAGATCGCCAAAGGTCAACGTGCCGTCGGCCTTCTTCTTGATGCGATTGATCTCGCCCGTCAGCGCTTCGATTTTTAGCGCGCTGCGGATCGACACTTCAAGCCGTTCGGGCGAGGCGGGCTTGACGACGAAGTCGGCGGCGCCCTTGCGCATGGCCGATATGGCCGTTTCGATGGACCCGTGTGCGGTTTGTACGATGATGGGCGGCACGGACGATTTGTCGGCCAGCACGTCGAGCACGGCCATGCCGTCGACGCCGGGCATCACGAGGTCGAGCAACACGAGCGCGATCTGGTCGCGGTCGCTGGCGCCGAGGATTTGCAGAGCCTGCTCGCCGGAGCCGCAAGAGCGGGTCTCGAAGCCGAGCCGTTTGACGCATTCTTCAAGAATTCTGCGCTGGGCAGGATCGTCGTCGACGATCAGGATACGCTTTGACATGGACACGAAACTTGCACTCGACACTTTGAGCAGATCCGGGCCACTGGCCCGAGGGCGATCCAGGATCGGACGCCTGGTGACCTGCGGCTTACGCTAAGTCCGAGATTGCCCCACAACGGTAAAGGGAAGGTTGAGGCGTGATGTTTTTTGACTGCCGGGATTACAAGTGTGAAAGGCCAGGAACGCCAATCGGGTGACCGCGTTTTGCGACGACGGGGGTAACGCGTAAGGAGCGCCCCATGCGCAAAACGCAAATTTTCATCGTCGCGGCAATGGTCGCCGCCACGCCATACGTGCCGACCTATGCGCAGGCTCCGACTGGCCGCGTCACGCATCAGTATCCGGAAGTCGGTTCGTCAGCGGCCCGCAATCGGCAAATGACGTTGCCGTCCGCGCAGACGCAGATCATGACACCGCCGTCTGAACTACCGCAGAATAGTTACACGCAGCCCGGACGACCCGATCCAAGCCCGGGCCAGCCGTCTCTCGGCATACAGGGAGCGCCGGTTAGGCCGCCGCCGCCGAGCGACGTGCCGAGCAACGCGCCTTAAGACCTGCGCCGAAGTTGATTTGTAAGCGATATCAGAGAGGAGAGCGCTCGGCCTTTCTCTCGACATGGCCGCTGTGATAGGGCTCGGCATCCCTCACAGTGATCGCGAGCCCGTACACATGCGCTTTACGCTTAAGCTTCATCATTCAGCCGAAGCGGCACTTACCCCAGCCAAGGAAGGCGAAGTGCTTGGCAACATGCCCGTCTGGGACCTGAGCGACCTTTATGCCGCTCCCGACTCGCCAGAAATTTCACGCGATCTTGCCGCCGCGGCCGCCGAAGCTGCTCGCATCAGATCGGCCTATCAGGGCAAGCTTGCGACCCTCGCTGATGATGGCGCAAAGTTCGCCGCGGTTGTGCGCGAGTACGAGGCGCTGAGCGATCTTGTCACCAAGCTCGGCTCGTATTCGGGGCTCTTTTACACGCAGAACCAGTCCGATCCCGCGCGCGCCAAGTTCAACGGTGACGTGTCGGAAGCGATAACCAAGCTGTGGACCGACCTCATTTTCTTCGAGCTCGAGCTGAACCTGATCGATGACGCCGTTTTGGCCGCTGCGCTCAAACACGAGGATCTGGCGCGCTACAAGCCGTGGTTCGACGAACTGCGCAAAGAGAAGCCGCACCAGCTGGATGAGCGTCTGGAAACGCTCTTCACCGAGAAGTCTCAGACCGGCCGCGCCGCCTGGACGCGTCTTTTCAATGAAACGATGTCCGCATTGCGCTTCAGCGTCAAAGGCGAGAAGGAACCGCTCTCGCTAGAGCCAACACTGACCCTGCTGTCGCATCCAGATGAAAAGAAGCGCAAGGCAGCGGCCGAGGAGCTCGCAAAGGTCTTCAAGGCGAACCTGCCGCTCTTCACGCTCATCACGAATACGCTCGCCAAGGATAAAGAGATTTCCGACCGCTGGCGCAACTTCAAGGACGTGGCGGATAGCCGGCATCTCGCAAACCGCGTCGAGGCGCCCGTCGTCGATGCGCTCGTCACAAGCGTTCGCGCGGCATACCCGCGCCTGTCGCACCGCTACTACCGCCTGAAGGCAAAGTGGCTCGGCAAGCGCAAGCTCGCCTATTGGGACCGCAACGCGCCGCTGCCCGACAAACCCGAGCGCGTCATCCCTTGGCCCGAGGCCGAGAGCATCGTGCTGCGCGCTTACGCAGGCTTCGCGCCCCAAATGGCAACGATCGCGAAGGAGTTTTTTGATCGCAACTGGATCGACGCTGCCGTCAAGCCTGGGAAGGCGCCGGGAGCCTTCTCGGCCGCGACCGCGACGTCCGTGCATCCCTACGTGATGATGAACTATCTCGGCAAGCCGCGGGACGTGATGACGCTCGCCCACGAGCTGGGCCACGGCGTGCACCAGATGCTGGCGCGCGATCAAGGCCCGCTTCTCGCTCCGACGCCTTTGACTCTCGCGGAGACGGCTTCGGTCTTCGGCGAGATGCTGACATTCAAGGCGCTACTGGCCGAAACCACGAGCCCGCGCGAGCGCAAGGCGATGATCGCCTCCAAGGTCGAGGACATGATCAACACCGTCGTGCGCCAGATCGCCTTCTACACATTCGAGCGCGAGGTGCACGAGGAGCGCCGCAAGGGCGAGCTAACATCCGACCGCCTGAACGCCATCTGGATGAAGGTTCAGGCCGAAAGCCTCGGGCCGGCGATCGACTTGAAGCCGGGATACGAAGTCTACTGGACCTACATCCCCCACTTCATTCATTCGCCGTTCTACGTCTATGCCTACGCCTTCGGCGATTGTCTGGTGAACTCACTCTACGGCCTCTACGCAGAAGCCCACCCGGATTTCGTCAGCAAGTATTTCGAACTGTTGCGCGCCGGCGGCTCCAAGAACCACGCCGAATTGCTGGCGCCCTTCGGGCTCGACGCGCGCGATCCGCAGTTTTGGAACAAGGGCTTGAAAGTCATCGAGGGAATGATCGACGAACTCGAGGCCATGGATCGTGCGGGTTAAGCGGCGAGGGCAAAGGTGTGCGTTCGCACCTCGGGCACCCGAGCGCCCTGGCCCTGCGTTTGGAGCAAGCTGTTATCAACGCGCCGAACATGGCGGGTGCAGCCAATTTGTCCCTTTTCTTCCAGCAGGAGCAGGAGTAGAAGCCCGGAACTTTTTGCTGCACTGCAGCTTTAGCGACAGGTCAGGTGCCTCATGGCACAACGACAAGTGGCGCCTGAGGTAGTCGAGCCGGGGCCGGGCGAGCACGGCGGAAGCTTATGGGCGCTCGTTATCGGTTCCATTGGTGTCGTCTTTGGCGACATCGGAACGAGCCCCCTCTACGCGTTCAAGGAAGCCATCCACACTGCGGTCCATCGCGGCCTTTCGACAGGCGAGGCGACGCTCGGCGTCCTGTCGCTGATCGTCTGGACCCTGACTCTGATTGTAACGATCAAATACGTGATCGTTCTGCTGCGCGCCGACAACAAGGGTGAAGGCGGCATGTTCGCCCTGATGGCGCTCGGCCAGTCGGTGGCCAAACGCAGCGCGCCATTGCTGTTGGGGCTCGGAGTCGCCGGCGCATCGTTCTTCTATGGCGACGCGGTCATCACGCCAGCGATCTCGGTGCTGTCGGCGGTCGAAGGTCTGAACCTCGTGACCCCGGCCCTGGAAAAGGCAATCGTACCGATTTCGCTTGTGATCATCACGGCTTTATTCTGGGTGCAGTCGCGCGGCACGCAGAAGGTCGCACGCTTCTTCGGACCCATCACCGCGATCTGGTTCCTGGCACTCGCGATCGGCGGGCTGCTGCACATCGCGGACAACACGCAGGTGCTCCGCGCGTTCAACCCGGTCTATGGCGTCAGCTTCGTCTGGCACCACGGCATCATCGGCCTCACGATCATGGGCCTCGTGTTTCTTGCCGCGACGGGTGCCGAGGCACTCTATGCGGATCTCGGGCACTTCGGTCGCCGACCGATACAGGTAGCCTGGCTTTACTTCGTATTCCCGGCACTTCTGCTCAACTACTTCGGCCAGGGCGCACTGGTGCTGAGCGATCCGACGGCAATCGAAAACCCGTTTTACAAGCTCTATCCTAGCTGGGCGCTCATCCCGATGGTCGTGCTGGCAACGATCGCGAGCGTCATCGCGAGCCAGGCCGTGATCACTGGTGCGTTTTCGCTGACGCGCCAAGCGATCCAGTTGGGCCTGGTGCCGCGCTTCGAGATCCGGCACACGTCGGAAGCGATAGCGGGCCAGATATATATTCCGCGCGTCAACTGGCTGCTCTTTGCCGCGGTGGCGACCGTCATCTTGATGTTCAGGACGTCGTCGAACTTGGCCGCTGCCTACGGCGTCTCGGTCACGGCCGCCATGGTCATCGATACGATGATGGCGTTCTTTGTCGTCTGGAAATACTGGAAGTGGCCGCTATGGAAGACGGCGCTGCTGATCGTGCCCCTGCTCTTGATCGAGCAGGTCTTCTTCACGGCCAACGCGCTGAAGCTGTTCGAGGGCGGCTGGGTGCCACTCACCATCGCACTCGCGATTGCCACGATCATGTTCACCTGGATCCGCGGCACGCGCGTTCTTGCCAAGGTGACGAAGCGCAACGAGGCCGATCTCGATTGGCTCGTTCGCAAACTCGAAGCGAAGCCCCCGCACCGCGTTCCGGGAACGGCTGTGTTCCTGACGGGAGACCCTTACGCCGCGCCCACGTCTATGATGCACAACCTGAAGCACAACCGCGTCATGCACGAGCGCAATATTCTGCTGTCGATCAAGACGGAGGAAACGCCCCGCGTCGCCCGACATGAGCGCGTAACGATCGATCGCATATCCGATAACTTCATCCGCATCATTGCGCGCTACGGCTTCATGGAAACCCCGAGCGTGCCCAAAATCCTCGAACATTGCCGCCGCAAGGACTGCAACATCGACATCGGTGGCACGTCGTTCTTCCTCTCACGCCGCTCGCTGCGGGTGACCTCCAAGTCGGAATTGCCGCGCTGGCAGGAGCGCCTCTTCATCCTCCTGGCCGGAACGGCCGAGGACGCCACGACCTATTTTCAGATTCCGACCGACCGGGTCGTCGAGGTCGGTACCCAGGTTGCGGTTTAGGCTGAGTTTTTCCGAATCCCCTGCGAAACAACGTCATGCTGCGAAAGGTGGTTCGTCCCTAGCTTGAAGCCGGGGGCCTCTTAGGCTACCAACCATGATAGTTGCAGACCGATCACAGGGGAGACTTTGAACGTGAGCATCAATACCTCGGGTGGACACCCCGCCATGGACTATACCGAGCATCAGCGCACGTACGCCGGCTTCCTCTACCTGACCAAGATCGCGATCGTTCTGCTCGTCATTCTACTCGCTGGAATGGCATTCTTCTTGGTTTGAGACCGTAGGGCGTTTCCGAAGGAACGCCCTTTTCATTTCCGGCTTTGGCGCCGGCAACTTCTTAGTCGGAAGCGCAGATGGTCACGATAGCTGTCGCCAGTGAATCGGCCGGAGAGCCGCGTGTTGCGGTATCGCCGGATACGGTCAAGAAATTTGCGGCACTTGGCGCCAAGGTGCGCATCGAAAGCGGTGCCGGCTCGGCCTCGCGCTTTTCCGATGACGCCTTTCGCGCTGCCGGCGCTGAGATCGTCAGCCGTGCCGAGGCACTGAACGGTGCCGATATTCTGCTCGCCGTGCGTCGTCCCGCGCAGGATGAGATCAAGGCGCTCGCGCCCGGTGCGATCGTCGCTGCCATGATCGATCCCTACACCGATCGCGCCGCAATCGAATCCCTGGCTGCGACGGGAGCCACGGTCTACTCCATGGAGTTCATGCCGCGCACCACGCGTGCGCAATCGATGGACGTGCTGTCGAGCCAGGCGAACCTCGCCGGCTACAAGGCCGTCGTCGACGGCGCTTCGATGTTCGGTCAGGCTCTGCCGATGATGATGACGCCGGCCGGGACCGTCCCCGCCGCGAAAGCCTTTATCATGGGCGTCGGCGTCGCCGGTCTGCAGGCGATCGCGACCGCCCGCCGCCTCGGCGCCCAGGTGACGGCGACCGACGTCCGCCCGGCCACGAAAGAGCAGGTGCAGTCGCTCGGCGCGAAATTCGTCGCCGTGGAAGATGAGGAATTCAAGCAGGCTCAGACGGCCGCCGGCTACGCTAAGCCAATGAGCGCCGAGTACCAGGCCAAGCAGGCAGAACTGATAGCCAACCATATCAAGACCCAGGACATCGTGATCACGACGGCGCTCATTCCGGGCCGCCCGGCCCCGCGCCTGATCACGAAGGCGATGGTCGAGAGCATGAAGCCCGGTTCCGTGATCGTTGACCTTGCAGCCGAGCGCGGCGGCAACTGCGAACTGACCGAACCGGGCAAGACGATCGAGACGCCCAACGGCGTGAAGATATTCGGCCCCTTGAACCTCGCGGGCACCATCCCAACCAACGCCTCGAGCCTTTACGCCAAGAACCTTTTGGCCTTCCTCGAAATCATGTTCGACAAGAAGGAAAAGAAGCTCGCCGTCGACTGGAACGACGAGCTGATCAAGGGAACGCTCGTCGCCAAGGACGGGCAGATCGTTCATCCGAATCTCGCCGCCAAGGCATCTTGAAGGATTGCCGCTCATGCGTCTTAGGCTCTTTTTCGCAACGCTTTTAGCCTCGCTCTTTGCAGCGCCTGTGGCATTTGCTTCGGGCGGCGAAGCGGTCAGTCCCTTCGTCTACGAGTTCATGGTGTTCGTGATCGCGGTGTTCGTCGGCTACTACGTAGTGTGGTCGGTGACGCCGGCGCTCCATACGCCGCTGATGAGCGTCACCAACGCGATCTCGTCCGTCATCGTGGTCGGCGCGCTGCTCGCGGTCGGTGTCACGCTGACCGAGTCCGACAGCGGGCTTGCCAAGATCTTCGGCTTCCTGGCGCTGATCATGGCGTCGGTGAACATCTTCGGCGGCTTCCTCGTCACCAACCGGATGCTCGCCATGTACAAGAAAAAGGACGAGCCGGCGAAGAAGTAGCAGGCTGAAGCCGCAACGTCAGGAACGCGCCACGTCGTAGGTCCCCGGGGAAATCATTCAATGTTGAACGCAAATCTCGCAGCCCTGCTCTATCTCGCTGCGGGCGTACTCTTCATCCTGGCGCTGCGCGGACTGTCGAGCCCGGCCTCGTCGCGGCAGGGCAACATGTTCGGCATGATCGGCATGACGATCGCCGTCCTGACAACATTGGGCCTCGCCAATCCGTCGTGGTTCTCCTGGATCCTGATCCTCGCTGGCCTGGGCATCGGCGGCTTTATCGGCGCTAGGACGGCGCGCGAGATCCCGATGACCATGATGCCGGAACTGGTCGCTGCCTTCCACTCACTGGTCGGTCTCGCTGCCGTGTTCGTCGCGGCAAGCGCGCTTTATGCACCCTCCACCTTTGGCATTCTCGCCGACCCGACGAATCCCGCCGCCGGTATCAAGGGAGCGAGCCTTTTTGAAATGGCACTTGGCGTCGCCATCGGCGCCATCACCTTCACGGGCTCTGTGATCGCATTCGCCAAGTTGTCCGGACGAATGTCGGGCAAGCCGATCATCCTGCCGGCGCGTCATGCCATCAACGCAGGATTGGCTCTGGCGCTTGTATTGCTGATCTACTGGTTCATTCAGTCGGGCGGCTCGGCATGGTTGTTCTGGCTGATCACGCTGTTCTCGCTACTGCTGGGCGTGCTGATCATCATCCCGATCGGCGGCGCCGACATGCCCGTCGTCGTCTCGATGTTGAACTCCTATTCGGGCTGGGCCGCCGCCGGCATCGGCTTCACGCTGTCCAACATCGCCCTCATCATCACCGGCGCGCTTGTCGGTTCCTCTGGCGCGATCCTGTCCTACATCATGTGTAAGGGCATGAATCGTCAATTCCTCTCGGTTATCGCAGGTGGGTTCGGCGGCGAGACCGCGGCCGCCGCCGGCGGCGGCGAGCAGAAGCCGGTGAAGCTCGGATCGGCCGAGGACGCAGGCTACATCTTGAAGAATGCCGGCAAAGTCATCATCGTGCCGGGCTACGGGATGGCCGTCGCCCAGGCTCAGCACGCCCTTCGCGAAATGGCTGACGCGCTGAAGAAGGCGGGCGTCGAGGTGAAGTACGCCATTCACCCCGTCGCGGGCCGCATGCCGGGCCACATGAACGTGCTGCTAGCCGAGGCCAACGTGCCCTACGACGAGGTGTTCGAGCTGGAAGACATTAACAGCGAGTTCAGCCAGGCTGACGCCGTCTACGTGATCGGCGCCAACGATGTGGTTAACCCAGCTGCCGAGGACGACAAGACGTCGCCGATTTACGGCATGCCAGTGCTGCAGGTCTGGAAGGCGGGTACTGTGTTCTTCAACAAGCGTTCGCTGGCTTCCGGCTACGCCGGTATCGACAACCCGGTCTTCTACCGTGACAACACCGTGATGGTGTTGGGCGACGCCAAGAAGATGACGGAAGAAATCGTCAAGGCGCTGGCGCACTGAATTTCGCCTGCTTCCCGCAGCATTGAGGCGGCACGGCAACACTCCGGCCGCGCCTGTCCTCGCGCCGGATGACCGTGCCCGCCGCTCTGCTATAAGTGCGGCGCAACAACTGTCGTCGAGGTGTGCGTACCGGTGCCTGCTGCGTCTGTCCTTCCCACGTTGCCTGCCGCGTCCGGAAACTTTCTGAAGGACCTGGAGCAAATCGAGCGTTTGGCGGCCGCCCCGGCCATGGGGGCGACGCTCTTGGCGCGCAACCTGAACTACATCTACGAGCGCTTGGCGCGCGCGCGCTTCAGCGACTACGATCTTGGAGCCGTCGCCGGCGCGGCGCCCGAGGTGATGTACCGCCTGTTCGACATGCGCGTCGCGCTCCGCCATCGCGTGGCCGAGTTCGCCCGCGACGGCTACATGACGCCGGAAGTGACCTCTACGCTGCGCGAGGTCTTCCGCGTGCTTCGCTACGTGTCCGACATGCTGGGCGAGATCGCGACCGGCGATACGCGCCCGCCGCCGGGCGGCGTGCGCCGCGCCTTCACCGGCGCGGACCTTTCGACGCTGACCAACGCCAACTACTACCGTGGCGGCATGCCGATCGGCTTCCGCTCGGGCGACATCATCATGGTACGCGGCCACACGCACAACAGCGCCGCGATTGCCCGCATTGGCGGTGCAGCCGCCAGCCAGTTCAGCCATATCGCCGTCGTCCACATCGACGACAGCGGCGCTCACTGGATCGTGGAAAGCCTGATCGAGGACGGAGCGATCATTCACACGCTGTCGGATTTCCTCGAGCACCACATAGTGCGGGCGGTGCTCTACCGTCACCACGACAGCGCTCTCGCCACGCGCGCCGCCAAGACGATCTACGAACTGGTCGCAGCATCGCGTGCGAGCCGCGGCAAGCGCATCCTGTACGATTTCACGATGCGTCTCGATGGCGACAGCCCTAACCTGTTCTGCGCCAAGCTCGTGCGGCTCGCCTACGGCAAGGCCAGCGACGACGAATACGAGATGCCGACGTATCCGACACGGATCTATATGAAGAATCGCGATTTCCTGGACCGCATTGGCGTGGCTGCGGAATACACGTTCGCACCGGCCGATATCGATCTGGAGCCTGGCTTCGATCTGGTCGCCGAATGGCAGGACTACAGTGAGACGTCGAACGTCCGACTGCAGGACTTCACGATGGACAAGCTCTTCGAGTGGATGGACCGCTACGGCTACCGCTTCGATGAAACCCCAGCCGTCAGGCTCGTCTCGATCCTGGGCCGCTTCGCCTCCCACTTCTCGGACAATGCCAAGCGGATGCTGGAGTCTCTCTTTCCGCGCGTACCCTCCAACATGTCGCGCAAGACGATTGCGGCTGTTGCCATGTTGCACAAGACGGCCGAGCCCATCTATCACGAGATGCAGGCATTGGAGCGCGACCACGTCGAACGTACCGGCTTCCCCATGCAGGGTCTCGATATCTTTGAAGCGCTTGAGGCCGTGCGCGTGCGCGACGGCAATCGTGTCGGATATCTGGTGCGCGGCTAGGCGCGCTTTGCCCCATCGCTACCGCAATCCGCCGCCACGAAGGCCTCAATGAAAACCGTGCTCGTCGTGCTGCTCGTAATCTATGCGCTCATTTGCGCGGGTATGTATTTCGGGCAGCGCGCGTTTATGTACTTTCCTGATCCGGCGCATACGTCGCCGGCCGACGCCGATCTGCCGGACGTGTCGGAACGCATCATAGAAACGCCGGACGGAGAGCGCCTGATCGCCTGGTACAAGAAGGCGAAGCCGGGCCAGCCGACGCTGCTTTATTTCCACGGCAATGGCGCCGCCCTTGAGGTCCGCCGAGAGCGCATACGTAAATATCTCAATCGTGGTCGGGGCATGTTCATGCTCTCCTACCGCGGCTACAGTGGCTCGACCGGCTCGCCGTCCGAAGCGGCAAACGTTGCGGATGCGAAACTTGCCTACGACGCGCTGCGGAGCGAAGGCGTCAGCCCGCAGGACATCATCATCTATGGCGAGTCGCTCGGCACGGGAGTTGCCGTCCAAGTGGCGAGCAAGAAACCTGTTTCCGCCGTCATTCTGGACAGCCCCTTCACGTCGGTGCTGGATCGAGCGCGCGAGATCTATCCTTGGCTTCCGGTCGGCCTATTGCTGGTCGATCGCTACGAGAGCAGCCGCAACATCGGCGACGTTCGTGTGCCCGTCTTCATTCTGCACGGTGAGAAGGATCGCATCGTGCCGGTCGCTATGGGCCGCCGCATGTTCGAGCTTGCCAACGAGCCGAAAGAGATCGCGGTACTGAAGGGTGCCGATCACGACGACCACTACCTGTTCGGTTCATTCGAGCGCATCAACGATTGGATCGACCGGCTTCGTGCCGGCAAAATCGCTGTGCGCAAGTAAGCAACCGCGTGGAGTGCTCTAGAAACGAAAAAGGCCCGGGCGAAACCGGGCCTTTCGATCCTGCGCTATCGAGCGCAATCTCGTGATCAGAAGCTGCTGTTGCCGCCGCCACCCTGGCCGCCGCCGAAGCCTCCACCCTGGCCGCCACCGAAGCCGCCGCCCTGACCACCGCCAAAGCCGCCACGATTGCCGCCGCCGGGGCCACCGCGACCACCCGCTGCGCCGCGCGCCGGTGCCGGCTTGCCCGGCAGAAGACCCTCGCGCTGCAGCTTCTTACGAGCGAGCTTGCGGGCGCGGCGGACGGCTTCCGCCTTTTCGCGCGCACGCTTTTCCGAGGGCTTTTCGAAGTGTCCGCGAAGCTTCATCTCGCGGAAAACGCCTTCGCGCTGAAGCTTCTTCTTAAGCGCTTTCAGCGCCTGGTCGACATTGTTGTCGCGAACGAGAACCTGCAAGCCGTTGTTTCCTCTATCGATTTCGATGATGTCTGGAAGCACGAAAACGGCGCAGAGGCTTCCGCCGCCGCGCTCGTCTCGAAAATCTGCTGCGCGCTATATCAAAGCCGGACCAATAAGGCAATCGGGGCCAAACGCTCGGCCGCATCCCGTATTATCAGGGGCTCGCCGGTTCCGGTCCGCTTCCGCTCATCCAATCAGCCGTCCTGGAAGCCTTCGGGCCCAATCGCGATGCACCGCTTCTCATGGTCGAAAATGCGATACCCGCAGGAACCATACCTGGACGACATGACGGGGAGATGCGTGTCGGCCTGATCCCGCGCTTCCTCTGCTGTCGAACCCAGAGCCAGCTCCGAGTGGAACCGCGGCTTTCCCCGGCCGGTGGGCATCGTGATGTATTCGATGATGTACATACGCGTCCTCCAACTCTTTTTTACGGAGGATAACACGCAAAACGCGCGTCCGGCACCAACCCGAGTGAACTATCTATTGTTCAGTTCGGCGTTTGCGCCAGCAGCCGGTTGACGTGGCCCATTTTGCGGCCCGCACGCGCCTCGCGCTTGCCGTAGTGGTGGAGGAACGCTCCCGGCTCGGCGGCAATCGTCTGCCAGTCGTGAATGTCGTCGCCGATGAGGTTCACCATCTCCGCACCGGGCGCCGTCATGCCAACCGATCCGAGTGGCCAGCCGGCGACGGCGCGAATGTGCTGCTCGAACTGTGACGTGTAGGCTCCATCCATCGTCCAGTGTCCGGAGTTGTGGACGCGTGGCGCCATTTCGTTGACGAGCAGAACGTCACGACCGCCGTCAACGACAACGAAGAATTCGATCGCGAACACGCCGACGTAGTCGAGCGCTTCCGCGATCCGCTGCGCGATAGATGCACCGTCTTCCGCCGCGCCGCGCGATAGCCGCGCCGGCGCGACCGACCGGTGCAAAATGTGATCGCGATGCTCGTTCTGCGTGAAGTCGAAGGCGCGGAATGTCCCGTCGAGCGCGCGGGCAGCGATGATCGAGACTTCGCAGCGGAAGCTCACGAAGCCCTCGATGATCGATGGCTGGCCGCCCATCGCGGTCCAGCCGGTGGTCGCGTCCTCGGGCTTCAGGATCTTTGCCTGCCCCTTGCCGTCGTAGCCGAGCCGGCGCGTTTTCAGAACCGACGGCGTGCCGATCGTGCGCAGGCCTTCTTGCAGCTCTGTGAGTGAAGACACAGGCGCGAATGGCGCCGTTCGCGCACCGAGTTCGCGCGCCAGCGTCTTTTCGTTGATGCGATCCTGCGCGCAAGCGAGTGCCTTCGCGCCGGGCCGAACCGGGACCGTCTCGGACAGGAAATCGACCGTCGCCGCGGGCACGTTTTCGAACTCGTAGGTGGCAACGTCAACGCTGCTCGCGAAGGCACGCAACGCGACTTCATCAGCATAGCGGGCGACCGTTCGCGCCGTCGAAACATCGAAGGCAGGGCTGTCAGCTTCCGGCGCATAGATGTGAGACTTGAAGCCCAACCGCGCCGCCGCGAGTGCGAGCATGCGGCCGAGCTGTCCACCGCCGAGAATGCCGATCGTGGAGCCGGGAGGAAGCGGTGTCATCTCGGCGCTCAAGCGTCTCTGGGAATCTCGGCGACTTCGCCCGTGTGGGCATGACGCCAATCCTCAAGCCGCTTAGCAAGCGGAGCGTCGGACAGCGCCAGAATCTCGGCCGCAAGCAGACCGGCGTTCTTGGCGCCGGCTTCCCCGATGGCAAGTGTGCCGACCGGCACGCCAGCCGGCATCTGCACGATGGAGTAGAGGCTGTCTTGGCCTTTGAGCGCCTTCGTCTCAACCGGTACGCCAAGAACGGGGAGCGTCGTCATCGATGCCGTCATGCCGGGCAGATGCGCGGCCCCACCGGCGCCCGCGATAATGACCTTGAGCCCCTTGCCCCGCGCACCCTTGGCATAGGCGTAGAGCCGTTCCGGCGTGCGATGGGCCGAGACGATGCGCGTCTCGTAGGTGACGCCGAGCTCGTCCAGGATGTGAGCCGCATGCTTCATCGTCGGCCAGTCCGATTGACTGCCCATGATGATGCCGACGACAGGCTTGGCGGGGACCATTTCGCGTTTGTTCCGCTGCGGGAAAGCGGCGGATTTAAGTGGTTCGCATCGCGAGCGCAAGTGCCGCCTAAGCCTTTCAGAAAGGCCACTTAACGCCGGGTCGCCGGCAATCCCGTTTGGCGCCACGGCTCTGCAACGGTCGGATCTGCACGCACAGCGCCGCAAAATTGCGCACAAAATGCAGGCGCGATGTCTAATAGTCAGGCTGGCAGCCGTTGAAACTGCACCCTAAAATTGCGTGTGCGGTGCGAAAAAAGCGGGCGCCGCACGGCCAATCGCACGGGGGACGATTGCCGGTTGATGCGCCTCGCGGCGCAGGCCTTAGGGGGGTTAGCTCGTCGTGCACCATCGCTCCCGCTTGACACACATCCTTCTCGCGCTGCCGCCCGCCGCTTCTGTGATTTCGGATCCTGCGGCGGCGGCCGGCCCAAATCCCGGCAACACGGCTTTCCTAATGGTAGCGACGGTCCTCGTGCTGCTGATGACCGTTCCGGGCTTGGCGCTGTTCTATTGCGGCATGGTTCGCGCCAAGAACGCTCTGACGACTCTGATGCAGGTGTTCGCGACCGTCTGCCTCGTTTGCGTGATCTGGCTCACCTACGGCTACAGCCTCGCCTTCACCAACGGCGGCCCTCTGAACGCCTGGGTCGGAGGTCTCGACAAACTCTTTTTGAGGGGTGTCACGCCGGCATCGGAGGCCGGCACGTTCTCCAACGGAGTGACCGTCCCCGAGTATGCCTACATCTGCTTCCAGATGACGTTCGCGGCCATCACGCCCGCGCTCATCGTGGGCGCTTTCGCCGAGCGCATGAAATTCTCTGCCGTGCTGGTGTTCATGGCGCTGTGGGTGACGTTCGTCTACATCCCGATTGCGCATATGGTCTGGTACTGGTCCGGGCCTGATGCGCTTGCGGCCGCCGCCGCGGCATTCAACGATGCACCCGAAACGGGGAAGGCGGCCGCGCAGGCCGCTCTTGATGCAACGCAGAGCGATGCCGGTCTGATGTTCCGCTGGGGCGCGATCGACTTCGCGGGCGGGACCGTCGTCCACATCAACTCCGGTATCGCCGGTCTGGCGGCGGCCATCGCCCTTGGGCCGCGCCTGGGCTACGGGCGCATCGCCATGCAACCCCATTCGCTGCCGCTCTGCATGACGGGTGCATCGCTGCTCTGGGTCGGTTGGTTCGGCTTTAACTGTGGCTCGAACCTCGAGGCGAACGGCACCGCGACGCTCGCCATGGCGAATACGTTCGGCGCCTCTGCCGCAGCCGGCCTCTCGTGGATGTCGGCCGAGTGGCTGGTGCGCGGACGGCCCACGATCCTCGGCATTCTGACCGGGGTTGTCGCCGGCCTCGTCGCGGTAACGCCCGCGTCCGGATTTGCGGGTCCCATGGGCGCCATGGTGCTTGGCGCGCTTACCGGCATCGTGTGTCTGTTCTTCTGCACGGTCGTGCGTAACATCTTCGGCTACGACGATAGCCTCGACGTCTTCGGTGTGCATTGCGTCGCCGGCGTCGTCGGCGCGCTCGCCACTGGTATCCTGGTCGATCCGCTGCTGGGCGGCACTGGTGTCGCGGACTACGTGTCGAAGCCGGGAGAAGCCGTTGTCATCTACGATATGTGGACGCAAATGGTCGCCCAGGCGAAGGCGGTTGGCTTCACGCTCATGTGGTCAAGTGCCGGAACCACGGTGATCCTTGCCATCGTCAACGCGTTCGTCGGCCTGCGCGCGCTTGTCGAGGACGAGCACGAGGGCCTCGACATCAGCGAGCATCGCGAGCGCTCCTACACGCTCTAGCGCCCTGCCGGGATCAGGTCCCTGACCGTTTCGAGCCGGTCCGCTTCTTCCGCCGGTTTGTCCCAGCGGATGCGATGAATGCGAGGGAAGCGCATCGCGATGCCGGATTTGTGCCGAGTCGACGGCTGGACGGAATCGAACGCGACTTCCAGAACCAGCTCTTGTGCCACCGCGCGCACGGGCCCGAACGTCTCGGTCGTATTGGCGCGGATCCAGCGGTCGAGCTCTTTCAGCTCGTCGTCCGTAAAGCCCGAATAGGCCTTGCCGACTGGGACGAGGGCTTTCCCGCCGTCCTCTTCGTTGCGCCAGACGCCGAATGTGTAGTCGGAATAGTAGGACGACCGCTTGCCCGACCCGCGCTGGGCGTACATCAGCACGCAGTCGAGCGTGAGGGCCGCCCGTTTCCACTTGAACCATTGACCCTTGATGCGCCCCGCCTGGTAGGCGCTGTCGCGCCGCTTCAGCATCAAGCCTTCGATACCCTCTGCACGCGCCGCGGCCCAAAGCTTGCCAAGCTCGTCGAAACTTTCAAAATCTATAAGAAGCGATATGTCGGTTCGCGCTGGTTTGTGCGCCTGATGCCAGGCTTCGAGCCGAGTGCGCCGCTCGTCGAAAGACAGCGCGCGCAGATCCTCGCCGCCCTCGAACAGAAGGTCATAGAGGCGCACGTGCACCGGATAGCTTTTCAGCATCTTCGCGGTAACCGCCTTGCGGTTGAGACGTTGCTGCAGATCGTTGAACGGGGCGATCTCGCTATCGCGCATGACGACGAGTTCGCCGTCGACCACGCAGTTCTGGAACAGAAATGCGGAATGGATTTCCGGAAACGCTACCGAAATGTCGTCGCCCTGGCGCGAGAACATGCGCACGTCGTTGCCGCGCGCCGCGATCTGCACGCGAATGCCGTCCCACTTCCATTCAGCTGCGAAGTCCTGGGCTGCGAGCTTCGGCCAGTCCTCGTCTTCGATCGGGTGGGCGAGCATGACAGGACGAAACACCGGCTTGGCGCCCGGGTCGGGTTTGTCGGCGCGGCCATCAAGCCAGGCGAAGAGGTCGAGGTAGGGGACATCGAGCGCGTGCCAGATCTCCTCGATCTCGGCGACGTCGTGGCCATAGGCTTCGGCAAGCGCGGTGCGCGCCAGTCGCGCCGAGACACCGACGCGCGGCGCCCCGCCGATCAGCTTTAAGAGCGCCCAGCGGCTCGACGCATCGAGTGTGTCGAGCATGAGGCCCAGAGCCTCGGTGCGCTCCGCCGTTGTGCCCGTTTGCATCTCACGTACCACGTCGTCGAGGCTCGGCTCCGGCCGATTGGAGCGGCGCTCCGGCCAGAGCAGCGCCACCGTCTCTGCCGTGTCGCCGACGTAGTCGCGCGACAGCTTGTAGAGCACCGGGTCGATGAAGCGGCCCGTCAAATCCGCGAGCATCCTTCTGAGCGGAAGACGGACCGGCACGCCATCTGTCAGTGCGGCAAGCGCCCAGCCACGGTCGGGGTCGGCCGTCTGGCGAAAATATTGGCCGAGCAACGCCGTCTTGCGATTGCGGCTTTGCGTGTAGACGAGGCCATCCAGAAGTGCTGCGAAGGCGCGCATTCTATTCGGCCTCCTCGTCGCGACCGACAAGCGCAAGCGCGCGCGCCTTGAGCCCTAGCGTCGAGAGGTGATGCACCAGCGCGTCCTCACGCCCGTGCGTGACCCAGATTTCCTCTGCTCCGGTCTCGACGATCGTGGTGATGAGTTCCGGCCAGTCGACGTGATCGGAAATGACGAGCGGCAGCTCGATGCCGCGCTGGCGCGCCCTGCCGCGCACGCGCATCCAGCCGCTCGCGAACGCGGTCACAGGATCGCCGAAGCGGCGCGACCAGCGGTCATCCAGCGACGAGGGCGGACACAGCACGATACCGCCGGCCATCTCTTTCGCGCTTTCACCAGCCACCGGGCGCACGTCACCGAGTTCGACACCAAGATCCTGGTAAAGCTCCGTCAGAGCCAGCATGGCGCCGTGCAGGTAAATGGGTCGGTCGTAACCGGCATCGCGCAGCAGTCGAATGACGCGCTGGCATTTGCCAAGACCATAAGCGCCGATGAGATGCGTGCGTTCCGGCTCTGCCGCGAGCGAGCCGAGCAGCTTCCGCACCTCGCGGTCCGCAGGTTCGTGCCGGAACACCGGCAGAGCGAATGTCGCTTCCGTCACGAACACATCGCACGACTGCAGCGCGAAGGGTGCGCACGTCGGATCGCTGGCACGCTTATAATCGCCGGAAATGACGGCGCGCTTGCCCGCCCACTCGATAACGACCTGCGCCGAGCCCAGGATGTGTCCCGCCGGTTCGAGCCGAACGGAAACTCCGTTGATGTCGCGCGTCGCGCCGAGCCGAATGGAATCGAAGGACCGCGCGCAGTCCGCTCCGTAGCGCACCTTCATGATCGCGATTGTCTCAGCGGTCGCGAGCACAGCATCGTGCCCTGAACGCGCGTGATCGCCGTGACCATGCGTAATGACGGCGCGCGAAACCGGCCGGTGCGGATCAATATAGAAATCGCCGGCCGCGCAGTAGAGCCCGGACTCGGCCGGATAGAGCCACGTTTCGACGTCGGACGAGGGGGTCATATCAAAACTACGTTACCCGTCACCTTGACGGATCGCGAGAAGGGCAGGCGGGTTGCCGAACGCCTCTGTTCACTTGCTTAGTGAAACATCGTTCACGCGATAATGTCGGGCAAGAGCCGATCTTCGATTTGTGTGATGCGGTCTTTGATCACAAGCTTCTTTTTCTTCAAACGCTTGATGAGCAATTGATCAGCCGAAGGATCAGCTTCGAGCGCCACGATTTCGCAGTCGAGCCGACGATGCTCGGACCGCAAGTTGACGAGCTCCTCGCGCAGCTCGCGCTCGTCGCGTTGCTCCATGTTCTGACGCCCTGCCCCGCTCGCCCGGCCAATCGCAGCGTTTTGGTCGATTGTACCAAAGATGGCAACCGGTAAACGCGGCCCATCGTTTGCCGAACTAAGACCCTGAGTTCAATCCCGGAATTGAGTAAAAAGTTCGACGAATACTGATTCGTAAGATGTGCAACAGTGCTGTTGCGGCGCCCGTCAGCCGTTGGACAAAGCCTGCGACGTGTGGCACGATTTCACCATCTGCAATCTCTCTAGGAGGTACACGATGGCGATGTCGGCTCATCTTGCAGAACTCGCAGAAAAGCACCGGGCGCTTGAGGAACGGATCGATCAAGCAATTGCAAGCCCCGGATCGGACGACGTAGAGATCCGACGCATGAAGCAAGAAAAGCTCCGCCTGAAAGATGAGATGGAACGCCTGAGACGCGAGACGCGTCACTAGGCATAAGCAAGAAGAAAAAAGAAGATCGGTTTGAGCCCTGCACCGCGGCGTGAGCGCCGTCGAGCGGGGCTTTTACATTTCCGGCGATTGGTCGCCTGCGATGCCTCGGCCAAATTGCGAAGGCATCGGCTTCACCCTTTCCACTTGCAGGCACGGCGGACTTGACACCACGCAGCCGTCCACTATTTAACCGTTCAGTTAGTTAACCAGATAGAAAAATAAGAAATGATGCACGATCACCTGACAATGACATTCGCAGCGCTGGCTGACCCGACACGGCGCGCGATTCTCGCGCGTCTTGCGCTGGGCGAGACCTCGGTCACGGAACTTGCCGAGCCGTTCGACATGAGTCTTCCCGCGATATCGAAGCATCTGAAGGTTTTGGAGCGCGCCAAGCTGATTGAACGGAGCCGCGCGGCTCAGTGGCGTCCATGCAAGCTGACGCCCGCGCCGTTGAAGGAAGTCGACGACTGGATCGACCACTACCGCCGCTTCTGGGAAGCAAGCTTTGACCGGCTCGAAGCCTACCTGAGCGACATTCAGGTGAAGCAGAAGCGAGCACGAGGCAGCAAGACCATTCGCAAAAAGAAGTGAGGTTGTTTGCGACGATCCAGCAATCTCCCATGCATTGAAAACTGTAGTTCAAGGAGTTTCGAAAAATGGCAGCGACTGCACGCAGCACAGCAAAGGAAGACGAAAAAACGATCGTGATCTCGCGGCTGATCAAGGCCCCCCGCGAGCTTGTTTTCGCCGCCTTCGGCGATCCGGAGCACATTACGAGCTGGTGGGGCCCCAACGGCTTCTCGACCACCACCCACAAGATGAGCTTTGAACCCGGCGGCAAGTGGGTCTTCACGATGCACGGGCCCGACGGCACCGATTACCCGAACATGATCATCTATCGCAGCATCACCGCGCCGGCCGAGATCGTCTACGATCACTACGAGGGCGAAAACGGGCCGCTGCACTTCAAGGGCCATACCACCTTCGAGAATGAGGCCGGCGGCACGCGCGTGACGTTACACCTCATCACCGATAGCGCCGCCAAGCGGGCCGAGTTCGTCAAGTTCGGTGCCGTCGAGGGTGGCGAACAGACGCTCGCGCGTCTCGATGCCCATGTGTCGGGCAAGGCCAAATCCGCCTCGTAATGTGCGGGAAACTTCTTCGATCGGGAGCGCCGGCGGCCAGTCGGCGCTCTTTGCTTTTCCTGCGCCGTCTCGGTCGGCTTGAGCATCGCCTCGTGAGAGGATAGATCGCTACGACAAAATCCTGCACCGACCGAGAAAAATCATGATCGACGATACGCCGCCAGACCGCCTGTGCTCGAATCCCAATAGCCCGTTTTATGACCAGGCGGTGCTCGACCGTGATGTCGGCATCCGCTTCAATGGCGTCGAAAAGACCAACGTAGAAGAATACTGCGTCAGCGAAGGCTGGGTGCGTGTCACGGCCGGCAGCGCGCGCGACCGTCGCGGGAACCCTATGACGATAAAGCTCAAAGGCAAGGTTGAACCCTATTTCAAGTCGCCCTCGGGCTGAGTCGCTTGAGCATTCGAACACTGCCCGCGCCAAATCGGATTGTCAGTGGCTGCGCGACCTGGCATGACGCTCGCGACATCGCGGTGGTAGACATCGCGCCGCCGTTTTCCCACAGGTCATGAACCTGGCATTTGCCTGTGACAGGCTTGGCAGCGTACTGTGCGCGCTGTTAGGGGACGGGGATATATTTTCATGTCGGGTATTTTGAGCCGACGCGGCGGGGGCGTGCTGTCCTTCGTATTTCTCGCGCTTCTATGTCTGGCCTTTGGTGCCGGCGGTTGTTCTACCGGCGAGGGGCTTGTATCCGCTGAATTGAGCATGCCGCCCGCGGCGCGCGAACGCGTG
The DNA here is from genome assembly GCA_964651805.1 of uncultured Hyphomicrobium sp. GTDB lineage: Bacteria > Pseudomonadota > Alphaproteobacteria > Rhizobiales > Hyphomicrobiaceae > Hyphomicrobium_B. Next base: position 455,487 of record CAZYXX010000001.1, on the reverse strand, counting down.
ACGCTTGCCGCCGCGAAGGGTGCGGTCCCTCCCCCAATTGTCGCCGGCGCGGCTATTCCCGGCGCTGAGGGCGCGGCGCGCGAAACGGCGAGCGTGGCTGCGACGGAAGATTTTGATGTCGTGACCGTTATGTGGGGCACGAACCGCGAATCGGAAGCAAACGTCGCGGGTGAAACCTCGGCCGCGGTTCCGCCAAAGCCGCCGAAGTTCACGTCCAAACGTTCCTCGCGTCTGACGACCGGCTACGCCAAGATCACGGTCCCCAAGAAGAACCGTGCCGTCGGCGAAATTCCGCTCGCAGGTGGCGAGTACACGGTGCTGAACGTCACGCTCTATAACGACAAGGAAAATCCGCGTGAGCATTTCACCATCGGAGAACTCGCAACTCTGACACGCGATGAGTTTAGAGCCCGCGCGAACTACCTAGATGCACGCGCACGCAACTACCGCGACCACGCCTTCATTTTCGTGCACGGCTACTGGAACACGTTCGAGGACGGCCTCTACCGTACTGCGCAGCTCTCCTACGACATGGGCTTCGACGGCGTCCCCTACAGCTTTTCCTGGCCGTCGAAAGGCGCGCTGACCGGCTACCTTTATGATCGTGACAGCGTGGATGCCAGCCAGCACCAGTTCGTCGAATTCCTCGATCTCGTTTCCAAGACCACGCAGGCTAAGAAGATACACATCATCGCCCACAGCATGGGCGCCCGTCTCGTCGTCGACACGCTCTTTCCCTCCGTCGGCCCGAGCCGGCTGGCGCAGTTCCCGAAAATCGACCAGATCGTTCTTGCAGCGGCCGACGTCGACAACAGCGTGATGAAGGCGCGCGCGGCCGCCATCTCCGGTTCCGTCAAGGCCGTGACGCTCTATGCCAGCGACAAGGACGAGGCGCTGCTTGCGTCGAAAACGCTTGCTGGCAGTGCGCCGCGAGCCGGCGAAGTGCGCGATGGCCGGCCGTTCATCATGGCAGGTGTCGAGACGATTGACATTTCGTCCGCGAGCACACTCGTGTTCATCGGCAAGAACCACAACAAGTTCGCCACCAACGCGCACATCCTGAAGGACATTGCGCTGCTGATGAAGGGCGGCATCCATCCGCCAGACGTTCGCTTCCCCGTGTTCGCGAGCGCGGCAGACGACGACGGCACGTATTGGCGCTATGTGAAGCAGTAGGCTGAGCGCTAGCTGCGCGGCGTGCCGCTTGCCGGGCAATCGCCGACGCGTCGCCCCTGTTGTCGCTCAGTCATCGTCATGTTCTTGCCGCCCATCTTCATGGTGATCACGCCGGCGAACGCGTTCGCGGACGTCCGATAGACTGCAGAGGCGGTTGCGGCGTTGCCGCCTGGGCAGACGATGCGAAACCTGAGCGCGTCATCGCTCTCCTGCACGTCGGATGCTGGGCAACTGGCGAGCGGATTGTTGTCGCTGAGCACCTTCAGCCCGTGCGTGCCGTCCGGTCCTGACACGCAAAGCACCGCCGTCTTGCCCGCGCCCGCGTTTTCGACGTGCGGAAGCTCCAATCGGACGTCAACTTCATATCGGCCGGGTTCGAGCGCGCATGCACCGCTTCCGGCGGCGCTAGCTGCCGGTCCGACAATGGTGATGAGTAGTGCGCAATGACGCAAGTTCACCTTCCCCACTCCACGCTCGCGAGGACGCGTCCGATCATACGTGTGCGCGGTAGCATCCTGCACTTCGTTTCTTGCGCCCAAAAAAGAAATTGAAATCGAAAGCGGGAACCGGAAACGGATACCCGTGTTTCAATTTACAGACGGATGCACCAGCATACGTCAGGCGCCCAAAGGGTGCCGGGCCGCTAGAGGATCTCACGATCCTCCAGCGGCTGCCGCCGTACCTACGTGTGCAAGCGTGCGGATATGAATTTTGCGATCTCGCCGAAAGCCTCTGACGTTTCCGGGACCGCGTGTTCCAGAAACTGAGCGTGGCTCTGACCCTCGAAGACCTGCAGCGCCGCCTCGACGCCTGCACGCCGCAGTCGACGATGGACGCGCACCGCCTGACTGAGCAGCAGATCGCGTGTTCCGCTCGTGACGATCGCCGGCGGAAAGCCGGAAAAGTCGCCGTAGAGCGGTGAAATGAGCGGGTCGCGCAGGTCGTGTCCGGACGCGTAAAGCTTTGCCGCCGCACCGACCCAGCCCGAACCGGAAACAAGGATGTTGTCGACGTAGGCGTTCGCGATCAAGCTATCGCCGTCGCCGGACAAGTCGGCCCACGGTGTGCCGGGCGCGATCGCCGCCGGCAGCGGCAAGCCCTCCGCCTTGGCTTTCAGCACCATCGCGAGCGTCAATCCACCGCCTGCGGAACTGCCGAAGATCGCCATCTTGGTCGGATCATTCTGGCGGACAAGCGTGCGCCACACCGTCATCGCGTCGTCAAGAGGAGCCGGGAACGGGAACTGCGGCGGCATTCGGTAGTCGATCGAAACCACCTTGAAGCCGCCAAACCCGGCCATGAGCATGCCTTCGCCAGCGCCCGCTTTGCCCGGATAAAGCGCGTAGCCGCCACCGTGCACGTGCACCAGGAGGCGGTCGCGGTTTTCTGGCTTAAGGCCTTGCGGCGTGATCGTGAAAACATCGACGCCGTCGATCGTGCTCTGCTCGACCGTCAACCCGAACTGCTTTTTGATGATTTCGATGTCGGGGGCGGCGATTGCGGCGCTGGCGGATGCGAGCGCCTCCCACGCTTTGGCATCGGCCGGAACCGTATCCCATCCGGGTGGATACGGCGCCGCGATGTGGCGCTGCAGTTCGGCACTAACCGTATCCGGCACCGGCAATGTCTTTGCCGGGATATCGCGTGCGCCTTTCGGGATGGCAGGGGCGGCCCCACCCGTCTCCGCTCGCACCTGGCCAGTCGGCACGAGGCCGAGACTAGCAATGCAGAAGGAGCGGCGCGTCAGGCGCGATTGGAAGCGCGAGGCAGGCTTCTTCGCATCTGAGCCGCCGCTCGTCATCGCTGAACTCCCCGATCAGGCCTCCTTGGCCAGATCACGCAGCTTGAACTTCTGGATTTTTCCCGTCGAAGTCTTCGGCACTTCGGTGAACACGACGTGCCTCGGCACCTTGTATCTCGCGAGACCCTGGCGGCACCACTCGATGAGCTCTTCCGACGTCGCGTTCGCGCCCGGCCGCAACTCGACGAAAGCGCATGGTGTCTCGCCCCACTTCTCGTCCGGCTTGGCGACAACCGCGCAGAAGGCGACCGCGGGATGCTTGTAAAGAACGTCTTCAACCTCGATCGAGGAAATGTTCTCGCCGCCCGAGATGATGATGTCCTTCGAGCGGTCTTTGAGCTGGATGTAGCCATCCGGATGCAGCACGCCCAGGTCGCCTGAGTGGAACCACCCGCCTGCGAACGCTTCGTCCGTCGCCTTCTTGTTCTTGAGATAGCCCTTCATGACGATGTTGCCGCGGAACATGACCTCGCCCAGCGTTTCGCCGTCGGCGGGCGCGCGCGTCATTGTCTCCGGGTCCATGACGGTCAAGTCTTCCAGCGCCACGTAGCGCACGCCTTGGCGCCCGCGCTTGGCGACCCGCTCGTCGCGCGGAAGCTCGTCCCAGGCATCGTTCCACTCGTTGATCGTGGCAGGGCCGTAGGTCTCTGTAAGACCGTAGAGGTGCGTGAGCTTGAATCCCGCATCCGTCATTGCACCCAGAACCGATGCCGGCGGCGGTGCGGCGGCATGGTTGAACGCCACCGTCTGGCTGAATGTCCGCTTTTCTTCCGGAGGGGCATTGAGCAGCGTCGCCATCACGATCGGTGCGCCAGATAGATGCGTGACGCCGTGATCGGCGATGGCGTCATAGATGGCCTTTGCGCGCACCCATCTGAGGCAGACGTGCGTGCCGGCGAGCATGGTGACCGTCCAGGGGAAGCACCAGCCGTTGCAGTGGAACATCGGCAACGTCCACAGGTACACCGCAAAGCGCGGCATGGCGGTGCTAATCGCGTTCGCGTAGCACATCAGCGCAGCGCCGCGATGATGGTAGACAACACCCTTGGGATTGCCGGTCGTGCCAGAGGTGTAATTGAGAGAGATCGAGTCCCACTCGTCGGCCGGCCATGTCCATTGGAAGTTCGGATCACCCTCGGCGACGAATGCCTCGTAGTCGAGGTCGGACAGAGCTTCACCCGTCTGCGGGAACTCCAGATCGTTGAAGTCGATGACGAGCGGCTTGACGGAGGCGAGCGTCAGCGCCGCTTTGACCGTCGCCGAGAACTCGCGATCGGTGATGAGCACCTTGGTATCGGCGTGATCGAGCTGAAAAGCGACGATGGCCGGATCGAGCCGCGTATTGATCGAGTGCAGCACCGCGCCGACCATGGGCACGCCGTAGTGCGCTTCCAGCATCGGCGGCGTATTGGCGAGCATGACCGATACCGTGTCGCCGCGCCCGATGCCCCGCTTGGCAAGAGACGACGCAAGCTGGCGCGCTCGGTCGTAGAATAGGCCGTACGTGAGGCAGCTTGTGCCGTGAACGATCGCCAGCGCATCGGGCGACACCAGCGCCGTGCGCTGCAAGAAGGAAAGCGGCGTCAGCGCCTGATGGTTCGCGGCGTTCTTGTCGAGGTCGATATCGTAGGGATTGGCGGACATTGGCGGCCCTGTCGTGTGCGGTTAGTTGCGCCGGACGCTAACGAAAGCGCCACAACGCAGCAAGCCGGAACGCGCCGCCCGTCCGCGTATTTGCGTCTAATTGATAAGCACGGCGCTAAGGTTAGAGCGCGCACGCGCAGCCTGAACTCAGTTGTCGTCCCCTTCGCCGCCCTCTGTGGGGGAGGACGTGAGCCCTTTTAGCTTGGCGAGGACGCGGGCCTGCTCCTGCTCGGGCGTTTCTTCCGGCTGTTCTTCCGCGGCCTTGGGCGTAATGATTTCCGCGCGCGGCGCGGCAGCCGTGGTCTCAGCGGTGGGCAGCAGCGTACCGCCTTTTTCGATATCCTTGCTTGCGTCCTTGCGCTCGCGCTCGACGCGCCGCGCTGCCTTCTTGACTTCCGCGTCGAGGTCGATCTGTGAGCACAACCCCAACGTCACCGGGTCCTGCGGCTGAAGCTGAGCCGAATTCCAGTGCGTCCGGTCGCGGATCTGGGCGATCGTCGGCTTCGTCGTCCCGACGAGGCGCATGATCTGACTGTCTTTGAGTTCCGGGTGGTTCCGCAGCAGCCAGAGCACTGCGTTAGGTCGGTCGTGGCGGCGCGATACGGGCGTATAGCGCGGACCCTTGCGCGACGTGACCGCCGGTGGCAGCTGAACCTTGCTCTCGGCGAGATGCAGCTTGAGGCCCGAATCCTGCTCCGCCCGCGCGATTTCCTCGCGAGTCAACTGACCGCTGGTGACTGGGTCCATGCCCTTGATGCCCTGCGCGACGTCACCGTCTGCGATGCCTTTGACTTCCAGCGGGTGCAGACCGCAGAACTCCGCGATCTGATCGAACGACAGCGACGTGTTCTCGACAAGCCAAACTGCGGTGGCTTTCGGCATCAAAGGTCTGCGGTCGCTCATGGCTGTCCTCTTTCGGACTTCCAGCGGGACGACCCGCGAAAGCCACTCTACCAGTTGATTTGGGGAGTGCGGTCTTATAGCTCCGTCGGCCGCGCCGAAGCAACCGGTGAGTGGCCTGTGACCTGCAAGTAACCTGCAAGAACGCCGCAGGCTTCGGCCGGTAGCCGAGGTTGCGGGCCTATTATTCGCCCGCTACTGTCAAAAATGGTGTTGCCGGACAGGGCCGGCGTCACTCTGCCAAGGACGATCGATGCTCGCAACCGCCGGCACAACCAAGTATTTCGAGGATTTGGAGGTCGGCCAGGAGGCCTCCATGTCGCGCATCGTGAGCGAGGCCGACATCGTGGCTTATGCCGCGCTTTCGGGCGACTATAATCCCGTTCACCTTGATCCCGACTATGCGGCGAAAACCATCTTCAAGGAGCGGATCGCTCACGGGATTCTGTCGGCGGGCTACATCTCGGCGCTATTCGGTATGAAGCTTCCGGGACCCGGTGCCATCTACATCTCGCAGACTTTGAACTTCAAAGGCCCGGTCAAGATCGACGACCGCGTCGAGAGCCTCGTCAGACTCGTGGAGCTTTTGCCGGACAAGCGCCGCGCCCGCTTCGAATGCCTGTGCACCGTCGCCGGCAAGCCGGTGCTGACAGGTGAAGCGATTCTGATGGTGCCCGGCCGGAAGGGGTAAATCCCCATGCAGGTCGTCCACGGCCACAGCCAAGTGCCGGTGACGGCACGCTCAGCCGCGGTCGCAATCGGCAATTTTGACGGCGTGCACCGCGGCCACCGGGCGTTGATCGCGGAGGCGGTCAGCCAGGGCAAACGTCTGGCGCGCGCGCCGGGCGTCATGGTGTTTGAGCCGCACCCGCGAGAGTTCTTCGCCCCCAACGAAGCTCATTTCCGTCTGACGCCGCTCAAGCGCAAACTCGCGCTCATCGAGAAGCTCGGCGTCAAAATTGCCTTCGTAGAAGCGTTCGACCAGACCTTGGCGAATCTCAAGGCAGAGGAATTCATCGAGCGCGTGCTCGTCGCTGGGCTCGGCGTCTCGCACGTCGTCATTGGCTATGATTTCTATTTCGGCAACAAACGCGCCGGAAATCCCGAGCTGATGATGGAAATGGGCCGCGATCTGGGCTTCGGCGTCACCGTCATGCCGCCTGTCGCGGAAGATGGTGAGGTGTTCTCGTCGTCGGCCGTGCGTCTGCATCTCGCTCAAGGAGAGGTCAAGGCGGCGGCGCATGTGTTGGGCGACAATTGGCAGGTTTCGGGCCGCGTCGTCGGCGGAGCCAAGCGCGGCACTGGCCTTGGCTATCCGACCGCCAACATACCCTTGCCAAAAGGTACCGGTCTGGCGCACGGCATTTATGCCGTGCGCGCCCATATTGACGGTCGCGAGCTTGATGCGGCCGCATATCTTGGTACACGCCCCACTTTCGACGACGGCATGCCCGTGCTCGAAGTGTTCCTGCTCGACTTTGCAGGCAACATCTACGGCCGCGATATCGACGTCGAATTCATCGATTATATTCGTGCCGACCGCCGTTTTTCGTCTCCCGAGGCCCTCGTTGCCCAGATGGACATGGACGTGGCAAGCGTGCGGGCGGCTTTGGCCGCAAGCTAGGCCGGGCGGCGGCGCGCTGTCGCGGCCTTTGCGTGTTGCAACGTCGATTGCTAGAACGCGCTGCTGATTTGCCTGCAGAAACGAAAGACGGACGATGTCCAAGGACAAGAGCGCCGCCGGTACGCAGCCGGGGCGCGACTGGAGCGAGACCCTTTTTCTTCCCGCAACGGAATTTCCGATGCGCGCGGGCCTTCCCGAGCTTGAGCCACGACTGCTGAAGCGCTGGGAAGAGCAGGGGCTTTATGAGCAGATCCGCGCCCAGTCGAAGGGCCGGGTGAAATTCACGCTGCACGACGGCCCACCCTATGCCAACGGCAACATTCACATCGGGCACGCGCTGAACAAGATCCTGAAGGATCTGGTGGTCAAGAGCCAGCAGATGCTGGGCCGGGATTCTAACTACGTGCCGGGTTGGGACTGTCACGGCCTGCCGATCGAATGGAAGATCGAGGAGCAGTATCGCGCCAAGGGCAAAGAGAAGCCGAACTTCTCCGATCCGGCGGCGATCAACGCTTTCCGCGACGAGTGCCGCAAGTTCGCGGCCCACTGGCTCGACATCCAGCGCGAGGAGTTCAAGCGCTTGGGCGTCGTCGGCGACTGGGAGCATCCTTATTCGACGATGGACTTCCGCGCCGAGAGCATCATTGCGCGCGAGTTGATGAAGTTTGCGGAGAACGGTTTGCTATATCGCGGCTCCAAGCCGGTGATGTGGAGCGTGGTTGAAAAGACCGCGCTCGCCGAAGCCGAGGTCGAGTACCAGGACTACCAGTCCGACATGGTTTGGGTGAAGTTTCCGGTGCAAGCATATATCTGCTCACCAGAGTTTAAGTTTAGGGAAGCGCTCCGAAATTCAAGCGTCATCATTTGGACGACCACGCCTTGGACCCTACCCGGCAATCGGGCGATCTCGTACTCAAAGAAGATTGACTATTCTGTTTACCGCATCGACGCGGCCCCTGAAGGCAATTGGGCCAAAGTCGGCGAGCACCTGATCATTGCCGATAAACTTGTTACAGACGTCATGAGAGTGGCGAAGGTTGAGAGTTTTGACCGGGTCTGTGCATTGCCGACAAGCGAGGACTTCCCGATTGCTTGTTGGCATCCGCTGAGATCGCTCGGCTACGACTTCGAAGTGCCGTTGCTCGACGGCGATCACGTCACCGATGATACGGGCACCGGCTTCGTACACACCGCGCCCGGTCACGGCGCCGACGACTACAACATCTGGATCGCCAACCAGAAGGCGCTGCGCGAGCGCGGCATCGATACCGAAATCCCCTTCACGGTCGACGCCGACGGCGTGCTGACGAAGGCCGCGCCGGGTTTTGAAGGCAAGCGCGTCTTGAAAGAAAACGGCGACAAGGGCGACGCCAACGATGCTGTCATCAAGGCGCTGGCCGAAGCCGGCAACATCATCGCGCGCGGCCGCTTGAAGCATCAGTATCCGCATTCCTGGCGCTCGAAGAAGCCGGTGATCTTCCGCAACACGCCGCAGTGGTTCATCGCGATGGACCAGCCGTTCGCGGCTGGCGACACGCCCTCAACCGGCAGGCCGGCCGCTGCGGTCGCGGGCAGCAATTATCCGACCCTGCGCCGTGTCGCGCTGGACGAGATCGAGCGCGCCCAGTGGGTCCCTGCTTCCGGCGAAAACCGCATCACGGGCATGATCGAGAACCGGCCCGACTGGGTCGTATCCCGCCAGCGCGCATGGGGCGTACCGATCACTGTGTTCCGCAATGTCGAGACGGATGAGGTGATCCCGGGTCCGGCGTTTGCGAAGTCGGACGAGCTTTCAAAGCGCATCGAGGATGCCTTCGCTGCCGAAGGCGCCGATGCATGGTTCAAGAACGGCGCGAAGGAACGCTTCCTGAAGGGCCTCGTGCCGGACGGGGAGCTTGGCAAGTGGGAGCAGGTGAAAGACGTGCTCGACGTCTGGTTTGATTCAGGCTCGACGCACGCATTCACCATCGAGGACCCCAAGGCATTTCCAGGTTTCAAGGGTCTGAAGCGCGTGCGCGATGGCGGCCAGGACCGCGTCATGTACCTTGAAGGTTCGGACCAGCATCGCGGCTGGTTCCATTCCTCGCTTCTGGAAAGCGCCGGTACGCGCGGTAAGGCACCCTACGACATCGTTCTGACCCACGGCTTCGTCCTCGACGAGAAGGGGCAGAAGATGTCGAAGTCGCTGGGCAACGTAGTCGCGCCCCAGGACGTGATCTCGAAGTCGGGCGCCGACATTCTGCGTCTCTGGGTGGCCGCGTCGGACTACTCGGACGACCTGCGCATCGGCCCCGAAATCCTGAAGACGTTTTCGGAGACCTACCGCAAGCTGCGCAACACGCTACGCTGGCTCTTGGGCGCGCTCGCACACTTCAACGAAGCCGATCGCGTCGCGTTCAAGAATATGAAGCCTTTTGAACTCGAACGCTTGATGCTGCATCGCCTCGCCGAGCTCGATCACGACATCCGCCGCGCTTACGAAACCTACGACTACCGTAAGGTGGTGGGGCTGCTGTCGCAGTTCATGAATACGGAGCTTTCCGCGTTCTACTTCGATATCCGCAAAGACGCACTGTACTGCGAAGCGCCGTCGAGCAAAAAGCGCAAAGCCGCGCTCACCGTCGTAGATCACCTGTGCGATGCACTGGTCCGCTGGCTGGCGCCGATCCTGTCGTTCACGGCAGAAGAAGCGTGGTTGCTCTACAAGCCGAACGGCACCGCAAGTGTGCATCTGGAACCGTTCGCGACCATTCCGCGCGAATGGCGTGACGACAACCTCGCCGCCAAGTGGGACCGCGTGCGCGAGGTACGCAGCGTTGTCACCGGCGCGCTTGAGATCGAACGCGCCAATAAGAAGATCGGCTCCTCGCTCGAAGCGGCACCCGAAGTCTATGTCACGGACAAGGACCTGATGAGCGGCCTCGACGGAGTCGATATGGCGGAAGTCTGCATCACGTCTGCGATCAACATCAGCGGCAAGGCCGCGCCTGACGGCGCATTTACTCTGCCGAACGAGCCCGGCGTCGGCGTGATCGTAAAGCGTGCGGAAGGCAAGAAGTGCGCGCGCTCCTGGCGCATCACGAAGGATGTCGGATCCGACCCCGAATACCCTGACCTGTCGGCGCGCGACGCCGCTGCCGTCCGCGAAATCGAAGCGCGGGCGATTGCCTGATGCAGCGGGAGGGGGAAAAAGCAGGCTGGCTGTGGGGCCGCCACGCGGCGCTTGCGCTCGTCGTGGCGCTCGCAACCCTCGTCATCGATCAGGCCAACAAGTGGTGGATGCTTGATGTCTATGACATCGCGAACAAGGGTCGCGTCTACGTCACGCCGTTTCTCGATTTTGTCTTCGTGAAGAACGTTGGCATCAGCTATTCGCTTTTCAGCATGGATAGCCAAAGCGGCCAGTATTTTCTTGCCGCTTTTGCCGTTGCGGCGAGCATCGCCATGTGGGTGTGGAACAACCTCGCGAGCAGCGGAAGGCTGATGGCGGTGGCGCTCGGCCTCATCATCGGCGGCGCCATCGGAAACGCGATCGACCGCGTGCGAATCGGCGGCGTGGCCGACTTCTACTCGCTGCACGCGTATGGTTACTATTGGTACGTATTCAACATCGCAGACGTGGCGATCGTTGCGGGCGTTGCCGCCCTTTTGTATGACTCGCTACGTCGCGAGTCGTAAAACGGCCGCAAAACCGGCATACTCGCCGCCGAGGGGTGATGCGTCGTACGCACGGGGAACCCGCATGGTATTGAAGAAAAAGAGCAAAATAGCGCCTCTCGGCGCTGCCATGATAGCTTGCGCCGTGCTCGCCGGTTGCGGCTTCGACGACGTGCAGCTCAACGGCAAGGTTTTCGACGCCATTGGCGTCGGCTCCAATTCCACGAAAGCGAAAGAGCCGACGCTGGCGGCCCGCCAGCCTCTGGTGGTACCGCCAGGGCTCAACAACCTGCCCGAACCCGGCAGCGGCAAGGTCGAGCAACCGACGCTCGCCGACGTTCAGGATTACGACGCGGTTCACCAGAAATCGAAAGAGCAGCTCCAGAAGGAGCAGGCGGAATACTGCAAGAAGAACTACGAGCTGCCCAAGGCTCAGGGTGACGCGACCGTCGATTCGGTCGAGGGCCCGATGGGTCCTTGCCGCGGCTCGGTGCTGACCGCCATTAGTAACATCAACAAGGGCTCCGACGACGGCGAGTGACGGCTTGTGCTGTCAGATCGTGCCGCGTCTATAAGCCCCGCAATGAGCCTGAACCGCTCGCCCTTATCGTCGTGGCGCGCCCGCGCGCTGTATGAACGGCTTGTCATTTGACTTTGCCCCGGTCGCCGCCCCTGATGGCGCCATCCCAAGGCCGGCTGCGATCCCGCACCGGGGATAAATCCCGCGAAACGACATTGGGTAAAACTTATCCCCGCGGATTCCGCGTCTGGTATTCTTCAGGAGCGATGCACCGCCGCAAGTGGCGGACCGCGCAAGGACTGGAACACATGCGTCAATCGACGTGCTCGTTTTCTTGGCTCAAATCTCTTGTGGCAATCATGATGCTCGCAACTACGCCCAGCTATGCCTACGCCGTCGGCGGTGAAACGCGCGCGGCGGAGTTCACGCTTTCGAACGGTATGCAGGTCGTGGTGATCCCCGATCATCGCGCGCCCGTCGTGACGCACATGGTGTGGTATCGGGTCGGCGCAGCCGATGAACTGCGCGGCACGTCCGGCATTGCCCACTTCCTCGAGCACTTGATGTTCAAGTCGACCGACAAGATTGCCGTCGGCGACTTCTCAAAAATCGTCAGCCGTCTGGGCGGCCAGGACAACGCTTTCACCGGTCACGACGCGACGAGCTACTTCCAGCGCGTCGCGAAGGATCGTCTCCCTAAGATGATGGAGATGGAAGCCGACCGCATGGTCAACCTGCGGCTCGATGAGAAAGAGGTCTTGACCGAGCGCGACGTGATCCTTGAAGAGCGCCGCTCGCGCGTCGACAACAATCCGGCCTCACTGATGGACGAGCAGATGAACGCCGCGCTGTACCTGAACCATCCCTACGGCGTCCCGGTCATCGGCTGGTACCACGAGATCGCGAAACTCTCGCGCGAGGACGCGATGAATTTCTACAAGCGCTACTACGCGCCCAACAATGCGATCCTGGTCGTCTCCGGCGACGTGACGCCTGAGGAGGTTCGCACCATGGCGGAGGCGACCTATGGCAAGATCGCGGCAAATCCCGACGTGAAGCCGACGCGCGTCAGGCCGCAGGATCCGCCGCAGATGGCACCGCGCCGGTTGGAGCTGAAAGATCCGCGCGCCGGCAATGCCTCGTTCAATCGCTACTATCAGGCGCCGAGCTACGTGACCGCCAAGCCCGGCGAGGCCGAAGCGCTTGACCTTATGATGAAGATCGCCGCGTCGGGTTCCACCAGCCGGCTCTACAAGAAAGTCGTGGTCGAAGATCGTCTCGCTTCCAGCGCCAACGGCAGCTACTCGGGCTATGGCCTCGATGGCGGAACGCTTTCGCTTTACGCTGTCGCATCCGAGGGTGTGCCGCTTGAAAAGGTCGAGGCGGCGGTCGACGCGGTTCTCGCCGAAGTTGCCAAGAATGGCGTGACGGAAGCCGAACTTCAGCGCGCCAAGAATGGCTATCTCGCTGACTACGTTTACGACAGCGACAACCAAGCGTCGCTCGCCCGCCGCTACGGCTGGAACCTCGTTGTCGGCCGTACCGTCGCCGACGTCGAGGCCTGGCCCGAGCGCATCGCAAAAGTGACGACCGGGGACATCAAGCGCGTTGCCGCGCAGTACCTCGACATGAAGGGCGCTGTTACGGGCTATCTGCTTCCCGACCAATCAGGCGTTGCGCAGGAAAAGACCGCAGCCCCCGTCACCGACAGCGTGGTGAGGTAATCCGCATGCAAATGACATTCGGCGCCGCTTCGAGCGAGCGCCCCGCTACTGTCAGCCGCGCAGGGTTCGTTGCCGCACTGGCGCTCCTGCTTATAGCCTTTTCCTTCGTCTCCAGCCGACCGGCCGCAGCCATGAACATTCAGACCATCAAGAGCCCCGGCGGCATCGAAGCGTGGCTCGTCGAAGAGCACGGCGTGCCGCTGATGGCACTGCGTTTCGCTTTCGAAGGCGGAAGCAGCCAGGATCCCAAAGGAAAGGACGGCGTCGCCAACTTCTTGACGGCGATGATGGACGAGGGTGCCGGCGATCTGAAGTCGGAGCAGTTCCAGGAGCGCATGGAAGAGATCGCCATGCGCATGAGCTACGACGACACCAAAGACAATTTCTTCGGCTCGTTCGAGACGCTCACCGCCAACAGGGACAAGGCCGTCGAACTCTTGAAACTCGCGATCCAAAAGCCGCGTTTCGATGCCGAGGCGGTGGAGCGCATGCGCCAGCAGCTTCTCGCCAATCTCGCCTACGCCGACAAGGACCCGGACCGGGTCGCCATGCGCGAATGGTACGCGCAGGCCTACGCCGGTCACCCTTACGGTCGCAACTCGAACGGCACGAAGGAAACAATTTCCGCCATCACGTCGGCGGACCTCGCTGACTATCACAAGCGCACGTTCGCGCGCAGCAATCTGAAGGTCGTCGCGGTTGGCGACATCACGGCCGAGGAACTCGGCAAGCTGCTCGACGATGTCTTCGGCGGCCTGCCTGAGAAGGCCGATCTCATCGACGTGCCCAAGACGGCGCCTGTTACGCCTGGCAAGGAGCAGGTGATCGAGATGGGCGTACCGCAGTCGGTCGCGGTGTTTGGCTTCGGCGCAATGGAACGCAAAGACCCCGACTTCATGACGGCGTTCGTCATTAACCACATCCTGGGCGGCGGCGGTTTCTCCGCCAAGCTGATGGAAGAAGTGCGTGAAAAGCGCGGCCTTGCGTACTCCGTCTACACCTACATCCAGCCCTACCGGCACACCTCGTTGCTGCAGGGAAGCGTTGCGACCAAAAACGAGTCGATGGCCGAAAGTCTCGACATCATCCGCACCGAGTTGAAGAAGATGGCTGAGAACGGTCCGACCCCGGCGGATCTCGAAGCCGCCAAGTCGTATCTGACCGGGTCCTACGCGCTGCGCTTCGATACGAACTCCAAGATCGCGTCCCAGTTGCTGGGCCTGATGATCGAAGGCTTCGGCCCCGATTACGTCGAAAACCGGAACAAGCTGATCGATGCGGTGACAGTCGAGGACGCCAAGCGCGTCGCTGCACGGCTGATCAAGACCAACGATCTGCTGGTGACGGTGGTCGGCAAGCCGGTCGGGCTCAAGCGGGCGGCGGCACCGGTTCAAACGGCACCCGTGGCCGTGCCCGCCAATCCGGGCTAGCCCGCGTCCGGCTATTTAGCGCCAAATTGTAGTCTTGGCGGCGGAGCCTAAAGCCGCTAGCCCGGTCGCGACGGAACGTCAGCGCATGACAGGGGCATTGGGCGGCATGCAGGATGGGCAGCACACGGGCACGGGCTTCACTCAGTCGGTCGACGGGTGTCTCGAAGGCGCAATCGGCAGCCACGGCCTTTCTCCAGCCGCCTTGGAACAGTGGTTGAAGCGCGCGGAGCCGTACGTCGCGTCACTTAAGGACGACTACGCGACGTCCCGCCTGCCGCTGCTGCGCATCGCCGAGGAGACGGCCGATATCGAAGCGGCCACCGCCGCTCTGAAGTCGCTATCGGAAGGCGCCGAGATGCTGGTGTTCTTCGGCACGGGTGGCTCCGGCCTCGGCGGCCAGACTCTTGCTCAACTTGCCGGCTGGAACATCCCTGGCGCTTCGAGCAAAGCACAACGCCTGCGGCCTCGTACGCGCTTCTACGACAACCTGGATGGCATGACGCTGGAAGGCGCGATCGAGACACTTGATCTTCCGAGAACGCGCTTCATAGTAACCTCGAAGTCGGGCGGTACCGCCGAAACGCTGGCGCAAGTGATCGTCGCCTTGTCGGCGGTGAAGGCGGCTGGCCTGGAAAAGCAGATCCCCAAACTGTTTCTTGGCATTACCGAACCGGCCGTGCCGGGACGCGGCAACGGCCTGCGCGCGCTTTTGAGTTCGTTCGGCGTCCCGATTCTGGAACATCACACCGGCATTGGCGGCCGCTTCTCGTGCCTGACGAACGTTGGGCTGATGCCGGCAATTGCGCGCGGCCTCGACGCACACGCCATTCGCGCCGGGGCCAGGCGCGTCGTCGACGACCTGCTCGCCGCCAAATCCGCCGCCGATTTCGCACCGGCCGTGGGCGCGGCGACGGCGGTGGCGCTGAGTAAGGAAAAGGGCACACGTAATCTTGTGATGATGCCCTACAACGACCGCCTCGCGCGTTTCTCAGCCTGGTTCGCGCAGCTTTGGGCGGAAAGCCTCGGCAAGGGCGGGGAAGGCACGAGCCCGATTGCCTGCCTCGGCCCGCTCGACCAGCACAGCCAGTTGCAGCTGTTCATGGATGGTCCGCGCGAGCACTATTTGACGGTGCTGCGCGTTGCGAGCGAGCGCAAAGGCCCGGTGATTGATCCAAGCCTGGCGGATATCGCCGGCGCCGGCTTCATGGGCGGCCGGACCGTGGGCGACGTCGTCGCGGCGCAGGCGCATGCAATGCCTTTGGCGCTTGCCCGCGCAGGCCGTCCCGTACGCACCATCGATCTTCCACAGCTCGACGAGCGGACGGTCGGCGCGCTGCTGATGCACTTCATGATTGAGACTATACTCGCTGGGCGAATCCTGGGACTCGATCCCTTCGATCAACCGGCCGTCGAACTCGCCAAGGTGCTGACCAGAGAGCGCCTCGCGGAAGGCGGCTGACGCGCGAATCCACGAGGCCGCAAGGCATGGCGATCCGCCAGCTCTCACCGGAAACCGTCAACCGCATCGCAGCGGGCGAGGTGATCGAGCGGCCGGCGAGTGTCGTGAAGGAGCTGGTAGAGAACGCGATCGACGCCGGCGCGCGTCATATCGAGATCGTGATTTCGAACGGCGGCCTGTCGCTCATTCGCGTCAGCGACGACGGCGCCGGCATGGCACCGGATGATCTGACGCTCGCGATCGAGCGGCACGCCACGTCGAAGCTCGACGAGGAGGATCTGTTCGATATTCGCTCGTTGGGATTTCGTGGTGAGGCGCTCCCTTCGATCGGCTCTATCGCGCAATTGGACATCGCTTCGAAGCAGCGCGGCGTAGAGCGCGCTTACGCCATCACGGTCGCGCGTGGGACGAAGTCATCGGTTCGGCCGGTAGCAGGCAACGACGGTACGGTGGTCGAAGTCCGCGACCTCTTCTCCGCGACGCCCGCGCGCCTGAAGTTTCTTAAGTCGGAGCGCGCCGAGGCCATGGCCGTCCTTGATACGGTCCGCCGTCTCGCCATGGCGCATCCCGAAATCGGCTTCACGGTGCAGACGGGCGAGCGCGCGCCCCAGACCTATCGTGGCACGGATGCGACCGCCGAAGGGCTCCTGGAGCGGCTGGGCGACATCATGGGCCGCGAGTTCCTTGCCGACGCGCTGCGTGTGACCGGAGGCGGGTCGGGCGCCACTGGTCCGATGCGGGTCGACGGGTTTGCGGGCCTGCCGACGCTTCATCGCGGAGATGCCACCCAGCAGTTCCTGTTCGTCAACCGGCGGCCGGTAAAGGACAAGCTGCTGATCGGCGCGGTAAAGGCGGCTTATGGCGACCTCATCCCGCGCGGCCGTTCCCCATTGCTCGCGCTCTTCCTCGAACTCGATCCGAAGGACGTGGACGTCAACGTGCATCCGACGAAGGCCGAGGTGCGCTTCAGAGATTCAGGCCGCGTACGTGCGCTGATGGTCGGCGCGCTTTCTTCCGCCATCGAGCAAGGCGGGCACCGCGCGACAGCGCGCGGCGGTGTCTTGACCGAGCAGGCCTTTCAGCCAGGCGTGCTGCCAACGATTGCCGCACCCGCACGCGCCGACCGCGCACCGTCCCCGAATACTGCCGGAGGATTTGCCGAGCGCTCGCCTGCCGCCTTCCCGATGATGGATTCGCCGAGCGCCGATGCCCGTGCCGGCGCCGCAGCCAATGCAGCTGATCTTCTGGATAACCCTCTCGGCGCGGTTCGCGCGCAGGTACATGAGAACTACATCGTCGCCCAGACGCGCGACGGCCTTGTAATCGTCGACCAGCACGCCGCGCACGAACGCCTCGTTTACGAGAAGCTGAAGGCGCAGCTCGCCAACGGCGGTGTGGCGACCCAGGGCCTGTTGATTCCGGTAATCGTCAGCCTCGATGCGGATGAAGTTGCAACGCTGGCAGCGCGCGCCAATGAGCTATCGGAGCTGGGATTGGTGCTCGAGGCTTTCGGCGAAGGCGCCATCGCCGTGCGCGAGACGCCGGCACTGCTGGGCGAAACCGATGTCGAGGGCCTGATTAGGGACCTTGCCACCGAGATTTTGGCCGACGGCACGGCGCGCAGCCTCAAGGACCGCTTGGACGCCATCGCGTCACGCATGGCCTGTCACGGTAGCGTGCGCTCCGGCCGTCGCCTGACGGTCGAGGAAATGAACGCGCTGCTGCGTCAGATGGAGGCGACACCCTATTCCGGTCAGTGCAATCACGGCCGACCTACATACGTCGCGCTCAAGCTCGCCGACATCGAACGCCTATTCGGCAGGCGCTGAAAAGTGCCGCTCGTTCAGCCGGACCCTGAGGCGGCGACGCGCGGGTCATCGGGCTCGACGACTTCGTAGTCGTACGTGAGGCCCATCGGGGTGCGCACTTCGACGGGCAGGAAGAACTGATCGTCGCGCACTTCACCCATGTCCTTGTCACGATCTGGGAAGACGACCGTTGCGCGTTTTCCGGTCCACACGATCACCATGCGCCCCTCGGCCGCGGCGTTCCGCGCCCAGAGCTTGATCGTGCGGTAGTAGGGATCGCCGCGCCACGCATCGGGACGTACCGGATCGACATGAATGATGGTACGCTGGGTGTCGGATTCGTAGTTTATGAGAAACTTGGCTTTCGACGGTTTCCAGCGCTCGTCGATCGTCGGAATGCGCCGGTAGCCGCAATAGAAGGCACCGCACTCGGCCGGCCGCTGTGCGTAAATCTTGCAGCCGCGCTTCTGATCGCAATGCGGACACCAGGCAGCGCGGGGTTTCTCAAGAGTTTCGACCGCCAGCAATTTGCAGCACAGCGTGCAGTCGCTGCACGAGCGACCCGCGACGAGCGTCTCGCTCGTCGCGGCGCCGCCCGCCATATCAGGTGTCGGTGCGTGTGCGCTCAATGTCCTTCGGAATCGTCCGCGCTGTCTGCGTTGAGCTGACCGTAATTCTCGATGCCGATGCGGCTGATGAGATCGAGCTGAGTCTCGAGGAAGTCGATATGGCCTTCCTCGTCCTTCAGCAGCTCCTCGAACAGCATCATGGACACATAGTCACCCTCTTCGCGGCAGATGTCGCGCGACTTCTTGTAGTGATCGCGCGCGATGTGCTCGCCTTTGAGGTCGCATTCGAGCACTTCCTTCAGATTCTCGCCAATCATCAGCGGCGCGACGTGCTGCAGGTTCGGATGGCCATCAAGGAAGATGATGCGGTCGATCAGTTTGTCCGCATGCTCCATCTCCTCAATGGATTCCTTGCGTTCCTTCTTGGCGAGCTTGGTGTAGCCCCAGTTCTGGAGCATCCGATAGTGCAGCCAGTACTGGTTGATGGCGCCCAACTCGAGCTTTAGAGCCTCGTTGAGACGCGTGATGACTTCCTTGCTGCCCTTCATGCTGGCCTCTTGCTGCTGTGCTTATTACCGTTACCGGTCCAGTTTAGAATTATTCTAGCGACTGGGACGGCACAAGCAAGCGCAAACCGCCTGAGCCATGCACAGGCGGCGAAGAAGCAATGGAGAAAGGTAATAGGGGGCTGAAAAGGTTGAGCTTACGCGGCTCCGGCCGAGGCCGCGAACTGCATCTCGCGGCGGGCACGGCGCTCCTCGATGCGAACGAGGCGGGCACGCGCTTCGGCAAGAGCGTAGGGGCAGACCCGCGTGTCGTCCTGCAGGCGGTCCATGGCCTTGTAGATGGCGCTGACGGCCACCGGAGCGCAGGTACAGCAGTTCATCTTCTTGCTGAGGTGACGGAAGACCACGCCGGGCGTCGGCAGCACTGCTGGCCCTTGGCTCATGATCTCGATCACGGCGCACTCAATATCTCGGTCAGAGATAACGGCGCAGGAGCAGACAATCACGTAACGTCTCCAATCGGTCGGGGTTCAAGGCCCCGGTATCGGAAGTGGATGAAGGATACATGCGCCGAGCGCTCGCGCCCGTCAAGCCCGATACTATACGGAATCAGTAACCAATCTATCGCCGAGTGACTAGAGTCATTCTAAAGTGTTTTTCTGCACCAGGGAGTTTGGCGGTTGCCGCGTGCAGCCGGACGCCTAACCCCCTAGAAATGTTGAGAGCGACGAGGGACAGGGCGGCCGAGGATGCGAAACGGGGGTGAACTTGGACCGGTGATCACCATCGCCGTCCTGTTCTTCATCTTCGGATTTGTCACATGGCTCAACGGGCCGCTCATAACCTTCGTGAAGCTCGCGTTCGAACTGCGCGACGTCCACGCACTTCTCGTGCCGATGGCGTTTTTCCTGTCGTATTTTTTCCTGGCCCTGCCGGCCGCCGCGATACTCCGCAAGACCGGCATGAAGCAGGGCATGGCGATCGGGCTTCTGGTGATGGCCGCCGGGGCCGTGGCATTCGGCCATTTCACCACGGTCAGACAGTACGCAGGCACGCTGGCGGGCCTGTTCGTGATCGGCGCTGGGCTGTCGCTGCTACAGACCGCGTCGAACCCGTACATCAGCATCGTGGGGCCGCTCAGAAGTGCCGCGCGACGGATCGCGGTCATGGGCATCTGCAACAAGTTCGCAGGTTTTCTGGCACCCTTTGTATTCGGTGCGCTTGTGCTGCGCGGGCTCGACGATTTCGAAACGCGCGTCGCGCAGGCATCCACAGCGGACAGCCGCAATGCGTTGCTCGACGCTTTCGCAGCGCAAGTCTATTGGCCCTACATGGCCATGGCTGTGCTGCTGGCGTTGCTTGCCGCCTGGATATCGCGCTCGAGTCTGCCAGACATTCTACCCGCCAGCGCCAATGCAGACGCGCGGCAGGGCGACGAACGCAGCATCTTCAGCTTTGCGCATCTCTGGTTGGGGGTCGTGTGCATATTCCTGTACGTCGGCGTTGAGGTGATGGCCGGAGACGCGATTGGCATCTACGGCGCGGGCTTCGGGCTGCCTACGGGCCAGACAGCGCTTTTCACGTCCTATACGCTTTTCGCGATGCTGCTCGGCTACGTGATCGGCTTGCTGCTGATTCCGCGCTACATCTCGCAAGAGAGATACCTTGCGCTTTCGGCCGTGCTCGGCATCGCACTGACGGTCGCGGCAACTGCGACCACAGGGTTCACATCTGTCATGTTTATCGCGGCTCTTGGTCTTGCCAATGCAATGATGTGGCCGGCCATCTTTCCGCTCGCGATCAGCGGACTGGGCCGCCATACGGAGACCGGATCGGCCCTGCTCATCATGGCGATCGCGGGCGGAGCGATCATGCCGGTGGCGTTCGGGCTGCTGAAGGAGTCGATCGATTTCCAGTTCGCCTACGCCGCGCTCGCGCTGCCAAGCTACCTCTACATCCTTTTCTATGGTGCGCGCGGCTATCGCGCCTGACCATGCGCGGCCCGGGGCGGAAGGCATATTTCAGCGTTAAGATAGTATTATCGCCGGTGTCCTATGCTGCCAGCCCAAACCGGGAAGTCGGGATCCCGGAGGCCAAATCCAAGCCCCGCGCAAGCGTTCGCAGCTAGTTGAATCGAGGAACGTGCGCCGCGCGCGGCCGCCTGCGGGCATTAATCAGGGTTGCGAACAGAGCCGGCGATGGTTTCGACCTACCTCTCATACCGCCTCTATTCCGCCGACGTGGCCAAGAGCTTGACGCGCGAAGCGTCGCTGAAGGCGGTAACTCGCGAGGCTGAATACTACAAGGCCAACATCGGCAGCATCAAATCGGTGGATGACCTGCTGAAGAATACCCGCATCTACACCTATGCGATGAAGGCGTATGGTCTTGAGGACATGACCTACGCCAAGGCCTTCATGCGCAAGGTTTTGGAAAGCGACCTGACCGATGCCAACAGCTTTGTTCGCAAGCTATCGGACACACGTTTCCTGACATTCGCGGAAGCCTTCAATTTTTCGGCCGACGGCACGATCAAGGCATCTGACGTCGCGGCGCAAGACAGCACTCGCGAAGAGGAGACAATCGGCCTCTATTCCGATCGCCGCATCAAGCAGGGCGCGACGCTCGCCACCGAAGCCGATTACTTCCGGAGCAAGATCGCGACGATCACGTCGGTCGATGATCTGATCGGCAATAGTCGGCTGCTTGATTTCGCGTTGAAGACCTACGGCATCGATTCAAGGTACGCTTCGCCGAGCTTCATTCGAAACGTGCTGACCAGCGATCCCTCCGATCCGTCGAGCTTCGCCAACCAGCAGACGAACACCTCATACGGCAAGCTTGCGGCCGCGTTCTCTTTCCAGGCCGACGGCAGCGTGGCACCCGGCGGCGCGGCGCAGACGGCCGCGCAGACGACGGAAACGATCTATCAGGCTTACGAAACGGCAGGCCTTGGCGCGAGCCCCGCCGCGGCGGCCTTCAAGTCGCAATATTACCAATCGGCGCTCGCCGCCGTGACCTCCGTCGATGATATCGTCGGCGACCCCAAGCTCGTCGAGTTCATCGCCACCGCATTCGGCTTTGACCCCATCACGATTTCGGCGCAACGCGTGCGCGACGTGCTGACGAGCGATTTGTCCGATCCCGACAGCGCGGCCAATACGCTGGGCTCGGCGAACTACAAGAAGATGGCGGAAGCCTTCAACTTCAATACGGATGGCTCGCTCGACGCTGGTGTGCCTGCGCAGACGGCCGCGCAACTTGACACGACGCTCGACGGCTACATGGCGAACTACAAGAACAAGGCCGCCAAGAGCGATTCATTCGATGAAGCCTTCTATCGGATCTCGATCTCGAGCGTGAAAACGGTCGATCAGATACTGACGACGCCCAAGCTCTACAGCTACATTCTGAACGCCTTCGGCATCGAACCGACGAGCGTCGGCAAAGAGACGATCCGCAAGGTCTTGCAGAGCGACCTGACCGACCCGACGAGCTTCGTCAATTCGACGCGCGATACGCGCTTCAAAAAACTTGCGGAAGCCTTCAATTTCGACGCGGACGGCAACGCCCAGACGCAGCGTTTGGCGCAGACGCAGTCCGGCATGCGCTCGACCATGCTGGCGTATGTCGCGGCGGTCGGCGACCCTGACGTGGAGGAAGCCGAGACCAAGACAGAGAACGACTACTACAGCACCGCGATTGCCAAGATTCAGACGCTGGACGAGCTTCTGGGCGATGAACGCCTCGTCACCTACTTGCGGACGGCATATGGCTTGAAGGAGAGCGTCGAGACCGTCGACGTTCTGCGCCAGATCCTAACGAGCGACTTGGAAGATCGCACCAGTTTCGCCAACCAGGCCAAGAACGGTCAGTATCGCGTCCTTGCGAGCGCGTTCAACTTCGATCCCGACGGAACAATTTTCCGCGAGACGATGAACTCGGCCCAGGATCGTCAGGATATGCTGACCACATCGGACCTCTATTTGCGCCAGTTGATGGAGGAACGCGCGGGCGACGACAACGAGGCGGTTCGCCTGGCGCTCTACTTCCAGCGCAAGGCGCCGTCGATCACGTCTGCTTACAGCATCCTGGCCGACAAGGCGCTGTTCCAGGTGGTCCGCACGGCGCTGGGCCTGCCCGATACCATGTCGCTGGCAGACCTCGACACTCAGGCCGCTATGATCACGCGCAAGCTTGACATTGCAGACCTGAAGGACTCCGAAAAGCTTGAGAAGTTCATCGCTCGCTTCAGCGCACTGAACGACATCAATACCCAAACCACGAGCCAGCAGTCGCTGGTATCGATCCTGTTCGGCAACTAGTACAAGCGCATGAACCGGACGGTCGTGTCGCCATAGGTGCGCGCGTCCATGAGCGCGAACCGTGCGGGTAGCTCGAACGGCGCGTCGGCCCTCTCCTCAAGGACGCACACCGCCTGCGGCTTGAGCCAGCCACCTTCGACGAGCGACTGCGACGCGGCTTCGCCGAGACCTTTGCCGTAGGGCGGATCGAGAAACGCCACGTCGAACGGTGCCATCGTGCCGATGGGGCCGAGGTCAGTCGCGTCGCGGCGGAAGATGCGCGTCTCTCCGGTAAGCCCGAGCGCCTCGACGTTTTGCCGAATGACCGCGCGCGCCTCCGGCGCCTCCTCGACGAACAGGCAGTAGGCTGCGCCGCGCGATATCGCCTCAATGCCGAGCGCGCCCGTGCCTGCGAAAAGATCAATGATACGCGCGTCCGCAAGCGTGAAATCGGCAATTCCGTGTGCCAGGATATTGAAAGCGCTCTCGCGCACGCGATCGGACGTTGGCCGGATGCGCTGATCCGCGGGCGCGGCCAAAGCGCGGCCCCGGAACCTCCCCGCGACAACTCTCATTCGTCGCCACCGCCAGTCAGCGCCTTTGCGCGCGCGATGCGCTGCTTGCGCTCCTGCGGGCTTTCGGAAAGCCCAAGCTCCTGAGCGGCCTTGTTGCCCAGCTGCTCAACGAGCGTTCGCCGCTTCACCGCTTCGACCGCGCCGGGTGCGAGATCGAGCAGCCGGAAGGGCCCGAATCCAACGCGGATCAGACGATTTACCTCCAACCCTAGATGCATAAGAATCTTGCGCACCTCGCGGTTCTTGCCCTCGCGGATCGCGATGGTGAGCCACATGTTGGCGCCCTGCACGCTCTCGATCGCCGCTTCCACCGGCCCGTAGCGCACGCCTTCGACTTCGACCCCGTCCTTCAGCTCGGCGAGATCGGCGTCCGTCACGCGGCCCTTGGCGCGCACGCGGTAGCGGCGCTGCCAGCCCGTCGCCGGCAGCTCAAGATGGCGCGCAAGCGCGCCGTCGTTGGTGAGCAGCAGCAGTCCCTCGGTATTGAAATCAAGGCGTCCGACCGACACGACGCGCGGCATCTCAGGCGGCAGCTTGTCAAACACCGTCGGCCGCCCCTGCGGGTCGGAATGCGTGGTAACAAGGCCCTTGGGCTTATGATAGCGCCACAGCCGGGCAGGCTCGGAAGTCGGCAGCGGCTTGCCGTCGACAAGGACGGTATCGGACGAACCAACCTCGCAAGCGGGCGTTTTCAAAAGCTTGCCGTTGACGCTGACGCGGCCGTCTGCGATCCAGCGCTCCGCCTCCCGGCGCGAGCACAGGCCAGCCCGCGCCATGGCCTTGGCGACGCGCATGTGGCCGCTATCGGATGGCTTTTCATTTAAGCGGCGCGCTGGTGGAGCTTTGGACGCAGGGTCGGGCATTGCGAGCATTCATCAGATTGGAAAAGCGCACCTTATGACATCGACAGCCCCGCCCCGCCACATGGACCTTGCTTTGCAGGAAGCGCGGGCGGCAGGTGCGCGTGGCGAGGTACCGGTCGGCGCGGTCGTCTTAAGTCCCAACGGGGCTGTTATCGCCAGCGCTGGTAATCGAACGCGCGAACTGAACGACCCGACCGCCCACGCCGAAGTGCTTGTAATCCGCGCGGCGGCGGCGAAACTCGGGTCCGAGCGTCTCTCAGGATGCGATCTTTACGTCACGCTCGAGCCCTGCGCCATGTGCGCCGCGGCAATTTCGTTCGCGCGCCTCCGTCGGCTCTACTATGGCGCGCCCGACCCCAAAGGCGGCGGTGTCGAGCACGGCGCGCGCTTTTTCACGCAGGCGACCTGCCATCATGCACCTGAGGTCTATCCGGGTATCGGCGAGGCCGAGTCCTCCACGCTGTTGCGCGCGTTCTTTGCCGAGCGGCGCTAGTACTCAAGCATTCTTGAGGCGCGTGCCCACGGCTGCGCCCGCGATCAGCGCAACGAGCGTTGAAAGAAACAGCGTTACGCTCGCCGTGCTAAGCCCGCTCGTATCTTGGTTCTCATCACCGATATAGGGCAGCAGGAAGTACGCAGCCGCGCAGGCGGCCACCGCGCCAAAAAACGAATAAAGGAAGGTCCAGCCTACGGGCTTTAGATAGAGCAGGGCGGAAACGAGACCGATCAGCCCGAAGATGAGGCCGCCCCCGACGCTGGCGGCCGCAACGAACGCCATAGCCCACGGCCACGAAACGAAGCCGAGTGTGGCGATCAGGCTGCCTGCGATTGCCGCGACGACGGCTGCGAAAAGTGTGCCTAAGCGCGCTGCGCGCGCAGCGTGTGAAATCATGGCGAAACCTCCCGCTAGGTCGAGGCGAGCCGCGCCTGCAGCCCTTTCAGCGTCTCAACTGCGTCAGCACCCGCGAGCAGGAACTGGTCGACCCCTGCGGCCTTGAAAGCCGATTCTTTGTCTCCGGGCCGGCCCGCCATTAGCACCCATCGCGCGCCGGCCGACTTGAGCGCGCGGGCGGTTTCCTCCGCCAGCGAAGCGTAAACCGCGTCGGACGAGCAGATGCAGGCAGCCTTCGCGCCCGACGCTTTGAATGCCTCCGCCGCATCCGCCGCGGACCCGTAGCCGTCCGATATCAGCGTCGCGATGCCGCCCGACGCCAGATAGTTCTTTACCCACGTCGTTCGTACGTTGTGATCGACGATTTCGCCCATGCTGGCGAGAAAGACCGTATAGCCGCCGGCCGCGTCCGCCGCATCGCGTAGCGCCTCGAAGTCCGCGGCCAGTCGGTGGTGCTTGAGTGGTGTGACCTCGATCTGCGGCGCGGCCGTAAGCATGTCGCGCGCCTTCGGCCAGGGCTCGCAGTGCACGCCGTCGTCTCCAAGGATTGGAAAGGCCGAGACGCCGGTGAGCTCGATTTTGCCAGTAGCGATCGCCTTCTGGCGTGCAGTCGCCGTCTTGGCAATCGTTTCCTGCACGTAGCCAGTTGTGAGCCCGACCAGCATGCCGCCGCGCGCTTCGATATCTTGGAAGATGTCCCAGGCCTTCTGCGCCAGCTCGCTCGTGAGGCTCTCCACGTACCACGATCCGCCCGCCGGATCGGTTACGCGGCCGAGGTTTGATTCCTCCTGGCACACGATCTGGATGTTGCGCGCGACACGGCGGGAAAAGGCATCGGTCTTGCCGAGCGCGAAAGTGAAGGGAAGCACCAGAATGGCATCCGCCCCTCCGAGTGCCGCACCCGTGCAGGCGATAGTCGTGCGCAGGATGTTCGTCCAAGGATCACGCCGCGCCATCATCCGGTAGGACGTGGGCGCATTGAATTTGACGTATCGGGCCGCGTTACCCGCTCCGCACGCTTCTGCCACGCGCCACACGAGACGTCGCGCGGCGCGCAGTTTCGCGATTGTTGAGAACTCGTCGGCATCCGCCGCCAGCGAAACCGCCATCTTCGCAAGCGCTTTCGAAGGCGGAATTCCACCGCGCTCGGCAGAACGCAGATAGGCGACGAGCGTCGCCAGTATGCATCCAAGTTCCTGTGCCTCGCTGGCGCCTGAGTTGTGATAGCCGACGCCGTCGGCGGTCATGGCCGCCACGTGAGGGCTTTCCTCGCTCGCCTTCATCAACGCGACGCCGCGCGCCAGTGCGGTCTCTATGTCGTCTTCGAGCCATCCGTAAATCGCAAGCGTACCGAGCGGATCGCAGCCGAACAGCCCTTGGCGCTCGCCTGGAGCAATGCCGCGCTCGTTCCAGATAGCATTTAGGCAGCGAGCCGCCTCGAAGGCTTCGCCGTTGGCGACCAGCGCGATTGGGCAAACGTCGAGCATGACGTCGCGCAGCGCCGCATCGAGCGCGTCCTTGGTGACCGGCAATGCCGTGGGTCCCAGATGAAGCGCGATCGACGTCACGCCGCCTGCCAAATCATCCAGGATAGCAGCATTCGCGGCCGCCGGATCGACCTCGCTGTGAAAGGCGCGAATATCCCACGCTACGCCCTCTCGAACGGCGTGCGTACCTCGCGTGAAAGGCGCCTTGCCGGGAACCGCCGCGTCGTCGCCGACATGCGCATCGGCACGCGTGTAGAGCGGTTTGACGCCGATGCCATCGGCGGTGCGGGCAACGAGCCGCTTGTCAAAATCTGCTCCCTTGAGGGCCTTGTCGACGAGCGCCCGCCAAGTCTCTGCGGTGGCAGCCGGAAAGCCGCTCGCCAAGTCGGAGGTCGGGACGTCGCTTCTCATCGCGGGCGGCTCCTCGATAACTATGTTGGTGGCTGGCGGAAAGACAGTTTTCCTATAGCCGGAAGAGACACCAAACACAGAGCAAATCACTCATTCGCCGGACGCCCAATTGCCGCGCCATATGCCGGTCATCTGCCGTTGCCATGCCATTAGTCTGTATTGTGGATTCGACCGTCCGCCGCCGCAAGTCCGCCCTACAACCGGGTTGGCAAAGGGTTGGCGGGCGTGCAAGACCACCGCATATGCGGAATGGGGATGAGTCGCCTGCGGCTCTCCCGCCAATAGGAGCGCATCGACCCATGAGCGAACAGGTTCTGCAGGACGGCAAGATCTTCGTCGGCAAGAGCGTCAAGCCTGAGTATCTGGATCTGCGGCTCGCCAACCGGCATGGCCTCATCACCGGTGCCACGGGCACCGGCAAGACGGTAACGCTTCAGGTGCTGGCGGAAGGGTTTTCCGCGCAGGGCGTTCCCGTCTTCGCAGCCGACATCAAGGGCGACCTGTCCGGCATCGCCGCCGTCGGCGATCCGAAGGATTTTCTGCTGAAGCGCGCAAAGGAAGTCGGGCTGGCCGACTACGAGAACCGGGCATTCCCGTCGGTCTTCTGGGACGTGTTCGGTGAGCAGGGCCACCCGGTCCGCGCCACCGTCTCAGAGATGGGCCCGCTGCTGCTGTCGCGGCTCTTGGAGCTCAACGAGGTCCAGGAGGGCGTGCTGAACGTCGCTTTCCGCCTGGCTGCCGATGAAAAGATGCCACTGGTCGATCTTCAGGACCTGCGCTCGCTCATTAACGACGTCGGCGCTCGGTCGAAGGAACTGCAGACCAAATACGGCAACGTCGCCTCCACGTCCGTCGGCTCAATCCAACGCCGCCTGCTCGTGCTGGAAGAGCAGGGCGCTGATCATTTCTTCGGTGAGCCTGCCCTCGACATCATGGATTTCATCCGCGCCGCGCCGGACGGCCGCGGCGTCATCAACCTGCTTGCAGCCGACAAGTTGATGGAGAAACCGCGTCTCTACGCGACGTTCCTGCTGTGGCTCCTGACGCGCCTGTGGCAGACACTGCCCGAAGCCGGCGATCTGCCGAAGCCAAAGCTCGTCTTCTTCTTCGACGAAGCGCATCTGCTGTTCGACGACGCACCGAAGGCGCTGCTTGAACGCATCGAGCAGATTGCGCGATTGATCCGCTCGAAAGGCGTCGGCGTCTACTTCATCACGCAAAACCCGATGGACGTGCCCAACAGCGTTTCCGCCCAGCTCGGCAACCGCGTGCAGCACGCGTTGCGCGCGTTCACGCCGCAAGAGCAGAAGACGGTCAAAGCCGCCGCCGAAACCTTCCGCAAGAATCCCGCGCTCGATACTGAGCGCGTAATTCTTGAACTGAAGGTGGGCGAGGCGCTCGTATCGATGCTGGAGAACAAGGGCGAGCCGTCAATCGTTCAGCGCACGCTGATCCGCCCGCCAGAGGGGCGCATAGGCCCCGTTTCCGCCGAAGAACGCCAGGGCGTGATCGAGTACAGCCCCTATTGGGGCAAGTACGAAGACAAGGTCGACCGCGAAAGCGCACACGAGATGCTGGCGAAACGCGCTGAAACTGGCGCCGCGTCAAAACAGGCCGAGGCGGACGGCGGGATCGGCGGCTGGTTGGGCGGTGTGCTGGGTGGTGGACGCTCATCCGCCACGGGTCGCAAGCGCCAGGGAATGGGCGACATGATCTCGCGCGACCTGCAGCGCTCGCTTGCCCGCACGGCTGCGACGACGATCAAGAACATCATCGTCAAGTCGATCACGCGGCGCTAGGTCCGGGCGGGCAACAACGTCGCTTCCGCAGAGGGCCCGCCAGGACTAGTGTGGCGCGTTCACAGCGGGGGAAGCCATGTCCAGCGTTCTTGTCTGTCACATCCCGGAAGATGCCGAAGGCGCCAACGCGCTTGGCGCCGCGATCGAACGACGCGGCCTCAGGGTGCGGTATTTCGCTGACCCCACGAAGGCCGCCCATTGGCTGTCCGACCTCTTTATTCATGACGCCGTGATCGTCGTTTGGTCCGCAGCGTCGCTTCGCGCCGCGGGGCTGCACGACATCGCGCGCGAGGCCCTGTATGTGCGCCGGTTGATTTCGGTGCGCGTCGACGGCACCGCCATAGAGCATGTCCCGTCCGAGTTTCGCAAGAACGGCGCACCGCAACTCGGCGACCTCGACAACATTCTGCATCTGATCAATCAAGTTCGCCCGCCCGCACCTCCACCGCCGCGGCGTGTCGGTGCGGCGCCCGAAACATCCGATATCGGCGCCGCCGCGCCGCGTCCTCGCCCGCGCGGGTTCGAAGGCGTCGGCTCAGGGTATGGATTTCCTCGTCGCGACGACATCGAAGTGGGAGCGGCTGAACCGCCGCGTTTTTCGGTGAAGCGCGGCGTCGAGGGCATCGGCGCGGCCGACACCGCACCTGTGCGCAGCGTAGCGCCGAGTGCGCCCCAGAATGAGGCGCTGGCCCTTCAGGCCGGCCGTCTGGTGCACAAGATTCCGCAAAAGATGTGGGTCGGCGAGAAGGAGACCGTCGAGGTGCGGCTCGGCCGTGCCGAAGCGGAAAAGCTCACGCATGGACTGGTCGGGCGCGGCGCCTTGTCCAGTCACGATGTTCCGATCCTGGAGACGATGTCGGTCAGCTTGTACGCCAGGGGCGGCGCCTTCGAGATCGAGCGGCAATCGGAAACGACCCAGCTCGTAGCGGGCGAGCAGCTCAAGGGCACGCCCTTCGAGCAGGCGGACTATGGGCGATGGATATGGCTCGTCACGCCGCGCAAGAGCGGTGCGCACCTGTTGTTCGTGAAAGTCAGCGCCTCCCTCAAGGACAGCCGGGGGCTGCCGACCTCGGCATCGCTGCCGGACCGGGAGTTCCCGGTCTCCGTTTCGGTCAATGCCGGCAAGACCACAGTACTGCTCCTGCGTCGCGGACTGATCGGCATTGGCGGCGCGGTCGGGGCCGGACTTCTCGGTTCCATCACTCAGGAACTGTGGTGGCCGCGGCTGAAGGAACTTCTGCACGCCTGGGGTTGGCTCGGCTGAGCCGTGCTGCCGCGGCAGCTACGTCGCGGCTGATCCGCCCGATACGCCAAGCCAACCGTCGAGATCGGCGAGCGCGCGGCGCGACATGGCTTGTTTCTTTGCGCGCCCGCGTTCAGGACCTTTGAGCCGCTTGCCGTCCTTGCCTGTCTGAGGCGGTGCTTCGAGTTCGGGCAGCAGGCCGTAGTTGATGTTCATCGGCTGGAACGAGCGCGGGATGTGCTCGTCCGCCTCAACGCTGATATGCCCGCCGGTGATGTGATTGATGAGCGCGCCGAGCGCGGTGGTGGGCGGCGGCGGGCCAAGGTCCGCACCGAGCGCGTCGGCCGCCGCGAAACGTCCGGCCAGAAGGCCGATGGCCGCGCTTTCGACGTAGCCTTCAACGCCGGTAATCTGGCCAGCAAAACGCAGACGCGGTTCGCGCTTCAGACGCAGCAAACCATCGAGCAGCTTCGGCGAGTTGATATACGTGTTGCGATGCAGCCCGCCGAGCCTCGCAAATTCCGCATTCTGAAGCCCCGGGATCATGCGGAAAATGCGCACCTGCTCACCGTGCTTAAGCTTGGTCTGGAAGCCGACCATATTCCAAAGCGTGCCGAGCGCATTGTCCTGGCGGAGTTGCACGACCGCATAGGGCCAGCGGCCCGTACGCGGATCGTCAAGGCCGACAGGCTTCAT
Organism: uncultured Hyphomicrobium sp.; assembly: GCA_964651805.1. Taxonomy (GTDB): domain Bacteria; phylum Pseudomonadota; class Alphaproteobacteria; order Rhizobiales; family Hyphomicrobiaceae; genus Hyphomicrobium_B. The sequence continues at coordinate 424,399 of CAZYXX010000001.1, read as the reverse complement.
GGGCCCATAGCGCAGCGTGTCGCGTCCGCGTTCCGCCATGACCTCGACCGGCAGGCAGCCGTCGAAGTACGGCGTGGACGCTTCCCACTCCTTGAATATGGTCTTGTCGCCTTCGAGCAGCGCCGTGACGAAGACTTCGTACTGCTCCTTCGTCATCGGGCAGTTGAGGTAGTCGGCGCCTGTGCCGGCCGGCCCCGCCTTGTCGTAGCGCGATTGAAACCACGCGATGTCGGTATCGATGCTGTCGCGGTGCACGACGGGCGCGATGGCGTCGAAAAAGGCGAGCGAGGTTTCTCCGGTGAGATCGGCAATGGTCTTGCTGAGGCCGGGCGAGGTGAGCGGTCCGGTCGCGACGATCACGTTGTGCCACTCGGCCGGTGGCAGTCCATCGACCTCCTCGCGCGCGATCGTGACGAGAGGATGCGCTTCAAGCCGTCGCGTGACCTCCTCCGAGAAGCCGTCGCGGTCGACCGCGAGCGCACCGCCCGCCGGCAGCTTGTGTGCATCGCCCGCGGCAAGGATCAGCGATCCGGCGCGCCGCATTTCTTCATGCAGCAGGCCGACCGCGTTGTTTTCCCAATCGTCGGACCGGAAGGAGTTCGAGCAGACGAGTTCGGCGCAGGAGGAGGTCTTGTGCGCATCCGTCATCCGCACGGGACGCATCTCGTGCAGCACGACGTGAACGCCGGCCGCCGCGATCTGCCACGCAGCCTCCGACCCGGCGAGGCCGGCACCTACGACATGAATGGGGCGGGTCATTTCCGCAACGGCTCCACAGGCTGCGAATCAGCGGCCAAGACGAATGTTTGTGGCGAATCACGCGGGTGATATGCACCCAAAGTCGTGTCGGGTGCCGGGAAGCGCCGCGTCTCGTTGAGGGGTTTTAGAGCGGGGCGGGATGCGCTGGCAACGGATGATAAGCACTGCGTGCGTTTTGCCGTTGCTTGGCCTTGCGCTTTCGGCCTGTACCCATGAGCGCGAGGGGCCAGTTGAAGGGCACTATCAGGACTTCAAGGTGACGGGGCCGGCGAAGAACAACACGGTCACCGTCTGCCACGCTTACAGCTGCAAGATGCAAACGCGCTTCCGGTTCACGGACGCCGACATCGCCGACATCAAGTCGTTGATGAAAAAAACCAAGAAAGCCGACACGCCGGTCGAAGAACGTCGAGCCGTCGCCTATGCCATCGGCTGGATGGAAACCCGCGTCGGCAAGGCAATCGGCACCGATAAGGACGAGCCGGGTATGGACTTTGCGGCCTCCGGCAAGCCCGACCAGCAGGATTGCGTCGACGAGTCGACCAACACGACGAGCTACCTGCTCGTGCTGCAGAACAACGGCCTTTTGAAATATCATACCGTGGGCACCCCATTCGCGAAGGACCAGCTCTGGCGCGGCGTCGCCGGCTGGACGCACTGGACGGCGGTGTTGAAGGAAAGCACCGGCCAGCGCTGGGCGGTCGACAGCTGGATCTACGCCAACGGCGAGAACCCGGCCATCGTAGAGGTCGAGAAGTGGTACATCGACGACCTCGGCAACCTGCCGGTCGCGACGCGCTAGGCGCTCACCCTGCACGGTGCCTCGTTCGGCGCCTTGCGGCCACAAATACGCGCCCCTGTTCACGCACCATTAGCCGCTTGACGCGGCGCCACGGCTCGTCGATGGAACCGAACGGCTCAAGCGGGAACACCGTCGATGATGTGGTCCTATCAAAAGCGACTGACGCGCGACCTCGCCCACTGGCGCGAGCAGGGCTGGGTAACCGCGGACGGCGCGGCTCAAATTCTAAAGGACGTTGCGAGCGGCCGGGGTGCGGTCGGGCTCGCGCCGGTCCTTGCCATCATCGCCGGCGTGCTGATGTGCTTCGCGGTGGCCTCCTTCGTCGCCGCCAACTGGCAGGATATGCCGCGGCTGGGGCGGCTGGCGCTGCTGCTCGGCATCATTTGGGCCTCTTATCTCGCGGCCGGCGCGCTCGCTTCGCGCGGTGCAGGTGCCTTCTCCGACGCTGCCGTTCTCGTCGGATCGGCCGCATTCGGCGCGTCCATCATGCTCGTCAGCCAGATGTATCACATCGACGGCAACCCGCCCGATGGCGTGCTGCTCTGGTGGATCGGCGCCTTGGTCGCCGGCGTAGTGTTGCGCTCCAACCCGGCCATCGCGCTCGCAATGATCCTCGTGGGCGTCTGGTGGGGCATGGAGATAAACCAGAGGAATGGCATCTTCTGGCCATTCCTGCCCGCCTGGGCCGCGGTGGCGGCAGCGTTCGCCCGGCAGCGGTGGTGGCCGGGACTGCATATCGCCGGACTCGCGCTGAGCGTGTTTGCCGTCGTGAGCGGCGTCGATTTCGGACGCGGCGACAGCCACGCCGCTGTTGCGCTTGCCGGGCTCACGGCATGCGCTGCCGCGCTCGCGATAGTACGAACCGCGCCCGCATTGCAGGCGATATCCCCGGCAATGCTCGGGTACGGATTTGCTGTCGCCGTCGCCGGCCTGCTCGGCCTTCAGTTCCTTGAAAGCCCCAGCAACGTCAACTTGATCGCGCTCGCCGCTTTCACGCTGGTTCTGTGCCTTGCCGCGGTCGCCTACGGACTGCGCAGTGGGCATCGAGGGGTCGTCTGGCTGGGCTACATCGGGTTCTCGATAGAGATTCTTGCCCTTTACTCCAAGACGGTCGGCTCGATCCTCGGCAATTCGCTGTTCTTCCTGATCGCCGCCGTGATCGTCGCGATGCTTGCCTTCGCCGCCTGGCGCCTCGCCGACAAGCAGAAGTTGCCCGGAGCGCCGCAATGATCGCCGATCGCAAATGGCTGTGGCCGTTGGTGGCCGCCGTAGCGCTGCTGCAATCGGCAGCGGTCGCCAAGATCGTCTACGACCGCGACGCGCTCCTAAAATCGGGTCGGGAAATCATGATGGACGTCGTGCCGGTCGATCCTCGTGACATCTTTCGCGGCGACTACGTCATCCTGGGTTACGGCCTGGATCCCATCGACGGCAAGCTCATCGCGCCCGATCTCCAAGGCACGATCCGCAGCAACGATGCGGTTTTCGTTACGCTGCGCCCTGGGGCGACACCGGCGGCGTGGCAGGTGGTGAAGGTCGATGCGGCATATCCGGACACGATTCAGCCGGGCGATGTCGTTGTCAGAGGTCGCGTCGCTTGGGTGAACGCTCCCCAGGACGACCGAAAACTGTCGGTACGCTATGGCATAGAGAGCTATTTCGTACCGGAAGGGACGGGACGCGAACTTGAGACGGCGGTGCGCGACGGCAAGGTGCAGGCCGTGATCGCCGTCGGCGGCGACGGCGCGGCAGCATTAAAGGGGCTGATCGTGAACGGCGAGCGACGAATCGATCCGCCGCTGCTCTAGAAATAAGCGAGCGTTCAGCCCGTCCGTTCCAACACGCGGTAGGCCGCGCCGAGCAGCGGATCCGACGGTTCAAGCGGCTGATCGAGCTTAATGCCGGCACGCCGCAAGTGCCGCCAGGCGATGACGCCCTGCAGCACGCGGCCGTCAGGTACGCGCATCGTCACGTGATCGCCCCTGCGGAAGCTGCCGAAACAGGCGATGCCAATGCCTGTGGTCGAAATATCGAGCGCGGTTGCAACGTCGGCGGAGCGGTCGGATACAACGTCGACGCAGAAGCGCACAGCCCAACGCTGGCGTCCGCGCCGTTGAAGCCACTCAGGCGTCGCAAGGCGCCCATCGGCGTCGAGGCACGGCATGCCGCCGTCACGTGCGGATTTAAGGAGGAGCGCGACGTTCGGAATTCGCAGATCGGGTGGGATGCGTGCACTTGCAGCCAAAAGTTCAACATCGCCGACTGCACTGAGTGCCAGCCCGCATAGATCCTGCAGTACGGCCTTATGGCGATGAATACGCATGTGGCGCTCGCGCCCTGCCGGCACGTTTTCCGCGCTGGTCATCGCCTCGCGTGCTTCATCGACGGCAGCATAGAGGCGCTCCAGCGTGTCCAATGCGATGGCGCTGTCGTTGCCGAACGCGAATTCCTCATTGAGGCGTTGGAAGACGCGCGGCTCGGTGGGCAACGCTTCGGCGGCGATCGTGATCGTGTGGCCCGTATGTCCACGCACGGCTGCGTTCAGCGCAGTGGCTGTAACCGCAATCATTGTCGCTGAAGCCAGCGTTTCCTGTACGAGATGACGGATATCGTCCTCGCCGAGTTGGCGCCGGGGACGCACAACACGTTTCGCTTCGTGCCACAATGACACGCATATATCGCCAAGAACCGCCATGCGTTTCCCTTCCTTCTCCCGCACCGTGCCACGTCGAACCTGAGGACCGCTGAATAACGAAGGTGCAATTTTATCGGTCTGGGGCCATCCGCCGGATAAACGTTGGAGGACTTAGCTTTTTTCCCGATCCAGGCGCGCAATTTCCGCCCGCACGCGTTCGCGGTAGTGCCGGGCATTGACCTCGCCAATGGGTATGCACATGGGACAGTCGCAGGTCCGCAGGGGCTTGTTCTTGGCCTCGGGCCAGTAGCGCCAGCCGATGGCCGACGGCAGAACGGACATTCGCACAATCTCTTCTGAGCCGATCCTGCGCGGCACGATGATCTCGTATCCTCGCGCATCGTCCGCCGCCCGAATGATCCCGGCGGCTTCCGCCGCTTTCATCGCCCGCGGGCGATCGAGATAGTGGCGCGCATAGACGGTTTCGTCGTCAGGAATGCGGAACGTGATTGCGACGAGCGTGCGACCTTTCCATCGCTTCAATTCGCGCGACCATTGATGCGTGAGCGTGTAGCTGGGCAAGACCGGGAACGCCCAGACGAACCGATCATGACCCTCGATGAAGTTGGGAAATCGATGCGAACGGATCCCGTTGCGGCGGATCTTCTTTGCTTCCGGCTCGGGTGCGATATGGACAAGGATGGGCATGACGACCTGCGTAAGCAGGCGAGGGTCGCCTGCCGCGGCGCGAACGTCAATTGGCGAAACGGAAGTGCATCACGTCGCCGTCCTGGACGACGTAGTCCTTGCCTTCCAATCGCATTTTTCCGGAATCCTTGGCGCCCGTCTCACCGCCGAGCGTCACGTAGTCGGGATACGCGATCGTCTCTGCGCGGATGAAGCCCTTCTCGAAATCTGTATGAATGACGCCGGCGGCTTGCGGCGCCTTCATGCCGCGCGTGATCGTCCATGCGCGCGCTTCCTTAGGCCCGACGGTGAAATAGGTCACGAGATCAAGCAGGCCATAGCCGGCGCGGATGAGCCGGTTGAGGCCGGGTTCATCAAGGCCCATGTCCTTCAGAAATTCGGCGCGCTCCTCGGCCGCGAGCCCCGCGAACTCGCTTTCGATCTTGGCCGAAATTACGACATGCGCCGCGCCTTCCGCCTTGGCGCGCTCTGCAACCTTTTTTGAGTACGCATTGCCGTCCGCGGCAGCGCTTTCTTCGACATTGCAGACATAGACGACGGGTTTGGAGGTGAGGAGCTGCAAGGCACGGAAGGTGGGCATTTCTTCAGGTGTCAGTTTCGCGAGGCGTGCGGGCTTGCCATCACGTAGCAGCAGCAGTGCCTTTTCCATGACGGCGAATTGGGCTTTTGCCTCCTTGTCGCCGGCCTTGGCTTTTTTCTCGAGTGGAGCAGCGCGCTTCTCGAGGCTTTCGAGGTCAGCCAGCATCAGCTCCGTTTCGACGACATCGGCGTCCGCCAGCGGATCGATGCGGTTTTCGACGTGAGTAATGTCGCTGTCTTCGAAGCAGCGCAGCACGTAGGCGACGGCGTCGACCTCCCGAATATGGGAAAGAAACTTGTTGCCCAGGCCCTCGCCGCGCGACGCGCCGCGAACGAGGCCCGCGATATCCACGAACGTCAGCCGCGTCGGGATGATCTCTTTGCTACCGGCGATCTGGGCGAGCTTTTCCAGCCGATCGTCGGGAACCGCGACCTCTCCGACATTGGGCTCAATCGTGCAGAACGGATAATTGGCAGCTTCCGCCGCCGCCGTCTGCGTGAGCGCGTTGAAGAGGGTCGACTTGCCGACGTTCGGCAAGCCGACGATGCCGCATTTGAAGCCCATATGGCGAATGTCCGTGATTTATCTGCGGCTCAGCTACACCACGAGGCGCACAAGCTCAATGGGCACGGTGAAGCGGCGTCAGAAGCAGGGTTTGCCGAGTGGCCGGCAGTATTCCTGATCGGAAAGCGGCAGATAGCAGCAGCGTTGATCGAGCCCGCAAGTAAATTCGGCAACTGTCCCGTTCAAGCGTTTGGCCCTGCAGAGGTTGTGCGTGTAGGCCACCTCTGGCTCGGACGCGATTGGCGCGTCATACGTCGCAGTCTTGGTCTTGCGCGGTGGGGGCTGTGTGAAGTCCGGTTTTTCGGCGACCTTCGCAACCTTGCTGGCGGACGCTGCGTTCTTCGGCGGCTTCGCCTGCGCGACGGCGGCCTTGCGTTCGTTGGATGCCGTTTGGACCTTTGTCTTGCTCTTGGCGCCGGCGGAAAACTTCGCGGCTGGCACTTTGCCGGCTGCGGACGCTTGTACGACCTTTGCGTTCGGCTTGGCCTTTTGAGCCTGTGTAACCTTGGCGTTCGCCTTGGGCGCTTTCTCCTGTTGCGCGACCTTTGATTTGGTCTTCGGCGCTTTTGGCTTCGGAGTTTGAGCGACCTTTCCTAAGGTCTGTCCGCTGGCCTTGGCTGCGTTGTGACGCTCGACGTCTTCCTTGGTAATCTCGCCGGCCTTCACCAACGCGACGAGACAGGGCGTCGAGAGGTTCTCGCCGACGGTACGCATGCACTGGCGCAATTCGGGGCTGCCGACCTCGTGCGAGGCGCAATGGCGGAAGTAATCCGACTTGCAGGCCTTCTTGACATCCTCACTGACAGCTCCGGCCCCGGACGCGAAGGCCAGCGATCCCGTTACAAGAGCCGAGAATGCTAAAATGAAACGACGTGCGCTACGCATCTGAGAACGCCCAAACGACACGGCTTTTCCTGAACTTAGATCGCTAAGCTGCCACCAAGCGGCGGTCATGTCGAGGGTACGTGCCGCCGCAACGCAAATGCGGTCGTTCAGCCCAGAAAATCAAAGGTTTCTGGCCGATCGGTTAAAATTGTCTGGAAGTCCGGCGCGCTTCAGCGCGAAAACCGCGCAAGCGCAAAGGTTGAGTAGCGCTCGGGCGCAGGCAGGTTGGCCTTGTTCGACATGGCGTTGCTGAGCGCTTCGCCGATGTTCGTGCCCGCATCGGCGCTGCGCATGGAGATGACGATGAAGGGGCGCTGCCAACTCGTATCGGCATCCTCACATTCGCCGCACGGCTCCATGTAGCGTCCGAGGTTCAGTGTCCACATCGGAATGGATGGATCGACAACGTTGCGCACCCATTCGGCGATCCGCTTGGCGCGGAGGCCACTGCGCTGGATCTCGCGTTCAAGTTCGCCTTCCTGACTCGCAAGGCCAACGCCGATCAACGCGCGTGCCCGCCCGAGGCCCTCGCGAAGCTGTGGCGCCAGCACCTCGCGTTCGATGTCATCCGCCGTGAGCCGCCGCTCGCCACGTTCCAGTTCGGTCGTCGAACCGCGCACCCAACCGTAGTCCTTGGTCAGAACGACCACTTCGAAGACCGCGCGCCGCCCCGCGCTGTCGCGCCCGGAGATGGGAAACACCAGCGTGCGCTCGTTCCATCGCAGCGCGGCGATGCGCTCAAGCCCGCTTTTGTGTGTGATGCTGGACCAGTAAAAGTCGCGCGCGACGAACCCGAACACAACGATGGAGAAGAGAAGGGCCAGTAGTCCGACCCATGTGTTGAGGCCACGCCCGAAGAACCGATAAAGCGCGCCCAGCAGGCCGCGACGGTGATCTGCATCGTATGTCGCATAGCTGCCCGGATAATCTCCGTAGCCACCGGTATTGGCCATGGACGTACTCGGCTCCCTGCCACGCGTATTTCAGGGCCAACCCCTCAGCCCTCGTTGCCGTCCGATTTTCGCGCGCCCAGCCATTTTTTCAAGTTCTCCGCGAGAGCCGATTGGCGCTTGCTCGCTCGCTCCCCGGCCGGATGTGAACGAGGCGGCATAGTCTTTCCCTGAGGCTCGCGCTCGCTTTCTTCGGATCGAGTGGCCTTGTCTGGGCGTGTCTTGAGCGCAACGTCGCTGAGAAAACGCGCATCCTCACCTTTCGCCAGATACGGTGCGGCCTCCGCGAGGGCATCGAGAAGCCCATTCAGCCAAGCGTGCTCGGACTTTGCAAAATCGTGGAGGACGTAGGGCGCAACCGCATCCTTTGAGCCTGGATGTCCGATCCCGAGCCTTACACGCACGTACTCGTTGTCAAGATGGGCGCTGATCGAACGCAGCCCGTTGTGACCGGCATTGCCGCCGCCCGACTTCACTTTAATCTTGCCGGGAGCAAGATCGAGCTCGTCATGGAATACGTAGAGCTCCGGCAGCGAAACCTTGAGAAAGCGCACCGCCTCGCCGACGGATTGCCCACTGTCGTTCATGTAAGTCTCTGGCTTTAAAAGCGTGACGCGCTCGCCGTTAAGCGAGCCTTCGCTGATCAGGCCGGAAAATTTCTTGCGCCAAGGGCCGAAGCCGTGCCGCTCCGCAATGCGGTCGATCGCCATGAAGCCGATGTTGTGGCGGTTGCGGCGATACTTTTCGCCGGGATTGCCGAGGCCGACGAAGAGTTTCATCGTTCATCCAACGATGCGGATCAGAGATCCGGCGCGGCAAACCGAGCCGCGCCGGTGTCTCATTGTTACTTTTTGCCGGCGGGCTTGGCGGCGGCCGCCGCCTTGCCTGCAGGCGCTGCTGCGGCGGCCTTGCCAGCCGGTGCAGCTGCGGCAGCCTTGCCGCCTGCTGCTTTGGCGTCCGCTGCCGGCGTCGCCGCTGCGGCATCCGATGCAGCGGCTGCGGTAGCCGCGGAATCATCATCACCCTTGAGCGCGCCCGCGATCGTCGCGATCGTGAAGTCGCGGTTCGAAATGACGGGCTTCACGCCTTCGGGAAGCGCCACGGATGAAATGTGGATCGATCGGCCGATCTCAAGACCTTCGAGATTGACCTCGAAGAACTTCGGAATCTTGTTGTAGGGGCAGAACACCTCAACCTCGTGCCGCACGATGTTGAGCACGCCGCCTCGCTTCAGGCCCGGCGACAGCTGTTCGTTCGTGAAGTGCACGGGAATGGCGACGCGCGTGACACCATCTTTGCCAACGCGCTGGAAATCGACATGCAGCGGCGTATCGCGAACGGGGTCGAGCTGGACGTCGCGGGCGAGCACGATGTGCTTGCTCCCATCGACATCGAGTTCGATCGCCGTGGAGGTGAAGTGACCCTTGAGGTACTGCTTCCACAGCGCGTTGTATTCGATGACGATCGTGATCGGGGTTTGGTTGTCGCCGTAAATGACGGCTGGCACATTTCCTTCGCGGCGAGCTTGGCGTGCGGCCCCCTTGCCGGCACGCGGGCGCGCCGAAGCCTTGAGCGGGATAAGCTCAGACATGGCATCGTCTCCGTGTTATGGCTTCCCGCGCAAATGCGTCGGAAGCATTTTTAGCCGCAACCGGCCTCCAAGGGTGCCGGGCGGCGTCTCAAAAACATCTTCTGAGATGGCGGGCTTATAACCTCGGCCCTGGGCTTGAGCAATAGCCCTGAAATACCGGTGCTGGCCGCGTCACAATGATCCAAATACCTGGAAAAACGTGTTGTTTGTGGGAACATAAGGATTAGCGTAGCAGACGCCGCCGCCGGATCGCAGCCCATGCCCCAACCGCCCCGCAAGACATCAAGACGCCGCTCAGCCGCGGACCAGGACAAAATTATCGTCGAGGCACTGCGCGGTGTCGGACGCCCGGTGAGCGCCTATGAATTGATCGAGCAGGTACGCGAGAAGGGTGTGACCGCTCCGCCGACGATCTACCGCGCGCTGCAGCGACTGATCGATGATGGCTTGGCTCACCGGCTCGAAAGCCTGAACGCCTTTGTCGCCTGCAACCACCCGCATCACCACGGCAAGGTTGTTTTCGCGATTTGCGACGCATGCGGCGCTGTCGAGGAATTCGACAGCCCTGCAGCCGAGAAGGCACTGCGACAATGGGCTAAGCGCACTGCGTTTCAGGTGCGGTCGATGACGCTCGAACTGCGCGGGCAATGCGCGACATGCGCCGAGCCAACCGGCGTTTGATCAGGGGCCGACGGCGCTAGATCAAGTACTCAAAATCAATACGGAGCGCGCCGCGGGGGAGCGCTCCGCTAAGCACGACATGATAAGGCGGTCTTGGCTATCGAGAGCCCATTACGCCCGCTTGACCAAGCTGACGATGAACAGAAGCAGGCACGCACCGATCGCTGCCGCGATGATGGCGCCGAGAATTCCACCGCCCAGCTCCCAACCGAGTGATGGGAACAGCCAGCCGGCGATGAACGCACCGACGATACCAACGATGATATTTCCAACGAGGCCGAAACCGGCCCCTTTCATGACTTGCCCTGCAAGCCACCCTGCGACGGCGCCGATGATCAGCCAGATCACCAAGACTGTTGGATCCATTGTCCGTTCTCCCAAGAGATTATTTACCCCCGCGACAGAATGTATCATCGAGGATGATTCGTGGGATGGCAAGGTTAACGGCGCCGATCCGGCTAAACGGACAAGCCGGAAGGGATTACGCCCGGACGCGGCGCGCTAATAAAACAGGCTGGAGACGCTCTCTTCCCGACTGGTGCGAAGAATCGCTTCGCCGATCAGCGGTGCGATCGAGATCACGCGGATGTTGCGGGCCGCCTTGACGGCCTCGGTGGGAAGAATGGAGTCGGTGATTACGAGCGATTTCAGCCGTGAATTCTGAATTCGGCTGACCGCGCCACCCGAGAGCACGGCGTGCGTGATGTAGGCCGTCGCCTCCGTCGCCCCCGACTTGAGCAGCGCCTCCGCGGCATTCACCAGGGTGCCGCCGGAATCGACGATGTCGTCGATGAGGATGCAGCGCTTACCGTCGACATCGCCAATGACGTTCATGACTTCGCTTTCGCCCGGGCGCTCGCGGCGCTTGTCGCAGATCGCGATCGGCGCGCCAATGCGCTTAGCCAGCGCGCGTGCGCGAACGACGCCGCCGACGTCCGGAGATACGACCACGATATCGTCGGTCTTGCCGAAGTTGTCTTCAATATCGCGCGTCATGACTGGAGCGGCGAAGAGATTGTCGGTCGGGATATCGAAGAAGCCCTGAATCTGACCGGCATGCAGATCGAGCGTCAGGACGCGATCGGCGCCGGCGCGTTCGATGAGATTGGCGACGAGCTTGGCGGAGATCGGCGTACGGGGGCCGGGCTTTCGATCTTGTCGGGCGTAGCCGAAGTAGGGAATGACCGCCGTGATGCGCTTGGCCGATGAGCGTTTGAGCGCATCGAGCAGGATCAGCAACTCCATCAAGTTGTCATTGGCCGGAAACGACGTCGACTGCACGACGAAAACGTCTTGGCCGCGCACGTTCTCCTGAATCTCGACGAAGATTTCCATATCCGCGAAGCGCTTTACCTGGCCCTTGGTCATGGGCAGCTTCAGGTGAGCGCAGATCGCGTCTGCGAGCGGCCGATTGCTGTTGCCGGCGACGATCTTCACTTCGAGCTTTCCTCGGCCGTCGCCACCCCGGTTATCACCACCTCTGGCGTCGAATGGCATGAGCGTGTCCCGGATGTCGGCGTTCGGCGGGCTTGTAGCAATTGGGCCCGGGCGATTCAACCGCCCGGGCCCCGTTCGTTCAGAACCTTTTTTGTCACCCGTAACAAGGCCTCGCACCGGTTGCTTAATTTGTCGCCTTCGCCGGCGGCAGCAGCTTGATGATGCCCTGTGCGGCGGCCTGTGCGGCGGCATCGGCCGTGCGGCCCCATGCGCCATCGAGCGAACCCTGCGGGACCTCGTTCTTCTGCGACACTGTTCCGAGCTTCTTGCCAGTCGGATCAATGACGCTCCAGTCGATCTGGATCGGCTGCTTGCCGTCCTTACCCTGTCCCATTGCGACCTTGCCCTCGACCTTGTAGGTCTGCGCGCCGCTGGCCGAGGCGAGCGTTACGCCGCTTCTGGTCAGCTCACGTTGGATAGCAGTGGTTAGCGAGGTGCTACCGTCGCCCGGAGCACCCGTAACCGTCGGCACAAGCGCCGCCACCGGTCCCGTGATGCTGCCCGTTGTCGTGCTGACGCTCGACGACGCGGCCGCCGTCGAAAGCTGCGAGGGAGGTGAGGCCACCGGCGCTGCCAACGAGCCGCCGCTGGAATTCTGAGGCAAAGAAGTCTGCGCCGTGGTCACGGCCGCTGAGGTGCTGTTGGCGGCGACGGGGATGCTGCTCGCGTTGCTACCAGGAAGCCAGCTCGCGATCTGTGTAGCCGTCTTGTCGGCTATGCTTTGCACAACTTGCGGGGTGACAGCGGTCCACGGATCCTTGCCTGCGCCGGGAGCAAATTCCTCGCCCGTCACGCGGTGAACGCGCTTGCCGGTCTGATCTGTCAGGTCCCAGATATAGGAAATTTTCGAACCGGTACGTTCGCGCGCCGCCACGATGTACCCGCGCGCGATGTAGTCACCGGTTGAATTCGCAGCCGAAGCAACGCTGATGCGGTTCTTCTCAAGCGCCGAGGCGAGCTGGGACTGCAAATCACGCGCGACGCCCTCTGGCGAGCCGATGATTGGCGCGATCTGTAACTTGGCAGTCTGTGTCGAGCCGGATGTCGCTGGCTGCGCCAGCTGTGTCTCCGGTGCTGTGTTGTTACTCGAAAGCAGGTTCGACGCCGATTCACATCCCGCCAAGGCGAGAGCGGCAATCGACGCAAGGACCATTGGGCCGAGGGTACGAATTGAAGCGCGCGTCATAGAGTCAAAGGCCGTCACGTGACGCCCCCCCCTGTTCCAACCGCAAAACGTCCGGCGGCCGGTTAAACTCTACCCCGCGGCCTGAACTCCCCTGATACTACCGGTACTGACCCTCGCACCTGTAGATCAGCGCCGCATCGCCCGTCCAGATGGCCGCCACGCCGAAAGTGTGGTTAGGCCATGCAATCCCGCCAATGCGACTGTCTTCTCTGTGGATTGTGCCGTTAAGCCACGACAATGGCAGAGATTTGGCGGCCGTAATCAGGTTCTTTTCTCTGCGTGGTTCGCCGGTAGCTGAAGAATTGCGATTCGTTCTCGTGCGTGCACAGAGTTTGTCGCTCAATAGAGTTAAGACCGATTGCCGATAGTCGCTTTGCTACGTAACCCGGCAGGTCGAAGTGGGCCTTCGCGCCTCCGGTTGGCACGCGAAAGAAGACCGCGGCGGAAGGATCGGTAGCAGTTACCGCAGCTTGATACTCAGGCCCGACCTCGTAGGCCGCCTGGCTAATGCAGGGCCCTATGGCGGCGCGCACACGCTGACGGCGCGCTCCGTTGCGCTCCATCTCAGCGACAACGCTTTCTAGAACACCGTTCACGGCTCCCCGCCAGCCGGCATGGGCGGCGGCTACGACGCCGGCGTCGGCATCGGCCAGCAGCACCGGAGCACAGTCCGCTGTCAGCACGCCGATGACGAGCCCAGACTCCCGCGTTACGACCGCGTCCGCGCGAGGGAGGGCATCTTGCGACGGTGGGCGGTCGACGCTCAGTGCAGTCGTGCCGTGCTCCTGATAGAGCGTGACGATGCCGCCAAAGCGGCCACCAAGATGATCCGAAATGAACCGACGGTTCGCGACGACGGCCGCTTTGTCGTCTGACGAGCCGAAGCCGCAGTTGAGCGTCGCAAAAATGCCATGCGAACGGCCACCGGCGCGCGTGAAGAAGCCGTGCCTGATGTTGGCAAGGTTTGCGAGCGAGGAGGCTTGGAGCGGTTGCAGCATTTCGCGCGTTATCGGGGCTTCCGCCCCCCCTGTCCAGCGCGCGGCTGCGGAGCAGCGTTATCCGGCCGCCGCAAAGCCTGGCAACGTGGGCAGCCCCGCGGACCGAACCCCAATGACCTTGAAGCGTGTACCCATGCCATTGGGTGCGATGAGCCGCGCGACCGCCGTTTCGATTTCGCCCGCCCTCTTGGGATTGGCGCTCATCAGCCGCGTTGCGCGTTCCACGATACCAAGCGCACCCAGGAACTCCGCTTGCGTTACAGGGCCGTCGATTGCGAGGCCGGCGCCATGCAGAAGCAACGCGAGCTCGTAGAAGTTCACGTGCGCCGACAGGTCGGCCTCGCCGGGAGACGCGAGTGGCGACTCGTAGCCGTGCTTGCGCACCGCCTGAAACGTGTCGGTGAAAGTCGGACCCGTGTATCCGTAGTCGATGATGAGAGCGGCGATGGGACCGCGATCCGCCAGTTTGCGCAGCGCTTCGGCGAATAGCCGCGGTCGCTGGCTCTCGACGATGCCGCCCCGCGGCGTCGCCATGAGACTTGGCGAAACCGTGTCCTGCGGGGGCGGCCCCTCACGGGTCGTGAAGCAAAGCTCGTTCTGATCGTTGAGACCCACTGCGCGCTCGCGCCAGCCTTCCACGGTGCGGACCCACTGAGAAACCGGCCAGGAATCCAGGAACTCGTTGGCCAGCACGATGGCCGGGCTATCGAAACCGATGAGGTTCTGCCCCCAACTCACCGGACATCCGCACCCTTCGAGAGTTTCGCGCTGAAGCGAAGCAAGACCTTCGCTCATTTCGACAAGATGGACGCTTGTCGCTTCCGTGAAACCTCTGACCACGCGCGCCGCGCGCAACGCGTCGCGCATCATGGTGGCTCGCCCCGGACCGTACTCCACGAGCGTCACTCTGCCCGGCGACTGCATGACCTGCTGCCAGACCACGGCCGACCACAGACCGACGATTTCGCCGAACACCTGGGAGACTTCGGCCGCGGTTATGAAGTCGCCTGTCGCGCCGAGCACTGGCCGCGTTCGGTAGTAGCCGAACCGATCGTCCCACAAGCATCGCGACATGAACTCGTTGATGCTGATAGGGCCACCGCTCTGGATGGCGTCCTTGAGCCGCTCGGCAAGGGGCGTCTCCTGGCGCGCCGGTGTCATGATCACGCTGCAGCCTTTGCCCGCTCCGCGTTTCGCTGGGCGGAAACGATGAAGAAGATGCCGAGCAGCAGCATCGGGACGCAATAGACTTGCCCTGCCGTGAATGGCTCGATGTTGAGGGCGTGCACGGGCTCAGGCTCGCGGAAGAATTCGCAGATCATGCGCGCGATGGCGTACCAGACGAGCCAGACGCCGGTGACGAGCCCGGGCCGTTTGAGCCCCTTCCAGACATGCACGGCGACGAGGATGACGCCCAGCATGACCAAGCCTTCGAGCGCAGCCTCATAGAGTTGGCTCGGATGGCGCGGTGCGGGCCCGCCGTTCGGAAATACCATGGCAAGCGGACTGTCGCTGACACGCCCCCAATGCTCGGAATTTATGAAGTTCGCGATCCGCCCGAAGAACAGGCCGAACGGGCTCGCCGCGCAACTCAGGTCCATTACCGATCGTGCACTCACATTATAGTGCCGCGCAAAAAGCAGGAGCGCGATCGCCGATGCGATGACCGCACCGTGGAAGCTCATTCCGCCTTTCCAAACTTTGAATATCTCGGCCGGGTTGGCGAAATAGAAACTCGGGTCGTAGAGCAAGACCTGTCCTAGGCGCCCGCCCGCGATAATGGCGATCGTCATGAAGAGGAGGAGGTCGTCAACGCGCTCGATGCCGAAAGGCGGCTTGCCCGCTTGCCAGAGTTCGGGCGTGGAGACGAGCCGGCGAACATAGAGCCAGCCGAGGATCAGGCCCGCCATGTAGGCGAGGCCGTACCATTTAACCGAAATCGGGCCGATGTTGAGCGCCACCGGGTCGATGTTCGGAAAGGTTAGCAACAGTAGTGCCGTCATAAGTCCTCATGCGCCGATCGTGCGGACCGAAGTCGCATTCCGATGCTATCACGTGCCGCCAGCCGCCGGCCCGTGCCGCCCCTCGGAGCCCTCAGTAGCGAATTTGACGGACTTCTGCCATGGCTTGCCCTGTCGCCTTGTTGCATCACCGGTCGGCGCACCCTAGGTAGACCTAAGTAGCGAGACGGACCGCCCTCATGACACAGACATCGAACCGCATATTTGACGACATCGCCAAGCTGATGACGGATGCCGCCGGCGCTGCCGAGGGCATGAAGCGCGAAACCGAGTCCATTTTCCGCGCCCAGGCTGAAAAATTCCTGCGCGATATGAATGTCGTCACGCAGGAGGAATTCGAGGCGGTGAAGGCGATGGCACAGAAGGCCCGCGAGGAGAACAATGCGCTTGCCGAACGCATCGCCGCTCTCGAAGCGCAGATTGCCAAACTTACGTCAGCTTGAGCGGCAAGTCGCCCTTTCGAGTCCGACTTGGGAATCGCAGCTGATGCGGACGCGCCACCGCCAACTTTATCTACAGTTTGACCACAGATGACCTCGCTAAAGCCGCTGTGCCTGCGCTTTGCCACTTTGCCCGTGGACAAGGCCATGCGCCGATGCAGGTCGCCTTGCGACTCGTGGGCGGCTCTGTTTTCGTCCGCCCCGACCGAGGCGTGATGCTGCGTCCTGTCTAGAGTTCGGAAAGTGCGCAGCAAATTGCACGCTGGCGGCAATGGAATTGGGGGGAACGTCGTCGATGGGAATGAGTGAGAAGGCTGCCGGTCGCGCGATCAATCCCATCGATCTCATCGAGCAGTTGGCCCATAGCCACGATTGGCCGCTAGAGCGCGCCAGCGACGACGAATTGACCCTTATCGTCGCCGGGACGTGGGCGGACTATCACATCTCTCTCAATTGGCGTGAAGACTTGGAGGCGATGCATCTCGCGTGCGCTTTCGACTTCCGCGTGCCCGAGAACCGGCTGACGGAAATGTATCGTTTGATCGCCCAGATCAACGAGCAACTCTGGCTCGGCCACTTCGACCTGTGGACCCAAGAGGGCCTCGTGATGTTCCGCCACGCACTGCTGCTGAATGGAGCGGTCGCAACCGTTCGCCAGTGCGAGGCGATGCTGAAAGCCGCTCTTGAAGGTTGCGAGCGGTACTATCAGGCCTTCCAGTTCGTCGTATGGGCAGGTAAGGAAAGCCGCGAAGCACTGGTATCGACTATGTTCGAGACCCAGGGTCAGGCCTGATCCGGCCTCATCAGCCTAACTGGTACATGCGATATGGGCGCCGAGCGCACCAATCTTGCCGATACGAATTTCTTGCGCACCGGCCCGGTCGTTCTTGCCGGAGCCGGCAAGATGGGCACAGCGATGCTGGCCGGCTGGCTGGCGCGCGGGCTCGACCCTTCGGGTGTTATCATCCAGGAACCGAACCCGTCGGCCGATACGCTGACGCTCGCGGTACAGCACGGCATCAAGATTGAGCCGAAGCTCGCGCCGTTGGCGCCTCCACCATCCGTCATCGTCGTCGCAGTGAAGCCGCAGGTCATGACGGAGGCGTTTCCTCCACTTGCGACGCTTGCAGGCCCCGGCACGGTCATTCTGTCGATTGCGGCAGGCAAGACCATCGCCGGCTTCGAAGCCCATTTGAGACCGGGCGCCGCTGTCGCGCGTGCCATGCCGAACACGCCGGCCGCGATCGGCCGCGGCGTGACAGGCGTTGTCGCAAACGCTCACGTTACAGAAGCGCAGAAAGCCGCCTGCGAGGCGCTGCTCGGCGCCGTCGGTGAGGTCGTTTGGTTGAGCGATGAAGGCCTCATCGATGCCGTTACCGCGGTCTCAGGTTCGGGACCGGCCTACGTGTTCCTGCTCTGCGAAACCCTGACAACTGCTGGCATCGCCGCCGGCCTCGACGAGGCGACCGCGTCACGCCTGGCGCGCGCCACGGTTTCAGGCGCGGGAGAGTTGCTCAGCCGGTCGGAGGTATCTGCGGCGCAATTGCGAACGAACGTCACGTCGCCGGGCGGTACCACCGCCGCGGCGCTCGACGTTCTGATGAAGGAAGGCTCTGGCTTGCAGGATCTCATGACCGCGGCCGTGCTGGCGGCCCAACGGCGCGGCCGCGAACTCGGGAGCTGACCGGGCTGGGTGTTCGGTCGTGCCCCTGAGTACGCGGCCAGTTGGAGCCGTCTCGATTGGGCTTGCGCCCACGGCGATCGATACGGTCGGAGCCGGTGACAATGGCCTGGAGGACACCTGAGCCACGTCGAAGCGCGTAAGCCAGCCAGTTCCGATGTTTTATAATGTAACTTCATAACATAACATTCAATTCACAAGCCCGTGTGCTCGCGTCTAGCAAAAGCCTGAAGAACTCACATCGGCAGTGAAATGATGGCCCTCAGCCCGCCCATGGAGCTTTCGCCAAGGGCGACCTCGCCACCGTGGCTCTTGGCGATGTCGCGCGCGATGGCAAGCCCGAGACCGCTGTTGCCCTCGTCCTGGTTGCGGGCGTGATCGAGCCGATAGAAGGGGCGAAACACGTTTTCCCTTTCCTCGACCGGAATGCCCGGTCCATCGTCGTCAACCTCGATGCGGACCCACTGGTTCTCAGGCGCCACGCGGATGACGATCTGCTCGCCGAAGCGCGCCGCGTTCGTCACCAGGTTCATGATCGCGCGCTTGAGCGCCTGCCGCTTGAGGGGCAGGACGATTTCGCCCTTGCTCCTACGGAAGCGCAGGTCGATCGGACAGCCGTAGATCTGCGCGTCATCGACAATCTCCTGCAGCAGCTCCTGCAGGTTCGTCGGCGTTGCTTCCTCGCCGCCGTCGCCCTTGGCGAAGGCGAGGTAGTCTTCGAGCATGTACTTCATTTCATCGACGTCTGCCGAAAGGGCCCGTGTCTCCGGCGTGTCGCCGAGCAGAGCGAGTTCCAGCTTGAAGCGCGTGAGCACTGTGCGCAGGTCGTGACTGACGCTCGCGAGCATCGTTGTGCGCTGTTCCACGTGCGTCTTGATGCGATCGCGCATTTGCATGAAGGCGACGGCCGCCTGGCGCACCTCGCGCGCACCTCGCGGTCGAAAATCATCCGGGAACGAGCGTCCTTTGCCGAAGGCGTCTGCGGCGTCGGCGAGCCTCAGGATCGGCCGGATTTGATTGCGCAGGAACAGGATCGCGACGGTCAGGAGAATGATGGACGAGCCCACCATCCACAGTAGGAAGATGTGTGAATTAGAAGCGTAGGTTTGGCTGCGAGTGGCAACAAAGCGCAAGATCGCATCGTCAAGTTTCACGCGGATCTCGACATTTTGAGATTCTCCCACCGTATCGATCCAGAACGGTAGCTGTACGTGCTTGCGCAACTCGTTCGACAGCGCTTTGTCGAGCAGGCGGAAGAACGGTTTTGGCCCGGGCGGCGGCAAGTCTCCCGACGGCAGGACCTCCATCATGAGGTTCAGCCGCTTGCGGGCAAGATCGATAATTCTCTCCGGCTCTCCGCTGCGCGGCACCTGATTGTAGATTTCGATCAACGCGCCGATATCGCGCGCCGTCGCCTCCGATAGTCGCCGCGTCACAGCCTGCCAGTGGCGTTCCATGAACGCGAAAGCGATGACGCCTTCCAGGACAACGATCGGCGTTATGATGATGAGCAACGCACGGGCATAGAGGCCTTTCGGCAGAATCTCTGACACATGCACGGCAAAGCGGGACGCGAGCGGATGATCGCGCAGGCGCTGATACCAGCGCTCCGACTTGCTCAGATCTGCACTCGTTTCACGCGCGGCAACCATCGCCGTTCTGCTCCACGCAGCCGCGGCTCATGCGGCTACAAGATGTCCCGTGGGGTCAGTCGCTGTAGAGGATGTAGCCTTTACCCCGCACGGTCTGCAAATAGACCGGATTGGACGGGTCGGCCTCGATTTTTCGACGCAGACGGTTGATTTGGACGTCTATGGCGCGCTCGCTGCCAGTGCTGTCGTCATTGGACAGTTCGTGCCGCTGAATGGGCGTGCCAATGCGCTGCGCAAAAAGGCGCAACAGGTCACGCTCCCGCTCGGTGAGCTTGATCGTCTCGTCATCCCGCTTGAGTTCACCACGCGCGACGTTGAAGACGCACGGCCCCATCCGCACGTCGTCCCGGCACGGCGAAAGGCCCGCACCCCGGCGTAGAATGTTGCGCACGCGCAGAAGCAATTCGCGCGGTTCGAACGGCTTCGAAACGTAGTCGTCGACACCCGCCTCGAGGCCGCAAATGCGATCTTCCGTTTCCGCAAGCGCCGTCAGCATGCAGATCGGCACCGGGCGCGTTTCCTTGAGATCGCGCGCGAGGCTCAAGCCCGACTCGCCCGGCATCATCACATCGAGCAACACCAGATCGAAAGCAAGACCGCGCATGTAGGCACGCGCCGAAGCCGCGTCGGCCGCTTCCGTCACGCGAAATCCATTGCCAGAAAGAAACCGTCCGAGTAGTGCGCGGATTTTCTGGTCATCGTCGACGACCAGAATATGCGGTGCATTGTCGGGCAGCGGCTCGCTTCGGGCTTGAGACATTGCGGCCTTCATTCGTTGCCGCAGCCGTTCGCCGTACTGGCGGCTGCGTTACCATTGATCAGGCTCTCGACCTGCGGCCGATCCTTGTCGGCGATCATGGCGAAAAGGAAGCTGCGAGCAAGCGACTCCGCGTCGGGGCCGGCGGAGGCAAGCGCCGTTTCAAGGCGCTTCAATTGAATCTGCGTTAGTTTGTCCGACAGGCGCGTCCCTTTTGCGGAGACGTAGAGGCGTCGCTCGCGCCGGTCTTCATCCCCGGCGCGCTGGATGATGAAGCCTTCGTCAACTAGCTGTTTAAGGACGCGCGCCAGGCTCTGCTTTGTAATGCGCAGGATATCGAGAAGATCCGCGACCTTGAGACCAGGATTGCGATGGACGAAATGCAGTACGCGATGGTGCGCGCGGCCGAATCCGTACTGCGCAAGT
Source organism: uncultured Hyphomicrobium sp. (assembly GCA_964651805.1). Classification (GTDB taxonomy): domain Bacteria; phylum Pseudomonadota; class Alphaproteobacteria; order Rhizobiales; family Hyphomicrobiaceae; genus Hyphomicrobium_B. The sequence continues at coordinate 403,586 of CAZYXX010000001.1, read as the reverse complement.
ATCGCGTCCGGATCGGCCGTGAAATCCCGGTATGCGAAGTAGAAGAGTTCGATGCAGCCGACGAGGTTGTGACGCTGAATATCTCGGGCCGCATCGGCAGCCGAACTTGACTTGCTTGCGGCGGAATTTCGCCGACCTGCGACGCCGTCAGAAAATATGTCAGTCATATTGACTTATTGGCCTTGATTGTTTTTCGTTTCAAGTCAAATTGTTGCCGAAGATTTCCCGAGCGAGACGCTTGCGACAGCCGTCGGTCGGCGCTAATCGTCCGGCGGCTACGACGAAACTGGTGATGCCCGCGCGCGTCCGACATGCGCCGGGGATGTTGCATGGACGCGTATTGCGGCCGTACCGCCACCACCGTATCGGCGCGCTATCGGGCTACGAAAAGAACAGGCAAGGGCTGGAAAGGTATGGCAGATCTGGTTCCCTATCATGATCGCGACGGGCAAATTTGGTTCGACGGCGAACTGGTTCCCTGGCGCGAAGCTAAGGTCCACCTTCTGACCCACGCGCTGCACTACGCCAGCGCCGTGTTCGAGGGCGAGCGCGCCTACGACGGCGAGATATTCAAGCTGACCGAGCATTCCGAGCGTCTGGTTGAAGGCGCCGGCATCATGGATTTCGCCATTCCCTACTCAGTTTCCGAGATTGACCAGGCATGCCGCGACGTGATTGCGGCCAACAATCTGTCGGATTGCTACGTGCGCCCGATTGCGTGGCGGGGCAGTGAGCAGATGGGCGTCTCCGCTCAGCAAGCCAAGATCCATCTTGCGGTCGCGGCTTGGAACTGGGGCTCATATTTTCCTATGGAGCAACGCCTCAAGGGCATACGCATCGCGCACGCGACGTACCGCCGGCCGGATCCGGCTTGCGCGCCCTGCAAAGCCAAGGCGGCGGGCCTTTACATGATTTGCACAATCGAAAAGCACCGCGCTGAGCGCGCTGGCTATTCCGACGCGCTCATGCTCGACTTTCGCGGACGCGTCGCCGAGTGCACGGGCGCCAACATCTTCCTGATCCGAGACGGCGCTATCCACACCCCGGCGCCGGACTGCTTCCTGGACGGCATCACGCGTAGGACCGTGATCGGGCTCGCCAAGGCGCGCGGCATCGACGTCGTCGAGCGTGTGATCATGCCTGAGGAACTGGGCACGTTCAGCGAATGCTTCATCACCGGCACCGCTGCGGAGGTGACGCCCGTTTCCGAAATCGGGGAGCATCGCTACAAGCCCGGAACGCTGACCGAGCGGCTGCTCAAGGACTATATGGAGTTGGTTCGGCCCAAAAGGCGCGTCGCGGCCGAATAGTTTGTCTCGCCTGCACAATTTGACTTGCGGCGGCTCGCCTACGGGTCGATGCTGAGTTTTCGTTCGAGAGCTCAGGTGGCGCCGATGGTTCGCCGCATGTCATGGTTGATGACAGCGCTCGTTTTCGCCGTTGCCGGCGCGGGTTCCGTGCGCGCTCAGGAAGGCCCTCAAGGCGCAATCAATCCGCAGCGCGACTGCCAGACTATTCTGACCTGTCAGTTTAAACGCGGCGGCAGCTTTCGCGGCTGTGTCTCAAGCTACAGTTGCCGCAGGTGCGAATTCGTGCCCTCGCGCTGCCGCATCGCCGGCACGCGCGGCGGCGTTTGCGAGCGGCTAAGATGCACATGGTGAACTCGAAGAACTCAGTCTCGCAGCATGATCGGCGCGCACGCGGAAACCATAAATAGCGCGACCGCCGAGCCGAATGCCAGGAGGGCGGCGGCTTCGAGTTCGTAACCGACGATCTCGGAGACTTGGCTCGCAATTACCATCCAGACGCAGGCGGGAAACAACGCCGCGAACGTGAGACCTGCGAAGCGCGCAGCTCTTGAACCCTCACCTTCGTGGCGGGCCAAATCAGCGGGCGGTTGCGCAGCGCTTGTCATGTTTCTCTCCCTACCAGCACGCACAACAAACGTGTTCGCCCGCTGGATCAAGTCTCAGACGCCGCTTTTCAACTGCCGCTAACAGCGATTTTGGGCGGTAAAGCGGCTAATACCTGACGCAAAAACCGATTAAATGGTGTTCCCGTCGGCTCATTGCGGTGCAGCAAGAACCGTCGATTTGCCTAACGGCTCACACCGCCTCTAAACAACGTACACTCCCATGAAATGTTCCAATTTCGACGTCGCAATTATCGGGGCAGGACACAATGGTCTTACGGCCGCGTCCTATCTTGGGGCGGCCGGTTATTCAGTCGTCGTACTAGAAAAAAATCCGGTCGTGGGCGGTGCAGCCGTGACCGAGGAATTCGCGCCCGGCTTCCGCAACTCGGTTGCCTCCTACACAGTAAGCCTGCTCAACCCGAAGGTGATCGCGGACCTCGAACTTGCACGCCATGGACTTGAGGTGCTTGAGCGCCCGGCCGCAAACTTTTGGCCTGTCGACGACACGCGCGGTCTGCTGGTGCCATATGGTCCCGAAACGCGCTTCAAAGCGTTCGCTCAGTTCTCCGCTCGTGACGCAGACCGTCTCAAAGACTACGACGCGGCCCTTGAGCGGGCTGCATTCGTATTGCGCGACCTCGTTAGCCGCACGCCGCCGAATGCCGGCGGCGGCATTCTCGAATTGCTGAAAGGCGGCGCCATCGGTCGCCGTATCTTGAAGCTGTCGCTGGACGACCAACGGTTGATGCTGGACCTCTTTACCTCGTCCGCATCGGACTTCCTCGATCGATGGTTCGAAAACGAGACGATCAAGGCTGCATTCGCGTTCGATGGCATCGTCGGCTCCTATGCCTCCCCCACGACCCCGGGCACCGCTTATGTTCTGCTGCATCATTGCTTCGGCGAGGTGAACGGCAAGACCGGGAGTTGGGGACACGCGCGGGGCGGCATGGGCTCCATCACGAAGGCGATGGCCGCGTGCGCCCGCGCACGCGGTGTCGACATTCGGACCGACAGCCCCGTTGCGGAACTGAAAATGGACGGCGGTCGTGTTGAAGGCGTTGTACTCGCTTCAGGCGAGGTAGTGCGCGCTCGTGCCGTGGCCGCCAACGTGCCGCCCAAACTTCTTTTCAGCAAAATCGTGCCGGCGGGAGCATGCGACGAAAGCGTGCGTGGTCTCTTCACAGGCATCAAGAGCGGTTCAGGCTCGTTCCGCATGAATGTCGCGCTGTCTGAACTCCCCGACTTCCCCTCGCGGCCGGGCAAGAACAAGCAGTTGCACCACAGCTCCGGCATTGTCATCGGCCCGACGATTAAATACCTGGAGGATGCTTACCTCGACGCCCGCACTTTTGGTTGGTCGAAGGCGCCTGCCGTCGAAATTCTGATCCCATCGACGATCGACGATTCACTTGCTCCTCCGGGCCAGCACGTCGCAAGCCTCTTTGTGCAGCACGTCGCGCCGAAGCTGCCAAACGGGCGAAGCTGGGCTGACCCGCGTGAGAAGGAGGCGTTCGCCGACGTGGTGGTCAACGCAGTTTCGGCGTTCGCCCCGAATTTCAAGTCTGCGATCCTGCATCGCCAGGTCCTGTCACCGTATGACCTCGAACAGCGCTTCGGCCTCGTGGACGGGGACATCTTCCACGGGCAGTTGACGCTCGGGCAATTGTTTTCCGCACGCCCCGTACTTGGCTATGCGAACTATCGTATGCCGGTTTCCGGACTTTATCTTTGCGGCTCGGGCGCCCACCCAGGGGGCGGAGTGACCGGCGCTCCCGGTATGAACGCGGCGCGCGAGATCATGCGAGATTTCAAACTACGGCGCGTGGGAGCATAGGCACATGACGTTTCTGTCCCCCATCCCGATCCTGAGGATGTTCGACAAAGCAGAAGGCGATCGAATGCTATGTCGGCTTCTTGGGCTTCAAGGTGGATTGGCAGCATCGCTCGATGCATATCACGCGCTCGGCTCTCGCTTTTACCGCCTTGGTATCGAGTCCCTGCCCTGGAGCATGCGCGAGATGAAGATCACTGACCCGTTCTACAGCCGCGTGATCTTCTATGCGCCAACAGGCAAGGATTGAAGGTCAAATGCGCATCAACGAAACGCTAGAGATCGCCGAGGAGGAACTGGTCGAGCGGTTCGTGCGGGCCTCGGGCCCAGGCGGGCAGAACGTCAATAAGGTCGCGACCGCGGTCGAGCTGCGCTTCGATCTGGCTGCCAACCGGTCGATTCCCGACTACGCGCGCGGCAAGCTTAAGCGCCTCGCTGGCCGGCGGATCACCTCCGATGGCGTGCTCGTGATCCAAGCGGATCGCTTCCGCAGTCAGGAGCAGAACCGCTCCGATGCGCGCGAGCGCTTGAAGAACTTGATCGAGCTGGCGCTTGAGCGGCCGAAGACACGCATAAAGACGCGACCTTCCTTTGGCGCGCGCCAGGAGCGTATGGATGCCAAATCGGCCCGCAGTCGGGTGAAGAGGATGCGTAGCCGGAAGGTCGATGACGATTGAACGCGGCGCGCAAAGCGGCGCCGCGGCGGCCCGAATATCGCCACGGACCGCGGTGACTATGCCCCGCGACGAGGGGGACTTATATCGATGACGGGCACAAGTGCATGGCGCTCCGACGCGCCGACATTCACGGTACCGCGCAAAGCCGCCGTTGAAGGCACCATCGATTTTCCAGGCCCCGTCATCATCGAAGGCAACGTGCTGGGCGACATCCGCTGCACCTCGCTGATCATCATGGAGCGCGGCGCGGTCGACGGCACCATCGTCGCTGACCGTGTGACCGTCCTTGGTGAAGCAAGCGGCGAAATCTTCGCCAACTGGCTCACGCTGAAGGCAGCGTGCTCCGTCTCGGCCGACATCTTCCATCGCCAGCTTGAACTCGAAGACGGCGCCTACTTCGAGGGTCGCTCGCGCCGCCACGCAAGCCCACTCGACCTCCCGCAAGGCATGACGGCCTGATGTAGGCAGCGACGGAAGGCAGCTCTTTCCGCTGTCCAGCGCGCTATTGTCACTTCTAAGAGATTGAAGAAGTTTGGTAGCGGGAGGCGGACTTGAACCGCCGACCTAAGGATTATGAGACCTTCGCTCTAACCACCTGAGCTATCCCGCCACGCACCGGCCAACGTGCGCCGGAAGGGCTCGTCTATAGAAACGGTGCTGTCCACCTGTCAACTGACCTGAGGCGCGCCTCGTCACCCAGCCGAGGCAATTCGGCCTGCTTGCGCTGTCACTCCGCCGCCAGCGGATGCTCGACGCGGTTGGCGTCCTTCTCGAAGCGCATCATCGTGAAGATGCCCCACGGACGTAGCGAGCGGCGCTCGACGAGCTTCAGGTCGTCGCACACCATGACGCGCGAGACATCGAAAACGGAGTGCCAGCCGACGATGTCGGCGAACGGCGCCATCTGCCGCTCGACCCAGCCACGCACGCCTTCTTCCTGGCTGAAGTGATTGACCAGAACGACCTGCCCGCCTGGCTTCACCACGCGCGCCAGCTCCTTCATGACCTTCGTCGGGTCCGGAACGACGGTGATGACATACATCGCAACCACGGTATCGAACGTGCCGTCCGGGAACTGCAGGTCGCTGGCATCCATCTCATGGAGCCCGACAATGTTGGTCAGCCGCTCGGCATCAACGCGCTCGCGCGCTTTGGCAAGCATCTCTGGCGCAAGGTCGATGCCGGTGATTTCCAGATGCGGCTCGTATTCCGGAAGGGAAAGACCTGTGCCGACTCCGACCTCGAGCAAGCGTCCCTTCGTCGAGTTGACGAGTTCAACGGCATGCCTGCGCCCGGCAGTCGAGACCTTGCCGAAGGTGTAGTCGTAGATAGGTGCCCAGCGGCGATAGGCCTCGCGGACGGCGGACTCGTCCATTTGATGTTTCGTGACTTCGATCGGTCGTCTCGCGGTAGCGGAGCTGCGTGCGCCAGATGCACGGCCACGTTCTGACGTATGCATGTCACTCACAGACGTATCTCCCAGCAATCAAACTCTGTTTTGGTCCACGACGTCCGTCGCAGCCTTTCACGGGGCTGCGTGACGTTCGAATGTGTCCTTCGGTTTGCTCGTCGGCTTCAGCGTACCCGCGATCCACCCACCGCCGAGAACCCGCGCTTGCGGCTCCGACCCGGCATAGAACACGCACGCCTGTCCGCTCGCAATACCCTCTTCACCCTCTACAAGCTCGACACGAACGGCCCCTTCGGCGTTCGCGTGCAGAACGGCCGGGCGCAAGGCCTGCGACGACCGCATCCGAACGTAAAGCGGCATTCCCGAAGCCGCGGCCTCCGCAAGCGACTTTTCCCCAAGCCAGTTGGTATCGCGCAGCACGAGGCCGGTCGTGCGGAGCGCTTCGCGGGGTCCGACGACGACTTCATTGCGGCTGGCGTCGAGACGAACGACATAGAGCGGGTCAGCGGCCGGAATCTTGATCCCCTTGCGCTGACCTACGGTGAAATGGACGATGCCGTCGTGACGTCCGAGCACGCGCCCGTCCACGTGCACGATGTCGCCGGCTTCGACAGCGGCCGGCTTCAGCTTCTCGATGATGTCCGAATAACGCCCGCTCGGCACGAAGCAGATGTCCTGGCTGTCGGCCTTTTCCGCGATCGGCAGATCGAACGCGCGAGCCAAGTCCCGGACGGCGGCTTTGGTCATGCCGCCGAGAGGGAACCATAGCCGTGAGAGCTGTTCGCGCGTGATGCCGAACAAGAAATAGCTCTGATCGCGGTCAGCGTCGGCGGCCCGTGCAAGGCACGGTCCGGCCGGGGTCTCGATGCGCTGTACATAGTGACCGGTGACGAGAACCTCAGCGCCCAAATCCTCGGCGGTGTCCAACAGGTCGCGGAACTTGATCTCGTTGTTGCAAGTCACACACGGAATTGGCGTCTCGCCCGCGATGTAGCTTTCGGCGAAGGTATCGATCACCTTGGAGGCGAACCGCTCCTCGTAATCGAGCACGTAATGGGGGATGCCAAGCGCTTCCGCCACCCCGCGGGCATCGTGAATGTCCTGGCCCGCGCAGCAACTTCCCTTTCGGCCCGTCGCCTCGCCATGATCGTAAAGCTGCAGGGTGATGCCGATGACCTCGTGGCCGGCGGCCTTCATGATGGCTGCCGCGACTGCGCTGTCGACGCCACCAGACATGGCGACGACCACCCGTTTGCCGGTTCCAGAGTTTGAATTCGCGACTTTCGTCATGATTGCGACAGGGGCCTTGAAAGCACTAGCTTTTTTATCTGCCTAAGCCCGTAGGGCCCTCCGGGGGCACAAACCAACGCGAGGAAGCAGTAAAGGCGTCCCCGGCTCAACCGTCATCCTACAGACATAAAACAAGGTATCGGACTTAAGCAAGGCGGCGAAAGCGCCTCAGAAACCGCCATGGCCCGGATTTCGCTACCTCTCCATCAAGGTTGCTGCGCGTGACTCAAAGCGGGACGGAGTTGGCTTGATCGCCGCCCGCTCCGAGGCGGGAAAGGCTTTATTGGCACACCCATTTATGCCAAGTTCACTCAATGGGTTAGTGCTAATTTAATGGCAACCGACTATAACAACCCCCGTGGTCAGAGAGTGTGTATTGAGTATCATGACCGAACAGCAGATGAGAGCGCGTGGACGCTACGTGATCGGGCCGGATGGGTCGCCGCTCACGGTTGCCGATCTTCCGCCGAAGGACACCAAGCGCTGGGTTATCCGGCGCAAGGCTGAGGTTGTTGCTGCTGTCCGCGGCGGCCTGCTCAGCATGGAAGAAGCCTGCGAGCGTTATACGCTCACGGTGGATGAGTTCCTGTCCTGGCAACGGTCGATCGACAAGCATGGCCTTCCAGGCCTGCGCGCGACGCGGCTTCAGGACTACCGCGACTAAGCTCTGACACGAGCAGAATTCGCTCGAGCCGCTTACACGGCAAAATCCGTGCGTTCGCGGCTCGACGTATTTTATTGGCTCACCGCGTTGCGGGCGGTTTGGAGGCTGTCGCCTTTTTCTGTTTCTTGGCGTTGGTCTTTTGCTCCGGCGGAGGCGCTTCCGACGGCGCGACCCAGCCGACCACGGTCGATGCGCCGCTGCAACCCTGGTCTCCACGCGACCAACGCCCGACGTCGGCTGCCATCGCTCCGGCATAGGTTTCGGGCATCTTCAAATTCTCAGTCTTGATGGCGGCCGTCGTTTCGCTCGTGGGATCTATGTTGATCCGGTAGGCTTTCGCTCCACGCGGGTTTTGCGCGGCATTGTCTCGGACATGGACAACAATCTCGGCCTTGCCCCCGCGGGATGGGGCATCGGCGGCCGCATGGTAAATGTAATCCTTCTTGAGGGGTCCGTTCGCCGCGAACCAGCATGTCATCGCGCCGCGCGCAACGCGCGTATAGATATCGGTCGCCGAACCGACAGGGGCTTCTTCCGTAACCGTGATCGCAGCCACGGTTTCGAGTTTGGGGATCTCGGGCAAGGAAAGCGACGGCCCACTGCCGCCGGCGCATCCGCCGGTCGCGAGCACCCCGGCAAAAAGCGCCGCGACCCCCTTTTTGGCCAAAAACCCCTGCATATTCGTTGTAACCCCGACGCCGAATCGGCGCTCGACACCCCAAGAAAGACATCATGTTTCAGGGGCAAAGATCAGCGCGACATGGGGTTTATCCCCCGCCTCAAGGCCGCAGAAGCACATAAAAAGGCGGCGCCCCAAAGGCCGCCGCATGAAACTGACTTTGTCCGGTTTGCCGCGTTCAGCGCAGCGCCGGCGACCCCAACGGACGTTCCCGGTCGCGACGGCCCGCCGTACGGAACTCCTCGCGAGCTTCGCCCTGCGCCGCGGCGCGTGTCAGTTGCTCGACCATGTCGTCGCGCGTGCGCACGGCGTTGGCGAGCTTTTCGCGCAAACCTTCCGTTGAGTTGCGTAAGTTATCGCGGCGTTGGGCGGCTGCTTTGGCAAACGTCGAATAGGAGAAGTGGGATCGGTCGCGAATGCCGGTGCGATCCTCCTCAAGCTGTATCTGGCGTTCCAGGTCGGTCGCCATCTGGTCGAACTCGCGGATGATTCGCTCCAGATCCTCGACCTTGCGGCTCTGTTCTTCGACTTCTCGGCGTTTCAGACGCATAGCGGTGTCACGTGCCTTCATTGTTCGATACCCTGAACTCGTTCGAACCTCGCCCATGCGAGAACCAAGAACTGTGCCAATTCCTTCCCCTGGCCGCCCCCAAGGCCGGATTTTCCGGTCGGAGAGGGTGCGTTAACCTTTGAGCCAGGTCAAGTTGCTGACGCCTTCGTAACCTTGATGTATAGCCGTAGCACGTGCGCTTTAAGTTGCGGTGAAGCAACGCGTAATCTTTTCTGATCAAATGTGCCGGACTGGGCCCGAATTTGGCCACGTCCCGTCTAGGGCAGGACGGCGAATTCTGTTAGCTGTTGATTCGTACCGATTATCACCGGATGCGCGATGAACGCGCTGCAGGCGGGGTGGGCGCCCCGCAAGCGGTGTGGCGTGGCTGGCGGCGATTGGGCGAGAGGGGCAGCAGTTCTATTAAAAATTGGCGCAATGTGCGGGCCATATTGGCGCGAACGGCCGGATTCTGTCCGGCCCTCGATCCAGGATGGGAATGCCGGTGCGGTTCAGGAGCTTGCAATACTCGTTGCGAGTTCATGGCCGACGGAGCATCGCGCCAACACTTAATTAGGGTTTGTTAACCTCTCATCGCTAGTTTCCTAACGAGGGCTTAGCTCGAACCAGTGCCGGCGTTCACCTTAAGGCGGCGAGCAAAACGGACGCAGAGGCGCGAGAGGGACGGTTATGCGGGTTCTACTCATAGAAGACGATAGCGCGACGGCGCAGAGCATCGAGCTGATGCTCCAGTCTGAAGGTTTTAACGTTTACACCACCGATCTCGGCGAAGAGGGCGTCGATCTCGGCAAGCTGTACGATTACGACATCATTCTCCTCGATCTAAATCTTCCGGACATGAGCGGTTACGAGGTTCTAAAGACGCTTCGCGTCTCGAAGGTCTCAACACCCATCCTGATCCTGTCCGGTCTCGCCGGCATCGACGACAAGGTTCGTGGCCTTGGCTTTGGCGCCGACGATTACATGACGAAGCCGTTCCACAAGGATGAGCTCGTCGCACGCATCCAAGCGATCGTGCGCCGCTCCAAGGGCCACGCCCAGTCGATCATCGAAACGGGCGATTTGCGCGTCAACCTCGATACCAAGACGGTCGACGTCAACAGCCAGCGCGTGCATTTGACGGGCAAGGAATACCAGATGCTGGAGCTGCTTTCGCTCCGCAAGGGCACGACGCTCACGAAGGAAATGTTTTTGAACCATCTCTACGGCGGCATGGACGAGCCGGAACTGAAGATCATTGACGTGTTCATCTGCAAGCTGCGCAAGAAGCTGCAGGCCGCGACGGGTGGCAAGCACTACATCGAAACGGTCTGGGGCCGCGGCTACGTGCTGCGTGATCCGGGCGATGAGGGCTCGGCGGCCGCCTGACTGAACAACGGCGGCTAGAAACCGCATGCTCGTCCCGCCAAGAATTCGAATATCGTCCGACCTGCAACTCGGGGGCCAATTAGGCCCCCGATTTTTCGTCGTTGTCAGGTCGTTGTGTCAGAGGATGAAGTCGGACGCCGACAGCTCGACGATGCCTTTGATCCGGAATTGGGCATACATGTCGCCGTCGGACATCTGCACGAAGATCCACGTATCGCCGTCCTGATGACGGTACGTGACCTCGCCGGGATCGCCGTTGTGAATTGGCCCGTTTCCGGTCATGGCGCCGAATAGATCATTCAGCGCGTCCGCCGCTTCCTCCGCCCATCCGTCCTTGAAATCGAACACGAACGCCTGGTTGCCCGAGCGGCCTGGGTTCGCATCGATCTGCGACAGATCGATCTTGTCGACGCCCTTTTCGAAGTCGTTGATGATCTCGAGGTTGTCGAAGTCGCTCAGGCTCGTGTAGCGGAACGTGTCGGCGCCGGCGCCGCCCCACATCGAATCCTGGCCGGCTCCTCCGATCAGCAGATCGTCGCCCGCGCCGCCGACGAGTTCGTCGTTGCCCGCACCGCCGTCGAGCGTGTCGTGACCGTCACCGCCCCAAAGCCGGTCGGCACCGCCTTCGCCATTGAGAATGTCGTTTCCGCCATTTCCCACGAGCTTGTTGGCGAGTCCGTCGCCAACGAGCACGTCATTGAAGTTCGAACCGGTCACGTTCTCGACGTTCTGAATGATGTCGCCTTCGGCGTCGCCAAGCCAGCCCCTGCCTTGCGCGAGTGAGACGATCACCCCGGCCGAGCTTGATTGGTATGTCGTTGTATCTATGCCTGCGCCGCCGGACAAAATGTCGGGACCTGCACCACCGTCCAGCGTGTCGTCACCTGCATCGCCCACGAGCCAATCGCCGCCGCCGCGCCCGATAAGGATGTCATTGCCGCCGCGACCCCAAAGCTGGTTGCCTGCGTCGTCGCCGAGAAGAAAATCCGCCTGCTCGGAACCGATGACGTTCTCGACCGAGTTCAGCGTCTCATAACCGACGCCCTGGCCGAACCCGGCGGCGAGATCGACAATCGCGCCCTTGGAACTCAACGCGTAGCTGACGGTATCGTTACCGTCACCGCCGTTGAACGTGTTGTTGCCGGCGCCGGCGAGTAGCGTGTCGTTTCCGTTGCCACCGTTGAAGACGTCGTTGTCCGAGCCGTCCCAGTTGGACGCCGCCGTCACGCTGGCTGAGCGGTAGGTCATGCCGGCAACGGGCGGTCTGAGATTGCCCTTGTCGATCATCGTATCGTTGCCGCCGCCGGCATTGACGACGTCGTCGCCGTCGTAGGCGTGGATTACATCGCCGTTGATCGTACCGTTTAGCACGTCGTTGCCGCCGAGGTCGCGACGGACGTAGGCACCCAGCAATGGATCATAGACGGTCGTCAAATCATCGATGACGGGATTAATGACTTCAAATACAAGTCCGCCGCCAATAGCGGCATCTTTTCGGATAGCCATAGAATATCTCCCTTGCACGCACGGCGTCTCCGTCGTGCGGGTCAAAAAAACAAAAAACGCGTCCGCGCGCTGGGCGCAGATCGGGTGGGAGCCGTACGACATAAAATGCCGATCTGGCTGTTCCGCCGGAGACTGCCCGTTCTAGAGGACGCGCTCGCAGAAAAATTTCATCACGGCGAACTCTTTTCGCCGGCCGGCGTTAAGTGTCCGAGCGACCAAAGCGCACGGAGGCCGAACCATGAAGGAATTCGTAGAGCAATTGCTGTCGCTATTGCAGCAGGGCATCGCGGCTATATTTCGCTTTGTGGAATTGGTGTGGAACTGGACCATCGACCAGGCCAACACGTTGTTTCAGGCGCCCTTCGCCGGATGGCCGCTTTGGAAGCAGGTCGCGCTCATCATGATCGCAATCGCAGTTGCGCTCGCTCTCTTCCGCGCAGCCCGTGAGATCTGGTACGCGGGCACCAGCATTCTGACGGCCTTCGCGACGTTGCTCACAGTGTTCGTCAAGACGCTTCCCATTGTCGTGCTAGCGGGCTTGATCGCAGGGGCGGGCATGTGGGCGATCAACAATTTCGATCTGCCGCAGTTTGTTGCGAACGCCGATCGAAGTCTCGATCAGGCTACGAGATAAACGCTTCGCCGGCCCCTAAAGGCCGAAGAGGCCAACGCCCGCTACTCGGCGGGCGCGGGTTTTGCCGGCTCGCCAATCTCGTCTTCCTCTCGTGCTGGGATGTGACCGAGGTAGGAATAAACCGCCGGGATGACGAAAAGAGTGAGCATTGTGCCGAGCGTCATGCCCCCCACGATCACCCAACCGATTTGATGGCGGTTTTCCGACCCCGCGCCCTCGGCGAGTGCAAGTGGAACCGCGCCAAGCACCATCGCACCCGTCGTCATCAGGATCGGGCGCAGGCGGAGCGTTGCCGCTTCGACGATCGCGTCATGGCGCACGAGACCAGCATGCTGGCGCTGATTGGCGAACTCGACAATCAGGATGCCGTGCTTGGTGATGAGACCGACGAGCGTCACCAGACCGATCTGCGAATAGACGTTCAGTGTGCCGCCCGCGAGCCAGAGCGCTCCGAGCGCGCCAGTCATGGAGAGCGGTACGGTGAGCATGATGATCACTGGATCGCGGAAACTCTCGAACTGTGCTGCGAGCACGAGATAAATGAAGCAGAGCGCCAGCACAAAGACCATGGCCAGGCTGCTGGCTGAGGCTCGATAATCGCGGCTAAGGCCGCTGACATCCGTCTGGACGGTTTCGGGCAGTACCTCGCGCGCAGCCGCATCAAGATAGGTAAGCGCATCCCCGACCGTGTAGCCGGGCGACAGATTCGCCTGGATCGTAGCGGAGCGCAGCTGATTGAAGCGCTTCAGCTCTTTTGGCGCGACCGATTCGGCAACACGCACGACGTTCGACAGCTGTATCATTTCGTTTTTCGGATTGCGCAGGAAGATCGTCTGCAGAGCTTCCGGCGTCGCGCGGTCCGAGGCGGCGAGCTGCACCCAGACATCGTACTGTTCGCCATTTTGCTCAAAGCGCGTCACCTGCCGGCCGCCTAGGAGCGTTTCAAGCGTGCGACCGACCGCCGCCACTTCAAGGCCGAGGTCCGCCACTTTGGCGCGGTCGATCTCAATGCGGAACTCGGGTGTGTTGAGCTTGAGGTCAGTATCGAGGCCGTCGAGTCCCGGATAGGCCCTGGCCTTTTCCATCATTTTGTCGACGAACGTCTGCAGCTCATCGTAGGTGCCCGACGACTGGATGACAAATTCGACCGGACGTCCCGACCCGCGTTGACCGAACGCACCCGGCGCTTGCGCGACCGCCAAGATGCCCGGAATGCGTCTAAGCTGCGGATTGATCTCAGCCGTGATCTGTTGCTGTGACCGGCTACGTTCGCTCCAGTCCGCGAGCGGGGCGAACACGAGTGATTGGGAAACCTCCGGCGTGCCCGCGATCACCAGCCTGTCTCGCACCTCCGGCACCGACCTCAGAATATCTCCCATCTGGTTGGCGTAGCGCTCCGTATACGCGATCGTCGCTCCTTCTGGTCCGGAGCCCCTGAGCCGGAGCACGCCGCGATCCTCGAGCGGCGAAAGCTCGGATTTGAGGTTGTTCAGGAAGTAGACGCTCGTCGCCGCAACACCAAGCGCCGCGATCAGGACGACGGGGCGGACGTTCAAGGTCGCCGACAGCGCGCGCTTGTAGCCGGACTCAAGCCCAACCAGCGCCCGCTCGATGAAGCTGAAGAACCAGCCGGGCGAAGGGTCATGCCGCAGCAGCCGAGATGACATCATCGGCGTCAGCGTAAGCGCCACGAAGCCCGAGACGATCACGGCGCCGGCGAGAGTTAGCGCGAACTCCAGGAACAGACGCCCCGCCTTGCCGGGCGCGAATGCGATCGGCGCATAGACGGCAGCGAGAGTCAGCGTCATGGCGATAACGGCAAATCCGATCTCGCGCGTACCTTTGATCGCCGCCGGGATGGGCTTCATGCCATCCTCTATGTGGCGGTAGATGTTTTCCAGGACGACGATCGCGTCGTCGACGACGAGGCCGATGGCGAGAACCATCGCCAGCAGCGTCAGAGTGTTGACCGAGAACCCGAACGCATACATGAGCGTGAAGGTTGCGATAAGCGAGATCGGGATCGTCACGATCGGAATGAACGCAGCGCGCAATGAGCGCAGAAAGAGAACGATGACGAGAATGACGAGAACGATCGCTTCGAGGATCGTGTGGTAGACCGCCTCGATCGACCGGTCGATAAAGATGCTGTCGTCGTTACCGACTGCGACCTGAAGGCCATCAGGCAGCGTGCGGTTGAACTCGGGCAGAACACTTCGCACGGCATTCGACACATCGAGCGGGTTGGCCGTTGCCTGCTTGATGATGCCGACCGCGATGGCCGGCGTACCGTTGAAATTGCTGAGCCGGCGCTCGTCGACGGCGCCAAGTTCGACGCGCGCAACTTCGCCGAGCTTGACCTGGTAACCATCCGCGAGCTTGACAACGATTTGCCGGAACTGCTCGGGCGTGGTGAGCCCTGTACGCGAGAGAACGCTGAACTCGCGGTCCGTGCTCTCGATGCGCCCTGAGGGAATTTCCGCGTTCTGTGCGCGCAGAGCGTCCTCAACGTCCTGGACCGTGAGATTGTAGGCCGCGAGCCGCTCGCGATCGATCCAGATACGCATTGCGTATCGCCGCTCTCCGTAGATCGTGACGTCGGCAACGCCCGTGAGGTTCTTCAGCTTGTCGACGATGAAGCGATCGACGTAGTCCGTGATCTCGAGAGTCGACTTCTGCGGACTCGAAAACACGAGGAACATGATCGCTTGTGCGTCCGCCTCGACCTTGGCGATGACGGGTTCATCGACTTCGTCAGGCAGACGGCCGCGCACACGGCTCGCACGGTCTCGCACGTCGCTGGCAGCCACATCCGGGTCCACGTTCTGCCGGAAGCGGACGGTGATTCGGCTCGACTCCTGACGGCTCGTGGATTCGAGCACGTCGATGCCTTCGATGCCGGCGATCGAGCCCTCCAGAACCTGTGTCACCTGGGATTCGATGATCGTGGCGGATGCGCCGGGATAGGTCGTCGTGACTGAGACGACAGGCTCATCGACGTTGGGATACTCGCGCACGGTAAGGCGGCCGTAGGACACCGCACCGAGCAGCACCAGAATAAGGCTCAGAACAGTCGCAAAGACCGGCCTGCGAATGCAGAATTCAAACAGGCTCATCAGCCGCTCCTATCGGCGGCACCGGATTTGCTTTCGGGCGCGCGGGCATCGGGTGACGGCACGTCACCGGCGGATACGACCTCGACGCTGGAACCGTTCTTGAGCTTTTGTTGTCCGGCAGTGACCACCACGGCGGTCGGCGGCAGCCCCTCGATGACCTCGACCTCCGCGTTCTTGCGCGCGCCGAGCTTAACGCGCGTTTCGATGGCCTGTCCATTGTCGACACGGAACACGAACGCATCGCCACCACGCGGCACGACAGCGCTTTCAGGCACGAGCGTGACCTCCCGCTCGGCCAGCCCCTTGATGGTGATGCGTGCAAAGAGACCCGGTCGGAGAAGCTGGCGCGAATTTGCGAGTTGCGCCCTGACATGAAGCGCGCGTCCGTTGACGTCAACAAGTGGGTTGATGGCGTAAATCTCGCCGGCGAAGGTTTGACCGGGGACGGCGTCGACTGTGACGTCCACAACCTGACCTACCTTGATGTCGGTGAGATAAATCTCGGGCACCTTGAAATCGACCTTGAGCGTGTCGAGCTTCTCGATATTGACGATTGGTGTCCCGACCGCGACGTAGGCGCCGACAGATACGTTGCGGACACCGGCGACGCCGTCAAACGGCGCCCGCAGCGTGTGCTTGTCGAGCCGCGTCTTCGCAAGTTCCACTGCCGCCTGCGCGATCTCTAAATTGGAGACAGCCTCGTCTCGAGTTCGCCCGGTTACGGCACCCGTGCGGACCAGTGCACGCGCCCGGTCGTTGTTCTGCTTGGCGAACACAAGCCGTGCCTCGGCGTCCGCAATCTCAGCCTTGACTAACGCCTCGTCGAGCCGCGCGATGACATCGCCCGCGCCAACGGGTTGCCCTTCCTTGAACGCGATCTCAGCTATTCGACCTGCGATCTCGGATGCCACCTGGACGGCCTCATCGGACTGGAGCGACCCGACTGCGCGAATGTCGGTCGACACGCGAGCCTGCCGTGCAGCCTTGGCCTCGACCACGATTGGTCCGCTCTGGCCCCTGTTGGACGCGCGCGGCGTTTCAGCGCGCCCGTCCTGCTTTGCTGGAGAACCAGTGCTGCGATCTGCGAGGCGCAAAATCTGTGGCAGAAACGCACTCTGCGTATACGCCAGCGATGCCCAGATGCCCGCGACCGCGAGGAGGGCCAAAGCAATATATCGGGCTTTGCGCATACGCCTGTTCCGTGCCTCCGTTGATCGACATTCTGAACACAGGCCAACCCTCGCGGTTCGCGCCTGCGAACAGCCTACGGCCCGTCAACGTTCGGAACTCGACGATCCGTCGTCACAAGCCCTGGGATCGTCATCTCGGCATGTTCATGCGGCTGGCAGATGGCAGCCCTTGCCGTTAAGGAAGACCGGGTACCAGCAATGTCGAGCAACGCATGAGCAAGCCCGCCGAAAGTCCGAAATCCGGCCTCCAGGCCGCAATTATTCAAGTTACGCCTTTCCAGCAGAATTGCACGCTGATCTGGGACGGGGAAACGAAAATGGGCGCTGTCGTCGACCCCGGCGGCGACCTCGACGCCATCGAGGCCGCCATCGCGCAGGCGGGCATAAAGGTCGAAAAGATTCTGCTGACGCACGGCCACATCGACCACGCGGGTGGCGCCGACGAACTGAGGGAACGGCTGAAAGTGGGCATAGAGGGGCCGCACAAAGCGGACATCATCCTGCTCGATGCGCTGGAAAAGCAGGCCAAGCTTTATGGCATTACGGGTGCGCGCAACGTCACGCCGGACCGTTGGCTGAGCGAGGGCGATACCGTCACGGTCGCCGGCCATGAGTTCGAAATCTACCATTGCCCAGGCCACTCGCCGGGCTCTGTCGTCTTCTACAATCGCCCTCAAAAGATCGCGTTGGTCGGTGACGTCCTGTTCAGGGGCTCGATCGGCCGAACGGATTTTCCCTACGGCGACCACGCCGCGCTGATCAACGCCATCACGACCAAGCTATTTCCACTGGGCGACGACATCGCATTCATATGCGGTCACGGCCCCCCGGGCCAGTTCGGCATCGAACGCAAAACCAATCCGTTTTTGATTTGATCGCTTGGCCTAGAAGCCGATCGACAGGCAGCCGAATACGCCGCACTCGTTGTTGAGGCCGCCGTATCCCCTGACGTCTTGGGAATTTTCGAAAAGATCGACGGTCTCGACGCGCAGCGTTTCTTCGCAACTGCGCCGGCAATCCATCCAGGTCCCACGAGGCAGACGCACCTGCCAGCCGTAACGGCTTGGCCGTACGACGCCCGTCACCGAACCATTGCCGAACCGGCTCTGCGCCACGATCGTTTCGCCCGGCTCATAGTTCGACCTCAGCTTGCGAAAGCCCGCTTCCACCGTGAGTGCTGGGAGTGCGAGGGCAAGTAAGGCCGATGCGACGCCGAGACGGGCAGTGACGGAAGTGAACGTCATATGGCTTCCTTCAGGCGAGGGAACGGATTGAAGTCATTGCTGACTCTAACGTGACATCGAAATGTTAATTCCCTTGAGAGTGGGTCCTCCCGTCGATACCACGACTGTGTGCTGCCGGCCGGCGATGGAGACCGACATGGACCCGTCTATACCCCCGGTAATCGCCAGGTTCATCTTGCTCGCGGAAGCCTTGCCGGTCACGGTTCCGGACTGGTTATAGGTCCGCTCTTCCCAGTTCCCCGAAACAGCGCCGTTCGCATAATTGAGGTTGGCGCGCAGCTCGACCTTTGCCGAGGCGTTGGCGCAGCGGATCGAGAGACCGAGATTGCTGCTGCCGCCGGTGTTTGTGTAGTAGCCCTTGCACCGGAGGCTTTCGGTCTTTCCACCGTCGAACTTAGCCGTTCCGGATCCGCTCCACGTACCGGCGAGCGTGTTGAATGGACTATCAGCCGCCGCAACGGACGGTCCGATCGAGATCACAACCGCTCCCGCCACGACACAGGCGGCGATGACCTTGCAGCTCCTCAAAAATCGCAGGGCGCGGAACACGTAAGACTCCTCCTCAAGAGAACGGACGCGACGCAGGCGAAGTACTGTCTACCCCGTCTGCCATGGTAAGGTCTACGGCGACAGGACCCATGCTCCTGCGCAAGTGTTGCAATGCTGCGACAGTATTTTGCGGCGCAGAAGGCTGCAAACAAACCGTTAGCTGGGGCTCACCTTCGACGCAGACTGATGTTCACGCCCGTAAGCGTGCCTTCCGACGAAAGGGCAACCGTTTGCCGACTCCCCGCCGTCGCGATGTTGAGCGAACCCGACGCGCCGCCAGTGATCTTCAGCCGCATGCTGCTACCCGTTACGGAGCCGTTGGCCGATCCGGAGAGGCCGTAGGAAGACTCACTCCAGCTTCCTGAAACCCTATTGCCGCTGGCCGACAGGTTGCCGACAAGCGAGATTTGCGCGGACGGGGAAGCGCAACGAAGGGTAAGCGACAGTTTCGATCCCCCGCCCGAATAGCGCGCAGAGCATTTGATCCTTTCGGTCTGTCCCCCGGCGAAGGACGCCTTGCCTCCGCCCGACCAACTGCCCTTGAGCCCACCGAACGGCTCGGCCGAATAAGCGGTTGACACCGCAAGGGCGCACGTAGCCGCAAACACGACGACAAGTGTCGAAAGTGTTGATCCGATCCGCTGGCGCATGATCTGAAACTCCTGGCTTTCACCGCAAATGCGCTGTCCCGCGCTCTCAAGCGGCCTCATGAGATTGGGAGACTCGCCGCTTCCCTGCAAGATCAGGCTGCGCATTTATTCACCCGCGTGATTAGCGAATCTACACGTAGCCCGCGAGATACCCTATTGCGGCCCACAAACCGTCGTGATCGGCGCCCAGTTTTGCTCTGCTGCTAGGCACGCAGCGGGGGCAGACGCGCGAGCGCCGGGTTTGGGCGCGTTTTTGCTGCAGCAACGAAGACTCGGTCGGGTTGAGCAAAGGCGCCGGTTTCGGCTGCTTGAGGGAGAGTATCATGCGCCAGTCGCTTCGCTTTTCGGCCATTGCCGTTTTGATCGCCACATCAAGTTTGGCCGCAGGCGCAAAGATGAGCGATCCGTCGGCCGATCCGCTTGCTCATCTGGCCGGGCGCTGGGTCGGCAACGCTACGATGACCACGGTTTCCGGACCCGCCTCGAATTTCAAATGTGTCGTCACCTATCTGCCGCGCAAGAACGGCCCCGGCATCCAGCAGAACTTACGTTGTGAGGATGACGCCAGTTTCAAGCTCCACGCCGCGACCGAATTGACCGTTGAGGGCGATAAGGTCGTTGGCCGCTGGCAGGACAAGATCAACGATATTGCCGGCACGGTGGACGGCAGCGTGACCCCGACCGGGTTCGAGGTGAAACTCTCGGGCCAGTTCTTCCAGGCGACGATGGCGGTTGCCGGCCAGGGCAGCTGCGACCAATCGGTTAAAGTGATGCCGCAAAAGTCGGACGTATTCCGCGAACTGGCTGCGGTGCTGAAGAAGTGCTGAGTCATCGCTAGCCGACCACCGCTACGATGGGTTCCCATCGCGAACAGCTGTCAAGCTGACGTGAACTAGCACCCGCAAGCTAGAACGGCTGCATGACATCGCGCGCCGAGACCGTACCGTCAGCCGCGTACGAGATCTCGATTATGGCGTCGTAGAGATCGCTCGGCCAGGGATCGGGGTAGGTCCCCGGCGGCGCGCCAAGAATGCGCGCGATCTCGGGGAGTTTGTTGTGGTGCCAGCAGATGACGACCGTGGTTCCGGCATACATTGGGTTGGAAAGGAGCTGGCGGACCAGCGCGGCGAAGTCTTTATCTTCGATCGAATGCTGCACGGTCTTGCCAAGCGACATCGCAAGCGGCGACATGGTCTCCATCGATCGGATCGAGCGCTTGGAGCGCGCCGCGGCGAATATGAAATCCGGTGCCCCAAAGGTCTTCGGGATATAGCTCGCCAGTTTCTTTGCTCGCATGTACCCGGGCTTTGAAAGGTGGATATCGTCTTCCGATCCGGTCTTTTCCGCGTGTCGCAGGATGAGAATGCGCTTCGGCCCCAATCCGGGTTCGCGCACAGGAGACGGCTGCCGCCCGAAAAGCCATCCGAAAATACGCACGAGCGGAGATTGCGACCCGCCGCCATCCGCGACTTTCGGCAAGTCCGCCTGCTCCGCCACCATCCCCTCCAAGATCACCCAAATCGCGGCTCTATAGCATTGCCTTGCTGTCGGCAATGCGACGGCACGGACCCTCGCGATCTAAGGCATACGGGTACGCCAGAAGCCCTCGATTTGGTCAAAGGCTTCGGTGTTGCAGATATTGCGAAGGTCGCCGCGCATCTGGTCGAGCTCCGCTTGCGGCAACAGCCAGCTGATAGAACCGCGGTCGTCCGAGGCGATCTCGAAAGCTTTCAAGAAGTCTCCGTGCTCTGTGTTCGACCCAAAGAGTGTCTTGAGGCCGTTCACGTGTTGCTCGTTCGCGATGCGCCCGGCTGTGGCGCGGGCCACATATGCGCCTTCGAAGGGACTCGTGATCCAGCGCAGGCTGCGCCGCCAATCGGGGAAAAGGATGCGCAGGACACTGTCGGCCTTCGGCTCGACTTTGGCGACAACATCGGCCGCCGTCGTTTTGGAGCGGCCGCTGCACGGCGGCAGTTCATCTGCGCGCGCCGTCTGCGGCGCGAAGGCATTGATCCGAAGCAGAACGACGCCGGAGGTATTCTCGCGGATCCATTGCGCGATTTGCGGTTGGCGCAGAAATGCCGCGGCGAGGACGATGCCGTCGTTGTCGTAGTAACCGGCGTCGACGACGCGGTCTCCATTCTCGACCGGCAATTCCGCAGCGGGCGCAACGAAGGGGAACGATGCGCTCATGCGTGCCGCCGTGGCGAGCGTCAGCTTCGATTGTGCAAGCGGAAAACGCTTAAAGAGTTCCAGCGCCCGAGAGTCGGATTTCGCAATAAAATCCAGATCGAGATTGGAGACTAACAGCGGTTTGCCGCTGTCGATGAGCATTGGCGAGAAGATGAGGGAAGGTCGCCACCCCTCGCGCTGCCCCTCGGTGAAGTCGATGAAACGCGCACCCGAGAGCGTTGGCCAGCTGAGTTCCAGTTCAGAACCGCGGTCGGACTCAAACGGTGTTTGCCAAACGAACCCCGGCAGGTCGTGGCGCAGCCATTTCTTGACGACCGGCGTCAGCGAGTCCCGCCGCGCGTTGCGAAAGCGATCTTCGAATTTGTTCACTTCGCCAATCGGCTGCGCGATCTCGCGATCGAGTATGTCGACGAGCCCGTTGCCGGTGTTGCGTGTGTCAGTACGCGTGGCGACAAAATAGGAGGCTGCAACCATTCCGCCGGACGCCCCCGTGAACAAAAAGATACTGTCGTCGATGATGCCACGCCCGCCGGCGGTGCCTTCCCGTTCCTTCAGAGCGTCGAGTACCAGCCCGACCCAATAGGCTGCCCGGTAGCCGCCCCCCGCGGCTGCCACCACCGTGAGCACAGGCTTCTCCCGCCCATGCTTGGCGACGTTGTTCTTCCGCCATGCATCGAGCGCGGCGATCGGGGGCAGAAGACTGGCGCTCTCTGCGTCTGCGGGGGATGCGAGGCTGAGAACGGCCTCCTCCGGAGCGGCTGGGTAGTAGGATGCAAGCTCATTGAAGCGATGTTTGAAAGGCACGCCCTGGCCCCTCGCCACAAGCACGGCTAGCAATGCGAACAGCAGGAATTGCCAGCCGCGCGGGATTGCAAGAAGTGCAACGTAGATCAGCGTGAGGGTCGCGAGTGAGAGAAATACCGCAAATCCTGGCATGAGTGGCAGCACGAACCAGAACAACGCAATGACGACGCCGGTGATGATCATCACCGTGTAGAGCTGCGGCATGCCCTGCCACTTCGCCCAGTGGATCGCCAGCCACTCCACTACGTAGACGCCCGCAAGCGTCATCGCGATGCCGAGCAGCGTCTGAAATAGTCCCCATAGATGAAACGCACGCGAGCCACTCTCATAGGCGGTGCCGTAAAGCGCGTTCGTGATCGAGATCTGTGTCGGGATAACGAGAAAAACGAGAGCGAGAACGATCGTGGTTGGCCAGATGATATCGAGCGGCGATGCGATCGGGTGGTCGTTTCCCTCTTCCTCGCGCGCGTACATCAGTACGCAGACGTTCCAGAGCAGGGCGATGACGGCCACGCCAAAGGCGCCGTTCTGAAAATTGATCGACGTAATGAGGTCGCGAGTAAGTAGCCGGTTCCAGATCTCGCCAAAGGAAAGTGCCCGCCATATCTCCCAGATTTGAGGACAGTGCGCCTGTCCCGAGGCGGCGGTCTGGCAGAATTCCCCGGGGAGATCACGGAAGAGGTTGTGAAATCCGTAGCCTGTCCCGACCCAACCCGAGATCGACGCGAATATGAACAGCAAAACGGGAACGAGAAATAGCGCGTGGCGATTGAAAATGCTCAACGCCCTAGGCATGGCAGCACCCCCAGGCTGAAGAAAAGCGGCGCGAGGTTATGTCGCCCCGATGGGATTGTCAGCCAACAGCGAAAAGGAAGCCGCGAGCGCTGCGGGAGCGAAGTGGCAGCAAATTCTTGACTTGGAGCAGATTCTTGCAAACATCAATGTGCGAAAAAAACAACAGCGCCCGAGGGGGGGAACATTCATGGCCGACAAAGCACCCGGTATCATTTCCGCAAGCCTCATCATTGTGATCCTGATAGCCACCGCGATCGGAGCCCTCGTCGCCTTGTTCCTGGCCGGGATTGTTACAGGCACGCGGACCCTTGCGCTGATCTCAGGATTCGTCGCGACCATTCTTGCATCGATCGCGCGCTATAAAATTCTGTTCCTTGGAGCGGGCAAGGGAGCGGACGAGTCCAAAATTCCGGGCCTCGTTTTGACGTATGCGGCAATCGCATCGATCGCGGGCAGCCTCGCGGCGCACGACGTCTTCGGCTTCATAGTAACGGACGCCTCCTTAACGATGCTCGGCGCGCTTGCTGGCCTTTTCTCGGCCATCCTAATGGCGATGCTGATGATCACCTATCACACCACCGCCCGGCCCTGATCGGCGTTCAATCGCAAAAAGAGTGGCCGTCAGACACTCTGTTCTGGCGGCCACGATTGTTTCTGGCCGGTTAGAGGCGAATGTGAACGGCTCACGGCTAATGCCAGTCTTCGCTAAGCGGCGAGGACCGCCCGTTCGTGTTTGCCTTCCTCGATCTCCTCGATGATTTTGGCAACGAATGCATCGAGATCATTCGGATTGCGGCTCGTGACAATCCCTTGATCTGACACCACGGCTTCATCGACCCAGTTCGCGCCAGCATTGATCATGTCGGTCTTGATCGCTGAATACGACGTTGCATTGCGGCCACGAACCGCGTTCGCCTCGATCAGCAGCCACGGCGCATGACAGATCGCGCCGATCACTTTGCCTTCGGCAAGAAAAGCTTTGATGAGCTTCAGTGCGTCCGGATTTTGTCGCAGAGAATCCGGGCTCATCAATCCGCCCGGGAGAACAAGTGCGTCGTAAAACGACGACGAGACCTCCGACAGATCGGCATCGACATCGACCGGCTTGCCCCAGTCGTGATCCTTCCATCCAATGATGGACGTTTTCTCCTTGCGGCTTTTAGGAGCCGCGACGTGGACGAGTTGAGCCGCCGCCTTCAACTTTTCGCGCGGCACTTCGAGTTCCGACTGCTCGAAGCCGTCGGTCGCAAGAATGAGAATTTTGGCGTTCTTGATTTTTGGCATGTCTACTCCTTCGGCAGAGTGCTAGCGGTCGGAAAACGCACTGCGCGGAGACAGGTTCCGACCGCGTATCGGCGAAGGCCGAGCGTAAGGGTGCTGAATTCGATGCCGACATTCATTCACGCCCGGCCCACGCGCGTGGCATAAGCGACTTTAGCCGGTCGCCCTCTTGCTCCCATGCAAGTGATGTCCGACGATGTGATGCACGTGGTGCGGACGAGGGGCCAACACGATGCGAGCCGGACTGGGGTCAATGGGCTCAACGCCCTGCTCTTGCCAGAAGTTTTCGTTTGTCGGATCGCCGTTGGCGTACCCGAGGTAGTTCGCGTCTGCTGAGACGGCGGTCAACCCGATGAAACTCAGTGCCGACGCGATCGCGAGTACGCTCTTTCTCGAAGTGAAGGTCATAACTATCTCCGTTTGTCCGTTTTGGCTCTGCGCCGGCCCGTAGTCGGCAGGTAGCGGCTCTAATGCATGCCTGCGTGCGCAACCGGTGGGCGGCTTCGTCGGGAGCCGTCGCGCATCACGTCGGGTGGCATGAGGCGGCCGACAAGGTCGCAAGGAGGTCCTTACGAAGACGTATGGAGACGGAAAGCTCACGCGCGCATCTGTGCGCGTGCTTGAATGCAACTAGTGCCCCGGCCGCCCGGTCTTCTTTGGTCGTCCGCGGCGCTTGCCCTTTTCGATGGTGGGATCATCGAACTCGCGCGTGACGACGGGCTTCTGCGGAGGATTGCCCGCGTTCTTTACCGGCAGCGAAGCATGCGGCCCCATTTCGTCGAGCGTCGGCTTATGCGGCCCATTGATGCGTTCACCGAAGGCGCCCGCCTTTGTCCTCGGATCGACGCTAGGCGCCCGTGCCGGTATCGGCCGGTCCGTCCCCGGCCCCATTTCATCGAGCGAAGGTTTGCGAACGCGTGACGTGGATTGCGCATGAGTAGGCTGGACGGGTTCGTATTCCGTCTGGACACGTGTACCACCGGTGCCTGCATCGCCCTTGTTACCCTGCCGACCGCTCGACGGGGGCTGGCCCGTGGGCATATTGGCCCGCGCGCCATATTTGCGTTGGCCTTTGAAGCTTCCAGCGCGCTCCTCCACGTCCGACTGCCGTGCCAGCGGGTCATCCGCAATTGCAAGCTCGGTCTCGCGCAGACGTTTGATCTCGTCGCGCAACCGCGCGGCTGTTTCAAATTCGAGATCGGCGGCGGCGTCCTTCATGCGCTGTTCCATGTCCTCGATGACTTTCGCCAGATTGTGTCCGACGGCGGGCGCGTCACCGGCGAGGCCAGCGTCGACCGTGACGTGATCCTGCTCGTAGACAGACTGCAGGACGTCGGCGATGTTTTTCCGCACGCTTTCCGGCGTGATGCCGTTGGCCGCGTTCCACGCCATTTGCTTCTCGCGACGGCGGTTCGTCTCCGCAATTGCCCGCTCCATCGATCCAGTCATCTGGTCGGCGTAGAGAATGACCTTGCCATCGATATTGCGCGCGGCGCGCCCGATCGTTTGCACGAGCGAGGTTTCCGAGCGCAGGAAGCCCTCTTTGTCCGCATCCAGAATCGCAACCAGAGCGCATTCAGGGATATCGAGGCCTTCGCGCAGCAGGTTGATGCCGATCAGGACGTCGAACGCACCGAGCCGTAGGTCGCGAATGATCTCGATGCGCTCAAGCGTCTCGATGTCCGAGTGCATGTAGCGCACCCGGATCCCGCTCTCGTGCATGTACTCGGTAAGGTCTTCCGCCATGCGCTTCGTCAACACCGTGACAAGTGTTCGGTACCCTTTGGCCGAGACCTGTCGCACCTCGTCCAACAGATCGTCGACCTGACTTTTGGCCGGACGCACGTCGACAAACGGATCGACAAGCCCGGTTGGGCGAATAACTTGCTCGGCAAAGACGCCGCCCGTCTGCTCCAGTTCCCAAGATTGCGGAGTCGCTGAGACGAAAACCGACTGCGGCCGCATTGCGTCCCATTCCTCGAAACGCAACGGCCGATTGTCCATGCACGACGGTAGACGGAACCCGTACTCTGCCAGCGTGGCCTTGCGGCGGAAGTCGCCGCGGAACATGCCGCCAATCTGCGGGACCGTGACGTGGCTCTCGTCCGCGAATACGAGCGCATTGTCGGGTAAATACTCAAAGAGCGTTGGGGGCGGATCGCCCGGGTTGCGGCCCGTGAGATAGCGCGAATAGTTTTCGATGCCGGCGCAACTCCCCGTCGCCTCCATCATCTCCATGTCGAAGGTTGTGCGCTGCTCGAGGCGCTGCGCTTCCAGCAGGCGGCCCGCACCGTAAAGCTCGTCGAGTCGCTGTTTCAACTCGGCCTTGATCGATTTGATCGCCTGCTGCAGCGTCGGCTTTGGCGTAACGTAATGCGAGTTGGCGTAAAGCTTAACGAGCGACATCTCATCAGTCTTCGTCCCCGTCAACGGATCGAACTCCGTGATGCTCTCGATCTCGTCGCCGAAAAGCGAGAAGCGCCAGGCGCGGTCCTCAAGGTGGGCCGGGAAGACTTCGACGGTGTCGCCTCGAGCACGGAACGACCCGCGCACGAAACTCTGATCGTTGCGGCGGTAGTGCAGGGCGACAAGGTCAGCCAACAACTGATCGCGCGACAGCTTCTCGCCAACCCGAACTGTGAATGTCATCGCGGTGTACGTTTCGACCGAGCCGATGCCGTAGATGCATGACACGGACGCAACGATGATGACGTCATCGCGCTCAAGCAGCGCGCGCGTTGCCGAGTGACGCATACGGTCGATCTGCTCGTTCACCGACGATTCTTTTTCGATATAGGTATCGGTACGCGGCACGTACGCTTCCGGTTGATAGTAATCGTAATACGAGACGAAGTACTCGACCGCGTTATCTGGAAAGAAGCTCTTGAACTCGCCGTAAAGCTGCGCGGCGAGCGTCTTATTGGGCGCCAGGATAAGAGCGGGGCGCTGAGTCCGCTCAATGACATGTGCCATCGTGAATGTCTTGCCCGAGCCGGTGACGCCAAGCAGGACCTGGTTTTTCTCGAGCTTGCTTACGCCTTCGACGAGTTCAGTGATGGCTTGCGGTTGGTCCCCTTTAGGCGAGAACTCGGAGACGAGTTTGAATCTGACGCCGCCCTCGCTTTTCTCTGGCCGTTCTGGCCGGTGCGGCATGAACATCGGCATGCCGCCCGACACGATCGGGTGCGCCGCCAGAAGCGGCTGCCGCGCCAGGATCGACTTGGCACGCTCCGAGCGTTCATTGGGCTTCGTCAGTAGGGCATTGAGGCTGTCAGTAAGGCTTTCGCCACCCATAGGCGGGCGTTGGGCGCCCGAGCCCCGCAAGGCCGGAAGGGTGGGGTACTCGCCCGCGGCCTCGGCGGAGGGCGCCAGATAGCGCGCATAGCCTTCGCTAAAGCCGGGTGTACCGGCAGAGGTTTCGGCGGGCGGCGGCGTGGGTTTACCAGACTTGCCGCGTGACGGACGCGGTGGCTTGGCGGAACCGGACTTGGGGGGACGAGGCATGGGGCGGAATATGGCCCTCCGGAACGTTTCAGAAAACCCCCATCGCCCCACCCAAAGTTGGGGGGATCGGCCTGTAACATACGGGCGCCAGTCCCGTAGTTGTGAGCTGGAACAGAGGGGAGGGGACAAGATGAGCGCGACACGCGCCGGGCTGTTAGCGGTGGTTGTGGTCGCGGCGGCCGCCTTGGCGATCCCACTGGTCGCGGGAGCCGAAGGTCCGCTGCCGAGCGGTCGGCGGGCGATAGAACTCGTAACGCCGGCGGGGGAGCGTCAGCCCATCGGCTTTGTGACTTTTGCGGGAGATGATGAGGCGCGCACATTCACGGTGTCGATTGAATCGTCAGAGTTCCAGGTCGAATTCCTTTCGATGCGCAACTTCAGCTGTATGCGCGGTGAAAAAGAAACCTGGTGCCACATCCCCTACCCCTACGAGACGGCATCGCGCATCACCGCAACCGATTTGGTCGATCTCGAATATGCATTGATGTTTCTCTGGAAGCCGCCGACCGCATTCGGCATCGACACGTGGAACGGCATCTATTTCAAGCTTGCGTTACAGAGCGACGGCAGCATTGCCGGCGACGTTCACGACGTGAATTTGGGGCCGCTGGGCGTACCACCGTCGGACCCGGCCGTGCGGCCGATCTTGCATACGGACATAACACCGTCGAGCAGTACTCATCGCTTCACTCGGCTCGAGATCCGCTAGGCGGGATTCTCACCAATCCGTATTCGGTCGGCAAAGCGGCGGTGAATTTAGCCGATCACAGTCCGGCACCGCTGAAGCCGGTGCGCAGTGTGCCGGATATGCCGAACACGGAGCACCCCTATGACGAAGATTTCCGCCAGGCTAGCCCCAGCCGCCGCAGCAGCAGCACTCATTGTCGCCCTGGCCGCCGGTCAGGCTTCCGCCGCCACCGCCACCACGAAGACCGCGAAAGTCCGTTCCCCTGAGTCCATCGCTTGCAGCCAGCAGGCGGACGCCAAGGGCCTGCATGGCAAGGAGCGCAAGGCCTTTCGCGCGACCTGCAAGAAGCAGTTAGCGGCCGCGCACAACACGACGGCTCAAAAAATTGCCCCGGCTTCTGCGCAGACGCCAGCCAAGAACTGACAAAGCGCCACACGTTGGCATCCGCAACGACACTGGCGTATCGCCGCTCGTTAAAGTGTCCTAGACCCATTGGTAGCGACGCACACGTAGGGGGCACGCATGCCGAGTGAAAAGCGCCTCGCCGTGGTGACGGGTGCCAACCGCGGCATTGGCCTTGAGGTCGCTCGACGTCTTGCGTCAGCCGGAATTGCGACCGTCGCGACCGCACGCGACGCCGAAAAAGCGCAGGCGACGGCCGATCGGCTCCGCCGCGAAGGGCTCGACGTGAGAAGTAGCGTGCTCGACGTCGCGGATACGCCGTCCATTCCCGCCCATATCGCAGCGATCGTCACCGCGCACGGCCCCGTCGACGTTCTTGTCAACAACGCGGCGATCCTGATCGACGGTCCGGGTGGCTTTGCCGCGCGCCTGACCGACATGACGAACGAAACGCTGTCTCAAACGCTGCTGACGAACCTGCTGGGTCCGGCCGCCCTTATCCGCGTCGTACTGCCCATTATGGTCGGACGCGGGTATGGCCGTATCGTCAATGTCTCCTCGCGCGCCGGCCAACTGAGCGAGATGGGTACCGGCTTTCCCGCCTATCGCATGTCGAAGGCAGCGCTGAACGCGCTGACCCGCGTCGCCGCGGCCGAAGCCGAAGGGCGTAACGTCAAGGTGAATGCATGCTCGCCCGGCTGGGTGCGGACCGACATGGGCGGCCCTACAGCTACCCGTTCCGTAGAGCAGGGCGCCGACACGATCGTGTGGCTGGCATTGCTCGGCGCTGACGGGCCGAGCGGCGGATTTTTCGAAGACCGCAAGCCCATCCCCTGGTGAGCTTCCTGAAAACGGTAGAGCCCGCCGAGGGGGCGGGCTCAAAGCAAAGAGCGAACGAACGAAATGCTTACGACGTCCGCCCCTGGGGGGACTGACGAACATTGCCGGTGCGCTCGACTTCAACCAGGAAACGAACCGCGAGGGCCGCGGGATCGACCTTGTCCTTGGCGGTCACAAGCACGAACTGGCTATGGCCATCGCCGGTATCAATCGTCGTAAGTGGCGGTGTATAGTCGGAAACGGACTGCACCTTGAACGTCCTGCGCTCACCGCCGACGCTGAAATTGATCTCGTCGCCGATCGCAACCGTCTTCATGACCGGGCCGGGCGCGTCGCCACGTACTGCACTGAGCCAGTAGTCTTCCGTACCCGCAACGGGTGCGCCGCTCGATGATCTCGTCTCGATGGCTGGTTTGTTCTTTAGCGCCGTCTCGAAGCTGCTCCGCAGCGCCGCATCACCCGCAGGGAGCAACGAGGAGCCAAACATAACTACGGTTCCGAAAAGACAAACGTGCCCCAAATTGGTGAAGCGGACTTTGCCTGAGCGATCAGTCATCGTCGTCGTGCTCCTAACCAGCGGCGATCCAACTAATATAAGTCATTGATCGCGAATTGGTTCATCCGATCCAAGTTACTAACCACAATAAAGGCATTTCGATAACTTTGGCGATTATAAAGCAAAAACATAGGCTAACGCGGCGGGCGCCGACGCCGGACTGGCGCATACAAAAGTCGCAGATGCCGAACAATCGCCATATCGAGTGCCGCTAGCACAGAAAGCGCTAAGCCGAGAAGGATCCACGCGGTTCCTGCACTCGTCCGACCGATCACGGCTTGTGAATCGAGCGGAGATCGCGTGGTTGCGATTCCTGTCGGCGGCAGGTTGCCAGCGGCGGCGGTCGTCACTGCCAGCGATTGAACCTGCTCCGTCAGCGCCGCGGTGACCGCGGACGGCATGGCGGACAGCGGAACGCTCGTAGCGGCGGTGGCCAGCAGAAAAGCGGCAAAGAAAGCTGTTCCATCGATCAGCGGCCTGATCAGAGGTCCGCGACGCCGGGCCCGTTCGCCACGGCAGAAAGCTACCCACATAGTGCCCTCCTTCATCGACAATCCGTCCCGACCGCTGAGCAGTCGGGAAATCGATGATTGGGAAGGTGGCTGTGCAAGGTGGCGCGCGTTGGCCGCAAATGTGTCGGCGCTGGATCAATTCCGCTTGGAGGGATGATGTCCGTAGGACTGTTGCGCATCGGCCACCGCGCTCAATCGGGCGGCGAAACGCTCGTCCATTCGGCCGAATAGCCGAAACGTCCGCTTGCGAGGGTCCCGGGTAGGGCGTAGTTTCCGCGCCGCTCGCGTTTCGCAACCGCGAAATGATGACGTTCATCATTCACCCAGACAGGCCGCACCGACCCATGGGCTTTTTCGCCGACAGTCTCGCCCGCATCCAACCGTCCGCCACCATCGCAATGTCGATGAAGGCTCGCCAGCTCAAGGCTGCCGGGCGTGACATCATCTCGCTTTCCGCCGGAGAACCGGATTTCGACACGCCGCAGAACATCAAGGACGCGGCCAAGAAGGCGCTCGACGAGGGCAAGACAAAGTACACCGACGTTGATGGCATTCCGGAATTGAAGTCCGCAATCGTCGCTAAGTTCAAGCGCGAGAACGGTCTCGACTACAAGCCGAGCCAAGTCTCAGTCGGAACGGGCGGCAAGCAAGTGCTCTACAACGCGCTGCTGGCAACCCTCAATCCCGGCGATGAGGTGGTTCTGCCAGCGCCGTGTTGGGTGTCGTACGCCGACATCGTCCAGCTCGCGGGCGCAAAGCCGGTGTTCGCCGAGACTACGATCGAAGACGGTTACCGTCTGAAGCCCGAAGTGCTCGAGCGCGCGATCACTCCGAAGACCAAGTGGTTCATCATCAATTCGCCGTCGAACCCGACCGGTACGGCCTATTCCGCCGCGGACCTTAAGGCGCTGACCGACGTATTGATGCGCCACGAGCAGGTCTGGGTGCTGACCGACGACATGTACGAACACCTGCTCTACGACGGCCTCGAATTCGCGACGCCGGCCCAGGTCGAGCCGCGCCTCTACGATCGCACGCTCACGATGAACGGCTTGTCGAAGGCCTATTGCATGACGGGTTGGCGGCTCGGATATGCCGCCGGTCCAGAACCCTTGATCAAGGCCATGTGCAAGCTGCAGTCGCAGTCGACATCGAACCCGTCATCGATTGTGCAGTGGGCGGGCGTGGAAGCGCTGAACGGCCCGCAGGATTTCATAGCGAAAAACAACGCGGTATTCATCGAACGGCGCGACCTTGTCGTCAGCATGCTGAACCAGGCTAACGGCATCGACTGCCCGAAGCCGCAGGGGGCCTTCTACGTCTATCCGAGCATCAAGGGTGCCATCGGCAAGACCAGCAAATCCGGCGCTAACATCGCGACGGACGAGGATTTCGTGACCGCGCTCCTGGAAGAGGAGGGCGTCGCGGTTGTGCACGGCGCTGCCTTCGCCGGTTCTCCCGCGTTCCGCGTGTCGTACGCGGCCTCGACCGCGTCGTTGAAGGAAGCCTGCACGCGCATCCAGCGCTTCTGTGGGAACCTCTCATGACAGAATTCGGAGGCGCCGGCGGATCGGAAAAGGGCTGTGGTGCCTGCCGACTCTGGCGCTGGCGGCTTCTGTTGACGCTTGCCGGCCTCGCCGCGATCTGGTCGCTCGAACTGTTTTAGTGCGTTGAAACAAAAAGAGCGTGCGGTGCCGCACGCTCCCAAAGACCCGGCTGATCGCCGGACACGGCTTTCGTCGGTTCTCGCGCCTATGCCGTGACGCCGCCTGCGAAGCGCGATGCGAACCAGCCCCACGCGCTCGAAAAATGGTTTGAAGAGAGTGGCTTGCCGTCGAGGTCGGGCACGACCGGGCGCCAAATGGCGACTGACGTCGCCGGCTGAGCTTTGAATTCGAATACTGAGGGTGCTGCACCGAAGCTGTCGGGCAGTTCCTCTTCCGCCGCCATCACGTATCCAGCGGCATTTGCCGCTGACATCAGTGCCTCAATACTCATAACCCAGCCTCATCGCATCGAGAGCCAATCCCTCTGGCCCGCCTGTGAGAATCCGAGCGCCCCAGCGTTTTCCACAGACAGTTTCATCATGAGGCAAGTTTGTAGCTATTCAAGTTATTTTTTGCTTGATTCCAAAAATGCAGTTTCCTCTGCGCGGCGCCATCGTATTGCGCCGCCGAAGCATGCGACGCACATCGTTCAATCTCATCGCATCGCAACAAGACAACTTCACGAAACTGTGCACTCGGCCGAGCGCGAACACGCGTTGTGTGCATCGTGCTTTGGAGCGACCATTTGATTGCCGCGCTCTTCTCCGAGGTGCGGGGTTGCGGCCGATTGATTTGGCGCGCGCCTCGCAACGGCGGAGTCGAACAATGACAAGCTCGGAAGGCCCAAGGGGCGGAAATGGCACTCAAGGCGGGAGATCAGGGGTCCGCGGCGCTCGCTGTGTCGCGCTGATCGGACCCTTTGCAAGCGGAAAGACGACGCTTCTCGAAGCGATCCTCGCCCGCACCGGGAGCATATCGAGAGCCGGCTCCATCGCAGCTAAATCGACCGTCGGCGATGCCTCGCCTGAGGCGCGCGATCACGCCATGAGCGTTAATTTGAACGTGGCCGACGTTAGTTTTCTAAGCGACGCGTTCACCTTCATCGACTGTCCGGGTTCCGTTGAATTCACGCACGAGGGAGCGCTTGCGCTGCCCGCCTGCGATGTGGCCGTCGTTGTCTGCGAGCCCGACGCCAAGCGCGTGCCCGCCCTTCAAATGATCCTGAAGCAGCTCGAAGACCTCGGCATCCCGCATCTCATCTTCCTGAACAAGATCGACAGCTTCTCAACCCCGGTCCGTGAAATCATTCCGATGCTGCAGCCCGCGAGCTCCAAGCCGCTCGTGCTGCGCCAGATCCCGATTTGGGAGAACGGAGTCGCCACAGGTTTCGTCGATCTGGCCTCCGAGCGCGCCTATGTCTATGGCGATCACGAAGCGAGCAAGGTCATCGAGCTTCCCTCGGCCATCGCGGCGCGCGAGAAGGAGGCACGCTTCGAAATGCTGGAAAAGCTCGCCGACTATGACGACGAGCTTATGGAGCAATTGCTTTCCGACGTGGCCCCGGAAAATGACCGCGTCTTCGGCGATCTGACCAAAGAGCTGCGCGAAAGCCTGATCTGTCCCGTATTGTTGGGCTCGGCCGACCGCGGGAATGGTATTCTGCGGTTGATGAAGGCGCTTCGCCACGAGGCTCCGTCCGTCGAGGACACGGCGCGCCGGCTGAAGCTGGAAAATGCGAAGTCCGCTGTCTACGTTTTCAAAAACGTGCACACCAAGGCGGGCGGCAAGCTGTCCTACGCCCGTGTCATTACTGGCGACGTACCCGATAGTGCAATGCTCGTTGGCCGTGACGGTCGCGAGAGCCGTGTCGCTGGCATCTTCTCGATACGCGGAGAGGACACAACCAAGCGTGGTCCGGCCAAGGCTGGCGACACCGTGGCGCTCGGGCGTCTCGATACGATTGCATCAGGCGAGACAGTCACGACAGGAAAGGGCGGCATCAACCAGATCAAGGCGGCCGAATCTCCCGAACCTGTGTTTGCATTCGGTCTCGGCCTGAAGGACCGGAAAGATGAGGTGAAGCTTTCGGCAGCCATCGCCAAGCTTATTGACGAAGACCCATCACTTTCCATCGAGCACGACGCCGAGAAACATCAGATCCTTCTCAAGGGCCAGGGCGAAATGCACCTGCGCGTTGCGCTGGAGCGGCTCGCGCGCAAGTACGGCATCGAGGTCAAGCGTGACAAGCGCCGTGTCGGCTACAAGGAGACGATCCGGGCCGGCACCGAGATCCGCGCGCGCCACAAGAAGCAGTCGGGTGGCCACGGTCAGTTTGGCGACGTGAAGTTGACCATCACGCCGCTCAATCGGGGTGACGGCATAGCCTTCGACGAGACGATCACCGGCGGCGCCATTCCAAAGAACTTCTTCGGCGCGATTGAAGCCGGCGTCCGCGACTATCTCGAGGAAGGACCGCTTGGATTTCCGGTGGTCGATGTTGGCGTGACGCTGACCGATGGCTCCTACCACGACGTCGATTCCTCTGACATGGCCTTTCGCCAAGCCGGGCGGCTAGCGATGTCGGAAGGCATGCCGAAGTGCTCGCCTGTGCTTCTCGAGCCGATTATGGCGGTTGAAATCGCCGTACCCTCGGAAGCAAACGCGCGCATCAACGGCATTATCTCGCAGCGCCGCGGCCAGATTCTGGGATTCGACACGCGCGACGGCTGGCCGGGATGGGACACGATCCACGCGCACATCCCCGATGCCGAGATGGACAACCTGATCATCGACCTGCGCTCAGCTACAGCCGGTGCGGCGACGTTCACGGCGCACTTCGATCACTTATCCGAACTCACGGGGCGGCTGCGTGATGGGGTGTTGGCCGCGCACCAGCAGGCGGCGGAATAGGAAAACTCCCGCGCTAAAGCAAATGAGGGCGGAGCGTCGGCTCTGCCCTCGATTTTTTTGGCTCCGTTCGGGGAAATTATGTGCCGCGCGACGTGGCAGGTTCCGCGCCTGTCTTTGGCGTCTTTTGCGGATCGGCGAGCTTTGCTGGCGGAACTTTCGGTCCCTTGAAGTAGACGGCCATGGCCTCGAGGAAAAGCGGCCTCAAGCCTTCGCCGCCCTTGTCGATATAGGCCTTCAGTGCGTTCCGCATGCGTGGATCCCAGAAGGCGTGAATGTGCTTCGCGATTCCGTCCATCGCCTCGGGCTTTGGATAGGCGGAGAAGTAGTCCGTGATTTGATTTGCCATGCGAACGAGATCGGAGCTGTGCATGTGAAGTCTTTGCCTGTCTGAAGCTGCCGCTCGTGCGGTCAGGAGTTGAAGATCGCGACGCTTTTCTGTGGTCCGAGCGACGCTAAAAAGAGCCCGGATTTGATAGCAAGCTCGTAAGCCAGTGCCGTTGGAGCCGAAACGGTGACGAGCGCGCCGATGCCAAAGGTCACGGTCTTCTGCACCAGTTCATAACTGCAGCGGCTGGTCATCAGCACGAATCCGGAAGAAGGCGCGAGGCCGCCACGGATCAGCGCTCCGATAAGCTTGTCGAGCGCGTTGTGCCGGCCGACATCTTCGCGCACGAGCTGAATTGTACCGTCGGGCGAGACCCATGCCGCTC
This sequence comes from uncultured Hyphomicrobium sp., assembly GCA_964651805.1. GTDB lineage: Bacteria > Pseudomonadota > Alphaproteobacteria > Rhizobiales > Hyphomicrobiaceae > Hyphomicrobium_B. The sequence goes on along the minus strand of CAZYXX010000001.1, from coordinate 367,546 downwards.
CATGCACGGACTTATTGAAGCGATTCATGGGCTGCGCGTCGTGGAGTGCGGCCGCCGCTGTTCGAATCACGTCGGCGCGCGGCGCCCAATTGCGCGAAAGGCGGGGCAGCGGACGCACGGCCGCCTCGATTTCCTCGACACCGCAGAGGCCACAACCCGAGCGGCCCTCGATCGTTCGGCGCGCCAGCCGCGACGTATCGATTGCGCTTTCATCGACAGCTACGTCGACGGAAATGCCGCTTTCGACCGGCATTTCGAGAATACCCCTGATTTTGCCCGCATCCCTCAGCACGGCTTCGGAGGAGAGGAAACCGAGCGCGAAGTCGCGCAAATCGGCGGGTGTCGCCATCATCACAGCATAGGACACCGAGTTTATGAGGATGGCGACGGGGGTCTCTTCGGGAAATTGCCAAGTGATCTGAGATTTATCGCCGTTGGCATCATAAAGAGTGCCCACGGCGGGACGCGAGCAAAGATCACTCGGCTCAGCTTGCCCGGCTGGGGCTGTCGGCATGTACGTCATCGGCACAATGTCTCAAGCCCCTGCCAGCTGAATTACTCCGCCGGCTCCAGCGCTTTCTCCTTCGCGATCCGCTTGTTCTCGACTTCCCGCTCTTGCCACTCCTCCTGCCAATCGGACGGAGCATTGGAGACGGTCACCTGTACCGCCGTGACTTTGTACTCGGGGCAGTTGGTCGCCCAGTCCGAGTTTTCGGTCGTGATGACGTTGGCGCCGGTAATAGGATGGTGGAACGTCGTGTAGACGACGCCTTGCGGCATGCGGTCTGCGATCTTTGCCGTGAGTGTGGTGGCACCGACGCGGCTTGCCAGCGACACCTTCATGCCGTTCTTGATACCGCGAACTTCCGCATCATGAGGATGGATCTCGAGCACGTCCTCAGGATGCCAGGCGACGTTATCGGTACGCCGCGTCTGCGCACCGACGTTGTAGTGCGCAAGGATGCGCCCGGTCGTCAGGATCAGCGGGAAGTTGCGGTTAGTGCGCTCTGCCGTCGGCACAAAGCCGGTGAGCATGAAGCGTCCCTTCCCGCGCGTAAACTCGTCCGTGTGCATGACCGGCGTGCCTTCCGGATGCTCTTCGTTGCACGGCCATTGGATGGAGCCCAACTCGTCCAGCCTCTTAAACGAGACACCCTCGAATGTCGGCGTGACGCGTGCGATCTCGTCCATGATTTCGTCGGCCGAGCCGTAATGCATCGGATGGCCCATTGCGGTCGCAATGCGGGAGACGACCGCCCATTCCGCCATACCCTGCTTTTCACGCATGACTTTGCGAACGCGGTTGATGCGCCGCTCTGCATTGGTGAACGTGCCATCCTTCTCGAGGAACGACGTGCCCGGCAGGAACACGTGCGCAAAGGCCGCCGTCTCATTCAGGAATAGGTCCTGCACGATGACGATATCCATCGACTTTAGCGCGTGCTCGACGTGATGCGTGTTGGGGTCTGACTGGGCAATATCTTCGCCCTGGATGAAGAGGCCCATGAACGAGCCGTCGGATGCCGCATCGAACATGTTCGGAATGCGCAATCCGGGCTCGCTGTCGAGCTTGACGCCCCATTCCTTCTCGAAAACCGCGCGCGTTTCCGGAACCGAGACGTGACGATAGCCGGGCAGCTCATGCGGGAACGAACCCATATCGCACGAGCCCTGCACGTTGTTCTGGCCACGCAGAGGGTTCACGCCCACGCCTTCGCGGCCGATGTTTCCCGTTGCCATTGCGATGTTGGCCATCGCCATGACCATCGTCGAACCCTGGCTGTGCTCGGTGACGCCGAGGCCGTAATAGATCGCCCCGTTGCCGCCAAGCGCGTAGAGCCGTGCGGCTTCGCGAACGAGGTTTGCTGGAACACCGGTTATCGCCTCAGTCGCTTCCGGCGAGTTCTCGGGGCGCTTGATGAACTCTTCCCAGCGGAAGAAGTCTGCCGGCTCGCAGCGCCGATTGACGAACTTGCGGTCGATAAGGTTCTCGGCCGCAATGACATGGCCTATGGCGTTCATCACTGCGACGTTGGTCGACGGCTGCAATTGCAGATGGTAGGCCGCCTCGACATGCGGTGATCGCACGAGATCCGTCCGCCGCGGATCGATCACGATCAGCTTCGCCCCTTCGCGCAGACGCTTCTTCATGCGCGACGCGAACACCGGATGCCCGTCCGTAGGGTTGGCGCCGACCACCATGATGACATCGGACTTGTCGACGCTCTTGAAGTCTTGGGTGCCGGCCGATTCACCAAACGTCTGCTTGAGGCCGTAACCCGTTGGAGAATGGCAAACCCGGGCGCACGTATCGATATTGTTCGTGCCGAACGCGGCGCGAACCATGCGCTGCACGGCGTAGACCTCCTCGTTCGTGGTACGCGAGGAGGTGATGCCGCCGATCGAGCCGAGACCGTGCTTCTGCTGCGTCTCTTTGAGGCGCTTGGCGGCATAGTCGATCGCCTCGTCCCAGGACACGACCTGCCATGGGTCGGTAATCTTTTCTCGGATCATTGGGGTCAGCACGCGATCCTTGTGGGTCGCATAGCCGAAAGCGAACCGCCCCTTGACGCAGGAGTGGCCTTCGTTCGCGCCGCCGTCCTTGTAAGGAACCATGCGTACGACCTGCTCGCCCTGCATCTCGGCCTTGAACGAGCACCCGACGCCGCAATAGGCACAGGTCGTAACGAGGCTATGTTCCGGCTGCCCCATCTCGATGACCGACTTCTCGATCAGTGTCGCCGTTGGGCAGGCCTGCACGCAGGCGCCGCAGGACACACATTCGGAAGCCAGGAACGCTTCATCCATGCCGGCCGATACGTGCGAGGCGAACCCGCGGCCGTCGATTGTCAGGGCGAACGTGCCCTGAACCTCTTCGCACGCCCGCACACAGCGCGAGCAGACGATGCACTTTGAGGGATCGAAGGTGAAGTAGGGGTTTGATGTGTCCTTCGCCTTGAAGGACTCGTTCAGTGTGCCGTCGTGTTTTTTCGCGAAAACGTGGTTCTCGCCGTCATAGCCGTAGCGCACCTCGCGCAGACCGACTGCGCCCGCCATGTCCTGCAGTTCGCAGTCGCCGTTCGCGGCGCAGGTTAGGCAATCGAGTGGATGGTCCGAAATGTAGAGTTCCATGACGCCCTTGCGCAGCTTGGCAAGGCGTTCGTTCTGGGTCGTGACCTTGATGCCGGGCGCCACGGGCGTGGTGCATGAAGCAGGTGTGCCCTTGCGGCCCTCGATTTCGCAGAGACAGAGACGGCACGAGCCGAACGGGTCCAGGCTATCGGTGGCGCACAATTTCGGAATTTGGATACCGAGCTGCATCGCCGCGTTCATGACCGACGTGCCGTCCGGCACGGTCACCTGCTGTCCATCGATCTCAAGCGTTACAAACTTGGTCGACTCGTGAAGCTCCGGCGTGGGTGTGCCGTAGTCCGTCTCTTTTATGAGGGTCATCGGCTTAACGTGCTTGTTCATGGCCGTCCTCGTTAAGGTCGTGTAATTTGATTTCACTCTGCAGCATCTGCGAGAAACTTGTTTGTCGGCGGTTTGCGGAAATCCTCTGGAAAGCCGCGCAGGGAACTTAGAACCGGAAATGGCGTGAGCCCGCCCATCGCGCAAAGCGAGCCGTCCGCCATCGTCACGCAAAGGTCTTCCAGCAGCTCCAGGTTCTTTTCGCGCTCGATGCCGGCAGTGATCCGGTCGATCACTTCCACGCCGCGGGCCGAACCGATCCGGCACGGAGTACACTTGCCGCAGCTTTCGATCGCGCAGAACTCCATTGCGAACCGCGCCTGCTTTGCCATGTCGACGGTGTCGTCAAACACAACCAAACCACCGTGGCCGACCATGGCGTCGACCTTGGCGAATTCCTCGTAGTCCATCGGCACGTCGAACTTCGACTGAGGTAGATAGGCACCCAGCGGTCCACCGACCTGAACAGCGCGTGCCGGACGACCGCTCGCGGTGCCACCACCCCAGTCCTCGATCAACTGCCGAGTCGTGACGCCGAACGCTTTTTCAACGAGCCCGCCCTGCTTGATGTTGCCGGCGAGCTGGAAGGCCAGCGTGCCTCGCGACCGGCCAACGCCATAGTCGCGATAGAATTCGCCGCCCTTGTCGATAATGATCGGGACAGCGGCAAAGCTCATCACATTATTTATGATCGTCGGCTTGCCGAACAACCCTTCGATGGCCGGAATCGGTGGCTTGTAGCGGACGAGGCCCCTCTTGCCTTCGATGCTCTCCAGCATCGACGTTTCCTCACCGCAGATGTATGCGCCGGCGCCCTTGCGCACGAGAAGATCGAACGAATACTTTGAACCTTGGATGTTCCTGCCAAGCCAGTTGGCCTTGCGCGCGATCTCGATCGCCTCGCGCATGATCTTGACCGCGTCGGGATATTCCGAGCGGATATAGATGTATCCCTCGGTCGCGCCGCTCGCGATGGCCGCAATCGTCATGCCCTCGATAAGGCAGAACGGGTCGCCTTCCATAAGCATGCGATCAGCAAACGTTCCGCTGTCGCCTTCATCGGCATTGCAGGCGACGTACTTCTGATCGGCAGTGAGATCGTGAACCGTCTTCCACTTGATACCGGTCGGAAAACCGGCGCCGCCCCGGCCGCGCAGGCCCGATGTCGTTACCTGATTGACGATCTCGATCGGGGGAAGTTCGAGTGCCTTTTTGAGACCGGCAAAGCCGCCATGCGCGATGTAATCCTCAACCGACAAAGGATCGGTGAGGCCGCAACGGGAGAACGTGAGCCGTTCCTGCGACTTAAGATACGGGATCTCCTCCGTGAGGCCGTGCGCCAGTTTGTGGCCCTTGCCTTCCAGAAAGCCCGCTTTGAAGAGTTCCGACACATCCCTTGCGGTGACAGGCCCGTAGGCCACGCGGCCCTTGTCCGTCGCGACTTCGACCAGCGGCTCAAGAAACAGCATGCCCCGTGAGCCGTTGCGGACGATCTTCACGTCCTTCTTGTGCTTCTTGGCTTCCGCGGCGATCGCTGACGCTACCTCGTCGGCACCGACTGAAAGCGCGGCTGAATCTCGGGGAACGAATACGGTGATCATTCGGCGGCCTCCTTACTGTAGGCCGCTATGATTTCGTCGAAACGCTGCGGGTCGACCTTCCCGTAAAGCCTCTCGTCAACCATCACCGCCGGCGAGAGCGCGCAATTGCCGAGACAGAAGACCTGCTCGATCGTGAACTTGCCGTCGTCTGTCGTGCCGCCGAGCGGTGTTCCGAGCGAGTGCTCCGCATGTGCGCAGAGCTTCTCGGTGCCCATCGACTGACAGGCCTCCGCGCGGCAGATTTTTACGACGTGCTTACCCGCCGGGTGTCGTCGGAAATCGTGATAGAAGGTTTGGACGCCGTAGACTTCCGCCCGCGAAAGATTGATCGCTTTTGCTATGACCGGCAGCGTCGATTCCGGGATGTAGCCGAGCTGGTGCTGCAGATCGTGGAATATTTCGAGCAGCTCCGAGGCGTTGTTGCCGTGGCGCGCGCACACCGCAAGCGCAGCAACTTCCGCCGGGGTCGGAACAGGCAAACTTCCTTCGCTTTCGTTAGCCGAAGGTCGTGCGGCTTTCTTGGCCATGCGACATGTTTCCTATGCCGGACGAACGGCACTGGTTAGCCTAATGTACAATGTGGTGAGCGATTTAGTGTTTCAAATCGGCGGCTGGATCAAATCGTTATCTCCGATCCGATCATCGAGCGCAACTATGATGCAGTGCAGCAACTGCGAATTTTGTCTCAGTTCAATGGGATCGCCACGTTTCGTCACGTGAGCTTGTCTGGTGAAAATGTTGTCGCACTTGTCCGGAAAGCTCGGATAAGCGGGCCTAGGGGGTCTCGGTCAAGCACGACAAGCCCGACGCTGTGACAGACCGTGGGCTCGACTAGCGGCACAGCCGACACACCGGATTCCGTCCCTAGGATGTCGAGGATGTAGTGGGGCATGATGCTGGCGAGCCCCATGAGCCGGACGTTCGAACACAGATTGATGACGGAGTTCGTCTCCAGCGCAGCGGCGGGACGGCAGCCCGCCGATCTGAATGCGCGATCTATGATGCGGCGATTCTGCATGTTGGTCGTGAGCAGCGCGAGCGAGAGCCCTGCCGCTTCCTTCCAAGTCACCGACTTCTTGCCGGCCAGCTCATGCGTGCTCGGGACGAACAGACAGTAGCGTTCCTCGTAGAGCTCCGTTGAGAGCATTCCGTCGATGGGCTCGTTATCGAGATACGTGATACCGGCGTCGATCGAATAGTCCTCAAGGCCGCGCAGGATCTCTTCCGAACTCATAGACATGACCGTGAACTCGATGCTCGGATGGCGCTGTCTGACCTCGCGCGTGAGGTACGGGATCATCGGCAACGCGGAGGGTATCGCCCCGAGCACGAGACGGCCGGCCAATCCGAAGTCGCTGGTCGAAAGCTGCGCCAGTTCCTGGCGCATCGACGACCAGGTGTTGAGAATGAGCTGAGCCCATTTCAGCACGCGCTCGCCTTCCTGCGTGAGACCCTGATAGCGCTGCCCGCGCTCCACGATCGGAACTCCGAGCTCAAGCTCCAGCTGCCGGATGCGTCCTGACAAAGTCGGCTGCGTGACGTTGCAGGCGTCAGCCGCGCGCGTGAAGTGCTTCTCACGCGCGAGCGCGACGAGATATTGGAGCTGCCGGATATCCATGACTGAGGCTCGACGGAGTGTGGTGCGCCGATGATCGGCTTTCTGCCGTCCGATAGCAATTTTTCTATGAACGCCGCAGTCCTAGCCCGGCTCAGCCTGCGTCGAAAACCTGTCCGGACATCGTCTGCCCGCGGCGCGATGCAAGATAGAGCGCAAGCTCTGCGACCTCCGGCTCGCTAAACGAATGGGAGCTACTCCTGCCGCCCATGACGGCACTCGGCCCGACGGCATTCACGCGAATGCCCTGCCCGCTCCAAGCTCGCGCCTCGGCTGCGGTCATAGCGGCGAGCGCGCTCCTGACCACCATGCACACGGCGGCCTCGCGTCCCGATTTCGGTTCCGGCGTCCGCAGAATGTTGAGGATGAGCCCCTCGCTGAAAACCAGCCGCATGCGATTGGCGACGACGCGAGTCAGGTGCGCAAGAGGTGAAAGGCGCGCCGATACGATATCCTCGACCTGATCGCTCGCGCAGGCGGCGCCCAGATCTCGCCGCGTAAATTCCGCGACATTGATGACCGCGTCCAGTCCACCATACACCTGCGAAGAGGTCTGTGCGAACGCAGTTGCACCGTCCGCCGTATCAATATCGGCGGTGTACAGCCTGATCTCTCGCGCGTTTTGCGACAAATGCGCGATCAACTCTGTCATGGTCGGCGAAAGGTCGCGCGTCTGTACGACAAGGCGTGCTTTGAGATCTGCGAAAGAGCGGGCCAAATCGACGCCCGCATCGGCCGAAAGCCCTGTGATGAGCACGCGCGCGCCCTCGAGCTCACGCAGGAAATCGCCTTCAGAACTCGTAACGACACGACCCATATACATGGTGCTCTGTCCTCCGGACTCGACCACTCGTCCCAACGCCATGCGGAAAGCGCACCGGCGGGGACGATAGCACGCCGATTCGCCTAACGAGAACTAAACAGCGCCGCGATTCGGGTTCGCCGGCGACTGGTCAATGGCACTTTTGCGCCTTTCCACTGGCGTCACCGAGGCGGCGGTGTTGCCAACGAGTTTCGAGCGTCGGGTAGATTACGCAGCTTGCGCCGGCCGGACGTGAATAACGGTGAAATATGCAAATGCGTGCATTGCCTTCTCGAATGGCGACCTGCCACGCTTGAACGTGGTCGAATCAGTTGTGGCACGACGGTTATGAAAAAAAGAGCGTCTTCAAAGCCTTTGGCAGGCAGCGCGCCGGTGGATCCACCGGCGGCCGAGGGTACTGGCGCGGCACCCGTGCGCAAAGCAGGGAGCCGGGCGCGTGCAGCACGCTCGCGCGACAAACTCGTTTTGTTGTCGATGTCGATTGTGGCGATCGCGTTCGGCGCGATGCTCTATATGCACTTCGCCGTCCCTGCTGTCACTGCGGTCCTCTACGGCGCTGGCGCTTGGGCGGTGTTCATACTCATCCATCGCCAAGTTCAGAAGAATAGCGAAATCTCGCAGCTGCGCACGGAGGTCATGCGTCTCGAAAATCAAGTGCGTGGAGGCGCTGTACCTTTCGAAGCGCACGGCCGCGCCGTCCCGCGTGGGCCGGCCGAGCCTGTCTTTCCGAATACGGCCGCTCGGCCGTCGCACGCAGCCGGCGAGCCAGCCGCGCAAATGTGGCCGCAGCCCGCGCCGCGGCCGGCCCCTCTACCAGAGGCGCTCGAGGCGACACCCGCGGCCGCCGGTGACGACATGAAGCTGAGCGTGCCAGTTATGGAAGCCGCGCCCCGTTGGCAGGCGCCAGGCAACCCACTAGCCGAAGCTCCGCGCGATTTCTCGTCCCTGATTGCGGCTTCGATCGAGGCGGCGGAGACACCGGAGCCTTCGGCGCCGGTCGATGCACCGTTTTGGCCCGATACGTCCTTGACGTCCGACGACCCAATCCGCGACCAGTGGGCCTTCCGGCCGCGTCGCGATGAACCGACGCTCGCCACCATGGACACGCTGCCCGCCCCGGCGGCGCCGGTATCGACGATCGAGACCGATCTCGCGATCGTCCAGCAGAAGATCAAGGCTCTGGCCGAAGAGGTGAATGCCGCCGACGCCATGCGCGCTGCTGGCGATCAAGTTTCCCCCTCGCCCAAGCTTCCGGCGTCGGCAATCGACGCCTCCATCGGCGCACTCAAGGCGACGGCCGCCACGATGCGCGACGGCCATCAGGCAAAGGGTGATGTTACCGCTGCATCCGCACCGTCGGCGAATGTCGGCCCCCCCGCACCGGTCCCGAGCGGTTTCGGTGACCTCGTTATTCCGGCAACTGCGGAGCGGATCGCGACATCGGCACCCCAGGCTGCCCCTGAAGCGCCATCGGCGCCGTCCGTGTCGGAACCCTTGGAACTGGTTTTGCCCCAGCTTTCGGAGCTGAGCGCTCCACCGCCGCCTGAACCTCGGGTGACGCCGCACGTTCGTGCTATCGCGCATGCCATTGAAGCTGGCCGCATGGATGTATTTCTTTCGCCAATCGTTGGCCTCTCCAATCATGCCATAAGCCACTACGAGGTGAACGTCCGGCTGAAGTCGGGCACCGGTGCCCATCTGGATCACAGCGAAGAAGACATGATCCTTGCCGGCAACGACCTGCTGGCGATGTTCGATATCGCGCGCCTCAATCGGGCAGCCATTCTGGCGAGCCGGCTTGAGGCGCGCGGCAAGACCGGTTCGTTGCTGTCCGAAGTCACCGCGCCCTCGATCACGAATGCGGCATTCCTCGAGAACTTCGCTCGCATCTATGAAGAGCGGTCGGCGATCTCGCAGCAACTCGTCATGACTATGTCACAGGCCGCCGTCGACAGTTTCTCTTCGTCGGCGTGGCAGGCGCTGAGCGATATGCACGCCTTCGGTTTCCGCTTTGCGCTCGACCGGATCACCCACATGCGAACGGACTTCGCTAACCTTGCCGAGCGCGGCTTCGCATTTGTGAAGCTCGATGCGGCGGCCCTGACGCTGGGCCTGCGGACGCAAACCGGGTTCGTACCGGCCGATCAGGTGTGCCGCGCGATCGCTGGAGCCGGTCTCGCGGTTGTCGCGAGCGGCATAGAGGACGAGGCGACAAGAGCTCGTGTCTTCGGCTTTGGCGTGCTGCTGGGGCAGGGGCAGCTCTTCGGAGGACCACGGGTCGTAACCGTGCCGTCGGGACAGCCGAACGGGCACCACGCTGCGGCTTGAATGGCTGCCGTGCCCGCTCGCGCGCTGTCACGCCTCACTTGTGTGCCACTGCGATCGCCGCTAAGGGCGCTCCGTCGACCTTAACCTGCGAAGTATCTGCGCAGCCCGCATGTCATCAATTCCGACTATTGCATCGATCGCGCCGCTTGCGGGCGAATGTGACGTCTGGTTCCTCGACATCTGGGGCGTACTCCATAATGGCGTTAAGCCCTATGCGAGCACGATCGACGCCTGCACGCGCTTTCGTGGCAAAGGCGGAACTGTCGTCCTAGTGTCGAATGCCCCGCGCCCGGCCGGTAGCGTCATTTCGCAATTGAACCGCATTGGGGTCGACACGGCCGCATACGATAGCGTGGTGACATCGGGCGACGTTTCGATCGCGCTTGTCGAGGCGGCGCGCGACAAGAAAATTTTCCACATCGGTCCCGAGCGCGACCGAGGCCTTTTCGCGGACCTCCCGCATCCGCCCTCGGCAAGCGAGGCGGATTGCGACGTCGCCGTTTGCACCGGCCTTTATGACGACGAGACGGAAACTCCCGCAAACTACAGGGACATTCTCGGCGCGCTGCGATCGCGCGATGTGCCGATGATCTGCGCTAACCCGGATCAGACGGTCGAACGTGGCGGCCGCATCATCTATTGCGCCGGCGCGATTGCATCGATTTACGAGGCCTCGGGCGGTCAAGTGAGCTACGCGGGCAAGCCATACTTGCCGATCTACGACATGGCGCTGTTGCGCGCCGCTGATCTGCGCCGTTCGAATATCGACAAGGCGCGCATCTTGGCCATCGGCGACGGAGTTTCAACTGACATAGAGGGCGCCGGCCGGTTCGGCATCCGATCGGTTTATGTCGCGAGTGGCGTTCATGTGTGCATCGGAGAAAGCCTCACCAATGCGGCCGCACGCTTGTTCAACGGCGCGGCCTACCCACCACCCATTGCGGTAATGTCGGCGCTAGCCTGGTAGGTCTCAGGTGACCGTCAGCACGATCTTTCCGATATGCACGCCCTTCTCCATGCGCCGATGCGCTGAAGCCGCGTCCGCCAGCGCAAATGTGCTATCCACCGGAACCTTGATTTTGCCGGATGCTATGAGCGGCAGAACTTTGGACTCGACTGCCTGGGCTATCGCGGCTTTTACATCTTCACTGCGGATACGCAGCGTCGACCCAGTGATCGTCAGGCGCTTCAGCATCACGCGCATGAAGTCGACGGTGGCCGACGAGCCCTTCTGGTAGGCGATGTTGACGAGGCGGCCATCCTCGGCGAGCGAACGAATATTGCGCTCGATGTAATCGCCGCCGACCATGTCGAGAATGACATCGACGCCGCGGCCGCCGGTGTCGGCTTTAATGACCTCGACAAAATCCTCATTCTGGTAATTGATGGCCCGATCTGCTCCGAGTGCAAGGCAAGCCGCGCACTTTTCATCCGATCCCGCCGTTGTCGTTACATTCGCGCCGAACGTTTTGGCGAGCTGAATAGCGGTGACGCCGATGCCGCTCGTGCCCCCGTGCACGAGAAATCGCTCCCCGGGCTTCAGTCGACCGCGCTCGAACACATTATGCCAGACCGTGAAGAAGGTCTCGGGTATGGCCGCGGCCTCGACGAACGACAGTGACGGCGGCTTCGCAATCGTCGAGGATTCAGCGGCGACCGCATAGGCCGCGTATCCGCCACCGTTGAGGAGCGCCAACACCTCATCGCCAACCGTAAAGCGCGAACATCCGGGGCCGACCGCCGCGATCCGTCCAGACACCTCAAGGCCAGGCAATTCGGAATGGCCCTTCGGCGCCGGATAAAGCCCCTTTCGTTGCAACACGTCCGGTCGATTGACGCCCGCGGCCGCGACCGCAACGAGCAGTTCGCCGGCGCACGGCATCGGAACCGTCGTTTCTACCGGCTGCAAAACCTCCGGTCCGCCTTTCCCCGCGATTGCGATGGCGGTCATCGTCGTCGGCAATTGTGTCATGGCGTCTCGCTGCGGCGCCGCTGCTGCGCTAGTCTTGGCGCCATTGAAGAGGAGTGAGGTGCAAGGTGGATTACGATGATCTGATACCGAAGAAAAGCACCGCAGCTCAAATCGGCGAGAGCTTGGCCGCGTTTTCGGTCGGAGAATTGGAGGCGCGCATTGTGGTGCTTGAGGCCGAGATCGTCCGTGTGCGCGAGGAACTGGACAGAAAGCGGCGGCACGAGGCGGCAGCAGCCGCACTCTTCAAGTCATGAAGCGATCGTTACCGGAACCACTCTCATTCGAGCTTTCGGAATCTGCTTTCGGTCGCCGGGGGCGGCCTCGGAAACGCCGCGACCGTTAAGTTCAAAGCGCGTAAAGCCGAGAACCATTTTACGCTTTCTTAGGCTTAACGATGCATGATCATGCCCGATCCGGTTTGACCTGGATTGAAAGGCGGCCTTGTGCCGTCGTTTGACGCCTCCCTGTTGACTTTCGAGCCGCCCGAATGGGCGGCTCTTTTTTTGCATTGTCCACAACGGTGCGTGGTGATGCCCTGTTTTGGACCTTCTTGTTAACTATGGTGCGATAGCGTGCGGGCGTGGTATTGGTAGCTACCGGGTAAGCGTTTGTATCGTTGAGGGTCATGAGTAACGGATATCGCGTAGACGGCGCGCTTTCGAGCGGCGCTACAACCGTCTCCTTCGGTGAGCGGTTCCAATCGTCGGAACAGTTCGACCATATTTTCAAGGAAGGTATGGCGCTGGTTGAGCGCACGGCCGCCTATTTGGATGGTCCCGGTCGCAAAGAGGCAAAGGCGCTGACCGGCGGGGCAGGCGTTCTTTATGCCACCGAAAGTATGCGGCTTACGACGCGCCTGCTCGATTTGGCATCCTGGCTTCTCATCCGCCGCGCGCTGCGCGAGGGCGAGATCACAGACGAAGAGGCGAAGAAGAAGCGCCGCCGCGTAAAGCTCCAGGCGTTCGGACGTCCCGCGCACGTCAAGGGCTTCGCGGATCTTCCTTGCGGATTACGCGACCTCATCGAAGAGAGCTTCGCGATGCACGATCGCATTTGCCAGCTCGATCGTGCGTTGACGGGCAACGAATCTGACGGAGCCGCTCCGGCTCCTGCCAATCCTGTCGCTGCACAGGTTGTGCTTCTGGAACGCGCATTCGCAGCTAAGCTGAGCTGAACAGTCGCGCAATGGAAAACAAGAAGGCCCGGTCAACGCCGGGCCTTTTTATGTTCGCAAGCGCTGCGAACTTAGAAGATACCTTCGAACTTCTTCTTGAAGCGCGACAGGCGGCCGCCGCGGTCCATCAGCTTGGTATCGCCACCTGTCCAGGCAGGGTGGGTCGTCGGATCGATATCGAGGGTGAGTGTGTCCCCCTCTTTGCCGTAGGTCGAGTACGTGATGAACTCGGTACCATCGGTCATCACCACTTTGATCTGGTGATAGTCGGGGTGGATTTCGCTGTCCTTGCGCATGGCCTCGTCATCCGTCTCGTTAAAGCGCGGCCGCAAACAAGGTGGCACAACGGCCGGAACCTGCTTCGTCCACGCACGGCGTGTTTGGATTGGGCGTGGGCATACCTGAGAAGTCCTTCGCGCACAACCCCCAGGCCCATCCTTGCGGCCTTTTTGACCGGGAAAGACTGCCTGTTTCAAAGGGCTTGAGCGGCTTGGCGCCCTCGGGCATGGTCCCGTCAGCCGCCACTGAGCCCATAGAAGCGGCACCAACAGGGTGAAGGAAGAACAGTCCAATGGGAATGAGGAGGAAGGCCAGCGCGGACGAAGCGGGGCCTGGGCACACCGCTGATACGGCTGGTAAGTCGCGCTCGCTGCGGCCACTGCTGACATTGAAGCCCCTGATTTTCGCGCACAAGGGAGCCCTCGTCGCGGCAACGGCGGCGCTTGTCGTGTCTGCCCTCGCCATGCTGTCCGTGCCGCTCGCCGTGCGGCGCATGATCGACCACGGCTTCGGTGCCCATGACGCCAGTCTGATCGACAACTATTTTCTCACGCTGATCGGCGTCGGCCTGCTGATCGCGATTGCGAGCCCGGTGCGTTACTATTTCGTCAATTGGCTGGGCGAGCGCGTCGTTGCCGACATCCGAGCCAAGACCTTCGCCCATCTCGCAATGCTCGGGCCGGCTTATTTCGACCGCAGCCATTCCGGCGAGATGATGAGCCGCCTGACGGCCGATACCACGCAGATCAAGTCGGTCGCTGGCGTGATGCTCAGTCAGGCGGCGCGCAATCTGATCATGCTCATCGGCGCGCTCGTCATGATGTTCGTGACAAGTGTGAAACTGTCCTTGCTCGTTCTTGTTGCGATTCCGCTGATCGTGTTGCCGCTCGTCGGGTTTGGGCGCGTCGTCCGCCGGCTGTCACGCGAAGCACAGGATACGCTCGCCGCGGCATCGGCCTTCGCCGCCGAGAACCTCGCGGCCCATCGCACGATGCAGGCCTACGTCAATGAGCGCACCGTGTCGGCGCGTTTCAGCGATGCGGTCGAGAAATCGTTTCAGGCCGCGCGCTCCCGCATGATCGCGCGCGCCATCCTTTCGGGTGTCGCGGTGTTTCTGACGGTCGCGAGTGTGACTGGGGTTCTTTGGTATGGCGCCTCTGCTGTGATCGCAGGCGATATGACGGGCGGCAGGCTCGGTCAGTTCGTGCTTTACGCGCTTTTCGCGGCGGGTGCTCTCGCCGAATTGTCGGAAGTCTGGGGCGAGATGGCCCAGGCCGCTGGCGCTGCCGAGCGGCTGGGTGAGATGATGGCGACCGAGCCTGAAATTCGCGCGCCGGCCAATCCTAAGCCGCTGCCCGTTCCACCACTCGCAACCGTTGCGCTCGAGAATGTTACTTTCGCCTATCCGACGCGCCCCGATGTGAAGGCACTCGACGGCGTGTCGTTCCGTGTCGAAAAGGGCGAGACCGTTGCGCTTGTCGGCCCCTCCGGCGCCGGCAAAAGCACGATCTTCAACCTTCTGCTGAGATTCTACGATCCCGCATCCGGAACCGTACGTATCGATGGCGTCAATGTCGCTGATGCTGACCTCGCCGAGTTACGCCACCGCATCTCCCTCGTGCCGCAAGAGATCGCACTGTTCGCCGATACGATCGCCGAGAACATTGGCTACGGCACCCCCGGCGCAAAGATGAGCGACATTGAACGCGCCGCACAGGCCGCCCATGCCGATGCCTTCATCCGCGCGCTCCCCAATGGCTACAAAACCGGTTTGGGTGAACGCGGCGTGACGCTGTCGGGCGGACAGCGCCAACGCATCGCGATTGCTCGGGCAATCCTGAAGAATGCGCCGATCCTGCTGCTCGATGAAGCCACCAGTTCACTCGATGCCGAAAGCGAAGGCGCGGTTCAGCACGCGCTCGACGTTCTAATGCGCGGCCGCACTACGCTCGTCATCGCGCACCGGCTGGCGACTGTGCAGAAGGCGAACCGAATTCTGGTCATCGATGAAGGGCGGCTCGTAGAGTCTGGGCCACATGCTGAGCTGATGCGGCGCGGCGGCGTCTATTTCCGGCTGGCATCTCTCCAATTCGGACGTGAGGCGGCCGAATAGCGGCGCGCTTTACTCACGCCTGCTTCGCCGCGATCAAGGCATCATCGATCTCGCGCGCCCTAACGGCGGCGGGTCTCGAGGTAACGCGCTTTGCATACTCGATGAACGCGGGGCGCTTATCTATGGATCGCGTGAACATGCCCCAGGCGATGTGAGACCCGACGTAGACGTCCGCTGCCGAAAACGTGTCGCCACAGACGTAGGAGGTGGCCGATACCGCCTTCTCAAGTGTAGCGAGCGTCCGTTCGACAGTTCCAAACCCCGCGACTCCCGTCGCGCCTTCCGGGACTTCCCATTTGAAATTCTTGGCGAGCACGGCGGTTTCGACCGGACCCGCAGCGAAAAACAGCCAGCGATAATAGGGCGCGCGGCGCTTGTCGGTGGGCGGAGGCGCAAGACCAGCGGCTGGAAAGGCATCGGCAAGGTACGCACAGATCGCGGCGCACTCGGTCACGATCGCGTCGCCGTGCTTGATCGCCGGCACCTTGCCCATGGGGTTGATGGCCAGATATTTGGGCGACTTGGCGCCTTTGCCGAAATCAAGAATCTGCGTCTCGTAAGGTTCGCCAACCTCTTCGAGCATCCAGCGCACAATGCGACCGCGCGACTGCGGGTTCGTATAGAAGGTCAAGTCGCCCGTCATGGTGCCCTTTGAACGCGTATGGGCCTCTATTTGTTCGTCAACTTGATTTCGATGCGGCGATTGCGCTGCAACGCCTCTTCTGACGTGCCGAGGTCGATCGGCTGGAACTCGCCGTGACCGGCGGCGACAAGGCGCGTGGCCGGCACGCCCTTGCTGATCAGGTATTTGACGACGGAGGCAGCGCGCGCAGTCGAAAGCTCCCAGTTGGAGGGGAACGGCGCATTCTGAATCGGACGCGTGTCCGTGTGTCCATCAATCTGCAGCGCCCAATCGATCTCAGGAGGAATCTGCTTCTGAAGCTCCAGTACGGCCGATGCCAGCTGATCCATTGCGGCGAGACCCTCCGGCGTGAGCGTTGCCGAACCAGATGGGAAAAGAACTTCTGATTCGAACACGAAGCGGTCGCCGACGACGCGAATGTCCTTGCGTTCCTTCAGTAATTCGCGCAGCCGGCCGAAGAAGTCCGAGCGGTAGCGCTTGAGTTCCTGTACCTGCTGCGCAAGCGCCGTGTTGAGGCGTTGGCCCAAATCCTTAATGGTCTTGTCGCTTTCGGTCGATTTCTTTTCTGACGCATCGAGCGCCTCGCTCAGCGCCGCGATCTGGCGCCTCAGCGCGAGCAGTTGCTGGTTGAGAAGATCGACCTTTGCGAGAGCGTCCGAGGAGATATTCTTCTGGCTTTCCAGTTCGCTCGTGAGCCCCCCGATGCGCCCTTCCAGCTCCTTCGCCTTCTCATCGGCGCCGAAGCCGGTACCGGCAAGCTTGGAATTCTCGTCGCGCAACGATGACAAGGTCGCCTGCAGCGCGGCGAGTTCATCCTCAGCTGACTTCGATTTGCCCTTCTCGAGCGAGAGCAGGGATGTGAGTTCGCTAATCTGGCGCGTCAGGCGCTGCAGCGCGGAATCCTTGCCGCTCGCTTCCTCAGCGGCGAAGTATTGCGCGATCATAAACAACGACATCAGAAAGGTGACGACCAGAAGCAACGTGGACAGCACGTCGACATAGCCCGGCCAGAACTCACCGTATTCGCCGCCCCTGCGCACCCGTCCGCGAGCCATGTGCGGCTAGCCCCGCTTCATCTGGTCGGCGAGGTTCTTCAGCATGCTCGCAACTTCGCTCTGCTGCGCGGCCTGCTCATCGACCCACTCGCGGACCACTTTTTGCTCGCTGCGCATCTGGTTGACGAGCTGGTTCACGCCCCGCGCCAGCTCGCGCACGTCATCACCCGACGAGGCTGGCTTTAAGGGTGGCGGCGAGGCGACAGGCTGTTCGGCCAGCCGCGCGGTGAACTCTTCAAGAGACCGCTGCATATCGACGACCGCGCCGAGAAGCTGGCGGTTGACATAGTCGCTGGAACCTGAGCCCCCCGCGGGCGTCAGCTCGGTGATGCCGGACAGCCATTCCTCGAGCTCGTTGTAAAAGCGGTTGTGAGCGTGGCTCGCCTGGAGTTCGAGGAAGCCAAGGATCAGCGAGCCGGCAAGACCGAGCAGCGATGATGAAAATGCCGTGCCCATGCCCTTGAGCGGCGCGGAAAGCCCGGCTTTCAAATCGCCGAACAACTGGACGTTGTCGGTTGCCTTGGTATCGAGCGTGTCGATCGCCTTGCCGACCGATTGAATAGTCTCGAGTAGACCCCAAAACGTACCGAGCAGACCGAGGAAAACGAGCAGGCCGACCATGTAACGCCCGGTGTCGCGCGCCTCATCCAGGCGCGAGCCGATGCTGTCCATAAACGAGCGCATGGCGGTGGTGGAAAGCGACAGAGTCCCGGTGCGATCACGCAGCATTGTCGCCATGGGCGCAAGCAACACCGGCTTGTGGCTGATCGATAGGCCGGGATCGGCGATGCGAAATGCATTGACCCAACGGATTTCCGGATAGAGCCGAATGACTTGGCGGAAGGCATAGAGAATGCCGAGGGCCAGAACGCCCAGGATCAAGCCGTTGAGGCCCGGGTTGGTCGCGAGGGCACGCTGGAGCTGCTCGTGCAGGATCGATACGAGAAACGCGACGAGCGTCAGAAACACGAACATCCGCAATAGGAACACGCCCGGTGGCGTCAAGCGGCGCGACACCGGTCCTAGGGCGCCGGTGTCAACCTGGCGGTTCTTGGCCATCTTCGTCTCCGGAACGTCCCCACGCGCCCTTTGCAGCTCAACTTAACGCAAGCGTCTGCCCGCGAAAACCGGCAACATCAAGCCGAAGGCAGCGGGCGCCCCCTAGGAAATGGCCCCCGCGGGACCGAAGTGTCACGAAGCACGCTCAGGTAAGGTTACGAACGGCGCCAGGGCTTTGTGGATTGCGGAGTTGCCTGTCAGAACGTCACCCGTTTCCAGCATCTTGTCGCCACCCGCCAGATCGGTGACGATGCCCCCTGCTTCGCGAACGATCACGATGCCCGCCGCGAGATCCCACGGCTTGAGATTATGCTCCCAATAGCCATCAAAACGCCCGGCGGCGGTGAAGGCGAGATCGAGCGCGGCGGAGCCCGTTCGGCGGATGCCGGCGACCTCGCCCATCACCGTGCCGATTTCTTTCAAGAAGCGTGGATGGCCCTCGCGGCCGCGATGGGGAATGCCCGTCGTCACGAGCGCGTCGGCGAGCGACTTGCGCGCCGCGACCCGAAGGCGCCGGTCGTTCATGAAGGCGCCCTTGCCCTTTTCCGCAGTGAACAATTCGTCGCTTGCGGGATTGTAGATGACGCCCGCTATCAGCTGCCCTTCGCGCTCTAGTCCGATGGACACCGCGAAAAGGGGGTTCGAGTGCAGGAAGTTCGTCGTACCGTCGAGCGGATCGACGAGCCAGCGGTGCGTTTTGTCCGCGCCTTCGACAAGGCCGCGCTCTTCCATCAGGAAGCCGTAGCCGGGCCGAGCTTTCGAGAGCTCCTTGAAGATGATCTCCTCAGCCTTGTGATCGGCGGTCGAGACAAAATTGGCAGGCCCCTTGATCGACACCTGCAAGTGCTCGACTTCACCGAAGTCGCGCGCCAAGCTGCGGCCGGCCTTTCGGGCGGCGGAAATCATGACGTTGAGCGTCGGTGAAACGTTAAGCACGGGCGTATCCGATATGAAGCAGCGGCATCTGGTGGGCACCGCTGACTAACGGCTCGGCAGCCCGCTGGCAATGCGGCCGGACGGTCCGACCCCGAAGAGCCCTACTCGGCTGGCGCGATCTGGATACGATCCGTCCAGGCGACTGCGGCCGCCTCGGCCTTTTGGCGGTCAGCCTTGGAGAGTTTTGCGACCATGTCGTCGAGGGTCTTGTCCTCGGCGCCATTCCGCTTGGCAATTAACCGCCATTTGGCGGCTTCGATAGGGTTCTTTTCGACTCCTATGCCTTCCAAAAGGACATAAGCGTAGCGGTTCTGCGCGCCCGCAATTCCCTTTTCCGCCGCCGCCTTGAGGAGCACCGACGCCCGCGGCTCGTCCTTTTTTAACCCCATGCCTTTGAGCAGCATAACCGCGTAGTCGTACTCAGCCGTAGGCAAACCTTGATCGGCGGCTTTCGCCATCCATTTCGCGGCTTCGAGCGCGTCGGGCTCCACCCCCGTTCCGGTCTGGTAGAGTGAGGCGAGATCGTACTGCGCCTGTACAACGCCTTTTTCGGCGGCATAGCGAATATGCTGACCGGCGCGGATCGGGTTCTCCGGCTTGCCGTCGCCCTTGAGAAACAGCAGTCCGAGATTGTAGTTCGCTTCAGCATGTCCGGTCATGGCGGCCTTCTCGAACATGAGCCCCGCGGCCTCGCGGTTTTTTTCGATCCCGCGACCTTCCGCCAGCATGACGCCAAGAGCGAACGCGGCCGGCACGTCGCCCAGTTCGACAGCCTTCTTGTAGCCCTCGACCGCGCGGGCCTCATCTTTTGCAACCCCGAGCCCCTCGGCATAGATGCGCGCCATGAGAGTGTAGGCCTGCGGTTCGCCTCGTACCGTGCCCTCTTCGGCGAGCTTAAGTGCCGTCAGATACTGACCTTGATCGAAGGCGATGTAGGCCGCATCATCGCCGCTCGGCGTGACGACCGACGGGAACGCTGATCCAAGTGGCTTTTGCAGCGCCGGCGTAGCGGTCGCCGCGGGACGGGGAGGCGAAGGAACTTTTTGGGCGGGCGGTGCCTCCTCGCGCGCAAACCACGAACTGTTTTCCGCGTGGACCGGTGCAACAGTCAGTGAAAGCGCGCACAACGAGCCAAGGAGCGTGCCAACGGAGGATCGCATCAAGCCATAGCCTCCCGTGCCACGGCTGTTGCGATAGAGGCGACCCGTTCGCGGGCCTCACGAGCGCTCATTCCGTCGCCAATTCGAATGCTGATGAAGTCGGCGCCCGCTTCACAGAGCCCTGCGGCCTGCTCGGGCGAGGTGACGTCGAATGCAACGCAGGGAATTTCGAAGATCTCGCTCCACCAATCGATGAGATCAAGTTGGCGCTCTTCGGCAACCTCACGGTTTCCGACGTGCGGTGGAATGCCGAAGGCAACGTAGTCCGCGCCAGCCTCACCAAGCAGCATTGCGTCGTGTCGCGATCGTCCCGCGTCCGCTCCGATCATGAAGCGAACGCCCAGTTCGCCTCGGGCGGCCGAGAAGCGCTGCGCGATATCTTTCGACCAGAGCAAATGCACGCCATCTGCCTTAGTGATGCGCGCAAGGCTCGCATCGTCTATAACAAAGACCGCAATACCGCGCTGTTGCGCCGTTTCTATCAACGGCTTGGCGACCGCAGCGGTCAGCGGCGATTGGGGGCCGCCCTCAATGACGACGCATGCGACAGGGGCTGCCGCGAGCGCGGCTTCAAGCACTTCGGCGTTGCTCGCCGCACCTGCTTCTACGGCCAGATAAATTTCGCTTCTGCTCAAAGCCGTGGTGTCCTCGATCTGGGCAGCGCTATCAAAGTCGAATGCGGCAGAAACAAGAATGGGGCTCTAGAGCGTGTACAACGGGGAAAAGTGCGAGTCCGAAGCGCCACATGAGCGATTTTTACCGTTTGCGAGGTTTACGTCAGCGCCCAATCGCGCCACTTTTCATCCCTGTTCGCAGGAGAGACGACATTCCGCCACGTTCCGGGCCCACCGCAGCTGTAAGGCTGCTCAAACCGTTGCACGGGGAGCACTAAGGGTATGACGAGACTTGGTGTTATCGCCGCCACCACGGTCGGCTTAGCGCTGTGCGCCACAATTCCGGCGATTGGTGCCCAACCGGTAGCGGTTGAGGTCGCTCAGACGGACCCGGTTGCCGCCGACAAGCTGGAGGGGGCATCGACGGCCCCGGCCACACCGCCGTCTCCTGCTGCAACACCGAACAATCCCTCGGCGCTCCGGCCAGCCGCGAATACTCCGGCTCCGAATTCGACCGCGGCGGCGCCCACTGCACCTCCAGAGGCGCCAGCGCAGAATATAGCTCCGACGCGCGACGATGCGCCTGCGCCGCTGCCGGAATTTTCGAAGGCGCTGCCCGTCCCGCCTGTTCGTGTCGAAGGCGCGCCTGCAACGACGGGTGCCATCACACCCGCCGCGACAGAAGCACCCGTAGCGACGGACGCGCCTGCCACAAACGCGGAGCCAGCCACACCTTCACAAGCAGCGCCCACCGAAACGGTCCCCGCCAATGCGGCCCCCGCAGATGCCGCACCCGTACAGGCGGCGGCGCCACCGGATCCGGTGGTGGCCGAGATCCGCAACAAGCTTGCAAACGCGTCATTCGTTGGCCGAGCAAATTCAGCCGACGTTGATGCTTTGAAGGCCCTTTATGGTGGCGACACGCCCCCGGTGTGGACGAAGAGCGGGGCCTACACCGACGCCGCCAAGACGCTCATGACCGAACTTGGCAAGGCCGAAGATTGGGGTCTGAGAGCAAGCGACTATCCAACCGTCGCTCTCGTCTCAGGTGCCTCGACCGAGTCTCAGGCTGATGCCGAAGCGCAGCTTGCGCTCTCGGCGCTCAGGTACGCGCGCGATGCCCGTGGTGGCCGCATCGATCCGCGCTCCGTGAGCAACATCTGGGATGTAAGCGGCGACGTGAAGGAGCCGGCCGCGGTGTTGAAGGACCTTATGGCAAGCAGCACGCCTGACGCCGTATTGCGTGACCTTCACCCCAAGCATCCGGATTTTGAGGCCCTTCGTCAGGCGCTTCTGAAAGCGCGCGGTCCTGCCGAGCCACCGCCTCCGATCGATGAAGCGCGCCTGGTCAAGCTGTCTGACGACAAGGGCGCCTCCACACTGAAAGTGGGGCAGAGCCATGAAGACGTGCCGCTGCTCAGGAAGCGGTTGAAAGTTGCCGCCGCGGATGGCGCGGATGAAAGCATTTATGACGAGGTGCTATCGGAAGTCGTTCGCGAATTCCAGGCGGCCAACGGCCTCAAGGTGACGGGAACGCTGAACAGGACAACGCGCCGGGCGCTGAACCGAGAAGGCGAACGGGAAAAGCCGGCCGACAGGAACAGCACGATCGACAATCTGATCGTCAACATGGAGCGCTGGCGTTGGTTGCCGGCCGACATGTCGAACCTCTACGTCTGGAGCAACATCCCAGAATTCATGGGTCGCGTGATGAAGGATGGCGCGCCGATATTCGAGGAGCGTATCATCGTCGGCCTTCCGACATGGCCGACACCGATGCTGACCGACAGTATGGAGAAAGTCGTTTTCAACCCGGAATGGGGGATGCCGGACGGCATTAAGGTCAAGGAACTGCTGCCACGCCTGAAGCGCGCGTCGGGAAGCGACGATTTCTTCGGCGCGCTCTTCGGAGGTTCGAGCGGGGGCGGGCGCGTGCTTGCGGCATACGGCCTGAAACCTAGTCTGAACGGCCGGCCTGTAGACCCAGATTCTATCAATTGGAACAACGTCGACATCCGGCGCTACTCGTTCGTGCAGCCGCCGGGAGCCAAAAACCCGCTCGGGCGCGTGAAGTTCATGTTCCCCAACCGGCATGATGTTTACATGCACGACACCTCCGAGCGCGGACTGTTCGCACAGTCACGCCGGGCGTTGAGCCACGGCTGTATCCGCGTCCAGAACCCTGAGAAACTCGCCAGCGTTCTGTTGGAGCAGGACAAGTCCTGGAACGAGGACCAAGTCAGCGGTCGCTTCCGCAGTGGGGGTGAGGTGCTGCTCGACAAACCCGTCCCCGTGTATTTGACCTACTTCACGGCGCGCCCCAAGGCCGACGGAACCATCAAGACCTTTAATGATATCTACGGTCACGACGCGCGCGTCTTGAGTGCGCTCGCCGGTCGTCCTGTGCGTTACACACCGCCCGACCATTCCAACGAAGTCGTGGCCGACGATGCCACGGTCGTCACCGATCCTTACGCCGAGCCAGTGTCGCAGCCGGCGCGCAAGAAAGGCAAACAGCAAGCACGCAAGAAGCCGGGCGGTGGCGACGAAGCGGGCGATATCATCAGCAACGCGCTGTCGGGCCTGCTATTCAACTGAGCTGGTCGATCAGGCGGAACCGCAGTCGAGACGAAAAAGGCGGGTTGAAGCCCGCCTTTTTGGTCAGAAAATTGCCTGCCAAGTTTAGGCGGCCTTTTCGAGCTTAGCTTCCCACTTTCCGAGCGCCGCGAGGCCGTTCATCTTGGCGCGGTGCGTGAAAGCGCGCTGACCTGCGGCAACGTTCTCGGGCTTTCCACCCCACGCCGAGAGCGCGGCTGCCTGCAGCGCGCGCCCGTAGGAGAACGTGAGCGGCCAGGGTAGACTGCCAAGCGCGTTCATCAGGGACAGATGTTCTGTCGCCGCTTCATCGGACTGTCCACCAGACAGGAATGCGATGCCTGCGACTGATGCCGGCACAGTTGACTTGAGACACTTCACCGTCTTCTCGGCGATCTCAGCCGCGCTTGCCTGTTTGGGAGACTTCTGGCCGGCAATCACCATGTTCGGCTTCAGCACCATGCCTTCAAGATTTACGCGGGCGTCGTACAACTCGCGGAATACCGAGCGCAGCGTCCACTCTGTCACGCGGTAGCATTCGTCGATGTCGTGCTTGGAGTGCTCGCCGTCCATAAGCACTTCCGGCTCGACGATCGGTACGATGCCGGCCTCTTGGCAGAGCACGGCGTAGCGCGCGAGCGCATGGCTGTTCGCCTTTACACAGTTCCAGGTCGGACAGCCGTCCGCGATCGTGATGACCGCGCGCCATTTCGCAAAACGTGCACCCAGCTTATAATATTCGGCGAGCCGCTCTCGCAGACCGTCGAGGCCCTCGGTCACGGTCTCGACCTTGACCGTCGGGCCGGCGAGCGGCTTGGCGCCAGTGTCGACCTTGATGCCCGGGATGGAACCTGCCGACTTGATGACGTCAACGAGCGGCGTGCCGTCTTTCGCCTTTTGCCGGATCGTCTCGTCGTACAGAATGACGCCCGAGACGTAGTTCTTCATCGCGTCTGCTGAGCGGAACAGCATTTCGCGATAGTCGCGCCGGGCATCTTCGGTCGATACTAAGTTGATTTTGTCGAAGCGCTTCTTGATGGTGCCGGAACTTTCGTCCGCCGCGAGGATTCCCTTGCCGGGTGCGACCATGGCGCGGGCAATTTCTTCAAGTTTTTCCGTCATCGACGCCTCCGTTGCCGCTGGGCGGCCATTCGACATTTGAAATGGAAACGGGCGCCTTTCATTGGGCGCCCGTTGTCGAGGATCATATCAATTTTGCCATTGCCACTGCGGTATCGGCCATGCGGTTCGAGAAGCCCCACTCGTTGTCGTACCAGCTCAGAACGCGAACGAGCGTTCCGTCCATGACCTTCGTCTGGTCGAGGTGGAACACCGAGGAGCGGCTGTCGTGATTGAAGTCCGACGACACGTTCGGCTGGTCGGTGACGCCGAGAATGCCTTTGAGCTCCTGGCTCGCTGCGCGCTTTAAGGCTGCGTTGATCTCGTCTTTCGTCGTCTCTCGCTTGGCCACGAATTTGAAGTCGACCACCGACACGTTCGGAGTTGGCACGCGGATCGCGGTGCCGTCCAGCCTGCCATTGAGCTCAGGAAGCACAAGCCCGACGGCTTTCGCCGCGCCGGTCGACGTCGGGATCATCGAAAGGGCGGCCGCGCGCCCGCGATAGAGGTCTTTGTGAAGCGTATCCAGCGTCGGCTGATCGCCCGTATAGGCGTGGATCGTCGTCATGAACCCTTTGTCGATGCCGACGAGGTCGTTGAGGACCTTGGCAACCGGTGCCAGGCAGTTTGTCGTGCACGATGCATTGGAAACGACGAGGTGGCCCTTGTTCAGTTTGTCGTGATTGACGCCATAGACGACTGTCAAATCGACGCCGTCGGCAGGAGCCGAAACGAGAACGCGTTTCGCGCCAGCGTCGAGGTGCGCCTTCGCCTTGTCCTTCGACGTGAAGATGCCGGTGCATTCGAGCGCGACATCAATGTCAAGTTCCCTGTGCGGAAGCTCAGCCGGGTTCTTGATCGCAGTGACCTTGATAGGCCCGCGACCCGCGTCGATTGTATCGCCGTTGACTTTTACCTCTTTCGGATAGCGGCCGTGCACGCTGTCGAACCGAAGCAGGTGCGCATTTGTCTCGACCGGTCCCAGATCGTTGATCGCGATCACTTCAATATCGTCGCGACCACTTTCAATGATCGCGCGCAAGACGTTGCGGCCGATGCGGCCGAAGCCGTTGATCGCGACCTTCACAGCCATAGTAGGGAATCCTCCGCAATTGTTATGAGGTCAATCCCGCGTCATTGTGCGCCGTGGTCGTCACGTCGCATTGCGGTTGGCGGGTGTTTAACGTGACAGCATGGGTGCCTGTCAATGCGTCATCCCCTCTGCGCATACATCGATCGGAGTTGGTTTTTCGGTCAATTGCGCGAGATGTGATTTGGTCGTTTGTTGACGGAGCCAACGGCTCACCCGTAACGTGGTTAACCCTTGTTGGGTGATCGCCGCGTCATTCGCGTCGCCGACAATACTGCGGTGAGGGCCATGACAGAACGCAGCGCCGCCAAAATCAAACGTTCAGAAGTGGCGAAGCCAGCCCGCAAAGCAGCGGGTGCAGCAGCTTCCGCCGCCGAAATCGCGCGCCTGGAGGCTGAACTGGCGAAGGCGCTGAAGCGAATCGCCGAACTGGAAAAATGCCACCAGGACGTGGTGAACCGCATTGAATGGGTTATCGATTCGCTTCATAATTTACCGCATGGCAAGTAACGCTGTCGTGCGTCGCCGAACGTCTGGGAGGGCGGACAATCCGCCGGCATGGCGTGGCCGAGGTCGTGATTACTTTCAACCACCGGACTTATCGCTTCGCCTGCGGTGAGGGCGAAGAAGAGCGGCTGCGTGCCATTGCGGCATATCTCAAGACCAAACTCGATGCGCTCTCTGCGGAGCACGGCCAGGTTGGAGACGAGCGCCTCGTGTTGATGGCGGCTCTGTTGATCGCCGACGAACTCTTTGATGCTCGTGCAGATATTGACTCGTTGCTCGACACCGAGACTGAAAAACTCAAGTCCGTGGCCGCAGACGACAATGGCGGCGACGACGGCGAGACCGTCATATCCACGCGACAGGGCGGCGACCGCTTCTAATCTTTGAGCTCTTTTCCACGCAAATACTGAGACCCGGCCGCTGGTACTTGGCGCGTGCTGGATTTTGCCCCTGCCCTGAACTAGATAGGTGGGGCTGCGGGGCCCGTTAGGGGCAATATGACCCGGGGGCCTATAAGATCCGCACGGGCGCTGTCCCTGACCGGAACCGTGGTTCCGGATATATGGCGCCCACCTACGCTCGTAGGGACCACGCGGGATCATGATCCCGACGGCCTTCGCGGCACTTAGATACGATTGCGAGCGCGATGCTGGACGCCAAAAAAGCGCTGCGTGCCGAGGCGCTGCAGCTAAGAAAAGCGGCATTTGAGAAGTACGGACCCGAAGCCAGTCGGCGGCTGGCAGCATACGGTCTCGATTTTCTTGCTCCCCAGCCCGGCGCGATCGTGTCCGGCTTTGCCGCGATCCGTGACGAGATCAACCCCGCACCGCTGATGACGTGGCTACACGCCGAAGGGTTTCGGCTGGCGTTACCTGTCATGGAGGGCAAGGGACTTCCGCTCGTCATGCGCGCATGGACGCCGGGCGACGCCATGGCCGTTGCGGCCTGGGGCATCGCCGAACCACTGGATGACAAGCCGGCCGTCGATCCCGATGTCCTGCTTATCCCTCTGCTTGCCTTCGATTCCCGCGGCCACCGGCTAGGCTACGGCGGCGGATACTACGACCGGACGCTGACGCGGCTGCGCTCGATCAAAAAGATCACCGCCGTCGGCATTGCCTATGACGAACAGAAGGTCGACGCGGTGCCGGTCGCAAGCTATGACCAGCGTCTCGATTGGGTACTGACGCCGTCCGGTCCCCACCATTGCCTTGATGCCTAATCCGGAAACTTGAATGCGTCTTCTCTTTCTTGGGGATGTTGTCGGCCGCGCCGGCCGAACCGCCGTATGCGAGCGCCTTCCGGGACTGATCGAGCGCTATTCCCTCGACTGCGTGATTATCAATGGTGAGAATTCGGCCGGAGGGTTTGGCATAACGGAGCAGATTCTGCAGGATTTGCTCGACGCCGGCGCCGACTGCGTAACACTGGGCAACCACGCCTTCGATCAGAAGGAAACGCTCGTGTACATCGAACGCCAGGACCGGCTGATCCGGCCCTTGAACTACCCCAAAGGCACGCCCGGCCGCGGCGCTACCATATTCAAGGCACGCAACGGTGCCGATGTGCTGGTCATCAACGCGATGGGCCGCGTATTCATGACGGAACTCGATTGTCCATTCCGCGCCGTCGACAACGAAATCACCGCCTGCGCGCTCAAATCGGGCGCCGACGCCATCATCGTCGACATGCACGCCGAAGCGACGAGCGAAAAGCAGGCCATGGGCCACTTCCTCGATGGCCGCGTGAGCCTAGTGATCGGCACACATACGCACACGCCGACGGCCGATCAGCGTGTGCTTTCAGGCGGCACGGCTTACATGTCGGATGCCGGAATGTGCGGTGACTACAACTCGGTTCTGGGTATGGAGGCGGACGAGCCGTTGCATCGCTTCCTGACCAAGATTCCGCGCCAACGCTATGAGCCGGCAACTGGCCCTGCCAGCCTTTCGGGCCTGGCGGTCGACATCGACGATGCGACGGGGCTCGCAACCCGCGTGTCTGCGCTGCGGATAGGCCCGCATATCGAGCCCTCCTGTCCCACGCACTGGGAATAGGCAGCTTTTCGACAAAGCTACGGCCCTATTCGCGTGTCTAACGCACGGACGCGTTGGAGACGGGGCCGTGAAAAGAACAAACCTCCTGTTGATCACTCTTGCGCTGGCGCTGGCTGATCCAGCATTCGCGGCCTGTCCCAAGGCGCCCACCGGCGTACCACTGACGAGACCCGCAGACGGCAAGGTCTCAAAGAAGTTCGGGCTGATGCGCCACCCCATCCTCGCAACGACCAAAATGCACACGGGCGTCGATTTTGCCGGACCCGTGGGCGCGTCGATCGTTGCGGCGGCCGCCGGGGAGGTGGTGGAGGCCGGCTGGCGCGGTCCGATGGGGAACTATATCGAGATCGATCACGGCAATAAAATCAGGACGGCATACGCGCATCTCGCGAAGATCAGCGTTTCTGCTGGCGCCTGTGTGGCCGCCGGCGACCATATCGGCGCGCGCGGCAGCACCGGCCTGACAACCGGACCGAGCCTGCATTTCGAGGTCAGGAAAGAGGGACGGGTGCTCGACCCCGAGCCTCTGCTTAAGGCCGAAAGCCGCTGAGAGGACATAAGCTTGACCGTGGCGTGGTGCTTGAGCAAAACACGGGTCGCAATCGAGATCCGTGAGGCAAGCAGTCGCGCAATGGCCGGCCATTCCCAATTCAAGAATATCATGCATCGCAAGGGCAAACAGGACGCCATGCGTGCCAAGCTGTTTGCCAAACTGGCCCGCGAAATCACTGTCGCCGCAAAGGCTGGCCTGCCTGACCCGGACATGAATTCCCGGCTACGCCTCGCCATACAGGCCGCGCGCGCCGAGAACATGCCGAAGGACAATATCGACCGCGCGGTAAAGAAAGCGGCGGGCGCCGACACGGCCAACTACGAAACCGTGCGCTACGAGGGCTATGGGCCGGGCGGGGTCGCGATCATAGCCGAGGCCCTTACCGACAACCGTAACCGCACCGGCGGTGCCGTGCGGGCCGTCTTTACCAAGTACGGCGGCAATCTCGGGTCCACCGGTTCCGTCAGCCACATGTTCAACCACGTCGGCGAGATCATCTATCCGGCCGACAAAGGCGATGCCGACGCGATCCTCGAGGCTGCGATCGAAGCCGGCGCTGACGACACGGTGTCGGACGCTACCGGGCACGTCATCACGTGCAGTTTCGAAGACCTCGGCAGCGTCGCTGCAACCCTAGAGCGGCGGCTGGGCGAGCCTCAAAACGTCAAGACGGTCTGGAGGCCGACACTGACGACGACCGTTGACGAGGAAAACGCGCAGTCCATCCTGAAGCTGATCGCGGGCCTTGAAGATGACGACGACGTTCAGGCGGTGTTCGCAAACTTCGAAGTGTCGGAAGAGGTTCTCTCGAAGTTGACGGCGGCCTAGTTGACGCGTCGGGCGACGGCTAGTCGAAATAGTATACCCCGAGCACGATCGCCATCAAGCCACCCATGACTAGGATGAAGCCGAGGACGCCGGCCAGTTGCGACATCGAGTTGCGCGCCGAGTAGCGAGCTACCTTTTCCCGTGTCAACTTTTCCGAGGCGCGCAATTGCTCGGCACCGGCTTTGCCGCGAGCGCGCAGACTGTCGGCCGCCGCGTCCGAAGTCACGCCCGAGATTTGTCCCGCCATGTTGTTACGCGCGGCCCAGCGGATCAGCCAGACACCGACCAGGACGGCTGCAATGCCGGCGAAAATCCATTCCGGATGCGCGAGGTCCATATTAGCTCTCCCGGCTGTTAACCAGCCTACTCCACATAGTGTTGCCCGTTTGCGACGCAGCTGTCGGGTGAAGCGTTTGACAGCCTCGTGGCCTCTGCGGAACACTACCGGCACAGCCAGTCTAACGGGGCGGGAGCCCAATGTCAGCCGACGGTCCAATCGCTGCGCAGCCGTCGCGTCGCGTCGGCTTGGTCGTCGTCCACGGCGTGGGCGAAACCGAACCCGGCTATTGCGTGAACGCGGTCATCGACACGCTTGCCGATACGCATTCGGGTTACGCAGCCGCCGACTACAACGAATACAAGCGCGTTGCCGAACCCAACATTTCCAATCCTCCACCTGTCTTTCCCGTGGTGCATCGTTATGCCCAGCATGAAAGCGGCACGACGATCGAGGCTGTGGAACTGCACTGGGCGGACCTTTCCTCCTTGCAGCCCGGCCGCCTGAATACGCTGCTCGGTCTATTCCGGGTCATTTTTGAATCGCACCATCTCGTCGACGCAATGCTCGATCCGCGGCGCAGTTGGACCTCGTGGCTGTTGCGCAAGATTCTCTGGATCGCCGGATGGCTGCTGCGCGGGCCTATTGCGGCCTTGACCATCGCCACTTCTGCCATCTGCGCACTCCTACTGTTCGAGCCCGTCGCGGTGGGGAATGCCATCGATGCGCGCTGGCAGTTTCTGGCTGTGCAGGCGTTGCTATTCGCCGGTTCGTTCTTCGCCTTCTACAAGATCGTTCAGCGCCAGGATTACTCCTGGTACGACACTGCATTTTGGCTCTGGGTGACTTCGTTCGCTCTCTTCGTCCTCGCCTACAACGACCTACTGCTGCCCGCCCTCGACTGGGTGTGGGACTTGAAGTTCGGCACCGCTGCTGCAAGCGACGTTGTCCCCAACGGGGTCGATTGCATCGACCCGGGCCGGGCCGGGCCTTGCTACATTAACGGCCTCTACAAGGTGATCATTTGGGGTTGGCGTTTCTGGGGAGGGCTGCTCTTAGTTTGCACCCTCTTTCTTCTCGCTGCAATGGCGTGGGCACGCCGGTCGCGCGACCACACTGGCATCGCATCGCTGTCGACGAGCATAGCAATACTGATCCTGCAGTTTTTACTTTGGACGACCGTTGTCGTCACCGTCATCTATCCGATGCTTAATCGTGCCGAGACAAACTCGACACTGACGAAGGCCGGACCTCTCATCGACCGGGCGCTAGAGCGTGGTGAGATTAAGCCGGACGACCCGGTCGTGAAGCTGGCGCAGGTGCCGAATATCGAATTGGAGTGGATTCAGCGGTTCAAGTTCATCTACGCGGCCACCGCAATGACCGTACTGCTGTTCCTGGGCGCCGCCTGGTACCTGATGGTGCTACGGAAGTACCGCGCGCGGGCCGGCCTGGGCGATCTCGAAGGGACGGCGAAGCGTATGCCGCGCCTGCTGTTCAACCCCGGGCTCGCCGCGCTGCTAATAGTTGCTTATCTCGTTGTCATCACGCTGGTTGTGCTGCAACCGTTGATCGAGAACAGGACGCTTTTTGTTCAGCTGAGAAACTACGTCCTACCGTTTGCGGCCCTCGTCGCGCTCGTAATGCCCTTCTTCTTTGGACATAGGATCGCCAACGTCGTCCACATCGCGCGCGACCTCATCGATCATCACTACATTCCTCGCGTCGAAACAGCGACCTACTTCATGCCGTCGCTGTTTCGCGCACGCTACGTCCGCCCGCGCCGCGCCCGCATCCAGAACCGCCTGAAGCTGATCCTCAACACGTTCCTTGCCGGACAGCAGTACGACGAAGTGGTCTTCGTCGCTCATAGCCAAGGATCGGTCGTGGTCTACGACTACCTGAACGACGCCGCGCCGGCCTACGCGGAGATCGGCGGCGCGCGCCCCTCGCTGCTGACATTCGGTTCCCCTATCGGCGCCGTCTATCAGCGCTACTTCTACGAATACGCGGCGCGCATTCCGGCTCCGACTGGTCTAGCGTCGCGCTTGAAGTGCTGGATCAACCTATACCGGGTTGACGACTACATTGGAGGGCGGATCTACCCGCCCGACGGCCTGACAATCGACAACCGCGTGATGGGGCTTGGCGGCCACACAAGCTACTGGTCCGAGCCTGAGGTCGCCGACGCCCTCGACGCAATTATCAGAAACCAAGTCGCCGATTGCGCTCGGCCGCCGCCGTTGCCGCGGGGCTCGGACATCCCCGCTTGAAGGCACGACTCCCGCTTCGTGCTATCAACGCGGCATGACGGGGAGAACGATTCGCATCATTGGCATCGATCCGGGGCTGCGCCGCACCGGTTGGGGCATCGTCGATAGCGACGGCGTGCGGCTGAGCCACGTGGCAGCCGGCATTATTGCGCCGCCCACGGACGAGGATCTGGCGTACCGTCTGCGCGCGCTGTTCGAAGGCGTAACCAGTGTGATAAAGTGCTTCATGCCTCAGGAAGCCGCGGTCGAAGAGACCTTCGTCAATGACAACCCGCGCTCGACGTTGAAACTCGGCCAAGCGCGCGGCACCGTGTTGCTTGCGCCTGCGATGCTCGGACTGCGTATTGCTGAGTACACGCCGAACCTGATCAAGAAGTCGATCACCGGCACGGGCCATGCGGAAAAGCAACAGATCCAGGCGATGATAGGCTTCCTTCTGCCGAAGGCGACCTTCAATAGCGCCGACGAGGCCGACGCACTCGCGATTGCCATAACCCACGCCAACCATCGCACGAGCCGTACGCTGGCGATTGCTGGCACCCAAAAAGCAGTCCGCGCATGATCGGCAAACTCACCGGCAAGGTCGACGCCGTAGGCGAAAGTTTTCTTATCATCGATGTCGGCGGTGTCGGCTACGAAGTGCAGGCGTCGGCCCGGACGCTGCGCAACCTGAAGTCGGGAGACGTGGTGTCGCTCACGATCGATACGCACGTCCGCGAAGACGCGATCCGCCTGTTCGGGTTCCAAAGCGAACATGAGCGCAGCTGGTTTAGGACGCTGCAGACCATCCAGGGCGTTGGCGCCAAGGTGGCGTTGGGTGTGCTGGGCGTGCTCTCGCCCCAGGATCTAGCGACCGCCATCGCGCTCGGAAACTGGGCTGCCGTCGAGGAGGCGCCCGGCGTCGGCAAGAAGCTCGCGCAGCGCATCGTCGCCGAACTGAAAGACAAAGCGCCGCCGCTCTCTGTTGCCGGCCTCGATATGCCCGGAACCGTCGCGGGTGCGAGCGGCAAGAGTGCCGTACCGCCGCACGCCGCGGCCGAGGCCATCTCAGCGCTTACCAATCTGGGCTACAATCCCACACAGGCGTCTTCCGCGGTCGCGGCCGCGATCAAGGAACTCGGCGTGGACGCGGCAACCGTACAGCTCATCAAGCGCGGCTTGCGCGAACTTGCGCGCTGAAAAACAAGTAGCGGCATCGCGGCGCCCCATTTCTGAATGAGACCTGCAAGCCGTAGACGGCATTTCTGAGGTTCGGCCGGGAAAAATGGAAACTGTAACGAATGCGCAGCGTGCGCTGTGGATGGTTCTGTTGACGTCGCTCGCCGCGCCGTTCTTTGCGGGCCTGCTTGATTTGGCGCTGACGCTTGCCGCGCCCGCATTCGATTTCGCGCTCCCTCCGCGCCTGCACCGATCCGTTGGCGAGATTGCGCTTGGCGCTTTCGCATGGAGCGCGTTCCCGGCGACGCTCGCGGCACTCGGGCTTACCCCGTTCGTGCTGCAGAGCGGCTCTTACGGATGGCTGCACGCGGCCGTCGCAGGCGTCGTGGCCTTCACAGCGGCGGTAATCCTGTTCCCCTTCGAGCACGGCGGCTCGTTGCCTTACCTCGCCTTCATCGCGGGTCTTGTGGCCATCGGCATGAGGTCCCTGCTGATATCGGCGGGCATTTTGACGCCATGAACGTCGTCGGTCGCGCCCGAGCCGTTACGATCGCGGCGTTCTACACGCTCGTTGGCCCGCTCATCGGGAGTGGTCTCATCTTGTTGGTGTTCCTGCCTGCAGCACTCAGAGACGAGGCGCGCGGTATAGAAACCGACTTCGGCCTATTCGCAATATTGCTGTGCTTGTTCGGTTACGTGTTGGGCGGACCGGCGGCATTGATGTCCGGTGTATACTTGGCGCGGCAGGCTTTAAAATACGGCGGCTTCAGTGCTTGGGACGCGGCGTACGCGGGTTTAGTGGCAACGACGATCACGTGCGCTCTGCTCGCCGTCGCGATATTGATGTCCAAGCACCATGCTGAACCTCCGATCGGCGTTTTCACGCTGTTGGTGGCGCTTGGTGCGATTTCCGCGGTCTTGTGCAGGCTTATGCTTAGATGGACGCGCATCCTTACGCGGCCTCCAAATTCACGTTCAGCGAACTGAGTTCTGGAAGGCGGCCAGAGAGACACCGCGAGCACCCTCGCAACAAGCTTTGCACAAAATCTGCCCGCCGCTTGACGCCCCGGCCGAACAGACGCACGAACAAACCATGACCGACCGGCTCGTCACCAGTGCACGCAAGGAGATGGACGCCTTCGAGGCGACCATCCGCCCTCAGTCGCTGGCGGAATTCATCGGGCAGGAGCAGGCACGCGCGAACCTTCGCGTTTTCATTCAGGCCTCACGCGCCCGCGGCGATGCCCTCGACCATGTTCTGTTCGCAGGCCCTCCCGGATTGGGCAAGACGACGCTGGCGCAGATCATGGCGAAAGAGTTGGGTGTCGGCTTTCGCGCGACGTCAGGGCCGGTCATTTCTAAGGCCGGTGACCTTGCAGCGCTTCTGACGAACCTCGAGGAGCGTGACGTTCTCT
The DNA here is from genome assembly GCA_964651805.1 of uncultured Hyphomicrobium sp. Lineage (GTDB taxonomy): Bacteria > Pseudomonadota > Alphaproteobacteria > Rhizobiales > Hyphomicrobiaceae > Hyphomicrobium_B. Next base: position 332,831 of record CAZYXX010000001.1, on the reverse strand, counting down.
TCATAGACGAGATTCATCGATTGAACCCCGTGGTGGAGGAAATCCTCTATCCCGCGATGGAAGACTTTCAGCTCGACCTGATGATTGGCGAGGGCCCCGCGGCGCGCTCGGTGCGCATCGACCTGCCGCGCTTCACGCTGGTCGGCGCGACTACGCGGGCCGGCCTCCTGACAAACCCGCTGCGCGACCGCTTCGGCATTCCCGTGCGCTTGAATTTCTATTCCGTGGAGGAACTCGAACTCGTCGTCGCGCGCGGCGCGCGCGTTCTCGGTGCCGCCATGGCCGCTGACGGCGCTCGCGAAGTTGCCAAGCGCTCGCGCGGAACGCCCCGTATCGCCGGCCGGCTCCTCCGTCGTGTTCGCGACTTTGCCGCGGTTGAGGGTGCCGCCGTCATTAATGCCGCCGTCGCCGATCGTGCGCTAAAGATGCTGGAAGTCGACGGTGAGGGGCTGGATTCGCTCGATCATCGGTATTTGGGCTGCATCCTGAGAAACTACGATGGCGGGCCGGTTGGCATCGAAACACTCGCTGCCGCGCTTTCTGAGGCGCGCGACGCGCTTGAGGAGATCGTCGAGCCCTATCTGCTTCAGCAGGGTTTCATCGGCCGTACCCCGCGCGGCCGCGTCCTGACGCTCAAAGCCTACCGCCACCTTGGGGTTTCTGGCCCCGCGCGCGCCAGCGCGCCTGAACTGCCGATTTTCGACAGCGGCTCGGACGATTAATCAGCCGCTTAGGCGGAATGTCGCGCCACGCGATTCCGTGTGGAAATTCACCGTGTTGTCTCTATTCGCTGTTTTGTTCGCCCGCCATGCGCTCCGCCTCTCCCCCATAGCAAACTGAATCAGATACCTGAAGAACATGCGTCTTATCCGCCGCCGTGACCTACTGAAGGGCATCGTCCTGATGGGCTTTAGCGGCTCGGCCTTCGGTGGCTATGGCGTAGCCCAGGCGTTTCGCCAGAGCGTCACGACCTACCGCTTGACGCCACCGGGATGGACGCCCGGTCTCAATCTGCGCATTGCCGTTATCGCCGACTTGCACGTCTGCGAACCCTGGATGTCGCTCGAGCGCGTTGAGGAAATTGTTGAGCAGACAAACGGCCTTTCGCCAGACGCTGTCCTGTTGCTCGGCGACTTTGTCATGGGCTACCGGCTGAGCCGATATTCGGAGCCAGTTCGTCCCGACAGGTGGGCCGCAACGCTCGGCCGGCTAAAAGCCCCGCTCGGTGTGCATGCCGTGCTCGGCAACCACGACTGGTGGGAGGACGACGAGGCACAACGGCGACGGTCAGGTCCGACAACAGCCGGCCGCGCGCTCGAGAACGCCGGAATTCCGGTGCACGAAAATCGCAGTGTGCGCCTGCAGAAGAGCGGTCACCCATTCTGGCTCGCAGGCCTTGGCGACCAGTGGGCGCTCCTTCCGACCGCAAAGAACGGCCCGTTCATCCGCAACAGCCGGATTGGGTACGAGGGAGTCGACGATCTTCCGGCGACACTCGCGCAAGTGACGGACGACGCGCCCGTGATCCTCATGGCGCACGAACCCGATATTTTCCCCTACGTGCCCGAGCGCGTATCTCTAACGGTCGCCGGACACACGCACGGAGGGCAGATCCGCATCCTCGGTTATGCGCCGGTAGTCCCCTCGCGCTATGGCCGGCGGTATGTCTACGGCCACAAAATCGAGGACGGCCGCCATCTAGTCGTCTCGGGCGGTCTCGGTTGCTCGGCGCTTCCTGTGCGCGTCGGCAGCACGCCGGAAATTGTTCTGCTCGAACTTGGCGACCGAGGTGAAGCGTGAGCACAGCCAACTGGCCCGATATTTCCGGCCGCATCGTGCGCGACGAATCGGGACAACGGCACGTGCTGCCGGTTCGCGTCTACTTCGAAGATACGGACGCCGGCGGCGTGATCTATCATGCCTCCTACATTCGCTTCGCGGAGCGCGGTCGCACCGATTTCCTGCGCCTGCTCGGCACGGACGCACGCCGCATGATAGATGGCACGGACACGCGCGAGCCTGCGGCGTTCGTCGTCCGGCGTATGATCGTCGACTATCTGCGGCCGGGCCGCATGGACGACCTCCTCGATATCGAAACGCGCGTGAAGGAACTCGGCGGCGCGAGCGTCACGCTGCTGCAGACCATCACGTGCGAAGGCAGACGGCTGTTCGAGGCCGAAGTGACCGTCGTGCTCGTATCCATGGCGGGCAAGCCTCTACGGCTGAGTGACGCGGTACGCGGTGCGTTCCTCGCACATCAAGAGGGCGGCAATGTCTCGTAATCGCCCAAATATATTCTAGAAAAGAGAATTACTTGCGGGATCTAAGAGTTTTTCGGCGCATATCGCCGGAACCATGAACTGGCGTTTGTCGTGGACAAACCGAAGGGTGCGTCGTCAGCTGATACCGCTTTAAGCCCTTGTTTTGTCATATTGCACAGCGAAGGCTGATTTGGGCACGAGGCGTCGGCGGCGGGGCTTGGCGCACGAGAATGATGCTACCTCCAACTCCATTATGGTCGCGCGGACCCGGCCGCCGCGCCGGAAATCCGGGCGCTGGGCAGTCCAGCGGTGCGGATTGCACCGGGCGTTTCCATCGGGGTCGTAAGCCATGAGATCAAACATTAGCGGGAAGGTGCAATGAACCCTGCGGACGTTGCACAAGGCGTCGTCGCTCCGGTGAGCGCCGGCGGCTTTTCGTTCCTTGAACTCTTTCTTCAGGCCCACCTTGTCGTCAAACTCGTGATGATCGGGCTCGGGCTTGCGTCCGTCTGGTCGTGGGCGATTATTTTCGAAAAGCTCTTCGCCTTCCGCAAGGCCCGCGTCGAAAGCGACAGGTTCGAAGCTCTGTTCTGGTCAGGTCAGTCGCTCGACGAACTCTACGCCGGATTGTCGCGCGGACGCACGATCACAACGGCCGCCCTCTTTGTCGCTGCCATGCGTGAGTGGAAGCGGTCAGTCGAAGGCAACATAAGAGCGCTGGGCGGCATACAGCTTCGCGTCGAGAAGGTGATGGACGTTACCATCAGCCGCGAGATGGAGCGGCTTGATCGCCGGCTCTTGTTCCTCGCCACCGTCGGCTCGACGGCGCCCTTCGTCGGATTGTTCGGTACCGTCTGGGGCATCATGACGAGCTTCCAGTCTATCGCTGTTTCGAAGAATACAAGCCTTGCCGTCGTTGCACCCGGCATCGCGGAAGCGCTGTTTGCAACCGCCCTGGGCCTTATCGCCGCCATTCCGGCCGTCGTCTTCTACAACAAGTTTTCCGCTGACTCTGCTGCTATTGCACAGCGTCTTTATGCCTTCTCGGACGAGTTCGCCGCCATCGTGTCGCGCCAGATCGACGTGAGGAACTAGGCCATGGGAGCCAGTGTCAAAACCGGCGGTGGAGGCGGCGGTCGCGGTAGAGGGCGGCGCGGCCGGCACGCACCCATGAGCGAGATCAACGTGACGCCGATGGTTGACGTGATGCTAGTGCTGTTGATCATTTTCATGGTCGCGGCGCCGCTGCTCCAGGTCGGCATCCCGGTCGAATTACCTGAGGCGAAGGGGCAGCAGATTCCTGCGCCTAAGAAAGATCCGCTCGCCGTCACCGTGAGGCTCAACGGCGATGTATTCATCGGCGAAACTCAAGTTGGTGTTGACGAGGTCGCAGACAAACTGAAGGCCATTGCCCAGAACGGATACGACGAGCCCATCTTCGTCCGCGGCGACAAGGGCGTTCCCTACGGCGTGGTCATGAAGGTAATGGGTCGTATCAACGCTGGCGGCTTCAAGAAGCTTTCGTTCGTCCTCGACGAGGAGAAGGGGGGTTGAGGCGTGCCCTTCGGGCTTGCGATATCCCTCCTTTGTCACGCGGCGCTGATCGGATGGGCGCTGCTGACGACAGGCATGACACCACCCCTGCCCGAGCCAGATACGCCGGCCATTTCCGCGGAGATCCTCACGCCGTCTGAGTTCCTGCGCTTGAAGCAGGGAGATGAGGATTCCAAGCACCTCGAAACGAAGTCCAAGGAAGAGCCGCTGCAGGACGACAGCAAGAACGATACGAAAAAACCCGACAACGCCCCGCCGCCTGCGCCCCCGCCTCCACCGCCAGAGCAGGAGGTCGCCAAGGTCGAGGAGCCGTCGCCGCCGGAGCCGGACCCGATAGCCAAAAAGATCGAGGAGGCACCTCCGCCGCCCGAGCCCACACCCGGCCCGACGCCCGACGAACAGAAGCTGCTCGAACAAAAGATCGAGGAAGAGCGCAAAGCTGAAGAGGCCAAAAAGAAGGCTGAAGAAGAAGCCAAGAAGAAAGCGGAGGAAGAGGCGAAGAAGAAGGCAGAGGACGAGAAAAAGAAGAAGCTCGCGGAAGAAGCAAAAAAGAAAAAACTGGCTGAGCAGAAGCGCAAAGCTGATGAGGCGAAAAAGAAGTTCGATCCGAGTAAGATCGCATCCCTACTCGACAAGGCGACGGATGACGCGCCCCAGAAGGCGCTTCTTGACAAGGATCCTCGCAAAAAGGGTCAGCAGGCCTCCGGAACGAGAGACGATGCTCTGGCGATTGGAAGAGAAGCGGGCGCTGCTACAGGCGCTGATTCCGTGTTGTCGTTGCGTGAGCAGGACATGCTGAAAGGGATGCTGAAAGCGCAATTGAACGGCTGCTGGCGGCCCCCGGGCACAGGAGGTGGTAGTGAGGTTCCGGTCGTCTCGCTGAGCTGGGAGATGAACCCGGACGGAACGCTGCGGACCGAGCCGAAAGTGACAGCAGCTCCGTCGACGACGGCGGGGCAGGTCTATGCTGAAGCAGCCTTGCGCGCCGTCAAGACCTGCGTGCCGTTCCGCTTGCCGCCCGACAAGTACGAGGGCGGCTGGCGTTACATCGACTGGACATTCGATCCGCGTGAACTGTTGTGAATGTCAAAGAGTTGGCGCATTCGCCCGCAAAAGGGGCTCGTCTTCCTGTTAAGTTCCGAATCGCGGCAAGACGTTGAGGAGACTGGTTTCGATCGATGATGACCAAGGCCCATCCCGTCGCAAACACGCTTGCCGCACTTGGCTGTGTGATCCTTTGGCTGGCTGTGGCGCTGCCGTCGCCGGCGTTGGCACAACTGCAGGGAACGCAGACGCAAGGTACGATCGCGCCGATACCGATCGCGGTGCCGGTTTTTCTTGGCGACAATGGTCAGTTGGGAGCCGACATCGCCAACGTCGTGCAAGGTGACCTTGAGCGCTCGGGTCTTTTCGCGCCGCTTGATCGTGCGTCGTTTCTTGAGCAAGTCCGCGATGTGAATGCCGCGCCCCGTTTTCCCGACTGGCGGGCGGTGCAGGCCGATGCGCTGATTGTGGGCCGTGTCGTGAATAGCGGTGATGGCAAGGTCGGGGCGGAGTTCCGCCTTTGGGATGTTGCAACCGGCAGGCAACTCGCCGGTCAGCGCTTCTCCACCGCGGCGCAAAATTGGCGACGCATCGGCCATCTGATTGCAGATCAGATCTACGAACGCATGACCGGCGAGAAAGGCTATTTCGACACGCGCATCGTGTTCGTCGACGAAACAGGCCCCAAGGACAAGCGCGTCAAGCGGCTGGCTATCATGGACCAGGATGGCGCCAATGTGCGGCTGTTGAGCCAGGGCCAGGAACTCGTGCTGACGCCGAGGTTCTCGCCGACCAATCAGGAAATTACGTATATGTCGTACACCCGCGACCAGCCGCGAGTTTTCATCATGAACCTCGAGACCGGCAAGCGCGAGCTCGTCGGAGATTTCCCGGGCATGACGTTTGCGCCCCGCTTTTCGCCGGACGGCCAGCGCATCGTCATGAGTCTGGGCACGCCTGATGGCCGTTCCAGCATATACGAGATGGACCTGCGTAGCCGGCAGTCACGACGCCTGACAGAGTCGAGCGGCATCGATACGGGTCCTAGCTACGCTCCTGATGGGCGCAGTATTGTATTCGAAAGCGACCGCGACGGTGTTCAACAACTTTACGTTATGGGGTCAGACGGGTCTGCACCCAAACGGATATCTTCCGGAGAAGGCCGTTATTCGACCCCGGTCTGGTCGCCCAGAGGGGACTACATAGCATTCACTAAACAGTCGAGCGGACGCTTTTTGATTGGCGTTATGCGGCCGGACGGTTCGGGTGAGCGAATTCTCACCGAGGGCTTCCATAACGAGGGGCCGACCTGGGCTCCCAATGGCCGCTTGCTGATGTTCTTCCGCGAGTCCGCAGGCGCCAACGGTGGTCCCAGAATCTACTCGGTCGATATCACCGGCTACAACGAGCGCCAGGTTGCGACTCCTGACTTCGGCTCGGATCCCGCTTGGTCGCCCCTTCTAAATTAACCTGGCATTTACGAACGCTGTTCACAGCGTACGCGAGCGCGTCACGGATTGTAAAAATATACAATAAAACACAATATGTTATGATGTCATAATTTTGACTTCCGCTAAGGCGGCCCCTGTGCCACGACCCCGTTGCATTTTCGCACCTATTGGGTTGGAAAACTTGAGGATTGGTGCCTCAGAACTTGATCGGAACGCCCGCCACCGGTACCCCAAGATACGGCTTTTGCCGGAATCGTATCAGGAGATATGACCATGCAGGGTGTTAAGGGGCTGATCCTTCTGTCAGCAGTGGTTGCGGCTGTGGCGCTTGGCGCTTGCCGTCGCGAAGTTGAGCACACGCCGTTGAAGCTCGGCGCTGATGTCCCGGCTGAGCACGTCGCTCGCTAAAGCCAAGGGCGAAAGCCCGGGACTAACCAAGGAGAAGATCACATGAAGGGCGCAATCGTTCTCGCCACAGTCGTCGTTGCTCTCGCTCTTGGCGCTTGCCGCAAAGAGGTCGAGCATGCACCGATGAAGCTGGGCGCGGATGCTCCGGCCGTTGAGGTCGCACGATAAGGGATCCCCTGATCGTATTGCGTCTTTCGGATCGAACATCAAGACCGAGTTGCTGGCGTCACGTGCGCCACCATCTCGGTCTTGAACGTTTTTGAGTACAGTCTACGGCGCTGCCATGCGCGGATATGCACAGCGGCACGGTTGCTGTTGGTTGTTTCGGAGGCCACTTGGCCGAATCGGATCGCGGGCGCGATAATCGGCCCTGTAGCGATCGCGCAGATCATCCGATACCGCGGAAAGGCGCGGAATTCGTCACATTTTCGGCGCGTCGGCAAACTAGACGGGTTGAGACTATGCCACACCTGAGGTGGCTTTCGAGGTTGCGTGCGGCGCCCATGGTGCCCGCAGCCCGCTTGAAAGGGATCGCGAAATGCTTGGCACGTTAGCGGGACGTCAATGGCTGCGCCTCGGCGCCTTTCTCGCCCTCGGTTTAGCGCTGACAGCCTGTGCAGCCAACAAAGAGCTGCAACCGGATGGGTCGCTTGGCGGTAAGTATGGCTCCGCAACGCCTGGATCTCAGCGCGACTTCTCTCAGAACGTCGGCGATATAGTCTATTTCTCGACCGACTCTGTCGACCTGACGCCGGAGGCGCAGCAAACGCTGACCAAGCAGGCTCAGTGGCTATCGCAGTATCCTCAGTACGCGATCACCGTCGAAGGTCATGCCGATGAGCGCGGAACGCGCGAATATAACATCGCACTCGGCGCACGCCGTGCCACCGCCGTGCGCAATTTCCTCGCGCAGAACGGTATCAACGCTGGCCGCATGCGCACCATCTCGTACGGTAAGGAACGGCCGGTGGCCGTCTGCGACGACATCTCATGCTGGTCGCAGAACCGCCGCGCACAAACCGTTCTAAACAGCGGCGGGCAGGTCAGCCAGCGCTAACGCCCCACAAAGAAAGCTTGGGCGGCGTCGGCGTGCAACGCCGGCGCCGCACTCGTTTTCACGCACTGCCAAGCGCTGGTGATTGGTGCCGTTCTCTGCTGCAGCGGCGGCAAAGTTTGGCCCAATTGACGCCGCATACCGATATCGTCCGGCCTAACGGGATGCCGGCATTGGGTGGCACTTTGCTTTCGTTCGTTACCAACTCCAGCGCTAGGCAAGTGCGAGGTTTCTTTGCCGTCCTCGTCCTGACGCTTGCGACCGCCGCCGTCGCGCCGCTCGCCGCGCGGGACGGGCCTTCCGCACTGCTGGAGGACGCGATTGAAGCGATGACGGTCAACAAGCGCGACCTTGCGGCCCGTCTCTTTGGACAGATTCTGACCGAGTTCCCCGGTACCCCGGAATCGGCGCGCGCCAGCGCGGAGCTGAAAGCCATGGGCGCCGCTGCGCCGGCGGCCGATACGACCGGCTATCGGCGTCATCCGCAACCCCACGGACTCGAAGGACCGCGCGCCGAGAGCTTGCGCCGGGATTTTCTGCTGAATGTTGGTGATCGGGTCTTTTTCGCCGAGAACTCCGCAAGCATTGGTGGTCGCGCACGCGCGATGATTGAGAACCAGGCTCGCTGGCTGAAGCGTCGGCGTGACGTTTACGTGGTCATCATCGGCCGCGCCGACGACGGCGGCGCACACGAAGACGCCGAACAACTTTCGCGGAGGCGTGCTGAAGCCGTGCGCGAGCGGCTTATCAGCTTCGGCGTCGAAACTGAACGCATCCGAATAGACGCGCGTGGCGACGGCGACAAGATCGCGGTCTGCCAGACCTTTATGTGCAAAGCGCAGAACCGCCATGTCGAGACGCTGATCACTGATCGCCCCTTCAACACCGGAAGCGCCGAAAGCTATCGACCCTTTGCGCAGCCCTTAGGGAGCACCGCGCAATCGGCGCCGGCCGCGAGGATTGACGGCGTCGGCCAGCCGTGACATCCGGGCATGAAACTTGGTGGTCGCGGCGGACCATGAGAACTGAACGACGAGGCGGAGTTGGGAATGGCGGGATTTAGGCGTCAAGCAGACACGATCTGGCTCGTCGCTACAATGGTGGTCGTCGCATTCGCCTGTGCTGGACTTGCGATTGCGCAGACGCCACCTGCGGCGGCTCCCCCCGCAGCCGCCACGTCGGACGGCGGGTTGAAAGCGCGCATCGAAAGCCTGGAAGAGCAACTTGTCGACATGCAGGTAATGGTCGGCACGCTTGAATCGCTCTCCAAGCAAGGTAGTGGCGCAGCAACCGCGCCCTTTCCGCAGGCAGCCGCTGTTGGCGGCGGAGCCGATGCCGGCCGCATCGACGCCCTCGAAACGCAGATTCGTGCGCTAACCGCTCAGGTGCAGCAGTTGTCCGATCAGGTTCGCAGCCTCGGCGGCACACCACGGCGCTCAGATCTTGCACCCTCAAACAGCACGGCAGACGTTGCAGGCGCCGACTTCGGCTCAACCACAGTGGCAACCGCCAACCCCAACGATCCTATCGGCGGTCTCCTTGATGGCCAGCCCGCCGGACAGGCCGCCGTGGCCGCGCCGCCGCCGGGCTCGAGCTTCGGCGGGCAACCGCCTCCAGTCGCGACTGCTGCGCTCCCCGCGGCCGATGCTGGTGATCCCAAGAAGCTCTACGAATCCGCCTACGGCTTCCTGCTCCAACGTGACTATGGCGCCGCCGAAGCCGCTTTCGACGACTTCCTGCAGAAGTTTCCCAACGACTCGCTTGCAGGGAACGCTCAATACTGGCTGGGCGAATCCCATTTCGTGCGTGGTCAATACAAGGCTGCTGCAGGCGCCTTCCTGAAGGGCTATCAGAGCTACGGGCAAAGCTCGAAGGCGCCCGATAGCCTGTTGAAGCTCGCCATGTCACTTGACCGCTTGGGCCAGAAGGACGCCGCGTGTTCCTCGTACGCCGAACTGACCAGCAAATTTCCCAACGCACCGCAAAGCGTGATGGCACGGGCAAAATCCGAACGCCAGCGCGTCGGCTGCCCCTGACAACAAAGCGACGCTGATGCCGCCGGCCGACGCCATCACGGCAGCGGAGGCCGACGAAGCATTCGCCCTGCTTACCGAATATCCCGTTCTGGTGCTCGCCGTCTCGGGCGGTCCTGACAGCGTTGCACTGCTGCATCTCGTCGCCGAGTGGCGCGCGCGTCGGAATACACTTGGTCTACGGGTGCATGCGGCAACGGTAGATCACGGCCTTCGCGCTGAATCGCCCGCCGAGGCGGCGATGGTAGCCACCCAGGCTTCCAGCTTGAACATTCCGCACACCACGCTGTCATGGCTCGGAAAGAAGCCCGCTACAAGTGTGCCGGTTGCGAGCCGCGAAGCACGTTACGGCCTTCTTGTCGAACACGCCGTTTCCTTGGCAAAGGGCGATCGGGTAGCGGTCGTGACGGCGCATCATGCCAACGATCAGGCTGAAACGCTTCTGATGCGTTTGGCGCGAGGCTCGGGCGCGGATGGTCTGGCAGCAATGCAGACTTCGCGCGGGCTAACCGAAGATGCGCGGGTAATGCTTGTGCGGCCGCTGCTGGCATTTTCCAAGGCACGGCTTGGCGCGTCAGTAAGCACGCGCAATGTTGCCTTTGTTGACGATCCGACCAATCGCGACACGAAGTTTGAGCGCCCGCGCGTGCGTGCTGCGATGGCTCTTCTGCGCGAGGCGGGTCTCGGCACAGAAGCCTTGGCCACGTCCGCGCGTCGCCTAGGCGAAGCACGCGCGGCCCTCGACTACGCTACAGCTGCTTTCGAGGCGACCCTTTCTTTGGACTACAACCACGGTGTCTTCGCAAGGCTTGACCGGCAGGCTTTCGATCTCGGACCTGCTTACGTTCGCCAGCGCGTTGTCGCGCGCCTGGTCGAATACTTCGGCGGCGCGAGCCCGAGCCCGCGGCTCTCGGAGGTTGAGAGCATTGTCCGGCGCCTTGAAACAGCGCGCGCAATGTCAGCAACACTCGGTGGAGCCGTCATCGCGGCCGCCGACCAATCGATCCGTGTTTGGCGCGAACCGGGCCGACTTGCGACAGTTGATGTGCCCTTACCCGCCGACGATGCAGTCGTTTGGGATGAGCGCTTTCGGATTGCCCGCCGCCCTGGTGCGCAATTTCCAATCACGATCCGCCCGCTGGGAGAAGCAGGTCTCAAGCAGATCGCGGACAGAGTAGTGTCAGCATGCCTTCCTGCACAGGCGGCTGTCACGCAGCCTGCACTCTGGCGAGGCGGCACACTTATCGCAGTGCCGACGCTTATGCCTTTCGCTGGACCGATGCCTGCGCTGGGCGCCGACCCGGAGGCCGTCAGCGCCTGCCCGCTTTGCTTCGGATAGGAAACTGCGACGTCACAATTCCAACATGCCGGCGCCGTCACTTTCTGGCTACCGATGATAGGGTAAATTCGCAAACTTGTGCGATGTCGGGGGCACCCCTATGTTAGCCTTGACCTAAGGGGCTGCCTGAACACAGTTCCAGCCGCATTTTTGTGGCCCGCGCGGCGACATCAGGAACAAAAATGAATCCGAATTATCAGAAACTTGCGATCTGGGCGGCGCTGCTCGTCCTGCTTCTTGCGCTCTACAACCTGGTGAGTAATCCGAACCAGGCGCGTCGCCCCAACGAGATCCAGTACTCGGAATTCCTCGACGCCGTGGACAAAGGCACCATTACGGAAGCCGTGATTGCGGGAAATCGTATTACGGGTACGAAGCGCGACGCCTCGTCGAATGACGTGCCGTTCTCGACCTATGCACCGGAAGACCCTCAGCTCGTTTCGAAGTTGCGGGAAAAGGGTGTGCGTTTCAAGGCCCGCCCGGCCGAGGATGAAGTGCAGTCCATTGCCAGCATCTTGTTGAGCTGGTTCCCGATGCTGCTGCTGATCGGCGTCTGGATTTTCTTCATGCGCCAGATGCAGTCAGGCTCCGGCCGCGCCATGGGCTTTGGCAAGAGCCGCGCAAAGCTGCTCACGGAGCGCCATGGACGCGTGACTTTTGACGACGTAGCGGGCGTGGACGAAGCAAAAGCCGATCTTGAAGAGATCGTCGAATTCCTGCGCGACCCGCAGAAATTCCAACGTCTCGGCGGCCGTATTCCGCGTGGCTGTCTGCTGGTTGGTCCTCCCGGCACTGGCAAGACGTTGATAGCGCGTGCCGTCGCCGGCGAGGCCAATGTACCCTTCTTCACGATTTCGGGTTCCGACTTCGTCGAGATGTTCGTCGGCGTCGGCGCGTCCCGCGTGCGCGACATGTTCGAGCAGGCGAAGAAGAACGCGCCCTGCATCATCTTCATCGACGAAATCGACGCTGTTGGCCGTCACCGGGGCGCAGGCTTGGGCGGCGGCAACGACGAGCGCGAGCAGACCCTGAACCAGCTCCTTGTAGAGATGGACGGCTTCGAGGCCAACGAGGGCATCATTATTATCGCTGCAACAAACCGGCCCGACGTGCTCGACCCGGCGCTGTTGCGTCCCGGTCGCTTCGATCGCCAAATCGTTGTGCCAAACCCGGACGTTGTCGGCCGCGAAAAGATTCTGCGTGTGCACATGAAGAAGGTGCCGCTGGCTCCCGACGTCGATCCCAAGACTATCGCGCGCGGTACGCCGGGCTTTTCCGGTGCCGATCTGGCGAACCTCGTCAACGAAGCCGCATTGCTGGCCGCGCGCCGCAATAAGCGGCTGGTGACCCAGTCCGAGTTTGAGGACTCCAAGGACAAGGTCATGATGGGCGCCGAGCGCAAGACAATGGCCATGACCGAGGAGGAGAAGCTCGCCACTGCCTACCACGAGGCGGGCCACGCTATCGTAAACATTCTGGTGCCGGGCAACGATCCGCTGCACAAGGTGACGATTATTCCGCGTGGCCGTGCGCTGGGTGTAACCATGAGCCTGCCCGAGCGCGACAAGCTCAGCTACTCCAAGCAGTGGTGCGAGGCCAAGATCGCCATGGCTTTTGGAGGCCGCGTTGCCGAGCAGATCATCTATGGTCGCGAGCATTTGAACACCGGAGCTTCCAGCGACATCAGCCAGGCGACCAACATCGCCAAGCGCATGGTGACCGAGTGGGGGATGAGCGAAGTCTTGGGTCCGCTGCTTTACAGCGAGAACCAGCAGGAGGTCTTCCTGGGCCACGCCATTACACAGCGCCAGAACATGAGCGAAGGCACCGCCAAGCTTATCGACGAGGAAGTCCGCCGTATCGTCACCGCCGGTGAGAAGAGGGCTTGGGACGTGCTCAGCGTGCACAAGGCGGAGCTTGAGGCGATGGCGCAGGCATTGATGGAGTACGAGACCATATCGGGTGACGAATGCATGGCATTGATGCGTGGCGAGAAGATCGTACGCCGGGGCGACGACGAAGGCACCAAGGGGCCAGCCGGTTCCGCCGTGCCGACTGCGGGTCGGCCCGTTCCGAGGCCGCGCGGGGAACCACAGGGCGGCATGGACCCTGAACCGCAGCCGCAGTAACGTCGAGCGCGCATTTGGAAAGTAACGAAAGACGGCCGCGAGCAATCGCGGCCGTCTTTGCTATAGGGTTCGCGGGACGACTCCTGCCGCGTGTTTGCACCAAGGGCCGCAATGAAACGAACAATCTATCTCCAGCCCACAGCCATTTTCTGGGACAGATCGCAAGTTCCGCCCCCGTATGAAGTGGACGTTCCTTCTTGGCGCGGCCTCCCGCTGGCTGGAGGGCGGCTGTCTTTCGCCGCGCTCAATGTATTGACGCGCTCAAGCGGCGGCACGAAACGGCGTACCGTCGTTCTTGGCGATGCTTTCAGCGGCGATTGGGGTCGCGAAGCTCTGGCGGCTTCCGACATCCTGAAGGAATTGGCCGAGCCCCGGCCGCGTCTTGCCGGCCTCTCGCTGGAGAAGCCGCGCATCATGGGCATCATCAACGTCACGCCCGATAGCTTTTCCGACGGTGGCGACCACGCCACCGCTGAAGCCGCAGTCCGTCACGGATTGAAGCTTGTAGAGGAAGGCGCCGATATTCTGGACATTGGCGGAGAAAGCACTCGTCCCGGTTCCGATACTGTTCCGCTAAATGAGGAACTGCGCCGCGTCATCCCTGTGATCGAGGGGCTGCGCGCGCGTTGCGATGCGGTGATTTCGGTGGACACGCGCAAGGCCGAAGTCATGCGCAGGACGGCTGAAGCTGGCGCCGACATCCTGAACGACGTCTCAGCCCTCTCGCACGATCCCGCCGCGCTCGAGGCCGCGGCTGAGACCGGGCTGCCGGTCATGCTGATGCACGCCCAGGGCGATCCCAAAACAATGAACGACAACCCGCGCTACGACGATGTCGTCCTCGATGTGTTCGACTACTTGGAGAGCCGGATTCAGGCATGCGTTGCGGCCGGAATCCCGAAGGCGAAGATTGTCGCTGACCCCGGCATCGGGTTCGGCAAGCACCTGCACCATAACGTTGCGGTCATGGCGGGGCTGTCGCTTTATCACGGACTTGGCGTGCCGATCCTGCTCGGAGCGAGCCGTAAGAAGATGATCGGCCAGCTTTGCGATGTGCCGGATGCCAAGGATCGGGTGCCGGGGTCGCTCGCATGCGCGATTGCGGGCGTCGCAGCCGGTGTTCAAATCGTGCGCGTCCACGACGTGAAAGAGACGAAACAGGCGCTTGAAGTCTGGCGCGCCTCGGTCGCGGGGACCGAAGCGGGCCTCTAGCAGTACGTTGTGGAATGCGGGGGCTCTACGCCGTCCGCGACGGTCCGCGGCCGCGCATAATGAACGCCAACGCCAATCCGGCCACAAACCCGCCAACGTGCGCCATGTAGGCGATGCCACCTTGTTCGGTCTCGTCAGTGGCGGCGATCGACCCGATGCCGCTGAAGAACTGCAGGAAGGCCCAGAAGCCGATAACGATGAGCGCCGGCATCGCGACCACGTTGTAGCCAATGGCAACACGCACGCGCTGATGAGGGAAGAGCAGCAGGTAGGCCCCGAGCACGCCCGCGATGGCGCCTGATGCGCCGACGTTGGGAATGTTCGAGCCTGGCAGGAAGAAGTATTGGGCGAAAGTCGCGAGGATGCCTGACACTAGATAGAAGATCAGGAAGCGCGCGGAGCCAAAGCGGTCTTCGACGTTGTTCCCAAAGATCCAGAGGTAAAGCATATTGCCGAACAGGTGCATCCAGCCGCCGTGCATAAACATCGCGCTGAACAGCGTTGGCAAATCGCCGACTGGGCTCTGACTGAAGCGGGCCGGGATAAACGCCCATTGCCGTATGAACTCGTCGCCGTTCAAGAGTTCAAGAAGGAATACGGCGACGTTGATGGCGACCAGGAGATACGTGACGATGGGTGTCGAGCGCACCGCGCTATCGTCGTCGCCAACCGGAAACATATTGCCCCTCGCGTCTGTCCGCCTTCGACAGCTAACACGATCCAGGCACAGCGCGCGAGCCCGTTATGCGTGTCAGTCCGTGCTGACGCCCTCTCCCTAGTCGTCGGCCGTGATGCGCGGCTTCAAGTACTGGTAGAGGGCTAGTATCGCTAAAACCAGAACGCCGGCGATGAGCGGCGCCCGCCAGTTGCCGCTCGTCAGCCGCGTGACGACCAGAAGCACGCACACGGTCGCGCCGAGGGCAGGTACGAAGTAGGGTACGTCAAAGACGCCTTCGGCTTCGCCCTCACGTCGCTTCAAGATGATGAGCGCGCCGTTGACAGCGATAAACACGAAAAGCAGCAGCAGAACTGTTGCGGAAGCGAGATCGGCGATCGTCCCAGCCATCAGCAGCGGCAGGAGCACTGCCGCGAGAGCCAGGACCGCGATATGTGGCGTCCGCCGTCCGGGATGCACGCTACCAAGGACGCGCGGCAGCAACCCCTGGTTTGACATTCCGTATACGAGACGCGACGCCGTGATGTAATTGACGAGAGCGGTGTTGGCGACGGCAAACATCGTGATGAACGTCATGACAATTGCGGGAAATGCTGGCGCGGCGCGCTCCATCACGGCAGTCAGAGGGCTCGGTGCATGGGCAAGCTCCTGCCAAGGCACGACAGACACGGCCGTAATCGCCACTGACACATAAAGAACCGCGGCCGCGAGTGTCGCGAATATGAGGCCGATCGGAATCGTCGTCTGGGGTTCCTTGCATTCTTCGGCGACATTGATCGCGTCTTCAAATCCGATGAAGGCGAAAAAGGTCAAAACCGCCGCCTGGACCACGACGACGCCGATGCCACTGTCCTGGCGCTCGGGCGGAATGTCGAAATAGTCGACGCTCCCCCAGTACGAAAACCCGGCGACGATAACCAGCAGCAGGCCGAACGCCTCGATCAGCGTGCAAACCACGTTGACCCACATGCTCTCTCGAATGCCGCGCAGCACAATGCCGGTGACGATCAGCAAAAAGCCCACTGCCAGCAATGAAACCGGCAGCGCCTCGACGCCCAACAGATTCGCAAGATTTGTGGCAAATATCTTGGACTGCGTGGCCACAGACGTCAGGCCAGAGCAAACGAGGCATAAGCCGACTGTGAAGCTCAGAACCGGGATGCCGTAGGCCCGTTGCGTCACGTAGGCGGCGCCGCCCGCGCGCGGATGCCTGGAACCGAGTGCCGCGTAGCTCAACGCCGTCATGAGCGCCGCGACGAGCGCCACCAGAAACGACAGCCAAACCGCCGAACCCGCTTGCCCGGCAGCCTGACCGATGAGCCCGTAAATGCCGGACCCGAGCATGCTTCCAAGGGCGTAAAGTGCGAGTTGGGCGGGGCCGATCGATCGATGCAGGGTAGGTTGCTCTGCGTCTTCGCTGGCAATCGTCATCATGATCTCCGTTCGCGCCGCACACCGTGCGGCGGGACGGCGGCCACGTCAACTCGCTGCGGCCTTGCGATCCGCAAGTCGCTGCTCGGCGGCGGCAACGATCGCGCTTCGCAACTCTTCGATGCTCGTTACCGCATCACCGATGGCCAAATGCTGTGCATCCGCCAGCGCTTTGAGGTTATCGACATTGTCGATGTCGCCCAGACGCTTCATGAGACCTTCATGGCCGGTCTTCGCCAGAACGACCATGGCGCTGAACGTGTAAGGGTTGAAGGGCTTGGCGCCGTCAGGATTGGCGACAGCTTCATTTGAAGCTGTTGAATTCTCGGCATGCGCCTCTAGCGCGGGTCGTTCGGGTGTTTCCCACACGAGCATCCGGTTGACGGATTTTTCAAGCGCATCCGTGAGCCGCTCCACAGCCTCGTCATCAAGGTTCGTTTCGCGCGCGATGTGCGCGCGAAAGAAATCTCGCATTTTGGGGCCGGGCCAGAGCTGCGTGCCTTTGCTCATGTTTTTCTTCGTACTCGGCGCTCAGTCATCTAGGCGCCGACCTTGACTTTGCCCGTGGCGGCCATCATGCGCGCCACCTCGTCGTGCAGTTCTTTCACGTCACCTGCCGCATCGCCATATTTGGCATCGATCGAGCGCGGCGTGCCGACATAATCGAAAGCGTCGGCGATTCCGTTGCGCTGGGGTAGAAACGTCTCGAGCACAGGGTGCACGAGGCTGATTTCCTCGATCATCAGATAATCGCGATCATCGTTCCTGACATAGTTCGCCACGCAGGCATAGCGCCGCTGGTCCATCGGGATCGCTGCAAGGTCGTCGAGATTACGGGTGTCCTCGATCAGCAGCGCGACGCGGTCGACTGCGAGTTGCGAAACGTAGTCTGGTCGGAATGGCACAATCACCTTGTCCGCCGTCTTGAGTGCGGCGAGCGCCGCAAACGAAAGCCCCGGCGCACAATCGAGAATGACAATGTCGAAATCGCCCTCGAAGCGGCGGATGAGACTCTCCATGCGGCCGCGCACGCGATTGGCGACCACGTCCGCGATGTTGCTCTGGTTGGCTTGCTTTAGATACAACTCTCCCTGGATGTCCTCGAGCAGCAGAGAGCCGGGAACGAGAGCAATGGGTGCCGGTTTGCCGTTCGCAGCCGAGACGTCGCCGACGTTCTTTGCCACGTAGTCGCGGGCGTTGGCCGGGATGCCGTCGAACAGATCGTAGAAGTAGTCGGCGATGGACCGGCCGGATTTGCGCGCCTCGTTCCACCCCTGGCCGCCCATCAGGATCAGGGAAGCGTTGCACTGGGAGTCGAGGTCGATCACCAGCACCCGCTTGCCGCCGTGAACGCTGAGCGCATGCGCCAGCATGACGGCGACGGTCGATTTGCCGACGCCACCCTTGCGATTGGCGATTGCGAGGAAATAAGCCATGCCACCTTACCCTTTGAACATGCCACAAAAAAGCGTTTCTGCTCCGCCGCACCGGCTCAACGGGGCGCCTGTGAAGCAGGACCGTTTCTGGCCGACCTATGGGCCGATTCCGTGTCGTCATCCACCGCCGGCCAAGTCGTGGCGATGCAACTTGGCGGAGAAATTGCTGTGAAATTTGCGCAAGCTCAACGGTCGCTGGGCTAAATTGGCCAAAGTTGTCGCCATGTGTGGCGCGACCGTCGGTAGGCTTTTAAGAAAAGGGCCACCGGCAGGCAGGCCACGACACGAGGTTGGAGGGACAGCATGTCTCGGCGCTTTTTCGGAACGGACGGCATCCGGGGCCTCGCCAACACGCATCCGATGACGTCGGAGGTCGCCCTCAAAGTTGGGATGGCTGCGGGCAAGGTCTTCAAATCCGGTGCTCACCGCCACCGCGTTGTGATCGGCAAGGACACGCGCCTTTCGGGTTACATGCTGGAAGCCGCGCTGATGTCTGGCTTCACGTCGGTCGGCATGGATGTCTTCCTGCTCGGCCCGATGCCGACGCCTGCGGTGGCAATGCTGACGCGCTCGCTACGCGCCGACCTCGGTGTCATGCTTTCAGCTTCGCACAATCCTTCTCAGGACAACGGCATCAAGCTGTTCGACCCCGACGGCTATAAACTTTCCGATGAGATGGAGAGCCAGATCGAGCAGCTGATCGAATCCGACAGCAAATCGCTGCTGGCCGACGCCGACAAAATAGGGCGCGCCACCCGGGTTGAGAGCGCACAGGAACGCTACATTGAATTCGCCAAGCGCACGCTGCCCAAGCATCTGCGCCTCGATGGGCTGCGCATCGTCATCGATTGCGCGAATGGCGCGGCCTACAAGGTCGCTCCTGAGGCACTCTGGGAACTCGGTGCTGAGGTCATCAAGATCGGTGTTGAGCCGAATGGCCACAACATCAATCTGAACTGCGGATCGACGGCCCCTCAGGCTTTGATAGATAAGGTTCGCGAGGTGCGCGCCGACATCGGCATTGCGCTCGACGGCGATGCCGACCGCGTCGTGATCGTCAACGAAAAGGGCAGCATCGTCGACGGTGACCAGCTGATGGCGGTTATCGCCGATAGCTGGAATCAGTCCAGCCGCCTCGCCGCGGGCGGCATCGTCGCGACTGTAATGAGCAATCTGGCGCTCGAAAGATATCTGAGTTCCATCGGCTTGACGCTGGCCCGCACGCCGGTTGGCGATCGATATGTCACCGAGCACATGCGCAAGCACGGGTTCAACGTGGGCGGTGAGCAGTCCGGCCACATCGTGCTCTCCGACTTTACCACCACGGGTGACGGACTTGTCTCGGCACTTCAAGTGCTGGCTTGTGTCGTGGCCACCGGCAAGCCGGTGTCTGAAATCTGCAACCGCTTCGAACCGCTGCCGCAAATCTTGAAAAACGTGCGTTATGCCAAGGGCAAACCTCTTGAGGACAAGCGTGTCGTAAAGGCTATCGAGGGTGCGCGGGCGCGCCTTGGCGAGAATGGACGCCTAGTCATCCGTCCGTCCGGCACCGAGCCCGTCATCCGCGTCATGGCCGAGGGTGACGACGAAACAGTCGTTTCGAGCGTCGTTGGCGACATCGTTGACGCCGTCGCTTCGGCCGCTGCCGCGTGAAGCCATCCCGCGTTAGCAATTTGTTAGCGAATGGCTGACTGTTCGATCCCGAAACGGCGCGCCGATTAAGTCTCCCTTAAACCTTGTCGACGATAGTTGATCCGTGGGCGCATAGCGTTCGCTCGCCGTATGCGCGGCGGGCTATGATTGACGTGACGGACGCATCGACCAAAGGGCGCGTTTGCCGCTTCCGGCGCCGCTCCGAGTGCCGTCAGAGCCCCAGTTCAGCGTTCCCGAAAAAGTTGCGTGCCGAGCGATGCTGCGCATCGCGAGTGAAGTCGCGTCAGCGTTCCTGATCGCGTTGCGTGCCGTTCGCTGATGGGCGGCGATCAGGATTTCCTTCCGGCCGCACCGCGTCTGATGGTGCGCGTTCGAAGTTGCGTTCGTGGCACGAAGTATCGGCGCGCCAATCCGGCGGTCGCCGTAAGCGAGGGAACAGGCGGTTATGAAACTGCATAAGGGCGCGGCAACTCTGGCACTGGCGATGATCGCAGGCGCAATACCGGCGATGGCAGCGGACTGGGGACTTGCGCGCGAGAGCTATAGAACATTCGGCGCTCCTGCTGCCGTACCCGTTCCCGCACCCATTCCCGTTGCCGATTATCGCCCGACTTGGTACTTCCGCTTTGACGCCGGCCTCGGCGTTGTGAGCGATCCCGACGTTTCGGGTCATATTGATGATCTCGAAGGCGTCCCGGGCGACGCGTTCGGGCCAGACAGCCTGTCTCTACCGGCATGGTTCGACACGGATTTCGATACATTCCTGACCCTTGGTGGTGGCGTTGGCTATTCCTTCAACAACGGCTGGCGCATTGATGCGACGGTCGAGAAGCGCTCCAAGGATGATGCAACTGGCGAAGGCCGCACGGACGCGCAAGACACCTACGCGTTCAACCTGTCAGGCGACTATGAGCTGGTCGACGGCAATACGAACACCATCGCCGATACCCAGACACGCTTCCTCGTCACAGACACGGCAAAGGTCGACGGCACCATCTGGATGCTGAACGCCTACTACGACTTCCTGCCTGGCCGCGGCTTCACGCCCTACATCGGCGCCGGCGTCGGCTTCGTCTGGAACGAGATCTCGCGCACCCAATCGATCCGGTCACAGACCTGCGACAACGAAGTGCTGGTAGGTGGTTGCGCAGATGGAACGTTCGGAGCGCCAAGCGCAACGGCCACCGCAACCACCAAGGGCGATACCGTCAGCTTCGCTGCCGCCGCGATGGCGGGCTTGAGCTACGACCTGACGGATGTCACGACCATCGACATTGGCTATCGCTACTTGTTCCTCGGAAGCTCCAGCGCCTCCATGACCATCGGCGGAGCAGAGTCGACGCTCGATATCGGCGACCAGCATGTCCATCAGGTCCGCGCGGGCGTCCGTTTCAACGTGAACTGACCGCGCGGAAAAAGGGACTGAGGGGCGGAGAGGGCGGCTGACGGGCCGCCCTTTTTTTGCGTTCTGCGTCAGCGTGTTTCGGCCCGTATGGCGCGCGGTTAATATTGGCCCGTGTCAATCCCTTTCTCTGCCGCGCGCCTTCGGCCATAGTCCGGCCGTTCCCGCGCGCTTGGAGCTGCCAAAGGCCCGTGCCTGACAGCCGGTCTAAATGTTCAGGGCGCTGGGGCGATGCCGCAACGGCAAAGAAAAAAGGTCTGGTTTCATGCGTCTTGTTCTTGCTGCGATCATCCTCGCGGCCCTTGCTTCGCTCGCGCACGCCGCCGACGTGCCCGCGACCTCTCAGATACAAGCGGTCACGGTATATCTCTCTGGCGCCGAGATTACGCGCCTCGCCAGGGTGAAGCTCGAAAAGGGTGAGCACACGGTTGTCCTCGGCGACGTGCCGGCGAGCGCGGTTCCGGGTTCGATCCGCGTCGTGGGCAAGGCGACGGGCAAGCTCGCGATCGGGTCGGTGGACACCACACGCAAGCTCTTACAGCGTGCCGAGAGCGCAGCTGCCGACGCCGAACGCAAGATACTCGAGGATGAGCTTGAGAAGCTGCGCGATGAACGTTCTGTTGTTGAAGCCGAGGCGCAGGCGGCCGACACCCAAAAGGCCCTGATCGCAAACCTCGCCCAACTGCCGACGAGACCCGTTGGGTCAACCGGGACCATGACCGGCGGCGAAGATTGGCCGCGCGTGCTGTCCGTCATTGCGCAAGGATCGCAGGAAGCGGGCAGGCTGTCCCTGGAAGCGCAACGCAAGTTGCGCGATCTCGATCGTCGCATCGAGGACGTCGACAAGAAGCTTGCGGCTTTACCGCCGCCCCGGACGCAGCAGACCGAAGTCCGCGTCTACGTCGAAGCAGAAACGCCGCTCGACGCCGATCTGACGATTCGCTATCAGGTCCCGAGCGCGAGCTGGGCGCCGATCTACGATGCGCGGCTCAAGACGGGTAACAAGACCGAGCCACCGAAACTCAACCTCGCGCGCCGAGCGGCCATCACTCAGAGAACCGGAGAGGCCTGGAACGACGTTGCTTTGACGCTCTCGACCTCGCGTCCTTCCGAGAGCGCGGCCCTCCCGCACATTGATACTCAGCTCGTCGATTTCGAACCGGAGGTGAAACCAGCGCCGCCGCCTGCGCCGATGGCCAGATTGGACAAGGGAGCCGCGGAAGAGCGCGCGCGCCGGGATAATGATGCCGCGCAAGCCGGTGCGCCGACAGTCGCCATGGAAGCGCAAGTCCCTGAAGCAGAACCCATCACGGAAACCGTCGCGACCATGATGTCCGCGCCGTTTGAGGCGAATTTCGCGGTGCCTGGCAGGGTCAGCATCGCCGATACCGGCGAGGTCAAGCGCGTGGTACTGTTGAACGATGTGGTTGAGCCCGGACTTTCAAGCCGCACGGTTCCCAAGCTCGAGACGAACGCGTATCTCTACGCCAAGTTCAATCTCGGAAAAGGCACGCCACTGCTTCCGGGCAAAGTCTATCTTTTCCGCGATGATGCGTTCGTCGGCACTGGCGACTTGCCGTTGCTTCAACCGGGCGAGGAGCATCGCCTGGGCTTCGGCGTCGACGATCTCGTCAAAGTTCGCTACGCGGTGATCGAGGAGAAACGCGGAGAAACGGGGCTGATATCGACCTCGTCGGTCGACAGTAGAAACTACCGCGTTACGGTTAAGAATTTGCACGAAAGGCCCATCGACGTCACCGTGATAGATCGCATCCCGATTTCGAAGAACCAGGAGATCAAAATCGAGTACACGGGCAAGACGCAGCCGACGAACCCGAACCTCGACGACAAGCGCGGCGTCCTCGCCTTTGAGAAGAAGCTGGAACCCGACCAGGAAGAGGTTCTCGAATATGGCTACCGCATAAGCTGGCCTGCGGCGAAGTCGATCGTTTATGGGCCATAAGGACGCTCGCCAGCCGCGATTCTTCCGCTATAACCGCTCTATCGGTAGCACTTAGGCCCTGGCTGATAGCCGGGGCCAATTCTTGCGAAGAATAGGACATGGCCAACGTCGTTGTGGTCGGCGCCCAATGGGGTGACGAAGGCAAAGGTAAGATCGTCGACTGGCTCTCGGAGCGCGCCGACGTCGTCGTGCGTTTCCAGGGCGGGCACAACGCCGGTCACACGCTCGTCATCGGGAACCAGACCTATAAGCTCTCGCTGCTTCCATCAGGCGTCGTGCGTCCCGGAAAACTTGGTGTCATCGGGAACGGCGTCGTCGTCGATCCGTGGGCGCTTGTGGACGAGATCGAACGCCTCTCCAAGCAGGGCGTTGGGATAACGCGTGACAACCTGCGCATCGCCGAGAATGCGACGCTTATCCTGCCGCTCCATCGCGAGCTTGATCAGCTGCGTGAATCGGCTGCCGGCGCCGCCAAAATCGGAACTACGGGCCGTGGTATCGGCCCGGCTTACGAGGACAAGGTGGGACGCAGGGCGATCCGCCTTCAGGACTTGCAAACGCCTGAGACGCTCGGTTCGAAGATTGACCGCATCCTTGTGCACCATAACGCCATCCGCCGCGGCCTTGGCCAGCCCGAAGTTTCCAAAGATGCACTGCTCGACGAACTCAACAAGATCGCGCCCAAGGTCCTTCCGTACATGGACGTGACGTGGGAATTGCTCGACAAGGCCCACCGCAAGGGCAAGCGCATTCTGTTCGAGGGTGCACAGGGCACGCTACTCGATATTGACCACGGCACCTATCCATACGTTACGTCGTCCAACACGGTGGCGGCACAGGCGGCGACGGGCTCGGGGATGGGGCCCCGCGTGGTCGGCAATGTGCTCGGCATCGCCAAGGCGTACACCACGCGCGTCGGCTCGGGTCCGTTCCCGACCGAACTCATGGACGAGATCGGCGAGACGATCGGTGCACGCGGCAACGAGTTTGGCACGGTGACGGGACGCAAACGCCGTTGCGGCTGGTTCGATTGTGTGCTGGTGCGTCAGGTCGCGAAGGTGTCCGGCATCGACGGCATCGCGCTCACCAAGCTCGACGTGCTCGATGGTTTCGAGACGATCCGCATATGTGTTGGCTACGATCTCGATGGCGAGCGCATCAACCGCCTGCCGGCCGGTGCTCATGAGCAGGAACGCCTAAAGCCCATTTATGAGGACTTCGAGGGCTGGTCACAGTCGACGCGTGGGGCGCGGAGCTGGGCTGAGCTTCCCGCTCAAGCAATCAAATACGTGCGCCGCGTCGAAGAGTTGATCGAGTGCCCCGTCACGCTCCTTTCAACGAGCCCGGAGCGCGACGATACGATCCTGATGAAGGATCCGTTCCTCTCTTAGGGCCGGCATCTTTTTGCCACCGGACCGCCCGCTCTCGACCCACAGATCGCCTATCTCGCCGCTTAGCGGTTGGCACATGCGCCAATCGCTGGTGAGGCTTGCCATGCCGCGCGTTGCTCGATGTGCCGCTATTGTCGTGTTCTCGTTTGCATCGCCTGCGGCGGCAGGAATTCCGCGCGGCGTCACGCTCTCCGCCGACGAGCAAATCGCCGATGATAGGACCGGCCAGATCATTGCGCGCGGGAATGCCGAGATTGCCGTTGGCAACCAATCAATCTCCGGCCGTGCCGATGTCATCGAACTGCGCCCCGGGGCAAATGAGGTGCTGCTCAAAGGACGCGCGGTTTTGACCGTTGGCCGTCGTCACTACGAAAGCGATACGGTGGCTTGCTCGCTGGATTTCATACGGTGTACCACGCAGGGCGCTGATCAGCCTGCGCCGTTACCGACCGGCAGTGCCGCAACGAGCCCGTGAAACTCGCTGAGTGCCCCAGATTCAAGTTCGGATGCGAGTATCCGCGTCGGATTGACCGGCCCCGGAAACACGATGCGTCCCGGTTGAACGGGGTGAAATCCGAAACGTCCGTAGTAGGGCTCGTCACCGACGAGAACGACGAGCCGCGCTTTGGCGCTTTTGCACGCCGCGAGAGCTTCGCTCACCATGCGGGTACCGAGCCCTTCACCCCGGTGTTCGGGCTCGACGACGATCGGGCCAAGCAGTGCGGCACCTGGCTTTCCGCCGATGGTGATCTCAGTCATGCGCAGGGACGCGACGAGTTGTTTCGCGCCTTCCGCAATGAGGCAGAAGCGCGAAAGATGCCCTTTGCCTTCCCGCACCCGGTAGGCTGAGCGCGCGAAGCGGCCGGGCCCGAACACGCGGGCGTTAAGGTCCGAGATGGCGGCAAGATCGTCGGCGGTGGCCTTGCGGATGGTAATGGTGGAGGGCATTGCGTTGCGTGCTTGCGGGCTGATCGAGATCGAAGTCGGCGCGCTTCTAGCACACTTCGAAGGGTACGCGACCCATCACTGCGTCGTTAACGCGGGCAAGAATTTCTCTGTCACAAGCACCTGCGAGCGCATCGGCCGAAAAATATGCCCCCTCTGCCGGTGCGGGACTACCGCTTGCGTTGATTCGATAGAGCGCGACCGCATCCCATGGCGCGGCCCGCGCGCCGGCGTAGAACCAGACGAGGTCCGCGCCGGCGTCCGGGGGCGCGATACTTTCCTGCCGCAACGCCCGCCAAAGGGCGGCTTCGACTCTTTCCCCCGTCTGTACCATGTCGCCCGGCAGCCGCCAGCCGCTGTCATCTGCCCCGCGCAGGAACAGGACGGCCCCCGCCTCGTTCAAGACGCAGCCCTCCACACGCAATAAAAGCCCCCGGCTCGCGCGCCAATAGGCCTGCAGGCCTCGCGCTATCATTCTACGTGGTCGCAACGGGCACCCCTCCTGTGGGACACAGCTTGATCGCGCTCGATCGTCGTTGGCAAGACTGCCGTGCTAATGTCATGTGCACGGATCACCGGCGGCCGCGACGCATTCCATGACAGAAACCTTCACTCTCGCGCAGTTGTCCGACCTGCATCTGACGGCTGTGAGCGGCTTTGCGCCGCGCTATTGGAACAGCAAGCGGTTCCTCGGATACATAAACTGGCAACGCGCACGCCGCGCCGTCCATAGGATCGAGATCGCCGACCGGCTGGTTGCCGATGTGCGCATGCTGCGCGTGGATCATGTCGCTGTAACGGGCGACTTGGTGAACTTGGGGCTGCCAGCCGAGCACGACGCGGCACTTGCATGGCTTCATTCGGCTGGCCCGCCCGAGCACGTGACCGTCATACCCGGCAACCACGACATCTACTCTATCATGCGGGGAGATCGCGGGATCGCGCGCTGGGCATCCTATATGGGCGGCGAAGAGGAGACGCTCGCATTCCCCTTCGTTCGTCGTGCAGGGCCGTTGGCATTGATCGGCTTGAATTCCGCTGAAGAGACGCCGCCATTCGTGGCCGCCGGAAAACTCGGACCAGATCAGCTTCAGGTCGCTGGCGATCTGCTTGCGCGACTGGGAGAGGAGGGCGCCATTCGCGTGGTGCTGATCCACCATCCCCCGTTGGCCGGGCTTGCACCGCCGCGCCGCGCGCTGACCGATGCCGCGCATTTCGTCCGCATGATAGAGAGGAGCGGTGCTGAACTCGTGCTCTACGGGCACAATCATGTTCCTGCTTTGCATTGGATCGGCACGCGAGATGCGCAAGTACCCGTGGTCGGCGCGGCGTCAGCATCTGCCGCCCGACAGATTGGCGATGAACCTTTAGCGCAATACAACGTCTTTACGTTCTTTCGGCATGGCAACCGGCTGCGCATCCGCCAGACGATACGAGGCTTGGAGACGCCGAGCGGTTCGGTGGTCCGCCTTTCCGAGCGCGTGCTCGAATACGGCAGTTGATTCGCACGTGTTGCCGCAAGGGCACGCCCCTCACTTGACGGTCGCGTGCCGATCTGATCCTTTCGAGGCGTGACGGTTCCCGATGCACGCGAGTGCAACGGGTGAAAATGGGAACTCGGTGCGCGAGCAATCGCAAATCCGAGGCTGCCCCCGCAACTGTAAGCGGCGAGCTTTCGCCACGAAGCCACTGATCAGGCCTCATGGGGCCAAAATCGGGAAGGCGGACGAAAGCGTCAGAGCCGTGAGCCAGGAGACCTGCCGCCACATGTCGCCCATCATCCGTGCGGGGCGCGCGGAAGAGCGGACACCCGTTGTGGCGACTGATGCAAACCGTGGGGGAGTCGCATCAGCATGCCGTGGGGTTTGGCGTTTTCCAGCTTGACCTGAATTGAGGGCCTAGCCGCTCGTCGCGACGTTTTGCGCGACGGCAGCAATGCCTCGGCCGTGCGTTGCGCACTTTTCCGTCATCGCCATTGACGGGAGAAAATTATGACTCGCATACGCCGCACGTTATTGATGTCCGCTACTGTTTTGGGCGCACCGCAATTGGTCGTCGCGCAGGAGGTCGCACAGGCCGTCACCACCGAGTTGCCGCCGATCGTCGTCGAAGGGACGACGCTCGCGCCGGACGCTGCAACGAAATCAAAGAAAAAGACCGAAGCAAAGTCAGTGCCGGTGCCGGCCGACGGCGGAAATGTCCCTGCACAGACGGGCGTGCCACCCACCGAGTTCTCCGGTGCGACGCCGGCGTTCGACGGCGGCGTCGCATATGTAGAGTCCGGGCGCCTGCTTCAAAACCAAGGCACCTCGGTGAGTGTTTTGACGGCCGAGGATCTTGATCGGCGCCAGATCCGCCATGCCGCGGATGCGCTTGCGGCCTTGCCCGGCGTATCGGTTAGCCGCTCCGGCGGCCCTCAAAGCGTGACATCGGTTCGCATCCGTGGCGCGGAGAGTAATCACACGCTGGTCTTGATCGATGGCGTGGAGGTCAACGCCGCCGACGCCGCGTTTGACTTCTCTAACCTCACAGCCGACGACATCGAGCAAATCGAAGTTCTGCGCGGACCCCAGAGTGCCCTTTACAGCTCAGGCGCGCTTGGCGGTGTTATCAGCGTTCGCACCAAGTCGGGCAAAGGCCCGCTGACGGTGCGGCTGCGCGGCGAGATCGGCACGCAGAATTCGCAGAACGGCTCGCTGCAAATAGGCGGCGGCAATGACCAGCTGCACGGCATCGTGACGCTCGCTGGCTACCGCACCGATGGATACAATCTCTCGCTTGCGGGCGACGAAGATGACGGCGCCCGATTCTCGAACATCTCGTTCTCGGGCGGTGTTCAGGTTTTTCCGGGACTGAAGGTCGATGCGTCGTATCGCCGGTCGGAAACCGATGCGGAGCGCGATGACTTCGATTTCATCAATATCCGTCCGGACGGCTTTGAAGGACTTGCGGACACAGCCTCGGAGTTCAACTCGGTGCTCGAGGTTGGACGCGTCGCAGCCACTATGGGAACTTTCGACGGCAAGTGGGTGCATCAGTTGGCTGCTGGAGGGACAAAGACGGACCTGTTCGATATTGGCCGCGGCTTGAGCCCCGGAACCGGCAGCTTCATTACCGAGCGCTTCAACTACAGCTATCGGTCGACTGTCACGATCGACACGCCAGGAGACCCGGCAGTCACCCATTACCTGACCGGGCTTGTCGACCACCAAACAGAGTCGTTTGACCAGGATTCTCGTTTCACCTTCGGGAGCACCCTTGTCGATGTCGATCAGGATCGCACAGGCTTTGCAGGTGAATTGCGAGGCGAATATTGGCGTTCACTCTACCTTTCGGCAGGCGTTCGACATGACAAGAACGAACTGTTCGAAGATTTTACAAGCTGGCACACCTCGGGTTCGTATCGAATTCCGGACTCGGCATTTCGCGTGCACGCCTCTGCCGGCTCTGGCGTCAAATATCCGAGCCTTCTCGAGTTGTTCGGTGAATTCGGTCCGACGGGATTTGTCGGCAATCCGAACTTGAAACCGGAAGAAAGCGTCGGTTGGGACGCGGGCATCGAGACCACTTTGTTCGGTGGCCGCGCAATCATCGACGTCACGTATTTCTCTCAGAAGCTGGAGAACGAAATATTCACGGTGTTCTCACCGGTCTATACGGTCGACAACCGGGCCGGCGAGAGCGAGCGGGAGGGTATTGAAGTCACGGCGCGCATGAACGTCGCGCCGGGTCTGGATATGGGTGCCGCCTACACTTACCTGCGGGCTCGCGAAGATACTGGCCTTGAAGAGATCCGCCGTCCCCCACATTCGGGGCGATTGGACGTGAACTACCGATTTTTCAACGACCGCGCCAACGTTAACCTCGCCGTCGCATACAAGGGCGATACTTTCGATGAGAATTTCAACTACTTTGTCCCTCCTTTTGGAGGAACAGCCCGCTTGGCGCTCGACGACTACTGGCTGGTAACCTTGGCTGGGTTTTACGAAGTCTCGCCGGGTTTTCAGATTTACGGTCGCGTCGAAAACCTGCTTGATGAAGACTATACTGAGATCATCGGCATTGCATCGGCGCCGCTGGCGGCCTACGTCGGGGTCAAGCTGACCTACGACGCCGAACAAAGCGCGTTGCGCACTACGGATTGATGAAGACGCGAAACTTGACAGTTCTTCGCGCAATGTATGGGCGTTGCCAGATGTTTCTGGCGGCGCCCCTTGCGTTGTCGCTTGTTTTGGCGACAGCGCTGCCTCGTGCCGCGGCCGCGCCGCAGCGCATCGTCTCCCTGAACCTGTGCACGGATCAGCTCGTCGTCGGCCTTGTGCCGCGCGATCGCGTCGCCGCCGTCAGCTTTCTGGCGACAGACCGCACCTTGTCGGCGGAAGCTGACGCGCTCGAAGGGTTAAAACAAATCAAAGGCACGGCAGAAGAAGTTCTGGAACTCAAGCCCGACCTCATCATCGCGGGCGAATACACGACAAGCGCGACAGTCAATTTGCTGCGCCGCCTTGGTCAGAAGGTCTTGATCGTGCCGCTCGCCACCGACTTCGAGGGTTTGCGGCAGACGATTCGCAAGATCGCTGACGCGGTGGATGAGAAAGCGCGCGGTGAAACGATCATCACCGATTTCGACGAGCGCATCAAGGCAGCGCGCTCGACCATCCAGTCGCGGCCAACGGCCATAGCCTACCAAGTGGGGAGCCTCGTTGCCGGTCCGCACAGCCTGATGGATGCGACGCTCGAAGCCGCAGGCTACGTAAATCTCGCAAATAGTAGGAAGCTTGGTCCCGGCGGCCGCCTGCCGCTGGAACAGCTCATCAGCTCGCCACCCGATCTCGTGGTGCTTGCAAACGCTCCAAGCGACTTCAAGACGGTGCTCGCCGACAATCTGCGTCATCCCGCGCTCACGGACCTGATGAAGAGACGCCCCAACGTGCACCTCCCGATGCCCTACTGGATGTGTGCAACCCCGCGCATCGCCGAGGCCGTTGAGATCCTGGCAAGCTTGAAGGCGACGGGGCTGGCGCACCGGCTGCCATCTCCATGATGGCTTTGCGCGCGATTGCGCCGTCTCGCGTGACGATTGTCCTCGCGGCCCTCGCCGCCGCGGCGTTCGCAGCATCCCTTATTGTCGGACCCGATGGCGTCGGCTTACCCACAGGCTACGACGCGGCGCGCCTCGTGTTCGTTGAAATTAGACTGCCGCGCGCCGTCCTCGGCTTTCTGGTCGGCGCCGCGCTCGGCCTGTCGGGCGCCGTACTGCAGGGCTACCTGCGCAACCCTCTCGCTGAACCGGGACTACTCGGCATCTCTGGGGGCGCAGCGCTTGGAGCCGTAATAGCGATCCACAGCGGCATTGCAGGTCGCCTAGCGCTGTCGTTGCCTGTTGCCGGTCTTGCTGGCGCCGCGGTTGCGACCATCACAATTGCGGCTTTGGCCGGCGCCCACGGATCGACCACAACGCTTATCCTTGCGGGTGTCGCCGTCTCCAGCATCGCCGGTGCGCTGACCTCGCTTGCACTCAACTTATCGGCCAATCCCTTCGCCGCCACCGAGATGCTGTTCTGGATGATGGGATCTCTCACCGACCGGAGTCTTATCCACGTCTGGTTGGCCGCCCCCTTGATCCTCGTCGGCCTCGCCATGCTTTTGACGACGGGTCGTGACTTGGACGCCCTGAGCTTGGGCGAGGACGCGGCCCGCAATCTCGGGGTCGACTTGTCGGGATTGCGCTTCAAGGTGATCGCCGGTTCGGCATTGGCAGTCGGAGCATCGACGGCCGTTACAGGCGCGATCGGCTTCATTGGCCTCATCGTGCCGCATGTCCTGCGCCCCTTCGTTGCGGAAAGTCCTGGCCGACTGCTCGTGCCCAGCATGTTTGGTGGCGCCGCCATGGTACTTACCGCCGACATCGCTCTCCGGCTGATCCTTCCGCAGGGCGATTTGAGACTGGGTGTCTTGAGCGCGCTCATCGGTGCGCCGTTCTTCCTCTGGCTCGTGCTGCAAAAGCGCCGGGAGATGCGGCCGTGAGCGCCCGACAACAAGGCTCGCTCGTCGTTGACGATGTTCACATCACTTTGGGAGGTGTCGAAGTCGTTCGCGGCGTAAGTGCTCGCATTGCGCCGGGCGAACTCGTGACTGTCATCGGCGCAAACGGCGCTGGTAAGTCGACGCTACTGCGCGCTTTGGCGGGCCTGGCGATACCTTCCGGCGGACGCGTGCTGCTCGACGGTGCGCGGCTTCAGTCGTTTGACGCGCGCGCCATTGCGCGGCGCATCGCCTACCTGCCGCAAGACCGTATCGTACACTGGCCGCTCGATGCGGCCGCCGTTGTCGCTCTCGGACGCTTGCCGCATCGATCGTTCGCTGCCGCGGAGTCGGACGAGGATCGTGAGGCCGTTCGCCTCGCCATGCAGCGCATGGATGTTGCACAGTTTTCGCAGCGGCCAATTGCCACGCTATCCGGCGGAGAACGCGCGCGTGTTCTGGTGGCGCGCGCGCTGGCACAAGGTGCGCAATATCTCATCGCCGATGAGCCGACGGCGGGTCTGGATCCCGCGCATGCACTTATCATGTTCGAAGAGTTCCGCCGTCTATGCGGCGATGGACATGCGGTCATCGTGGCTTTGCACGATCTCTCGCTCGCAGCGCGCTATGCATCGAGTGTTGTCATAATGCGTCGAGGTGTCTGCATCGGCATCGGGCCGCCCGCACAGGAGTTGAGCAATGCTGCGTTGGGCGCGGCATTTGGCGTCAACGCCGCAATCACGAATGTTGATGGTATCCCGGTCATAGTGCCGCGCACCCCCCTGACATAAGAGTGCCGCGAGCGCTATTCATAGAAGTGTATCGAGCGCATGTGCCACTCCACGGCGCGCCGCGCGGGAGCAATGGGGCCATTGCAAAAGCGAATCGACATCAACCTCGCGCTCCAGGGCGGAGGCGCACACGGTGCATTCACGTGGGGCGTTCTTGATCGTCTGCTCGAAGACGGCAAGATCACGTTCTCTTGGGTGAGTGCGACGAGTGCTGGCGCCGTCAATGCGGTTGCCCTTGCCGCAGGTCTCGCGGAAGGTTCGCGCGAGAAAGCACGGGAAAAGCTCTTCAAGATCTGGCAGGCGATCGACAAAGCGGGCGTACCGGACCTGACCCGCTTCAACCCGTTCCTCAATGGCTTCGTAGGGTCAAACCAGTTTACCTCGCAAATGGCGGCGATCTGGTCACCCTATGAGTTCAATCCGCTCGGATTCGACCCGCTGCGACGGCTCATTACCGAGCACGTCGATTTCGAACTGATCCGTTCGAAGTCGCCCGTTGAATTGCTGATCGCGGCGACGCACGTTCCGACTGGTCGCGCCCGGCTATTTCGCCACGACGAGATTACGGTTGAGGCGGTGCTGGCGTCGGCGTGTCTTCCGATGCTCCACCATGCGGTCCAGATCGACGGCTCGGCCTATTGGGACGGTGGGTTCTCGGCAAACCCCGACCTCGTGACTGTCGGTTCTGAGAGCCCGGTCGGCGATACCCTGCTGGTCATGGTGGCGCCGCGCGCAATTGACACCATGCCCACCACCGCGCGCGACATATCGAATTATACCAACCGCCTGACCTTCAATGCACCGCTCCAGCGCGATGTCGAGATCATCACGTCAGTGCGCGAGACGGCGGGAACCCTAATGGTCAAGGGGCGTCTTGCTCCGTTGTGCCGCCATCGGTTCCACCTGATTGATGGGGGTGAGATCACGGCGGCCCTAGCGCCCGAAACGATCCTGAAGCCGGATTGGGGTGTTATGACCTATTTGCATGGTGCGGGCCGTGACCATGCCGACAAGTGGTTGGCAACGATGCGCAACCACGTGGGCCGCTACGAGACGGTGGATCTAGCCAGCCACTTCTTTCCCAGCGGCGGTCAAGGCATCATGAGCCGAATGTCGTCGGGCCGTCGCCGCCCGCCTGCAAAGCGGCTCTCGCCGCCTAAGCGCGTGCGTCAGGCCTGAAACGGCGAGATCAGCCGACAAGGCGGGCATAGCCTTCTTCCGTCGTTTGCGTCAGAAGCCTTTCGTAAGTTTTGTAGGCAGGATGCTGCCGCGTAAGCTCGCCCATGGCGCCCTCATCAAACGTCTCACGCCGTGAATAGACGATAGGCGTCGCCACGGGCACGAACGTCGCGCGCTGTTTGTTTAGCGTCGTGATCAAGCCGCGCATTTCGCCAGCGCGATCGAGTTGCGAAACTACGATCATGCGCATCGCACCCTTGGTCAGCGACACGAGGTGTATGAACATCGACGAGGATGGGATGTAGAGTCGGCCGCGATGCGCGTAGGTGGCATCTGGACGGTCGCGTTCCTGGAAAACCAAGCTTGGCCATTCCGGGTCCCACGTGATGTCCGTGCGATAGGCGACGATCGTCTCGGGCAGCGAGAATGCGCGCCGTATCGTAAGGTAGGTCCCGATATAGTGGTCGACGGCGGCACGCGTGTAAGCCCCCATATATACTGGGGCGGCGATGCCGCCGGCTCCGGTAAGCTCCATTGGGCCGCTCGCAACCGCGACCGTCTCTCCGTGCCAAGCATCGCGCAAGCCGCGAAAATCTAGCCCGAGCACCATGCAGACATCGAACAGCGTCTGATCGCGTACAGAGCGCCCGCCAAGCAGGTTCTGGATCGTTTTCTCGTGGCAGTCGGCGGCATCGGCGAGTTCCGCCTGCGTCAGCTTTTTCTCGACCAAGGCCGTCTTGATCGCTTCGAGCGCTTCCTCACGCGTCGCTGGCGGCGGCATCGGAACAGCCTGTTTCTTCGTTGCCATGCTTGGAGATCCCGCCATAGTCACTTGCGGGAAAATACCGTTTCTTATCGCTTGCGGGCAAGCCGCTCGACAGCATGGCTAACGGACTAGGGGCCGACGACCTCAAGGCGCACGGGCGTCAACCCGATCGACGTCATGCCGAGGTCCTCCGCCGCCCGTTCCGAGAGATCGATGACACGGCCGGGTTTGAACGGACCGCGATCGTTGATGCGCACGACGACGCTGGACCCCGTGTCCACGCGGGTCACACGGACCTTAGTGCCGAACGGGAGCGTGCGGTGTGCCGCTGTCATCGCCCGCTTGTCGAAGGCTTCGCCCGTCGCCGTGATCTGTCCCTGCCAGTAGTATGAAGCAATCCCGTCGAGCAGATGCGGCTCGCCCGTGAGCCTCGGGCCGGCAGTCGTATAGCTTGCTATTTCACTCTTTCGTGGGCTGGATTTGTTCGCTTTGGGTGCAGGCACGACGGCAGCCGTCCAGGATACCTCTTGCTCGGAGGCCGCCGGTTCATGCGTGACCGTCGTGCTCCACGCCGGTATCACGCCGCCATTCGCGACCTTAGCAGCAACTAGATCGGCAAGCGTATCGGCTTCAGCACGAACAGGCACCAACACCAAGCCAGCCGCCAACAACAAAAGCGGTGCCACAAAACGTGTTGGCACGAAGTCCCCCCTTCAGCCCTTAAACCAAGCCGTCGCTAGGCTGATTCGGCGGCACAAAAAAGGACAGGGCACCTTTGGGGGGCGCCCTGTCGATGAAGCTTATAAAGGCTGAGCTTTTAGCCGCGGCCGAGAACGGCGACTGATACCGGGGCAACGCCCATGCCAGTCATCGAGATCGCTTGTGCAGCGGCCCGCGACAGGTCAATGACCCGTCCAGCAATGTAGGGACCGCGATCGTTGATCGTTACGACGACGGATTTACCGTTGGCCCGGTTGGTCACACGAACCCGCGTGCCGAACGGAAGGGTCTTATGGGCCGCCGTCATGGCGTTCGGATTGAACCATCCGCCCGAAGCAACGCGCTGCGGCTGCCAATAATAGGACGCCTTGCCGTTGAACGCGCCGCTGCCTGAAGCAGCAGCGTAGTTCCTGTGTTTCCCTTTGTGCTGCGCGTGTTTTGCGCGCTTGGGCGCCTTTGGTACGTAATAGGCGGCCTTTGTGCTTTTCGTCGCCGCTCTCCCCGAGCCGCAGACATAGGCCGGCCCATCACAATTCCAAGCGGCGTTTGCCGGCGCTGAACCGGCTACTGCAGTAGCGATTGCGATCGCGGCAAGAGCCGTAAGAGAACGCATCGTCACACTCCTTCTCAAGAGGCGGTGGTGGCGATGGATCGAATGAGCGAATTTCCGAGTCGTGGGCGCACAGCGCTCCAGCGACCCTTCCCGTTTCTGGGACCGGCCTCATAGCCGGCGGAACTAGCTCAAAGTCTTTTGATCCCTCGCGGAACACCAGAACCCGTCTGTTCCGCCGCCTGGTTAATGGGGAATCCCCGTCCTGGTGGCACTCACCGACCACCGCACTGCAGCACGGTCAAGGCGCAGTTCTCGCCACAAATCAGCCCACATTCAGAAGCCACTGTTTGAACTTGAGAATTTTCGCAGCAACTTCTGGCTGCGCGACGGCAGGACGCACCGCGCAGATCATGAGGGCTGGAAGAACGGCGTCAGGCCGGTCGAATCCCTAGCCACGTCCGAGAACGGTGAGCCGTACCGGCGCCAACCCATTGACGCCGAGCTGGCCGGCTGCAGCGCGGGACAAGTCGATGACGCGCCCTTTCACGAACGGACCCCGGTCGTTGATCCGCACGATCACGCTGTTGCCCGTCCGCGTGTTCGTCACCTGCACGCGTGTGCCGAACGGAAGAGTCTTGTGAGCCGCCGTCATGCCGTTTTGATTGTACCGCTCGCCGCTAGCGGTCTTACGGCCGTGGAACTTACCGCCGTACCATGACGCGATGCCGGATTGTCCGCCGCCACCGGAGTAAACATACGAGCCGCCCCCGTGCGTCTTCTTCTTGGTGCGCGCTGCCGCCTTTGACTTCTTCGGCCAATGGTCGCCGGCACTGCTTCCGCAAACGTATGCCGGGCCATCGCAAGCCTGTTGCCAGCGAGCCGCCGCCGGTAGCGCGGACATCGTAAGCGCAATTCCGCAAGCAATAGCTGTCTTAAAAATTGTGCCCATCGTGTGTACTCCTCTACAAGATGCATCCCGCTTCAGCGCCACACATCTTGGCCAGGGCAAATGCTGGCCAAGAGGCGCGCGAAAACGGAAACTCTCAAAGAAGGCCAACCCTGCCGGTTGCGACCGATCTTGCGCGTAGACGCCGGTGGCTGCAGGGGTCAAGTCGGAGTTAATGATGAGCTCAAGCCGGAGAATAAAAGGAATTGAAAAATAACGAGAAAAATACGGTTACCAATGCTGGCCGCGTCGTCACGTCGCGGACGTGCTTGTTCAACGCGGCCCGGTCGCGTGAGCGATGAAGGCGGCTATCGGTAACACGGACTTACGGCACGAAGCGGGCCTCACTCCAAGTTTCGGCGAGGCGCTGCGGGTCTGGATGCATATTGGCCTGACGTCATTTGGCGGGCCAGCAGGTCAGATCGCGCTGATGCATCGTGTGCTCGTCGAGCAGAAGAGATGGCTGGATGAGCGCACTTATTTGCTCGCGTTAAACTTCTGTACGTTGTTGCCAGGCCCAGAAGCCATGCAGCTGGCAACCTACGCGGGCTGGCGCCTGCACGGTGTTAAGGGCGGCTTGTCGGCGGGACTGCTGTTCGTGTTGCCCGGTGCCGCTCTGATCCTTGCCCTTGCAATACTGTATGGTCGCTATGGCAACTTACCGGTGATCGCCGCTGTCTTCACGGGCATCAAGGCTGCAGTCCTCGCGATCGTTATAGAGGCGCTCCTGAAAATCTCGCGAAGGTCGCTACAGGACGGTATCGAATGGGTGATCGCCGTCCTGTCCTTCACGGCCATCTTTTTTTTCAAGGTCCCTTTTCCTGTTATCGTCATGGTGGCCGCTATGATCGGCTATAGCCGTGGAATCGGCGTCGCGGTTACTGAACCTCACACAGCGCCTGCCCAAGTTCCCCTCAGCAAAACGCTGAAGACCGCCGGCCTGTGGCTGACGGTCTGGCTCCTGCCTCTCGCTGCAATCGCAATCACGTTCGGCACCGACCATGTTCTGGCCAAGCTCGCCCAGGTCTTTGCTACGCTTGCCGTTGTCACATTCGGAGGTGCCTACGCCGTCCTTGCTTATCTGTCACAAGACGTCGTGCAGGCTTACGGCTGGCTTTCACCCGGCGAAATGCTCGACGGGCTCGGTTTGGCCGAGACGACGCCCGGACCATTGATCCTGGTGACCGAGTTTGTCGGCTATCTCGCAGCCTATCGGCACGGCGGTACGCCACCGCTGCTAATGGGCCTCCTTGGGGCATTTGTCGCTCTGTGGGCGACCTTCGTTCCCTCGTTCCTCTTTATCTTCGCTGGCGCTCCGTACGTCGAGTTGCTGAAGTCTGCACCCCGTCTGAAGTCGGCGCTAAATGCGATCACCGCTGCGGTAGTTGGCGTCATACTGAACTTGACGGTGTGGTTCACGCTCCACGTGCTTTTCTGGTCCGTCTCGGAAAGTCAGTTCGGCCCGCTTCACTTGACCGTGCCGGACCTCGCGAGCTTAGATTTCGTGACACTCGCAATTGCAGCAGTGGCCACATTTCTGATCTTTGTCTTGAGAGCCGGTATTTTGCCGACACTCGCCGTCTGCGGTGGGCTATCGCTCATCACGGCATATGCCGGCTACACGGGCTAGAGCCAGCCTTTCCGTCGGAAATAAAGATAAGGGACAAGTCCCGAAACAAACATCGCCGCCAGTGCCAGCGGGTAGCCATACGGCCAATCAAGTTCGGGCATTAATTTGAAATTCATGCCGTATATCGACGCCACCAGCGTCGGTGGCATCAAC
The DNA here is from genome assembly GCA_964651805.1 of uncultured Hyphomicrobium sp. GTDB lineage: Bacteria > Pseudomonadota > Alphaproteobacteria > Rhizobiales > Hyphomicrobiaceae > Hyphomicrobium_B. Next base: position 294,687 of record CAZYXX010000001.1, on the reverse strand, counting down.
ATCACGGCCATGACCGAGAAAAGTTTGATGATCTGGTTCTGCTCGGTTGAAATCATGCCGAGCGTAGCCTCGAGCAAGAACGACGTCCGGTTGGAAAGAAAGCGTAGGCTTTCCATCAGCGACGTGATGTCGTGATTGGCAGCTTCAATACGCGACATGATCTGCTCATCCTTTCGGCCCCGTACAGCATTGGCGAAATAAAGGAGGAGCCGGTGGAGTGACATGGCGCTTTCTTGTGCTCGCGCCGTGATATCGCCCTCCCGTCCGACCGTTTTTAGCAATTCATCGAGACGCCGGTCGCGTATCGGGGCATCCGGACCGGATTGGCCAAATATGGTCGGCGCGATCCGTTCAATTTCGTCCTGCACGCGCTCAATGAGATCGGCCTCCCGCTCGATCAGCATTTCGATGAGCCCGATCATCACGGATGCACCGCTTGTGCAGCCGTCACCCTTGGAGGCACGCGTCACGTAGAGCGGGAACGCCTTAGGCTCAGCGTAACGCACGGTCACGAGACGGCTATCCGTGAGAATGAAAGTGATGACCGAAGTCAAAGGCACGTCGCGCGAACTGTTGTGGAGGACGATGCCGGTCATGTAGGCCGCACCGTTCTCAGTATAGAACCGGTTGGATGCCTCGATTTCGCGCATTTCCGAGCGGGTCGGGATCTCGATGCCAAGGGCCTGTTCAATGCGTTTATCTTCGTCTGGACCGGGAGCGACGAGATCGATCCAGACGCTTGTCGGGCACAAAAAATCGCCGGATGTGCGCTGCACTAACCTGCCGTCGATGGCGTCGTAGACCGTGATCATGAGACCGCCTTATGCAGGAGTTCGAACAGCAAGCGGCGCGCCGGCGTTTGGCTATACCGCAACTCGCGAGCACATTTCACGGCGGCGGACGTTACGCAAGCCTGATAGAAAGTTCGTGACGGCAAGGGCCTCCAGGCGGGGGCTGCCAGGTACGAGAAGAGAGGTGCCTGATGTACAAAATCGCAACCGCTGCGTTAGCCGCTGCCACGCTCACCGCAACCCCTGCGGCGGCGAAGATCCAATGTCGCGACGGGAACCAGCTTGTCGCCGGCTCCTGGATTTCGACACCTTACTGTCGGGACAACCAGGTTGCGGAAGTGGCGCGCCAGCATGGTTTCCAGGTCAGCAGCGCTGCAATCCGTAACAACCCGAACTATAAACGGCGCATCTGCCGCTTTATAGTTGACGACATCCGGGTCACGGAAAGCTGCAGGGAAGTGCTGCCTTCTGGACGCGGGCGCTTCTAGAGGCGACCACCGCGTTATTCATTTGGAGCTGACGGGGGACGGCGCAGTGTCTCGCCGTCCCCGCATCGGGTTATTCTTTTTATGACCGACGGGGGGCACTAGCCCAGATCGGGCGTCACTTCGCTCATGTCCTTGGCGCGGCGGACGCTGCCGTCGAACTGCGCGCCCTCGGCAATAGCTAGCGTCTGCTTGACGATATCGCCATCGACACGCGACGTCGCGTTGAGGTGCACGCTCGAACCCTTGAGTGCGCCACGAACTTCGCCGAGCACGGTGATCTGCCGTGCGGTGATCGTGCCTTCGACGCTGCCGGTGTCGCCGACGGTGACGCTCTCCCCATGCACATCGCCTTGGATGTGTCCGGCGATCAGAAGCGATCCCTTCGTCTTCAGAACCAGTTGCTGGCCCGAAATCGTGATGTCCTGACCAAGGACGGAGGTTGGCGCATCAGGTCCAGCGCGCAGCGGCTGCACCGGAGCGTGCGAGACCACGGTGTTGCCCTGGGCAGCAAACGGCGGCGGCGCGGCTTTCATAGCCGGCATCGGCGTCGGGCTGTTCGGGCGGGTCGGATCGGACACGCGGGTATCGGGCGTCGAAACGCGACTGAACATGTGAGCTACCCCCAAAAACGCGAACTTGCGCGAACGAGTGTTAATTTCCCCGCGGTGACAACCAAGCACCGCTCTATGGGGAGATTATGTCCGACCTGCAAAAAAGGCGCTAGGGGCGAATTGCGGAGCGAAATCGGAGTTCGATGTCGCATGTGCTCGCAAAACCAATAGCTTATCTAATCATACGACGCTTAGGCCGTAGGCGGAGCTTCGACGCCGGCGTGGGCTTCGCACCCCGAAAGCGTAGGCATTCGGCAAGCGTCGACCGGGCGTTCAGTCAGTCGCGCCATTGAACCTCGACGAATGGCGTGAAGACCCGTCCGCGTCGACGGTGAACGTAAATGTCAGCGTAGGGTGGCTCCACGATGACCGTGCGCACACTGCGGTACACGGTGACGTATTCGTAGTCGTCACCGTCCTCCTCATAGTAGTCGGGATCGTACCGGCTGCGGCTGTAGATGAAATCGTCGTCCCGCCAGCGGTTGCGATCAACCCGACGAATCGTGGGGCTGCGCTCGTAGTTGCGTCCAAAATCAGCAACGGCGGTCACGTTCGATATCGGCTTCGCCAAAGGTGCGGCCGCACTGGGGCCGGCATGGACTGAGGTCAAATGCAGGCTCATGCCGCTCAGCAGGGAGAGCAACCCGGCGCCGGCTGCATTGCAAAGCGTACGCATGGCGGAACTCCTAGGATGCCAACAAGTCGCTGAGAAATCACGATCGAATCGTATGAGGCGCTTCGCACGCAGCGCAAGAGCCAAATCCTGTCCTGATGTAGTCTTAGTTACCGAGCTGGAAGAGTTAGCCTCTCGAACGTTCTATCTGGGGAAGGAGCCGGAGCCCGAGACCCGAATGCAGGTGGCAAAAGGCTGTCGAGGCAAGCGCAGTTTGCTATGATCGTTAGGAATCAGGGTTCGGGAGGAAATAATGCGCTCGTATCGGACCGCCGGCATCGCGCTGGCTCTCGTTGCCACGACGGCAAGCGCAAGCGCGCAGCAGCAGGGCTGTCCGCGCGAAGGTACGCTTGGGGTTGGCCGTACCGTCGAGATTGATACGACTGGCGGTCCCGGTTTCGGCATGCAGCACTACAAGGCCTATGATTTCCTTCAGCCCAAGGAAGTTGTACTCACGTTCGACGATGGGCCTCAGAAGTATTCGACCGAAATGGTGCTGAAGGCGCTGGCGGATGAGTGCACGAAGGCGACGTTCTTCTCCATCGGCAAGATGGCTCTCGGTTATCCTGAGATTATTCGCGAAGTCGCAAAGGCGGGCCATACTGTCGGCACGCACACATGGAGCCATCAGAACGTCGTAAGGGCCAAGACGTTCGAAGCCTTCAAGAGCGAGCTCGAGCGTGGCGTGAGCGGCGTGCATCGAGCGGTCGGCGGCCCGATCAGTCCCTTTTTTCGGTTTCCGACGTTAAAGGATTCTCCTGAGACGCTCGCACACTTGGCGTCGCGCAATATCGCCGTCTTCTCGACCGATATCGACAGCTTCGATTTCAAGCTGCAGAAGCCCGAGGCCCTGGCCAAGTCGATGCTGGATAAGCTCGACAAGGCGGGCAAAGGCATCATGCTGATGCACGATATCCATAAGAACACCGCCAAAGCCGTGCCGATCTTCCTGAAGGGACTGCGGGAGAAGGGCTACACGATCGTTCACATGAAGGCGAAAGCGCCGGTCGAGACGCTCGCCGAGTTCGATGCCGAGATCGAGAAAGAGGCAAAGGGACTGCCGCAGGTTGGCGCCGAGCGCCCTGTGTCGAGCATCGTACGCACAATCGAGGGAACGCCGACGCCTGAGGAGCAGGCGACCCCGGCGCCGCCGGCCGCCGCCCCAGCGGCACCCGCACCAACGCCAGGTAAAGGCGCGGCCGCCGCCCACCCGGAGACAGAAAGCATCGCTGCCCACATCGCGGAAGAGCCCGACTCTCCCGCTATCACAGATGGGGTGGCCGCCGCCACGGTTCATGCCGCAGCGCCAACCTCGCCGGGCCCGGTGCAGACTGTGCCTTCCACAACGTCCGCACTTCCCGACGAAAAGAAGCCGTCCGGTGCGGCGACCAAGCCGCTCACGGAGCGCGCCAAGGAAGTCTTGAATAGCCTGTTCGGTAAGAATGAATGATTTGCGCGGCAGCTATCGCGGGAGCATCAACCCTGGAAAAAGAAATGGGTGGCACTTGCCACCCATTTCCTTTGGACGCCCTGTAGGCCCCCCCGGGCCCGCCGCAAACCAACTCCTTGGCCTGCACGCATGACAGCGCGCTGGCTAGAACTTCGGGCGATCGTATGGCGAGAGACTGTTTGAGGCCTAACGCAATACGTTTCCGGCTTTGTGGGAATTCTTACCCCCAGCTAATCCCCCGATCAGCTGTCCCACGAGCAGAAGGCTATGATAGGTTCCCGAGCTCTTCCACAGAAAAAAGCACAGCACCCGACGGATTGGCTCAGCATGTTGTGATTCGGCTACATACAAGTCGACGTCCGTGACGAGCGCGTTTTTCTTCAGAAACTGCGCAAAGAAAAGGGCCGCTCTCTTCGAGCGGCCCCGTGAGATGGATCGCGACGTGGACGCGCTTTCGCATCCGGACCGCCGCTTCAGACGACCTGAAGGAGGTGAGCGTCTGAAGTATCGAGCGACCACGACATCGCAGCCCCTTTGATCTCACTCGACATCGGATCACCTCCTTTCGATTGTTGAACCCAAAACGCTCATCGCATGGTTCGCGGCTTCTGAAAAGGACGTTTGCGCGGAATGGGTTACGGTGCAGGGCCAAGTGTGGCGCACGCATCATAAACGGCGAAGAAGTCGATGGTAGGCGCAACTTTCAGCCTTGAGATGGCGGGGACCGCGGCTAGTGTGGCGCCGCTCACGACTTACGCCATTTGCCGATGCGGAACGTGACAGGTTTGCGGGGTATCGATCTTGGAGAAGTGCATGCTTTCGTCATCGAATTCGTTTGTCTTTAGCCTGCTTTCTTCTGCCTTCGCGCTGCTTGCTGCCTCGGCCGCGATCAGCACGGCGGCTTCGGCGCAGGAATACGAAGTTACGGTCACGGTCGCGGAACTCACCGCGCTTGACGCAGCGGACGTTTGGATCGCTGGTCCCGATGACTTCTATGCGCGCGTCACGATCGACGGTGAGGCGTTCACAACGCACATCAAGCGGCAGCAAAACGTCGCCCAGCCTAACTGGAAGATCAAAAAGGTTGTCTCCCGTCGTGAAATCGACGTCCGTCTCGAAATCTTCGACAAGGACATCGGTAAGGCCGACGACAAGATCGACATCAACCGAGTTGATAGCAAGCGCGACCTCGATTTCGTCGTTGATACGCGGAACTGCAAGGTCAAAGGATTCACGGAAGCCTATAGCTGCGGTGACGAAATCCGCCGCGAAGGCTACGAGGACAAGAAGGCAGAGATCGTCTTTTTGGTCGACGTCGAGCGCTACTGACGGCCAAGGACCGTCGGTTCGAAAAGGAGCCTGAAATCGCCGCAGCGCTGTCAAGTCCACGCGGACTTGACTTGGCCCATCTCCGAGCTTTCAAGGGCACCTCGAACGCCGGATGAGCCGCTACATGACATCCATCATCACCGTCAAAGGCCTATCGAAAACCTATCAATCGGGTTTTCAAGCTCTGAAGACCATCGACCTCGATATCCGCGAGGGTGAGATATTCGCTCTGCTCGGGCCAAATGGCGCCGGCAAGACGACGATGATCAGCATCATTTGCGGCATCGTCACGCCGACAACCGGTACTGTCACGGTCGCCGGTCACGATATCATCAAGGACTACCGGGCCACGCGGTCGCTCATCGGGCTCGTGCCGCAGGAGTTAACGGCCGACGCCTTCGAAACCGTCTGGAACGCGGTCTCCTTCAGTCGTGGCCTTTTTGGACAGCCGCCCAATCCGGCCCACATCGAGAAGGTGCTGAAGGACTTGTCGTTGTGGGACCGCCGCGACAGCAAGATCATGACGCTGTCGGGCGGTATGAAGCGGCGGCTCTTGATCGCCAAGGCGCTTTCGCACGAACCGCGCATTCTGTTTCTGGACGAGCCAACGGCGGGTGTCGATGTCTCACTGCGCAAGGATATGTGGGACGTAGTTCGCCGCCTGCGCGCGTCGGGCGTAACAATCATCCTGACGACGCACTACATCGAAGAGGCTGAGGAAATGGCCGACCGCGTTGCCGTTATCGCGCGCGGCCAAATTATCGTCGTCGAGGACAAGCAGGAATTGATGCGCAAGATGGGTAAGAAGCAGCTGGTGCTGCACCTGTCGAAGACGCTTGGCGCCGTGCCCGAAGCGCTCACGGCCCACCACCTTGCGCTTTCCCCTGATGGCAAAGAGCTGACGTTCACCTACGACACGCAGGCGGGCCGAACCGGCATTACCGCGCTGCTAAAAGACGTCGCTGAATCGGGCATTACTTTCACGGATCTGGTGACGACCCAGAGTTCGCTCGAAGATATTTTCGTTGATCTGGTGGCGTCGAACAAATGAACATCCACGCAGTCAAAGCAATATACAAATTCGAGATGGCGCGCGCCTGGCGCACCATGATGCAGAGCATCGTCTCGCCGGTACTCTCGACGTCGCTTTACTTCATCGTCTTCGGTGCCGCGATCGGGAGCCGGATTCAGCATATTGACGGCATCGATTACGGGGCCTTCATAGTGCCCGGCCTCATCATGCTATCGCTGCTGACACAAAGCATTTCCAATGCGTCGTTCGGCATCTACTTCCCGCGTTTCGCCGGAACGATCTATGAGCTGCTGTCCGCGCCTGTTTCCCCGCTGGAAATCATCATCGGATACGTTGGTGCGGCTGCGACGAAGTCGATCATTCTCGGCCTCATCATTCTGGCGACTGCGGCAGCATTCGTGCCTATCCATGTCGCCCACCCGTTTTGGATGATCACCTTCCTGGTGCTGACCGCCGTGACGTTCAGCATGCTTGGCTTCGTCATCGGCATCTGGGCAGATGGCTTCGAGAAGCTTCAGGTGATCCCGCTCCTCGTGGTTACTCCCCTCACGTTTCTCGGCGGCACGTTTTACTCGATCAGGATGCTGCCAGAGTTCTGGCAGACGGTTTCGCTGTTCAATCCCGTCGTCTATCTGATCAGCGGCTTTCGCTGGAGCTTCTACGAGATTTCCGATGTGAACGTGGGCGTCAGCATAGCGATGACGCTGGCCTTCCTGGTAGCCTGCCTTGCTGTCGTCTACTGGATGTTCAAGACTGGCTATAAGCTTAAGGCCTAGACACCACGGTCCGGCTGGCCGCCAACAGGTTGGGAGGCGCGTATGTGCCGCAACATACGGACGCTCTACAATTTTGATCCGCCCGCGACGGACACTGAAATTCATGCAGCCGCACTCCAGTTTGTCCGCAAGGTGTCGGGCTACAACGCGCCTTCGCAAGTGAACGAAGCCGCGTTCACGAATGCGGTGGACGACGTCGCGGCCGCCGTCACGAAGCTGCTCGGTTCACTGGAAACGACACGCGCGCCGCGTGATCGGACCGTCGAGACAGAAAGAGCCCGCGCCAGAAGTCGCGCAAGGTTCGTGCGCATAGTTTGAACTTGGAGCGTTGGCCGACAAGTGCGTTCAAGACTTGCGGGTATTGACAACGGCGGCATAGATCTCTCCGCCCAGGGCCTTGAAACGCTCGCTCATCTCCGCCATCCCGGCTTCCGGATCAACGATCGTCGTTTCTTCTGCGATCTCGACGCCCGCCTCGTTGAGCTTCGCCGCGTAGTCGCGCACCTGCTTCGTGATTTCCATCGAACAGAATTTCGGCCCGCACATGGAGCAGAAGTGGGCGACTTTGTGCGCCTCCTTGGGCAGCGTTTCGTCGTGGAAGCTCCGCGCCGTGTCGGGGTCGAGCGATAGGTTGAACTGATCCTCCCAGCGGAAATCAAAACGGGCGCGAGATAGCGCATCATCGCGCAATTGCGCGGCCGGATGGCCTTTGGCGAGATCGGCGGCGTGCGCCGCGATCTTGTAAGTAATGACGCCCGTCTTCACGTCGTCACGGTTCGGCAGTCCCAGGTGCTCCTTGGGGGTGACGTAGCAGAGCATTGCCGTTCCGAACCAGCCGATCATCGCCGCACCGATACCCGATGTAATGTGGTCGTAACCGGGCGCGATATCGGTCGTGAGTGGCCCGAGCGTGTAAAAGGGAGCCTCCCCGCAGGTCGCGAGCTGCTTTTCCATGTTGACCTTGATCTTGTGCATCGGCACGTGGCCGGGACCTTCGATCATCACCTGACATCCCTTCTGCCAGGCGATCTGCGTCAGCTCGCCGAGCGTCTCGAGCTCGGCGAATTGCGCCCGGTCGTTGGCATCCGCGATGGAGCCGGGACGCAGCCCATCCCCCAGCGAGAATGACACGTCGTAGCGGCGCATCAGGTCACAGATTTCGTCGAAGTGTTCGTAGAGGAAGCTCTCCTTGTGGTGTGCAAGGCACCACTTGGCCATGATCGAGCCGCCGCGCGAGACGATCCCCGTAACGCGGTTGGCCGTGAGCGGCACGTAGCGCAGCCGGACGCCGGCATGGATCGTGAAGTAGTCGACACCCTGCTCGCACTGTTCCACGAGCGTGTCGCGGTAGACCTCCCACGTCAGCTTGACGGGATCGCCGCCGACCTTCTCAAGTGCCTGGTAGATCGGCACGGTACCAATCGGCACCGGCGAGTTGCGGATGATCCATTCGCGCGTCGTATGGATATTGCGCCCCGTCGAGAGATCCATGACCGTATCGGCGCCCCAGCGGATCGCCCAAGCCATCTTCTCGACCTCCTCCTCCACCGACGAGGTCACGGCCGAGTTACCGATGTTGGCGTTGACCTTCACCAGGAAGTTGCGGCCGATGATCATCGGCTCCAACTCTGCATGATTGATGTTGGCGGGGATGATGGCCCGCCCGCGGGCGATCTCGTCGCGCACGAACTCGGGCGTGATATGGGCCGGGATCGCCGCGCCGAAGCTCTCACCGTCGGCAATCACGCGATGGGCGTCGGTCGGGGCGGCCGTACGCCCGACATTCTCGCGGTGCGCAACGAAGATCATCTCTTTGGTGATGATGCCGGCGCGCGCAAATTCGAGCTGCGTGACGGGTTTGCCGTCCAAGCCGCGCATGGGAGCGTGAAAGATCGGAAATTTCTGCGCGGCATGGCTTCCGGTCACGGAGCCGTTGTCCTCGGGCTTGATGGCGCGGCCGGCGTAGCTCTCGACGCCGCCGCGTTCTAGGATCCATTCGCAGCGACGGCGGCGGAGACCACCGCTGATGTCGATCGCTTGCGACGCATCGGTGTAAGGACCTGAAGAATCGTACACGCGCACCGCTTCTTCGCCACTCTCAGGCGACAATGCGATCTCCCGCAGTGGCACGCTGATGTCGGGTACGCCTGGCGGTACCGAGAGGACCTTGCGAGACCCGGCAATAGGCCCGGTGGTCACCTGGAAAGCGGCGAGTTCAGAAGCGCGGGTCGGCTTGTTCATGTCTCTGGCCCTTGGAGGATTGGCTTAGGAGCGCGCGGCTGGCGTTGCTGAGCCAGCAACTTTGACTGCACGGCGTCGCTCAGCGAGCGGCCACGGATCGTGACAGCGGTTTTAGGGTTGCCGGAAAGGCCGGCACCTAGTCTGAAAACTGTCATCTGTCCCATCCCTTCGCCGGCATTACCCGGAGCAGGTTCAAAGGGTGCTCGCGACGTTTTTCGCGATCTCAGCCGGTCGACCGGCGCCCCTCGGATATGGGCGAACGTGCACCTGGGACACGCCAATTGCAAGCTGCGCTTACGGAGGTCCGGAATACGAAAAGAGAGGCCGCTTACGGGGGCTTCTGCGAAATTCGCGAAACGATTTACCGTGTTCAGCGCACGCTTTCGCCACGGTTGCGCAATTTTTGTGGTTCGGCCCCGGCAACTCCCTCGCATTCCGTCCACGTTGCGCACATGATGGCTCCCTCGTTGGGAGTATCAGGCACCGTTATGCGTTGTGCAAACCGAGTAGCTTTTGCGTTGGCGCTCACGCTTGCCGTGACAACGGCTGTGCGAGTAGCGAGCGCGGGCGAACCGATCCGCTTTGCCTCCGCCTGTGACCGCGGAGACCGCATCACCATCGCGGCTGTCGGCGATCTGCTGTTCCACGCGTCGCTACAGCGCCAAGCGTTGAGAGGACGCGGCTCGTACGCCGAATTCTGGTGGCCGGTGCGCAACATCCTAGAAGACGCCGACATCACCTACGGAAATCTCGAAGGCACTGTCGCCGAAGGCGTGGCGGCCGGTGGCCGCGACGTCCAAGACCCGGGCCGCCGCCTTGATGGGCGCGTCTACACGGGTGCCGTCAATGGCATGATCTTCAACTATCACCCCTCCCTCATCGGTGATCTGAAAGACAGCGGCTTCGATATCGTATCGACCGCAAACAACCACGCGGGCGACCGAGGCGTCCTCGGCGTTGACCGGACAATTGACGCACTGGAACGCGGCGGCCTGCCGTTCGCGGGCACTCGGCGCAGGGGAGAAGAGCAGTTGCGCCCATGGAGCACCATTATCGAGGCCAACGGCGTGCGCGTTGCCTTTATCGCCTGCACCTACGGCAGCAATGGCGGCGCAGACAGTGGCGGCCGGATGTTGAATTGCTACCGCGACCGCGAGGTGGTGTTTGGTGAGATCAGATGGTCCGCCGAGGATCCGGACGTTGACGCTGTCGTCCTCACGCCCCACTGGGGGATCGAAAACAGCACAACGCCGCTACCCTCCGATCGTGTCTATGCGCGTGAAGCCATCGATGCGGGCGCCGATGTCATCATCGGCGCTCATCCGCACGTCCTGCAGCCTTGGGAAAAAGTGACGACGCGTTCCGGCCGCGAGGGACTTGTCATCTACTCGCTCGGTAATTTCATTTCCAACCAACCCTGGACGCCGAACCGATCCGGCGCCATCGCGCTGATCGAGCTCGTGAAGCCGATGGGAGAACGCGCGCGCCTTTCGGCGGCGGGCTTCGTACCGACGTGGGTAGAGCGCTCGGGTTGGCGCCATCGTGTCGTTGAGACGCGACAGGGAACACCAGGCGCGGCAGGCGCTCTATCCCAGACTCTCAGACGGCTTCCCGCGGCCAACCGCGTGAGCGGTCAAGGCGCCTACAAATTGCCCAGGGCGTGCAGGCCCGACAGAAATGCCGTTTCAGTTGCCTTTACGCCGCCAAGGCTTCATTGGCCGCTGCCACCCAGTCCTTGATGCGCTCAATGTCCGGCGGCTCCCCGTCACGCAGGATGCGTTTGCCTTCCGACGTCGCGGCGAACTTCAACACGTCCGCCGCCAGCGCAATGGCGTCGGCCTCGCCAACGTCAGCCGCCGTGCGATAACCGGCGCCGACAAGCAACTGAGCGTGCGTGCCGCGCAGCCCTGGCACTTCCATGACGAGCTGCGCTTGCTGTTGCCAATCCTCGATTGTGTCCGCGTCTATGCGACTGTCGTCCAGCAGGTCGGCGAGGTCGGCCGGTGCTTGTTCCAGGAATATTTGAACCGTATCGATACCGAACTCAGCCAGCCGTTCGGCCATCTTAGGCCCGATTGACGGCGCCCTCTCAAGCGCGTCCCCGGCCGCAAGATAGATCTTACGTTCGCGCCCGGCGCGAACCTCGCCGGCGCGTGTCTCAGGCTCCACCGCGGCCGTCGATGCAACGAGCGTCGGCGCGGCCTTCACTTGAACCGCAGGCAAAGGCGGCGGCTGGACGGGTTTGGCTTGTGTCACCGAGCGTGTGACCGCCCGCTCGAGCGCTGTATCGCCCGCAAGGGCCGCCGGTGCCAGAGGATTGGCCTTGCCTTTGGCGACTTGCTTCGCGCGCTGAGCGGCGCCCGGATCGCCGTTGGAGTTCCTCGCCTCACGAGCCTTCCTCCTTTGCTCCATACGCGGCGCAAGCACCTCGCGGGAGTGCAGATCGCGAATGGCGCGGTCGTCCTCGGGCAGGCTGTTGACGACCTTGCCCGTCGCCTTGAGCTCGTCGTAGATCGCCCGCACGATCTCGCGATCCTCGGCATTTGCCAGACGTTTTTCGATCCATTTCGCGGGAATTTTGAGGCTTGCGATCATCGTGTCGAGCGCCAGATTGACCGGCGGCGGCGCAACGCCAGCGTCCGCGATCGCGCGCGATAGTAATCGGCCATATCCTTGCGCGGCATAAACAAGGAGTTCGGCAACGACCTGTCGGCCGATATCGTCAAGGCCCGCTTCGGGCGTGATTACTCCGGCTTTGAAGTCGTAGTGCGCAATCAGCTTCTCATAATAGCGGTGGGAGAACTCCGCGCCGTCGCATACATAATCGCGCAGCCAGTTTTCACCGTCGGGCACGGACACTTGAAGGTGCGGAAAGCGTTCGATCCCGAGTGCGCGCAGCGCGTCATAGCTGCGATTGATGCTCCACTCGACCGCGCGGTGGATCGAGTTCTCTGCTTCCGTCTGGCCTGTATGAAAAGGATGGATGGGGTCGGTATAGTAGTGGCTCAGCACCCCAGCGGCATATGCGGCGTCGGTCCAGCGGGCTTCCTTCAGCGCGGTAACGGTGTGGCCATACCACGCCTCGACCTTCTCCGGAGCGCCGCCCCAGTAGTCGTCGCTAACATGCAGTACGTGGTTCTTAAAATCCTTGAAACTCTTGTCCGGCGCCTTCGATCCTTCGAGATAGAGCGAGACGTACTTCAAGAACAGGCGGCGCCATTCTTCGGCCTCGCGCTGTTCCAGATAGCCGAGTGCGTCGAGGGCCAGTTTGTGGTGCGTGCCGTTGGCATGCGCCGCATATACGATACGAAAAAGAGCCGACATCGCCGCCTCGCTGAGAGCCCGTTTGAAGAGCGCAACGTAGGTGAGTCGTAAAGGGGCGGCCATCCACAGGCTGAGGAGGCGATGCCTCGTCAACCGCCATCGTCGGCTTTGCGTGCCCGCTTGGCATCGGGAAAGCTGATGATATCCGCCGTCAAACCTTGGTCGGCGGCGAGTCGCCGGGCGAGCTCGGCGCGGTGTCTTAGATGCAACACGTTGGTTTGTCCGGCATCGAGGCGTCCTTCCACGACGCGAACGAGCGCGCCGGGCAATACGCCGAATGCACGTCCCACCGCGAGCGCTTCCTCCCGCGCGGCGGCGTGCGCCGCCTCGACGTAACCCATAAGGGCTGCGGCGGTGTGAGCGCTGCCAAGCGGACCGGTTCGCTCGATGCGGCCAAGGATCTTGAGTGAAGGTTCAATCGAATCGAGCGTGTCCGCGAACCCACCAGTTAGAACTGTGGCGCCGCCCTCAACAATGGTTTGAGGCGAACCGAGTATGGCCGCATCAGCGACGGCGACACCGCGCATGCCAAGCATACCGAGAAAACTTTGCGTCTCACGCGGCGGCCTGACCCCAAGGTCAATCAGAACAGAGCCAGCTGTCATTTCAACGCCAAGCCCCGCACGATCTGAGGTACCGAAAAGAATGCGTCGCAGATCGTCGGTGTCGTCGATCAGCGCCAAGACAACTTCGCATTCGCCGCCGATATCGGCGGCGGTCGCGACGTGCTCGATGCCGCGTGCAGCGGTGAGAGAGGTGCGCCCCGTGGGTGTCAGCCATACGACTCTATGTCCGGCCGCGACGAACCGGCCGGCGATCGCGGTTGCTTCGTCCGAGACATTCGCGACGAGACCAATAGGATGAGACTGGGCGCCGGGAAGTAACATTGCTGCCACCTACCGGCCCTCGCGCCACCATGCGAGCGCGATCAGCGCCAGCAGCGCCGACAACGCCGCAAGGCCGGTGAACATGGGTGTCAGCTTCACGCCGCGCGTCAGGAATGCCTCGCGATCCCTGAGTGCCATCCAACCCGAGCCCGCCATGACCGTCGCCGTCGACATCATGGAAATGCGGGGGACGTCGACGCTTGCGCTCAGCGCGCTAAACGGGCCGTCGGGATGAGTCCAGAATATGCCGCCGCCTGTGGCATCTGCGATCGGCTTCATCTTTGCTTCACTGGCCGTGACCTCGCTCATCTCGCGCGGGTCCTCGACACCTGCGTTCGCAACGGCAGTCAGCGTACCGGAGGGACCGGCGGTCTCGGCTTTGTAAAGTCCGGGCAGCTTTACATCGATAGTAGACCGCCAAACTCCCGGCTCGACGGGGACCGCATCCAACGTCACGTCGCTCACATCGCCCCCAGGCCCCATCAGCTTCACGGGCGGCACAGTGTCTTCCATTGAGCGCCGTTCGATAGTCAGCTTGAGACCCTTTGCGGATGCGATCAGGCGCTCTTCCTCGAGATCCGGTTCCTTCATCAGCCAGTGCGACAAGCGGCGCAGCAGGTCGCTGTGCGGCCCGCCACCATCGTAGCCGCGCGCCCAGAGCCACGCGTGATCCGATGTAAGTAGCGCCACGCGGCCCTGGCCTTTGCGGTCTAGGATCAACAGCGGCCTGTCTTCGGCGCCGTTCATGATCACGCGACCACGATCAGCGCTTACCTCGGCTTGCCGGAACCACTTGCCCCACGATGGCTCGGTGGAGGCATCCGCTAGCCGCACTCCGGTCGATCCAGGCAGCCCCTTCGTAACCGGATGCCGCAGGCCCTCAGGTGTCACGTGTGCCTTGAACGGCATTTCAAGAACGCGGCCAGTTGGTCGGCCGGGCAGCACAGTCGAAAGCGGTGTGCGGTAGATGCTGAACGTGTTGGCGTAATCGTCGCCCGTCGCGACCAGAAGCGCACCGCCATGGCGGTCCACGTAACGGGCAATATTGTCGTAATACAGGAGCTGCAGGATGCCCTTGTGCTGGTAGCGGTCAAAGATGATGAGGTCGAAATCCTTGATCTTTTCCGAGAACAGCTCGCGCGTCGGAAATGCAATCAGTGAAAGCTGATTGATCGGCGTGCCGTCCTGCTTCTCGGGCGGACGCAGAATAGTGAAGTGCACCAGATCGACGGCAGCGTCGGACTTCAGCAGGTTGCGCCAAGTGCGCTCGCCTGCGTGCGGCTCGCCGGATACCAGCAGCACGCGCAAGTTCTCCCGCACGCCTTCGGCGGCAACGACGACACGGTTGTTGACAGGCGTCAACTCGCCCGGCGCCGGTTCGAGCTCGATCTCGACGATATTCGTGCCCGTGTGCGGCAAGGGCATGTCGATTTTTACCGATCGGCCGATTTCGGCGCGCACCATCTCATCGGGCTTGCCTTCGCGCCGGACTTTCAGCGTCACAGGCTCTGAGTCGCTGCTGCGCTTACCCGTCTCACGCACGGCAAGCGCGATCTTCTGGGATTGGCCGACGAGTCCATAGCGGGGCGCTTCGATGACTTCGATGCGCCGATCGAACTCCCCCTGCGCACCGGTAAGCAGTGTATGCACTGGTGCGGAGAAGCCCAGTGATGCGGCAGACTTCGGAACGTCGTGCACCTGTCCGTCCGTGACGAATATAATGCCCGAGATGCGGTCTGGCGCGGTGTCGTTCAACGCCGCGTTGAGGTCCGTGAAAATGTTTGTGCCCGCGAGCTTGCTGTCGCCCGGTTTGCCGCCAATCACCCATTTGACGTCGAGATTGGGGATCTTTGTGAGCTTCCCTTCAAGATCAGCTTTCACGGCCTGCGTCTGAGCGGGGCGCTCGGCCAGCGCCTGGCTCGGACTCTCGTCGAGGACCACGATCGCGACATTGTTGAGCGTCTCACGTTCCTCCTCGCGGAATATCGGGTTTAGCAGCGCAGCGATCATGGCGGCGAGTGCCGCGAGCCGAAGGACGGCTCCACGCGAGCGCCGAATGAACAGCAGCGCAACAAGCGCCAGACCCAGCAAGGCGAGTGCCCACAAGAAGGGTTCGGGAAGAAGCGGTGCGAAGTCGATCGACCAGTTCATGTCAACGACCTCACTGGCCAAGCCGTTCGAGCAAGGCCGGCACGTGGACTTGATCAGCTTTGTAGTTACCCGTCAGCGCGTGCATGACGATGTTGACGCCCGAACGGAACGCCATCTCACGCTGCATTTCGCCGCCAGGCACGGTCGGATAAAGTGGCCGGCCACGGTCATCCAGCGCCCAGGCGGCGGCGAAGTCGTTGGACGTGATCATGATCGAAGTCACGCCATCCGAAACGCGCGCCCGGTTCGTCGTCGCATCGCTGTCGGAAATAGCCTCGACCCACAATTGTCCTCCGTCCCAGCGTCCGGGGAAGCCGCGCAGCAAATAGAAAGACTTTGTGACGACGTGGTTTTCGGGAACGGGCTCAAGGCGTGGGACGTCCAACTTGCTGAGCAGACGCTGCAGAGCATTTCCGCTCCTGCCGGCTGTCGGCAGATTGTTGCTACCGCCCTGTCCATAGTCGCGGGTATCGAAAATGATGAGACCGCCTTCCTTCATGTAGGCGTCGATCTTCGCGATGACGTTGTCGGGAAGCGTTTCGGCGCTTTCGAGAACAGGCCAGTAGAGGATGGGATAAAACGAGATTTCGTCGGTTGTGATATCAACCGCCTTCGGTTCGCCGGGATCCACGGCTGTTCGCGTTTCGAGCACACGCGCCAATCCCAAAAGCCCGAGCCGGCTCGTTTCGTCCGTCTCCCGCTCGCCACAGAGGACGTAGCCGAAAGTGACCTTGCCCGTCGCTTCGATCGCCTGGGCATCTGTCGTTGTCGCCGGATCGATGGCGCCAGGTGTTCGGGAAGGTGGCGAGGTCACGCCCGGATCGCGCTGTGGAAGCGAGTCTTCGATCTGTGCATGAGCGTCTGACGCAAGTGGAATTGCGAGAAGCGCAGCGGCGATCGCAGCTGCCGTGCCGGCCCGCGTTAGTGCCCGCCGCGAGAACAAGTGCTTCAGCCCACCTGCCTGCAGCGCCAGCACCGCAAGGATATCCGCAAACAGCAACGTGAGCGCCAATCCGAGCATCCAGGGCTTGAGCGGCGTGCTGACCGCATTGTCATAGCCGAGCCGCTCGACGGAAGATGGCAATGGCGGGAACGGGTGAAGCGTCGTTTTGGGCGTGAGGACGTTGACGGCCCGAGGCGCTGCCGTTTGCCCATAGTAGCCCGGCGGATGGTCGAAGCTGGGCACCGTATTTGCGAGCGCAGCCGCCTTGATCGGCTCCGCGGTAGGTGGGGGATCGCGCAGGGCGCCTTCGCCGTCGAGCGTCTTGAGCGGCGCCAGAACGCCGTTGACTTCTCGCGTCGCCTCAGTCGTGTCTGTGGCCTCATCTGCGGCGCCCGCATTAGCAGCGCCAATTGCCCCCATGGTGGATAGCCGTCTCAGCATATCGACGAAGAGGCCCGAGATCGGAAGGTTCGACCAGTCCGAGTTCGCTGTGATGTGAAATAGCACGAGCCGCCCTTCGCCACGCTTGGTCGCTGTGACGAGCGGCGTTCCGTCTTTGAGGCGAGCCCAGATCTCGACCTCGGGTGTCAGACGGCCAGGATCGGCCAGAACCTGCCGGCTCACCGTGACGTCCGCGGGAACCGAAAGACCGGCGAACGGGCTTGCATCATCGAACGGCGCGAGCGGCTGCGGTGACGACCATGACAGAGCCCCGCCGAGCGAACGGCCGCCCGAACGTAGCGGCACAGGCAGAAGCTCATCACCCGCCTTTTCAAGTCTGGGGCCTGCGAAGCGCACGAGAAGTCCGCCACGTTTCACGAAGCCATCGACCTTCGTCGCGGCTTCGCCAGTGAGCGTGCCGATATCGGCCAGCATCATGACGGACGCATTCTGGCGCAGCACCTGGTCTAAGCCCTGCGCAAGATTTGAATCCTTGGCAATGACGATGTCCGAATAAGGAGCGAGCGCCTTCTGGATGTAATAGAGCGGAGCCAGAAGCGGCTGGGCCTGCTCTCGGCTTTCACCTGAAATGAGCCCGACGCGATGCCATTGCGTGGCCGCGTCGATCAGGCTGACCGCCCCCGCTGACCTGTCGTTGGAAATCTCAAGGCGCGCGACCTGATTGCGCAACTCGAGCGGAAGATTGAAGACCGCCGTGGTCGAATTTTGACCCGGCTCGATACGATAGAGCGTTTCGCCGATGCGCTCACCACGTGCCGACATGGCGTGGACCACACCCTCACGCGCCGCGCCGGAAGCCGACATGACGCGAGCTTCGAGCCGTCCCTTTTCGCCATTCTGTGCGGCGAGGCCCAGGGCGCCGTGCGCGCCATCTTCATCGATCACCGCGACCTTGCCGCCGCCTGCGAGCTTCGTCAGCCGTGTGGCGATTTCGGCGACATCCTGATAGTGATCGATTCCATCATGGAGCCAGACGATGCTCGCGGCCGATGTGCCCGCGGCGTTGAGTGCTGTCTCAAGCGCCGTTACTGCTGTCGCGCGATCTGGCGCGAATGGCTGCGCTATGATTGCGGCGGCAGTGCTGCGGGCCTCCGCCGGAGGCTCAATCTTGAAACTCGGAAGCTTGGTTGCCGCCGCCGTCTCCGCCACCACGACGGATCTGCCTTCGCTTTCCGCTTCGGTGATGAGGCGATCCAGCATGCCTGCGCGAACCGGCCAGCGCGATGCGGCGCCCCATCCGTTGTCGACCAGCAGGACGACTGGGCCACTGCCTTTGAGCCCCTTTTCGTTCGACGGATTCAGCACTGGCTCGGCAAGTGCCAGGATAATGAGCGTTGCCGCCAACAAGCGGATCAGCGTCAACCACCACGGGGTCTTGTCGGCACTCTTCTCTTCATTCTCGATGCCGACCAGAATGCGCGTCGGCGGAAATTCGACCTGCGTCGGACGCGGAGGCACGGCGCGCAGCAGCCAATAGATGATCGGCAACGTTGCCAGCGCACCAAGCAGCCAGGGGTTGAGAAAGGCGAGTGCGCCAATGCTCATGTCGCCCTCTCGGTGACGTCGGAACTCGCCGCCATCCAGCGGTAACCGCCGTTGGCGCCTTCAAGCCGCATCAACAGCGACAGCAGCGGTTCGGACGCTGGCCGGTCCGTGTGATGAACGAGAAACGACCATCCAAAGCGCCGAGCGATTTCGGCTACTTCGGCGCGGTGCGCCTCGAAGCGCGCTTTATATTGCGGCCGCAGAGCCTCAACGCGGTCGGCGACCCAGCGTTCCCTGCCCGATGATGAGAAGAACTCCGTGCGGCCCTGATAGGGTAGCGTCTCTTCCGCGGGATCGAGAACCTGAACCAGGTGTCCCGCCACGCCACTCGCGGCATACATCTCAAGCCGTTCTCGGATGGCCTGCGCCGGTGCAAGGAAATCGCTGAACATGATGAGGCCGGAGAAACGGTTGAGCACCGCTTTCGGAGGCCGGCTTTTTTGCAGCGAGTTTTCGTTGGCTGCGGAGATGATTGCTTCCGCGATGCGCGTTGCGGCGTTGCGGCTCGCACTGGGTTGCGTGCGCCCAAGATAGGCGACGCGTTCGCCACCGCGCACGATCAGCTCCGCCGAGGCAAGCATGAGCACCAGCACGCGTTCGCGCTTGGAGACCGGTGCGAGGTGACTCTTGAATGTCATCGATGGCGATAGGTCGGGCCATAGATAAAGCGTGTGCGCCGCTTCCCACTCACGCTCCCGGACGAACAGATGATCCGACGCTGCGGAGCGCCGCCAGTCGACGAGTTGAGCACCTTCTCCGGCTTGATATGGCCGATACTGCCAGAACGTTTCACCTGTTCCGGCACGCCGCCTGCCGTGAATGCCGTGTGCGACCGTGGACGCGATGCGGTCGGCCTCCATAACCAATTCCGGCATGCGCTCGACAAGCGAAACGGCCTCGCTTTCCAGCGCCAGCACACGTTTTCTTTCGCTCGCCGCGCCGGAACGCTGCCCTTCGGGCCTCGCCATCCCGCGCTACTCCACCGCGTCTGCGAGGCGTTTGATGATTTTGGCGAGGTCTTCGCCCTCCGCCCGTGCTGCGAACGACAGCGCCATGCGGTGCTTCAGCACTGGCTCGGCCAGCGCGAGCACATCGTCCACGGACGGAGCAAGGCGACCATCGATAAGCGCCTTGGCGCGAACTGCCAGCATCAGCGCTTGGCTAGCGCGTGGGCCCGGTCCCCAGGCGACGAAACGATCGGTCTCGACGTTCGCGCCGGTACCGGGGCGTGCCGAGCGAACGAGTTTGAGGATAGCCTCGACGACTTTGTCTGGCACCGGGATCTGACGCACCAGCCGCTGCGTTGCCATAAGGTCGAGAGCGGAGAGCACTGGCTCTGCCTTCGACTGGTCGGTGCCCGTCGTGGCATAGAGCATACGGCGTTCGGCGACGAGATCAGGGTAGCTCACATCGATCTGCAGAAGGAAGCGGTCGAGCTGCGCTTCGGGAAGCGGATATGTGCCTTCCTGTTCGAGCGGGTTCTGCGTCGCAAGTACGTGGAACGGGGAAGGCGTATCGTGGCGCTGGCCGGCGACCGTGACGTGATGTTCCTGCATTGCCTGAAGAAGCGCTGACTGCGTTTTCGGAGACGCGCGGTTGATTTCGTCCGCCATCAAGAGCTGGGTGAAGATCGGCCCCTTGATGAAACGGAAAGAGCGGCTGCGCCCGGGCTCATCCTCCAGAACTTCCGAGCCGATGATGTCGGACGGCATCAAATCGGGCGTGAACTGGATGCGCTTGGCATCGAGCCCAAGTACCTTGCCGAGAGTTTCGACCAGCAGCGTCTTTGCGAGACCTGGAACGCCGATGAGTAACGCATGGCCACCCGAGAGGATGGTGATGAGGGTGCGTTCGATCACTTCGTCCTGGCCGAAGATCACGCTTGCCGCCGCCTTGTGCGCGCGCTGAACGCGCTCGGCGGCTGCCTCAAGTCTTGGAACGATATCGGTCTGGGTATCGACGACAGTGCTCATGACTTCTCGGGGCCTCGCTCGAAACGGAATTTATCTTTGTTGCCAAGACCAAGCGGGGTCAGCCCCGGATTTAGCGAAGGCTAGACGATCCCGCCCGGCCCTGCCAGGGTCAAGTGAATGTTACGTTAGATAGATGCCGCATTCGGTCTCAACTCTCGGTTAGCTGATGGGCGAAACTTCGGACAAAGGCGAGCGCCCACAAAGGCCTACGGATCACGCGCTCGAGCGGGTCAGTAGCGGCCAGCTCGAAGCGTTGATGCGAGCCGCCACGGCCGGAGGCGGCACCGCGTCGGGATCGCGTCCCGTCGAAAAATGGAATCCGCCGTACTGTGGCGACATCGGCATTCGCATCGCAAACGACGGCACGTGGTTCTACCAGAATAGCCCGATTGGGCGGCAGGCGCTCGTCAGGCTCTTTGCTACCATTCTACGCAAGGACGCGGATGGTAAGACCTACCTCGTAACGCCAGTGGAAAAAATTTTGGTTACGGTCGCGGACGCGCCATTCCTCGCAGTGGAGATGGCAGCGACGGGAGTGGGACCGGAGCAGGTGCTGACGTTTCGAACCAATGTCGACGACACCGTGGCGGTCGGCGCGCACCATCCGCTCCGCTTCGAACGCCAAGCGCCGAGCGGGGGCTTGAAGCCTTACGTCCTGGTGCGCGGCCGTCTCGAAGCACTCGCAACGCGCGCCGTCCACGCCGAACTCGTCGCGCTCGCCGAGCCACGCGAGGCAGGGCAGACCGAGCTCGGGATTTGGAGCAGCGGCGTTTGGTGGAAGGTGGCGGACGAGGGCGAGATGTGAGCGAGACTTGGTCTTGGCTTGAGCCATGGTACGTGGCGTCGGAGAGCGACCGGGGGCTGGAGACCCAACTTCGGGTCGAGACATCGGAGCGCCATGTGCTTTACGGTGTGTCCGTGACGCTGCTCGCCCGTCGAGCCGACACGGACGATGCCCTTTTTGCCCTTTCGGACGGCCGGGTTGCCGAAGTTCATCTCACTTGGCGATCGAGCGCCGAGCCAGATCCGCACTGGCCTGCGACGACTATTTTCGAGTCACTTGACGTTTGGGCGCGCGAGTCCATGCTGCCGTTGCATCGCGAGCTTTCGGAGCCGGATTAGCCGAACCGTCATCTATTTCGCTGGCTGGAAGAAGCACTATTCGGTCTATCCGGCGACGGATAATGTCGTCGCTGGGCTTCGCGAGGAGTTGTCTGGCTACAAGGTGACAAAGGGCACGATCCGATTTCCCCTCGATGAGCCGGTGCCGGCAAAGCTGATTGAGCGCATCGCCCAGTTGCGTGCTAATGAGACGGAAGAGTTCGCAAAAGCGAAAAAGGTCCCCAAGCCTGCCGCACGGCCCGCAAAACCGTCCACGAAGAAGGGGCCAAGGACAGCCAGCAATGTGCGCTAAGTGCAGTCGCACACGCCGGGAGCACAAAATGCGTTCAGGAGCCGTTCAAAATCGTGGGCGTTTGATCTGATCCTGGGTAGGGAGAAGAACGTCATGAAAACGAAGCTTGGCTTGTTTGCCACCTTGGCGACGATCGCCGTCGTGCCTGTCGTTCATGCAGCCGATCTCGATGACCGCTATTACTACGACCGTTCCACATACGGCGATCGCGTCTACGACGACGATGTCTACGAGGAGCGGGAGACCGTTGTGGTGCGCCGCCGTCCCGCCCGCGTTATCGAGTATGATG
This sequence comes from uncultured Hyphomicrobium sp., assembly GCA_964651805.1. GTDB lineage: Bacteria > Pseudomonadota > Alphaproteobacteria > Rhizobiales > Hyphomicrobiaceae > Hyphomicrobium_B. Next base: position 272,307 of record CAZYXX010000001.1, on the reverse strand, counting down.
ATTACTATGACGCGCCCGAAGTCATCTACTACAGCGATACGAGCCCTCGATATCCGTACGTCTACGGTATCCGGCCCTATCGTTTCGGACACGGCTTCAGGTACGAACCGCGGCATCACCATCGCCACTATCGCTACCGCGATACCTGGAATGCGCGTGGTCGCTGGTAATTGAGACGTTAAGCTGAAACGCTCATTTTTTTTCGGAGCGCTTAGTTGCGGGTCAGCGCCATAAGTCGCGTATTCTCGGCCTCGAGCGAAGCGACGCGTTGGCGCAAGTCTTCGACGACCATCTCGACATCCGCGGTCGGCAGCAGTTGCGGAATATGCTGATTGCAGTTCCGGTCCCAGGCGGAAATCTCGAAAATGATACACCGCTCTGGTGCACCGCTTGCGACACGACCTACTTGGTCTAGGAGCGCCGCGTCATCTTCGACGACGCGGGCACGTCCCCATAGCTTGATCCGGATCCGCCGCGCATAGTCCATCAGGAAAATGAAGGCGCGAGGATTCTCGGCGAGATTGCCGATCGTGATGTACTGCTTGTTGCCGCCGTAGTCGGCAAAACCCAGCGTCTTCATGCCGAGCGGCACGAGGAAGCCCGGCGGCCCACCGCGATGCTGGATATAGGGCTGGCCCTCCGCACTCGCCGTGCCGAGGTAGAATGAGCGTATCGCCCCGATGAACCGCTCAAGATCGGGCGTGATCGAGTCCGGCCAGCCGCCCGCATCTTCCTTGCGCTGATATTGTCTTCGCGAACCGCGCTTCTCCTGTTCCGCTTTGACGCTCGCGGTGAAAGGAACGTTGCCGCCTGACGTGCTCATGCGGCGTGCGCGCTAGCAACGCGGGGCACGGGAATTGCTCCCGGTAACGCCGTCACGCGCGCCACCCAACTGGCCACGTTCGGATACGGTTCAAGCGAAATGCCGCCCTCATCGCTGAGCGCCACGTAGGGCACGCAGGCGATATCGGCGACCGTCGGTCGACTAAGTGCCAACCACTGACGGCCTGCAAGATGGGTGTCCAAAAGGGAGAGGATCCGCGCCGCCTTCTGTCGTGCCGTTCCCACGTCGAGCTTAACGCCGAACTGGTCATGCAGTCGCGCATCGGCGGGACCGCGCGCGATTTCGTTTTCGGCGACTGTCAACCAAGAGACGACCGAAGCTAAACCATGCGGATCGTTAGGCAGCCATGCTTCGTCACCCCATTTGCGCGCGATGTAGACGAGGATGGCTTGGCTGTCGCGCAAAACGACGTCGCCGTCGACGAACACGGGTATTTCCCCAAACGGATTGAGGTCGATTAGAGGCGGCTGCTTATGCGCTCCTCCAAGAAAATCGACGTCGTCGATTTGTAACGGAACTCCGAGCAGCGCGGACAGAAGACGCACCTTATAGCAGTTTCCCGACCGTTCGAGGTTGTAAAGCTTCGGCATTTGGAAACGCGCTCCTTGCTGGCGATCGGCCGAATTGAAGCACGCTGGACCAAATGCCGGGAGTTGGTAAAATCGGCAATCATTGTGCCACCAAACGGAAGAAAAGATGGACCGCCTGCGCGCGATTGAGACGTTCGTTGCGGTAGCGAAGGCAGGCAGCCTTTCGGCGGCCGGTCGGCGTCTTGGCCAGCCGCTGACCACCGTGAGCCGCCACCTTGCTGCTCTTGAAGACCATTTGGACACAAACCTGATCGCGCGCACGACCCGGCGTCTTGCACTGACCGCGGCCGGTCGCGACTACCTCGACGCTTGCGAACGCATCCTTGCGGATTTGGAGACAGCCGAGGCCAGCGCCAGCGGTAGAGAGGGCGACACGGCTGCGGGACAAGTGGTTGTTACCGCCCCCATCGTGTTCGGCCGCCTGCACGTTCTGCCGATCCTGATACGCTTCCTGGAAATGTTTCCCAAAATTGACGCGCAGATGATGCTGGCGGATCGCGTCGTCGATCTGACGGGAGAAGGCGTCGACGTGGCGGTCCGGGTCGGCGATCTACCAAGTTCGTCGCTGGTGGCGACCAGGGTGGGAAGCCTAAGGATGCTGACGTGTGTCGCGCCCGGTTACTTGCGGCGCCACCCGAAGCCTGAGACGCCCGCCGCACTTACCGATCACGACTGCATCACATTTTCGACGATGCCGGGCGGCGTTCGTTGGGTTTATGCAAGCCGTGAGCGGGGGCGCAGCGCCGTGCGCGTCGCCGCGCGCTTATCCGTCAATACAGCGGAAGCAGCCGTCGATGCGGCTGTCGCGGGCCTCGGTATCACCCGGGTTTTGTCCTATCAGGCGGAGGCCGCGATTTCCCGGCGGAAACTGGTCACGGTACTGGAAGAATTTGACGACACAGATATTCCAGTCCACGTCGTGTACCGGCCGATGCGGCAACCAAAAAAGCAGGTGCGCCGACTGATTGACCACGTCACCACAGAGCTTAGGACACGCCTCAACGCGCCGAAGATGGCTCATCGCTGATGGCGCGCGACTTCGCGTTCAGTGGACCCTGAACTCCGCTCCGACGAGCCGCAACTCGGCCGGACGGATCAGTTGCGAGTGCGCCACTGTCACTTTGAAAAGTTTGCCGTCGAGCCGCGCCGTCCAGAATTCGAGAAATCCTTTGAGCTTCGGAAAGCGTGGCGCGAGATCGTAATCCTGCCAAATGTAACTCTGCAGAAGAGCGGGATAGTCCGGCATTCGATAAAGGATTTCCGCGGTAGTTAGGCTAAAACCGGCAAGCTGCGTGCGAAACCCCTCGTCGCCTTGACACTTCCTTTCGGTCACCTGTCATCTCCATCGTGCGTGGTCGACTACGGCCCCCAAAACTCTAGAAATGTTAAGTGAGAATCGCCGCGTGTCCACATCCATTGTCTGTGCACGTTGCCTTGTTGGCCGCCGCCAGCGACGAGTGCTCGACGACATTAACCTCGCTTACCGCTGGTCACCCGATGCGCCATGCTTGAGACCGCGCTCACGAGTTTCACGACCTTCTTCGCGACCGTCGGGCCGATCGAAGCCGCCGTGCTGTTTGCGACGCTGACGCCAAGGATGTCGCGCACAGAGCGTACGCAACTCGCGCTCCGCGCCTCGCTGATCGCATCCCTGATCCTGACGTTCTTCACGCTGCTCGGCGGGCCAATTTTGCGTCAGCTCGGCGTGTCGATCGCCGCACTGCAGACGGCGGGCGGGATCGTTCTGCTCGTCATTGCGCTCGACATGATCTTCGCCCGTCCTGGCGGGGCCATTAAGTTGACGCCGCCCGAAGACGAAGAAGCCCACGCGCGCGATGATGTGGCCGTATTTCCGATGGCGACCCCGCTTCTTGCTGGACCCGGCGCCATGAGTGCGGGCATCCTGCTCGCTGCCAATGCCCATGGCGAGCCTGCGGGTCTTGCCGTCGTGATGCTGGCGCTCGCCGCCGTTATGCTGGTTACGCTCGCGCTGCTCGTGCTTGCTCATGAGCTAAACGCATTCTTGAGCCTTACGGCGCAGCGTGTGCTCGTGCGTGTATTCGGCATTCTGCTGTCGGCCATTGCCGTCCAATCAATCTTCGACGGCGTTATTGCGTCCGGCGTAATGAGCGCCGCGCGTTAGGAAAATATCTGGGAAGCACCGTCAACTGACGCCCGTTAGCGGCTTGTTTACGGCTGCCTGTTTCAATCCGAAACATCCCGCGATCCTCGCGTAAGCGTTGCGTTCAGTTGAAAGCGTATCATTCATGTTTGCGTTGAAGTTCGGCATGATGCCGGTACCTGCCGGCGCCGTACGTGTCGTCATGCTGGCATCGGTCCTGGCTCTGGCCGGATGCGCGAGCCAGTCGAGCAGCTATCATACGTCTGCCAATACGCCACCGACGCGCGTTGCCGGATACGCTTCTGTCGCTGTGGAGGACGACGGATTGCCTGCACAAGCTCCACCGCCAAGCCGCATCCGCGACCTCCCCGACGATCCAAGCGAGCCCTACAGCCGGAATTACAGAGGCCCGACCGGGAAACCGGTGCCATTGCCGCCTCAACAAGCCGCTGAGCACAACGCCGGTCCCTTGATTCCGGACGATTTGCCACCGTCTTTCCGCAGCCAGCTCGTCGCCACGGTCGGAGCAATCGAATAGCGTTCCCTGCGATTTTTTTGCTCAGGTGCGACGGTTTCGCTTGTCTCACGCGTTTCCCGTTTAGAGAACCCATATAAATGATGGGTTCACGCTAATCGCCGTTCGAGAGATGACGGCGTGCAAGGGAGACGAAGCAATGAAAAGATTGCTGGCAACGGCGGCCGCGATTGTAACGGCTGCTGCATTGCAGATGTCCGTGGCGAGCGCGCCTGCGTTCGCTGCACCTGGCCAGACCACCGGACTAAAAGGTCTGAGCACATCTCCAGGCGTCAGCCAGAGTGTTGAGGTTGGCAGGCGCTTTGGAGGCGGCGGTCGCGGGTTCGGTATGCGCTCGTTCGGCGGCGGCAAGAGCTTCGGTAGGTCGTTTGGCGGAAAGAGTTTCGGTCACCGGCGCTTCGGCGGCTTCCGAGGCGGCAACTTTAACCGGCATGCCTTCCGCGGTGGAAAGCACTGGGGAGGCGGCCGCTTCCACCGTCACCGTAGGTTCTGGTACGGTTCGGCTTTTGCCGCCGTTCCATACTATTACTACAACGACTACGGATACGGCAGCTGCTACTACCTGAAGCGCCGAGCGATCCGGACGGGTAGCCCGTATTGGTGGCGGCGTTACGAAGACTGCAAGTACGGCTACGGCTACTGACCGTTCCGTCGGGTCTAGAGAAATAGATGACGGGGACGAGCGCTGCACGTTCCCGTTTTGTTGACTGGTGCGTTGGTGCTCCCGACACTGGATTTTGCTGCCGAACTCGCGCCAGAATGCACTATGACAAATGCGATTGCGTTCGTTCCCTATGTGGAAGTTGCCACCCGCGAAGCCATCGCCTCGGACCTCGATGCGATTTTCTACGAAGCAAGCAATACAAAATCGTTTACTTCTGACGCCGAGCGCGCTGCATTTCGCGATCGCTGGCTCGGTCGCTACCTCGAGCATGATCCTGCATATGCCCAGGTCGCCCTCGACCCGTCGGGTGCTATCGTCGGCTATGTCGTCGGCGCGCTCGACGATCCAGCGCGTGCATCACGCTTCGCCGACATCGGCTACTTCGCGACCTTCAGTAAATTGACAATGCACTATCCCGCTCACCTGCACGTCAATGTGGCACCGGATTTTCGCAATCGGGGGGTGGGCGCCGACCTCGTGCGCCGCTTCATCGCCTGCGCTCGCGCTGCAGGCAGTCCCGGCGTTCACGTCGTCACGGGCGCGAGCGCAAGAAACGTACCCTTCTATCGAGGCTTAAGCTTTGCAGAAGTCGGTCGAACTGGCGAGGGAGCGGGGGAGGTCGTCTTTCTTGCCCAGCCGCTGTAGCCGGCGTTCGGCAGCACAGGCGAAAGGCGAGTGGACAGGCCACTCGCCTGAAGGCGTCTCATCCAAAATAGTGCAACAGTGCACTGCGAACTGCCCGGTCGCCGCCCTCAGAAGCCTGGAGTTGGCGACCGGACATCCCCCTGAACGGACTTCCGGCCCGAGCCTAATTCGTCAATTCCGGCAGGCGCGGTGGTTCAGTGAAAGACGGGGCGGCGTCGCCCGGCAGCCTGACGGTACGAGGATCTTCCTTCGTTCGGCGAGACTTGCCCTCGAACATGGCGCCCTGTTCGATCGATAGCGACTGGTGGAAAATGTCGCCGTCGACTTGGCTGGTCGACTGCAGCATGACACGCTTGCTGCGTACGGAGCCGACCACGTGTCCGCGCACGACCACCTCGTCAGCGATGATATTGCCGCTGATCGTAGCGGTTTCACCCACGATCACGTGGCTGCCGTGAATGTCGCCTTCGACGGTTCCTTCGACCTGCACTTCGCCCTTCGAGATCAGGCTACCCGTGATCGTCAGATCGGCGCCTACCACCGAGACTGGTCGTTGCGCGTCGGACTTGGGAGTAGCAAGGAACGGACGGGGCTGAAACGCGGCGTCGCCGTTCGGAAACGCAGCCTGTGGCTTAGACGCATCCTGATCCGCACGACGAAAATTTGGCATCATGGACTGACCCCTCCTCAACTCAACCTTCGCAACGGCCCCAATCGCTCTGGCCCGGCGCGACGCCCCAAAAACACGCCGGATTAGTGCGCTTACATTGATTCGCTTAGCAGCTTTTGCAGTGCGGCACAGCCTACGCGCTCTGGCTATCCACCGCAATTCCCGCGGAATGCATCGCTAGTCGCTGGTTGCGACCGCAGTGTGGCGCACTATCCACGCTCGTGTCGTCTGCGACTTTTTTCCGTTCGGGCGGCCAGCGCCTTCGCCGCCGCGAGCACTTCCTCCGCGTGACCACGAACGTTTACCTTGCGCCAGCTTTTTACGATCCGGCCGGAACCGTCGATCAAAAACGTCGCACGTTCGACGCCCATGTAGCGGCGGCCGAACATCATTTTCTCGACCCAGACCCCATAGGCGAGGGCGGTCGTCTTCTCGGCATCCGATAGCAGTCGGACTTTGAGGTCGTACTTGACCTTGAAGTTCTTGTGGCGCCTCGGGCTGTCAGGAGAAATGCCGATGACCGGTGTTCCGATCTCGAGAAATTGGTCCGCCAGGCAGGAAAAGTCTTTTGCTTCGACTGTGCAACCTTCGGTGTCGTCCTTTGGGTAGAAATAGACGACCACCGGATGGCCCCTGTACTGGCGCAAACTGACGGTTTCGCCCGCCTGATCCGATAGCGCGAAGTCGGGGGCAACGGGTGTGCGGTCGACCATGCTGGGAGCGCCTTTCTTTTGTCGCTTTTCGACTAGTACGTGCGAACCTTACGTAATTGACGCGTATGCGATTTGCGGGCTCGGGCAGGGCGGCGGCGCGTATAGTGTCGCGCCGCCCGTCTGGGGGTTGAAGGAGCGGTTTTGACCACACAACCGTCAAACGGACGCGCCGCGGGTGCGACCGGTTCGGCGTCACGCCGGCCGGCCGATGGCCCGCCGAGGCTGCCGACGGCTGCTGGCCGAACCGTGACGGTGGCGCGAGGGCCAAAACAACTGGCACCCAAAAACCGCGGGCACATCTTCTCAGCTGTCCGCCGCTCGGCCAAGGTCTGCTTCTATACCTTCGTGCCGCTCCTGATGCTCGGCCTGATGGCAGCTGGCATCCTCTACGTGCGCTTACGGCACGGGCCGATCGCGTTTGATTTCATCGTGCCGCCCGTCGAGCGCGGCATCAATGCCGAGTTGACGAGCAACACGGTCAACATTGATGGCGCTGAACTGCGCCTCGGCCGCGATGGCTACCCTGAGTTCCGATTGCGCGATCTTTCCGTGCTCGAGCCAGACGGTGCGGTGGTGTTGTCCGCACCGCTCGCTGCGTTTAGCGTATCGACAAGTGCGATGCTCGTCGGCCGGATCGTTCCGGCTCGCATCGAACTGATCGATCCGGTGATCAATCTTTCCTACAGCGACGACCAAGGCCTCGTTTTCGAGCGTCGGGAGGCGCCGCCCGAGGCCGTTCCAGGCGTCCCGCGCCCGGTAGAAGCGCGCCGGCCCGGCAACGAATCCCACTCGCTCAACGTCGCCAAGATGCTGACGGACGCATCGAAGCGCGCGCGTAAAGGGCTGGACGCCACATCGTACCTGACGGAGTTCGGTCTCTCGAATGCGACGGTGGACATCGAATACGCGGGCAATCGAAGCTCTTGGAATATCCCGGAAGCAAGCATCGACTTCAACCATCGCCGAAAGCGTAGCATCATCTCTGGGCGGGCATCCGTTTCCGGGCCCGGCAACAGCTGGGCGTTCTCGTTCCTGACCGACGAGTCGGAAAAGACCGGCCGCCTGCAAGTGAAGGTGACCGTGCGCGACCTGATCCCGTCGTCGCTTGCCGCGGCCGCGCCCCCGCTTGCCCTATTGCGCATGTTCCAGGTGCCGCTCGCGGGTGATGCCACAATCGAGCTCTCTAAAACAGGCGATGTGGTGAGTAGCGATCTGGCATTGGAGCTCGGCAGAGGGCGGCTCGCACATCCAGACCTCGCCCAACCGTTCGAAGTCTCCGCCGGACTGTTCAAGCTGCTCTACAGCGGCGCCGACCGGCGCTGGGAGCTGCAGCCCAGTCCAGTCAAATGGGCCGACGGCAGCATTATGTTCACAGGTTCGATGCAGGATCGTCCTGGGCAAGATGGCATACCCGACTGGCAGTTTGAACTCGACGGCAAGAACGGCGTCTTGGAGGGTTCGGAATTCGGCGCACCGCCGCTGGTGATCGAAAGCTGGGTCGCGAACGGCAAGATCGTGCCGAGGCGCGGCCTCGTCGAGATCGCCGAGTTCCATCTAAAGGGCGGCGGTGGCGAGGCGACCGCCAAGGCGATCATACAGGCCGGTCCATCAGGTGAAAGCACGAGCGCCGAGTTGTCGCTTTCGCCGATGCCACTCGACACGCTGAAGGCGCTTTGGCCGAAAGCGCTGGCGCCTGGTGCGCGCGAATGGGTCGGTGAGAGCGTGTCGGCGGCGAGTTTCAAGGGCGGCGCGCTGCAATACGCAAACGGCGACTTCCTGAAGGGCGAACTTCCTCCGTCTGGGGTGAAGAGCGAGCGTCTCTCCGCAAACTTCGAGGTTTCGGACGCCACATTCGTGCCGTTGCCGGGCATGTCACCGATCACGGCGCCGCGCGGACTTATCCAAATTCAAAACAATGCTCTTGAGGTTGTGGCGCCCGAGGCGGCCGTCAGGCTTCCCGACAACGGCTCAGTGCCCCTCAAGTCGGGAAGGATGTACGCAGCTGACGTCATGCTGCCGAGACCAGAGAGTGAAATCACCTTCTCGACGACAGCGGCGCTTGGCCCTTTCCTCAAGACGGTTGAGCAACTTCCCGTTCGGGCGGTGCGCGAGGCTGCACCTTTCCCGGAGGCAGGGGACGGCAAGGTGGATGCTCAAATCAAGGTCAAGCTGCCACTCATCGCCAAGCTCGACGCTGACGATGTCGTCATCGAAGGTAAGGCGAAGGTGTCGGACGGCCGTTTCGGAAAGGTGGCCGGCCAGTTCGACGTGCAGGGCTTCACGCTCAACCTCGATTTAACCGAGACGCAACTCGACGCGAAAGGCGATCTGATCGTCAACGGTATCCCCGCCAAGATCGTCGGCCAACGCGTGCTCGCGGCGCCCTCGGATCAGCAGCCTCCAATCAGAGTGCTGGCCAAGCTCGACGAGGCCGATCGCAAGACGCTAGGTCTCGACGTGAACGATGTGGTGCGGGGTGTCGTCCCGGTCGAGGTCTCGCTGCAACGCTCGGGACGTTCCGAGACGGGCGTCAGGCTGAAAGCCGATCTCACGACAGCGGAGCTTGCGTTCGAAAATATCGGATGGACAAAAGCCGCGGGCCGCAAGGCGGTGGTCGAAACCGACGTCGTCCGAACCGCTCCCGACAAGGTCGATTTGAAGAACATCAGGATCGAGGGAGACGACATAGCAGCTGAAGGCTGGGTAACGCTTGGCGATAACAACCGGATGCGCGAATTTTACTTGCCGACGCTGACGCTCAATGTCGTGTCGAGGCTCGAAGTGCAGGGTGTACTCGGCAAGGACAACGTCTGGAAGATCAAGGTCAACGGCCCGACTTTCGACGGCCGCGACCTTTTCCGGTCCATGTTCTCGGTCGGTGACGGTGATGCGGCCAAAGTACCTGCATCGAAGAAGTCATCCGGCACTGACCTCACCGTCGACATCAAGAATGTCATCGGCGCGTCCGAGATTTCACTGCGTGGCCTCAAGGTTTCGATGTCGAAGCGCGACGGCATGATGACCGCGCTCGATGCCAAAGGCATGCTCGACGGCAACTCGCCCGTCGCCGCCAAGCTTGATACGTCGAACGGCCGCCGAGTACTCGTGGATGCGACGGATGCTGGCCAGCTGATGAAGTTCATTGACTTCTACAGTAACATGCAGGGCGGTCGGCTGCGGTTGGAAGTGAACCTTGACGGCAAGGGCGCGGCAGATAAGACAGGCGTCCTCTGGGTCGATAATTTCAAAGTGCTGGGTGATCCGGTCGTCAGCGAAGTCGTCAGCAGCGCAGACTCCGGACGCCCGGCCATCGGCGGCAACAAGAGCGTGACGCGCGAGGTCTTTGAGTTCACCCAGATGCGGGCGCCCTTCTCCGCCGGCTATGGGCAACTCGTGCTCGAAGATTCCTATATCAAGGGGCCGATTATCGGCGCAAGCTTGCGCGGCAAGCTCGACTTCAAGACGCGCCGAGTGAACGTCGGCGGCACCTACATCCCGCTCCAGGGCCTCAACAGCGCTTTTGCGCCAATACCGCTCTTTGGTCAGTTGATCTCTGGTGCCAACGGCGAGGGTATCTTCGGCATTACGTTTGGGGTGCAAGGCCAGATGTCGAACCCGCAGGTGATCGTCAACCCGTTGTCGATGGTGACGCCCGGCATCTTCCGCGAGATTTTTCAGTTCGCACCGCCGGGCAAAGTGCAAATTCGCGAGAACAAGGCCCCCAAAAAGCCGGTAGAAGATCGCGTGAGATCTTCCAGTGCCACATCTGGCGAGAGTAAAAATTCGCGCCGCGCCAACTCAGACGCGATCGACGGCTGGTCGTCCACAACCGATCACGCCGTCGGCAATTGACCAGCGCTAAGCTCGGGTCTCTTACACGGGCTTCAGAAGGATGTGGCGCTTCTTGCCGAGCGACAGTTTTATCACGCCGCTTGCCTCAGCGTCGGCCGCAGTCAGAGAAGCCTTGTCGTCGCTAATCGTTTTGTCGTTCACCTTGAGACCGCCGCCCTGAACTTGCCGTCGCGCTTCACTGTTTGAAGCGACAAGCCCCGCCTTCACGAACGCGGAGAGAATACCGAGGCCGGCGTCGAGATCAGCCTTGGCGATCTCGATCGTCGGAAGATCCGCTGCGAGCGCACCCTGCTCGAACGTCTTGCGCGCGGTCTCCGCCGCGGCATCGGCCTTAGCGCGATCATGCACCAGCGCCGTCGTCTCGGTTGCAAGGACCTTCTTAGCCTCGTTTATTTCGTTCCCCGAAAGTCGGCCGAGCCTCTCGATTTCATCCATGGGCAGCATCGTGAAGAGCTTAAGAAAACGCACGACGTCGGCATCTTCCGTGTTCCGCCAGAACTGCCAGTAGTTGTAGGCGGAAAGCTGGGCTTCGTTGAGCCAAACGGCACCGGCTGCCGTCTTGCCCATCTTGGCGCCGGACGCGGTGGTCAGAAGTGGGCAGGTCAATGCATAGAGTTGCTCCTTGAGACCCATCCGTCGCCCTAGGTCAATGCCGGTGATGATATTGCCCCATTGATCGGACCCGCCCATTTGCAGGTTGCACCCATAACGCCGTGCAAGCTCGACGTAGTCATAGGCCTGCAATAGCATGTAGTTGAACTCGATGAACGACAGCTCTTGCTCGCGTTCCAGACGTAGCTTTGCGGAATCCATCGTCAGCATCCGATTGACCGAGAAGTGTCGTCCCACATCGCGCAGGAATTCGATGTAGTTGAGCGGTGCCAGCCATTCGGCATTGTCGATCATGATGGCGTCGCTGCTGCCCGGTCCGAACTTCAGAAACTTGGCAAAAACACCCTTCAGCGCGTCCTTGTTGGCATCGATCTCTTCGATCGGGCGCAACTGCCGCGTCTCATCCTTCCCCGAGGGGTCGCCGACGCGTGTTGTGCCACCGCCCATCAGCGCGATCGGCTTGCCAGCGCCTGTGCGCTGCAGCCATGACAGCATCATGATCGACAGCAAATGTCCGATGTGCAGCGACGGCGCGGTGCAGTCGTAACCGACGTAGGCGACAACACGCTTGCTCTTTGCCAGTTCATCGAGCCCGTCGGCATCCGAGCACTGGTGAATGAACCCGCGCTCGGCCATGATGGCGAGGAAGTCTGATTTGGGCGTCGGCATTGGCGTCTTGGAGTTTTCTAATGCGGTTTCGGGGTCTCTGGGTGAGACCTTTGGCCGGCAAATTCAAGGATTGGGCCCGCCAAGGGGCGGCACCATGCACGGGAAGGGCGCCATGGGCAAGGTGATGCGGGCTTTGGGACTGATGAGCGGCACGTCGCTCGATGGAATCGATATTGCCTGTTTAGAGACAGACGGTGTGGACGTTGTTCGGCGAGGCCCTAGACTGACAGTTTCTTACAGCGCTCCAACCCGCGCGTTGCTGTCGCAGGCCATTGCGGATGCCCACTCAATTCAAAATCGGCTCGACCGCCCGGGAGTTCTGGCGCGCGCCGAAACCGAGTTGACAGAACAGCATGCGGGCGCTGTCGAACGCTTCCTGACGGCCAACGATTTGTCGCCCGCCTCTATCGACGTGATTGGTTTTCACGGCCAGACCGTGCTGCATAAGCCGCATGCGGGGCTGACTGTGCAACTCGGCATTGGCCCAATGCTGGCGGATCTGACCGGCTGTCCGGTAATTTTCGACATGCGTGCCGCAGATGTGGCCGCAGGCGGTCAGGGAGCGCCACTTGTTCCCGCGTATCATCGCGCGCTGACGTCCGCGATGCCGCAGCGCCCGCTCGCCGTTGTTAACATCGGAGGCGTCGCCAACGTCACTTGGATCGGCCCCGACGGGCGCTTGCTTGCTTTTGATACCGGCCCCGGCAGCGCCTTGATCGACGACTGGATGCAGCGCAATTCGGGCAAAGCGCTGGACGAAAACGGCTGCACGGCCCTGCGTGGTCGCGTCGACGAAGACGTCGTCCGTTTTTATCTGGGCAACAGCTACTTCGCGGCAGCACCTCCAAAATCTCTAGATAGGAACGCGTTTCCCGCCGAGGTTCTGCACGGACATTCGCTCGAAGACGGCGCGGCGACGCTTGCAGCATTCACGGCTCGCTCGATCGCCAAGGCGCGCGAACACATGCCGGGCGAGCCGGAAGTCTGGATCGTCTCAGGCGGCGGCCGTAAGAACCGCGCAATCATGAGCATGTTGGCCGAAAGCGTGCATCACGCGGTCGTCCCGTCCGAAGCAGTGGGAATTGACGGGGAAAGCGTTGAGGCCGAGGCGTGGGCCTACCTCGCGGTGCGCTCCGTCATAGGGCTGCCGCTGACTTTTCCGGAAACGACCGGCGTCGAGGCTCCGATGACTGGCGGACTGCGAGCTGATCCAAGCAGTCATCTGGTGCATTGATCTTTGTGGCTTCACACCGGCGCCGCTCTATTCGTCGCCGTCCTCGTCGCCACCGGGGGCCGGCGCGCTCTGTGCCTCGAGCCTTTCGAGCTCGCGCTGGCGTTGGCGCTCTTTTTCGCGCTCCCGCTCGCGCTCCTTGTCGCGTGCACGGTCTTCCTCGAACTGGATCATCCGCTCGTCGAGATATGTGCCGACGACGTTACCGAGCTCTTCCGTCCTGTCCTCGAAAAAGTGGTTCGCGCCGGGAATCACCTCGTGCGCGATCTTGATGCCTTTCTGAACTTTCACCTTGGCGGACATTTCGGCAACCGCCGATGTCGGCACCACGCGATCCTTGTCGCCGTTGACCATCAGGCCCGAAGAAGGACAGGGTGCCAGGAACGACCAGTCGTAGAGGTTGGCGAGGGGTGCGACGCAAATAAAACCGTCAATCTCGGGCCGGCGCATCAGCAGCTGCATGGCGATCCAGGTGCCGAACGAGACGCCCGCGATCCAGCATGTCTTGGCATCCGGCTTGACGAGCTGCAGCCAGTCGAGCGCGGAAGCTGCGTCCGCCAGTTCGCCCGGCCCGCCATCCCAAACACCCTGGCTGCGCCCGACGCCGCGGAAATTGAACCGCAGAACCGAGAAACCGCGCGCCGCGAAGGTATGGTAAAGCGTGTACACGACCTGATTGTTCATCGTGCCGCCCAGCTGCGGATGCGGGTGCAGGATGAGCGCGATCGGACTGTCGCCCTGTGACTCGTGATGGTAGCGGGCCTCGAGCCGGCCTCCGGGTCCGTTGATGATAAGTTCCGGCATGTGGGTCCGCCTCGATTTCTTCAGTTGAATGGATGGGCCCCGGTATTAGGGCGGGACGCGGTGCGCTGATTGGCGCGGCTTCACATCCTTGTGGGTCTAGCTGTCAATCCTTGACTCCAGCGCTCGGGATTTCCATAACTTGGCTATGTTTAGAACTTTTCGAAGAAAGGTTCTAACCTCGCCGCAAGCCTAGGTGGGCGGGTCTCTTAACACGATCCTGGGTGCGTGTTGCAAGCACGTCGGTAGTTGGAGGATTTCGTCGCCACTTGGGGCGGCGCCAGTCCGGAGATGCGCGTTTGGAACTGACGACAAAAGGCCGCTATGCGGTCATGGCCATGGCTGATCTCGCCAGCCGTTCCGGCGCGCAGGCCGTCCCGCTGTCGCAGATCGCGGAACGCCAGAACCTCCCCGTCGCCTATCTCGAACAGCTTTTTGTTGCCTTGCGCCGTGCGAGTCTCGTCGAAAGCGAGCGGGGTCGTAGCGGCGGTTACCGCCTCGCGCGTTCTGCGACCGAGATCACCGTTAGCGAAGTGATGAGCGCGGTCGAGGAGGCAACGCGCTTCACGCGCTGCTCCGATACGGATATTGGCTGCACCAAAGATAAGCCTTGCCTCACGCACGGACTTTGGACTGCGCTGGGTGATGCGACGACGGCCTTCCTATCGTCGGTGACGCTCGCAGACGTGGTGTCTGGCAAAATGGCCGAAGGGAAGCGGCGATCACCAGCGTCAGGTGGAACGAGCCGCGCTTCCGTCTATCTCGATTACAATGCCACCGCGCCGCTCTTGCCTGTGGCCAAGGCGGCCATGGTGTCGGCGCTCGACTGTGTCGGCAACCCGTCATCGGTGCACGGCGAAGGGCGCAAGGCTCGCGGCATGATTGAAGTGGCGCGCGAACAGGTGGCCGCCCTCGTGGGCGCCAAGCCGTCCGAGATCGTGTTCACCAGTGGTGCGTCCGAGGCCAACGCCTGGGTTATGGCGCAGCCCTGGGACTCGATAGTTACGAGCCGCATTGAGCACGACTCCGTGCAGGTTCCGGCACGTGCAAGGGGCTGCCAGGTGATCGATATTCCTGTCAGCGCGGACGGCACGATTGCAGCTGAGAGGATCGCGGAAATTCTCGCTGTTACTGCTGCCGAGAATGTGCTTCTGGCAATCCAGCTCGCCAACAACGAAACCGGTGTCGTGCAGGACGTTGCGTCGCTCGCCGCGGTGGCGCGCGAACGCGGCGTTTTGCTCCACACGGACGCGGTCCAGGCGGCAGGTCGCATGCCGGTCAATTTCGTGGCGCTCGGGGCGGCCACGATGAGCATCTCGGCCCATAAGCTCGGCGGACCGAAGGGTGTCGGCGCACTCATCATCCGCGACCGGCTTGACCTTGCTCCACTCATTCGGGGCGGCGGACAGGAGCGTCGCCGGCGCGCAGGCACGGAGAACGTCGCCGCCATCGCCGGTTTTGGTGCCGCAGCGGCTGAGGCTGCCTCGGCAATCGAACGCGCAGGTGCAATAGAGGTGCTGCGCGACAAGCTCGAGGCGGCGGTTCACGAGATCGCGCCGAAAACGGTCATCATCGGCACAGGCGCGAACCGGCTTGCCAACACGTCATGCTTCGCTCTGCCGGGAAAGCACGCCGAGACGCTCGTCATCCGGCTCGACATGGCCGGCATCGCGGTGAGCGCAGGTGCCGCGTGCTCGTCGGGTAAGGTCGGCTCGAGTCACGTTCTTGAGGCGATGGGGCTGCCGCGCGAGATCGCGGCATCCGCCATTCGCGTGAGCCTTGGTCCCACGACGCGCGAGGCCGACGTCGATCGTTTCATCGCCGCTTGGAAGGACATTGCGGGCAGCACGGAGCTCGCGGCTTAAGCAACAGAATTTGAATTTTCGTCGCCTCGGGCGGCGATAGTTGGAGAGACGAGGAATGGCAGCAGTTCAGGAGACGATCGATCAAGTCAAAAAGATCGATGTCGACCAGTACAAGTACGGTTTCGAGACCAAGATCGAGAGCATTAAGGCGCCCAAGGGCCTCGATGAATCGACCGTGCGCTTCATTTCGGCCAAAAAGGGCGAGCCGGAATGGCTGCTCAACTGGCGGCTCGAGGCGTTCCAGCGCTGGAAGGCGATGACCGAGCCGACCTGGGCCAAGCTCCGCTATTCGAAGATCGACTTTCAAGACCTTTATTATTACGCAGCCCCCAAGTCGACCGAGGGGCCGCGCAGCTTGTCCGACGTCGATCCCGAATTGCTGAAGACCTACGAGAAGCTCGGCATTCCGTTGCGCGAGCAGGAATTGCTTGCCGGCGTGAAGTCGGCTCGCGTCGCCGTCGACGCTGTGTTCGACAGCGTCAGCGTGGTCACGACCTTCAAGGAAGAGCTGAAGAAGGCGGGCGTCATCTTCTGCTCGATCTCGGAAGCCGTCCGCGACCATCCCGAGCTCGTGAAAAAGTACCTTGGCTCCGTCGTTCCTCAGTCGGACAACTTCTACGCGGCGCTGAACTCGGCAGTGTTTTCCGACGGGTCGTTTGTCTACGTGCCGGAAGGCGTGCGCTGTCCGATGGAGCTGTCGACGTACTTCCGCATCAATGAGAAGCAGACGGGTCAGTTCGAGCGCACGCTCATCATCGCCGACCGCGGCGCCTATGTCTCTTATCTCGAAGGTTGCACCGCGCCGATGCGCGACGAAAACCAGTTGCACGCCGCCGTCGTCGAACTCGTTGCCCTGGATGATGCCGAGATCAAATATTCGACCGTTCAGAACTGGTATCCGGGCGATGCTCAGGGCAAGGGCGGAATCTACAACTTCGTGACCAAGCGTGGCGACTGCCGCGGCCACCATTCGAAGATTTCGTGGACGCAGGTTGAAACCGGTTCCGCCATCACCTGGAAGTACCCAAGCTGCATCCTGCGCGGCGACTATTCGCGCGGCGAGTTCTATTCGATCGCCGTCTCGAACGGCTATCAGCAGGTCGACAGCGGCACCAAGATGATCCATCTCGGCAAGAATTCGTCGAGCCGCATCATCTCGAAGGGAATCGCCGCCGGACGATCGCAGAACACCTATCGCGGCCTCGTGTCGGCGCATCGCAAGGCGACAGGCGTGCGCAACTTTACCAACTGCGATTCCCTACTGATCGGCGATAAGTGCGGCGCGCACACTGTGCCCTATATCGAAGCCAAGAATTCAAGCGCCCACTTCGAACACGAAGCCACGACCTCAAAGATTTCCGACGACATGCTTTTCTATTGCATGCAGCGCGGGCTTTCGCAGGAGGAGGCGGTGGCGCTCGTCGTCAATGGCTTCGTGCGCGACGTACTGCAGCAGCTCCCAATGGAGTTCATGGCCGAGACGCAGAAGCTCATCGGCATTTCGCTGGAAGGAAGCGTCGGGTGATATGGCGGAATATTGGTTCAAACCGAAGACGTACGGTTATGGAGCGACTCCGTCCAACTGGAAAGGTTGGGCGGTAACCGCGCTTTTCGCGCTTGTGCTCTTTGGATTTGTCGCCTGGTTCCTGCAATCGCGGGACGGGCTTCAGACTACGGATGATTATGCAATCTGGATTGGTGGATTAGCGGCGATCACATTGCCCTTCATCTGGGTCTGTTGGCTCAAGACCGATGGAGCATGGCGCTGGCAATGGGGAAAGAAAGACGATGCTTGAAATCAAGAACCTGCACGTGAAGCTCGCCGATGAAGACCGTGTGATCCTCAGAGGGCTTTCGCTCACCGTGCCCAAGGGCGAGGTGCACGCCATCATGGGTCCGAACGGCTCTGGCAAGTCGACGCTAGCCTACGTTCTCGCCGGCCGTGACGGCTACGAGGTGACGGATGGCGACATCCTCTGGAATGGCGAAACCATTCTGGAAATGGCGCCGGACGAGCGCGCGGCCAAGGGCGTGTTCCTTGCCTTCCAGTACCCAATGGAGATCCCCGGCGTTGCCGGCCTGACCTTCCTGCGCACGGCGACCAACGCGCTGCGAAAAAAGCGTGGCGAGTCGGAACTTACGACGCCCGCATTCATGAAACTGGTGAAGGAGAAGGCCGAGACGCTCAACATCGACATCGAGATGCTGAAGCGCCCGGTCAACGTCGGCTTCTCGGGAGGCGAGAAGAAGCGCTCTGAGATCCTACAGATGGCGCTATTGGAGCCAACGCTGTGCGTGTTGGACGAAACCGATTCCGGCCTCGATATCGACGCGCTGCGCATCGTGTCGGACGGCGTCAACGCGTTACGCTCTAAGGATCGTGCGTTCCTTGTCATCACTCACTATCAGCGGCTTCTGAACCACATCGTACCGGACAAGGTGCACGTCCTGGCTGACGGCAAAATCCAGAAGTCCGGCGGCAAGGAACTTGCGCTCGAGCTTGAAAAGTCAGGCTATGCAGGCTTCACCGGAAAGGCCGCATAGATGAACGTTGCAGTCATGAAGACCAAGGCGGAACAGGCGCTGTCGCTGCAAGCGGCCGAGCGCATCCCCGCGCTGCCCGGCGGTCAGGAGGTGCGCAACGCGCGTGAGGCTGCGCTCGCCGCGTTCGACGCCATCGGCTTGCCGCACCGGCGCATCGAGGAATGGAAGTACACCGATTTGCGTGCGCTTCTGAAAGAGCCGGCGCCGGCGCCTAAAAGCGTAGTCGAAATCGACGCCGAACTATTCGATTTGCCGGGCGTGAAAGCGGCGACCTACGTCTTTGTCGACGGCAAGCTTGTGACCAAGCCCAAGGGCCGCGCACTAGCTGGCGTCACCGTGGAGAGCCTCGCGTCCGAGATTTCCGCAAATCCAGCACTAATGTCTATGGACCTGCCCGAAACCGTCGATGCAGGCGCCCGCAGCGTCATCGCGCTCAATACCGCGCTTGCGTCCGATGGCGCCGTGGTCACGATCTCGGCGGGCGCGACGCCTGATCGGCCGATCCATCTCGTGTTCATCGCAAGCGGCAACGCCGCGGTGCGAAATGTCATTGTCGCGGGCGCCGACGCCGAGGCGACCGTCATCGAAACGCACGTCGCGCCGGAGGGTGCCGCGCGTCAGGAAAATATGGTGTCGGATATAACGCTCGCGCGTGGCGCGACGCTGAATCACGCAACACGCACCGAAGTGAACGACGGTTCGATCGCGCTGGGCCAGCACCTTGCCCACGTATGCGCGGGCGCCCGCTACAAGCCGTTCCAGATGACGAGCGGCAACGGCTTGGCGCGCCTGCAACTCACCCTTACATTCGCCGGGCAGCACGCGGGCGTCGATTTTTCGGCCGTCGCGCTGGCGCGCGGCTCTGCTCACATCGACACGACCCTCGTCGTGGATCACGCCGTGCCTCACTGCGCCAGCCGCGAATTGTTCAAGACGGTGCTTGACGACCGCGCCCGTAGCATCTTCCAGGGTAAGGTCATCGTCGCGCCGAACGCGCAGAAGACCGACGGCAAGCAGATGGCGCAGGCGCTGATGCTTTCGCCCGATGCCGAGTTCGATTCCAAGCCGGAGTTGGAGATTTATGCCGATGACGTGGTCTGCGGCCACGGCACGACTTCGGCCGAGTTGGACCCGGATCTACTCTTCTATTGCAAATCGCGCGGCATTCCCGAGGCTGAAGCGCGCGCCCTATTGATAGAGTCGTTTGTCGGCGAGGCCGTCGAGAAGGTCGAGAACGAAGCGCTGCGTGATGCGTTGATGTCGTACGCCACGGCCTGGCTGCGGCCGGCCGCCTGAGGGCACTGCGAGGTTTGGAATGGGAAGCGAAGTTCGTTTGCCGGGATCGGCAGTATCGCGTGGTGCACAGGCGGTACCGTTGACGGGCGCACCCTACGACGTTGAACGCATCCGCGCCGACTTTCCGATCCTGTTTCGCGAGGTCCACGGCAAGCCGCTCGTCTACCTAGACAACGGGGCTACTGCTCAGAAGCCCCGCACAGTCCTTGAAGCCATGGATCACGCCTACCGCTTCGAGTACGCCAACGTCCACCGTGGGCTCCATCACCTGTCGAACGTCGCGACCGAGGCTTACGAAGCGGCGCGCGAGACAACGCGACGCTTTTTGAACGCAGGCCATTCCGACGAGATCATTTTCACCCGTAATGCGACGAGCGCCATCAACCTCGTCGCAAAGGGGCTCGGCGAAACTGAGATCGGCGAGGGCGACGAAATCCTACTCACGATCATGGAGCACCACGCCAACATCGTTCCCTGGCATTTCCTGCGCGAACGCAAAGGCGCGGTGCTGACCTGGGCGCCGATGACCGACTCGGGCGAACTTATGCTCGACCGTCTCGACAAGCTGATCGGAAAGCGCACCAAGCTCGTTACCGTCACGCAAATGTCGAACGTGCTCGGCACGATCAATCCGGTGAAGGAGATTGTGCGGCTGGCCCACGCCAAGGGCGTTCCGGTCCTTGTCGACGGCAGCCAAGCGGCGGTCCACATGCCGGTCGATGTGCGCGACTTGGACTGCGATTTCTACGTCTTCACCGGACACAAGACCTACGGCCCCACGGGCATTGGGGTGCTCTATGCAAAGCGCCGCTTCCTTGAGGCCATGCCGCCGTACGAGGGCGGCGGCGATATGATCGAGAGCGTGTCGGTTGACCGTATCACCTACAACAAGCCTCCGCACAAGTTCGAGGCCGGTACGCCGGCGATCGTGGAGGCGATAGGCCTCGGCGCGGCGCTCAACTACATGATGCAGCTTGGTCGCGAGAAGATCGCCCGTTACGAGACCGAAGTCGGGAGTTATGCCGCGGCTCGCCTGGCCGAACTGCCGTGGTTGAAACTCTATGGTACCGCACCCGGCAAAGGCGCGATTTTCTCCTTTGCGGTCGACGGGCTGCACCCGCACGACGTCGCCACAATTATCGACCGCTCGGGCGTCGCTGTCCGCGCCGGCCACCACTGCGCCCAGCCGCTGATGGACCGCCTCGGGGTGACCGCAACCTGCCGGGCCTCATTTGCGTTGTACAACACCAAGTCCGAGGTAGATGCCCTGATTGCGGCACTCACCAAGGCGCACGATCTGTTTGCGTGAGGAGTTTGATCGTGGAGAACAAGCGTATTGAAGAGCGCGAGGCGATAAAGGGGGCGGTTGAGGCCCTAGACGCGCCCGAAAGCGTCGATCCGGCGACGGCACCGGCCCGCAAGCCGGCGTCCGTGCCGCTGCCGCCTGAGGAAATCGAACGCCTGACGGCGGACATCATTGCCGCTCTGAAAACCGTCTACGACCCGGAAATTCCGGCCGACATCTATGAACTCGGCCTCATCTACAAGGTTGAGGTCGATGACGACCGCAACGTGGTGATCGATATGACGCTGACCGCGCCAGGTTGTCCTGTCGCAGGCGAGATGCCGATCTGGGTCGAAAATGCCGTGAGTGCGGTGCCGGGTGTCGCCTCCGTCAAGGTGAACCTGACATTCGATCCGCCTTGGGACCAGAGCCGCATGTCGGACGAGGCGAAGCTCGCCGTCGGCATGTTCTGAGCCCGCCTCGCTTTTTCGGCGCGAATACCCATATAATGAAGGCCTGACTCGAAGGAAAAAGCCTGCGATGCCTACTCTGCGCGTGATGCCCAAGGTAATGACCCTGACCGACGCCGCCGCCGCGCGCGTTTCAGCGCTCATGTCCCAGAAGCCGGGCGTCAAGGGACTGCGCATCGGTGTGAAGAAGGGCGGCTGCGCCGGCATGGAATACACCATGTCGTGGGCGGATGAGGTCGGCAAGTTCGACGAGGTGGTCGAGGACAAGGGCGCGGTTGTGCTGATTGACCCGGCTGCGGTCATGTACCTGCTCGGCACCGAGATGGACTTCAAAACCGACAAGCTGTCGTCGCAGTTCGTGTTCAACAACCCGAATCAGAAGAGCGCCTGCGGCTGCGGTGAGAGCGTGACGCTGGAACCGGCGACACCGCACGGGCTGGCGCCCGCCGAGTAGCCATGGCGCCGGACTGGACGCGCCCTATCCTTGATTTCTGGTTTGCCGAGGTCGGCAAGCCGAATTGGTTTGCTGGCGGCGCTGGCATCGATAGCGCCATTCGCGCAAGGTTTCTTGAAACACATAAGATTGTTGCCACCCGTCTACCGCCCGATGCGCTGAGCCGCTCCGAGGCCGCACTGGCCGCAATTCTTCTGCTCGACCAGTTCCCACGAAACATGTTTCGCGCCACGCCGCTTGCCTTCGCAACCGATTACCAAGCGCGCGATGTCGCCGCCAACGCCGTCGAAAAAGGGCTTGATCGGGAGCTGACCCAGGATCAGCGGTGCTTCATCTACCTGCCCTTCGAGCACAGCGAAAATCTCGCCGATCAGCGTCGCTCGATCGAACTTTTCGAAGCGCTGGACAACGCCGAATACACCAGCTACGCGCACGCCCATCGTGACGTGATCGCGCGCTTCGGCCGCTTTCCCCATCGCAACGCCATTCTCGGGCGCCAATCAACACCCGAGGAACTGGCATACCTCACCGAGCCTGGCAGCGGTTTCTGACGGACGCGGCATGAGGCAAAAAATGGCAACGAACGATGCGATGCTGGATCTTCTGCGCGATCTGCTCGGGCCGGTCGGGCATATCGTCGTCAGGCGCATGTTTGGCGGCGCCGGCATCTACGCCGACGGCGTAATCTTCGCGCTGATTTCCGACGACGTGTTCTACCTGAAGGCCGACGCCCAGTCTGAGCCGCGCTTTCTCGCCGAGGGGCTCCCTCGTTTCACTTATGAAAGCAAATCAGGTGTTGTCGCGCTGCCCTACTGGCGCGCACCGGAACGCTTGTTCGATGATCCTGACGAGATGTCGGAATGGGCGCGCGAGGCGATCGCCGCGTCACGCCGCACGACAGTGGCATCACATGCGAAGTCGGCGACACCCGGCAGTCGTCGCCGCCGTCCGACCTAACCGCGCCCCGGTTGCTTGAGCGGGCGCGGCGGCTTGCGCATGAAGGCCGGGATGTTCTCCGCAAAGCCCACACGCTCGCCCGAACGAGGCTGTGATGGTGCCTTTGCCTGCGCCGCCTTCACCGGAGCTTCGCCGCGTTTTGCTTGCGGCGCATCCGTCCAGCCGTCACGCTTACGCTGAGGCTGCTGCTCGGTTTTTGCTGGCGGTGCGGACTTCGCCGGCCGGTCCTGGTTCATGGGGGTCTTCTCGCGCTTAGGCTGTTCGTCAGGGGTTTGTCGGCCGCTCGGGCGCGCCTCGCCCTTGGTCTCGCGCCTGTCCTCACGCGGCGGCCGCGCGTCTTGCCCGCGCCGGTCGCCGCCGCGATGGTCCTGCGCCCCGCGGCCGCCGCGACCACGGCGCCGCTTGCCGACCCCTGCGAAGTCCTCCTCTGTCGGCGCATTACCGAGCCAGACGGCCTTTTCGCCCGTGATCTTCTCGATGTCTTTGAGGAACTTCAGATCATCCGGCCCGACCAGTGACGCAGAATGGCCCTCTCTTCCGGCGCGACCGGTCCGCCCGATGCGATGGACATAATCGTCGGCAGCCCAGGGCAGGTCGAAATTGAAAACGTGACTGACGTCCGGAATGTCGAGCCCCCGCGCTGCCACGTCGGAGGCCGCAAGCAGCATGATCTCGCCGTTGCGGAATTTATCCAACGTCTCCATGCGGCTTTTCTGGTCCATATCGCCGTGCAGCGCGCCGGCGTTGAACCCATGCTTCGAAAGCGACTTGTGCAGCACCGCCACGTCGCGCTTTCGGTTGCAGAAGATGATCGCGTTCTTGACGTTCCCCGTGCGGATCAACTCGCGCAGCACCTCGCGCTTTGCCCAATCCTCTCCGTTCGCACAGAAGCGGAAGCGCTGGGTGATCGTCTTGGCGGTCGTTGCGGGCTTTGCGACCTCGACCCGCACCGGGTCTTTCAAGAACTGACTAACCAGCCGCGTGATCTCTGGCGGCATGGTGGCGGAGAAGAACAAGGTCTGCCGGCGCGGTGGCAACAGACGGCAGATTTTCTCGATATCGGGTATGAAACCCATGTCGAGCATGCGGTCGGCTTCGTCGATGACGAGAATTTCAACGCCCATCAGCATGAGCCGGCCGCGCTGGAAATGATCGAGCAGACGCCCTGGCGTTGCGATCAAAACGTCGACGCCGCGGTCGAGCTTCTTTACCTGGTCGTCCATCGAGACGCCGCCGATGAGCAGCGCTACCGTCAGCTTGTGATTGACGCCATACTTCTCGAAGCTCTGCGCCACCTGGGCCGCAAGTTCGCGCGTCGGCGCAAGTATCAATGAGCGCGGCATGCGGGCACGCGCGCGGCCGGTCTCCAGCCGCGTGATCATCGGCAGCACGAATGACGCCGTCTTGCCCGTCCCGGTCTGCGCGATGCCGAGGACGTCGCGGCCGGTTACGGCGATCGGAATTGCGGAAGCCTGGATGGGGGTGGGATTGGTATATCCGGCAGCCTCGATGGCCGCCTGAACCTTGGGCGAAAGCCCGAGGTCAGCGAACGTCTTTGGTTCCAAAAGGTGTCGTCTCCATCTGCGTCAACAGTTCATGTCCCGGCGCGGATTGCACCAGAGAGCAGCGAACGAGAGCGCAGGGGGACACGTGCCGAAAAGGACCAAAGCGAAATGGCGAGATGGATGAAAAGCTTAAATGAAGCTCAAATCAAACCCCTGCGCTCCGGCACCTGAGCGTGCTCGCACGAAATCAGCCCTTTTGGCAAGGAGAACCATGCCGCAGCCCAGCTGCCGGGCTCAACGGACGGTGGGCAAGGCCAATCTAGAGGCAAGAAAGGCGGCATCCAGGACGCCGCCCCCTGCTTAGGCGCTCGCTAGTTTCTTGGATTTACTCGTCCAGAAGCCATTTTCCGACCAGTCCGCCGATTGCGCCCCCGAGAATGGGAGCCACCCAGAACAGCCAGACCTGGCTCAGCGCCTCTCCGCCCGCGTAGACCGCCGGGGCAAAGCTGCGCGCCGGGTTCACCGAAGTATTTGAAATCGGGATCGACATAAGGTGGATGGCGGTTAGCGTGAGCCCGATAGCTAACGGCGCAAGCAGGCTCGGCCCCCCTGCGCGGGTCACGCCGACGATGACGAGCACGAAGAAGGCCGTCAGCACCGTCTCGATGATGAAGACCTGAGACATCGTCGCTTTCAATATCGACAAATCGCCCCAGCCATTTGCGGCGTACGTCGCGCCCGTATGTCCGATGAGTGCAAACACACCTGTCGCGGTGAATGCACCGAACACCTGCGCAACGATATAGGGAAGGGCCTTCCCGGCATCGAACCGTCCCGCGGCGACCAGCCCAAGCGTGACAGCCGGATTGTAGTGCCCGCCGGAGATGTGCCCAATCGCGTACGCCGTTACCATCACCGTCGTTCCGATCGACAACGCAACACCAAGGATTCCGGCAGGGCCGGCGGGTGAGCCAAACGAGTAGAACGCCGCGCCAAGAACAGACGACACCAGAAGGAAAGTGCCGATCGCTTCCGCGACCAGAGCTCTCGTCATTGCGGGTTGTGTGGTTGCCATGTGCGATGTCCCTATAGTTCTTTTTTTGGACGCTCACCTAGAAGCTCAGCGGCGCGCATTCGAATCGCGCCACACGCGCAAAGCCTATTCCCAAAGCGCTGCTGCCGCGAGCAGCCGCAGCGGATAACCGTTTTCTATTTCCGGCAAAACGAGGAGGATCCGACGGTCGTTTAACGCCTATGCTGCGGCGCGCCATCGACGCCGGTGAGCACCTGCAACGCAAATTCAGTCGTGATATGATTGCGAAAAATATGAGTTGAACTTCGATCAGCAGGAGATCCGCCCATGCAATATGCCGTCGGCCTCCGTTGCGGAGACAAGTCCGGCCACGTTGTCGTCGATGCCGAGGACGCGCTGATCGCGGCGCTGAAAGTAAAACAACAGCAGCCATCGGCCAAAATCACTTACGTGCGCCGCCAGAACAAGCGCGGCGACGCACGACACCCGAACGCCCGACCGATCTGACGCCTAGGGCTTAGCGTCCTTGATGTAGGTCGGGTAGAGAATGCCGAGCATCTCCTTGGCCGCATCATCGGCCTTGGGCCCGCCGATGTTGGTCATGACCGCAATCGCGGCATCGTTGTCGACGTCGATAAGGATCGTCGCGAAATTAAAGCTGTTCGATCCGTTGTGAGACAGCAACGGCTTGTCAGCCCAGGGGAATTGCACGATGCCCCATCCGTAGCCGTAAGCACCTGAATCGGGCGTGCCCGCAGGCGGATTGGCGATCTTCATTGTGACGTGCTGCTGGTGCAGCAGCTTCAGCGTATCGGGTTTGACGAGGGCGGGTCCGCGTTTGCCCTCGGCCGCATTCCACGACGCCCATCTGACGAAGTCGCTGACATTCATATGTGCGATACCGGCAGGCCCGATGACGACCGGCGCATCGGCTGCGGGACCCCAAGGCCGGGCCACGATCGCGCCGCTGTCCGTCACTTCATGGCCGATCGCCGCGTCGATTTTGCCGAACGTCGCCTGCGGTCCGATGCCGGCGGACTTAAGCCCGAGCGGTTCGTAGATTCGCTTGAACATCAGGCTGTCCCACGGCTCGCCTGCCGCCTCCTCGATCATGGCGCCAGCGATCGTGTACCCGAGGTTCGAATACGCGAAGGGGTGCGGATCGTTGTTCTCGGGCTCGTGCTTGGTTCCCCAATCCGAGATGAGCTTGCGGCGGAAGTCTGTGAGCGGCACGTCGTAGATGCCGCTGCTGAAATAAAGCGCGCCGATCTCGTCGGTGTCGGAAGGTATGCCGCTCGTATGCGACAGGATCTGATTGATCGGTATCGCCGCGAACTTCGGCTTCAGGCCGGGAATTTTGCCACCCAGCACTTCGCCGATCGTTGACGTCCACTTAAGCTTGCCTTCTTCGATCAGCATACCCGCGAGTAACGCGGTGAAGGCCTTGGTGTCCGAGCCCAGATGGAACCGGTCGTCGACCGTTGCCTTGATGTCGGTGCCGAGCATACGGACGCCCGAAACGCCCCGCGCGACGATCGCATCTTTAACGACTACGGCGGCGACGAGAGCAGGCAGACCGTGCTTGGCCCGCACCGCTTCGAGCTTGTCGTCCAGCAAATCCTCCGCGCTGGCCACGTTCGAAATAGAAAAAAACGCAAATAAAACGATCAAAGCAACACGCATACAACGCCCCCCGATCAGAAAAACTCAATGATAGTAACGGGTCTGCGAAATTCCGCGACGTCTTTTCTGAGCGTGGAGGACGGCGCTGCTCCCTAAATATCCAGATCCTTCGCGAAGGCTGCGCGGTCCTGGATGAATCGGAAGCGTGCCTCCGGCTTCGAGCCCATGAGCGCATTGACCGTCTCGGCAAGAACGCTCTTGTCGCTTTCGCCCACTTCAACGCGCAGAAGGGTGCGCACGCGCTTGTCCATCGTGGTCGATTTCAGCTGCTCGGCGTTCATCTCACCGAGGCCCTTGAAGCGATTGACTTCGACTTTGGCGTTGGACGGAAACTCGCGCTTGATCAACTCCTCCCGGTGCTTGTCGTCACGCGCATAAACGGACTTCGCACCGTGCTTCAGTTTGTAAAGTGGCGGTACCGCGAGATAGAGGTGCCCGTTCTCGATCAGCTCGGGCATCTCCTGGAAGAAGAACGTGATCAGCAGCGAAGCGATGTGCATGCCGTCCACGTCGGCGTCCGTCATGATGATCACGCGCTCATAGCGCAAATCTTCGTCGCGGTACTTCGTGCCCGTACCGACGCCGAGAGCTTGGATGAGATCGGACAGCAGCTGGTTTTGCGAAAGCTTCGCACTCGATGCGTTGGCGACGTTCAGGATCTTGCCGCGCAACGGTAGTATCGCCTGCGTCTCGCGATCGCGCGCGCTCTTTGCCGACCCGCCGGCGGAGTCTCCTTCTACGATGAATATCTCCGTACCCGCGGCCTGCTGGATGGAGCAATCGGCGAGCTTGCCCGGCAGCCGCAGCTTGCGCGTCGCCGACTGCCGGCCGACTTCCTTTTCCCGCCGTCGCTTCAGCCGCTCTTCCGACTGATCGACGCACCATTCAAGCAGTCTCGTCGCCTGCTGCGGGCTGTCCGCCAGCCAGTGATCGAACGCATCGCGCACGGCGGCCTCGACGATCTTCGTCGCCTCCACGGTTGCGAGCTTGTCCTTGGTCTGCCCCTGGAACTCGGGCTCGCGGATGAACACCGACAACATCGACGCGGCCGTTCCCATCACGTCCTCGGACGTGACCTGCGGCGCCTTGCGGTTGCCGACCAACTCGCCGTAGGCACGCAGGCCCTTATAGAGCGCCTGGCGCAAGCCGTTTTCGTGCGTTCCGCCTTCTGCTGTTGGAATGGTGTTGCAGTAGGACGACGAAAATCCGTCCTCGTCGGCAACCCACGCGACCGCCCATTCGACCGAACCGTGCCCGCCGTCCTTGTCCACGCGCCCGGCGAAGATCTCCTTTGTAACTCGTGTTTGACCTTCGATGGTGCTGGTCAAATATTCGCTCAAGCCCCCGGGAAAATGGAACACGGCCGCAGCGGGCGTATCATCCGTGATGAGCGAGGGGGTGCACGTCCAGCGGATCTCGACGCCGCCAAAGAGGTACGCCTTTGACCGCGCCATCTTCATGATGCGGGCCGGCTTGAAGGCCGCGCCTTTGCCGAAAATTTTCTCGTCCGGCTTGAAACGCACCTTCGTGCCGCGCCGGTTCATGATCTGGCCGAGCTTTTCGAGCTTGGTCTGCGCTTCTCCGCGCGAGAACACCATCCGGTAGAGCTGCTGATCGCGCGCCACCTGCACCTCCAGCGTCTCCGACAACGCGTTGACGACGGACACGCCGACGCCGTGCAGACCGCCCGACGTATTGTAGGCCTTGCTGTCGAATTTGCCGCCCGCGTGCAGGATGGTCATGACGACCTCGAGCGCGCTCTTATTCTTGTATTTGGGATGCGGACCGACCGGAATGCCGCGACCGTTGTCGGTCACGGTTAAGAACCCGTCGGCCGACAGTTCGACCTCGATCCACGTGGCGTGCCCAGCCACCGCCTCGTCCATGGAGTTGTCGATCACCTCGGCGAAAAGGTGATGCATGGCCTTTTCGTCTGTGCCGCCGATGTACATGCCGGGGCGGCGGCGCACCGGCTCTAGGCCCTCCAGAACCTCGATGTGATGTTCGGCATAGCCATCAGCTTCGGCGGGCCGTCTCGCCCGCGACGATTTATCGGTCATCTCGCTCTCGAAGTCGGAAAACAGGTCGGTTTGCGATCTGGCCATGCGGTCTCGCTTCGGTGTCGGTGCGCGGGGCTTCGCTAAGCTCGTAACGCGGCACGCGACTGAACGGCGAGGCCGCGCAGGCGAATCTGCTGATAGTTATTATAGGCCGGCGCGAGGGCGGTCTACACACCCAGAATTGCGCTTGGATTGCGGCCGGGCGCGCCGATTCGCCGCCATCGTCGCGGCACATTTGGCGACAGCGCCCCCCGCTCGCGCCGTCCGGTTGGACGTCACGTGGCTTGCCGAAGCAAGCCGGTCAACCATGTCAGCAGTCCAGCGTGGGTTAACCGCGATCCTTCGATTACTTTCCATTGAACGCGCTGAATTAACGAAGGTTTTGCGGGCACCTTCGCAATTCGGCGCTGGCGCGAAACGCAAACCGGTGCCGGCATTTTCGGCACTCGCAGCCATCGCGCCGCCATTGCTGGAGATGTTGAATGCCGCTGCTCTTTTCTCGAAGGGCGAACCGTTCGAGCGCGAAAGATGTCGCCGGTCCAACGGCGGACTTGCCGCAGCGCATGGCGCAAGCCTTGCGCATCGGCTCTGCACGGCTGGGCGCCAAACCCGCGGCGGCCGACGAGAGTGAGGAAATTCTCACGGATGTCCTATCGTTCGAGAAGCAGCAGGGCGATGCGTACGAACAATCCCCGGAAGTCGTCGACAAAGGCGAGGACGCGGACGACAAAACACACGTGACGAACGAGCACCCGACGGAATTCGAGGTGTTTCCCCGATTTCTGTCGGTGACGGATAAGGCGCACGGGGCGGGCATCTTCCGCCGAGTCGCCGATCTCGTTCGCGACAAGCTCGAACACGTTCGCGATCGTCTCGCGTCTTGGGATCTGCAGGAACTCGACACGCGCGCTCTCGCTCTTTCGGCCATTGCGGCCTTCGTCTCCGTCCTGGCCTTTGGCGGCCTCCTGGCGAGTCTCGATGAGAAACGGCCGCGCGCCTCGATCGATGTAAGAACCGGGAAGCTTCCCGATCCCCTGAACGGGTCTGGCGCTCGGTCAGTGGCTCGCGATACTAGCTGCGAAACCGAGACTTGCACTGAGACGAACGTAACGATCGCGCCACCGCGAGAGTCCTCGCCTGAGCTCCGCTTCGCCTTCGCCGATCGCCTGCCCGCGGTCTACCTCAGCGCCGCAATGACCGCATCGGGCGACCCGATTCTTCTGTCGCCGCCGCCCCAACCCGCATCAAACAGCGTTGGGATGTTCCGCATCCGCAATCTGCCCCCCGACACGCAACTTTCGGCCGGTACGAAAGTCGGTAGCGGCGAGTGGGAAATCTCCGGGACCGACGTGAATAACCTCATCGTCACACTGCCGCGCCGCGCGCTCGCCCCTGTGAAGGCTGAAATCGCCCTGATGCGGCCGGACGGAACAAAGGCCGGGCAGGTGGCCGTTGCCATCGACCAAGGAAGTGCCCATGCGGAAGCGGAGCCCGAACAAACCGCACCCAAGAAGCGTCCCCAACGCAAGACAAAGCCGAAGACAAAACAGGTCGCGGTAGCCCCCGCGCCGCCGGAGCCGCAGACACCGAACCCGCCGGTTGAAGAGGCTGCTCCGTCACCGCTACCAATTTTCCAGGCGCTGGCGCCACCGCCGCCGTCAGAACCTGTGCCCGGACTGTTCAATGGAACGTTCCTGTTCCTGCCCGGTCCGATGG
The DNA here is from genome assembly GCA_964651805.1 of uncultured Hyphomicrobium sp. GTDB lineage: Bacteria > Pseudomonadota > Alphaproteobacteria > Rhizobiales > Hyphomicrobiaceae > Hyphomicrobium_B. The sequence continues at coordinate 241,491 of CAZYXX010000001.1, read as the reverse complement.
GGCTTGGCGCACAGCCCGAGGCCGATACGACAGCCGGTACCGACACCTTGATCAACCTCGGCGTCATGCCGCGCTAGGGCCTACCCAACTCGGCCTTCAGACTGCGACGTTGTCGATGAGCCGCGTTTTGCCGAGCCATACGGCGGCGAGCACGCGCAGGTGGCCCTTCTCACCGGTCTCGACGGGAGTAAGCGTTTGCGCATCCCGTACCTCGATATAATCGATCTTCGTGAAGCCGGCCGCGAGCAGTCTGCGCTTGGCCGCTGCCACGCGCGCGGCGATGTCGGCGCCGGAGCGCACCTCCTCCGCAAGTGCGGCGATGGTGGCTTGAAGCGTCGGTGCGATCCGTCGCTCGTCGGTTGAAAGGTAAGCGTTGCGCGACGACATCGCGAGCCCGTCCGCCTCCCGCTTCGTTAGCCCGGCGACAAGCTTTAGTGGAAGGTTCAGATCGCGCACCATCTGGTTCAGCATGCAGAACTGCTGGTAGTCCTTCTGCCCGAATATGGCCACGTCGGCGGTCACCTGTGAGAATAGTTTGCAGCACACCGTCGCGACTCCGCCGAAATGATGCGGCCGGAAAGCGCCTTCCATATCCCGCGCGGTCGAACCGGGGACAACCGACGTCGAGAACCCTTCCGGATACATCTCCGTGACGCTCGGCGCCCACACGACGTCGGCCCCCACCGTCACGAGCTTGGCGAGATCGCCGGCCTCGTCCCGCGGATAGCGCGCAAGGTCTTCATGGGGCGCGAACTGCGAAGGGTTGACGAAGATAGATACGACCACGCGGTCGGCTTTTTTCCTTGCAAGCCGTACCAGGGAAAGATGCCCGTCGTGAAGCGCGCCCATAGTGGGCACGAGCGCGATCGTCCGCTTCTTTTCGCGCCACTTCGCCGTCTCCTTACGAAGAGCCTTCAGGGTGCGGACAACATTGACTTTTTTGCTCACGAAAACTGGCCTTGAGGTTGAATTGAGGCGGCCGAGAGGTGGCGACTTTCCGGCCCGCGCGTCAAGCCCGGAAAAAGCGCGGCACCGTTGCCAGGGATGCGGCCGAGCACAGGGCGCAACCGTCTCGCCGATCTGCTAGGCTCATCCTATATCGAATCGTGTGCGTACTTCTTTTGAGGCGGAAGCGGACATGGTTGCGGCATTGCGGCGGGACGAGACGAGCGGTTTCAGGTCGTTACCGCCGCGCGACGAGATCGCGCTCCAGCACCTGATGGACGAGCGCCGGGTGGTTGGCGCGCTGCTGGAACGCGCGGTATTCACTGAGGATGAGCGCCGACGTTCCGCTGATATCGCCCGCCGCCTCGTTTACGCGACGCGTGCGAGCAAGGGCCAGCACACCGGCATCGACGCCTTCATGCATGAGTACGGGTTGGCGACCGACGAGGGCGTCATCTTGATGTGCTTGGCAGAAGCACTTCTGCGTATCCCCGACACCGAGACCGCCAACGCCTTCATCGCCGATAAGATCGCGGGCGGTGCATGGGAAAAGCACCTCGGCGCCTCCGACAGCCTGTTCGTCAACGCTTCCACCTGGGGCCTGATGCTGACGGGCCGCATCGTTAAGTTGAAGGACGCCAAAGGGGCCAATCCGCTGCAGGCTATCAAACGGCTTGTGGCGCGATCGGGCGAGCCGACTATTCGGCTCGCCGTTCGTCAGGCGGTGAAACTGCTTGGCGATCAGTTCGTGCTTGGCACGACCATCGGCAGCGCATTGGCGCGCGCCCGCCCGTTGCAGGAAAAGGGCTATCGCTTTTCCTACGACATGCTGGGCGAGGCCGCGCGTTCCGAGGCCGACGCCGAACGCTACTTTCAGCGCTACCTCTCGGCCATCGATGCGGTTGGCGCTGCCGCCGGTCCTATCGGAAGCACCAATGTCGATGCGATCTTCGACCGCCCGTCGATCTCGGTGAAGCTGTCCGCGCTTCATCCGCGCTTCGAAGCCGGCAAGGAACGTCGCCTCAGACTGGAACTTGCGCCGCGCCTGCTCACGCTCGCGCGGGCCGCGCGCGAAAAGGGGTTGGGTCTTACGATCGATGCGGAGGAACAGGATCGCCTTGACCTGACGGCGTGGCTTTTCGGCGAAACGTTGCTCAATCCCGCTCTCGACAATTGGCATGGCCTCGGCATCGCCGTGCAGGCTTACGGCAAACGGGCGATCCCGATGCTGCGCTGGTTGCGGCGCTTGGCCGAGCAGTCCAGCAAGCGCATTCCCGTACGCTTGGTAAAGGGTGCCTACTGGGACAGCGAGATCAAATGGGCGCAGGAGCGCGGGCTTGAGGACTATCCGGTCTTCACGCGCAAGCTGCACACCGATGTCTCCTATCTGGCGGCCATGCGTCTCTTGATCAGCGATCCGAAATCTTTCTATCCGCAGTTCGCGACCCACAACGCCCACACCATCGCGGTTGCACGGATCGCCGGCGGCGCCGTGGACTTCGAGTATCAGCGCCTGCATGGCATGGGCGAGGCGATCTACGAGGAGGTTCTGGGTGAGGGCAAGTTCGCGCGCCCCTGCCGCATCTACGCGCCCGTCGGCGGGCACGAGGACCTGCTCGGCTATCTAGTTCGTCGGTTGCTGGAAAATGGCGCCAACACGTCCTTCGTCAACCGTTTGGCTGACGAAGAATTACCCGTGTCCGAGATCATTGCCGATCCAGTCGAGATCGCTGAGCGCGAACTCGTTCAAGGCGAGGCCGTTCCGCTTCTGATGCGCCCACGCCAAATTTATGAGCCGCTTCGTGTCGCAAGTGCTGGCCTACCGCTCACCGAACCGAGTGTGCGCGAGCCGCTGCTGGCTGATGTCGCCCGTGTCGTCAAAACGCCAGCGGCCGTCGGGCCGATCATTTCAGGCAAGGCCACGACGGGCGGCGAGGCGGCGCAGCTCATCCTGTCGCCGCACGACAAGCGCGAGCGTGTCGGCAGCGTGCGCTTGGCGTCGCCCCAGATGCTCGACGAAGCAGTTACGGCGGCGACAGGCGCTGCACAACGCTGGGAGCGGACCGATCCGGACGAACGCGCCCGCGCGCTTGAACTGGCGGCGAGCCTATTCGAGCGCGACCGTGCCGTGTTGGTGGCTTACCTTGTGCGCGAGGCGGGCAAGACGCTGGACGCTGCTCAGAGCGAGGTGCGCGAGGCCGTAGATTTTCTGCGCTACTACGCCGTCGAAGCCCGCCGGCTCTTTTCGAACCCCGTGATGCTGCCGGGTCCCACAGGCGAAGACAACAAACTCTACCTTCGTGGCCGCGGCCCGTTTGCATGCATCAGTCCGTGGAACTTCCCCGTCGCGATCTTCACTGGCCAGATCGCCGCCGCGCTTGCTGCTGGCAATCCGGTTGTCGCCAAGCCCGCCGAGCAGACGCCGATCACGGCTTTTCTCGTTGCCCGCATCCTGCACGAGGCGGGCGTGCCGCAAGACGTGCTGCAGCTTGTAACAGGCGGCGGTAAACTGGGTGACGCGCTCGTGCGCGATCGGCGCATCGCAGGCATTGCCTTTACCGGTTCGAACGAAACCGCGTGGCTGATCCAGCGCACGCTGTCCGACAGGCGCAGCGCCATCGTCCCCTTCATCGCTGAGACGGGCGGCCTCAACGCCATGATCGCGGATTCTTCCGCCCTTCCCGAACAAGTCGTGCGCGATTGCGTCCGCTCGGCCTACGACAGCGCCGGCCAGCGCTGCTCGGCCGCGCGCATCCTGTTCGTGCAGGACGATGCCGCGCCTCGCATCAAGTCGATGCTTGTCGGAGCGATCGAGGCACTTGATGTGGGCGACCCGATCGACTTCGGCACCGACATCGGCCCCGTCATCGACGAACCGGCCCAAGACATGCTTGAGACGCACAAGGTCCGTATGCAGCGCGAGGGCAAGGAGCTTGTCGACCTGCCGATGCCCGAATCCTGCCGTGCTGGAACCTATGTCACGCCCGCCCTTTATGAGATTGACCGCCTCGGTCTGCTTGAGCGCGAGGTGTTTGGCCCCATTCTGCACATGGTCCGCTACGAGCGCGGACACTTGGACAAGGTCGTCGCAGCACTCAATGCCACCGGCTACGGCCTGACACTTGGCCTGCACAGCCGCATCGAAAGCGTGGCCGATTACGTGGCCGAGAACGCGCGCGTCGGAAACCTCTATGTCAACCGTAATCAGATTGGTGCCGTCGTTGGAGTACAGCCGTTTGGCGGCGAGGGACTGTCTGGCACCGGCCCGAAAGCAGGCGGTCCAAATTATGTCGCGCGCTTCGCAACCGAGCGTACGGTGACGACCGACATCACGGCAACCGGCGGCAACTACGCCCTTCTCTCAAACAAAATTTGATTTCCAACGATATTGGCTCATTGCCGCGAACAGCATTGCGCGCTTCGTCCCGTCCAGCGGCGGTTCGACTGATACGTGACTTGGCCGCCGCTCACGATGGGAACGTTCTCGATCACGAAGCAGTCGCAGGCACTTGCGTCGCCACCGTCTGGCGAAGACGCGGCTTGCGGTGGCGACGGCGGCGCGGTTGTCGTCTCCGACCGCAACAAATCTTGTGCCGGCACTGGAGTCGGCTCAGGCGCTTCCACGTCTTGAAGCGGAAAAGAAGACGGCGGCGGGGTCATCTGCGGTGTCGTGAGGGGGGGCGTGATGATTGGCGCAGGCGCAGGTAGCGCTGGAGCGGTCACCGGAGGGAGGCTGGGTCTAGCCTGGTATTGCGCCGACGCCGCGTGAGAAAAAGCACCGAGCATGGTCAGCGAAAGCACACCGAGGAGTCGTCGCATTTGGCTGCCTCATGAACATGAATTGAACTACTCATAAAAGGCGTAATACTTCTTCGCAGGCTCGACGATTTCCCATGTGCCTGTGAACCCTGCGGGAGAGACGAACGCATCACCGGCCTTGAACGTTGCTTCTGACCCGTCGTCGCCGCGCACGACAATCGTGCCTTCCAACAGGTGGCAGAATTCGCTCTCGGTAAACATGACGCGCCATGTTCCTTTTTCGGCCCGCCAGATGCCGCTGTTGAAACGGCCGTCCGCGCTCTGGAACAAGTTTTGCGCGTGTTGCACAGGATCGCCCGCCACGATGCGCTCGCTTGCGGGCCGGTAGCTCTCCGCCTTCGGCAGATTGTCCTGGAAGGACACGATCTTTGGAAACGATCTTGCATCTGCCATGGGGGAAAGCCGCCTTGTGGTGGTGCGCGCCGATAGGCCTCGCGCGCATGCTACGCGAGCGGCGAACGGCTATGCAACCGGCGCAGCCACAAAATGGCGATTGGAAATCGGGAGCTATTTCGCGGCTAGCACGAAGCAGTCGACGGCCTGGCGGCGCATTTCCGTGCAAGCTGAGGCCGCCGTCTCGGCGCTGAAGCCAGTGAAGCGCGCGCGCACGAACTGCCGTCCGTCCCTTGCGACCTGTTGCGTCGCTTGTCCCGCGCCCTGCAACAGCCGGCCGACGCGTCCCTGTACGGCTGTCAGCGACCGCTTGGCCTCGTCTACGGAGGCATAAGCACCGATCTGGATTTCATAGCCGCCGCTCGCGCGCGGACTTGGCTGTTGCCCGGCCGTCCGCGCGGCATCCATTCGCGCGCTCGGCGACGTCCCGAGCAGCGCCGCTTGCGCCGCAAAGGTAGAGGGTGGCAAGCCGCGCTCCCTTCCGACGGCTGCAGGGGCCGGCGCAGCAGCAGCTACGAACGCGGGCTGCACGGCCGCTTCGTGCTCGCGGTCGGCAGCGCCAAGTAAGGCCATCTGACCATCGAGCGCCGCCGGCTGCTGGGGTTCTGACGCGGCGAGACGATCTCGTTCGAGGTTCGCCTGCCGGTTCGCGGCTTCGTCTGCGGCAATGGCAAGTGCGATCTCATCGCGCGCGGCCATGTCCGTCGTCTCGTCCGGACGCGGCACGGGCTGCGCCGACCGTGGCTCGACCATGACGCGTTTGACCTTGAAGACCTCGATCGGTGGCGGTGTCAAGGCGCCGGCGGCGCCTGCGCCATAGGCTGGAAGGTCTGCCGTGTCTGCCGGCTCGGCAGCGGGTGCAGCGGCGATGTCAAACGTGGGCCTATCCTGCGGCGTCTCGCTCGGCGGCGCGAACGGTCGCGGCTGCGCGGCGTTCACCGGTTCGGGCGCCGGACGCGCAGCGGCAACATCGTTGCGCGTGGGCTTTGGCTCTGGCCGCTTGGCAATCTTTGGTGCCGACTTGAGCTTGGCAATCAGAAGCGGTGCCGGCTTGCGCGACTTGACGGTTGATGCCCTTGTCAACGAGCGCGTGAGTACGATGCGCATTTCGCCGTTGCGCGTCGCGGCACTTGCGCCGCCAAACACCGCGCCGATGACATGCCGGCCGCCGCGCCGCACCGACGAGACGAGGTTGAAGCCGGATGCGCGAGTGTAGCCGGTCTTGATGCCGTCGATGCCCGAGAAGCTGTTCAGCATCGTGTTGTGGTTGCGGTAGGTCCTGCCCCGGAATGCGAACGTGCGTGTCGCGAACAGCGGGTAGAAGGACGGAAAGTTGTCCTGGAGCGCCAGCGCCAGCGTAATCATATCGCGCGCCGTCGTGATCTGCGCGGGATTCGGAAGGCCCGATGCGTTTCGGAAAGTCGTATTCATCATCTTCAGTTCGCGCGCGCGCGAGTTCATCAGGCGCACGAAATTGCTTTCGTCACCACCGATCCGTTCGGCCAGCGCCACCGCCACGTCGTTGGCGGACTTCGTTATGAGTGCTTTGATGGCGTGCTCGACGGTGAGCGTCTCGCCCGGATCAAGATCGAGTTTGGAGGGTGCGACCGATGCTGCGGCCTCGGATACCGTCAGTCTGTCCGTCATCCTGAGACGGCCGCTCTCGATTGCCTCGAACGTGAGGTAGAGTGTCATCATCTTGGTGAGGGACGCGGGATGGCGCGGCGAATCGCCGTCCTCGTTCATCAGCACGGCGCCGGTGTTGGCATCGACGACCATCGCCGCATGGCGACCGCTGTCCGCGCGCGCCGGGCTTACCGCTGACACGCACAAACACAAAGCTGCGCAGATCGCAAAAGTGAGCGATTGACGAAGCAAGACGCCTTACCCTCTAAGCCGGCGCGGGTGCCGCGCGGCCTAACCTGTTGCACTCCGGCTGCGGTTCCCCTGGCGGGTTTCCATCATGCCGGCCCCATCCGTCAAAAACGGTAGAGCACTGTTTTGGGGCGTCTTTTGGGCTGCGCTTGGTGTCGGCCCGGCCAGACGACCGAGCCTTGAAAGCTACGCCAGCCGTCCTGACTTAGCGTTAAGCGTTTAGGTCAAAGCCGCGTTCACGATTGTCCGAAAACGGGCCTGAAAACAGGCCCCGGCAACTCTGGCCGGTCCTGTCGCAAAAGCGGCCGTGGCCCCGCCGCTACAGGACCACAGACGGCGTTGGAGCCGTTCTGTTTTTTAGTCGCCACGTTGCCTATATTAAGGACTGGACGATTGCCGGCGCGTGTTCAGACACTGGTGATGATGGATGCGTCGCGGCCCATAGCGCGCCGGCTCAGAGGGAACTCGGAGCAGGCTAATTTGATGCCGTCCTTGTGGCCTAGAAATTCGCGTTCGCGGCCGCGTGGAGGCGCACGAGAGGCGTGTGAATGAGGCGGGAGCTTTTGGACGCACAGAAATGGCCGGTCGCCGGAATGGCGGGCGGCAGTGACGGTGACGGCGATGGTCCGCGCCGTGGCGGTGATGACGGCGATAGCAAGACCGGCATCGTCACGAAGACGCGCACCAAAACAAAGAAGCCGAGCCTCTATAAAGTCTTACTGTTGAATGACGACTACACCCCAATGGAGTTCGTCGTGCTGGTACTGCAGCGCTTCTTCAGTAAGGGACAGGAGGATGCGACTCGCATCATGCTCCACGTCCATCATAAGGGCGTCGGTATTTGCGGCGTTTACACCTACGAGGTGGCGGAAACCAAGGTGACGCAGGTCATGGATTTCTCGCGTCAGCATGGCCATCCTCTGCAATGCACCATGGAGAAAGAGTAGGACTGCATTGACGTCTCTCTCGAAAAATCTCGAAGCCTCTCTTCACCGTGCGCTGGAATACGCCAATGTCCGGCGCCACGAATTTGCGACGCTGGAGCATCTGCTGCTTGCTCTTGTCGATGATCGCGACGCGGCAGCCGTGATGCGCGCCTGCTCGGTTGACATCGAGCAACTGCGCGGACGCCTCGTTGAGTATCTCGACTCCGAGCTGAAGCCGATCGTATCGAAAGCCGCGCGCGACGCGCAGCCGACGAACTCCTTCCAACGCGTCGTGCAGCGCGCCATCGTGCACGTGCAGACGTCGGGCCGTGAAGAGGTGACGGGCGCAAACGTGCTGGTCGGCATCTTCTCCGAGCGCGAAAGCCATGCCGCCTATTTCCTGCAGGAGCAGGAGATGACGCGCTTCGATGCCGTCCAATACATCGCGCACGGCATCGCGAAGCGTCCGGGCATGTCGGAGCCGCGCACGGTGCGCGGCGTCGACGAGGAGCAGGCCTCCGCCGACGGGGAGGAGAAAAAGCCCGGCGACGCGCTCAATACCTATTGCGTCAACCTCAACAAGAAGGCGCGCGACGGCAAGATCGACCCGTTGATCGGCCGCCAGCAGGAGGTGTTGCGCACGATCCAGGTGCTCTGCCGCCGGCAGAAGAACAACCCGCTGTTCGTTGGTGATCCCGGCGTCGGCAAGACCGCTATTGCGGAAGGGCTTGCGCGCAAGATCATCAACGGCGAGGTGCCCGAGGTTCTGCGCAACGCCACGATCTTCGCGCTCGACATGGGCGCGTTGCTCGCGGGCACGCGCTACCGTGGCGATTTTGAGGAGCGGCTAAAGGCAGTGATGAAGGAAATCGAGGCCTATCCCGGCGCGGTTCTCTTCATCGACGAGATCCACACCGTTATCGGTGCGGGTGCCACGTCGGGCGGTGCGATGGATGCGTCCAATCTGCTGAAACCGGCCCTTCAGTCGGGCACGCTCCGGTGTATCGGCTCGACCACCTACAAGGAGTACCGTCAGCACTTCGAGAAGGATCGTGCGCTCGTCCGCCGCTTCCAGAAGATCGACGTCAAGGAGCCGACCGTCGAAGATGCGATCGAGATCCTCAAGGGTCTGAAAACCGTGTTCGAGGATTACCACCACATCCGCTACACCAACGAAGCGATCAAGGCGGCGGTGGAGCTGTCGGCAAAGTACATTCATGACCGCAAACTACCCGACAAGGCGATCGATGTGATCGACGAGACGGGTGCGTCGCAAATGCTTGTGCCGGAGAACAAGCGCAAGAAGAAGATAACGACGAAAGAGATCGAGGCCACCGTCGCCACGATGGCGCGCATCCCACCGAAAACCGTCACCAAGAGCGACGCGGAAGTGATCGCCAACCTCGACCGGGACTTGAAGCGACTCGTATTCGGCCAGGACAAGGCCATCGATGCGTTGACGAGCGCCATCAAGCTCGCCCGCGCCGGCCTGCGTGAACCGGAAAAGCCGATCGGCTGCTACCTGTTCTCAGGTCCAACCGGCGTCGGCAAGACCGAGGTTGCAAAGCAGCTCGCAAGTCTGATGGGCGTGGAGCTGCTGCGCTTCGACATGTCGGAATACATGGAGAAGCACACGGTTTCGCGTCTGATCGGCGCGCCTCCGGGCTACGTCGGCTTTGACCAGGGCGGCCTTCTCACCGACGGCATCGACCAGCATCCGCACTGCGTGCTGTTGCTGGACGAGATCGAAAAGGCCCACCCGGACCTGTTCAATATCCTGTTGCAGGTGATGGACCACGGCAAACTCACCGACCACAACGGCAAGTCGGTCGATTTCCGCAACGTCGTCCTCATCATGACGACGAACGCCGGCGCGTCCGATCTGGCCAAACCGCCGATGGGCTTCAACCGCCAGAAGCGCGAAGGTGAGGACACCGAGGCGATCACCAAGATGTTTACTCCGGAGTTCCGCAACCGCCTCGACGCGATCGTCGCGTTCGGCGGGCTGACGCCGGAAATCATCGGCAAGGTCGTCGAGAAGTTCATCTTCCAGCTCGAGGCGCAGTTGGCGGACCGTGGCGTGTCGATCGAATTGTCGGATGAAGCGACACGTTGGCTGGCCGAGAAGGGTTACGACGACAAGTTCGGCGCCCGTCCCTTGGCGCGCATCATCCAGGAGTACATCAAGAAACCGCTCGCCGAAGAGCTGCTGTTCGGCAAGCTTGAGCACGGCGGCACGGTGAAGGTGCTCGTCGCGGGCAAGGGCGAGGATCGCACGCTCGCCTTTGACTACGTCCCCATCGATCCGGCCAAGAAGCCGCGTTCGCCGGAGGACGACGATGATGATGAGGGCCCTCAGCCCGTGCTCGTCGATGCAACGCCAAAAAAGGCGCTGCCGAGCCCTAAGGAAAAGGGCGACAAGGGTAAGTCGTCTGGCGCGGTGCCAAGTGTGCCGCGCAAAAAAAAGGACGATTGATCTCGTCTCAAACCGCAGACATCGAAACGCCGGGCCTAAGGTCCGGCGTTTTTGGTGATCTGCGTTTTCAGAGCGCCGCCTGGCTGACCGGGCTCACGAACTGCATAATGTGATGAGCGCGAGTCTCGAAAAGGCGCGCTCGCGCCGCTATAGTCCCGACGGGGGCCTGCCACAGGAAAAAGGAGGTCACCATGAAAGTCAAAGAAGCAATGCACAAGGGTGTCGAGTGGGTTGGACCAGACACCCCAGTAAAGGAAATCGCCAAATTGATGCGCAAGCTCGACGTCGGCTGCGTTCCCATCGGCGAAAACGATCACCTGATCGGAATGGTGACCGACCGGGATATTGTCTGCAACGGGCTCGCCAACGGCGCCTTCGACACCGGCAAGACGACCGCGCGGGATGTGATGAGCGAGGGCATACATTGCTGCCGCGAGGACGATGACCTCGATAAGGCCATCGGCCACATGGAAAAACTGAAGATCCGTCGCCTGCCGGTGATCAATAAGAGCAAGCGAATGGTCGGCATTTTGAGTCTGGGTGATGTTAGTCACTCGGCGACCCGCGATGCGCTGGCCGAATGCGTGAAGAGCGTCTCCGCCCATCACGCGTGATCGATGTGGTGTCGGTAAAGCCGGGCGGCGTGCGCCCGGCTTTTTTTCGGGACAGCCGCCATATGTAGTCCGGGAGTAGCGGCGGGATGCCCGCGTTGAGCCAGAGATTTCCGGCTTTGAAGGCCCATGACGATTGTCCACGCCGCTGCTGTCCGCATAGTGTGCAGCGGTACAGGAGAAAGGGCGCATGGACATCGTTGCCTTGCGGCAATCGCTGTCGGTCGGTGCCACCGTTGCCTTCGGGGCCCTTGCGCTAATTCCGATCTTTGCGTTCGCCGAAGCGAGAGTCCGCTGGTTCGCGCTGGGCTCGCCAGGAGACTATGCGCTGCTTGCCCTCGGCGGCATCGGCATGGTGGCGATCGTGGCCGCAGCGGTTCGGCTATCGGGTTGGACGTTTCGCAACTATGTCGCGATCACGCCACCGAGCTTGCATCACATGGCGATAGGGATGCTTGGCCAGATCGCAGTCTCGCCCATCTTTGCCACCGCAGCCCGGCTCGGCACACAGCCGAACCTCATCGCACAAATGAGCCCGGCAACATTCGACTACAGCACATATTTTCCCGCTATCGTGGCCTTCTGGATCGCCGCCGTCCTGATAAGCCCCGTCTGCGAAGAGATCTTTTGGCGCGGTTTCCTTTATCGAGGACTGGCTGCATCGTCGCTGGGCCCGTTCTATACGGTGACAGGCACGGCCGTTGTCTTCATGCTATTGCATTTCGCCGATGGCGCCGGCGGTCGCGCTTGGCATCTCGCCTGCGGCATTCTTTATGGCGCGCTGCGCTGGTATACGGGTTCGCTGGCGGCACCGGTCGCCGCACATATCTTTGGCAACGGCGTCGCCGCGAGCCTTTACACTTTCGGAAGCTGGGACTAGATGGCGGCCCGTATCCGCGCGCTATCGTCACCGGTCCGCAAACGAACTAAACGCTAGAATAGACGAACCAGAACAGCGAGCGCTCCTTGCACGGCATCGACCTCACATCCTGGCAAAGCATCATCTCGACGATCATCGGGCTCGCGTTGTTCGCGCTGATCGGTATCGGCATCCGGCTGTTGATGATGTACACGATCCAGCAGCGGCGCGAGCGCATGAACCGCCAGATCAACGAACGCCTCCGCACGCTGATCGCCGCCTACAAAACGCTTGGTGGCTCGTTCACGGGCAGCCTCATCGTCGATCCGACGCATTTGGGTGACCTTCGCCGGCGCACCGAAGGGGCCAACATCGACCTCGCTAACGCGGACGACGCAATCGTCATAAATTCCGTTGAGCCTGGCTCCGGCTCGGAACGTGCGCGGCGCATCCGGGATGCCGTGGAAGCGGCATTGTCCGATATCATCCTGCTCGGCACCGAGGAGCAGGTTCGGCTCGCCGACATGCTGGCGCGCGAGCTCGTGGCGGGCAGGCCCGTGCAAACGGGCGAGCTTGTTGTCTCCCTGCGCAATTTCATTCGTGAGGCGCTCGACCTGGATCCGGTCCCGTCCGATCTCGTGCTCCCGCCGCAAGGCCCCGCGCGCCCTTCGAGCACGGGCCAAGGCGGACGCGGCAGGGGAGAGCAAGGCCAGAGTCGCCAGGGCGGTGGCGGCGGGGCCGGAGCGGGCATGGGTATGGGCGGCGGCGCGGCACTCGGGATGGGGCTCGGCGCCGCGAGCGGCGGTATGTCCGCTTCTGATGACGACACAAATTTGGAATCCAACAAATAGTCGTCGCGTCGCGGTGATATCCCGTCATCGATAGCAAGCATGACGAGAGGTCCCATGCAAACGTGCGTCGCTACCTGCTGCTGCGGCCAGCTCAGCGCCGAGGTTCAAGGAGAACCGCTGGGCACCGGTGTATGCCACTGCCTTGCCTGCCAACGTCGAACGGGAAGCGTCTTTGCGGCACTGGCCGCATTTGCACCGCCCTATCGTGTAACGGGCACGGCTACCGAATACGTGCGGACGGGCGATGCCGGCGGTCAGGCCAGATTTCGTTGCTGCCCCGTTTGCGGAAGCACGGTGTTTCACACCGACGAGGGATCACCCAGAGGGTCTGTCGCGGTTGCCGTCGGCGCGTTTGCCGATCCGAACTTTCCGCCGCCTGAAGATTCCGTCTACGACTGCTGCAGACATCCTTGTGTGCAGCTGCCGCCTGGCATCCAAATCAGTGAAAAGGACCCAGTCTAGGCGATCTTGGCCTGCCACAGCCAGACCTTGAGGCCACCATGGGCAACCGGCCCGAACGGCTTGTCGAAAGCGAGCCCCGTTGCGCGCGCCAGCGACGCGTCGCTGGTGATGAGGCCGACGCGCCAGCCTTTGAAGCGCGTCAAGAGCGTCTGTCCGAGCGCGCGATAGAGTCCATGCAACTTTGCCCGATCGCCGATCCTCTCTCCGTAGGGTGGGTTGACGATCACGAGGCCGGGCGGCCAATCAGGCGCCGAAAGTTCGCTCACCAGACACTGCTCGAACACCACGACGCCATCGACGCCGGCACGCTTGGCGTTGTCTCGACTCATGCGGATAGCGCCCGCGTCGCGATCGCTGCCGCTGAAGCGCGAGCTGAGCGTCGCATTACGCCCCGTATCGCGCATCGTCTCCCACGCTTGCGCATCGAATGTCGCGAGCTTCTCGAACGCAAAGTGTCGCGACCGCCCGGGCATGAGACCTGCGGCCATTTCCGCCGCCTCGATGACGAACGTGCCCGACCCGCACATCGGGTCGACGATCGGCTGCGTGCCGTCAAATCCGCACTTGCGAAGGAAAAGCGCCGCGAGGTTCTCGCGCATCGGCGCCGCGTTGACCGCTTCCTTGTGCCCTCTCTTGTGCAGAAGGTCTCCCGAGGTATCGACCCCGATTGAAACGACATCGTTCTCGATCCGAACACGGATCGTCACCCCCGTCTCATCATCAAAGAGTGCGCCGAGTTCCTCGCTGATCGCGCGCCGCACCCGCTCCGCGGCAGCACCCGAATGATAAATGCGTGATTTGGAGCACGAAGCCTCGACTCGGAAAGGCATGTCCGCGCGGAGCACGTCGCCCCAGTTGACCCGCCGCGCCCGCTTGTCGAGTTGCGCGAGATGCAGCGCCCGGAACGACGCCATCCGCGCGATAACCCGGCTGGGGCCGCGCAAGATGAGGTTTGCGCGCCAGACATCGGGCCATCCACCTAACATCGTCACGCCGCCGACGATTGCCTTGACTGACTTGAATCCGGCCGTGCGGGCTTCGCTCGCGAGCACGCTTTCAAGCCCGGGCGCGACGGCGAGAAAGATTTCGAATGGCGGGTGGGTCGTCATCCCGCCTCCATATCGGGCCAGACATCCGGCGGGAAGAGCACTGAAAGATAAGACGAGAGATTTCCGTTTATCCCGCTGCGGTCGAACTCACGAAATCAGCAGCGGCGTCTTGCTGACCATCGAACGGTCGCTCACCTGTTTCACGAGAAAATCAGCAACGTCCGAGCGCGAAATGAAGCCCGCGCGCCAGTCCTTCATTTCCGGGAAGGCATGGTAACGGCCGGTCGCCGCACCGTTCGTCAACAATCCCGGTCGCACGATCGTCCAATCGAGCCCGCTTGCCTGGATGATCTCTTCCGCAATGTCCTTGTCGCTGTAGACGCGCGCGAGCAGAACGGGGAACATAACGTAGTCGTAGAGAAAATTGATCCGGCCCCGGCTGTTGCCAGCACCAGCGCCAGTCACTGCGATCAACCGCTTTACGTTCGCGTCCTGCATCGCGCGCACCATGACGCGCGTCGCCTCCGAAAAGAACGTCGTGCCAAAGATGAGGTTCTTGGGATCGGATACGCCGATCGCCTGAATAACGGCATCGGCGCCGGTCACTACCGCGGCGACATCCGGCGCTTTCAACGCATCTCCCGTGATCTTTTCGAGCTTGGCGTTGGAGACGGGGATGTTCGTTGCCGAGCGTGCCAGCGCGCGGACCGTATGCCCCGCCGCCAGCGCGGCCTTGACTGTCTCGAGCCCGACGCCGCGGCTTGCGCCTATGATCGTCACGGTTGCCATGTGGTCTCCTGTCGGATGGCTGCCCTATAACAAGGCAGCCTTCAGCTTCTCCGCGTTGGCCGACAAGACGGCACCGTCTTCCATTTTTCCCGTATGCGCCTTCAGCGGCGTGCCCTCGAAACGAGGGATGACGTGATAATGCAAATGGAAAACCGTTTGCCCGCCAGCGGGCTCGTTGAACTGCATCACGGTGATGCCGTCGGCCGCGAACGCCTCTTTCGACGCGACCGCAATCTTCTGCACGAGCGGCAGGATTTTCGCGAGCACGGCGGGGTCGGCGTCAAGCACGTTGCGGGACTGGGCCTTGGGCACGATCAGCGCGTGTCCCGGCGATTGCGGCATCACATCCATGAATACGATGGCGTCGGCGTCCTCATAGACTTTGTGGCATGGAATCTCGCCTCGCAGGATCTTGGCGAAGATGTTGTTGGTGTCGTAGCTCATGGCGGCTCCTGCTCAATCTTCGTGCGCGTCTAAGTGCGGCGCGCTGCCGCCGTCCTTGCGATACGGCCCGAGTTCCGTCAAGTCGGCGTTCTCCGCCACAACCATATGACGCTCGCGCGCAAGAAAGCGGGCGACCGCGCTGCGCAGGCCCGCATCTGCGATCCAGTGTGCCGAACACGTCTCGACTGGAAGATAGCCGCGCGCCAGCTTGTGGTCTCCCTGCGCCCCAGCCTCGACGCGCGGCAGGCGATGGCGGATCGCATATTCGATCGCTTGATAGTAGCACAGCTCGAAGTGCAGGCTCGGATGGTGCTCGCGCGCACCCCAGTAGCGCCCGTAAAGACAATCGCCGCCGATCAGATGCAACGCGCCGGCGATCGGCTTTCCGCTTCGCTTGGCAAGCATCAGCAGACAGTTTTCGGGCATCGTCTGCCCGAGAAGGGAAAAGAATTTGCGATTGAGATACGGGCGCCCCCATTTACGGCTGCCCGTTTCCATGTAGAACGCGAACATCGCGTCCCAGTCCGCCTCAGTGATGTCGCTCCCGGTAAGACTGACGATCTCAAGACCGGCTGAGATCGCCTCCGCGCGCTCCTTGCGCACCGCCTTCCGCTTGCGCGAAGCGAGCGTCGTGAGGAAATCGTCGAACGTCGCATAGCCCGCGTTCATCCAGTGAAACTGCTGACCCGTGCGCGCCAGAAACCCGAGGCTGCCGAGTCGCCGTTGCGCCTCCGCGTCGAGAAACGTCACGTGCACGGACGAGAGCCCGTTCTGCCGCGCGACCTCCACGGCTGCGGTCACAAGCAGTTGTTCGTCGTGCGCCGAGCGCGCACCGGGCTTCACCAGCAGGCGAGGGCCCGGTACCGGCGTGAATGGCACGGCGATCTGCAGCTTCGGATAATACCGTCCTCCGGCGCGCTCGTAGGCATCGGCCCAGCCGTGGTCGAACACGTACTCGCCCTGGCTGTGCAACTTGATGTAGCACGGCGCGGCTGCGGCGATGCCGCCTGCATCGTCTTCGATGATGATATGGCGCGCCAGCCAGCCCGTGCCCTCACCGACGCTGCCTGAGTCTTCCAGCGCTTTCAGGAAGGCATACGTCACGAACGGGTCGAAACGCTCAGGTGTAGTGTTCGCGCATGCATTCCAGGCAGCCGCGTCTATCCCGGCAAGTCCCGGCACGAGTTTGGCGACGACGTCGGATGTTTGCCTGATCGCAGTCATTTTACAGACGCCAGTTTACGCCCCATTTCGTGACGGGAACACGGCGCTTCCCGCATCGCGGTTGTGCGCGTTTCGCCGACGGCAACATCCTACGGTAGGAAACCCTCGAAAATCATCGCGTCGGCCCATTCCTCGGCGATCGCCCTCTGGCGCGGCGTCCGCACCGTCCAGGTGAAGACCGGCAGCCCCGCCGCGCGCCTCTGCTCCGTCGCCTCTGTTGGCAGCGCATCGACCTGGTAGGCGAAAAAGTCGGGCGCGACATCGCCGGCTTCCCGCAAATCGCGCAGCGCCGCTCGCCTTGCCGACGAAAGGCGGCCGCTCCACCAGCCGTCGCCCTCGTAGCTGCCGGACACGACGCCACGCGGCAGATCGGGGTCAAGCTCGCGGCACACTGCTAAAACATCGGGATCGAATGACATGAGCGCGATGGGGCCACGATAGTCCATCGCGGAAACCACAATCTGGCGCAGGAACTCCAGATCAGGCAGCTCCCATTCGCTTTTTATCTCGACGAGCAGCGGCTCGCGCCCCGCGACGAGTTCGAGAAGCTCGGAGAAAAGCAATATGCGCTCGTCCGTGTCTCGATACCTGAGCGCTCTAAGCGCCGGCGCGGATAATTCACCGACGGCGCCTTTGCCCTCGACAAGCCTTTCGAGCGTCTCGTCGTGAAACACCAATGGTAGTCCGCCGGCCGCCGGGCGCAGATCGCATTCGATGCCATACCCGGCGCGGATCGCCGCTTCGAACGCCGACGCCGAATTTTCGACGATACGGTCGCGTGCATCATGCAGGCCGCGATGCGCGATGGGCTTCAGGAACACGTCTCGGTCGAGCATCGTCTCAGCCGATCAGCATGATGGCGTCGATTTCAACCGCCGCGCCGACCGGCAGGGACGCGACGCCGACTGCCGTGCGCGTGTGCCGTCCGCGATCGCCCAGCACCGCCACCATCAGGTCGGATGCGCCGTTGATCACCAGCGGATGGTTCTTGAAGGCTGGTGTCGCGGCCACGAAACCCGTCAAGCGTACGACGCGCTCGATGCGTTCCAGCGACCCAAGCGCCGCCTTGGCCTGCACCAGGATATTGAGCGCGCACAGTCGGGCCGCTTCCTGTCCCTGCGCGTCCGTCATGCCATCGCCGAGCGTTCCGGCGATGACCGCTCCGGTTGCGTCCTTCGATATCTGCCCTGAGATGTAGAGATGACTGCCGGTGATCAGCCACGGTACGTAGTTGGCGACTGGCTGCGGCGCCTCTGGCAGCGCAAGCCCAAGTGCCTTCAGCCGACCCTCGGCGCTCTCTGTCGTATCGGACGAAGTCATGGGCAGGCCTCCAATGCGACGGGAATGCCCTTCTCGGGCGTTTACGGGTTCGCGAATTCTTGTGGCCGCCGTTCGGCCACTTTGCAATGGCCGGGTCGAGCCCATCGAGCCTATAGTGTCCGCCTGCCCGAGATAGGAGCCAACAATCTCGTGAACGCGACGCCCCGTACTGTTCGTCACGCCGCTTTAGCGGCACTCGCACTCCTTGGCCTCACGGCGTCGGCCATGGCGGCCGATGTCACGCCGCTTGCCCCCCATCGGGCCGTCTACGAGTTCGAAATGACCGACGCCGCAGCCGGGTCGGGCATCGCCGGAATCAGTGGCCGCATGGTCTACGAATTGAACGGCTCCTCCTGCGAGGGCTACACGCAGAACATGCGCTTTGTAACAGTGATGACGAACCAGGAGGGCGTCGAGACGCTCAACGATCTCAGAAATTCAAGCTGGGAGGACGGCAAGGGCGAGAAGCTGCGCTTTTCCTTCAACCAGCTGCAGAACCAGGTCGCGACCGACACGTCCCAGGGTGATGCCACGCGCTCGAAGATGGGAGGCCCGATTGCCGTGGACGTGACCAAGCCGAAGAGGAAGAAGGTCAAGATTCCGGATGAAACCTATTTCCCGATGCAGCATGCGCGCGCGCTGATCGCGTCCGCCAAGGCCAGCCGCAACATGGTGAGAGGCTATCTGTTCGACGGGTCCGAAAAGGGTGAGAAGTACTATTGGACGAATGCCGTGATCGGCAAAAAGTACGGCGGCAGTTCCGTACCGCTAGCGGCGGCCCTGAAGCTGCCGCCGCAAATGGAAACCGTCGCTTCATGGCCGGTGACCATCAGCTATTTCGAAATCGGCAAGGACAAGGAGGACAGCCTGCCCTCCTATGAACTTCATTTTCGCTACTACGAGAACGGTGTCACAAACGATCTCAAGATCGACTATGGCTCGTTTTCCATTCGTGGCGAGTTGAAGGACCTTGCGTTCCTGAATGCCGGCAAGTGCAACGAGGTGGCGCCTTAAGTCACCACTCCGCGAGCCACGCTGCTCCGCGCACACCGCTAGCATCGCCCCAAACCGGTGGCCGCACGGTGACGGCGACATCGTCGGCGAAAATATGCGGCCGCATCAACTCGGGCAGCGCCCCGTAGAGGTGCTTGAGCTTCGACAATCCGCCGCCGAGGACGATGACGTCCGGGTCAAGCACGTTGACAATTTGAGCGAGCCCGCGCGCGACGCGCTCGGCATGCCGGTCGAGCGTTGCCCGCGCGGTCGCGTCGCCGGCAGCTGAGGCGTCCACGATACCTTCCGCCGTCAACGCCTCGCCCGTCTGCCGCTTGTGATCGGCCGCGAGCCCCGGTCCTGAAATCCACGTTTCCATGCAGCCCGAGCGGCCGCACCAGCACGCCGGTCCGGGTACCTCGGTGGCATGTGGCCAGGGCAGCGAGTTGTGGCCCCATTCGCCCGCGATGCCGAGCGGCCCGTCGACGATCACGCCCTCGCGCACGATGCCGCCGCCCACACCGGTTCCGAGAATGACGCCGAACACCATTTCCGCACCGCGTCCCGCGCCGTCGGTCGCTTCCGAAAGCGCGAAGCAGTTGGCGTCGTTGGCGATGCGCACCGCGCGACCAAGCATGCGCTCCAGGTCGCGCGCAAGATCGCGCCCGTTGAGCCACGTCGAGTTGGCGTTGTGTACGAGCCCCGTGCGGCGCGACACGCTTCCGGGAATGCCGATGCCGGTTGCGACCTCGAGCAGCCCCGCCTCGGCCTCCAGTTCATGCACGAGGGCAGTGATCGCCGCGATTGTCGCTGCATAGTCACCTCGCGGCGCCGCGATCCGCCGCCGGGCCGTCTCCACGCCCGCAGCGTCGAGCAGCACGCCCTCGATTTTGGTTCCGCCGACATCGATGCCGATTCGCGAAGAATCCGCTTCGCGCCGGATGCGGAGCGCGGACATGGCGGCTCAGGCTCCGCGTTGCGACAACGCGTGATGGGCGGGCGCGATTGCCTCGGGCGGCACGTTCGCCTCGGCGCAGAATGCCAAAAGCAGGCTTTCATCCCCCAGCAGATAGTCGAGAACGGCCGCCTGCACGTCGGCCGAGTCGAGCCCTGCGCGCAACGATGCCATGTCGAGGCCGGTCAGGGACAGGAAGCGGGACGTCCGTGCGCCGTCGGCAGCGATGAAGGCCATAGCCTGCAGCGCCAGCGCCGATGCCGTTTCCAAATCGTTAAAACGCTGTCTCGGCGAAGATGATCTTCGGTTTTGCATATTATGGCTCGCTCCGACTTTAACTGTTGGTTACGGCTTCGAAGGCACACTGCCGGGCAGGGAACGGCCGAGAATCGGTGCACAACGCCATAGTTCGGTGTCTTCAAGGCGGTGGCGATGAACTACCAGGAAACGAGAGCGGGCGTCGAGCGACGTAACCCGGATGCCAGGACTTCCGCACGTACCGTAATGATCGTCGAGGACAATGAGCTCAACATGAAGCTCTTCCACGATCTGCTTGCGGCTCACGGCTATCGCACCATCCAGACCCGCAACGGCTTCGAGGCGCTTGATCTCGCCCGCCAGCACCATCCCGATTTGATCCTGATGGATATCCAGCTCCCCGAGGTTTCCGGCCTCGAGGTGACGCGCTGGCTGAAGGATGACGACGAGCTGCGGCACATTCCGGTCGTCGCAGTCACCGCCTTCGCCATGAAGGGCGACGAGGAGAGGATACGCTCGGGCGGTTGCGAGGCATACATTTCCAAGCCCATCTCCGTGATGGGATTTCTCGAAACAGTCCGGCGCTTCATTGGTCCATCGGGTTCGGTGGGCTCCGCGAGGGCATAAGTGGCGTTTGGAGTTTTTGTTAATTCATGACCGCGCGCGTACTTGTAGTCGACGACATTCTCGCCAACGTGAAGCTCCTCGAAGCTCGCCTGCAGGCCGAGTACTTCGATGTGCTCGCCGCCCACAGCGGTCCTGAGGCCCTCGAAATTCTGGAGCGCGAGCGCGTCGACGTCGTGCTCCTCGACGTAATGATGCCCGGCATGGATGGTTTCGAGACCTGCCGTCGCATCAAGCTGAGCGCGCTTACTCATCACATTCCCGTCGTCATGGTGACGGCGCTTGATCAGCCCTCCGACAAGGTCACGGGGCTCGAAAATGGCGCCGACGATTTCCTCACCAAACCCGTCGACGACATCGCACTCGTAACGCGCGTAAAAAACCTCGCGCGCCTAAAGATGTTGAACGACGAAATGATGATGCGCGCCTCGACGGGCCAGCAAATGGGCATCCCCGACGACGGTGCTCTGGCGCGTGCGATTTCGGCGCGTTCGGGTCGTGTCCTGGTTGTCGATGATCATCCCCGTTCGGCCTCTCGTATTCTCGAAGTTCTTGCCAAGCAGAACGACGCTTTCGCCGAACGCGATCCGCAGGCCGCGCTGATGCGGCTTGCGGAGCATAATTTCGACCTCGCGATCGTCAGTCTGTCTCTGCAGAGTGCCGATGGCTTACGCCTGTGCTCCCAGATCCGCTCGCTTGAGCGCACCCGTCATCTACCGATCATCATTCTCGTCGAGCCGGGCGACGAAGCGCGCCTGCTGCGCGGTCTCGACATGGGCATCAACGACTATCTGATCCGCCCCATCGACCGGCACGAGCTCATCGCCCGCGTCAAGACCCAGATCAAGCGCAAGCGGCACTCTGATTTCTTGCGGCACCGGCTTGCCGAGAGCGTCGAGATGTCGATCACCGATCCTCTGACCAGCCTGCATAACCGCCGCTACATGGAAGGCCACATGAAGACGCTGGTGAGCGATGCGCTCCGTGTCGGCCGTCACCTGTCGCTGCTGGTCGCAGACATCGATCATTTCAAGGCCGTCAATGACACCTACGGTCACGACGTCGGTGACGCGGTGCTGCGCGAGTTCGCACAACGCCTGAAGAGGAACACGCGCGGCGTCGATCTCGCCTGCCGGATGGGCGGGGAAGAGTTCGTGATCATCATGCCGGACACGGATGTCGCCCGCGCCTACCAGATCGGCGAGCGGTTGCGTGCCAGCGTCGCTGCCGAAAATTTTGCCGTTGGTGGAGATTCAGGCATCCGTGTCACCGCCAGCGTCGGCATCGGTACGTTGGAGCGGGCTGATGACACCCCGGAGACGATCTTCAAACGCGCTGACAATGCCCTCTACGCCGCCAAGCGGCGCGGCCGCAACCGCGTGGTGGCCGAGGCGGCCTGACGGGACAAGGCCCGTAGGGTTGGCCAACCGTAGCTAACCGGCCGCAGCCTCGCGACAGCGTGCCAGAATGGCCGCAGAATGAAAAATCTAGGTTACTTCAGACGGTTGAGTTGTCAGAGCTTCGATGCGGCCTGCACGAATCGTTGCGAATGAAGCACACTCAAGGCAGAACTTGCATTTGCTCACATTCTCTGGCACGACTTTGCGGGCATTAACCGGGGTTTAATAAACAGCTGAATTTCGCATGCGCGTCAGGCATGGCTATCGCTAGGCATGTTTGACGTTTCATCGATCCCGCACTATCGGGTCCGCCGCAATACCTGATAGCGTGGGTATGGATCGATCCAAGCGGCCATACGAGTGGCCTCCTCGAAGGCTGCGGAGGGTCGATCTCGAAGCTGGGTGAGGGACAACGCCCTCTTTGTGTCTCGCCCGGTCATGGCCAGGGTCGCGGAGCTGTCTCGGAACGATTTACCCCGCTGCCGAGTTTGCTTCAGACCCTGGCCGCCTCTCTTCGAGGCGACCCCGGCGCACCGCGCTGGCGATGTTGGGGGTAGACCTACTTAATCTTGGTTTCTTTGAACTCGACGTGCTTGCGCGCGATCGGGTCGTACTTCTTGAACACCAGCTTTTCAGTAGACGTGCGAGGGTTCTTCTTCGTTACGTAGAAGAAACCGGTTCCCGCAGACGACAGCAATTTGATCTTCTGCGTAATAGGCTTCGCCATGGCGATTGGCTTTCTTTCGTCGCATGCGGTTCGGATGAGGCGCGCAACATACGCGCGCAATTTTCCATGTCAAGGCGGTGTTCCGCGACATTAGTAGTTGATAAGAGTGCGCTGAAAGACGCAGCCATCGTGGAAGTAAAAGGGAATTGCGGGGCGGGCGCTGGGCTGCGGCAAGCGTAACTTCTCTGTGATATCGTCGAGCACAAGTCGCGTGATGTTCGGCAGATCGAGACAGCGCGCTTGCGAGAGCGAAAACCAGTCGAGATTAAGCAGTTCGCCGTCGCCGCTTCCGGTCGTCTCCGCGAGTTCCGACCGTTCAATTGCGAAGAACCATGTATCGAAGCGGCGCACGCGTCCAGGCGGCGTGATGGCTCGCGCCACGGGCGTCACACGTTGCGGACACGGTGCGTGTCCGGTGGCCGCGAATGCGCCCCACGCCTCGGGCGCGAGACAGGAGAAGGCGCGGTACTCACCTGCAATGTATCCCGTCTCTTCGAACAGTTCGCGCACCGCCGCCAGCGCGAAGTGCTGAAGCGTGCCGAGCGACGCAGGATCATGGCTGCTCAACGCGTCCGCGAGCGCGACATCGCCGGCATCCACGCGACCGCCGGGAAACACCCACTTGTTCGGCAGGAACACTTGCGTTGCGAGCCGCTGTCCCATCAGCAGACGGGGTTCGGCATGCGCGCGGTCAACGACGATGAGGCACGCCGCATCGCGGATCGCGACGCATTCATCTCCCGAGTGATGTGCTGCTGCGTCAGCCATGCGCGGCTGTTTGTGGCGCTACTGCGCCGCGCTCGGCGCGGTTGGGGGAATGTCCACGCCCTCGTACTGCGTGTTGCCAAAGCCGTGCATGCGCAGTGCCCATTGGTAGCCGATGAGCGCCCCTTTGACGCGTGGCAGCAGCCACAGGCTGAGCAGGATGAGAACCGGCGTCCATACGGCGAGCTGCAGCAGCGGGTTCGGCGCGTATGCCTTTTCCCAGATCAGGATGCCGCCGACCACGACGTGTGCGGTGATTGTCATGACGAAGTACGGCGGTGCATCGTCGGCGCGATGATGGTGAAGCTCCGTGCTGCACTTGGGGCAGACGTCGTTCACCTTCAGGAAGGCGCGGTAAAGGCGCCCCTTGCCACAAGCGGGGCAGCACTGTCCCCAGCCGCGCTTCAGCGCCGACCATGTGTCGCGAGGGGCCACGTGCGATGTATCGCTGCTGGGCATGTCTAGGCTCTCCCGAGCTTTTTGTAAGTGAGAATGGCCGCGCACCTGTTCCGGGTCAATGTTGCGCACCGTCGCTGCGGCGTTATCGCCGTTTTCTAAAGCCGCCGCCTCCGCTTCGTTTACGAAGCATCCGGCCACCGCCGGCCTTGAGCGTTGCGAACTGCCCGCGCGTCGGCGCAGTCAGCATTTCAAAGCGCATCGCGCCCGCCGAAGGGATGGCTTCGACGAGCCTCACGTCCACTGTGTCGCCGAGGCGGTAACCGGCTCCGCTGCGCGCGCCGATGAGCGCATGGGCCGCTTCCACATGATGGTAGTAATCGTCGCCGAGGCTCGATACCGGAATGTAGCCGTCGGCCCCGGTCTCCTTCAGCCGTACGAAAAGACCTGAGCGCGTCACCCCTGCGACCCGCGCCGCAAAGGTTGCGCCGACGCGATCGGCAAGGTGAGCCGCGACCAAACGGTCGGTCGTCTCCCGTTCCGCCGCCATGGCGCGCCGCTCCGTATCCGAGATCGCCTTGGCGATCGTGGTCAGTCGCGGAATTTCTTCATCGGTCAATCCATCCGGCCCTAAAGACAGCGCGCGGACCAGCGCCCTGTGCACCAGCAGGTCGGCGTAACGGCGAATGGGCGAGGTGAAATGCGCATAGCGCGCGAGGTTCAACCCGAAGTGCCCGATGTTTTTCGGCGCATACTCGGCCTGGCTCTGCGAGCGCAGGATCACTTCGTTTACGAGGTCCGGCACCGGTAGGTCCTTGGCCTGTCCGAGAACCTTGTTGAACGCATCGGGCTTCAAGGCGCCTGCGTGCGGGATCTTCATGTCGAGCGTGTCGAGGAACTCGCGCAGGCTCTTCAGCTTCTCCTGGCTCGGCGCATCATGCACGCGGTAGACGAGCGGCGATTTCTTCTCTTCAAGCGTTTCGGCGGCGGCGACGTTGGCTTGAATCATGAACTCTTCGATCAGCCGGTGCGCGGAGAGCCGCTCGGGGATCACGATGCGATCGACCTTGCCTTCCGCGTCGAGCAGGATCTTGCGCTCCGGCAGGTCGAGATCGAGCGGCCCGCGCTTGTCGCGTGCGATGCTCAAGGCGGCATATGCCGCCCATAGCGGCTTCAGGACGGTTTCGACCAGCGGCGCGCACTTTTCGCTGACTTCGCCGTCGATCGCCGCCTGCGCCTCCTGATAGGAAAGCTTGGCGGCCGACTTCATCATCGCGCGCGTGAACGTGTGCGTGCGCTTCTCCCCGTGCCGGTCGAACACCATGCGCACGGCGAGGCATGGCCGTTCCTCGCCCTCGCGCAGCGAGCACAGGTCGTTGGATATCTTTTCCGGCAGCATCGGCACGACACGGTCGGGGAAGTAGACCGAGTTGCCGCGCAGCTGCGCCTCGCGATCGAGCTTCGAGCCGGGCCGGATGTAGTGCGCAACGTCCGCGATCGCGACGGTCACCACCCATCCGTCCTTGTTCTTGGCGTCGGTATCGGGCGCGGCATGCACCGCGTCGTCGTGATCGCGCGCGTCGAACGGGTCGATGGTGATGAGAGCAAGCTCGCGCAGATCTTCGCGCCCCTTCATGGTGGGCGGTTCCAGCGCCTCGCTCTCGGCGATCACGCTTTCGGGGAAGTCCTCTGGAATGCCATGCGCGTGCACGGCGATGAGCGAGATCTTGCGCTGGTCCTCCGGATTGCCGAGGCTTTCGAGCACGGTGGCGCGCGGCGTTGCGAACCGGCCGCGGCGGATGAGGTCGAACCGCACCAAATCGCCGTCCGCGGCATCGTTCATGTCGTCGGGAAGGATCGGCCAGCTTTTGAGTTCCTTGCGGTCGATCGGCTCGATCGTACCGCCGCCCCGTTTTGAGGTGCGGAAAATGCCGAGCAGCCGGCGCTTTTCGCGGGGCAGCTTCTTGATGGGCTGGCCTTCGTGCGTCGCGCCCCGGCCCGCGTCGCGCGCCAGCGGCTTGATCTTGGCGAGCACACGGTCGCCGATGCCGATGTCGCCGTCGAGTTCCCGTTCTGCCGGTACAAGTCTGACGACGGGCCTGCTGCCGTCGTCCTCGTCCCAAACAAGCGGCTTGGCGAGCAGATCGCCGTCGCGGTCGCGGCCCGTAACCTCGAGCGTGGTGACGGGCGGCATCTTGCCCCGCTCGCGCAGATCCTTTTTGTTGCCGGCCAGCGTGCCGTCGTCGGCCATTTCGGCGAGGCGGCGCTTCAACGCGATCTTGGCGCCGCCCTTGATGCCGAAGGCGCGCGCGATCTCGCGTTTTCCCGCCTTGCCCTGGGCGTCGGAGAGAAATTCGAGGATTTGTTCGCGCGTCGGCAGCCCGCCATCTTCCGGCGTCAATGCCCCGCCGGACTGTGCTCGCGGCGCCGCCGGAGATTTGGATTTGCCCCGCCCGTGATCGGGCCGCGACGGCGAACGGAATTTCTTGCTCAAAAGGGTTGCCTGTTGGTTGCGAAGGCTGTCGGACCATTCGGACGCGCCGATGTCAAGCATGCTGGGCGTTCTCGGGTCGGACGAGGGCGGGGGAGCGCTTCAATCATGCGCTGCCGCGCGCCGCCGGGCATGGTAGGCGATCATGCGGGCGCTGCGCCGGGCGGAATCCTCGCGCCGCGCCAACTCGCGCAGGCGCTGTGTTTTCAAAACGCGGATGAGCCGCCGCCGCGTCCGCTTGGCGGCGCGTGCCGCGTCGAACCGCTGCCACTGCTCCGCCGACCAGTCCGCGCGCGCGTTCGCCTTGCGGTTCTGACGCAGCCTGACGCGCTGCCGCCAGGGTTTGGGGGCTTTGGGTGATCTCTTCATTTGCGCGTCTCTCCATTTTTTGCGCGTCCCGACTCTCCTTTTCGTTTGCGCTTCGGATGCCCACCCGCATCCGCGCTCTTTTGTTGGCGCTTCGGATGCCCACCCGCATCCGCGCTATCGAGCCGGCCGGGACGCGCGGAGCGCGTGGCGGTCGGCGGCGCCACAGCCAACGCGAACGGCGGCAGGCTCCCCGCAGGGGAGTCGCCGTTCGCAAGCAAAAGAGCAAACCGGCCGCGAGACCGCGCTTGGGTCGTAGCAAAAAGTGCGAACTCGGAGCCGGTTTGCCGCGACGGTGTCGGGTCTGAAATCGCCGCCACTTTCACCAGTGAGTTGCTTCACACGTGGGGAGTCTCACGCCCACGCGGACGGCGGGTGCCCCAGGCACGACCTAAAGCGTCTGAAGGTCATGCCCGTCGCGTCCGCCCCGGCCGATACCCGGCGCCCCGGATACCGCTCCTTGTGCGAGGCGGATGCGTAGGAGTATGCGGGAGCGTCAGACCCCGAGGATAAGTTTATTTTGCGCGTGACGGGCCGGCTCGTCCGCGCATCGCGGCAGGCTCGACGAAGCGGGGCAAATGCTTCAGCCTGCGCTCAGGATCCGACTGTTTCATTTCAAGTGTGCGAGACGAATAAACCTACGCCTTTTCTTTCGCCTTTGGCTTGGCTTTGGCCTTTGGCGCGGCCTTCGCGGCGGCGGCTGTTTTCGCGGGCGCCTTTTTCGCCGGCTTGTCCGCGCCGTCGTCCGCGGCTTTCGGCGCTTTCGCCTTGACGGCCTTGCGCGCGCCCTTCTTGCCGCCGCCGTTGGCGATGCGCTCGGCGATCAGCGCCAGCGCTTCGTCCATCGTCAGCTCTTCCGGCTTCTTGGCTTTCGGAACCGTCGCGTTGACCTTGTTATGCGTGACGTAGGGTCCGTAGCGGCCCGACAGCACCTGCACCTTGCCGCCTTCGCTTGGATGCTCGCCCAGGTCTTTCAGGACCGTGGGCGCGGCGCGGTTGAAGCGGCCCTTGCCGCCGCCGGCCTTCTTTTCCGCAATCAGCGTGACAGCGCGATTGAGACCGATCGAGAACACGTCCTCGATGCTCTCGACGTTCGCGTAGGTCTTGCTCTCACCGTTGTCGTGAAGGATGAACGGACCGAAGCGGCCAAGACCGGCCGTGATCACGCCGCCTTCCGGATGCTGGCCGACCTCGCGCGGCAGCGACAGAAGCTGCATCGCCTTCTCGAAGTCGAGCGTCGCGGCATCGATGCCCTTGGGAATGCTGGAGCGCTTGGGCTTCTCGTCGCCTTCCGCTTCGCCCAGCTGCACATAGGGGCCGAAGCGTCCGGTCCGCAGCGTCACGGCCACTCCGTCATCGCTATAGCCGAGCACCTTGCCGTCGAGAGCGGCGTCGCCGTTGTCCGATTGCGTAAGCTGGCGCGTATAGTTGCAGTCCGGGTAGTTTCCGCAGCCGATGAAGGCGCCGTACTTGCCGGAAATCTTCAAGCTCAGGCGCCCGACGCCGCACTTCGGACACGCGCGCGGGTCGCTGCCGTCTTCCTTCGGCGGGAAGACGTGCGGCGCCAGCATGTCGTTCAACGCATCGAGAACGTCGCCGACGCGCAAATCCTTGATCTCGCCGATGGCCGCCATGAAGTCGCGCCAGAAGTCGCGCAGCACGTCCTTGTAGGCGAGCTCGTTGTTGGAGATGAGGTCGAGCTGTTCTTCGAGGCCCGCCGTGAAATCGTACTCGACGTAGCGTTTGAAGAAGCTTTCGAGGAACGCGATGACGAGCCGTCCCTTGTCCTCAGGAACCAGGCGCTTCTTCTCGATCCGCACGTAGTCGCGGTCGACGAGCGTCGCCATGGTCGAGGCATAGGTTGACGGCCGCCCGATGCCCAGCTCCTCCATGCGCTTCACCAGCGTCGCTTCCGAGAAGCGCGGCGGCGGCTGCGTGAAGTGCTGGTCGGCGTCGATCTGCTTGTCTTGCAAAACATCGCCGGCGGCGAGCGGCGGAAGGCGACGGTTGTTCTCGTCCTCTTCCGGATCGTCCTTGCCCTTTTCGACATAGCGGAAGCGGTCGTCGCGGCCTTCCTCGTACACCTTCAGAAAGCCGTCGAACGTCACGACGGAGCCGTTGGCGCGCAGGCCGTAGTCCTTGCCGTCGCGGCCCTTCACCTCGACTTCGGCAACCGTCTGCTCGAAATCGGCGGGCGCCATCTGGCTCGCGATGGTGCGCTTCCAAACGAGGTCATAGAGCGCGGCCTGGTCCTTATCGAGGTGCTTGCGCACGTGCTCCGGCTTGCGCTTGGGATCGGTCGGGCGGATCGCCTCGTGCGCTTCCTGCGCGTTCTTCGCCTTCGTCTTCCACTCGCGCGCAAACGGCGTGTAGTTCCGCCCGTACTCGGCCGAGATGACGTCGCGGATCGCGCTCACCGCTTCGGGCACGATCTGCACGCCGTCGGTTCGCATGTAGGTGATGAGGCCGACCGTCTCGCCGCCGATGTCGACGCCTTCATAGAGCCTCTGCGCGATTTGCATCGTCTGCTTGGCAGAGAAGCCAAGCTTGCGGGATGCATCCATCTGCAAAGTGGACGTCGTGAACGGCGGGTAGGGGTTGCGCTTGGCCGCTTTCTTTTCGACCGAGGCGACGCGGAAGTTCTGGTTCTCGATCGCCGCCTTGATCGCGAAGGCGCTCGCTTCGTCCTTGATGTCGAGCTTTTTGAGCGTCGTGCCGGCGATCGAGACGAGACGCGCTGTCACGTCCTCTCCCTTGGCCGTCGCAAGCAGCGCTTCGATCGTCCAATATTCTTCCGTCTTGAACGCCTCGATCTCGGCTTCCCGGTCGCAGATGAGCCGCAGCGCCACCGACTGCACGCGTCCCGCCGAGCGGGCACCCGGCAGCTTGCGCCACAGCACGGGCGACAGCGTGAACCCCACAAGGTAGTCGAGTGCGCGCCGCGCCAGATAGGCGTCGACGAGCGGCGCGTCGATCTTGCGGGGTTCTTTCAGCGCCGCCAGGATCGACTGCTTGGTGATGGCGTTGAACGCCACCCGCTCGACCTCGGTATCCTTCTTCAGCGCCTTCTTCTGGTCGAGGATCTGAAGGATGTGCCACGAGATGGCCTCCCCCTCGCGGTCGGGGTCGGTCGCCAGGATCAACTTGTCGGCCTTTTTTACGGCCTCGGCGATCTCCCGCATGATCTTCTGGGATTTGCCGTCGACCTCCCAGTGCATCGCAAAATCATGATCGGGCTCGACCGAGCCGTCCTTGGCCGGGAGATCGCGAACATGACCGTAGGATGCGATGACCTTGTATCCAGAGCCCAGATATTTGTTGATTGTCTTGGCCTTAGCGGCGGATTCGACAATAACGACCTGCATGTCGGAATGGGGCTCCTGGGCGGAAAATACCCGCTCTGGTTGACCGGTTTTTAGGCGACTTGTTGGCGCCGCAGCGGTGGGCGGGGAACATGGTTGATCGCCGCAGGCGTGTCAAATGAGGGTCCTCTAAACCACTAATGATTGTATAAATGAAAATATTGCAACCTTTAAGGCGACGCTGTATCGATTGAATCACGGACCGAATCTCATTTTTCCGAGAGGCCACGTGTCTGATATTCAAAGACTTTACTCTAGCTCGTCAGCAGCACCCGCCCTGGTCAGCGATCGCCTTGAATACGTCGCGGACCTGATAGCCGAACTCGAAACGCTGACCTCGGCCGAGCCGGGCTGCGACACGCTGCGCGGCTTGTTGGCGCTCGCGGAGCGCGAGGCACGACGCGCCGCCCGTTTGAGCGCGGCGTGACCGAGAAGCCAGCTCGCGCCTAAATCCTGGTCACTCCTTCAGCGCCACAAGGCCATGGCCTTGGCGCTCGATGCGTCCCGCCAGGTCCAGTTCGATCAGTGCGATCTGGACCTGCCGGCTGGCGAGCCCGGTTGCGCGGGCGATGGCATCAATTTCGGTGGGCGCTGGGCCAAGAACGGCCAGCACCGCCGCGCGCTCACCTTCGCCAATGTCCACCGGCCCCGGCGCGGCCCGCGACACTGGTTCAACGGCATCGGCCCAGGCCATGAGCCGCGCTTCGCTCAAACCCGTCATCGGCCGTAACGCCTCGATCACGTCTTCCGGCTTGATGACGAGGGTGGCGCCCGACTGGATGAGCCGGTTGGTGCCTTCCGCGCGCGGGTCGAGCGCATGGCCGGGCACGGCGAACACCTCGCGTCCCTGCTCGCCGGCGTAGCGCGCCGTCGTCAGTGTGCCGGAACGCGCCGCCGCCTCCACCACCACGACGCCAAGCGCGAGCCCGGAGACGATGCGGTTGCGGCGGGGGAAATCGGTTCCGCGCGGCCTGAACCCGGGCGGCATCTCGGTGACGAGGCAGCCCTGTTCCGCAATCCGCTGTTGGAGGGCGTCATGCTCGGGCGGATAGACGACGTCGATCCCGCCGGCCAGAACCGCCGCCGTGCCGCTTGCCAGCGCGGCTTCATGCGCCGCGCCGTCGATACCGCGCGCAAGACCCGACACGATCACGTAACCCGCTTCCCCGATGTGCCGTGCGAACAGTTGCGATACCTTCACGCCGGCCGCTGAGCACATGCGCGAGCCGACGATCGCCACTGCCGGGCGTGCCAGGAGCGACGCATCGCCCTTGACGTAGATCATCGGCGGCGGCGCATCGGTTGCGGCAAGTGCCTGCGGATATCCGGCTTCAATTGCAAAGAGCGGTCTTGCTCCGGCCCGTTCTGCTTCATTGAGTTCTGTTTCGGCGGCCGCTGCTGGAAAAATGCGAATGTCGCCGCGCCGCCCGCCCCGGCGCGATGCTTCGGGCAGCGCCTCCAACGCGCGCGAAGCGCTGCCGTAATGCCGGATCAGTTGCCGGAAAGTGATGGGCCCGACGTTTTCGGAACGGATCAGGCGCAGGCACGCCAGCGCTTCCTGCGCACCAAGCTTCTCGCGTGGAGACGGGGCGCTACCGAAAAGATCGTTTTGCTCAGCCTTTGGCACCAATCCTCGGCTCCACGCCTGTGATGAGCCGCGAGATGTTGCCGCGATGCTTGATCAGGATGAGCAGGGTCATCACGGCCGCCAGTACTGCGACCTCCGGCTTGCCCATCACGTACAGCGCGATGGGCACCGCGACCGCTGCTACGAGTGCGGCAAGAGACGAGTATCGCGTGGCCGCGGCAACTGCCAGCCACACGATTGCGAACACTGCCGCGCCCTGCCAGGCGACGCCTAAGAGCACGCCGATATAGGTCGCGACGCCCTTGCCGCCCTTGAACTTGAGCCAGACCGGAAAAAGGTGGCCTAGAAACGCGCCGAGACCCGCCAGGAGCGCGGCGCCTTGTCCGAAAAAATAGTCGGCGATGAGCACGCTCGCGGTGCCCTTGAATCCATCGAGAAGCAGTGTCGTGGCCGCCAGCGCCTTGTTGCCGGTGCGCAGAACATTCGTCGCGCCGATGTTGCCCGAGCCGATCTTGCGCACATCGCCCAAACCGGCGGCCCGCGTCAGCAGCAGCCCGAACGGAATCGATCCCAGAAGATATCCAAGCGCGAACGCGATCGCGAGCCAGTGCCACAGCCCCGCGGCCAGCAGCGTGATCATTGACGACAGTGGGCTCATGGAATGGCGTCCGCGGCGAGAACGAGCGGCGCCTCAGGTCCGCTCGACGCCAGCGTATTCATAGACCGTTTCGCCCGCAACCACGGTGCGCAGCACGCGACCTTGCATGCGTGCTTCGTCGAAAGGCGTATTCTTCGATCGCGAGCGCAGCAGGTCCTTGTTGACGACCCACGGCTCGCCCGGATCGAACAGAACGAGATCCGCGATCGCGCCTTTGACGAGCCGCCCCGAATGCAATCCCAGCAGCTTGGCCGGGTTGATCGTCAGCGCCTTCAGGACGGCGGGCAGCGTCAGATCGCCGGAATGAACGAGCCGCAGTGCCGCCGGCAGGAGCGTCTCCAGCCCCACCGCGCCGTCGGCAGCCTCCGCGAACGGCCGCCGCTTGGTGTCGGCGTCTTGCGGATCGTGGCTGGACACGATGATGTCGATATCGCCGTTGGCGACACCCCTCACCATTTCCACCCGATCCTCTTCCCGCCGCAGCGGCGGCCGGACCTTGAAGAAGGTGCGGTAGGGGCCGATGTCGTTTTCGTTCAGCGTCAGGTGATTGATGGAAACGCCGCACGTCACCGGCATTTTGCGCGCCTTTGCATCGCGCACGACGTCGAGGCTTTCCCGGCAGCTGATGGTGGCGGCGTGGTAGCGCCCGCCGGTCATCTCGACCAGGCGCACGTCGCGCTCGAGCACGATCGTCTCGGCGAGCTTCGAAGAGCCGGGCAGGCCAAGCCGCGCGGCCACCTCGCCTGAGTTCATCGAGGCGCTGCCCGAGAGGTAGGGATCTTCCGTGTGGTGCACGACGAGGGCGCCGAAGTCCTTTGCGTAGTTCAGGACGTTGCGCATCACGCGCGTGTTTGCGAGGCTTGAGCGGCCGTTCGAAAACGCGATCGCGCCGGCGCGCTTGAGAAGACCGATCTCGGTCATCTCTTCACCTTGCAGCCCCTTGGTCATCGCGGCCATGGTTTGAACGTGCACGAGCGCGTTGTCGCGCGCGCGCCGCTGGATGAAATCGACGAGCGCGACCTGATCGATCACCGGGTTTGTATCGGGCATGACGACCATGGTCGTGACGCCGCCCGCCGCCGCCGCGTGGCTGGCGGTCTTCAGCGTCTCGCGATGCTCGTAGCCAGGTTCGCCCGTGAACACCTGCGCGTCGATCAGGCCGGGCGCCAGAACATGCCCCTTGCAGTCGATGACGTCCGCGCCCTCGGGCGCGTTCCGCCGCAGATGCCCGCCGACGTCGGCGATCAGACCATCCTTCACCAGCAGGCCGCCAGGCTCGTCGCGGTTCGATGCCGGATCGACGATGCGGGCATTGATGAATACCGTCGCCTTGCCGGCCGTCTTCGGCTTTTCGATTGCTTTCGCCATGGCGTCAGGCTCCCGCGCCGGAGAGATGCGCGGAAAGCGCTTCGAGCACCGCCATGCGGACAGCGACGCCCATTTCCACCTGCTCGCGAATGACGCTGCGGGTGTGATCGGCAACCGTGGAAGCGATCTCGACGCCGCGGTTCATCGGGCCCGGGTGCATGACGAGGGCGTCCGGCTTGGCGCGTGCGAGCTTTTCGTGATCAAGGCCGAAGAAATGGAAGAACTCGCGGCTGGACGGCACGTAGGAGGCATCCATGCGTTCCCGCTGCAGGCGCAGCATCATCACGATGTCGGCGCCCTCGATCCCCTTCCACATGTCGGTGAAGACTTCGACGCCAAGCCGTTCCGGTGATGACGGCAGCAGCGTCGAGGGCGCGATGATGCGCACGCGCGCGCCAAGCGTGTTGAGTACGTTGATGTTGGAGCGGGCGACGCGCGAATGCAGGACGTCGCCGCAGATCGCGACCGTCAGCCCCGAGACGCGCCCCTTGGCGCGCCGGATGGTCAATGCGTCGAGCAGGGCTTGCGTCGGGTGCTGATGTGCGCCGTCGCCGGCGTTGATGACGGAGCAGTCGACCTTCTGCGAAAGCAGCTCCACCGCGCCCGCTGCGTGATGGCGAACGACGATGAGGTCAGGCCGCATGGCGTTCAGCGTGACCGCCGTATCGATCAGCGTCTCGCCCTTGGTGACGGACGACGTCGCCACATTCATGTTCATTACGTCGGCGCCGAGCCGCTTGCCGGCCATCTCGAAGGAGGCCTGGGTGCGTGTCGAGCTTTCGAAGAACAGATTGATGAGCGTGCGCCCGGCGAGAACGTCGCGCTTGCGCCCGCCCTGCCGGATATGATCGGCGGCCTGATCGGCGAGGTCGAGAAGGAAATTGATTTCTGCTGCCGACAACCCTTCGCAGGTCAGCAGATGGCGGCGCGGAAACGATGTCAGCGCGCTGGCGGTCGTTGGCTTGTTCATTAAAGCCGCTTCTATAGGGGGAGTCCCAGGCCACCGCAAGCGTGACCGGAAATTGCCCTGCGGCGTCATTAACGGCGCGTAAAGCGAAGGTGTTAGCGCGCCACAGTCAGGCCGAATGCGCGGCGCGCAGCCGGTCGAGCGCGCTTTGGAGAATCAACGTCGCGGCCAGCTTGTCGATGACCTCACCGCGGCGTTTGCGCGACTGGTCGGCCTCGATCAGCATACGTTCAGCCAGTGCCGTCGTCAGTCTTTCATCCCATAGAAGGATCGGCAACGCGGAAAGCCTGTTCAGATTGCGCGCCAGCGCCCGCGTCGCTTGCGCGCGCGGTCCCTCGCTGCCGTCGAGGTTGCGCGGCATTCCGAGTACAAGTCCGGCGCAGACGTGCGTGGCGCAGAGCGTGAACAGCCGGTCCGCATCGGCCGAAAACTTCGTGCGGTCGATGGTCTCAAGCGGCGAGGCGATCATGCGTGTCACGTCGGATAAGGCGAGCCCCAGCGTCTTGGTGCCGGCATCAATCCCGATCAAACGTCCGTTTGCGCCCGTCCATGCGCGAAATTGCGCGATGTCTTCGGTCGTCTGCCCCGCTTTGGCCTGTGCTTCCTCGCCCATGGCGCTGGTCTATGACGGCTTGGGGAACGCGGGGCCAGCGCTTTTTTCGCCTCCCGGTTGCGTTTCCGCCCGCCGGACGGCTAAGAGAACGGTCGAAATCAGCCCCAAGCCAAATTCGGCGGAAGTTCCATGCAGGTCGACAAGGCGACTGTCCGGCGCATCGCGCGCCTGGCGCGCATCAAAATCACGGACGAGGAAGCGCAAGGGCTCGAAAAAGAGCTGTCCGGCATTCTCGACTGGGTGAAGCAACTCGACGAGGTCGATACCTCCGCCGTCGAGCCGATGACGCGCGTTGTCGGCCAGGCCTTGCCGATGCGCGATGACGTGGTGACGGACGGTGAGATCGCCGAGGCAGTCACGCGCAACGCGCCAAAGTCGGAAGACGGCTTCTTCGTCGTGCCGAAGGTGGTGGAGTGAGCGACATGCGCGCACTGCCAAATCTAACTCTGCTTGCCTGTCTGTGCGTCGCGGCACCCGCGTTCGCGCAAGTGAAGGGAACTTTCATTGGCCCTGGCACCTACGCGACCAAGGAGGGCTGCGAGAAGCTGAAGGCGCTCGCCGCCGGCGCGGACCGCAACGCCGAAACGGTTCCCGAGACCTTGACCGAAAACGGTTTCGAAGGCTGGGAGGGGGCGTGCACGTTCCGCTCGATCACCGAGGCGGAGCCGGGCAAGAAATGGACGGCGAGCATGGACTGCCACGAGGGCGCGGAGGCAGGACCCGAGTCCGACCACTTCGAGCGCCTGCCCGACGGCAGGATCAAAGTCACGGTAATGGACAACGCAACCGTGCTGCAACGCTGCGATACCGAGAAAGGACCGTGAGCGCGTGACCGACTTGACGAAGCTCACGCTGTCGCAGGCACGCGACGGCTTGGCCAAGAAATCCTTTTCCGCCGTTGAGCTGACGAATGCGTTTCTCGATCGCATCGAAAAGGCGAATGCCGCGATCAACGCCTACGTGCTGCCGACGCCCGAGCATGCGCGCGCGAAGGCGGCCGAGAGCGACAAGCGTCTGAAATCGGGGAACGCCCGGCCGCTCGAAGGCTTGCCGCTCGGCAACAAGGATCTGTTCTGCACGAACGGCATCCGCACCACCGCCTGCTCGAATATCCTCGACGGCTTCAAGCCGCCGTATGAATCGACCGTCGGTC
The DNA here is from genome assembly GCA_964651805.1 of uncultured Hyphomicrobium sp. Taxonomy (GTDB): domain Bacteria; phylum Pseudomonadota; class Alphaproteobacteria; order Rhizobiales; family Hyphomicrobiaceae; genus Hyphomicrobium_B. The sequence goes on along the minus strand of CAZYXX010000001.1, from coordinate 204,764 downwards.
AGAATTTGTGGGACGCCGGCGCCGTCATGCTCGGCAAGCTTAACAATGACGAGTTCGCCATGGGCTCGTCGAATGAGACGAGCGCGTTCGGCAACGTGGTCTCGCCCTGGCGCCGCTTGGGACACGACGGCAAGCGCTCGACCGACAAGCTCGTCCCCGGCGGTTCATCCGGCGGCTCGTCCGCGGCCGTTGCCTCCGATCTGTGCCTTGCCGCCACCGCGACCGATACCGGCGGTTCGATCCGCCAGCCCGCGGCGCTCACCGGCACCGTCGGCATCAAGCCGACCTACGGCCGCTGCTCGCGCTGGGGCATCGTCGCGTTCGCTTCGTCGCTCGATCAAGCAGGGCCCATCGCCAAGACGGTGCGCGACTCGGCGATCATGCTGAAGGTCATGGCGAGCCACGACCCGAAGGATTCGACCAGCGTCAACGCGCCCGTGCCCGATTACGAAGCCGCGCTGTCCAAGGGCGTGAAGGGCCTGCGCGTCGGCGTTCCGAAGGAATACCGCGTCGACGGCATGTCGAAGGAGATCGAAAAGCTGTGGGACGAGGGCATCGCCTGGCTGAAGGCCGCCGGTGCCACGATCCACGAAATCTCGCTGCCGCACACCAAGTACGCGCTGCCCGCCTACTACATCGTCGCCCCGGCCGAATGCTCGTCGAACCTGGCGCGCTACGACGGCATGCGTTACGGCCTGCGCATCGAGGGCGACAACCTGATCGATACGTATGAAAAAACCCGCGCCGCCGGTTTCGGCAAGGAAGTCCGCCGCCGCATCCTGATCGGCACGTATGTGCTCTCGGCCGGTTATTACGACGCCTACTATTTGAAGGCGCAGAAAGTCCGAACCCTCATCAAGCGCGACTTCGACGAGGCTTGGAACACGGTGGATGTCGTGCTGACGCCCACGACGCCGTCGCCCGCCTTCGCGCTGGGCGAAAAGTCGGGTGATCCGCTCGCCATGTATCTTGAAGACATTTTCACGGTGACGGTGAACATGGCTGGCCTGCCGGGCATGTCGGTGCCGGCCGGGCTGTCGTCGCAGGGTACGCCGCTCGGCCTGCAGCTCATCGCCAAGCCGTTCGACGAAGAGACACTGTTCCGCACCGCGCAGGTCATCGAGGATGCCGCCGGACGCTTCGTTGCGCCCGACGAATGGTGGATGAAGGGCTAGGTAAAAAATGGACCCCAAGCGCCCATGGGAATGCGCGGACATGAATCAGGTCCGCTCCGAGATCGACCGCATCGACGCCACCCTCGTCGACCTCATCGCGGAGCGCTTCGGGTACGTCGATCGCGCCTGGCAGCTCAAGATGGATTCGAGCGAGGGCGCGACCGTTCCCTGGCGCATCCAGCAGGTGATTGACCGCGTGCGCGCGCGCGCCGCCGACAAGGGCATGCCGCCCGAAATGGTCGAGATGGTCGGCGCCCAATGGCGCAACATGATCGGCTGGTTCATCCAGTACGAGGAAGAAAAGCTGCGCCAGGCGCTGGATGCCAACGGCAAGAGCGAGGCGAGCAAGTGACGCCGGATCTTCAACCAGATGTGCCGGTCATGGAGGTCCTGCTCTACGGCTTCCTGAACCCGGCGACCATCGCCGTCGCTTTCATGATGGGCCGCAAGGCGAACGAGCGCAGCAAGGTCGTCATCGCCGGTTTCGTCGGCGCGATCGCCGGCTCGGCGTTGCTGTATATCGCGACGCTTTTCCGCATCTGGGACACCCCGACGCTGGGCCGCGCCGCCGCCGGCGCCTTTGTCGTCTCGTTCATTGCGGGCATTATTTACGCAGCGGCAGGATACGCCCTCAGACGCTGAGGCGCAGCCATTGCCTGAATACGGCCTCTTGCGCTAACGCTCGTGGCCGCAACGGAGGCGGAAGATGAGCACGGCAAAAGCCAAGGGCGGTGCCAAGGCATCGAACTATATTCCCGGCGCCACGGGCGATTGGGAAGTCGTGATCGGCATGGAGGTCCACGCCCAGGTCGCCTCCAACGCCAAGCTGTTCTCGGGCTCCTCCACCGGCTTCGGCGCCGAGCCCAACAGCCACGTTTCCCTCGTCGATGCCGCCATGCCCGGCATGCTCCCGGTGATCAACCGGGAGTGCGTGGCGCAGGCGGTCCGCACCGGCCTTGGCCTCAAAGCCGCGATCAACTTGAAGAGCGTCTTCGACCGCAAGAACTACTTCTATCCCGACCTGCCGCAGGGCTATCAGATCTCGCAGTACAAACAGCCGGTGGTGGGCGAGGGCGAGGTCGAGATCGACGTCGACGGCGAGACGATGAAGGTCGGCATCGAGCGTCTGCATATCGAGCAGGACGCCGGCAAATCATTGCACGACCAGCACCCGGATTATTCCTACGTCGACCTCAACCGGTCCGGCGTCGCGCTGATGGAGATCGTGTCGAAGCCCGACATGCGTTCCTCCAAGCAGGCGCAGGCCTACGTCACGAAACTGCGCACCATCCTTCGCTACCTCGGCACCTGCGACGGCGACATGGAGAAGGGCAACCTGCGCGCCGACGTCAACGTCTCGGTGCGCAAGCCGGGCGGCCCGCTCGGCACGCGTTGCGAAATCAAGAACGTCAACTCGATCCGTTTCATCGGCCAGGCGATCGAGACCGAAGCGCGCCGTCAGATCGACATCATCGAGGATGGCGGCAAAATCGACCAGGAAACGCGCCTGTTCGATGCTGCCAAGGGCGAGACGCGCTCGATGCGCTCCAAGGAAGAGGCGCACGACTATCGCTATTTCCCGGACCCCGATTTGCTCCCGCTCGAACTGACGAACGAGTGGGTCGAAGACCTGAAGCAGCACCTGTGCGAGCTGCCCGACGAGAAACGCGCGCGCTTCATAAAGGACTACGCGCTCTCCGCTTATGATGCCGCCGTTCTGGTCGCGGAGCGCACATCCGCCGATTATTTCGAGGCGGTCGCCAAGGGGCGTGACGGCAAGCTTGCCGCTAATTGGGTCATCAACGAGTTGTTTGGGCGGCTCAACAAGGAAGGGCATGATATCGAGTCGAGCCCGGTGTCGAGCGCGCAACTCGGAGGCATCGTTGACCTCATCGCCTCGAACGCCATTTCTGGCAAGATCGCCAAGGACGTGTTCGAAATCGTCTGGACCGAGGGCGGCAGCCCGGCCGAGATCGTCGAGAAACGCGGCTTGAAGCAGGTGACCGATACCGGCGCCATCGAGAAGGCGGTCGACGAGATCATCGCCGCCAACCCCGAAAAGGTCGACCAGGCGAAGGCCAAGCCCTCCATGCTCGGCTGGTTCGTCGGCCAGGTCATGAAGGCCACGGGCGGCAAGGCCAACCCTGCCGCAGTGAACGAAATCCTGAAAGCGAAGCTCGGCATCTGAAGCATCGCGGACGGTGGGCTTGCCGATCAGGGGGCCTTTGCCGGCCGCGCTGTTCCTATAGATAAACGCTGAAAGGGCGCCTCCAGCGCATGGTAGGTGCAAGCCGCCGCCAGGATCGACAATGCGGCGACGGTCGCGCACGAAAGGACCAGGCTTGGCCACAACCCGCCGACGACATCAGGTGCAAAAATCGTCCGGCGCCATTCGGCGGTCGTTACTATGACAAAGCTGTGCCAAAGATAAATTCCGTAGCTGTACGTGCCCAATAGCACGGTGACGCGATTGACCAGAAGGTCGATCGGCGCGAGTGCGAATGCCAGCAGCAGGCCGGGGAACGGCAAGCAAACGCACATCCGCCACCAAAACGAATTCCCGCCGTGAATGCCAGCGGGCTTTCCTATGACGAGGAAAAGGGTGGCCCAAAAAGCAATCGAAAACAGGAATGCGGAAGCTGCGAAAATCGCAAGTCGCGTGTCGTCCCATCGGCACATGCGTTGATATGCGAAGAAGCACACCAGCCCGACGGCGAACATCGGAAGTTGAACAAGTAAATTTATGCGTTGTATCTTGGGATAGTAGGTGGCGATTGCCATGTCGCTCGCCGCGCCTAGCGCAAGTGCGACGCACAGCGTAATGACGCCGCTTCGCAGATCTCGAATGTAAAAAAGAATTACGGGCAGCAGGATGTAGAAAATCATCTCGACGCCTATCGACCAGCCAGCGGCCACATAACCGCCGTTGGCGCTAGGAAAGAGCGAAAACGTGAAAGTCGCAGCTTTCAGAATGTCGGAGGGATTAATCGTTGCGTGGTGGAAATGGCGATATAGCGTCCAGACGCCTATAAAAAAGTAGAACAACGGCGCGATTCGGAAAAAACGGCGAAGTGCGTAGCTTTTGAGGTCTGACGGGGTCGAAAGCCGCCAAAAATATCCTACGCAGAGCGAGAACGCCGAAAGGATAAAGAAAAGTTCAACCGCGAGAGCGAAATGACCGGCGGTGACCCCGAATGCCTTCGGCATCGGAAGATCGGTAAGGAAATACACGTGGCAAACAACGACTGCGAGCGCGGCAAAACCGCGAAGCGCATCTAAGCCATCTAGTCGCTTGATCATAGTCCCCCAGCCTTTAGAGTAACTATGGCTGATCGGCCTCCAAGGCCAACGAGGCGACAAGAATTTTTCTGTGAAATCCAACGCAAATTTTCTAATGCCGATTCGGCTGAGACGAGGGCCCCGCTCAGGCGAACCCCGCCGGGGTCAACGAAAATCCTGAAAGCCAAGCTCGGCATCTAGAACGCCATTTGCAGTGGCTTGCGTCGCTTTCAAAATTCTCGAGGGCAAATGCTCAGCTTTATCCGGCGCCGGATACTTAAAGAGCACATGAAGCTTGTCGCGCAGAACCATTCTGCGCTCAGCTACTGCAGCGCGTTTATGTCTGCTGGGCAGTTGAACAGCGCACGTAGTGTGATGGCATCTGTTCAGAGTGGCTGGGTGCCGGGCCAGCGCTTAACTTACGACCAAGCCAGAACGATGTTCGATTTAAACAAGACGCTCAGAAGAGTTTACGACGACTCTCCCTCAGCAGCGGCGGGCATGAGGAGGTTTGACGATCAGTTCGTGCCTCTACTGGGTTGGGACGAATATTTTTCGCGGTACCTGACTCGATAGCTCCCAAACGGCACGAGGAGATTGTAAACTGTGACCGAGTTGATGAATTTGCCCGATTGCTTCGACTGCAAGTATGGGGGTGAGCTTCATCCCTGCCGGAATGCTGACGGCGGCTATGATTTCGGCAAGGTCGCAAAGGCGCTCGTCGCGCGCGGCCGCATCTTCGGCGCCGACGGCGGCGAGCCCGATCCTGCAAGTCTGGAAGAAACGTCCTGGGTCACGGATTGCGAATTCGAGCTTGTCGAAGACCATCCCGGTCTCGTCGTGCCGCTTGCCGTCGCCGCCATCGATGCGTGCGAGACGCCGGAGGACGCCGCCTATGTCGCCGCCGGCTTGCTCGAAAGCGCGCTTGCCAAGCACGGCCCGGCGATCATCGGCGATATCGAGGGCGTCGCTGCGCACAGCGCCAAGGTCCGCTACGTCCTTTCCGGCGTCTGGAGCCACGGCGGTAGCATCGACGCTGAAGTTTGGAAGCGGCTTGGCCGAGCCATCGGCCCAGGCCCGCGCATGAGCGACGATGGCCGGTCGTCCTACGACGGATCGGCGTTCACGGTGCTCGATGAAGCGCAAGCGCGCGCATTGATGCGCGAGCGCGTTGGCGATAGCGCAGCGAGCACGCGCTAGGGCGGTTACTCGTAAAATCGCGCTTGCTTGGGTCCACTGTTATTTCGGCTTCAGGGTTGAAGGAGCCCAATGCCTCATTTTAGATAGTGCCCCGCATAGGTTGCGAGGCTCGAGCCGTGAAGCCAGATTCAAAACGAGTCCACGTCTAGCGCCGGGTTCAGAAGCACAGCCAGGCGCCTAAGCAGGTCGCGGGCGTCCCGCCCTTGCAGGCCGTCTGAGAGGAGTAACACTCAATCATCGCCGAGCCTGATTTGCAGTCGGTTTTCACTGGCCCCTTCCCTATGAGACCTCTCCCGGCGAGCGTATTCTTAAGAGCGTTTGTGGAGAACAGCACGGCGGCGTCGTGGGTGAAGTTTTGGCCAGAGGCTGTGACCCTCGTACACTCGGCCGCCTGAGCCGTCGCCGAAAGTGCGCACATCATAACCGCGGCCACGAAGCCAAATTTGAAGACCTGCATTGCGCCCCCCGTAATTTTACAACCACTCGGAGGCTAGTCGAGTGCTTGGCGCTTGCCAAGGGAAGGCCTATCATCAGTACAGATATATCTCCGCGCAATGCGTTCGAGCACGCTCCGCAGGCGGGGTATGGCCATCTATGCGTGTCCGCTAAGGGTCTTGAGCGACAAATGCGTAGCCGTCGCGGCACGTCAGCTTCGGAAACCTAAAGCGACCTGCTGCTCCGACACTTCATGAGCACGCGCTAGGGCGTTCGCTCAGCCGGCGACGGGTGCGGCCTTGGCCGCTTTCGCCGCGACGTGCCGCTTATAGAGCGCGTGTGCCAGCAGTGCCCCTGCAAGGATCACGAAACCGAACGGTACAATCACTGCCGCTATGTAGATGAGTTTTGAGGTTGTCATGGCCCCTCCTTTCAGAGGCCTGAATGCGATCTGCGGCAGAAGGTATCAGATGCGCATTAGGGGCCGGCTCGATGGTGCAGAGCAAATCGGTGCAATTGCGCGCGCAGCAATTTGCCGTTCGCTAACACGCCCGCCGCAGATGTGAAGCGGCGGTAACCGCCGAGCTAAAAAGCCGTTAGCGTGCGTTGCGGCTCCGTATCATAACAGCGTCACATCGAGCGGCATGCCGCCTTTGGGATGCAACGTGACGCGGCTCAGCGGTTCGGGCGCGTGCCGCCCATCCCATGCGAATTTCGCTTTCCGAAGCAGTGTCGCAAGCACCGCCGTCGCCTCGATCATCGCGAACGAGGCTCCGATGCACACGCGCGGCCCCACCCCGAACGGCATGAACTGCATGCGATGATACGTGGCTTCACGTTCCGGTAAGAACCGGTCCGGATCGAAACGGTCGGCGTCCGCCCAGCGGCTGCGGTGGCGATGGATCACGAACACCGGAATGACGATCAGCGCCGGCTGCGGCAGCGACACGCCGCCGAGCGTGGTCGCCTCCCGGTTCACCCGCGTCATGGCCGGCACCGGCGGATAGAGCCGCATCGCCTCTTTCAGAACGCGCTGCGTGACGCTGAGCTTCGCAATGTGCTCCGCATTTACAGGCGCGCCGCCCGTCACCTCCATCACTTCAGCGCGGACGCGATCCTGCCAATCGGGAGCGCGCGCCAGCAGATAGAGCGTCCATGTCAGGGCCTTGGCCGTCGTCTCGTGACCGGCGAGCAAGAAGGTTGCCAGATTGTCGATGATCTGCTCGTCCGTCATCGGCGCGCCGGTGTCGGGATTGCGCGTTGCCAGCATGCGCGCGACGAGGTCGTCGCCCTCGAGCCCTTGAGCACGCCGCTTGTCGAGCAGCCGCTGCACCACCTCGCGCATCTCTGTCGCCGCCCGTTTCATCTTGGCCCGACCTGGGTGCCAGAGGGACTCGGGCAACAGCAGCAGCGCCGCCGCCACCGACCACATGATCGGCTTCAGATAGGCATAACCCGTGCGTTTGACCTCGCTGCCTTCGCTTTCGTCGATCCCGGCGAGAACGGTGCGCGCGATGACGGCGAAGGTCGTCTCGGTCATGTCGATGTCGATTGCGGCGCGGTGGCTTTGACCCTTCTCACGCCAGCGCGCGATCTGCTCGTCCGCGGCGTCCCCCATGCGCGGCACGTACGCGAGCACGTCGGCGGGCCGGAACAGGGGGCTCGCAAGCCGCCGCTGCCAGCGCCAATGATCGCCATCCGCCGTCAGCAGTCCCTCGCCGACGACCGGGCGCAGCACGCGCTTGTCGAGCCGCGTCTTGGCGAACAGGTCGGTTTCCTTGACCAGGATCTGTTCGAGCAACTGCGGGTCCGTAACCCAGGCGACGATCGGGCGCTTGCGACCGTAGGTGACGATCGGCTCGTGATAGACCGAGCGCGGAATGGAGCGCAGCGGGTTGCGCACAAAGCGCAGGATCGAAACCGTGAGCGGCAGCGCTCGTGCCGCCGGCGTCACCGTGGGTGGATAAAGTGCGGGGGCATCTGGGCGGACTGTCGTCACGCCCAAGATACTAAGCGATCACTCGCGGCGAAAAGATGGGGCGGCAGAGGGCTCAGCCCGCGGCCTTGGCGACGCGCGCCTTGCCGGCGGCCTTCTTGAGCCGCTTGCGCACGCCCGCCGTGTTGCCCTGGATGCGCGAGACGCTTGCGCGCGCGATCTTGCGGCCGGCCTTCTTCTTCTGCTTCTGAATGTTCTTGAGCGACGTTTTGGACATGTCGGAATCCCTCACGGAAATGCTTTGTTGCGCCGTCATGTACGGGGTCGCGCGCTCCAGCGCAACCGGGCGGCGCGGCAAACGACCGGCCGGCGTCAGGCCAGCAAGTACTGGAGCCCGTAGTAGGGGGGTATGATGACGCCGGCCGCCCAGATGAACGCCGATGTGACGTTGGCCAGCTGAAATTGCCACTGCGGCACCTGGTAGATGCCGGCGATGACCGGAATGACCGCGCGGATAGGTCCGAAGAAGTGTCCGAAGAACACGCTGATCGCGCCCCAACGGTCAAAGAACGTTTTGCCGCTCTCGATCATCGCCGGGTTGCGATTGAAGGGCCAAATGTTCTTGACCTCCTCCTTGTAGTACTCACCGATCCAGTACGACACCGCGTAGCCCAGCGTCCCTCCAAGGCCGGCCGCGATGATCGCGGGCCAGATAATCGAGGCGGCGATTCCGCTTTTTGCCAGCAGCAGCGCAATGCCAACCAGGATGGCCGTGCCCGGCCACAGGATCGACAGGAAGCAGAAGCTCTCCAGGAATGCCACCACGAATGCCACAGGCATGACCCAACTCTGGTGCTCGCGCGTGAATGTCACGATGGCGTCGACGATGCTCTGCACATCCATGCTTTTTCTTTCGATTTGAAGCGGCGCGACCGGCGCGGCGTGGCTGACTTGGTCGATTGAGAGAGAAGTTCCCCGTCCGGGCAGATAAGACAGGATTGTGCAGGATCAAGTTTTTTTGCAGCGCCGCGCTATTTCGCGCCCAAGATCGCGCGAAACTTCGCTCGCCAGCATGACACCGCGGGAGACCTGCGCGGGCGTTAATTCGGAGCCTCCGGAGCCACGTAGCGCCACAGGCGCTGCGTCCGCCTCACGCTTGGCGTGCGCAAGTTCGTCGCAACTCAACTCCTTGCGCCGCTTGTTCAAAGCAAACAGCCGCACGCCCGAGGCGTAGGCATGCGGACCTGCGGGCTGCTTCACCCAGGAGCGCGACTTGTCCGCCATGTAGGAATCGAACACCTTTTCCCGCTGACTGATGCAGTGGCTGCTGTCATCGACACACCTGAGGCCAGCCGGGTGCGCGCCTAAGTCGTCGTTCCCTGCGCAACCGGCAAGCAGCAAACCAGCGCCTGACAGCGCGGCTGCCGCGGCGTGGCGCCAGACGGTAGGCAGGGTTCGCGGCATGAAGCATTCGCCTTCAATCGTTGTGCCGTTCGCCGTAGAAAGCCAGCGTGGCAGGCTCGTGGCAGCGCTTTGACGCTGATGCGAAGTCGCGCCCTTAATAGGGGATTCGCGGCCACACCCCAACCCATTGGCCCGAGACCAAGTCAGGAGAATGAAGCATGGCGCGCGTCATCCGCTTGCACGAATACGGCGGGCCTGGGGTCCTGCGCGATGAAGACGTTGACTGCGGCGCGCCGGCGGAAGGCGAGGTCGTCATCCGGCAAAAGGCCATCGGCGTCAATTTCATCGACATCTACCAGCGAACCGGCCTCTACAAACTTCCGCACCTGCCGGCCGTGCTCGGCATGGAGGGCGCGGGCGACATCATTGCTGTTGGCCCCGGCGTGACGACACTGAAAGTCGGTGATCGGGTCGCCTACGCCGGCCCGCCCGGTGGATACGCAGAGCAACGGCGCGCGCCGGCCGACAGGCTCGTAGTGCTGCCGCCGTCAATCTCCTACGAGACGGCCGCAGCCATGATGCTGCAGGGCATGACCGTCCGCTACCTCCTGCGCGAAACCTATCCCGTCACGTCCTCGACCGTGATGCTGTTCCATGCCGCCGCCGGCGGTGTCGGCCTTATCGCTTGTCAGTGGTCGCGCGCGCTCGGCGCCACCATGATCGGCACGGTAAGTTCCGACGCCAAAGCGCAGATCGCCAAAGAAAGCGGCTGCACGCACGTCATCAACACGGGCCGGGAGGATTTCGTGGCGCGCGTGCGCGAACTTACAGGCGGCAAGGGCTGCGACGTCGTCTACGATTCTATCGGCAAGGATACGTTTCCCGCGTCTCTCGACTGCCTGAAACCCAAGGGGCTCTGGGTATCTTTCGGCAACGCGTCCGGCCCGGTGCCGCCATTCGAGTTAACGGCACTGAAAGGCTCGCTTTTTGCCACGCGGCCGTCCCTTTTTGCCTATACCGCAGAACGCTCCGCGCTTGAGGCCAATGCCGCGGAACTCTTCGAGATGGTCTCGAGCGGGAAGATCGTCGTTCCCGTTAATCACATCTATCCCCTGGCCCGCGCTGCAGATGCCCACCGAGATCTCCAAGCACGAAAGACAACGGGATCAATCGTATTGGTTCCCTGAGGACGAAGTAATGCCGGATGATCCCGTTGAGGAGGCGATCGCCCTCTACTTCTGGTCGACTCCCAACGGCTTTAAGATTTCGATCATGCTCGAGGAGCTTGGCGTTCCCTACACCGTGACATTCGTCGACATCAACAACGGCGAGCAGTTCGATCCCGACTTTCTGAAGATCTCTCCCAACAACCGCATCCCTGCCATCGTCGATCCGGAGGGGCCTGACGGCAAGCCGCTGTCGATCTTTGAATCGGGAGCCATTCTTCAATACCTCGGCCGCAAGTACGGCGGGTTCTATGCCACGAACGAGCGTCAGAAGGCGGATATCGACCAGTGGCTGTTTTGGCAGGTAGGGGGCCTCGGACCGATGGCGGGCCAGTCAAATCATTTCCGGAAATTCGCGCCCGAGCACGTGCCCTACGCGATTGAGCGTTACACCAAGGAAGTGATGCGCCTGTTCGGAGTGATGGAAAGACGCCTCGCTGACCGCCCCTTTCTCGCGACAGAATATTCGATCGCCGACATCGCCTGCTTCCCGTGGGTCAGGCAATGGGAAGGAGCGGCGCTGGATGAGTTTCCAAAGCTGAGAAGCTGGCTCTCGCAAATTGCCGAGCGGCCTGCGGTGCAGCGCGGCCTTGCGCTTCGTAAACCTTGAGATACGGGTTGGCGGCTTACTTGCCGCTCAGACGAGTGGGGTCGACGGTCTGTCCCGTGACCTTCTGAAACGCCATCGCGCCCAGAACCTTGTTCGATTGAATGTGCCGCACGGCCTTGGGCATCGCGGCAAGATCCGCGTCCGCCTCCGGCGCCTCGGCGGCTTCGACATCGCTCAATCCGACGTAGGAGATCCCTTGCGTGGGGTCCTTCGCGCAGCCCGCCAAGGTCGCAACGGCAACGGCAAGTATGGCGAGCCGGATCATCGTGTGCCCTATCGATGCCAACGCATACTATTGGGCCCGACCGGCGCGCCTCGCTCACGTGTAATTTCCGCGCCGGCCGAGCTTGGAAGTAACGTTACCGGCCGTCGCATGAACCCAGCCTGAACGGCGTCCCGGCGGGATTGCGAACGTGGTTAGCTTTGCGTTTCCAAAGCTCTTAAAGTTGCGTTGCGCTGCGGCGCATGATGGCAAGTGCGTCCCACAGTTGATCATCTCGTTTGCTGCTCTCAACACCTCTTGCGCAAAGCTTTCAAAGTGACATCATCGGCATTTACCAGTTCTCAGACGTCCGGTGACATCTTCGCGCAAGGTTCGAAGATGAAGGAGCCGAAGAACACGTAGCGACCCTTCATCACCGGCAGGCTGATGTGTTTAGAGTTGGCACGGAGTTCACGACTATGGCGCGGATCGAGTTCACGTCCCGCGAAACCGTTGAGTTCGCGGCGCAGGGCGGACAGCCTGACGCACTTTTCGAGCTTGGCTTGATTTATTGCTCCGGCCGTGATGGCCGCGTTGACCTCGTCGAGGCGCACAAATGGTTCAACCTCGCCGCCATCAAAGGCAACGAGGATGCCAAGCGCTACCGCCTGGAGCTCTCACGCGACATGTCGAAGGAAGACATTGCGCGCGCTCAGAAGCTGGCGCGCGAGTGGCTCACATCGGTTCACTAAAATATCGCCCCGTTGGCGCGTGGAGCCTGCGCTCAGCACTCCGAAAACAGCGATTTGAGGCAGTTCCAGGACTTCTTTGCTGCGTCCCCGACCGCGCTGCCGGCTTTCTCGATCGCGTTGCCCGCGGACTTGGCTGCGTCGCTCACGGCTTGACCGGATTGCTCAAGACCTTCCTCTGTCGCCTGCGCGCTGTCCTTGACGGCCTGTTCTACCGTGGCGGGCGGCGACGTCTTAGGAATCGTTGTTGTGGCCCCGTGGGCTGTGTCCGCGCCTCCTGGTGCAGTCCCGGCTGCAGGGCTTGCGGCAGCGGGCGGCGAGGTGCCGCTCGCCGGCGGCGCCGCGCCGGTGACAGGTGCGCTGCCGGCGCCGGGGATCAGCTCATCAAAGCCGCCCGGGACTTTGAGCGCGTGCTTCTGGCCTTCACACGGGGCGACCTTCGCCTTGTCGACGGCGCAGCTCGAATGCCCGCCAGCCTTCGCGATCTCGGTGATGCAAAACAACTTGAGTGCGGCGTCGCCGGCGGCGCCGATCTGATTGTCGACGGTGCAAGCGTAAGACGCATTGGGGTTGCTGCAGGTGACGCAGAATTCTGACGCTGCGGTTGGCCCGGCAAGGCCCAGTGCGCATGCGACGGCCAACACAAGTTTGCGCGCATGCTCCGTCTTGGCGCACGCACGCGCATTCTCGGGCCGACGTGTGGGCTCTCGCCTGCACATGGGAGAACACTAGGCCGAAATGTGCATGAAGAACAATGGGTGTGACAGCATTTGGGGACACGTTGCCGAGCGTAGTCCTTTGGCTTGCAATGGCGGAAAGCCGCGACTATAGGGGTGGCTTCGCCGACGAACCGTGGAGACGTGGCCGAGTGGCTGAAGGCAACGGTTTGCTAAATCGTCATACGCTTTAAAGGCGTATCGAGGGTTCGAATCCCTCCGTCTCCGCCACATCGGCCTGAAACATCATACAAAATACAGATTTTCGTATCCTGGTCCACAAGATGGTCCACAAACGGCGCTGACGAGAGACGAGCGCTTACCTCGCTGCGATCGGGCACAGGCGAGCATCAACGACTGAAAAGGCTCGTGTGCTTTGTCTCCGCTCGCTCCCACAGCAACTCAACCAACGCCGGCCCCTTGCGCTTTCCGATGTCGGTCTTGGACGCGAGCCCGTGGTCAGCGAGGATCTTTTTCAGTGTCTTGTCGTCGAACGTCAGAAATGTTGCGCGAAACTTCTCTTGCCCTTGTCGCACCAGCGCGATCGGATCGACGACCTCGCCGGCAATCGCGCCCCGATACTCAACAGTAAAGCCCAAGGCGTTGAGCAGTCGCGCCCCGAAAGCCGGATTGCGGACCGCCTCTTCCCGCACTACAGCGAAAAACCCATCGAGCGCCTTCGAGGGCTCTAGCCGCCTCACATCTGACATTTGCGTTACCCTGACTTCTCTAGCTTCAGGACATCCTCGTAAACCGCTCCGCCCAGTGCCTCAATGTCCGAGCGCACACCGCTAATGAATGATCCGTACTTTTCCCGGTATTTCTGAATACTACCAGGAGCGATCATCCAGATCGCCCGCGCCACTTGTGTCGAATAGCGCATTGGAGGATCAATTACGCTGAACGATTTGCGCATCTCACCAAGGATGCGCCCCTCTTCCTTTGTGCGCCCGAAGCGGGTGATAGCTACGAAGTGTCGATCGCGGAACCGCCCATCAGCGAACGCGTCCACTGCGTGCCGCCGGAAATCCCTCAGGCTCATCAGTGCGATTTCGTCAGCCGTTGAGGGGCTAATGACAGCTTCCGCCAAGAGAAGGCCTGCTCGGGTCAGGGACGAGTAGTTAGGCGGACAGTCAATCAGTACCACATCATAGCGCGGCTCCAGATCTAACAGTCCCTTGCTCAAAGCCTGGTGTAGCCGTTCGGCCGGCTTGCGTCCTGCGCTGTAGAAGCGTTCGACAAATACATCTTCTTCGAACCACAGGCTAGGCACCGACGCGATCAGGTCTATTCGGCCGATTTTTCGGGCTTTCGTGCTCGGCTGCAGTTCATGAAGGTTGCTCGCATTGACCTGACGGAATTCGCTGAGGCTCAGCCCGCGTTCGTCAGTCAGCGCCGCTAAGTAATGCGCAAGCGTCTGTTGCTGCTGCCGGGCGAGCTCGATACCGTTGACACTTCTAAGGAGGCAACTGGCCGTCGCTTGTGGATCGAGATCAATCACGAGCACTGTCAGTTTGTGAAACACGGCAAGATAGTCGGCAAGCACTACAGTCAGCGTTGATTTTCCCACTCCACCTTTGCAGTTTGCGATCGCAATTCGCATGACGCTACTCTACGCCCCCCGCGGCATCCAAGCGTCGATCGCGCCGAGATGTTCGGTGAAGCCGCTTTCAATGAACCGGTCGACTAACTCCGGATCGGGATCAGCCCTTTTACTCGGTGGTTCCAATGCATCGAACGACATTGGATCAGTATGATCACGAAACGTAATCAATCCGACACCGAACGCCCGGCAGTTAACCCGGACAGATTCAATCTTGCTCGCAAAGCGCACTGGATCAGGAACGTGCCAGACGAGGTGTGCGTAGTGGACAATGCGCGTATGCGCCAGCGCTTCGAACAGGCTGATCTCGTTCCCGTTGTCCGTTCGCTTCACCTCGAATCCATGGAGGTCCAACGTGAAAGTTGGCGAAAAACGATGCCGCCAAATATGGACCGCCGCCAAATCGGGCCGCGTCCATTTACCCGGAAGGTTTATATTTAGATGGGGCGTGATCTGCGATCGCCACAGTGCGATGCCCGAAGTCGGTCGCCTGAGTACGCTGAACTGATCATCGAGGTAGACTTTAACCAACTCGTACAGCCCCTCCTCCGCTACCATCCCCATTGCCCCACTCGCTACTCCTCAGACGAAACTTATCCCGCACGCCAGCAAATAGGACAACCAGCCGTTCCCGACTTGTCGCCGTTTGAGGCCTATTGGGTGAGGCCGTCCTTCCACCCGAGGGAACACGATGAACCGCAAGTAACCGACCTGATCACGAGCCATTTCTCTTGAAAAGCCCAAGGCCTATACGGCCCAACAAATACGATGCAGGCACTGCGCTGGCCGCAATATCCGGCGCATGGCCGATTTCGGTTGCTCTGTTTGGGCGCACACTCCCCCGTGCCCGCCGCGACGTCGGCGACGAGCCTTTCAGAATGCCGCACTCCGGTTGCGGCTTCAGCGCCGCGTCATCTCGTGATAGTTCTGGCCATGTTGATCGTCCTCGCGGTTGATCTTCAGGGGCTCGCCACCCGCTGTTAGAGCAGCGGGAATCATGGCGGGCCTTCTGCTTTTCGTTCACGCGCTGTCGGTGCGCGCCCGTCGTCATCGCTTCACGGGCGGATGACCGGCCTGGTTGTCAGGGATGATGTTGAGGATCGGAGCAGCGGAAGAAGGAGTAGCAGTCGGAGGAGTGGGAATAAGTTGATCAATTTAGTGCGAGGCGCGGGGCCTCGAGTGTAATGGCGCCGCCCCCAAGGCGGGGGAGAATGCGGCGGGGGGGGGATCTCGTCAGTGCCGGCTTCACCGGCAGACCCAGCATTTGCGCTGGGTTTCGATCCTAGAGTCCTGACATCAGCCGAATTGCGATGCCGAGCCCGTAGGCAGCGGCAGCGGCAACACCGGCATTGAAGAGCGAGTGTCCGAAGCAGAACAGCGCGAAACGCCATCCGCCGATGGAAACAACCCGCTGGTACTCGTTGTGATGTTCCGCGCCGCTGATGGCGGCGAGGATGACGGCGCACAGGATGATGCTGAGCACGGCCGGACCCGAAGCGAGTCCAGTGAACGCGGTTGCGAGTAATGTCAGGAATGCGATGATTTGCATTGGGGTACTCCCGGTCTCTTCAGGCACCGCATTGCACGGTGCGACGACCCAGAGGCATGGCTTCGCCGTCAGGGTCGTTTCGACCTCATCGGATTGCCGGTCGTCCCGCGTTCCGCTTTCGAGCTGGCTTTCGTTGTCGCCTTTTTCATCGATTGTTCCGTCGCAGGGCCTGCACATCGTCTCTACAACCATAATAGGCCTATTAGGCCTCATAGGCAATAGAGATAGGCAATCTATCAGGTCAATTCTTCGTGAGTTGTTGTCCTATTTGGCCTATGTAAAGTGGTAGGATGAAGACGCCGAGGCAACCCAGGCTGGCAATGACACCCCCCCAGTTTCGGGAAGCGATCGAGGCGCTGGGGCTGACGCAGGAGAAGGCCGCCATGCTCGTAGGTGCGAGCCCGCGAACGGCGCGCAAGTGGGTGCTGGGCGAGGCCCGGGTGCCAGGATCAGTCGCCGTACTTCTGCGGCTTCTGCTTGCCCGGCCCGAACTGCTGCCGCTTGTGGCCGGCACGCCGCCGCCCGTCAGGTCGAGAAAGTCAACGCGTAGGTAAGGAGTACGAAATGGACATCGAGTTCGACACCCCAACGCCGATCTTCAGTGAAATCATCAAGTGCCTCGATCGACAGCGACCGCTGATCAGTGCGGAACTCGACTTGCCGCGCGGCACTCCGGAACATGCCGCTGCCAGCGCGCGCGCAAAGGCGGAAGACGCTGTTTACGATGCGCTGCTTAAGAAACTCGCTGAAGAATCTCTCGCAACTCCCTCGCTCCAACGCGTTGGCGAGTTGGCAGCGCTCTGGCGCTTCCGGAATCTCGATGCCGATGGCAAGCAGTTTGGGATCTATGACGATGACAGAGAGGGACGCGCACTGTTTGCCGTGATCGAGAAGCTGACAGGCGTTCGACCGCCGGCGCGTGCGCACTGAAGTGGAACAGCGACCTGCGGCCCGGCGGTGGATTGACCGTCTTCGCTTAGCTTTCCCAGGCGGAGTGAAGGACAATGCGCACTCTACTCGCTAACATAATCATCAGCTTATTAGTTTTCGCGCCGCGACTGGCCTATGCGGACGAGTGTGACGCCATCACTGGCCAGATGATTGCGAGTGTCACTGGTGTAAGGCTTGAAAAGAGACAGCCCGTAGAGGGCGCCACGGATATCGTCTACCTGAACCACGTAGACGCGAGCCTCATCGCCATTTACTGCCCTCAAGCCGGTGTTCCTTGGCCAGTGCTAAATGTGGACTGGGCAAAGAGTTTACCCCCGCCCGCCTACTTCAACCTCGTAGGCCGACTCGGTAGCGTCATGACAGGTTTATCCGCTAAAGCAATCACAAAGGGCGCACGCAAATGTCAGAAGCTTGCCTTAGCATCCAACGATGAGTTGGGCGACTTGGAAGTAGGCGGAATTACCTACGAGTGTCAGGCATTCACACGCGATGGCGGTGCTACTGCCATGACGATCGCAAAACATACGTCTGAGAAGTGACGGCCGCGCGTATTGCGAGCTACCGAGCGACGATGCGATGAAGCCAACCTAGTCACGGGGCAAACGCGTTCGATGGCAGAAGTTGACAACGACACGCGCCTTCGTCTTGCCGCTGTTGAGCACGTCAGCCGTATTGCCTCGGGAGGCGTACTCAACAGCGAAGACTTGCGCGCTGGGTTTGTTGTTGATGGTGTGCGGCACGCACTCATCAATCCCCAACGAGGCATCTTTAAGCCCGCCGCCATGTCTCGATTGCTCAGCATCCGAACCGTCTTCCCGGCAAGCGGGCGAAAGGTCTGGTACGACGACCAGCGCGAAGTTCACGCGCAAATCGCTAAAGGCGACGAACTGATTGACTATGCTTTTATGGGCGATGATCCCGAGGCGGCCGATAATCGGTGGATGAGGGAGGCTCGCAACGATCAAACACCAATCTTGTACTTTCTCGACATCGCGCCTGGGCGATACAGCGTCATATGGCCCACCTTCATCGCGGATTGGTCAACAGCCGAACTTAAGGCGAAGCTTTCATTTGGCGCACCGCTTCAACAGTCGGCACCACAGACCGCACCCGAGCGCCGCTATGGGCTGAGATTGGTTCGCCAACGGCTTCATCAAGCAACATTTCGCGAGGCTGTACTAGCCGCCTACGACGGACGATGTGCGATAACCGGGTTGCCTGAGACCCGACTTCTCGATGCGGCGCACATCATCGCGGACGGTGACGAAGAATTTGGGCAGCCTGTCGTGAGCAATGGTCTGCCCATGTCGAAGATGCATCATGCCGCGTTCGACGCAAACCTAATTGGGATTGATTCAAATTTCAGCTGGGGTTTCGCGAAATTTGAGTGGCCAGACTTTCATCTTCGGGTCACAGCGGAAAGGAACGTTGATCGCATTTCTAGGGTGTCGGCATATATTTTCTCTCGGTAGACCGCGTAAAGGGCATCGCGTCGAAGTATTGAGGCGTCATCCGGCAGCGTCCCTTCGACTTGAATGCCTTCGTTCTCGACGTGAAAGGTCAGTGCAGGATAGAGATATCCGAGCCGCACGACGGCAAGTTCGACGGCGCTGCGCAGTTCCCCCGGTATACCGATAAACATAGCCGGCAGCCCCCCCAATACCTGTTCGACAATGAGATGGGGTAGCGTCGGCAGGCACGTGCTCAAGGGATGTAACGACATTTCACCTAGCTGATCGCTGTTTACCCACAACCGGTTCTGTTAAAAAACAGGGCGGGTGTTCGACTCTCCGGACCGACTCTCCGACGTTAGGGATGTCGGATTGGAGGCGTCGGGATCACATGGAAATCACTATCGAACACTTGCCGGTCTTTCTCGCAGCGCTCCTGGTGCTTTTCTCCGTCGCCGGCTTTCTAAGGGAACGATCGCTTCGGCTGGCCACTGAGGACCGGTTTCGTGTAGTCCTGGATGCGGACGCGGAAGCGGCAAGTATTGTGACAGTGGCCAAGCGCCAAGCTTATCAGCTCGTCTCTGAGGCGACACACAAGAAGGCCCAGGTTGCTGCCCAGACCGCGGAGCTAGTCGCAGAAGCTGACAGGATTGTCGACGGTCTCAAATCCAAAGCTGCCAAGGAACTCAGCAACATCAATCGCGAGGCGCAGACCGTACGGACGACGGTAGACACGCTGCAATCCGAGTACGCCGAGAAGCGGCTGACTTTCGATCGGCTGATCAAGGAAGTTGCGATCTTCGACGACAAAATAGCCTTCGCGGAAATGGGAGTTTACGAACCACATTTCGACTTTACCGATAGCGAAGAGTTCAAGGCGGCCATCGTAGCCGTTCGGGATGAGCAGAAGAAATTGATCGCGGATGGCGATGCGGTTGTGTGTTCCGCGCAGTGGTCGGTCGATGGCAGCCGCTCGAAAGGCAAGACCATGACCAATCGCAACATCAAGTTGACGCTTCGGGCGTTCAATGGCGAGTGCGATGCGGCGATCGCGAACACACGCTGGAGCAATGCCGTTGCTATGGAAAAGAGAATCTATCGCGCGAAAGAACAGATCGACCGGCTCAACGAAAGCAATAAGGTCGAGGTGACCGAGAAGTTCTTTGCGCTGAAGTTGCGCGAGCTGCGGTTGACTCATGAATGTCGTGAGAAGCTCAATCACGAACGTGAGGAGCGTGCTGAGGCCGCGCGGTTGGCGAGAGAGGAGCAGCGTCTTCTGCGTGATCTTGAAAACGCACAAAAGGACGAAGAGCACTATGCCAAGCTGCTGGAGAAGGCGAGGGCAGAGGCCGCTAGCGTTGCCGGGCCGAAGCTTGAGGCCTTTGCAGATCAGATCAAGATGCTCGAACGTGACTTGACGGCGGCTCGCGCCAAGGCGGAACGCGCGCAAGCGCTGGCCGAGCGGACCAGCTCGGGATACATCTACATCATCTCAAATATCGGATCGTTCGGCGAGAACGTCATCAAGATTGGCTTGACGAGACGGCTCGATCCGATGGATCGGATACGGGAGTTGGGGGATGCAAGCGTGCCGTTTTCATTCGACGTTCACGCAATCATCTACAGTGACAGTGCGCCGGCGCTGGAGCGCGCCCTGCACAATGAGTTTGGTGCAAGCCGAATAAACGCTCAGAATCTTCGCAAAGAATTTTTCAAACTTTCCCTCGATGACGTAGAGAATGCAGTGAAGAAGATTGCGCCAGGCGCCCATTTCTTCCGAGACGTCGAGGCTCAAGAGTACCGGGAAACCGTTGCGATTAGGCAAGCGGCGCTTACCCCAGTGGGAGCAGTACCATTGTCTGAACTTCCGATCGCCGTCTAAGCTAACGGCGGCATAGGCCATTGCAGGCGATGCCATCGCCGTTGCCGTCGAGCGAACGGACACCGCATTGAGTGAGGTAGAAGGTCGCCTCTTCACAGCTCAGCATCTGGCGACACGTTCGCTTGGAACCGCAGGTCGCGGTCGTTTGGACAAATCCGAGGGCTTTGGTGTTGGTCGAAGGCTCGTCCGCGGCGTTGTCGACCGTTTCGACTGCCGGCATGAATGGCTGCGCTCTGATGCGAGCATTCATCGTGCCGAGTTGCTTGCCGCAGATCGTCTCACACGGGATGCCATCACTATCGGCATCGAGCCGATCTAGGCCGCATACGGTGAGGAAATAATGCGCCTCGGCGCACGTCGCCATGTCTTTGCAGTAGGTCTTGCTGCCGCACACGGAACCCTGTGCCTGTGCTTCTCCGACGAAGGACCACGATACCGGGTGCGCTGAAGGTTCCGTCGGTTCAGATCGGAAAGCGCTCGCGATCGTCATGAACACGATCGCCCAAAGCAGAGCGACGACAATGTAGGCGACGATGCCGACATACCGGGTTCACGCGGGCCGTTCCGGCGGTCTTCGGCAATTTGTTCCCAGTATCCCATGAGGTTCACCATACGCAGAAAAAGAGGGACTAAACTTATCCCCGGTGCCCGAGACGTCGCTAAAATGAGCGATCTGAAATGGAGCCCACTGGTGAATCATATCAAACCTCTCGTCGGCGTCGAGGACGTTGTCGCCGTATTGAATGAAGTCTCGCGCTGGGCCGAGCGTGAATGTGGCGACCCGCAGATCGAAGCATTGCTCCGGCGGTGCCTTCTTCGCATTCGAGCTTCGCGATCTGCTCCCCGATGCACGATGAACTAGGTTTAGGTCGCTGGATGAAGACAATCGCGCGTGGTATCGAGCGCTTGGGGAACGGGCAGATCGCAGCGGAGGAATTGCATGCGAAGGCCCAACGGTCGCGTCGCAACACTTGGCGAACTCCTTCACGACGCCAAGCCGAACTGGCTTTGGATACACTGTGAGCGTTGCCCGCACCTGCGATGACGCTGGCCTGGGCGGTGATCGCTATGATCCCGAGACGTCGTCCAACGTGGTGCGGAAGCCGTGCGCGCTGTACGCGTTGCGGCCGCATGGGCGCGCAGATCACAGTTCCGAGCTGGGGCGGCTCGGAAGTCGGTTTCGTGCCGTTTCTGGTCGAGCGGATGCGTGGGGCGGACTGGCCTTAGGTTTGCTTAACGAAAATGCGATACTCATTCAGCTGACTGAGCGCCTTGATTCGATTGATGAATCCTGTCGCAGTCGTGTTCGGGTCGAGTGCTCCCGACGGAGCGACCGTTTTTTCCGTGACGAGCGCCGCTGTATTTGCTTAGTCACCGCAAAATTTCTGGGAGCCGCCTATGTCGATCGACACTCCAAAAACGATCGATCTGAACTACATAAAGAGCAGCCAGTTCCGCGAGATCGCATGCGATGGGGTGGTGGGCGGTCTGACGCCACACAACAAGATTTGGGTCGCGTTCTACTCTGAGCGATTTCCTATCCCCCGAATCGTCAGACAGCCGCTTGTGGAGACCGAGGTTCCGGGCCAATTCAAGCTCGACGCCAGCAAGGCACCAGAGCATTTAGATGGTCGTGTCGGCACGATTCGGAACGTGGAGTTTGGTGCTTATCTGTCTATTGAACTGGCCATCGAACTTCGTGATTGGCTCGACAAACAAATAAAAATGACCGAGGGAGCAAGCTGATGCTTCTAAACAGGAAGGACCTAGGGCCGACGGCTTATCAATCCGCTGCCATGCCAGTGTCTATTCGCATGCCAACGATCGTTGCTAGCGGCGCCGCGTCAGTCATTTATCCGTGCTTTTCAAACCAGCCGAGGGGCGCAAAGCAGAATTTCGAGTCGCGCTTGTCTTCGTCCCAGATGCCGTCTGCAGCCCTCGTGCTTGCTGCGCGCGCTGCAATGAACCGCATTGACGCTAGAGAAGCTGAAGATGTTGACACCTGGGCTGAGAAGCTGGGAAACGAATTGGGATTGCATACTGACTAATTCAAATGACTCTTGTCACAGAATGCCCCTCCTGGGAGTACTCTGGAGTTGATGGCTATTCGGTAACTCTAGCATTTCGCGCGAAAGAATTGCTTCGGCATATTCGGTCGTCCGATTCGATTCGGCGTGAAACGCTTTCGAAGAACACCAGACCCGCCCATGGCGCCTACTTCCGCGGTCTAACACCTGCAGGGTTTCCCCACTATGCAGGGAACTATCGTGGTCAGAACCTCCCGTGTCTCAGCGACTACGAAGTTGGAATTCGTGTAGATGGGAGAGTGGGTCACACTGCAGCAACAGTTCCCCTCGAAATGCAGGAATTCGGCAGTAATCTGGACGAACTGTATCGCCAGCTAAACCTAATGTGGCCGGCAAACGAGAGGCTCTTCCCACGAGAATGGAAAATTTATCGAAGCGTCGAACTCGCGGCAGCCGCGTTTGTCTATTTTCTTGAGATCCATCCGTACGCCGACGGCAACGGCCACATGGCTCGGATGATGCTAATTGTGATCCTAGCAAGGTTCGATATTTTCCTGGCTCGCTGGCCGATCGATCCCCGGCCCCCTGATCCCCCCTATAGCGATTTGATCGCTAGGTACCGGAACGGCGACCGTACCGGGCTTGAGCTTTTCATACTGAACTGCATTTGAGACTTCAGGTCGCTATCCAAAAGGATGCGATCAGCTGCTGCCAACGCGCTACTTGATTACGAACACGCTAGCCATCTCAGAGCGAGATCCCGTGTCCAACGTCACGCCCCAAGAAATATTTCTCCCTGACGGCCGCGGCCTTCGGCGTGTCGCTCGACGACGAGTCCAAGGCATAGCGCGAGGCGCAGGGCTGGATGCGTCCAGCTATGTCAACATAACTGTCGGTTCCGAGCCCTTTCCCGTTGCCTACGCCTGGCCCACGACCCATACAAGCGAAGGGATGTGCAACCTCTATTCAATGACCCGCTCGCGCGACGAGGTCGCAACATCGAGTTCTTGATGGATTCAGGGGCGAGCGGACTTGCCGCGAAATCGACACATCGCACGAGAGTGTCGTGATCAGCACGGTGCGCTCGTTTGGAGTTGCGATGACGCAGGAAGACAAACAAAATCCCGACAAGATCAAGCGTCTGCTCAGCGGCGGAGCAGAAATAGCTGGTGCTGCAATCGGCGGCGCACTTGGATTTCTGGCAGGCGGTCCAGCCGGAATGGCAGCAGCGGGGGTTGGCGGCGTGGCCGCGGCGCTTGCATTAAAGAAGTTGGGTGAAGAGGCATCTGATCGATACCTCGCGCCCAGGGAGAAGGCGCGTGTGGGTGGCGTGCTAGCCATCGCCGCAGCAGGAATAGATGAGCGTCTCAAGGGCGGGCACAAAATCCGTACCGATGGTTTTTTTGATCCGGGGACCTCCGGAAGGTCAAAGGCCGACGAGGTCGCAGAGAGTTTACTCTCGAAGGCGCAACGCGAGGCAGAGGAAAAGAAGATTCAGTTTATTGGTCGAATGATGTGTAACGTCGCATTTGACGAGAGCATCAGCGCGGAAATGGCGCAGCAGTTGTCTAAGTTGGCGGAGGCACTCACTTACCGTCAGTATTGCTTGCTCAAACTTGCTGTGAACAAGAGCGCTTACGGCCTGAGAGGGTCAGACTATCGCGGCCAAAAAACCTTCGAGAAACCTGTCTATCAGCTGCTTTATGAGTGCCTGGATCTATACCATCGAGGTCTGGTGAACTTCGGTGGCGAAGTTGCATTCGGCCCGACCGACGTGAAGCCGGCCTCGATGACAGTGCAAGGTTTGGGTGCCGACCTTTACAATCTCATGGGCCTTGCAACGATATCGAAAGCTGAGCTTGAGCCGATAGCTCTGCGGTTGCGCTAATACGCGCATAGGCGTAGCGCTCGAACGTTCTGACGACTTACCTCCGCTTTAAGTACCTGCTGGAACTCTCATTCGGTCGCGCGTGGGCGTAGACGCTCGTCGTCTTGAGGTCCGCGTGGCCTAGGGTCTGCGAGACGAGAGTGATCGGCGCCCCGTTATCGATCGCGTGCGAGGCGTGCGCGTGCCGCAACCAGTGCGGCGAGGCGGCGAGGTTCACGCCGGCGCGCTTCGCGGTCGCCTTGAGGATGTAGTTGATCCGGCGCTCGGAGATCGGGAAGACACGGTCACCGCCCGACTGCCCCGGCCGCAGCTCGAGCAGGCTCTTCGCGATGTCGGCCGGCAGCAGAACGTGACGCGGCTTGTCGCCCTTGCCGACGAGCGCCAACTGCACTTCGCCGTTTTCGCGCGGGATGACCTGCGACCAGGTGAGGGACGCGAGTTCAGAAACCCGCAGGCCTCCGAAGTAGGCGACCTCGAGCAGCAGCCGGTCACGACCGGTCCTTGCCGCCTTGATCAGCGATAGGGTGTCAAACTCGGTCATGATGCGCTGGGCGAGAGTCCGAGGTGCCCGCCGGATCTTGATCAACGACGCGGCATTGAAGCGAGTGTAGCCAACCTTGTGGGCGAACCCGAGCAGCGCCTTCACCGAGGCGACGGCGGTGCTGACCGTCGCCGCACTAGCCGGCATGCCATCGGATTTGACGCGCAGCGCTTCGAGCGCGGTCTGGACGTGATCGATACCGGCGCGGCGCAGATCGCTGCCGGCGGCTTCGAGCGCGGCGATGAACATCATGCCGATCCGGCGATAGGCGCGGACGGTATGCGGCGAGCCGTCGGCATGCGACTTCAGCCATACCTCCACGAGTTCGGTGTCGCGCTGGGCCGTGGTGCGGAGCGAAGGTAGGCGCTCGGCTTCGCCACCGGCAATTTCGGAGTCGGCGGGGGCGATGACGGTGAGACCTGTTCCTACAACCATAATATTCTGATAATAACTCTTATCAGAATAGTCAAGCGGCATGTTTCACGTGTCGAATCCCCCAGGCCGGGCCGGATTCGCAGCGCTGGGGGCCACCCTGCGTCCACGCGCACCCGCAGCCTACACTCGGCCGACGGAGGCTACGGCACCCAACCCGCCACCGGTGGGAGTCACGCCCATAGGGTAGAGGACGATTCATGGAGGTGACGAATGCGAACGCGACGTGAGGTGATCCAAGCTGGCGCGGCACTCACCGCAGTAGCAGCGAGTCCGACAACGCTCGGAGCAGGTGCGGCAGCGCCTGCTCCGAGCGCAACGCACGGCGAGGAACTACTTTCAATTTTGCAGCAGCATCGGCGGCTGGCACGTCTCGACGATGCCCTAGCCGACATCGAGCTGAAGATTGTCGACGCCTACACCGAGACGAAAGATGGTTGGGAGGTGATGATAGCGTCGCTCGGTTTGCGGGATCAGGTCCGCGATCCGCTCCGCGATGCGCGCGTCCCACTAATTCGGCGGATCTGGGCCATGCCGGTCGAAACGTTTGATGACGTTGCCGCGCGCGCTGAGCTCGCGTGGTGGTGGTTCTGGCGCTACCCGGATCCGGCACGTCCGCAGCTCCGTCTCGGCTTCTGGCGGGCCCCGCAAAGTCCGGAGTTCCGGCTGGTTCACGACGTTCTCACCGTCGCCGCGCCGGTCGGGCTCGATTTGGTGCCGGTTCCGGATCAACTTCAGGATTGCTATCAGCCGGCCACGTCCTGGTCGGAAGTCGTCACGCGCGCCGCGAGTCCGGAGTACCAGGCCCCCCGCATGTTCGACGGGTCGCGACATCTCGATTACGACCTCGAACACGGTTACGTGTTTCAAAGCCGTTCTTTTGCGGAGATGTTGATTGCGATCCGGACCGTCGGTGCGCTGGGCTGAAGTGGGCGCGGCAGCAAACTGGCGCGGATACAACCCAGCTGCATGAGTCAGAATGTCGCGCATTTTTTCTTAGTCAGCGACTTGCCAAATCGCGCGGTCGCGCGTTGATTGAACCGTATTGGTCGAACCTGCGACTTGAACCCGGCACGCTTTGCGTGGCCGGGTTTTTCATTTTCGGGAGAGGGTGGGATGGACGAGGATCGAAAACGGAAAGAGCCGCTTCTGACGCGCCGCGAACTTGCTGATTTCCTAAAAATTGGGCCGGAGACACTGCGCGATCTGCTTGCGGCCGGCATTGTCCCTCCAGGCATTCCCGTCGGTGCGCGCCTGCGCTGGGATCGGGCAGAGGTCGTCGCACATCTTCGCTCGCGCGTTGCGAAACAGCAGCGCAACCCCGTCGCGGCGTAGCCCTCGCAGCCATCGCGAAGTCAACGCCCGTTCGGCCGAAGGGGAAGCGTCCCCATGTCATCTGAGCAGCAAGGCATCTTCATCAAGTTTCCGGTGGGCGGTGCCATGACGGCATGTTTTGCGAACTGCGGGACTTGTCCGCCGGGTGACTACGTTCGCACGCTGCGGAATGCGCTGGGCCACGACTTCGTCCATGTTCGAATTTCCGCCTCGACACGAGAAGTCCTCGACGACCTGACGAACGGCTACTTCGAAAGCGCCCGGCTGCAGCGCGCATAGCACCCGTCAGACCAACCTCACGGAAATCGAATTCAAGCCCGCCGGCGTCCCATCGGCGGGCTTTTCTTATGGAGACTACCGCCATGACCATGAAAATAGGCTCCGCTGACGATGCCTCCGACCTCGCGAAACAGATCGGTCGGCTCGCGTCATCCCGCACGATGATCATGCTGGGGCCGGTCGAACTCGTCCACGGGCACTTTCGAATCCGGGCTGTGTTCCCCGTCGCTCATGACGGCATCAGTGCGGCGCTCGTGAACTGCGGCCCGTTCCGGCCAACGACGCGGCAAGTCCGCGGGATCCGAAAAGCGCTGGGCCAGACGTTTCACCACGTGTGCACCTTCGCGTCCGAGCGCGATCTTGCCGAAGCGGTCCGTGAGGTCTGGCCGTGTCCTCGTGCCGATGAAATGCACGCAGCGCTGGGCGATCAATCAGACTTGCCGCCGGTGATCATGCCGTTCTCGCGAACGGAGCATTGAGCCATGGGACCAAGAACCGTCGAATACCTGATCGCGCTGCGCGACATGTTCTCCGCCCATGCTCAGAAGATCATGCAGTCGTCGAAGGGGGCCCAGGCCTCGATCAACGCCATGGGCCAGTCCGCGAACAAGACCGAAGCGCAGTTGAACAAGATGGCGGCGCGCATGGGCGCCGCCAGTCAGGCGACGGCGAAGGCGGCACAGGCCACGAAGACGGCCTCGGCGGCATCGGCGGAGTTCGTGAAGAACCTCGGGCTGCAGGCCACCGCTGCGGATCGTGCCGCCAATGCCGCGGCGCGGCTCGCCGCGGCTCAGCGTGTTGCCGGTGCCCATGCGCAGCGGGCGGCGTATCTGGCGGCGAACCAGCCACAGCCGCCACCCATTGTTGCCGCTGGCGGCAAGGGCGAACGCTACCTCAAGGGGCTCCATCGCGGCATGGGGCTGCACGCGCTCGCCGGCATGGGACACAACCAGGTCTTCGAGAACTGGCTCGGTTTCGACGAGCAGATGCGTCTGGTCCGAGGCACGCTGGCCGGCCAGATCAGCGAATCCCAGTTGAAGGACCTGCGCTCCGCAGCACTGCGGATGTCTAAGCACTCAATCTTCTCGCCGGAGGATATCGCCGAGATCTACGTCAAGCAGGCCTCCTCCGGCATTGAGCCGAAGGACATGATCCGCATCGCATCGCAGATGATCGGTCTGTCGACCGGCACCGGCGAGGACCCGGTGAAGACGTTTGATACGCACTTGAAGATCGCGCGCGGCTTCGAACTGCCGCTGACCGAGTTCCCACACATCTCGGACATGATCGCCCGCGTCCACCAGAAGACGGGCATCCAGCTCAACGAAATTTTGACGCAGATGGGCCACCTTTCGGCTTTCGCCCATGCGGCGGGCTGGACACCGGAGCAGACCATCGGTGCCGTGGGCTATCTCTCGAAGCGCGGAATGGGCCCGCTCGCTGGCACCGGGCTGTCGCGCATCATCTCGAAGTCGATCAACTGGTCGAAGCCGGCCGCCGAGTTCTGGGGCGGCCTCGGAATCAAGCAGCAAGAACTGAAAGACAAGAAAACCGGAGGCATGATCGGCCCGGAAGCCATCATCGATCTGCTCCACGAGCGTGTGAAGAAGATGCCGGCCTTCAAGGTGATCGGCGCCTTCAACAAGATGTTCGGTGATCGCGGTCAGCGGGTCGCGGCAGCCTTCGGCCTTTCAAGTTCCAAGGAGCTCAGGACGCTTATCGACGATCTCCGGACCTCCTTCGGCCTCGCCGAGCGTGTGGGCGAAGAAGGCATGGAGGGTGCCTCGGCCGCGGTCAAACGGCTGACCGCAGCATGGAAGGGGCTGCACACCGCTATCGGGGAAGCAGGTCTCGGCGAGACGCTCACAAAACTGGCCACGAAGACCTCAGACATTCTCGATTGGCTGAACGGCACGACGGTCGTCGGAAAGGGCTCGCGCGGCCGTGGCACCTCGACGAAGACGACCTTCAATCACCCGCAACTGCTGCAATTCTTCGGCGTGCTCGCCGCCGCCGGCGATGTGCTGGCCAAGATGGCGATGCCGCTGTTGGCGCTGTCGATCCTCGGGCCTGCGATGACCAACTTCGTCGGTGGCCTTGGCCGTATCTCGCTCAAGGCTGCCGGGCTGATGCGCGCCGCCGATGCGATGACGTTACTCGGCCGCGCTGCTCGAGGTATCGCCGGCATCACCGGGCTCGCCGCGGCTCTCGCAGTCGGTGCCGCGATCGTCCAGAACTGGGATCATCTCGCTGGCGTCGTCGAACGCGTCGCCACAGCGATCCAGAAGATCTGGAACGGCGACTGGAAGGGCGGCGGCAAGGATCTCGTGAAGGAAGCACAGAACGCTTACACGGACCTCGACAACCGCTTCCGCGAGGCTCACCCTCAGTATGGCGGTGCCGGCACCATCGGCTATCTCAGGGAGGACGACGGCCGCCGGGCGGCAACGGACTTCAAGACCTGGCTGACGAACCCGCGCCCGATCAACAGCAGCGGACGCATGGGGGTCGCGGCCGAGAACGCCGCCCGCGCCACCGAGGTTGCCGCCCAGAAGATCGAGATCGAGAGCAGGGTGAAGACAACGCTCGATCCGATCATCGTCCGTGGCGAACCGCTCACCGTCAATGTCCGTGGCAGCGTCGACGGCGGCATCCAGGGCCAGGGGACAACACCGCTCAATGCCACCGCACCCAGGGGCCGCACCATGGCGGAGCCCGCCGCACCACCGGTGAAGCGATGACGGCCAAGATTCATAACAAGATTGGCCGGGCGCCAGCGCGCGCGGCATGGGGTATTACACGATGCCGAAAACGCCACTGCCTCGTCACATCTACCGCGATCTTCTTGCACAGCTTACGGAGTTCATGCCTCACGACCTGGCCGTTCAGGCCATCGAAAGGGGGCGCTTCACGCTCACCCGCGCATGGCGTCGCCGGTTCAAATGCGGCGCCCATGCGCGCTCAACGGGCAAGCCGTGCCAAGCGACAGCGCTCGGCAACGGCAGATGCAGGATGCACGGCGGCTGTTCGACAGGCCCGAAGACGGAAGCAGGACGCCAAAGGATTGCCGACGCGCAGCGGCGTCGGTGGGCGGGACATCGTCTTGAAAGCAGATAATCGAGGGGGGCATTGCAGGGTATATTCGTCTCGCGCGCAGCGCGTGCGTCATGGGGTCTTATCGCCGAGGGTATTGGTTAAACTGCGGATGATTGATGGTCAGTTCGGTGGCCGTTGCCGAACGCTCACTGTCCAGTTCCAGCTTTTTTGTTTTGAGGGGCGCGCGGAATCGGCGTCCGCCGTGTGGCATAGGTGCCTTCGTGAGCAATGAGATGCAGTCTATTGAAGGTCTTCGTCTCTGCTCTCCAATTGCTGAGTGGAATAGAGGCGCGGAGTGATATTGGGCAGGGTGTAGCGTGAGGTTAACTGTCGGGATTAACTAGAACCTCGGCTATCGAGTTTGCCTTTGATTTTGGCGGTTCCAGCTTCGATAGCCGAAACGGCTACCAACAGTCCGCCCTTGGCAAGCTGCGCAACCCTTTGTTTAGCCTCTTCAAGAGTCGAGGACGCGGCGATGTCAGCTAGTTCGGTAGCGCGTTCCTTCGCGATGCCTGCTGCAAAGTCCACCGCTTGCTGAGCAATAGGCGTAATCGTTTCCGCCACCCGCTTTGTTGCGTCGGAAGCTTCGCTTGCCAATTTCGCGGCACGCGTGCCTGTGTCTGCGATTGCCTCACGAACCTGATCGTTATTTTGGACAAGTTTGTAGGTGCCGTAGCCAACGCCGACCGCAGCCGCGGCCGGAGCCGCCATGCCGATAGCGATACCGCTTGCCATGCCTCCACCGATCGTGCCTCCAATCGCAGCGAGCCCACTGGTGATACCGGCGGCTGACAATCCAGAAACGCAACCCGCAGCGCTTACCGTACCGATGGTCAATAGCGTCGTGCCGGCCGCGCTAACAACAGATGCCACTCTGCCAATTCTGCGAGCTTCGGCTTCTTCCTCCGAGTGGTGCGCATTTTCGGCAAGCAGGTTTTTGTTGATCGCGAATGCCGAACCTAAACCAAGGGTAAGCGCTGCCGTCCCCAACCCGCCAATGACGCCGCCACCCAACATCGCCATACCCTTCATCATCGCCGCACTTCCGGCGAGCCCAGACGCTCCACCAAGTGCGGTAACAGCCAGAATTCCCATGCGGCCAGGAACGAATGCGGCAACGCTTGTGATTGTAGCACCTCGATTGACTTGGGGACTGCAATGATCTCCATAGATTGCCCAGTTGCAGAAATGCTCGCAGTTGTTGTTCGCTACAGAATATCCATCCTCGCCTAGTCGGCTCACGGCTCGCTCAGCAACTTCCTCTCCAGAAAACTTGGCTTCAGGATGGGTCGCGATCTCGATTACATCTCCAGCGGCAAAGCTTTCCAATGTCGTGAGCTGGACGTGGGAGCCCTCGGCGGTTGGGTCATCGCTTAGGCCAGCGTAATGAATAACGCTGCCGTCACCGAGGTAGAACCCGTGATGAGTGTAGGCGGGCAGACCAAAGCGGTATCTCGTGCAGGTTAGGTGAGTACCGACTGCCAGATCCTTCATGGTTTCATCTCCCCGAGAGCATGGATTGCAGCGTTTCCGGCAGTCGCATCCCGGACTTACGGACGTTGCCGACGCCGAAATGTCAGTCAGGCGAGGTCACGAAGTCCACCATTGCTAGACTGGTCGGGACACGAGACACTTTGCCTACCGTCCAGCCCTTCAGTCTAGGGTAAGGGAAAACGCCGCCCCATAGCCGCAATATTGGCGCCTCGCTCCAAGAAACACCACACTCGACTTCACCCTTCCATGGCTGTTGATGGCCCGAGACGGGAAGATGCGACGATGACCGGCAACGACGATCGTGTTCTGACCCACCATCAAGCAGCTGCGGCCATGTGGGGTAGGGGTGGCAAAAGCTACGATGACGTTAGCTTTGCCATCTCTGACGCCCTGGCCCATGCCGCGCAACGATTGAACGCACGCGCCGGCGAACGCATACTGGATGTTGCCACCGGTACCGGCTGGTCGGCGCGCAACGTGGCACGCATGGGCGCGTCCGTATCGGCAGTCGATATCTCAAATGATCTGCTGGATGCAGCGCGCGATCTGTCCGCGCACGTGAGTCCGCCGATCAATTCCAGGTCGCGGACGCGGAACGCCTCCCGTTCGACGATGGCGCATTCGATGGCGTCATCTCGACCTTCGGCGTGATGTTCGCCGTCAATCAGGCCCAGGCGGCCGCAGAGCTGGGGCGTGTTTGCCGACCTGGTGGTCGGGTGGTGTTGACAGCATGGGCGCCTGACGGAGCC
This sequence comes from uncultured Hyphomicrobium sp., assembly GCA_964651805.1. GTDB lineage: Bacteria > Pseudomonadota > Alphaproteobacteria > Rhizobiales > Hyphomicrobiaceae > Hyphomicrobium_B. The sequence continues at coordinate 172,555 of CAZYXX010000001.1, read as the reverse complement.
GTGGCGAGTTTCTTTGGGGTCATTGCTAAGCACAGCGGTGCTTCGCCGTCCCCATCATCGCCGCTCGACTGGGGCGACCCTGCTCAGGTCGAAAGGTTGCTTGGATCGGCCTTTGCCTTGCAGTTCGAAAGCGGCGTCAGCAACGCCTACCACGCAAGCGTCGAGGCAATCTGGGATTGGTACGCGCGCGGCTTTGGTCCACTGCGCCAGCTCACGGAAAACCTGTCTCCGGAACAGGTGGAGAGGCTCATATGCGATGTCGACGCCTACCATCGGCATTACGCGGTTCCGGCTGGCCTGCACGTCCGGCGCGAGTATCTTCTCACGATTGGCCGGCGACAGTGAGCGGCGGGCGCTTGCGGATTTTGGAGGCGATCAGGCATCGAGAACATCACTAGCGACGAAGGCCGGCAGCGGATCGCCGATGTTCAGCGACGGCGATGGGAGCGTTTTCGGCAGGAGAAGATACGAAACAAAGTTGCGCAACCGACCCCGTTGCTTGACGAAGCGGTTTCACCCCAGAAGGCGGGGTTTTCTGATCCGCCCAGTGAGTTGATGCCGGGCTCGGGGGAAAAACCTCGCTCAAAAGTCTGCGGGTTTTTCACCTACACGATCCGACCCGACGCGGCCAGACTAACAGCGAGTCGTCGAACGGTTGAGGGCCACCATGGGCAACATCACTTTAGAGCGGGTCGCTTATAGCGTGGCTGAGGTTGCGAAGCTGACGGGGTGCGGTCGCGACAAGATTTACACCGCAATCAAGGCGGGTGCCCTCGATGCACGGAAATGGGGGCGCCGCACGGTGATCACTGCAGATTCCTTAAGACGCTTCGTTTCGCATTTGCCGCCCGTTCGGCTCGACCGTGAGGCCTAACGTGGGCGACAGCATCTTGGCCGTGGTTAGCGATCCTGCCACCTGGCCGGCAGTGGCGTGCGTTTCGGCGGTCACGCTGGCTGCCCACGTCGGCCTGCAGCGGTTCGCCGACTGGTGCGAGGCGGCCGCGCTCGGCATCACTACGGACGAGTGGCGCGACTTGAATCGCGCGCGGCTGAGGGCGATTTTGCTGGCGCGTTCCGGCTCCAGCGAAAGCCCGGATCTAATAGAACAAGGGGCTCAAAAAGTTTTGGCTGAGCGAGTCCACGATCCTGCGCCGGATGTGGTCGCTGCGTGCGTCGTCGAGTCCACGTTCCAGGTCCACGACCAGTGGGACCCGGGCGCGGTCGCAAGTCCACGCCCCGTCGAGGCTCGGTCCACGCCCGTCAGCGTGGCCGCAGGGCGGCTCGCGCCGGAGGCCGCGTCTGATGTCGTGAGCTCCGCAGCACGGCGCGAGTCCACGACAGCGGGGCGCGTCTTCATGGGCGCCAAGGATCAAATTGCCGAATTCCTAGAAGAACAGGCCTGGCGCCACGTTGCGCGCTCAAAGCGCGAGCTGCGCCGGTCGTGTGACGACTGGTGGGCCGAGTTCCAAGATTGGGCGCGCCGCCGCGCAGTCGTGGCGCTACCGGAAAAATCTTTCTTCGGCATGCTCGGCAAGGCCGACCACGTCAAGAAATCGCGGCCGCGGTTGCGCGATCCGGCGACGGGTTGCGTGGCGCACAACGCCAACGGCTCGCCGACGCGCTGCATCTTTTACACGTTCGCGCCGCCGGTGCGCCACGCCAGAACGGTCAAGGTTCAAATGCAAACGCAGGTGTGGGGCACTGACGCGGGTGAGAGCCTCGTCGCTTAGCGGCGTGGAGACCGTCGCCGCGGCCGCTGCAAGGGGTGCAGGTCAGCGTTTTTAATATCTGAAACACGCGGGCGCGAGGCGGTTCCGCGAACGGAGGATGCTATGTCGAACCCGTGGATACGCCTTCACCGGAGCGCGTTGCATAGTCCGAAAATTGTTTGCCTCAATGCCCATCTCTTCCGAATCTGGGCGAACAGCCTGTTGATCGCCGACGACAATGGCATACTTCCAAGCCTGCGCGACTTTGCGTGTCACCAGCGCATGACCGTGCAGGATGCGGAAGAGGCACTTCTCGATTTGGTGGAATACCGCCTCGTTGACATCGAGAATCCTGGGACTGACTCGCGCAGGTTTTTGATCCACGACTGGAGCGCCCACCAGTTTCGGTCTGACAACAGCACGGAGAGATCGCAAAAAAGTAGAAAAAACAAACGCAACGTTGCAGCAACGTTGCTGCAACGGCGCCGCAGCGCCGGTGCAACGCCCTCAGACACAGAATCAGAATCAGAATCAGACTCCAAGCTCCTCCCTTCTGAACAAGTGGCTGCGCGCGACGCGCGAAGTGACGAGCTTTGTTTTGATTCCTGTTTTGGAAAGGGGAAGGTCGAAGGGAAGGGCGATGATCGCCAGACCGAGAGCCTGGTCAAGCGGGCCGATGGGCTCGGGCTCGACGTCGCCGACCTGATCGAGACCGTCAACCGCAACAAGCCGAAGAACCGGCCCGCGTACTTCACGTCGCTGTGCGTGAACAAACTCACGGGCCGACTGCCGGGGCTCGACGAGAAAATCATCCGTGACGCGCTGTGGGGCGACGACGCCTGCTACGGCACGATTTGCCAGATCCTGATCGCGGCGGAGGCGGCATGACCTTCGCGATCGTCACCAACGCTGACCGTGACTGGGCGCTGGCCCAGAAGCCCTATTGGGCGCGCATGTACGACGATGTCGATCCCGACGAGGGCGAGATCGTGGACGATGATCTGCGGCCCGACGAGGTGCAGTCCGGCAAGCATCGCGATCCGTCGTGGTTCAGTTTCGTGATCGGCGAGATCGAGTCCTTCGAGCGCTACTTCGGTGCCCAGCAGAAGGGCTATGCCGAATGGTCGGCACTCTGGCGCAAGGGCTGGTGGCCGAAGCGGCGCGAGGACTGGAAGTTCAAGAACGCGCCGAAGGAATTCCAGCCGTTCTTCCGCGCCGGGACACCTGAGTTCGAGCGCGCCCTTGAGGTTGCGACCGGCGACGAGAAGCGGATGTGGTCGCGGTTCGGGGTGGCTCAGTTCAAGCCCGATGACGAACGGCTGAAGCGGGTCCAGTGGCCACTTCCGTCATCACCGCAGACAGCGCACAAGTAGATTAGATCACAACGGCAGCAATTGATCAGGGGCGATCCAAGTGGTGGACTAGTGCGATTTTCAATGAATTAAGCCGGATAGAGGCTCACGCTGGTTAGTCAGTCAGACGAACAAATGGCGCTTGGCCCCAACTCCGCCCTTCGATCCGAACCATTTCGTTCAAGCTGTCACTCGCCAAAATCATGATCCTATGGATCCGATCTTCTCCCCCTGTTGCTCCTTCCTCGCCGATGCACGGCGGGATAAGGTCCGACGACCGCGTAGATTTGCGACCATTGTCGCGCCGCTTGGAAGGGATTGGCATGTAGGGGAGGAGCATCCTTAAGATTTTCTCCAGGGAGCCCTTCGCGTTGGTTTTGTCGGAGCTGATGATGCCACCGTTCTTGTAGACGGCGATGACGAGGTGATACACGAACTCTTCAAACGCACCGAACGAGAGCTTACTCGGGTCGTTAAGACGTGGCGCTCCCGCTCTTCTGGCCAACTGGACCTTTGCAGTCGAATGGATCGAACGTACCGCACGTAATGCCGCGTTCACGCGATCAGCGCAGTCTGCCTTGATCCCACACACTTCCGCAATTCCGCGGTTGACTGGCTTCGCCGCATCGAGCGCTTCCTGACGTTCACCACGTAGTGAAAACTCGGCGCGTGCAGGCTCGTCGAGTTCCTCAACGTGGGCGATGAGTTTCTCTAGCCAAGCTAGCGACTTGCAAGAGCTTCTGGCGACCTGCGCAATCCTCTCTCGTGCAATCTGCTCTTCCAAAAGTTGGATCGGCCAAGACAAGGTGATCTCGACGAAGTAAAGCAGCGACTGAAGAACGTCGCTCTCAAACTGCGACCGCGCTACGTTTGCAACCTTTGCGATATCGGCGATTTCCGATATCTTCGTCGATGGGACCGACACGACGCGAGGCCAAGATTTCGGCAAAGGACATTTCAGCTTTGCGCGTTCTAGCCTGTCGCTAAGTTCGTCGAAGGGATTGGCTGCGGAAGGCAGGTCGCTGGAGTCGCAAAGAGCGATCCACTTCGCCATCGCCAGATCGTCGCGGATCTGGTCAAGCGCGCCAGCTTGTCGCTCCGGGTGACGCTGAATATAGTCGGAAAACTTGACGCCGGCCCACTCGCCAAATGTGGCGGATATCTGTGCTGGCAGATCCTCAGCAAGCTCCGAGGCATCCGTATCGCAATAGTAGTACTCTAAATCGAACCAGGCATCCGCATTGAAGAGACCTGGGGACGCGGTGGATTCTTGAGGCATCGTTTCGCTCCCTTCTTTGTGTGCCTGCTACAGTACGCACTCCAGGCCGTCATAAGTTCCCGGCGCCTCTCAAGCAGGTCACCGCGGCGGTAGGCACTTTCAACCTTGTTCTCGATCGCATGCGCCAGCGCCATTTCGACGACGTGGTTTGGGAAGTCGGTTTCTTCCGCTGCCCAGTCCCGGAACGTCGAACGGAAGCCGTGAACCGTAATTTCGTGGCGCTCCATGCGACGAAGCAACATGAGAAGTCCCATGTTGCTCAGTGGCTGACCGGGCTTTGCACCCTGAAAAACGCAGTCACCCATGCTGAGCGACTCGAGCTGTTTGACAATTTCACAAGCTCTTGGGCTCAGCGGGACACGATGCTCTTTCCCGGCCTTCATCCGCGTCGCCGGTATGGTCCAAAGCCGTGCCTCAAGGTCAAATTCGCCCCATTCCGCTCTGAGTGCTTCACTGGTCCGCGCTGCGGTCAGAATCAGGAATTCCAAAGCTCGGGCGGCTGTGCACTCTCGATCCCGGAGCTTGCGAACAAATCCTGACACCTCCGGATAGGGAAGCGCGGCGTGATGCTTGACGCGGGCGATTTTCGCTGTGTTCGGAAGGAGGTTTGCGAGATGACCGCGCCAGCGCGCTGGGTTGTCACCGTCACGGGCGCCCCGTGCCTTCGCCGAGTCCAGGATCGTCTCGACGCGGCCGCGGACCCGCGATGCCGTTTCGGGGATCCGCGACCAGATCGGCTCCAGGATGCCTAGTACGTCGTCCGTAGAGATGTCTGCAACGGGCTTGCTACCGATCTTGGGATAAACATGGGCTTTGAGGGTGCTTCGCCATTGTGCACAATGCTTTGCGTTGCGCCAACTGGCTTCCCTGGCGGCGATAAGCGTTTCGGCACAGTCTTCGAAAGTCATAGAGCGCGCCAATTTCCGACGGGCTTCAACTGCCGCGTTTCGGCGAAATGCGATCGGGTCGATGCCGGCGTGGATCTGCTGCCGGGCTTGAGACGCCAGTCCTCGTGCCTTGGCGAGGGCCACGGCCTTCGCTGATCCGAGGCCGAGATAACGAGGTTTACCGCCTCGCATGAAGCGCAAGACCCAAGACTTCGAACCCGTAGGGCCGACTTTCAGGTAGAGCCCATCGCCATCGGGATGCAGTCCGGGTCGTTTGATGTTCGCAACCCAAAGCGAGTTTAAGCGGTGCGTCGTCTTCGGCATTGGCAGTCCACAAATTGGTCCACAAAATCGCGGCCGATTTTAATCGACGACCGACGGCGTGCTAAGACAGCCGATACGACTTCTGCTTTAGTATCAACGATGAATTTTTCGTAGATCGACGTCAATCGACACTCGACCATTAAGAGTTGGCGGACTCCGTCTCCGCCAGTCGCCCGCAGCCCGTGTTTAGCTAAGAGCAGTCAAAATTTTTCCAGAGTGCAAGCGACTCAAGCGCGCCGATCGAGGCGGCGCTGCGGCGCCGAGCGTTACATTCCTCACGGCGTCCAGGGTTTATGGCGCTACGGTCGCGGGAAGCGCACCGGTTTGCGGCTGGGCATCCTGCTGGAAGGCCTGGTTGTCGCGATTGTAGAGATCATTGCGGAAGTTGATCGCGCCACGATCAACCCATGCCGTCAAATAGATGAAATGAACCGGAACCGGTTGCGGTACGCGAAGCGTGGGCCGCTCACCGGCAGCGATGGCCTGTACGATGCGCTCGCGGGTCCAGCCGTCATTGCCTTCAAGGACCCAGGCCGCTACGTTGAGGAAACTTTCAAGCCGCACGCAGCCCGCGCTGAATGCGCGCTCGAACGAAAGAAATAGCTGCTTCATCGGTGTCGTGCATGCAGACGATATGCTTATTGGGCATGTCGAAGCGCAGAACGCCGAGGGCGTTATGCTGACCTGGGTCCTGGCGGAAGACGTAGCGCTCCGCTTCCGGTCCCAACCGCGGCCATGTTCCGCAAAGGGCTCATCCGCACCGATACGATCATCAACTACTTGATGTGGGGCACGTAAGACACGCCGCGGGACGAGAGGGAGCGCGGAAATGAGGGGAATGATTACGGCAGAGTAGGAGTTGGATCATGCTTGAGCGGATCATCAAAGTTGTCGGCGCTGTGGCGCTCGCGATCTCGATAGCATTCCTGCCCGCTTTGGCGGACGACGAGAAACTCAAGAAGGAAGAGCTCGATCAGCTGCTCGCGCCGATCGCGCTCTATCCGGACGATCTGCTGACCAACGTGCTCGTTGGCGCCACCTACCCGCTCGATGTCGTCCAGGCGGCGCGCTGGCGTGCCGAGCCGGCCAACGCCAAGCTCAAGGGCGAGGCGCTGACCAAGGCGCTGGAGGCCAAGACCTGGGACCCAAGTATCAAAGCGCTGGTGCAGTTTCCCAAAGTCCTGAACCAGATGAGCGATAAACTCGAATGGACGCAAAAATTGGGGGACGCTTTCCTCGCCCAGCAGGATGAGGTGATGGATGAAATCCAGTTCCTGCGCCAGAAGGCGGACGAGGCCGGCCATCTCAAGAGCAACGACAAGCAGAGGGTGTCGAAAGACCCCGGGCCAGGCACCGATTCAAAACCGGTCTATGTCATTCAACCGGTCAGCAGCGACGTCGTCTACGTGCCGGTTTACGAGCCGGGCGTCGTCTACGGCTCGTGGTGGTATCCGGACTATCCACCTTACTACTGGAGCTATCCCGGCGCCGCCTTCGTCAACGGCTTCTTCTGGGGCGCGGGCATCGCGATCGCGCATGACATCTGGGACTGGGGTCACTGGGACTGGCACCACCACGACATCGATATCGACGTCAACAAATGGAACAACATCAACGTCAATCGCGACAAGATCGCAAATAACAAATGGGAGCACCGGCCCGATCATCGTGGCCCGGTTCCGTATCGCGACAAGGCAACGCGCGAAAAGTTCGGCAAGGATGCGCGGTCGCGCGAAGCGGGTAACGAGTTCCGTGGCCGCGATAAGGAAGGGCTCGATCGCGACAAGATCGAAGCGAAGCTCAAAGACGGTGCCGGTGACAAGGCCCGTGACCTCAAGGACAAGCGGCCAGACGGCAAGATCGGCGACAAGGGCAAGATCGCGGATAAAGGCAAAATCGCCGACAAGGGAAAAATCGCCGACAAAGGCAAACGTCCGTCGTCGGACAAGGCAAAGCGACCGAGCACCAAGCCCGCCCATCGCGACGCGAAGCCATCGCCGGCATTCGACGTGAAGCGGGGACAGGATGTTCGCAGACAAGCGAGCCGCGGCCAGGTCAGCCGCAACAAGGCGATATCGGCCGGGCACGTCTCGCGCGGGCCGGTTCGCATGGGAGGCGGCCACAGAGGCGGCGGGCGTAGGCGCTGAGCGACTTTGATTTCCAGTATTCCGTTGGAGGTTCCAATGACCAGCAATGAAGCTCATCACATGGCGCCCGCGCGGCAGAACGCCAAGAAGCGTCTCGCTTGCGCACTTCTCGCCATCGCCGCCGCAATCGTGCCTTTGCGGGCCGAAGCCGCGGGCCAGACGACGTACAAGTCTGCGCAAGAGGCTGTCGACGCGCTCGTCGCGGCCGTCAAGGCCGGCGAACTCAACGGCATCGTCGCCGTTCTCGGTCCCGATGGTCGGGCGCTTGCAAGTTCGGGAGACCCGGTTGCAGACAAGGCAGCACGCGAGAAATTCGCATCCGCCTACGACGAAGCGCACCAGGTAAAACAAGACGGAGACATGCGCGCGGAACTCATCATCGGAAAGGACGACTATCCCTTCCCGATTCCGATCGTGGCGAAGGACGGCTCGTGGCGCTTCGATACGGCAGCCGGCGCGGAAGAAATCCTCAATCGCCGCATCGGCGAGAACGAACTTGCGACCGTTGAGGTTCTACGCGCCTACGTGGACGCGCAGCGGGAATACGCACAGGCCGATCGCGACGGCAAAGGCGCGCAATACGCACGCAAACTGATCAGCAGCACAGGCAAGCAGGATGGTCTGTATTGGCCGACCGAGGAAGGCCAGCCTGAGAGCCCGCTCGGTCCGCTCGTCGCCAACGCCAAGGCCGAAGGCTATCGCAAAGGGCAGGGCCCGCATCCAACGCCCTACCACGGTTATGTTTTCAGAATCCTCACCGCACAGGGAAAGGACGCGCCGGATGGCGCCCGGGATTATATCTACAACGGCAGAATGATCGGCGGCTTCGGTATGGTCGCGGCGCCCGCCGAATATGGCAACTCGGGCATCATGACATTCATCGTGAACCAAGACGGCGTTGTGTACGAAAAGGATCTCGGTACCGCGACGCCTGCGGTGGCCGCCAAGATGACGACTTTCAACTCGGACAGTGGCTGGTCGAAGGTAGAGTAGATCTCCGATCGCGGTCGGAGTTGCCACCCTTCCTACGAAGGCTCGCGGGCGCTTGCGGTTACGCCCGCCGCCGCCTCGCGAACGCGACGCCTCCTACCAAAGTTTCATGCAAACAAATTGCGTCAAATTCGCTGTGGTTAAGGTGCCGTTAGAGATTCGCGCGCCTCCTGGACGACAGGGATTTTTTCCGTAGAACCCGCGCTCGCAACCTACTAGCGGCGCGCTTTGCGGGCGGGCGCTAGGGGGCAGGATGTTCTTCAGGGGTAAGTCGCAGCAGGACGCAGCTAGTCTTGACGCACAGATCGCTGCGATCAACCGGTCGCTAGCCGTCATCGAATTTGACTTGAGCGGCAACATCGTCAGAGCGAACGAGAATTTTCTCGCTGTCGTCGGCTACTCTCTGTCTGAGATCGTCGGCAAGCATCACGGCATCTTCGTCGATAGCGAGTATGCTTTGAGCGCTGAATACCGGCAGTTCTGGGAAAGGCTGCGTCGCGGCGAGTTCATCTCCGACAAATTCCGCCGCGTCTCGAAGAGCGGTCGGGATATCTGGATTCAGGCGACCTACAACCCATTGCTCGACGTCCAGGGCAAGCCGGTGGGGGTCATCAAATTCGCGTCCGACATTACCGCTGTCGAAGCGAAGACACGCGAGCTTGAAGCGAAAGTGGCTGCGATCGGCCGGTCGCAGGCCATGATCGAGTTTAAGTTGGACGGCACCATCCTTGCCGCGAATGGCAACTTTCTCGCCGTCACCGGCTACGCCGAACACGAAGTTGTCGGCAAGCACCACAGCATGTTTGTTGACCGGGACTACGCCAACAGCGCCGACTACCGGCAGCTCTGGGACAAGCTGAACAAGGGTGAGTTCGTCGCCGACAAGTTTCGCCGCATCTCGAAGAGCGGCAAGGAGATCTGGATTCAGGCGTCCTACAATCCCTTGTTCGACGGTCGGGGCAAACCCTTCAAAGTCGTGAAGTTCGCGACCGACGTGACCGCAGTCGAGGAAGAGCGCAAGGCGGCCGAAGAGCGTGGCGCGCGCCGCATCGCGGAGAAGCAGAGCCACCTCGTGGAATCGCTCGGCAATGCGTTACGTCAGTTATCTGAAGGCAACCTCACGTTCCGCCTCGACGAGCCGTTCGCGCCCGAATACGAGCGCCTGCGCGCCGACTTCTGCAGCGCTGTCGACCAGCTGCAGGAAACCATGCGGGGTGTCACCGACAATGCCGGCGCGCTCAGGTCCGGCGCAGGTGAACTTGCGCGCGCGTCCGACGACCTTTCCAGGCGCACCGAACAGCAAGCCGCCGCGATCGAGCAGACCGCAGCTGCTCTGGGTGAAATCACATCGACCGTGCAGAAGGCCGCTGCCGGCGCACGCGAAGCCAATAAGGCCGTTATCACGGCGAAAAGCGATGCCCAGGACGGTGGCGAGATCGTGCAGCGGGCCGTCGCGGCCATGGGCCAGATCGAGGACTCCGCCCGCAAGGTTGCGCACATCATCGGCGTTATCGACGAGATCGCTTTCCAGACCAATCTGCTCGCTTTGAACGCCGGCGTCGAAGCCGCCAGAGCGGGCGACGCGGGCCGCGGCTTCGCGGTCGTCGCGAGCGAGGTTCGTGCGCTTGCCCAACGCTCGGCGGACGCCGCCAAGGAGATCAAGTCGCTTATCCTTACCAGCTCCCAGCAGGTCGAGGCCGGCGCCAAGCTCGTTGGTGAAACCGGTCAGGCGCTCGGCCGCATCGTCAACCGCGTGACGGAGATCGCGACCCTCGTGAACGACATCGCGCGCGGTGCTGAGCAACAGGCCGAAGGCCTCCATCAGATCAACACCGCGATCTCGGAAATGGATCAGGTCACGCAGCAGAACGCCGCGATGGTCGAAGAAAGCACCGCCGCCGTCCATTCGCTGTCACGTGAAGCCGATACACTTGGCGACCTGATCTCGAAGTTCAATCTCGGCATGACGTCCAGGGCGACACGCCATGTCATCGCAACGCCCAAGACCGCGCCGAGGCCGCAAGCTTCGGCTCGTGGCGCAATCGATATCAAGTCGCGCGCCCCGGTTGGAACAAAGCCTGCCAAGCACGAGCCCGTTCGCGCGCTCGCCACGGGCACGGACGACGGCTGGACAGAGTTTTGAGCGGCGAACGCTAGCGGGACAATGCAAATGGACGTACTGCAAGCCGACCCGGTATCGCGCATCGAACTCGTCGCGTTTCACGTGTGCGGACAAGAGTTCTGCGTAGAAGTCGTGAAGGTTCGGGAAGTGCGGAGCTGGGCTCCGGCAACGACGTTGCCGCACGCGCCGCCGGAACTCCTTGGCGTGATCAACTTGCGCGGCTCGGTGTTACCGATCGTCGACCTTGCCTCTCGCCTCGGATATCCCGCGGCGCAACCTACGTCGCGTCACGCCATCATGGTCGTCGAGATTGGAACCAAGGTCGTCGGCCTCTTGGTTGAATCGGTCTCCGACATTTTCAGCGTCGACCGCGGCGAGATCCAGAAAGCCCCCGAGGTCGTAACGGGCGAAACCGATCCCTTGGTCGTCGGCTTCATCACGGCCAACGATCGCATGATCAGCATGCTTGCGGTCGACAGGATCATTAGAACTGAGCCGGCGGTTGCTGCCTAAGTTCTTTCTTCGTCTCAGGAAGTGCGGACGTCGCTGCGCTGCGGCGGTGGTCTGCTCGGGCGCAGCTTGCGGCCGACACTAAACTTGCCCGACCTTCTCCTGATCCGGCGACGCGCTCCCGCCAATCAGTTCACGCCCGCGCCCTCGGCTTCCGCTTCCGGGGAATTCGCCCGCTCGCTGCCCAGCCATTGATCGCAATGGCGCCTCATCCGGCAGAATCGACGAAACGCGTTTGCCAGCTTACAACTGTTCAGAATTCCCGCCCCTGCCTGGGGGCGGGGAATCGCCTGCTGGGATCGATCGACAATCGAATAGGAGTTCGTCGCCAATGCTGGGGGCTGATCGAATGTCGCGCGCGGTGCAATGCCCGTGTTCTGGTCGAAGGGATTAGCGGCCATGCCTGGACCGATCGTCGCCTTCGTCAAATACGTCGATGCACTGAATTACTACGTCGGCCGCTTCGCGATGTACCTGTTCTTGGCGCTGGCGGCCGTCCTGCTCTATGCGACGCTGTCGCGAGTCGTCGCCGGAGTCCCGGTGAACTGGGCGATTGAGATGTCGCAATTCTTGCTGTCGGCGTACTACCTGCTCGGCGGCGCCTATTCGATGCAGCTCAACGGCCATGTCCGCATGGATGTGTTCTACAGCCGCCTGTCGCCAAAAGGTCAGGCGACAATCGACGCCTTCACCATCCTCTTCGTCATCTTCTATCTCGTGGTGCTATTGGCCGGTGGCATCTCATCCACCAAATACGCCGTCGCCTACAAACAGCAGAACTACTCGTCCTGGGCCCCGCTCCTTTGGCCGATCAAAGCGGTCATGACCATCGGCATCTTTCTGATGCTCCTTCAGACGATCTCGACCTTCTTCAAGGATTTGGCGGCCGCGCGAGGGAAGCCCATCGCATGAGTTCCGAATTTATCACGCTCTTTATGTTCTCCACCATGATGATGCTGCTGCTGACCGGGCAGCGCGTCTATGGCGTCATCGGATTTGTCGGAACGGCGGCGGCCCTCTGGCTATGGGGCGAGGGCTCGTTCGAGATGCCGTTCAACGCCGCGTTCCAGGTGCTGAACTGGTACCCGCTGATCACGGTCCCGTTCTTCGTCTTCATGGGCTACGTGATGTCGGAGTCGGGTGCCGCCAGCAACCTCTACCGGATGTTCCACGTCTGGTTTGGCGGCATCAACGGCGGTTTGGCGCTCGGCACCATAGGCCTGATGGTGCTGATTTCGTGCATGAACGGCCTGTCGGTCGCGGGCATGGCGATCGGCGCCACCATTGCGCTGCCCGAGCTTCTGAAGCGCGGGTATAACAAGGTGATGATGACGGGCGTGGTGCAGGCGGGCAGTTCGCTTGGGATTCTCATTCCGCCGAGCGTCGTCCTCGTCCTGTATGCGATGATCGCGCGCCAGCCGGTCCTGCAACTTTGGCTCGCAGGCATTCTGCCGGGACTGATGATGGCCACCATCTTCGCCATCTACGTCTATATTCGCTGCCGCCTGAACCCTGAACTGGGGCCGGCCCTGCCGCCCGAGGAGCGCGCGCGCATAACCTGGCGTGAGCGCATATCGCTTCTGCGCGAAGGCCTGATGCCGCTCGCGATCTTCGCCATCATGATGAGCATGTTCCTGACCGGCGTGACGAGCCTTGTCGAAAGCTCGGCCGTCGGCGCGCTTCTCACCGTGATCGCGGCTGCGATCGAGCGCAAGCTGACGTGGCAGGTGATTGAAGACTCGCTGCGCAACACGCTGTCGGTGAGCTGCATGTTCATGTGGATCATCCTGGCCGCGCTCTGCTTCAGCGCCGTCTACGACGGTCTTGGCGCGGTCAAAGCCATCGAAACCCTGCTGCTGAAGACCTGGGACTTCACGCCCTGGACGATCCTGATCCTGATGCTCTTGTCGTTTGTCGTTATGGGTGCGTTCCTCGACGATACGGCGATGCTGGTGATCGTGGCGCCGCTCTATATTCCACTCGTCATCAAGATGGGGTTCAATCCAATCTGGTTCGGCGTCCTCTACACGGTGACGTGCCAAATTGCTTATATCACCCCGCCGTTCGGCTATAATCTGTTCCTCATGCGCGCCATGGCCCCGCCAGAGATCACATTGATCGACATCTACCGCTCCATCGTGCCGTTCTTCCTGCTGATGGTGCTGTCCCTGATCATTCTGATGATCTTTCCGCAGATCACGCTGTGGCTGCCGGAACTGTACACTGGAAAGTGAAGGCGGAGGAGACACGTACCGAAAGCCAGGCAACTAGGGAGACGATGAGAGACAAGTAACGCAAAAGGATCGGATCGCATGCAAGGGAGATCGTATGCGGATCGGCACGCGCGGCGAGACAATCGCCGGTGATGTTGTCCGTGCTTCAGCAAAGGAGTGACGAGGATGAGCAACGAGACCAAAGTCAGCAAGCGCGACTTCTTGCAGAAAGCAGCCCTCACCACGGCTGGTGCCGCTGCGGCGACGACCCTGGGGGCACCCTACATCAAGGCCCAGAACGCTCCGATCAAGTGGCGCCTACAGACTTACGCAGGCCCCGCCCTCGCCGAACACGTCATTAAGAATTCAATCGACTGGTTCAACAAGGCGGCCAATGGCGAGATGGTGGTGGAACTCTACACCGCCGACCAGCTCGTGCCGCAGGGCGAGCTGTTCCGCGCCGTTCAGGCCGGCACCATCGACGCGGCACAGAGCGACGATGACTCTGCCGCGGCTCCTGTCGACGTCAAGGTGTTCGGCGCCTACTTCCCGTTCGCCTCGCGCTACTCGCTCGATGTGCCGGCGCTCTGGCACTGGTACGGCCTGAAGGAGATCTGGGAAGAGGCCTACGCCGAGGTCAAGGACGTCACCTGGCTCAGCACCGGTTCCTGGGACCCGTGCAACTTCGCCACCACCAAGCCGATCAAATCGCTTGCGGACTTGAAAGGACTGCGCGTCTACATGTTCCCGACCGGTGGCCAGTTCATGAGCAAGTTCGGCGTCGTGCCGGTCTCTCTGCCATACGAAGACGTGCAGCCCGCCATTCAGACCGGCGAGCTCGATGGCATCTGCTGGTGCGGCATCACCGAGTGTTACACCGTCGGTTGGGCCGACGTGACCAAGTACTATCTGACCAACAACATCTCGGGCGCCTGGGCCGGCTCCTACTTCGTCAACACCGAGAAGTGGAAAGCCGTACCTGATCACCTGAAACAACTCTTCATGCTCGCGATCGATGCGTCGCACTACTATCGCCAGCATTGGTACTGGTGGGGCGAGGCGCACTACCGCACGTCCGGCGGCAAACTCGAGCTGACGACCATTCCGGAAGCGGAATGGAAGACGATAGAGGACGAGGCCGCCAAGTTCTGGGACGACATCGCAAAGCAGACGCCGCGCAACGCCAAGGTCGTCGAGATCATCAAGAAGTATAAAGGCATCATGGAGAAGGCCGGCCCGCCCTACCGTTACGGCTGAGCCTCGCTTGCCTTCGATTTCGAAAGACCTTCCAGACCTATAGAGACGGATGAGGGCCGATGCCGCTGGCGGTGTCGGCCCTTATAGTCATTCGAACCAGTGGTGCATCAAGGTTAATTGGAGCTGCGCCGTAAGCTCGCGCGAAGACACATTTTGTTTCGGATTGCCATGCTACCCGGTGCCCTTGGACAGCAGAAGTTGCGGTCGCTAAGATTATGCTCGAAGCCACAATCGCGAATACGAGGCAAGCGTCGTGAAAGACGATCCGCTTTCACCACGAGCAATAAGTATCGATAACCGAACGCGCCGGAAAAAGCTGGCTGAACTGTTCTTCAGCCACCAAGGGCATGTGTCAGACAAGTGGGAGCACTATCTCGGCATCTACGAGTGTGAGTTTGCGCCTTTGATCGCGTGTGACCGCGCGGTCGCCCTGCTGGAGATCGGCATTCAAAACGGCGGCTCGCTCGAAATCTGGAAAAGATACCTGCCTGAGGGTTCGCGCGTCACAGGTGTCGATATCGATGAGCGTTGCAGTAAAATCCCGCTTCACTCGGATATCGAAGTCATAATCTGCGACGCAAGCGATCGAACGCGCCTCGATGCGGCTCTCGGTGCGCGAATGTTCGATGTGATCATCGATGATGGGTCGCACGTGTCCGAGCAGATCATCGCGACGTTCAAAGCTCTGTTCCCGCGGCTGCGTCCAGGCGGGAAATTTATCATTGAAGATTTGCATGCATGCTATTTTCCTTCCTTTAAAGGGGGCTATCGCGAACCAAGTTCCGCCATCGAGTGGTTGAAGAATTTTGTCGACTGGCTGAATCTCGATCATTTCGACGCCGAGGCGTGCGCTAAGGATCTAACGGAGATACGTTCGTTCCCAAGCGAGATCGCACGGGTTGCCTTTTACGATTCAGTGGCGGTGATCGAGAAGTTGCCGATCACCAAGCACGCTCCCTATCGCCGAATTCTCACGGGCCACGAAGCGTCTGTGGCGCACCCGGCGAAATGGCTGTCGCGCTCCGCGGCACTGGGATCTTTGATTGCTTCCGAAGAAGGCGCACGCGCGCTGGAAAGTGGGCTCAGAGACGAACTCGCAGAGATGCGGACGAAGGCTAGCGAGGCCGCCGCTGCCGCAAAAGAGCGGTTGGCGGCGCGCGAAAAGGAAATAGCCAGTCTCGCAGCGCGTCTCCAGCATGATGCGGAACGACATTCGGCGGAAACCGCACGCCTTGAAACGAGCATCGCCGAACGTTTCAGCGAACTCACCGCGTTGAACCGCCTTATGAATGATCTTGCCGGTCGGGCGGAGAAGCAGGAAGCCGCGCTGGCGGCGGCACTTGCGCGTGCCGTAGACGCCGAGGCTCGAACCGAGCGGAACAAGGGTGAAATTGCCCGGTTTGAGGCAAGCGTCGCCGAGCTGAACGGTCTTCTTAAGGATCAAGCGGCGGAGACGGAAATGCGGCGCAGCGCCGCCTCGGCAGCCTTGGCACGCATCACAGAATTGGATGAGCGCGTGCAAAGCCAGGCCGACGAAATCGCGCGGCTTGAGGCGAATGTTGCAGATCGGTTTACGGAGCTCGCGACGCTGAGCGGATTGATCAAGGCGAAGGAAGAGGAAGCCGAAAAAAGCCGCAGCGCCGCCTCGGCCGCATTTGCCCGCGTCGCAGATTTGGAAGTGCGCGCGCAACGCCAAGCCGCCGAGATCGCGCAGCTGGAGGCAAGCATTGCGGAACGCTTCGCCGAGCTTGCGACTATGAGCAGCCTGGTCAAGGCCAAGGACGAGGAAGCCGAAAAGCACCGCAGCGCCACTGCGGCTGCTCTGGCCCGTGTTGCCGAGCTTGAGGCGCGCGCCGCACACCAGGCTGGCGAGATCGCGGGGCTTGAGGAAAACGTGGCGGAACGCTTCGGAGAACTCGCAACGTTGAGCGGCCTGCTAAAAGCGAAGGAGGAGGAGGTCGATCTGGCGGACGCGAGCGTCAAGGGCCTTGGAGCGCAGCTCGCCGCCATTCAGGACAGCATTGCCTGGAAAGCCACGTCCCGGCTTGTGCAGGCATTGAAGCCGGTGGGCAGCGTGCGCCGCCAGCTCAAGCTTCAGCGAAAGCTTGTTCAGGCCTCTGGGTTATTCGACGGCAGCTGGTACCTGACGCAAAATCCTGACGTCGCCGCCGATGGCTTCAGAAATAATCCGAAGCGTGGTGCTGCTCGAACACTTCCGATAGAAATGAGCCCTGCGCAGGAGCGACGCTCTTGTCTATACCGTTGCGCGACCAAATCTCATTCCAAAGATGCAGGAAAGTGGCGCCATTGACTGCGGCAGCGACCTCCTCGCGGCAATTCGCATCCATCAGTTTTAAAGTGTCGCGCCAATGCACAGGGTACAATGCGTTTGTCGCCCACGCATGTTTTTCGAGATCGTACTCTTCTATCACCTTTGTCACTAATCGAGGCCCAAGATCGCCCCAGGCTGCGGTATCCTTCACCTCGAGACAATACTCGGCGGCGAGCCCCATAGATTCATGGTGGCGAGGCATTTTCAGAATGGCGCCGTTGAAATAGGTTTCGTCCTGCCGCGCGAAAATATAATCGGAGGGCGCTATGGAGGATCTCCGACAAACTACGTCGGTGTCAACCCAGCAAAGCCCCGTTTCATATATCAATCGATAACGGAAAAAATTTGAAAACGCCGAAACTTTTCCTTTGGATCGTCCATCTTTGTAGAAAAATATGGTATCTTCTGGCGCGATCTCGCGCGCGTTTTCAATCTTGCAACCAGCCGGTGCGACCAAGCCGGAATTATAGGTGAAAAGGCGAAAGGTGTGACCCCAGTCTAAAAAGCTGCGAATGCAGACCGCTTCCAAGCCTGATAGTTTGTCGCCGTACCAGAATGAGCAAAAATCGGCCATTGTTGCGCTAAACCACTACGGTGCTGGTGAGCTTACTTCGAAGACAGGGCAATTTAAAATAACGCGCTGCGATAGCCTCTGCAGAAAGTTTTGCTGCGAAGTGACGCTGCATAGTGGATATATATCGAATCCGTAGTGCAGGATTTTGGATTGCCTTTATGGCTTGACGTAGATCGGACGGCGCTTTGACCACCGCATATTCGAGCCCAAGTCGCACTAGTGTATCAGAACTTTCGCACTCTCCCGTAATTATGCTGGGCACTCCATTCATTATAGACGTTACAAGCCTGTTATCGCTTTTGTAGTTGGCTTGCGCGTCGTAGGCGATCAGACTGAATGAGGCTCGCCGAAGCGTGTCCACAAATGTCTCATAATGCCATGGGACTATTTTCCCGAGCGGTTCCATTTGCCCATAAAAATATTCGGGTCGACTCACAATCAAAATATCGAATCCGTCACTAACCATATTTTTAAGGAAGGGCTGGGCACTTTTGAAGTTGTTGTCGCCAGGATTGCCAAACCAGATCGCTGTTTGGTTCTCGGGGACCAATGCAGCGCATGTTTGCTCTGCGTAATCTTGGCAATCTGGGATGACGTAAATAGGTTTTTGCGCGAAACGCGAACCGATTTCGCACTTGAGGCGATCGGTGGGTGCAATAATGTAGTCACAAAGGTCGTAGAGTTCCGCGAACCGGTAGTATGGACAAACACCAGCTCTCGATGTGCGGTCGTTGAATTGCCGGTCACATACAACATATGCGATCGTGGTTTCACCCCTGACAGCCTTCAGGCGCTCCAATATCCTGTCCGAACAAAGCTGTATCACTAAGTATAAGTCAGCCCCTTCGATCCAGCCCACCTCCGCGCGAGCCCCCCCTGACTGATTGAGCGCGTGTGCCGGAAAAATGCCTCGGACCCGAGACGAGGCGTAGTCGCGATAGGGCTGCCAGAATGGAAGGAAGGAATAGGAACGCTTACTGAACATAAAAATTTGTGAATACCTCCGTTTCTCACTGCCCAAAAAAAGACTTTAGGGCGCGAAGGGGGCGTGTGACTCTCCACGACGTTGATTCCCGCAAATATCTATTTTCCGCTTCAAGGTTGGCGATATGCGCAAGCGTTGCCGCGTGCAATTGCGCCTCGGCCGCAGACTTTGTTGCATTGACCTCGATGCTGGGTTTTTCGGAAACCGCCGCTTTTACATGCTTAACCTCGACCACCGGCTTAGGGGCGATCACGGCTTTTGCAACGGGCTTTACGTCAGATTGTCGCGGCAGGTCCTGCTGCGCGGCCCGATGCGAGGATGCGGCGCTCCACGAAGTACGGCCAACTCCCGCGAAGAAAATCTGTAAAATATCCTCTATCTCATCGCTAGACAGTAAAATATCTGCGTTTAAGAGCCGGAGGAGCGGGCATTTCTTCCCTACGATGAGAACTCCGAGACCGTGACAATGGCCGAATGAGATTGAGTGGTATTGCTCGCGCACGCAGCGCCAGAAGCGCCAGACGCCGAAGTCCTGTTTAAATTCGTTTGTGTCATGAAAAAGTATAACCCCGACGTCAGAAAGCTTGCTCCTCCAGCAATCGAAGTCGTTCTTAACGGCGCGCGCAGTGTGAAAGCCATCTATGTGCAAAAGATCGATTGACCCTTCTGCAAATTGCTCTGTGCAGGCATTGAAGTCCGACGCGATATAACCAGCGAAGCGCGAATAATCGCGCAATTTGGATTTGAACGCCTCGAATACCTCCTTGTTGAATTTTCCGGCGTGCCGCTCGCCGGCCCAACTGTCTATGGCGACGCATTCGCAGTTGAGATCTGCAGCGTCCACCGCCTGGCACGCGGCAAAGAAACTTGTTCCGTGATGAACTCCCAGCTCAGCATACCGGCGAGGGCGCAACAGGGTGACGAGCGCGAACATGAAAGGGATATGCTCTCCCCATGCGCTCGGGCTCGCGTCCCGTATCGGCCAAAATGCCGATTCGGCAGCTTCACATACCTCGGGCGCGCCGATTGGGCTCGGATCGTCAAGAGGCAGCGCGTCGAATTTCACGCCTTTCCAATTGCTATCCTTGACTAACGTGCTCTGCTTTACTTCTAGCATTAGTGACTCCGTGTTCTCGCGGATTGAGCGATCCAGAGATCGAACTTCCTCTAGCAAATTTAGAATTTCGGGATCTCTTTTCACAAGCTCAATCAAAGTGATTGGTCTTAGTCGACGGTCGTTCACATGAAACTCAGTCGGTTTATTCGAAAGGCGGAAATTCTCGGGCGAAAATTTTGTGGCGATCAAAACTGAAGCATCTCCATCTGCAGCGATGACCCGATCGCCGTAATCTGCAACAAGGAAGGGGGCGGAATACCATGAGGAGCCGTCGCGGATTAGATGGTTGAGTAGCGAAAACCAATGCGAACCTTCCTTCGTCGCGCGGATCGGCGTCTTAAGGTATGCATGGCAACCCTGCAAAAGCTTTCGAATAAGCTGTTCTTCGGATCGAATTGGGAAATGAAGTATCGTCGAAAAAATGTGCCCGTTAATTCCGCCATAGGTTTCATGCTGTAGCCGGTGCGCACCTTTCGGTATGCTATATTTTCTATCCTCGGCTATATTTCGCCGGAAGGCCACTTTGCCGAATGAAGACGTTGCCGTTCTGGCAAACCCGGCAAATGAACTTGGTAGGGGGCCAGGATTCCGCGAAAAGCAATTGCGCCATCGGAAATCCAGCACGTCGTAACTTGATATCTCAGACAAGACGTCATGCAGTTCGGATCGCGTTCGATAGGGTAGGAACTCGTCCGCATCCAAGACAAACAGCCACTCCGCGTCGGTCTCTCGGACACATTGATGCCGCAGCGCCTCCAGAACTTGATCCTGGTCATAGCTCGCTTCGTTATAGTCAAACAATCGAACTTGGGTCGAGGGTTGCGAGAAGGCACTCAGCGCAGTCCGCGTGCCGTCAGACGAGGAATGGTCGGCAATATAGAGCCAATCAAATAGTTCAGCGGCGTTCTCAAGCCAGACATTAATTACATCGGCCTCATTCTTGACCATCGACAAAAGAGCAATTTTCAACGAACTCCCCCGCGGCGAAATGTCAGTTGGCTGAAGATGTAACAATGCCAGTCCCTGCAACCAAGATCAGTTTTTGCGGTTGTGCGAATGATGTCTCAGCCAGGGGTTGATCCATAAGTTCCCTTCTATGACGCCAACCCCTACTCCGGACTTCCGAAGCACAAATGGCAGTGAAAGCTGATCCTGATATGTCCACTTCCGATTTTCTAGCCACCATTTCCAATTGACAGATTTTAGTCCCTTAGTGAGCGGCTCCCGCCGTGCAATGACGCCACAGGCGAAAAGGCCCGCATGCTCAGGAAACCCCAAATCCCGGTAGGCGTCGACCTGTCCTTTCACGTCCTGGCCAGCATACTTCTCCATCCGTGCACTGACCACAGCCTCTTCGAAGATGCAGTCTCGCGATGGGTGCCTAAACATGGCCCACCGCTCAGTTTGCGCGAACTCGATTGCCTCACGCGCAAATTTCGAACTCACAATCTCGATGCTTGCGTCGATCCAAATGCTCGCCTGATAAGGACCGCCGCTGACCTTGGCGGTCCCGAACTTATCTGCTAGCCGTCCGCTCGGAAAGACCTTATGACTCATGATCTTATAGTACTTAGCTAGCATGCGCGGGTGAACGCTTTTGAGGTTAGGCAAAGTTACAATTTGCCACACTCCGGAAGAATTGTTTTGAGCGCAATCTGAGAAGCAGAAAAAGTCGCAATCTATATCTTGGACGGCAGGTTGCTTTAGGTCATCATAGCACCCGAACACTGCTGTATAAATTACGCACCGCATTCATTGAGCCCTTATCTCTTCTCTAGCGGACCTCTTGATTACTTAGCCGACTTCGGCGACGCCTTGCCAAACCAGTCGCTCGCGGTCTCGAACGCCTTGACCCGTCCCCCCTCGAGATGAAGGATTTTGTTGCACGTCCGCTGCAGCAGCGCATGGTTGTGCGAGGCGAGCACGATGATACCGGCCCGCTCGGCCAGATCGTTCATGCGGGCCCGAGCTTTTTCCTGAAAGGCGGGATCACCCGCGCCGATCCATTCGTCCATGAGCAGGATCTGCGGATCGCACGTCGTTGCCACTGAGAATGCCAGGCGCGCCGCCATGCCTTGGCTGTAGGTCTTGTAGGGCAGATCGATAAATTCACCCAGTTCGCTGAACGCGATGATGTCTTCCAGGCGTTCTTCGATCTGCTCTTCCGTCCAGCCATTGATGAGGCCGCGCAGCACGATATTGCGGCGGCCCGTGGCCTCTCGCCGGAACCCCAGATTGATATTGAAGAGGGCGTCGACACGGCCATTGACGACGACGCTGCCGCGCGTCGGATGATAGATGCCGTAGAGGACCTTGAGCAGCGTCGTCTTGCCCGCGCCATTGGCCCCGACAAGGCCGAGACGGTCGCCCGCCTCGAGCGTGAAGCTGACGTCGACCAGGGCCTTCACGACGCGGCCGTGACCTGCGCTCTCGATGCGTCCGCTACGCGGCAAGACGTTCGAAAGCGACATCGCTCCGCGCAGGCGATAATCGAGCCCGAGATTTTGTACGGTGATGGAGACCATTAGAGTGCGAAAACCAGCTCACGCCTGAGGCGGCCAAGCAGTAGCAGAGCCAGAACCCATATGATGGCGCCGATCGCGATGCAAATCGCGAACGCATGAATTGGGAACGCTCCCTCCAGAACCGGGGCGCGCACGATCTCCAGGAAGTATGTGAACGGATTCCAGAAATAGAATGCGTGTTGGACCCCGTGCGACCCCTGATAATGCCAGAAAATCGGGGTAACGAACATGCCGATCCGCATCAGATTGCTCACGACGTACTGGCTGTCCGGAAAGTAGGCGCCCATGAAGGCGAATACGATGATCACGGCCGGGGCGACGGCCAGGATCAGCAGCAACCCGAGCGCGGAATAGGCCCACGCCCAGTCTACCGCCATGCCCTCGAGCGCCAGGATTCCGAGACAACCCGCGAGGGCATACGAAGCGCGGATCGTCGCTTGCATCAGCATACGCAGGACGTAGACGGTGAGCGGCAGCGTCGTGCCGTTTATGTAGGCTTCCTCGCGTGAAAAGAGGGAGACGCTATTGGAGATCGTCTCCATGATGAAGAACCAGACGAACAGGCCGATCGCGACATAGGCCGCGTATTGCGGGCTGTTGGCGTGGGCATTGAAGATGAAGATGAACGTACCTGCAAAGGCGAGATAGTTGATCAGCAGCCAGATCGGGCCAAGCAACGTGAGGCGATGCTGGTCGCCGATGTCTTCGAAGGCGAGCGCCACCCAAAGGCGCTTGAGGCGCAGACCTTCGACAATGTCGCTTAGGGCGGTGTTGAGCGTATTTTGCATGCTTAGATCCGCAGATTGCGCGACGTGATTAGCACAAGGTCCGCCAAAGCCAAACGAGCGGCGACCGGTCCGGCCGCTTCACATGGACGCCGTGGCTACGCACGGCGCGGCGGACTGTGTCCCTGTTAATTGTTGCCGCAACGCCGTCTTTGTTCAGGACCGACGCAGGCCGGGTTGTGCCCTCGCTCGGGGTCAGGCCTTGGTTTCTTGAGGCCGGGCGGCATCGCCGCTCGGCGGCCGTTCAGCCTCAACCGCGGGTACGCCACCAATCACCGCACGAATGTCTTCAATTTCGCGTTTCACCCGGTCAACGAGGTGCGCGGGAAACGGGTCGTTCACCTCATTGCGATCATGCGCAGAAAAATAGTTTGCCCCTTTGGTCTGACCGACCACGGTCGCGCGGCCTTTTGGCCCTTTTCGATCAAAGAACTCCTTTCGCGATTTAACAACGTAGTGGTTCAAACGCAGACGGTGCCATGACAGATCGCGGCTGAGACCGCTGCCGCGGACCTCATGATCGACAAGGGCCTCCCCCGTCGGATGAACGTATTGCCATTCAGGCCTCAGTAAGAACGCGTGAGGCGTACCGGACGGTGCGCTGAAGGCGCTAGAGCGGACGATAGATTTGTAGTGATAATTTTCGCTCCAGCCTTTTGCGGCACGCTTCGAAAACCTCTCGATCACCAGTTCTTCAGACGGACCCTCATGCCCCGATGAACCGAACGTTGCCCAATTGACTCCAATCGCTCCGACACTCGGATCGTGGTGCAGCCCCTCAATTGCTTCTCGTACTGAGTGAGAGTCATCAGTCGAAAAAAGGAACTCGTCGGCATCGATGAATGCAATCCAGTCCGCCTCGCGGCCATGGCGGCGCATGATTTCAATGTATGCTGGCAGTTGTGGCGCCACATTTGGCGTGCCGGGAAAAAGTATGTGATCTACCAGGTTCGCTGCTGCCAGTTTGGCCAGCAACACGCTCGTGCCATCGTCGCTATTGTTGTCGGCTATGAAGAACCGGTCGATGCCCACGGCGCGATGGTAGGCAACCCACTCCACCACGTAGGGGAGTTCGTTCTTGAAGATTGCCGCAACCGCGATCCTTAGGCGGCTACCCTTCTGTGAAAAGAACCTTCCGAGCATCCTCAGGACATAAGAATGAAGTTTGGCTTTGTCCTGTTGAAGTGCACCGAATAATAGGGATCGTTCTTCAAAGCGGGACCCCAAGTCCGTAGCATATAGTCGACTTCGCTGGCGAACCTTTTGCTTTTGTCAGCGGTGTCCTCCTTGCCGCGGGAGAGGCTTTCGTGATGATAAAGCTCCGCGTACGGTGTCCACACATTCGAATAGCCGGCACCCTGGACCCTTAGGCAGAAGTCGACGTCGTTGAACGCCACGCTCAGGTTCTCTTCGTCGAGGCCGCCCACGTCCTGATAGACGGACTTGCGAACTACAAGACAGGCGCCCGTCACCGCCGAGAAATTGCCGACAACCGCGGCGCGGCCGAAGTATCCTGGTGTTTCTCGCGGCTCGTACAGATGAGCATGGTTGGCGACCCCGCCGATCCCCAAAATCACACCGGCGTGCTGAATTGTTTCATTGCTATAATAAAGTTTGGCGCCGACGCACCCGATTTCAGGCCGGCACACCCAGGAAACCATTTCTCCGAGCCAATCTTCCGAGATGACTTCAACGTCATTGTTCAGCAGGCCCAATATTGAGCCGTTCGCATGCTGGACCGCGAAATTGTTGATCGCCGAATAATTGAAAGCATGATTGTACGGCAGAACGCGGATGTTCGGGGCCCGTTCAAGGTCCTCGAAGTACTCGAGTGTCTGGTCTTCACGAGAATCGTTATTGACGACAATGATCTCATAGTTCGGGTAGGCCGTTTTTGTGCATATGGAAGATATGCAGTTGCGCAGCACGTTTAGTTTGTCACGGGTCGGAATGATGATGGTCACAAGGGGCGGCGGCTGGGGGATGTCGAAGCGAACCCGGTAAAACGGCAAGCCGGTCACAATCTCGGCATTGGCCGGCAACTTCATGCGAGAGATGTGGTCTTGGAGCGCACGGTGACCAGCCGCGAGGGCATAGCTCTTTTCGGACCCGGACGCGGCGGTTGAGCCTGCCACTGCGCGCCAATGATACAGAACCTTCGGGATGTGCCTGATCTTCGTAGGATCGATGATCTCGAAGATTCTGAGATTGAGGTCGTAGTCTTGGCTGCCTTCGTAGCCACTGCGCCAGCCACCAACCGCCCGAATATTCGAGGCGCGATGCGCGGTGAGGTGGTTGAGGTAGTTCTGTGAGCGAAATAGCTCGCGCGAGAAGTCGGGTTTGAAGTACGCATCGAAGCGACGACCATTCGCATCGATCTTGTCCTCATCTGAGTAAATGAGCTGCGCATCCGCGTGTGCGGAGATCTCAAGGGCAACCTCCGCCAATGCGGTGTTGCGCAGAATATCGTCGTGATCGAGCAATGCGATCCAATCGCCGGTGGCCAACTCGAACGCCGTGTTCGTTGCCGCCGAGATGTGTCCGTTCTGTTCGCGAAACGTCACTTTGATCCGCGGGTCATCGACTGCATATTCTCGAAGCAAGCGGCCAACTTGCGGATCTGTTGATCGGTCGTCAGCGATGCAAAGCTCCCAGCGGTCATAAATCTGATCGCGCACGCTCTCGATCGTCGCCCGGAGCAAGATCGGCGGCGTGTTGTAAACCGGCATGATCACCGAAATGAGCGGTCGCTCTGCGAGTTGCTCGACGCGCGCTTTGAGCGCGTGATCGTGAGCTGCCGTAGGCGTGTCGTATTTTTCGATCCAGGTCTGATATGTTGGAGCAGCAAGGTCCGCTACGCGGCTTTGCGACGCTCGAAGCCGCGTAGCAAGTCCGCTTACGCCCTCGTTCCGCAATAGCCGAGCAGTTATGAGCAAGCAATGTTTCAGGTCTTGAACGCTTCGAACGCGTGTTCGAACGATCCTGGCTACAAGTCTCGCATAGAATTCGCTGGAAGTGACGCGTCTGAGCGTGATCCGGTCGAATGCGAAACGCCCAGATGCAACGCTGGGGTTGATGCGCAAACGCTCTGCGTCTTGCGGGAGGATGAACTGCGCGGCCGTCTTGGATCCGGACGGGACGAAATTCAAATGCTGTGCCTCGTGTTCGTTGAATCCGCTTCCGGTGTCGGCATACAGAATCGGGCTATTGAGATTGTCGCCACCAATCAAATTCGTAAAAGAGAGTATGTATCGACCTGCTGGGAATTCATTCTGGCGCCATGTGGAAATAATAAATTGCGGGTCTGAGCCCGTCATATCGAACGACTGGCCGTTGTTCTCGCGCGCGGAGTGAACAATGTCCAATATTGGAGTGGCAATCGTGGTCACTCCGCTCGTCGACAAACGGACGTTGCGAAAGAACTTTGAAACGTGCTGTCGCGTATCGCTTAACAACGCCGAAACATCGCGGGCATGTGATTTTCGAATCTCTTCCTTGAGGTTGGCGAGTTCGTGCTTCAGCTCTGCAAGTGAGGCGGTCAGTTCCTCGTGTCTGCGCGTATGTTCGTCATCCGACCTATGCCCCTGCGCAAAGCGTCCATCAGCGCGGTGCGCATACGGAGATGCAGGCCCGTTTGCCGGAGCCGTCTTGGACTGAATGCGCCTGCGTTTTGGCGGTTTCCTGCCGAACAAATCGCCCCCTTAAACTCAGTCCACACAAAACCCATAGCGTCAAATATCTATATGATGTAGTGCACAACAGGCGTACACGGCAAGTCCCTCTGGCGCAACAAAAGAGCCATTGCGAAAAACAGATCTTCCGTGCCGTCACGGATGCTTTTCCCGCTGTCACGGATGCGAGAAGCACCCACTCAGTCGCGCGCGCCGTCTCATGCGCCGGAGAATGCTTCGAGTGCTGCAACGGACACTTGATGCCTTTGTGATCCGGATGGTGCGGCTGGCGACATTCTTTCTTCTTGGCGAAATTCCGGGCTGAAAATATGGGAATATAAGAGACATATATAGAATATTGGATTGGAAAAGACTGTGTGCAACCGCGTATATCGCCGGTTCAAATGCGGAGCGCCAATTGTGGTGACGGTATTCGCGGAAGTAAAAGCGACGGCGGGGCGCGATCCGCGCGTTCGGAAAATAATGCGAGCAGGTTTCGGGAATGCACCGTCACGGTATCGCGATCGACGTCATCGAGAGTACCGTATCAAGAGCTGAAGCTGCAGACAGAAGGGGAATGGGATTCCCGTGTATCGAGGATCCGAAGGGCGGAGCAGGTCGCGTTTGTCTTCTGATTCTCGGAATGCACCGTTCAGGTACAAGTGCCCTGGCGCGCGTCTTGAACATAGCGGGCGGCAAGCTCCCACAAAGAATATATGGATCGGGCCAGGGCAATGAAACGGGTCACTGGGAACCGCAGAGAATTGTCGAGTGCAACGAGCATTTGCTCGCGCAGCTTGACTCCGCTTGGCACGACTGGCGCGCCCTAGACGACCAGATCCACGCGGCGGACCGCCGTGAGGCCCGACTGAAGCAGTGGCAGCGGATCATCGAGCAGGACTACGGCGATGCGCCGCTGTTTGTGTTGAAGGACCCGAGGATATGCCGACTGGCTTCCCCGTTTATTGAAGCCGTCGAGCAGATTGGTATTCGCGTTGCGCCCATCCTGACATTTCGCAATCCGATCGAAGTCATCGAATCTCTAAAGGACAGGCTCGCATATTGGCCATCAGACTACACGCGCGGCGATGCGGCTCTTCTGTGGCTCCGCCATAACCTCGACGCCGAAGCTGCGACCAGAACGCGGCCCCGTGTCGTGTCCTCGTATGATCGTCTGATGTCGGATTGGCGTGGCGTTCTGAGCGCGGTGGCAGAGGGGGTAGGCGCACATTTCCCGTACTCGGCCGCCGAAATTGCGCCAATGGTTGACGAATTTTTGTCGCCCGACCGGCGCCACCACAGCCGTTCGATGCATGAAGTGGCGATCGAGCCTCTGTTGCGAGGCTGGGTGAGCGACGCGTATGCCGCACTACGCGTGCTCGAATGCACACCCAAATCGTCATCCGCCTTTGCGGAACTCGATCGGATACGCAATGCCGTCAACGAAGCCACGCCGTTTCTGGAAGCCCTGACCAGGCCGCTGAAGGTTTCCCAAGCGAAAGCGATCGACGCGGCGCGAGCGGCAAAACAGGACGCGGCGAGCAAAATCGAGTGCTTGCAAGCACGCATCACCGAGCGCGACGGCGCGCTGAACAACCTTAGGCAGTCAAATGAAGAAATCGAAACAGCACGTGCCGCTGTTGGCGAGCAATTGAAGCGCGCTGAGAGCGCAAATGCCGAACTGCAGGTCGAAAGCGCCGGACTGCGGACGCGTCAGAATGAGCTGACGAGGGAATTGAATCATAACCAGTTAGTCCTGGATGAACGGGAGGCCGAGCTGCGGGCGCTAAAGCAAGAAAAATCAAGCCTACTGCTCCAGGCCAAGGCAGAGCTGGAGGCCGCTCTGCGGACACTGAAGCGAGATTTGACGGCCGAGCGCGATGCGGTCGGTGTGCGTCTCGCGGAACGCGAAGCGACGCTGGCCGATCTGCAGGCGCAAATGCGGACGATGGCTCTCCAAGCGCGTGCCGAAGTTGCGGAGCGCGAGATGCGGCTCGATCGATTGCGGGACGACATGCAGGCTAACCTGCAGGAGCGTCTCACGCGTGACGCCAGCGACATTGCCGAACTGAAGCGACAGGTCGACGCGCTGCATGCGGCGCTTGCCGCCGCCAAAGCTTCCGAGGAAGTCGGCCTTTCGACTCTCGCGAAATGCCAGGAGGAACTTTCTCGCCAACGCGATAATTACGATCGGGCCGTTCTTGCCGACGCCCACGCAAGGGCTGAACTTGCGCAACGTGTTGAAGAGTTGGTCCGCATGAAAGCGCTATTTTCAGAGCAGCGCGGCGACCTCGCTTCGGCTTGGGCCAGCGCCCAGAACGTCCAGAATATGTACCGGGCGTCGACCTCGTGGCGACTTATGGCGCCCGTGCGTGCTGTGAAGCTCGCAGCGCTCGCCGTCGTTCGGGCGGCGCGAGTGACACCGAACGCCATTCGAGTTGCCGGAGGCCCCGCTTCGGTCGTTTGCAAGGCCGTGCGCGCATGGCGTCGCGAAGGAATGCAAGGCCTGAGATGGCGCATGGACTACGCAGAGAACCTTTCGCGCCACAACGTCCGAGTGGCCGGAACGCCGCTCGTGGAAAGCTGCGCAGCGAGGGAGACGCGCCCGGCTGCCGGCGTTGAACTCTCCCGGCCTCAACCGCCGACGCCGAGGACCACGCCTTTCGCGCGCTACGCGGAACAGATCCTGGAAATCGCCAGCAATTCGAAAAAGGCAGAATACGTCGCACGGAGCGACACCGTATTCGATTCCTCTGCCTGTCCGATCAAAGCCATCGCATTCTACCTGCCCCAGTTTCATCCGATACCGGAGAACGACGCCTGGTGGGGCCGCGGCTTCACGGAATGGACGAACGTCAGCAAGGCCGCGCCGCAATTCCTGGGACACTACCAGCCGCGTCTGCCCGCCGATCTCGGGTTCTACGACCTGCGCCTGGTCGACGTTCAGCGCCAGCAGATCGAGATCGCCAAGCAGTACGGTATTAGCGGGTTCTGCTTCCATCACTATTGGTTCGGCGGCAAGCGGCTGCTCGATCGGCCGCTCAAGCAAATCCTCGCCAATCCCGATCTCGATTTATCGTTCTGTCTGTGCTGGGCAAACGAAAACTGGACGCGGCGCTGGGACGGCCTGGAGCAGGACGTTCTGATTGCGCAGAATCATACGCCGGACGACGATCTGGCATTTATCGCCGACATCGCGCCCGCATTGCGCGACCCGCGCTACATACGTGTGAACGGGCGACCGCTGCTCATCGTTTACCGGGTCACGATCCTTCCCGATGCCCGCGCGACCGCCGAGCGCTGGCGCGAATACTGCCGTCGCGAAGGTATAGGCGAACTGTATTTGGTGGCCGCAAGATCGTTTGGGATCACCGATCCGCGCCCTTTCGGCTTCGACGCCGCGGTGGAATTCCCACCGCATTCGATCCACTGCAAGTCATTGAATGACATAATAGAGATCGTGAACCCGGCCTTCACCGGCACGGTCTACGATTATAATGAGATGGCCGACGCCTACATCCGTCAGGAGGCTCAGGACTACACCCTATTCAAGACGGTTTGTCCGAACTGGGACAATGAAGCCCGCAAGCCTGGACGCGGCCATATCTTTCATGGGTCTACGCCCGAGAACTATGGCAGGTGGCTTCGCGGCGCCTGCGCGCAGACGGCAAAAAACATCGCACGTCGTCCCGATCACTCAGGCTACGTCTTCGTCAATGCCTGGAACGAATGGGGCGAGGGCGCGCATCTAGAGCCTTGTCGGCGCTACGGGTACGCGTATCTCGAACAGACGGCCCGCGTGCTCAAGGAATTCAGCGTAAGTGGCGCCAAAGCGCTGACCGCGCGCGCGGATGAGCCCCCGATGTGCGCGCCTTCGCGCAATCACATCGTCATCGTTGCGCACGACGCGCATCCCTACGGCGCACAACTTCTGACGCTCAACCTATGTAAAATATTGTCTGAGAAGTTCGGCAAGCGGATCGACCTCATCGTCCTGGGCGATGGGCCATTGCTGAGCCGGTTCTCCCAATACGCGACCACGCACTGCCTTGCACATTGCTCGCCTTCCGGTGACGAGGCTCTTGGCCTTGCGCACAAACTCCGCCAGACCGCCGACGTCGCGATATGCAACAGTGTTGCGACCGGACGGTTCGCCGAAACGCTCGCGAATTGCGGATTTCATGTGATCGGCTTGGCGCATGAGTTGCCCCAGATCATCGCATCGCACGGCCTTGTTGGCTGCGTCGACGTCATGGCCCGGACTTCGAGAAAGATCGTTGTTGCAGCCGACCTTGTCGGCCAGAAGCTGAGCGAGGTTGCCCCCATCGACAGGGGAAAGCTGGTTGTTAGACCGCAGGGAGCTTACAAGCGCAATCGGTTCCGCGCCTCGATTAAGGATGCTGCGTCGCGTCGCGCTGCCGCCGGTAAACTCGGCATTCCGGATGGCGCAAAGGTCATTCTGGCTGTCGGAGCGACTGACCCTCGAAAAGGCTTTGACATGCTCGTCTCTGCGGCCGAGCGCATCGGCCGGCGAAACGACGTCGTCTTCCTGAGCGTTGGTTGCGACTACCGGAATTTGCTCCCCGAACTGGAACACCGCGTCGAAGCGCTGGCAAGGGAGGGCACGCTACTTGTGCATCCTCTGACCGACGACACGGACCCCTACTATTTCTCGGCCGACCTTTATCTGCTGGCCTCGCGCGAGGATCCTTATCCGTCAACCGTCCTGGAGGCGCTCGACGTCGGCCTGCCAATCGTCGCGTTTGAGGGCGTAACGGGGACCGGTCCCCTGATTGCGGAATTCGGAGGTCGGCTCGCGCCGGCGTATGACATCGAACAGCTTGCGAACGCCGCCCTGTCGCTCCTCGCCGAGAGCACGTTGGAAAGCCGTTTCTTGCGCGCGCAACGCTTCTGGCAGCGTCCGGACGTGTCGTTTCAGGCGTACGCCCACGACGTTCTCGAACTCGTCGGCTGCGCACCCAAACGGGTCTCCGTGGTGGTCCCCAACTACAATTACGCAAAGCTTCTCACTGGCCGCATAGAGAGCATTCTCGACCAGAACTACCCGGTATCGGAGCTGATCATTCTTGACGATGCCTCGACCGACGCAAGCGATACCGTCGTGCGCGAGCTGCTGGGAAAAATCGATATTCCGGTGCGCTACATGCGCAACGCCGTGAACGGCGGCTCGGTGTTCCGGCAATGGCTGAGGGGCGCAGAAGCGGCAGCCGGAGACTTCCTTTGGATCGCGGAGGCTGATGATCTCGCCGAGCCTGATTTTCTGAAGCAGGTCATGCGCGGTTTCGACCAGGACGATGTCGTGCTGAGCTACTGCCAGTCGAAACAGATGGGGCCTGACGGAACGATCCTGTCCGACACCTATTTGGATTACGTGAGCGACGTTTGTCCCAATCAGTGGAAGGCCGACTACAAACGCGGCGGCGACGATGAAGTCGTTAGAGGATTGAGCGTCAAGAACACCATTCCCAATGTGAGCGCGGTCGTTTTTCGTCGCAAAGACCTGTTGGCCGCGATGCGCGAAAATCTAGATGAGATCCTCAGCTTCCGGGTGGCCGGCGATTGGTGCGCTTATGCGCATCTGTTGAGACGCGGTAGCTGCGCGTTCCATGCGACAGCCCTGAATCTGCATCGTCGGCATAGCGCGAGCGTCACCTTGAAGAAGTTCGGAGCCGACGAACTCAACGAAATCGAGCGCATGCAAAAGATGGTGGCGGAGCGATACCCGAACCGGGTCAGTTCCGCTGCCGGATCAAGGTATTTGCAGAGCCTTCGGGCACAATTTCAGGTACATGAATGATTGCGATGACTGAGAGATTTTGTGTGAAGCTGCAGCCGGACGATTTGGTTGTCGCTTCCAAATTTGCCTCGGAACTCGAGGTTCCTCGCAACATACATCCCGACGACTTCATCTTTCAGTTTTTGATCTCCAATCCGGTGTTCCAAACGCGCAGCGACGCTTTGCGCTACTATTTTTTTGATGGGCTGAACTCTGCCAAGAGCCTTCGCGACGTGCTCGGCGAACTGCGCGTCTCTGAAACGGCAACCTTGCTCGAATTCGCCTCGGGCTACGGGTGCGTCACGCGCCACCTCTCAAGGACGCTGCCGCGCACGCAGTTGACAAGTTGCGACATTCACTCGGGCGCAGTGGCCTTCCTCGGAAAAGAGCTGAAGGCAAGCGCGGTTTTGTCCGACCGAGTTCCGGAGCACCTTAATATTCGCCAGCTTTATGACGTGGTTTTTGCGTTGTCGTTCTTTTCGCACATGCCTCGCTCCACATGGCTACGCTGGCTGCTTGCGCTCTACGCGCGTGTCCGGCCCGGTGGTCATCTGATCTTCACGACCCACGGCGCGGTTTCCGCTCAGAATCACTTTGGCAAACCGGAGGTGCCCGCGGACGGGTTTTGGTTCCGCGCCGACAGCGAGCAAAAGGATATCGATGTCAATGACTACGGCATGACAATTACCTTGCGAAGATTTGTGGAGGGGCTCGAGCAATACCTTCCGGGAGGGGGCATAAAGATCTTCCGTGAAGCGTATTGGTGGAAGCATCAGGATCTGTGGGTCGTATATAGGGATGCTTAGACATTCCGGCGCGCCACGCGCGGCATCAGCAATGCAATTGCGCACTGACGTGCAGGAATGCCGTGCACGGGTGCCCATATCTGAATTAGCGGGCTGAAGAGAAAAAACGGCATGAGGGTTCTCTTTCTGGGCGCGCCGATACAGAAGCTCGTGCGGCCCGATCATCCAATCGAAAAGAGATATCTTTCCGTTGGCTACAATACCGGAAACCTCTTGATCGGGCAGTCGCTTCTCGAAGAGTTGGACCTGTCCGATTGTGCGTGGGGTCAGCATTTCGACGCTGCCGAGGTCAACGAAAAATTCGATGTGATCGTTATCGGAGCCGCGAACTTCATCTTTTCGGGCTTCGACTTTGGATACCTTGCCGACTTTGTGGATGCGACGACGTTGCCATGCGTGATGGCGGGCTTGGGGGCTCAAGCCCCAAACATTGGAGACCGTCTGGAAGGTATTCCGTCGGGCACGCGGCGGCTTCTGAAGATCGTTTCCGAACGGTCCGCGGCAATCGGGGTGCGCGGTGCGTTCAGCGCAAGCGTGATAAATGACTTCGGTGTCAAGAACGTCGAGATTATTGGCTGTCCAAGCCTCTACAGAACGCTGAAGCGCGAGCTCGCGATCAGGCCGGTCCCCGCTGCCGGCTCAATGGACGGAATCAAGGTGTCGTTGAACGGTTCACGAGACATTGTTGGACATTCGAGTTCGCCGAACGATGCGCAAAGAGTGGCCGGTTATCTACTTGCGTTGAGCGTGTCAGGAGGCCAGCCGTACGTGCTGCAGAGCGAAATGCCCGAGATGGCGGCCATCGAAAACGAAGACCTTCAAGAAAACGACGTTATCCAACTGGAACAGATTGCACGACGCTTTGAGTTGCCATGCGATGGCCCCGCGTTGGCGCAACATATCCGCACGACGTGCAAGGTATTTTACGACCTCGGCGAATGGGACCGCTACATAAGGGCGTTCGACGCATCGATCGGAGGTCGCTTTCACGGCAACCTGATCGCGCTGACGAACGGCGTGCCGGCATTCATAATCGTGCACGACTCCCGGACAAGGGAAATGGCCGAGACCATGACGATCCCGCATTGCGGTGTCGAGGACGTGAAGACCCCGACCGACATCTTCGAGAGGCTGAAGGCCGCTGACTATGACGCGTTCGAGCGGTCCTACACGCGAATGTACGACCGGTACGCAGCCTTCCTCACGCGCAACGGACTGAAGCACAAATTGCGGGACGCCGCCTAGAGGAGCTCAAAGCTCGATGTTCGAACGGCCTGGGAGCGCAGCGCTCGACGGAATAAATCCGTGCACTGCCCTCAGACCTATACGCCGTCACGTCCCTTCATCACCGCCCGGATGTACTGCGCATACGCGCTCTTGCCGAGCTTATCGATCCACGGCGCAATTTCGCTCGCCGATATAAACCCAAGCCGTAGCGCGATCTCTTCTGGACAGGCGATTTTAAGTCCCTGCCGCCGCTCGATCGTCGCGACGTACTCGCCCGCGTCCATCAGGCTGTCGAACGTCCCCGTATCGAGCCACACGAACCCGCGGCCCATCTGCTCGACGTGCAAATCGCCGCTCTTCAGATACAACTCATTGAGCGTCGTGATCTCGAGTTCACCGCGTGCCGACGGCTTCACCTGCGCCGCCAGATCTGCGACGCGGTTGTCATAGAAGTAGAGGCCGGTCACCGCCCAGTTCGACTTCGGCTGCTGGGGCTTCTCCTCGATGGAGGTGGCGCGTCCGCTATCGTCGAATGCCACGACGCCGTAACGCTCCGGATCAGCCACCTCGTAGGCGAACACCGTGGCACCGCGCGGCCGCGCTGCCGCCGTACGCAGCAGCTGGGTGAAGTTATGACCATAGAAGATGTTGTCGCCGAGGATGAGAGCGCACCGGTCGTCGCCGATGAATTCGCGGCCGATGATGAATGCCTGTGCAAGACCATCGGGCGAAGGCTGCACAGCGTAGCTGAGCCGAATACCGAACTGACGACCGTCCCCGAGCAGCTTCTGAAACAGCGGCTG
The DNA here is from genome assembly GCA_964651805.1 of uncultured Hyphomicrobium sp. GTDB lineage: Bacteria > Pseudomonadota > Alphaproteobacteria > Rhizobiales > Hyphomicrobiaceae > Hyphomicrobium_B. The sequence continues at coordinate 137,143 of CAZYXX010000001.1, read as the reverse complement.
GTCGTGTGGTGTCGTGATGATCAGGATATCCTGAATGCCCGCCAGCATAAGCACCGACAGAGGATAGTAGATCATCGGCTTGTCGTAGACGGGAAGCAGCTGCTTCGAAATCGAGAACGTCAGCGGATAGAGCCGTGTCCCGCTGCCGCCCGCTAGGATGATGCCCTTCACGCCACTCACGTCTGCCCTCCCTGGCAATATTGATCGCCGGCATTCGTCATGCGCGTACCGGCCCGATCAAGGTGTCGAGGCAATCGGACAGCGCCTGCTCCCACGGACGCAGAACGATCCCGTGTACATCGCGGAGCTTGTTCGTCGCGAGCAAAGAATAGGCAGGGCGCCGAGCCTTGGTCGGGTATTCGCTCGTGGTGATGGCATGCACTGGGACATGCGGGCCGCCACGCAAGCGTGCACCTTCCAGGACGGCACGCGCGAAGCGGCACCATGTCGTCTCACCCGCGTTCGCAGCGTTGAAGATGCCAAAGCTTTCGTCCGCCACCGACGGTCCCGTCAGCCTTGGCACCAATGTGGTGACGACGTGAGCAAGGTCGTCCGCGAATGTCGGGCTGCCGTGCTGATCGTCGACGACTTTCAGCTCTGGCCGGCTCTCGGCAAGCCGTAGCATCGTCTTGACGAAGTTATTCCCGTACGGGCTGCAAACCCAGGCCGTGCGCAGGATGACATGCCTGGGGCTTGTTTGCGCGACGAGTTGCTCCCCTTTGAGCTTTGTGCGGCCGTAGACGCCGAGCGGGTTGCACGCATCAGTCTCGAGATACGCCGACGATTTGCTACCGTCGAAAACGTAGTCGGTCGAGAAATGGATGATGGGCGCGCCAACGAGCCTTGCTGCCTCGGCCACGGCGCCGGCACCGGTGGCATTGATCGCCTCTGCGATGTCGGGCTCGTCCTCGGCCTTGTCGACGGCGGTATAGGCCGCAGGATTGACCACGATGTCGGGCCGTGCCGTCACAATGGCCGTCTTGACCTCCTCCGGATCAGCGAGGTCTACGTCCGGGCGCGCGATGTGCACGACATTGTGCCCGTCTTGCAGCAGGCGGCGACCCGTCGCGTGCGCGACCTGGCCGCTGCGTCCGACAACGACGACACGCCGCTTCGCGACTTTCACGGCGACGTCTCGCTTGATGCCGCGATCTGTTTGGCGTCGCCTTGGTCGAGAAGCCCGAGACGCGTACCTGAATAGACGCCCTCGCGCAGCGGCCGCCACCAGGGTTCGTTGTCTAAATACCAGCGGACGGTTGCGGCTATACCGGTGGCAAAGGTCTTCTCGGCACGCCAGCCGAGTTCCTGCTCGATCTTGCTCGGATCGATCGCATAGCGCCGGTCGTGTCCCGGACGGTCCACCACGTGCGTGATGAGTTTGCGGCGCGGCGCAGGACCAGGACGCAGTTCGTCCAGAACGTCACAGATGTGGTGGACGACCGAAATGTTTTCCATCGGCGCGCGCCCGCCGACATTGTAGGTTTGTCCGGGCCGTCCGCGCTCGACAACGAGCGTCAGCGCTTTCACGTGATCATCGACATAAAGCCAGTCGCGAACCTGCCTGCCATCGCCGTAGACGGGCAGTGGCTTGCCTTCGAGCGCATTGAGCAGCACGAGCGGGATCAGCTTCTCCGGAAAGTGATACGGTCCGTAATTGTTCGAGCAATTGGTAATGAGCGTCGGTAACCCGTAAGTCTCGCGCCAAGCGCTGACGAGATGGTCGGACGACGCTTTGCTGGCGGAATAGGGAGAGCGCGGATCGTAGGCGGTCGTTTCCAAGAAATAACCATCGGGCGGCAGCGACCCGTAAACCTCGTCGGTCGAAACGTGCAGGAAGCGGAAGCGGTCCTTGACTGCGCCCACTAGGCTCTCCCAGTAGCGGCGCGCCGTCTCGAGGAGGACGTGCGTTCCCAGAATATTGGTGCGTACGAACTCGGCCGATCCCGTGATCGAGCGGTCGACGTGGCTCTCGGCCGCAAGATGCATGACCGCGTCGGGCGCCGTCGTGGCAAAGATGCGCTCCATCGCGGCTGCATCGCAGATGTCGGCTTTGACGAAGCGATAGTTGGGGCTGTCGACGATCGGCGCCAGCGAGTTGAGGTTCGCCGCGTACGTCAGCTTGTCGACGTTGGTGACAGCCCATCCGCGATCGCCGACCAGATGGCGTACCAGAGCGGACCCTATGAAACCCGCGCCGCCGGTTACGATAACCCGCATCGATCGATCGCCCCTCAGTGGTACTAAAACGCCTGGCCCACGTCCTTCAGCAGCGGCAGGCGCGCATCCTTGTCCGATAGGATGGCTTTGTCTGCTGTGACAGGCCACTCGATACCGAGCGTCGGGTCCGACCACAAGACGCCACCGTCGCAGTCGGGCGCGTAGTAATCTGTTACCTTATAGAGAAACTCTGTGTCGGGTTCGAGCGTGCAGAACGCGTGTGCGAAACCGACGGGAATAAAAAGCTGAGCCCAGTTGTCCGCCGAAAGTTCGGCGGCGACGTGTTTGCCGAAGGTGGGCGAGCCCGTCCGCAGATCCAACGCGATATCGAGAACGCGGCCGCGCGATACCCTGACGAGCTTGGCCTGAGCGTGCGGCGGCTTCTGGAAGTGTAATCCACGGATCGTTCCGACTTCGGCCGACAGCGAGTGGTTGTCTTGAACAAAGTTTTCTTTGATCCCGGCTTCGGCCAGCGCTTGGGCATTGTACGTCTCGGAGAAGAATCCGCGTCGGTCGCCAAAGCGTTTCGGCACGACGAGCTTTACGTCAGGAATGGCAAGCTCGGTAATCTGCACGCAAGCTGTCTCGTTGGAGGGAGCAAAAAAAACGCCGGTTGGCATCGCACGCTACATACCGGGGCGCAAGTCGTCGACGCGCTGAAGAGTTTGCGCTTTCTGGCAAAGCGCGACGTTATTGCGCAAGCGGGCATCCGATGAGCGGCATCGAAACGCTAAACATAAGTCCTTCGAAGTAGTGCGGCTGCATTTCGACGGCTCCACACTTCCGAGCAATCGACCAGTAGCAATCGGCGTAACCACCCTCGACAACCGACCTTCAATCCTTATACCGGATCGCCGAGCTTCTTTCGCCCACGTCCGCGGGTAGAACGTGAAGAATGGCCACTAACAGTCCAAATGAAGGTGACGAGCGCGGGATCGTCGGCGCCACCATCCTGCTGTCGACATACAACGGGGCCTCCTTTCTCGACGAGCTTCTGAGATCGCTTTGCGCCCAGGACTTTCCTGATATCGATTTGCTCGTCCGCGATGACGGGTCGAACGATGCCACGCTTGATATACTGGGCAGATGGGCAAGTCGTCTGCGCATACGCGCGATCGAACACGCTGAAAACATCGGAGCATGCCAGAGTTTCTTCCAGCTGCTCAGCAAGGCACCACCAGACCGTTTCGTGCTGCTCGCGGATCAGGACGACATCTGGTACCCAGATAAGGTGTCGCGCGCTGTAGCGGCGCTACGCGGCGCTCGCGATGCCGGGCCCTCTCTCTACTGCGCACGGCTAGACGTCTGCGACGACAACGGGAACGTGCTCAACCAGTCGCCGTTGTGGCCGAATCCGCCGACATTCGGTAATGCCCTCGTCGAGAATATTGCAACGGGCTGCACGGTCGCGCTCAATCCTCAACTCGTGCGGCTCGTGCAAGGTAGTGCGGTTCCATCGCACGCGATCATGCACGATTGGTGGCTGTATCTGATCGCAACTGCGTTCGGCACGGTTGTCTACGATCCTCGCCCGTGCGCGTCCTATCGTCTGCATGAAAAGAACGTCGTCGGTCTGCCGTCCGGCCGCGCCAATTGGCTTGCTTCAAGGATCAGACGCCAGCGTAGCGGGAACTTTGCCTCCCGCGTCGTTCCCCAGGCGATCGAGTTCGAAGAAAAATTTGGCGCGCGGCTCGGTGAACGCGACGCCGCTGCGATCGCTCTGCTTCGAGACACGACCTCCTGGCGCGGACGCTGGCGCTTCATCCGCCAAAATCAGGTCCGGCGGCAGTTTGCGATCGACACGCTCGCGCTCAAGGCCCTCGTAGCGGCGAGCCAATCCAGAGGACGCTGATGCACGAGAAAAAGCATCGCCTTCGGGTCGGCTGCATCGCGGAGGCGGGGCCATTCACCCGCGTCGATCAGATGACGAGCGCCACGGACACCGCGGACATGATCGAGTTGCCCCGAGCAAGCCATATCCATATGGAGGTGCTTGATGTCGATAAGCCGGCCAGGGCCCGCAGCAAAAATCAGAAGCCGTTCGTCGTCTGGTTTACAGGGCTGTCGGCTTCCGGAAAATCGACGCTTGCCAAGCGGCTCGAGAAGCGGTTGCACGACGCTGGCAATCACACCTACGTTCTCGATGGCGACAATGTTCGCCACGGCCTGAACAAGGATTTGGGTTTCACGAACGCTGATCGCGCGGAGAACATTCGTCGCATCGGAGAGGTTGCGAAACTCTTCGTCGATGCCGGTCTCATCGTCCTGTGCTCGTCCATTTCACCTTTCAGGGCGGAACGCGCGATGGTTCGGGATTTGTTTGGCGCCGATGAGTTTATCGAAGCCTTCGTGGAAGCGTCGCTGGATGAATGCAGGCGCCGCGACCCGAAAGGCCTCTATGCCAAGGCCGCGGCCGGCAAGATCAAGAACTTCACCGGCATCGACAGCCCCTATGAGGCGCCGGAAAATCCCGAGGTCCGTCTCGATACCGAGCGCGCCAGTCCTGACGAGTTGGTAACCGAGGTGATCGCCCACCTGCGTGTCAGAGCAATGATCTAGAAGCTCGCACGCGGCGCGAGACGGGAAGCATGCAGCTGATGTCGCTCCTGCAGGATCTGGAGAGTGTCGCGCTCGATGCGGGCCGCGCCATCGCGCAAATCCGCCGCAGCGGCGGCCGAGTCCAATTGAAGGAAGACGGCACCCCTCTGACCGACGCGGACCGCGTCGCGCAGGACGTGATCCTGGAGAGGCTGCGGACCACCGACGGAGGAACGCCCGTCATTTCCGAAGAACGGACCGGCAGCGCCCGCGGCGCGCGCCTCGACGCCGGGGATGCACGGCGCTTCTACCTCGTCGATCCCCTCGACGGTACGAAGGAGTATGTGAAAGGTCTGCCGGACTACACCGTGAATATCGCGCTCATTGAAGACGGCGTGCCCGTAGCCGGCGTCGTTTATGCCCCCGAACGCGGACAACTCTTTGTAGGAGATCACGGCGGCGCATTCCGCACGCTTGGCGTCTACGGCGGCGACCCGACAGGCGGGGAACGCGAGCCCATCCGCGTGCGGGAGCCGATTTCTCCATTCGTCTGCGTCGTGAGCGCTTCCCACCAAACGCCGGGAACGGAGGCCTTTATCCGCCGCCTGCCGGTGGGCGATCGGATCGCGGTCGGCTCGTCTCTAAAGTTCTGCCTCATCGCCAGCGGTGCCGCCGACATCTACCCCCGGCTTGGCCGCACGATGCAGTGGGACACGGCCGCCGCCGATGCCGTGCTGAGGGCGGCCGGGGGCGCGACTTACACGGTCGATGGCGTGATTTTGACGTACGGCCCGCGCAGATGTGGCCCGAACACCTTCGAAAACCCGCCTTTCGTAGCTTTCGCCGCACGCGATCCCAGCCGTTTCCAAAGGTATTAACCGAAGCCGCGCGGTCGGCGGACGCTTTGTTGCTCTTTGCGCATCCGCGGCGTCATACCCATCTCTGCGTGAAGGGAGAAGCGGTGCTATTCTGCCGCTTCGTTCCAAGGCTTTGTCATGACTGAAACGACTTCGACAGGAAATGTGCGCAGCCCGTCCGATGCGCGGCCGGCTCGGATGGATGCGCTCGCGACGCTGCCTGTCTTCCTGAAGCTCGCCGGCAAACGCGCGGTGCTCGCAGGCGGTAGCGAGCCGGCCTTGTGGAAGGCCGAGTTGCTGGCGGCCGCGGGTGCCAATGTTGAAGTATTTAGCGAGAACTTCGTCGCAGACTTCGCTGGCCTTTCGGCGGCCCCGCCTGCTGGCTCTGTCACGCTTCACGCGCGCGGCTGGCAACCCGATGATCTTGTCGGCGCCGCGATCGCGATCGGCGCGATCTCGGAGGATGCCGAAGCGATAGCCTTCGTCGAGGCGGCCCACGCCGCGGGCGCGCCGGTTAACGTCATCGACCGGCCTGAGTATTGCGCCTTCCAGTTCGGCGCGATCGTCAACCGTTCGCCGCTGATCGTCTCGATCTCGACCGACGGTGCGGCGCCGGTGTTTGCCCAGGCCATCCGTTCGCGCATCGAGGCGTTGCTTCCCGCCGGGTTCAAGCGCTGGGCGGCGGCGGCGAAGGCATGGCGCCAGAAAGCGAGTGCGCGCAACGCGACGATGGCTGATCGGCGGCGGTTCTGGGAACGCTTTACCGAACTCGCCATCACGGACGCGCAACGCCCTCCCGTCGAAGCGGACCTGAATACCCTGCTTGATGCCACTGCCGCCGAACGCATGGGGCAGCGCGGACGCGGCTTCGTAACGCTGCTTGGCGCGGGACCGGGCGATCCCGAACTGCTCACTTTGAAGGGCGTTCGGGCCCTCAGGTCCGCCGACGTCGTACTTTATGACGACCTCGTCAGCGAACCGGTTGTGGAATTCGCGCGACGGGAGGCGCGGCGCATCCGCGTCGGCAAGACGGGGTACGGTCCGGCCTGCAAGCAGAACGAGGTCAACGCGCTCATGGTGCGCTTGGCAGGCGAAGGTCACCGCGTCGTCCGTCTCAAGTCCGGCGATCCGATGATTTTCGGCCGCGGCGGAGAGGAGATCAGCGAACTCGAGGCGTCGGGGATACCCTTTGAGGTCATTCCGGGTATCTCGGCCGCGCAGGCGGGCGCCGCCCAACTCAAGAGGTCGCTGACGCACCGGGATTACGCCAGACGGCTTCAGTACGTGACGGGACACTCGCGCGAGGGCCGCCTTCCCGAGACCCTCGACTGGACGGCGCTTGCCGATCCCAACGCCACGACCGCCGTCTACATGGCGCAACGCACATTAACCGAGTTGAGCGAGAGGGTGATGTCTGCCGGCTTGCCGCCTGACACGCCGGCCTTCGCCATGATCGATCTCACCCGGGCGTCCGAGCGCGTCATCGCGGCGACGATCATGACACTGCCGAAAAAGCTCGCCGCCGCGGGCGTCTCCGGTCCCTGCCTCGTCATGTTCGGCGAGGCGTTGCGCGTCACGATGGAGAGCGAACACGCACAAGACGTTACCCCGGTGCCGGAAACCGTTCCCTAACGGAAAAACTCAATCCCATCCCCCCGGGCGTCACCAAAGCGCTCGATTTCAGTCCTGATTCAGTCCGTTAGCGTTGCCAAACCGCACCGGTCGTCGGCTTGGAATGGCTCTGAGTGTTGTCTATAAACGGGCACTGGGGGTCTCGCGGGTCATGCCAAGTCGCCGTGAGGAGCAGAAGCCGTGTCGTGATCGTCTCGCAAGGGGCGGCATCGGCGCGTTCTATGCTGCTGCGTGATCGATTGGGAGTCGCGTTTACTGATGCGTTGCCGTCCGACCTACTGGCTGTGGGGGCTCATCCCGATCGCGATCCTGAGCTGGGTGGCGGTGTATTTCGAGTCCGAGGCTATCCAGAGCGACCTTGGACGGCGCGCGCAAGAAGCGCTCCAGCGCGCGGGCCTAGCGTGGGCGGTGCCGGCGCTTGACGGCCGCGACGCCGCGATCACGGGAAGTGCCGGAGATGACAACGACGGCGCACGGGCGCTCGCGACCATACGCAGCATCTGGGGCGTCCGCATCGCCGAGGATCATTCAGGCCTGATCGAGCGCGCCGACAGGTTCGTCTGGAGAGCGGTATCGCAGGGTGGCAACAAGTTAGTGTTGACGGGCTTCGTGCCGAGCGAACAGGCGCGCAAGTCAGTCGTCGCAGCGGCCCGAAATAGATTTGCGCGCTATCAGGTCAGCGATGAGATGCGCCTAGCGCGCGGCGCGCCCGACATCGAGCCGTGGATGGCCGGCACGAACTTCGCCTTAACGCAGCTTGCGGAGTTGAAGCACGGCTCGGTCGAGCTCTCCGCACTTGATCTTTCCGTTGTGGGCGAGGCCGCGACGCCGCCAGCCTATCGCAACGTCAAGGCCGCTCTGAAAGAAGGCTTGCCGCGAAATATTGCGCTCGCGCGCGACAAGGTCACGCCGCCCACCGTGTCTCAGTACGCCTTGCAGGCGCGTTACGACGGCAGTGTTCTCGATATCGCCGGCCTGACGCCCAATGATAAGTTAATCGCCGACACCGGCGAGCGCGCCAAGCGGCTGTACGGTTCAGCGCGCATTAGCAACAAGCTGGAGGTCGCCGCCGGTGCGCCGAAGGGGTGGAATGAGGCCACCGTGGTCGCCCTTGAACAGATGTCGAAATTGCGCTCGGGCGAAGTGGATATTCGCGGCGAGGAGTTGCGCTTCAAGGGCGAGGCCGCCGACGAGGCGACCGCAAGCGCGGTCCGCCGCCAGTTGAAACTCGATGTGCCGCAGAACTTCAAGGTCGTCGAGCAGATCCGCTTCCCGCGTTCGCTCGCGCCCGATCCGACCGCCGGCTACGTGATGGGCATTTCGCACGATGGCGCAACGGTCGAAGTGACCGGCATGGTCCCGAGCGAAGCGGCGCGCGCTGCGCTGGTTGATGCGGTGAAGGCGCGCTTCCCCGGACGGACGGTTGCTGACCGCACGCAAATCGCTGCTGGAGCGCCGGATGGCTGGCAGCAGTGCGTTGTCGCCGGACTGGCCTCTCTCGCCCGGCTGCAGAATGGAAAATCGGTGCTGACGGACCGCAACCTCGCCCTGACAGGTGCGACAGACGATTACGCGGTGTCACAGAGCGTGCCGCGCGACGTAAAGGCCGCCGTCGGACGGACGTGCGAAGCAACCGCAGATGTAACGTTCACCGGCGATCCTAAGGCAAACCTCACCTGGAAGGCGACCCGCGCAGCCAATGGCATGATCCGGCTGGAAGGACAGGTACCGGACGACGCCACCCGCGATGAGGTGTTCGAGACGGCGCAGCAGTTCTTTTCCGGCGCGAGCGTGACCGAGAACATGACGTCTGCCGGCGCGCCGCCAGAACCTTGGTTTACAGCCGCACGCACTGGACTGAAGCAGCTATCACGTCTGCGCCGGGGCGAGCTCACCATCACCGGCGCAGAAGTGACACTCCGAGGTCTGGCCGAAAGCACAACCGTGGCCAGCGAAGTGCAAAGCGCCGTGAAGGGCGACCTGCCCGAGGGCTTCAAGGGCAATCCGGTCATCGAGGTGATGAGCGAGAACGAGCGCGCGGCCGATCAATGTCAGGAGATGATGCGCCAGACAACCGCCAAAGGTGTCATTAACTTCTCCCGCGCGAGCGCGGATCTGACGAGCGATAGTGCCGATACACTGCGCGAGCTGGCCGAGATCGCCAATGAATGCCCGACGTTCCGTATCGAGATCGAGGGCCATACCGACGCGGAGGGCACCGACGAGCGCAATCAGCGCCTGTCCGACCGCCGTGCCCGCTCGGTGGCCGATTTCCTGGCGCAAAGTGGTGTCGATTCCCGCCGCCTTTCGACCATCGGCTACGGGGCGACGCGCCCCATCGCCGATAACGAGTCGGACGAGGGTAGGGCGCGCAACCGGCGCATAGAATTCATCGTGAAAGCGAACTGAGGCGCGACCGCGGAACAGGGACCTGATGGACTATCTCTTCGTCAATCTCATCTGGTGGATCGCCCTGGCATTCGTGCTGGGCATCATCGCGGGCTGGACATCGTGCGGCGAGGGCGAGCCATGACATTGCGCGCACGCCTTGTCGCGACAATCGCGTGGGAGGCTCTCACGCCATGACCTTCCTGCTGCTGCAGACCTTCCTGCTGCTGCTCGCCGCCTATTTCCTCGGCGCATTCCTGGCGTGCGTCGCCAAGAAGATTCTGCGTCCGTCCGCGCTGGGTGAAGCGGCCGTCGCGGTTCCCGCTGCCGCCGGCGTCGCGCGCGCTCCCGTGGGTCTGCCGCAATCGCTCGACATTCCTCCGGTCATACAGCCGCCACCGGTCATCGCGCGTCCCGCGCCGCCACCGGCAAGGCGGCGCTCTGAACCCGTGCAGCGGGGAGCATTTCCTCTCCAGCCGATGATCGAAACCGGTCAGCGGCCGCCGCCGCGCCAGGTGATCGGCTCGGTTGACTCTAGTCGCTTCGAGCGTGCGCTGTTCGGGCCAGACCCGAACGAAGGAGTGCCGCGCAAACCGGTCATGGAACTGTGCCCGTCTACCCGCACATGGGTAACGGGCCCTCCGGGGCCGTGGCCACCCGAGCCCAAACCGCTGCCGGAGCCGGTCGTCGAACCCGAACCGGAGCAGATCGCCGAAGCCGCCGCGGCGCCGGACGATGCAGCGTCTCCCGAGAGGCAACCGGGTGCCCTGTCTCGCTCTGCGTCCGCCGCAGGGTCCGCCGTCAAAGGTGCAGGCAGCGCGATCGCCGCCGGGCTTGGCTCGCTCTTCAAGCGCAAGCCCGCGGCAGCCGATGCCGAGAAATCTGACGAGCAAAGCGGCAATGAGAAAGACGAAACGCTTGCGGCCGCAAGCGTCCCCGCGCACACCGAGCGGCCCGCGGACGAAAAAGCGCCGCGTAAGCCGTCACCGGCCGCAGCACACAAGTTCGACACCTCGGGCGGTGACGACCTGCAGCGCATTCGTGCCATCGATGCGGATACCGAACGCCGCCTAAAGGAACTTGGCGTCGCGATGTTCGATACGATCGCCAGTTGGACGCCCGCCGATGTGAACCGCGTTAATGAGGCACTCGGCCTGATCGACCGGATCGATCGCGAGCAGTGGATCGAGCAGGCGCAGATCCTCGCCAAGGGCGGCGAGACCTACTACTCGCGTAATCGCGCGACTGCCATACGTGCGGCGGCAAAGGCATTGACCGCGCCGACCCCGCCGCCTTCTCGATCGACGCCGGCACCCGTGGTGTCCGTCACGCCAGCGGCTGTCGTCACGCCGACGCCCGAACCGGAATTTTCAGAACCCGCATTCGAAGAGATCGAGAACGAGCCAACTCCGGAAGAACGGGAGGTGATGGAAGCCGCGCCTCCGCCCGACAGCGTGCTGCCGGCGCAACCGCCCCCGTCGCCCGCCGCCGCCGAACCCAGATCCGTTGCTGAAATGGCCGCCGCCGCGGCAGCAGCCATCGCTGCGGCATCGGCGAGCGTCACGCGCGGCATCAAGCCGATCGAACCGCTTTCTCCGCTATCGAAGGTTGACCCGAACATTTCGATGCCGGCGAAGCTCCAGGACGCGATCCGCGAAAAGGAGGCTCAGGCCGGCCGCGCGCGGCGTGATCTCTCGATCGAGGACATGCAGGCGCACGGCGACTACCTGGAGGAAGACGGCGACGATCTTAAGCGCATCCGGGGCATCGGTGTGCTGATCGAGAAGCGGCTGACGGCCATGGGCATCACCCGCTACGATCACATCGCCAACTGGACGAGCGCCGATATCGACCGCGTCAGCCAGGTTCTGGATTTCAAAGGTCGGATAGAACGCGAAGGCTGGGTGGAACAGGCACGCATTCTGGCAAGCGGCGGCGATACCGAGTTCTCCCGTCGCGTCGACCGGGGCGACGTCGATACCTCGCGCGACAGCTAAGACAGCTAAGACAGCTTAGGCGGCGCGGCTGGCGGCCGGCTCGTAGTCCGCATCGGTTTCGGCAAAGAACTGGGCAATCACGCTGATTGTCGGGTGGTCTTTGAGCAGCGGTGCATGGCCTTGGCGCGCAACGGTGTGGCTGAACAGCCGCGAATGACGCCGACGCATTTCCTCTACCGTCTTTTCCGACAGCAGATCGGAATTGGCGCCGCGAAGAACCAGCACGGGCACGTTCTTCAAAGCCTCGAATTGCGGCCATAGCGACGGGATCGGCCCATCGAGTACCGAAAGGCTGCGCGCGAGCTTCGTGTCGTAGCCCATGATCGGCCGACCGCCGCGTTCGTTGAAAAGCTGGCGTGCGAAGGCTTCCGCTTCGCCTTCGCTAAGGTCCGGAAAATCTCTCCGTGTCAGGTCGCGAACGATTGCCGCGGCTTCCGCCCATGTCTTGGGCGTGGGAATGCGGCCGACATAACCGGCAATACGGACCAGCCCGTCCATCTCGATGATGGGGCCGATGTCGTTGAGGACGACAGCGCCGATCCGTGCAGGTTGCACCGCCGCAAGCACCATGGTGACGAGGCCGCCGCGCGAGGTGCCTATGATTCCTGCGTGCTCCAACTCCTTCATTGTCATGAAGTCGATGACGTCGTGCATTTCGACCGGTACGGCATAGTTGCGCCAGTCACTATCGTGTTCGGACGCGCCGCGTCCGCGGCTGTCGAGGGTGTAGACATCACGTGGCGCCGCCGGATTCGTGCTGATCGCATGTGCCACGTCATGGAAGTCGCGGCTGTTGCGCGTCAGTCCGGCGAGGCACAGGACTGGACGGCGCCCCTCCTGCCGGGCTGCCGGATAGTGCCGCGCATAGAGGCGCAGGCCGTCGCGCGAAGTGAAGAAAATCTCCTGAAACTCAGCCGCCATCTCGCCCCCGCATTTCCGCTATTCGCCGCCGCGTCGCCCAGACTGACTGGGTGTCATCCGTCGTCGCTTCGCTGGGTTGGCCGAGCCTGTTCGTCAAGGTCGCTCGTGGCTGGCTGCTTATGGCTGCCGCGTGCCCGATGCAAGTCGTCCTCGATGCGTAGAGCGTTGGATTCGCCACCGAGGCGCGCCCTGTAGATCTGGATGTTCGACATGACTTTGGTCACGTACTCGCGTGTCTCCGTGATGGGAATGCGCTCGATCCAATCGACGGGATCGACGCTGGCATCACGCGGATCGCCGTTCTCTCTGATCCATTGCCGCGCTCTGCCGGGCCCCGCGTTGTAGCCTGCAAGTCCCAGAATGTAAGAGCCGTCGAACTCTCCCATCCGATCGCCGATATAGGCCGATGCGATAGTGGTGTTGTAGGCTTTGTCGGCAAGCAGCCGAGGGATGTCACATTTGATCTTGTAGTCGCGGCAAACGTGCTTCGCCGTTATCGTCATGACCTGCAAGAGTCCCTTGGCACCTGCGCCCGAGACCGTTTGCGTTTCGAACTCCGTCTCTTGCCGCGCGATCCCCAGCAGGAACGCCATCTCCGGCGGCGTGCGCAGCGGCTTGTACGCCGGGAACGGATGTACCGGGTAGCCGAACATGATGAGATTGTCTCCGCGCGCGATCGCCGACTTCGCGACGCGCACCGACATCTGCGTATCGCCCACCATCTCGGCGAGATAGGCGATCATGCCTGCTTCCGCTTCCGTGGGCAGCCCGATGCGCAGCGACGTCAGGAAGCCGCGCGAATACTCGCGCGGCAGTCCGGCCTTGCGCGCGAGCAACATGGCCTTGACCGCGTCGAGATTGTTGAACCTCTGGACCTGCTCGGCCGTCGGAAATGCGGGCGGCGTGAGTTCAAGCTTGTTGCGGCCCGGCTCCAGCTTCTGCATCGAAAGCAGGCCATGAAAGGTATCGGGGTTCCTTGTCGCGGTCTTGTAGTGAGCGGTCGCGGCAGCTTTGTCGCCCTTCACTTCCGCTGTTCGGCCCAGCCAGTAGGCTGACTTCGCGCGGCTGAGCGGCCCATCGGCGGCCGCCGCGAAGTCGTTGAAATGGCGTTCCGCATCGTCCGGTCGCTTGAGGTACCGGAGCGCGATCCATCCGGCCATGAACGTCTGTTCCTTGCGCGGGTTGACGCTCAGCGGCCCGGCATCGCGCGTTAGCTCGTAGGCGAGCTTCGGATTGCGCGCCTTGAGCGCGGCATAGGCGAGCTGCCGTCGCTCCGCCCACCATTCATCGAGGTTGGGAATCTTTTGGGGATCGGGCGGAACGGACAGGATGATCTTCGCGGCTTCGCTCGGACGGTCGGAACGACGCAGCACATGCGCGCGGTGGAACGCAAGACCGGGATCATCGGCATGGTCATGATCGAGACCTTCGAGCAGTATTCGCGCATTCTTCGCCTTGTTGAACACGGCGAGACGCGCGTTGGCCTTCTTCTGCTCGTCGCTCGACAACAGCGGGATGACACGCTTGGCAACGGCCGCACGATCCGCACGGTTGCCGGCCCACCGGATATCGTCGTTGACCAGGCGGTCGAAACGCCACTTGTGATCCGCTTCCGTGAGCAAGGGCTGGAAGCGGCGCAGGAACCCGGTCTCGAGCGTCGCGGGGATCGTCATGTCGCGCCATACCGTGGCAACGACCTTCCGCGCCTCCTCGGTGTTGCCTTCTGCGAGATAGGCGGAAGCAAGCGCCGCGTGGCCGATTCCGGTCTGCGGTGGCGAAGCCTTGAGGTAGGCTTTGATTGCCGACGCGCTTCCGCCCTGCGTGAACAGCGCCTCTTCGAAACGCTGCACCATCAACGATCGTTCGGGCCACAGCGGATTGTTTGCGAGGAATTGGCTGTACTCTTCAGGATAACCATAGCCGGAGCGCAGCCGGACCCATTCGATGAACTTGATGGCGACCGGGTCGCGTAGAGAGGATTTGATTTCGTTGAAGCGACCGACATTGTTGGCGCGAACGGCCGCCACGGCCTCGTTGACCTGCTTGGCGTCATCTGGGTCAGGCGCATAGTCGCGCAGCGGCTTCAAGGCCGCCTCAAGCTTGCGCAGATAGGCCACCTCGCTCGCCGGACGCGCCGGAGCGGGGCTCTCGGCGACCCCCGTTTGGGCATGCGCGGCCGCGGCCGCCATATGGGCGCCCGCTACGGCGAGAAGCAGCGGCAAACACCGAATCAGCAAAGCATTCCGGTGGCTTTTCATCGTGTATTGGAAATTCACGATTTCGGGTCCCGCTCGCGTGTTTCCTGGATTTGCCTCACCTTGCAGCGTGGGAGGCAAGCGCCTAATGTCGCCGTGCGACGGCTTGAAGCCCGGCCGTGTCCGCATTAAGCGGTGTCGCGGCGAAGGGTGCAAGTCACACGCGCCAGCGGGGGTGCCACGTCCCTGCGGCAATACCGTGGCTTTTCCGGATTGCGGGCGCGCATAACCCCGTCCGGTGGCATCGGCAAACGGGGACTCTGGTGGACGGCGGCAGCGCCGGCGCAAGTCTTCCCACATTCAGGCGGACGCATGTTCAAAGGCTCGATCACGGCGCTCATCACGCCCTTCAAGAACGGGGCGCTCGACGAGGCAGCCTTCACTCGCATCGTCGAATGGCAGATTGCGGAAGGCATCCACGGTCTTGTTCCGGTCGGAACGACGGGCGAAAGTCCGACGCTCGACTACGATGAACACAAGCGCGTCATCGAACTTTGCGTCGCCACCGCGAGGAAGCGCGTACCGGTGATGGCAGGCACAGGCTCAAACTCGACGGAAGAGGCGATCGAGCTTTCGCAGTATGCCGAAAAGGTCGGCGCCGACGCCGTTTTGATCGTGACGCCCTACTATAACAAGCCGACCCAGGAAGGCCTGTTCCAGCACTACAAGGCGATCAACGACGCCATCAGTATTCCGATCTACATCTACAACATTCCGGGTCGCTCGATCGTCGACATGTCGGTCGCGACCATGGCGCGCTGCTTCAAGGAATTGAAGAATGTCGCGGGCGTCAAGGACGCGACCGCGAACCTCGTTCGTCCCTCTCTGCAACGCGCCGCGTGCGGCGAGAAGTTTGTCCAGCTATCCGGCGAGGACGGCACGGCGCTTGCGTTCATGGCGCACGGCGGCCGCGGCGTGATCTCGGTCGCCTCGAACGTCGCGCCGCGCCTCATCTCCGAAATGCAGAATGCGTTGCTGGCGGGCGACTTCAAGAAAGGCCTCGGCCTGCAGGACCGGCTCATGCCGCTGTTCGACGTCATGTTCTGCGAAACGAATCCCGCGCCCGCCAAGTATGCGGTGTCACGCCTCGGCCTCTGCTCTGCGGACATGCGCTTGCCGATGGTTCCGCTCTCCGAGCAGAGCAAGAAGGCAATCGACGCCGTGCTGTTCGATCTGGGCCTGATCGACGCCAAAGCCGCCGAGTGAGCCATGGCCGCAAAGCGGGACGACGGTTCGACGCTGGTGGCGGAGAACCGCAAGGCACGTCACGAATATTTCATTTCCGACAACTGGGAGGCCGGCATTGAGCTGCTGGGCTCCGAGGTGAAGTCGCTGCGACGCGGGCAGTCAAACATTGCCGAGAGCTACGCGTCGGTCGAGGATGGTGGCATCTGGCTGATAAACAGCTACATCGCCGAATATCCCGGAGCGGCGCTATTTCAGCACGAGCCGCGCCGTAAGCGCCGGCTGTTGCTGCATGCCCGCGAGATTCACAAGATTGGACTGGCGATCGAGCGCAAGGGCATGACGCTGATACCGCTTGAGCTTTATTTCAACGACAAGGGGCGCGCCAAGATCAAGCTCGGGCTGGCGGAAGGCAAGAAGCTCCACGACAAGCGCGAGGACGCTGCCAAGCGCGATTGGAACCGCCAGAAGGCGCGACTGATGCGGGAAAAGGGATGACAAGCCCCAACCAATCCAATCTTCAGGACGTCGATTGGTCCGCCATTCCGCCCGCGGTCGATGACGGTGCGGCGGCACATTTGCCCGGCGCGCGATTTCCTTCCGTCGCTTTGCCGTCGACTAAGGGCGGAGCCGTCGATCTGGCGGCTCTTCCGGGCCGCACTGTCCTCTACGCTTATCCCATGACGGGCCGGCCGGGTGTCGCGCTGCCGCAAGGATGGGATGACATTCCGGGAGCGCGCGGCTGCACGCCGCAATCGTGCTCTTTCCGCGACCACCATCGGGAACTGCTGGCAGCGGGCGCCGACCACATCTTCGGACTATCCGTGCAGGATACCGGCTATCAGCGCGAGGCGGCCGAGCGCTTGCACCTGCCGTTCCCACTGCTGTCGGATGCATCTTTCGCGTTTTCTCGCGAAATGCACCTGCCGTATATGACCGTCGCGGGCATGACGCTTCTGAAGCGCATGGCACTGATTGCCGACGATGGATGCGTCGTGAAGGCTTTCTACCCGGTATTCCCGCCCGACCGGAACGGGGCCGATGTGCTCGAATGGCTCAAGGACAATCCGCGATGAAATCCGAGTGGCCCTGGCCGGCGCCGAAAGACGATGGCGGCGCCAAGCATCTGATCGCGGGTACGCGCCTGCCGGATGTCGCGCTGCCCGCGACGCGCGGCGCGGATGTCAATTTGGCGCGCTTTCAGGAACGCGCGGTCGTTTTCGTTTATCCGATGACCGGCACCCCCGGCGCATCCAATCCACCCCGCTGGGACAAGATCCCCGGCGCTCACGGTTCCACTGCCGAGGCTGAAGGCTTCCGCGATCTCTACGGTCAGTTCGAGGCTGCGGGATACGAGATCTTCGGCGTCAGCGCCCAGGCACCGGCCGAGCAGCGCGCGTTCGCGACACGCGCCGGTATTCCGTACCTGCTGCTAAGCGACGAACAATTCGCCTTTGCCGACGGCCTCGATCTGCCGCGCTTTGAAACCGGCGGTGAAACCTACCTGAAGCGCTTGACGCTGGTTGTGCGCAACGGCGTGATCTATCGGGTCATGTATCCGGTGCACCCGCCCGATACGCACGCGCGCGGGCTCTATGGTGAACTCAATCCAGCGCGCGCCTGATATCGGCGAATATCGCGCGGAACATCTCTGCCGTCAGCCGTCCCGTGTTGGTGTTGTAGCGGGAGCAGTGATAGCTGTCGAAGAGCATGCGCCCTTCGCCGATTTCGTGGCGTGCCCCGTGGGCAAACGGAAATGGAGCCCTTTTGAGCGCGAGCGTTGCGAGCGCCTGATCGTGCGCGATACGGCCGAGCGCTAGTAGAACACGCAGTCGCGGCAGCGTTGCGATACGCGCTGCCAGAAAAGGCCGGCACGTCGCGATCTCGGCCGGCGTCGGCTTGTTCTCCGGCGGCACGCAGCGCACGGCATTGCTGATCATGGCATCCACCAGTTCCAGCCCGTCGTCGGCGCGCGCGGCATACGCGCCGCGCGCAAACCCGAATTCCAGAAGGGTGGCGTAAAGAAGATCGCCCGCGTAATCGCCGGTGAAAGGACGGCCCGTGCGGTTGGCACCATTGCGTCCGGGCGCAAGCCCGACGATCAGAAGCCGGGCATCCGTGCTGCCGAACGATGCAACGGCGCCGTTATACCAGCCCGGTTCCGCCGCTTCGTTGTCACGTCGAAATGCAACGAGCCTTGGGCATAGCGGACATTTCGGCGGTGCCTCGGGAGTACTGGTCACGTCATCCCGGGACTTTGCCATGCCGCGCCGGCTCCCTGCCGCCTAGATCTGCTCCTCGGCGAGATCGTCGTCTGACAGGTAGCCACCCGGTTCGCGGCCGCTTTGTGCTCCGCCACGCGATGAATACCCGCGCGGTTCTCGCGCTGCACGCTGCGCCGGATCGCGGCCAACCTGGTTCTCCAGATCCGCAAGGTCGATAAACTGGTCCGCCTGCCGGCGCAGTTCGTCGGCAACCATGGGCGGCTGCGTCTGCAATGTCGAGACGACGCTGACGCGCTTGCCCTTTTGCTGAAGGGCCGCGACGAGAGAACGAAAGTCGCCATCGCCGGAAAACAGCACGATGTGGTCGAGGTTATCCGCCAGCCGCATGGCATCTACGGTCAGCTCGATGTCCATATTGCCTTTGATTTTCCGGCGGCCAGCCGTGTCGGTGAATTCCTTGGTCGGCTTCGTGACCATCGTGAAACCGTTGTAGTCGAGCCAGTCGATCAACGGGCGGATGGATGAGTATTCTTGTTCTTCGGCAAGCGCTGTGTAGTAAAGCGCGCGCACGAGATGTCCCTTTTGCCGGAACAGTTGAAGTAAGCGCTTGTAATCTATATCGAAACCGAGGGATTTGGCGGTTGCGTAAAGGTTCGCGCCGTCTATGAAGAGCGCAATGCGCTCGGTCGGATAAAAATGCATCGTTACGATCCTAAGTCCATAGGGGCATTAAACATTGTCCAATTTGGACGATCAAGTCGGGCCGGTCATATTCGACCGCCATATTAGCGCGCAGGCCCGCACAGACGCTTCTGTTAGATGTAAGTGTACTCTACGCCGTAGAACAAGTGTCCCAGGAGATAACAGATTTTTTCCTTCTTGCGCAATTGTGACATCTTGACGAATACGACAAGCGCCGCCGCTGATCTCCCACCCGCTTGAATTATGAACGCTTTCATGGCAAACGGGTTCCGACGAGGCGCTGAAAGGCGGACCCGAGGGTCAAACGCGTCTCTTAACTCCTAAAGCACCGATTGAGCGGAAGGACAGACCGGATGGCTCGCGTCACCGTAGAAGATTGCGTCGATAAAATCCCAAACCGTTTCGAACTCGTCCTTTTGGCAGCGCACCGCGCCCGCGCCATCGCCAACGGAAGCGCCATCTCGATCCAGCCCGATGACGACAAGAACCCGGTGATCGCGCTGCGCGAGATCGCGGAGCGGACGATCTCGCCTGACGACATGCGCGAGACGCTGATCACGTCGATCCAGCGCAATACCGAAGTGGACGAGCCCGAGGCGGTTGCTGCGCCGCTGCTGCCGGCTGAGCGCCGCGCGCCCATGCTTGGCCGTGACGATCTCTCGACCGACACGCAGGTGGACGTGATGACCGAGGAGCAGTTGCTGCGAGGTCTTGAAAGCATGACGCCGCTTGAGCCGTCCGCCAACATCGGATCGACCGGCGGCCCGCGCGAGCGCGACCCCCGCGACCGTGGTCGCTGAGCGGTCGCACCTTCAAATTTCGTTCGATCCAAAAGGCGGTGCACCGTACCAGGTGTGCCGCTTCATAACGTCAGGCAGTTCGGCTACGCTCGCTCTTTGAAGGAGTGCGGCGCTCTATGATGCGGCAATACGAACTCGTCGAACGAGTTCTCAAATACGACCCGAAAGCCGACGAGGCCCTGCTCAACCGCGCTTACGTCTACGCGATGAAGGCGCACGGCAATCAGAAGCGGGCCTCTGGCGCTCCCTACTTTTCGCATCCGCTCGAAGTCGCAGCCATCCTCACCGACCTAAAGCTCGACGACGCGACGATCGCGACCGCGCTGCTTCACGACGTCATCGAGGATACAGATGCGACTCGTAACGAAATCGACCAGATGTTCGGGCCTGAGATCGGTGGCCTCGTCGACGGCCTCACCAAGATCAAACGGCTCGACCTCGTTTCCAAGAAGGCGGAGCAGGCCGAGAACTTCCGCAAGCTTCTGATCGCCATTTCGAGCGACATTCGCGTGCTGCTCGTCAAGCTCGCGGACCGCCTGCACAACATGCGCACGCTCGAGCACATGAAGCCCGAGAGCCGCAAGCGCGCGTCGGAGGAAACGCTCGACATCTATGCGCCGCTCGCTGGCATGATGGGCATGCAGGCGCTGCGCGAGGAGCTCGAGGACTACGCTTTCCGCTGGCTTCACCCAGACGCATATGAAGCGGTTACCGAAAAACTCACCGAGATCCGCGCGCGCAACCGTGGGCTGGTCGAAGAGATCCGCCAGGCGATTGCGCGCAAGTGTTCGGAAGCCGGTATCAAGGCTGAAGCTTCAGGGCGCGAGAAGAAGCCCTACGCCATCTGGAGCAAGATGGAGCACAAGCAAATCAGTCTCGAGCAACTCTCCGACATATTCGGCTTCCGCGTCATCGTCGATACGATCGAAGACTGCTACCGGGTGCTCGGCATCGTGCACACGACCTGGAGCACGGTGCCGGGCCGGTTCAAGGACTACATCTCGGCGCCCAAGCGCAACAACTACCAGTCGATCCACACCACGGTGTACGGGCCGCGGCATCAGCGCGTCGAGCTGCAGATCAGAACCAGCGCAATGCACCGCATCGCCGAATACGGCATCGCGGCGCACGCGCTCTACAAGAACCATCATGGAATCTTGGGCAATGGCCACGCGCCGGATACCGAAGCAGGTGATGGAGAAGACAGCCCTTATGGCCGCTTGCGCGCGATGATCTCGACGCTTCTGGCGGCCGAGAACCCAGAAGAATTCCTCGAGCACACCAAGCTCGAGCTATTCCAGGACCAGGTCTTCTGTTTCACGCCCAAGGGCCGCTTGATTGCCTTGCCCCGCGGTGCGACCCCACTCGACTTCGCCTACGCAGTACACACCGATATCGGAAATGAAGCGGTTGCCGCGTTCATCAATGGCCGGCACGTGCCTATCGACACGAACCTGCGCAATGGCGACGAAGTCGTGATCGAGACGTCAAAGACCCACGTGCGCCCAGCCGCGTGGGAGGCATTCGCCGTAACGGGCCGCGCACGCGCCGCGATCCGCCGCGCGGCCCGCGAGGCCGAGCGCCGACGCTACATCGAACTCGGACGCCAACTCGTCGCGTCGACACTGAAGAGCCACGACATCGACTATTCGGAGGAAAAGGTCAAAGCAGCCGCGGCCAAGCTCAACGCCAGGAACGCAGACGAATTGCTCGCCATGCTCGGCAGACAGGAGGTCGCGCTCGGCGATGTTATGGCAGCGATCGTTCCACCCATGTCTACCGCCGCCGAACAGGCTGAGAGCTATAAGCCACCACGGCGCTTTGGCCGCGCCCAGGCGCAAGACGGCTGGTTCAATATTGACAAGGTTAAGAGCCTCAAGTTCCGAACGCCTGAGCCCGACGTCACGACCGCGATCTCGATTCGCGGCCCCGATGATGATCTTCCTGTGCTGTTTGAGCCGGGAGGTGCCGTTCCCGGCGACCGCATCGTCGGCGTGATGGCGCCGGGAGAGGGCATTCGCGTTTTCCAGATACACTCGCCGCGCCTAAAAGAGTTTGAGCACCAGCGCTGGGTCGACGTCACCTGGGATATTGACCCCGATCGGCCGCAAAGATTTCCGGCCCGGATCAGCGTCACTGCCGTCAATGCGCCAGGTTCTCTTGCCGAGATTGCCAAGATAATCGGTGAGACGGGCGGTAATATTGATAACTTGAAGATGGTGCGTCGTGCCGCCGACTTTACCGTGATGCACATCGAGGTAGAGGTCTACGATCTGGTCCATTTAAACCACATCATTGCGGGCCTTAGGGCCAAGCCCATCGTGGCCAAGGTGGAACGGCTGTTCGAATAGGCTATAAGCAACTCTGGTTGGTGCGGGGCGAACCAGCATGCATGAGCGCATGGAGCAGGCTTGAGTTCGCGTCGAAAATTGCTTTGGGGTCAATACGCCGCCGGCCGAGGCGGAGCCGTATGGAAGCGCGTCTCATACGAGTGGCGCCGTCTCCTCCGACTGCGCGCCACACCGCACGAGATCGCGATTGGCTGTGCGGTTGGCATCTTCGCGGCGTGCACGCCTTTCATCGGGCTGCAAATGGCTCTTGCCGGCGTTCTCGCATTGCTGCTGCGCGGCAGTATACCGGCGGCTCTTGCCGGCACATTTGTCGGTAACCCACTCAGCTGGCCAGCCATCTGGTCGGCCTCTTACGTCGTCGGCGCATGGGTGCTCGGTCAGGATCCCGCGCTTGCGGTTAACGAGGTTGCGATCAGCGCCGATCTCATCGGGTCCACGATCGCATCCCCGACGCCGGAGGCGATCGATGCGGCAGCGGTAAAGTTATCTGGAACATTGCAGCCGTTGACGGTCGGCGGCGCGCTCGTCGGCTTGATTGCAGCCGCGGCGAGCTACTATCCTACGCGCCGTGCCGTCCGCCTGTTCCAGGGGCGCAAACGGCTCACGGTCTGAACAGCGCGCTAAGCGCGCCAACAATCCTTGGTCCTTTCATGTCGCCCGCCGGTTCGCGCGCTCTGGCTCGCCCGCCGAAATCAGCATCCGTCATCCGCCCGTTGCGACTTGGCGTAAACATCGACCACGTCGCAACGCTGCGCAACGCGCGCGGCGGATTGCATCCAGATCCACTGCGCGCCGCGCACCTTGCCATCGAGGGCGGGGCTGACGGCATCACCGCACACCTGCGCGAGGACCGGCGCCATATCTCCGATACCGACATCACGCGGCTGAAAAACGAGATCACGCGTCCGCTCAATCTTGAGATGGCGGCGACAACGGAGATGCTGGAGATCGCGCTGCGGCACGTACCGCACGCTTGCTGCCTTGTGCCCGAGCGGCGAGAGGAGCGCACCACCGAAGGCGGCCTCGACGTCGTCGGCGGACGTGCGAACCTCAAATCCTATGTCGCACGCCTAAAGGACGCGGGTATCCGGGTCTCGCTCTTCATCGAACCCGATATCGCGACCATAGATGCGTCGGCCGCGGTTGGGGCCGACATCGTCGAGTTGCACACGGGTCGCTACTGCCATCTGGCGCTGGCCAACGACGCTGGCGGCGTTGCCCGCGAACTGGAACGCCACGTTGCCGCTGCTGCTGCTGCGGACGCCGCGGGGCTTGAGGTTCATGCCGGGCATGGTCTGACCTACAACACCGTAAAAGCGATCGCGAACGTGCCACAGATCGTAGAACTCAACATCGGGCACTTCATTGTCGGTGAAGCGATCTTCTGCGGGTTGTCGAGCGCGGTCAGGCGCATGCGGACGCTGATGGACGAGGCGAGGGAGACGTCGGCCCGCTACGGCGTCGGCGCATGATCCTCGGAATCGGCAACGACCTTTGCGACATCCGTCGCATCGAGAAGTCCATTGAGCGCTTCGGCGACCGTTTCCTTCAACGCGTGTTTACCGATGAGGAGTACCGCAAAGCGATGTCGCGAGCACACCCCGCGCGCACGTTCGCCAAGCGCTTTGCCGCCAAAGAGGCGGCGTCCAAAGCGCTGGGTACGGGGTTCCGGTTCGGCGTCCATTTCCGAGACATCGGCGTCGTCAATTCACCATCGGGCCGCCCGACCCTGCAATTGACAGGCGGTTCGCGCGAGCAACTGGAGCGCATTACACCGCCGGGACACGTTGCCCATATCGACGTGACACTGACCGACGAATATCCACTCGCCCAGGCCATTGTCATCATATCGGCGGTGCCGCTAAGTCGTGGGGGTGGCGGATAAATTCGTTAATAATAGCAATTAGTTGCAGGGTTGACACCCTTTTCAACAAGGCGAGCCAAACTGATGAGGTGCGCCGCCGTACCTTCCCCCGTTTGCCGTACTCTTAGACATAATGGTCGCGCGCCGCCGTTTCGTTGCGGCACCCCGGCAAACTCGCTATAGCGGACCGCTCGCACGATAGAAGAGTCCCCGGTTCGGCCGGGTGCAAGGAGCCCCTTGATGAGCATTGGATCGAGGACCGCAAGGTCGGGGTGGGTGGAGACGGCGATTATCGTCGTCGAGGCGCTCGCCATCGCCATGTTCATCCGCATCTTCTTTTACCAGCCGTTCAACATTCCGTCCGGCTCGATGAAGGAGACGCTGCTCATCGGCGACTACCTGTTCGTTTCCAAGCTCTCGTACGGCTACAGCAAGTACTCGTTCCCCTTCAGTCCCAACCTGTTCTCGGGACGAATTTTCGCCGCCGAGCCTAAGCGCGGTGACGTTGCCGTCTTCAAGCTGCCGCGCGACAACTCGACCGACTACATCAAGCGCGTGATCGGGCTGCCGGGCGACGAGATTCAGATGAGGAACGGCCAGCTTTTCATCAACGGTCAGGCAGTGCCCAAGGAACCCGCTGGCGAATTCGCTACGCGCGAAGACGACGGGCCGCCGGTGCGCGTGCCCGTGTTCGAGGAAACGCTCCCCAACGGCGTCAAGTACAAGGTGCTCGACAGCGATCCGAATGGCCCGTTCGACAACACTGTCGTCTACAAAGTGCCAGAGGGCCACTACTTCATGATGGGCGACAATCGCGACAACTCCACCGATAGCCGCGTTCGCAGCGCGGTGGGTTTTGTCCCCTTTGAGAACTTCATCGGCCGTGCCGAGATCATCTTCTTCTCCGCCAAGGTCGACGAGCCAGATGCCTTGCGCTGGACGTCGCCGTGGACGTGGCCTTTTGACATTCGCTGGAGCCGGTTCTTCACTCTCGTCCGCTGACGGGGCCGGTTACGGAACGCCATGCTGAGACAACGCAAATTCAAGGAGCTTGAGACCAAGCTCGGTCATCGATTCAAGGATCCCTCGCTCCTGGAGCGAGCTCTGACGCATGCGAGCGTGCGTGGCGGCAAGGCCGAGCGGGCCGACAACGAGCGGCTCGAATTTATTGGCGATCGCGTGCTTGGCCTCGCGATCGCGGAGGTCCTGAACCAGCAGTATCCGAATGCGAGCGAAGGCGAACTGGCGCGCCGCTACAATCGCCTTGTCCGCGGCGAAGCGTGCGCCAAGGTCGCGCGGGCGATCGGCCTAGGCGCGCATCTCATCTTGTCCGACAGCGAGGCCGACAGCGGCGGTCGCGAGAAAACCACCATCCTCGCGGATGCGGCCGAAGCGGTGCTTGGCGCCGTATTCCTGGATGGTGGCTTCGAGAAAGCCCGTGGCGTCGTGCGCAAGCTGTGGCAGGAGCAGTCCGAGCCTGTGCCCGAAGTCGCCGTCGATGCAAAGTCCGCGCTACAGGAATGGGCGCAAGGCCAGGGTCTGGCGCTCCCGAAGTATACCGTCGTTGCCCGCAAGGGGCCTGATCACGCGCCGCGCTTCACTGCCGAAGTTTTGATTGCCGGCCGTGCGCCCGCGCAGGGCGAGGGCGCCTCCAAGCGCATTGCCGAGCAGGCCGCGGCCACCGCGCTTCTGGCACGCGAAGGCGTGCGGAATCAGGCTCTCGATGGCTGAGGATCGGTCCGATCACGCGCAAGCTGGTGCGGAGAACCGCCGGTGTGGCTTCGTCGCGGTTCTTGGTCCGACCAATGCGGGCAAGTCGACGCTTGTCAACGCCCTCGTCGGCGTGAAGATATCGATTGTCTCGCACAAGGTTCAGACCACGCGAGCGCCGATCAAGGGCATCGCGATCGAGGGTGAAAGCCAGATCGTGTTCATCGACACGCCGGGCATTTTCAATCCCAAGCGAAGACTTGATCGCGCCATGGTTGACGCCGCCTGGGGCGGCGCCGAGGACGCCGACGCGGTTTTGCTGGTGATCGATGCCGCCAAGGGCCGGGACGCCGATGTCGACGCCATCATCGCGCGCCTGAAGACAGCCACGATGCCTGTGGTGGCGGTCCTGAACAAAGTCGATCGCGTCACCGACAAGGGTCGACTGTTGTCGCTGACCGCCGATCTCGAAGCCCAGAGACACTTCGACCGCTTCTTCATGGTTTCGGCTCTCGATGGTTCTGGCGTTGCCGATTTGCGCCGCTATCTCGCCGGCATCGTTCCGGCGGGCCCGTGGCACTATGCGGAGGATGACGTCACCGACATCCCGATGCGCATGCTGGCAGCGGAGATCACGCGCGAGCGCATCTATCATTGGCTGCATCAGGAGCTGCCCTACGCGACAACCGTCGAGACGGCGAGCTGGACGACGCTCGCTGACGGTTCTGCCCGGATCGAACAGACGATCTACGTCGCCCGCGACAGTCAGAAGAGCATCGTGCTCGGCAAGGGCGGCGCGATGATTAAGAAAATTTCGACCGAGGCGCGGCGCGCCATCGCCGAGATGGCCGAGCACCCGGTCCATCTCTTCCTGTTCGTGAAGGTGCGCGAGAACTGGGAAAGCGACCCGGAGCGCTATCGCGAGATGGGCCTGCAGTTCCCTAAGTCCTGAAGGGCTGGGCGCGCGTGCAATGGTCCGATGAGGGCATCGTATTGTCGGTGAAGCCGCACGGCGAGACGGCCGCCGTCGTGGAGCTGTGGACCAGATCGCACGGCCGCCACTTGGGGCTTGTTCACGGCGGACGCTCTCGTCGATTGCGGCCCCTCTTGCAAACTGGCAATCACGTCGACGCCACGTGGAAGGCGCGGCTTTCCGATCAACTCGGCAACGTCAGCCTCGAATTGCGCCGCGCATACGCGGCAGAAGCAATGGACGAGGCCGGCACGCTTGCGGCGCTGGCGACGCTCGCGGCATTCACGCGCCTGCTGCCCGAGCGCGATCCGCACCCAAACTTGTACGAGATCACGCTTTTCGTACTCGGCTTCCTGAACGATCCAACGGTTTGGCCAGCCCTTCTCGTGCGCTGGGAATTGGCGCTCCTGGAGGAACTGGGATTTGGCCTGGACCTCACCAAATGCGCGGCGACCGGATCGAACGATCAATTGATCTATGTATCGCCCCGCACCGGGCGCGCAGTTTCGGCGTCAGCGGGCGAACCCTATCGTGACCGGCTGCTGCCACTACCGGCGTTTTTGACGGGGCGGCGTGGAGCCGCCGTCACGCGCCGCGACATCGAGGATGGATTTCGGCTCACCGGCCACTTTCTGAAGACAAGGGTGCTCGACCCGCGCGGCGAACCCATGCCGGACTCCCGCGCGCGGATATTGATTACGCTCGAAGATTAGTTCTTCAGGCAGTCGCTCGAACAGCCGCGACGGAACCTGTGCGGACGCCCGTTATGTTCATGACGGGCGGGTGCCATGACGGCGGGATTAGGGTGCCGGCCCGTTACCCTTTCCCGCGCGACGACGGCTATGCCGCCGCGCACATGTAACGCGCGAAACACAAGGGCCGGTTCGCGCGTAGTACATCAAGATCATCGTTGAATTAGACCGAAGCACCGCTCCCCCCAATTGCTTCGGTCAACGGCCCGTCCGGCTATCCCCCACTTGCCCCTCGGCCGGACGGGCCCCCATTTTCTGAACGACTGCTGTCATTTCGGTTCAGGTCCGGTTCAAGACCAAACGCCTAGAGCACGCTTCGGGTAGCCGGGCGACGGCCCATCCGCTTTCTTCCGCCGAGCATCCATCCGCGCACACACATTCTCCCCCAAACCGTGTGCGCCAACTCAAAGAGCCGCTCCCCGGACCGGCTCTTTTTTTCGTTCAGCGTGAGGGTGGCTTCGCAGCCACGCAAATCAGAATTGCGCTACCAACCCGTATCGCGCTCTAGGCGCCGGGAGTAAGATGCGCGCCATATGCAGTGCGCTTGCGGGAGTGCACTGGCATCTGGACACGAGGGTTGCAGCGCGGGTTGCAGCCCTCGTCGTCTTTGTGGCCTTGGCGCAACATCGCTTGCATGCGTTCGTCTCGAAATGGACGCGCTTTAAGCCACGA
The DNA here is from genome assembly GCA_964651805.1 of uncultured Hyphomicrobium sp. GTDB lineage: Bacteria > Pseudomonadota > Alphaproteobacteria > Rhizobiales > Hyphomicrobiaceae > Hyphomicrobium_B. The sequence continues at coordinate 109,104 of CAZYXX010000001.1, read as the reverse complement.
TTAACGCTCCCCTTCCTACATTGGCGGCCTTCGTCAATGTCTGTTGCCTGAAGGGTTTGTGATGAGCGGCATCAAGTCTTTTCCGTTGGATGATGTCCTTCGTCGCGGTTCCATAAAGGACTCTGACGTTCTCTCTTTGCGGCGAGCTTTCTACGAGGACGGCATCGTCTCGTTCGAGGAAGCCGAGCTTCTCTTCCGCCTCAACGATGGTTGCGCCGATAAACATGGCTCCTGGGCCGACTTCTTCGTCGAGGCCATCGCCGACTACGTGATTTTTCAGGAGCGGCCGCAAGGCTATCTGACGGCGGCGAATGCCCAGTGGCTGATCGAACGCGTTTCGGCCGATGGCAAGGTTGAAAGCAAGGCCGAACTCGAACTCCTGGTCACGGTATTGGAGAAGGCGCGCTGGGCGCCGGTCAGTCTTGTGAAGTTCGCGCTTGAGCAGGTGAAGACGGCTGTCATCTCCGGCACCGGTCCGCTGCGCGACGGTAAATCTCTGGACCCCGCAACAGTGACGGACGGCGAGGTCGACCTGCTGCGGCGGATTCTTTACGGCTTCGGTGGCTATGGCAACGTCGCGATCACGCGCGACGAGGCTGATATTTTGTTCGATATCGACGAAGCTGTGGCGGCTTCGACACCCAATCCGGCCTGGACCGATCTTTTTGTGAAGGCCGTTGCCAACGTGATCATGGCGGTTTCCGGGTATGCCGTGCCGACCCGCGAGGAGGCATTGCGCCAGGATGCCTCCCTCCACGAGCCCGAACAGCAGACGTCCGTCCTCGCATTCCTGTTGTCCATGGTGCGCACGAACCTCGACAGCGTGAAAGACGCCTATCTCGACCAGACAGCTGAAGAACGTGCTCTCGCCCGCCTCGAACACCAGCGCATCGAGATCATTACCAACGAAGAGATCACGGAGGCCGAGGCGTCCTGGCTTGTGAACCGGCTCGCCCGCGACGGCCATCTAAGTCCCAGTGAATCTGCGCTCGTCGCGTACCTGAAGCAGCAATGCCCGAAGATCCACCCGGTCCTTACCGAGGCTGTGGACCGCATCGGCGACGCCGCCTGACTTTTTCCGAGCGGAGCTAGGGTCTAGTCTCCGCCGGTAAGTCAGCAGGCGGAGTAGGGAATGCACAAATCGGACCGCACGGTGCACCTGCGGGAGTTCTTCCTCGTGTTTGCTCCGAGCGTTCTGCTCGTAGCGGCAGCCATCTGGCTCACCTATCAGTTTGTGCCGGCGCCGCCGCCAAGCGTCGTCAAGATGACGACCGGTCCGCGCTCGGGGGCCTATCACCAGCTTGCGCAACGCTATGCCGAAATACTGGCGCGCAAAGGCACGCGAATAAAGCTTGAGCTGGTCGGGTCGCGCGGCACAGTTGAAAACCTGGCCCGGCTTCAGGATGAACGATCGGGTGTCGAAGTCGCGCTCATTCAAGGCGGTATCGTGACGCCGGCTCAGGCTGCCGCCCTCGCTTCTCTCGGCCGCGTCGCCTATGAGCCGTTCTGGGTGTTCTACCGTGCGCCCAATGACATCACGCGCCTGTCCGAGTTACGTGGAATGCGTATCGCAATTGGGCCTGAGGGAAGCGGAACACGGGCCCTTGCGGACAAGCTGTTGCTGGCCGCACAGGTGACGAACGGCAATTCGACGATCACCGACCCGGACCTGGAGACGGCAGCAGCGCGTCTGATCCTCGGCCGGATCGATGCGATGGTGATGGTCGGCGGCGAAGGCGGCAAGCTCGTCCAGAAGCTCCTCCACGATCCTGAGATCAAGTTGATGAGTGACAGCCAGGCCGATGCGCTGACGCGTCTCAACGGGTCGCTGGGTAAGGTGGTCCTGCCGGCCGGTGCCGTCGACCTAGCGGCCGGCACTCCGGCGAAGGACGTCATGATGGTCGCGCCGCAGGCTGCTCTCGTCGTGCGCAAGGACTTGCATCCCGCGATCGTCAGCCTGCTGGTCGCGGCGGCCAAGGAGGTGCACGCACCCGGCGGTCTTTTCCATCGGCAGGGCGACTTCCCGATACCGTCGGACCCGGAAATTGCGATGTCGGGCGAGGCCCTTTACGCTCATCAACACGGCCCGACATTCCTGCGCCGGCACCTCCCTTTCTGGATCGCGGACTCGGTAGAGCGCTTGGTCATCCTGCTGATCCCGCTCGCCACGATCCTCGTACCGCTTTTCAGATTCGCGCCGGGTCTCTACAGCTGGCGCGTGCGCCGCCGCGTGTGGCGCTGGTATCGCCATCTGAAGCAGCTTGAATCGAGACTTGCGACGGCCGACCCGGCCACGCGCACCGCCCTCGCGGCAGAGATCGAATCGATGGCCCAGTCCGCCAGCGCCATTCCGATACCGGCCCGCTACGCCGGCGAACTTTACCATTTGCGCGAACACATCGAACTCGTGCGGCAGCGGATCGCGGCCCTGCAGTGACCATCGCGCCGGATTGGCGGTTTACGCCGGCCCAGCGAGCCTCTAGAACGGCCTAACCCCTCCCAGCCCGCGCGATTTTTTTTGGCCGGTTCCGGCCCGTACGGTCCCGAGTGTGGGGTACGAGATACGGGGAACCCGCCATGTTCAAGAAGATACTGATTGCAAACCGTGGCGAGATCGCCTGCCGGGTCATCAAGTCGGCGCGAAAGATGGGCATCAAGACGATTGCGGTCTACTCCGATGCCGACCGAGACGCGCTGCACGTCGAAATGGCTGACGAAGCGGTCCACATTGGCCCCCCGCCGGCTGCCGAGTCCTACCTTGTGATGGATCGCATCATCGAGGCCTGCAAGAAGACCGGCGCAGAGGCGGTGCACCCGGGCTACGGCTTTCTTTCGGAGCGAGAGGCCTTCCCGATCGCGCTTCAAAAGAACGGCATCGTGTTCATCGGACCAAATCCCAAGGCCATCGCGGCCATGGGCGATAAGATTGAATCGAAAAAGGCGGCCGCCGCTGCAAAGGTCTCGACCGTTCCCGGCTACATGGGAGAGATCAGCGACGCCAAGCACGCCGTCCAGATTGCCAACGAAATCGGTTACCCGGTCATGATCAAGGCCTCGGCCGGCGGCGGCGGCAAGGGCATGCGCATCGCCTATAACGCGAAGGAGGCGGAGGAAGGCTTCCAGCTCGCCCGCTCCGAGGCGAAGTCATCGTTCGGCGACGACCGTTGTTTCGTCGAAAAGTTCATCGAGAACCCTCGGCACATTGAGATCCAGGTCCTGGGCGACAAGCACGGCAACGTCGTGTACCTGGGTGAGCGCGAATGCTCTGTCCAGCGGCGCAACCAGAAGGTCCTCGAAGAGGCGCCATCCCCGCTGCTCGATGAGAAGACCCGCAAGGCCATGGGTGAGCAGGCCGTCGCACTATCAAAGGCGGTCGGTTACGATAGCGCCGGAACGGTCGAATTCGTCGCCGGCCAGGATCGCTCGTTCTTCTTCCTCGAAATGAACACCCGTTTGCAGGTTGAGCACCCTGTGACGGAACTCGTCACGGGGATCGACTTGGTCGAGCAGATGATCCGCGTCGCGGCGGGAGAGAAGCTGGGATTCAAGCAGTCCGAAATCAGGCTCAAGGGTTGGGCCGTCGAAAGCCGCGTCTACGCCGAGGACCCCTATCGCAACTTCCTGCCGTCCATCGGTCGGCTGGCGAAGTACCAGCCGCCCGCGGAAATGGTCAAAGACGGGGTGACGGTGCGCAACGACACCGGTGTATTCGAGGGCGGCGAGATCTCGATGTACTACGACCCGATGATCGCCAAGCTCGTAACCCATGCCGCCACGCGTGAGGCGGCCATCGACGCGCAGGCCAACGCCCTCGATGCCTTCTATATCGAGGGCATTCAGCACAATGTCCCATTCCTTGCTGCCATGATGCAGCATCCGCGCTGGCGCACGGGCAAGATCTCAACCGGGTTCATCAAGGAAGAGTACCCCGAGGGCTTCAAGCCGCGCGAACCCGAAGGGGAGGACCTGACGACGATCGCGGCGGTTGCCGCCGTCATCGATCATCTGGGCAACGTTCGTCGCCGCGATATTACCCACCAGATGGCAGGCCAGGCTGTCCGCTTCGCGACACAGCGCGTCGTGAAGGTTGGCGACGCCTCCGTCCTGCTCGAGGTTGAAGGCAACATCCCCGGTCCGTACTACGTCTCGCTTATCGATAGCTCGGGTAAGCCCGGCAAGCCGATGGAGATCATGTCCGACTGGTGGCCGGGTCAACCGGTCTGGCACGGCACAGTCGGTGGCCGCGAGGTCGCCGTTCAGGTCCGCCAGCTGACAAATGGCCTCCAGCTCTCCTATCGCGGCATCCAGGCACCTGTTTACGTCTACACAAAGCGTGAGGCCGAGCTCGCTGCGCTGATGCCGGTCAAAGTTGCGGCCGACATGTCGAAGTACCTGCTCTGCCCGATGCCCGGTCTCGTCAAGGCGATCCACGTCGGCGAAGGCCAGGATGTGAAGGCAGGCGACGCTCTCGCCGTCGTCGAGGCCATGAAGATGGAGAACATTCTGAAGGCCGAGCGTGACGGTAAAGTCAAAAAGGTCTCCGCCAAGGCCGGAGACAGCCTCGCGGTCGACGCTGTAATCTTGGAATTCGCCTAATAAATGCGACCATCACTGTCGGGACCGCGGCGCGCGCCGTTCAGTTGAAGCGCTTCGCTGTGCGTCGCAGGCTTTCCAGGATCGGTTCATAGGCCTCTTCGTTGCGGGTCTCCGGGTAGACCATGTGAACCGGATAGACAAAACGCCGGCTTCTCTTGCTTTCCCTGAGACGTCCGCGCGCGACAAGTGAACGCACCATTCGCCACGGGAAGTAACCCGAACACTCGTTTGCGAGCAGATAGTCAAGCCCCATCGGCCCCAAATCGAGGCTGAGCGCCGGGTTTGCAAGTTCGGGAAACGCCGCCGCGTGATCCTGCATGAAGTCGGTGCCCCAATCGATCAGCAGATAGTCGCCGGCACCGCGCCTCGGACTTCCGCGGGCCGATGACACCAGCACGAACTGCTCGTCGAAAAGGTGCTCGATCGTGAGCCCTGGGGGCGGCGAAGGCCGGTACATGACCGCAAGGTCGAGCGTTCCCTCGATCAGGCGCTGACCGAGCGCTCCGGACACACCTGCCGTCGCCGAAACCGCGATTCCCGGGATGTTCGAGCGCAGTATCGAGACCCATTTCAATAGGAAGTCGCTCCAGAGCGACTGCGGAGCTCCAACGGAAACGTGCTCAGGATGCTTGTCGGCAAGCGATACCTGCAGCTGCGCCTGCTGCCACACCCGCACCATGGCAAGCGCGTGCTTCTGGAACAGTTCGCCCGCGCCCGTCAGCTCCGCGCCCGACTTTGAACGCGTGAACAAGGGTCGCCCGAGGATGTCTTCGAGCCCCTTAATGCGCGCCGAAACGGTCGATTGTGTGATGTTGAGTTTGCGGCCGGCGTCGATGAAGCTGCCGGTTTCGGCGACGATGAGAAAGGTTCGTGCGAGGCTGACATCCATGATGCTCTCCGCGTCGCAGAATGGGACGAAACCTCATCTATCGAAATTTTCGATATCAACAACCATCAAAATTCGTTTGTGCATTGCTTTGAATCTCATCAATGTCAAATTGACTCGACTCGAGTCGGGTCGACAAACGGGAAACGTTTGTCAAAGATCAAAACGGAAGGACGATCTACAATGGCTAAAGCTGCAAAGAAAGCCGCCAAGAAGGCCCCTGCCAAGAAGGCAGCGAAGAAGAAGAAGTGATTTCTCTATGCCGCGATCGTAGGAGCTGACGGCGTGACCCTTAAGGTCCTGACAGTCGGCACGATCGTAGCTCTTCTTATGACCTCTGCCGCTTCGGCGGCGACGATCACCAACCGCGGTGACATGGAGGTCAAGCTCACGTTCACCGAGGGAGCGTCGAGGCAGGTATCGGTCCTGCCGCCCGGCAAGGTGATCGAGGGGGTCTGTCAGAAGGGCTGCATCATCCGCCTCAACGATGGTCCAAACGACGAGTACGAGCTTACCGGCTCTGAAGCTCTGTCGGTCGAAGATGGTTTCCTCTATTACGAGTCGGCCCTGGAAGTCGCGCCCGGAAATGGCGGCGCTCTAGGTTCCGGCATTCGCTCGAACTAGGGGATGGATTGCGGCAAGGTTTCTGAGGCGCCTGGCTCTCATAGAGCTCAGGCGCCTATTTCTTTGAGTTTTTCGTGATTTTGAGCGCTGTTTCGGCGCCTCACGTCGTCTCCACGACCGGTGGCGGAATGAGACGAACCGGGCCGAAGTTCGTTTCGAAATGACGGCGCAATGCCACGTCGGCGTCCGACATCGTCACCGGCAGCCCGAGCGCGGCGAGACTGGTGACACCGTGTTCGCTGATCCCGCAGGGGACGATCCCGCCATAGTGACTGAGATCGGGCTCGACATTCAGGCTGATGCCATGGGTCGTAACCCCGCGAGTCACCCTGAGACCGATCGCCGCGATCTTGTCCTCACCATCGTGGTTTGCGGATCTTACCCAGACGCCGACCCGCCCCGGCCGCACTTCCCCACGCACGTTAAAATCGCTGAGCGCCCCGATGATCCAGCGTTCGAGATTTCCGATGAACGAGCGGATGTCGCCGCCGGTCCGACGTAGATCCAGCATCACATAAACAACGCGCTGACCGGGTCCGTGATAGGTGAGCTGCCCGCCACGGCCGGCCGAGAAGACGGGAAACCGAGCCGCGTCCAGCAGATCGGCCGGTTTCGCGCTGGTTCCGGCTGTGTAGAGCGGGGGATGCTGCAATAGCCAGACGAGTTCCGACGCTTGCCCGTTCCGAATTGCGGCGGCACGCGCACTCATGATCGACATCGCCTGTGGATAACTGACAAGACCGTCGCTCACCGCCCAATCGGTAATCGCGATAGTTGATCCGGGCCGAATGTCGTTGGAAATGTGCGTCACGTGCTGTGTGTCGTGGAATGGGTTGGCGGGCTTTTCAGAGCCCGATCGCCCGGGTGGTCCGGGCGCCAAAAGCGGGGTGGCGGAGCCTGCGCCTAGTCTCATTTGAGCAATTGCTCCCTTAGATAAACTGCCGCTTGCCTTGAAGGAAGGTGTCTGATAGCTCAGCCTCTTCCTGAGCCTGGTGGGCGCCTCTCGTGCTCCCTGCTCTCACGTGACGATGCAGAATCGTCCGGCCTGCGGTTGTGGCGGAATTGGTAGACGCACTACCTTGAGGTGGTAGCGCTGGAAACGGCGTGGAGGTTCGAGTCCTCTCAACCGCACCATAATATTGGTCCTCGATTTCATTTTTTTCGGAGACGGCCGATCCATCGGGGGTCGCGATAGTTCGCGACCCCGCTGGGGGCGGGCCTCAGATGTTATTCGTATATGAGCCCTTCGCCAAATGGCGGGAGGGGATGATCGCTGCTCGGCAGCCCGGGAGTTTCAGGCCCGCTGCCCGCAGGCGCTTCGTCTCCCGACACGCCATGATGTGGCGATGGCTTCACGTGCGTCAGCTTGCCCGTCATCTCTTGAACGATCTCGGGCAGCGCTTCGACCGGTGCAGCCGGCGTCATGTGCACGATGCCGAGCTTGCGCGCCTTGAGCCCTTCCAGGATGACCGGTAGCGCCTTGACCGTTGAGAGCTTGATGTCGTGGAACAGCAGAATACCGCCGCCGCGATGGTCGAGCTGCTTGAGGGTCCGTTCCGCAAGCCTGCTGGCGCTGGCGATGTAGCTGTCGTTGGACACGATATCCACCGTGAATGTTCCGATCCCGCGGGTGGCAAGGTACGCGACGAGCGCGCCTGAATCGGCAAGTCCAGGAAAACGGAAGAACGGCGCGACCGGCTTTCCGGCCGCCGCCGCTACAGCCGCAGCGAACCCTCTTTCGATCTCAAGCTCGGCTTTTTCCGGCGCCATGCGCGCCAACCGGTACGGGTGCGTCATCGTATGGGTCGCTACCGTATGGCCGCGATCGATGATCTCGCGCACGATGTCCGGATAGAGCAGCGCCCTCTGTCCAAGAATGAAGAAGGTCGCCTTGGTGCAATAGCGGTCGAGAATATCGAGGATCGCCCGCGTGCGTGCCGGGTGGGGACCATCATCAAAGGTTAGCGTGACTTCGCCCGCGGCAAGGAATGACGGCTGGTACGCGAGCTTCGTGATCGATCCGTAGACCGGCCCCATTGAGGTGTCGATTTCCTGCACGCGTTTGACGCCAAGCGCCGCCGTTCGTCCGCCGCACGCGGCAGCGGCGGGCGTAACGACATGCATGAGGACAAACAGAGCCGAGAACCAGAGCGCCAAAAGTGGCCTGGTCTCGGTGCTGCTGCGGAACGAAGTGGGAGAGGCGGGAACGCGACGCAAAATGAGCATGCGCGCCGTCTAGTAGCCGAAGATCGTCATTTGCCAGGGAAGTTCGTTGTGCGTGGGCTTCGCCTGCTTCTTCGACTTTGCTGAGGCGGGTCCATCCCACGGCAGCGCTTCCGACGTCGAGGGTCTGGGAGGTGCCGGCCGCTTCGCGGGCTTATGTTTGGGACGCTCGTTCTCCAGCGCTTCCGGATCTGCTGACCAAGTCACGGCGCGATCCGCAAGTTTCGAGACGCGCGTCTTGTCGGCCTTGGCCGCCAGAGCCTTCTCCGCCATTGCATCGAATTCTGCCACGGTCGGAAGATCGGACTTCGGTACGGCATGTACGATGCGATAGCCCTTCGCATGCAGTTCCTCGAGCAGCCGGGGCAGGGCGCGGACCGTCGAGATCTGGATGTCATGCATCAGAACGATGCCTTTGCCCTTTTGCTCAAGCTGCGTCATGACCCGCCTGATGACGCTGTTGGGATCGCGCGTCGTGTAGTCCTTGGAGTCGATGTCGATCCAGAACGTCGCGATGTCGCGCATGCGGGTGTAAGCGTCTACGGTCTTGCTGCCGCTCAAATAAGGGTACCGGAAGAAGGGCGCGATTGGCTTGTCGCCAGCCGCAGTGACGGCCGAGATGGCCGCCTCGACCTCTTGCCGTCCGCGCGTGATCCCCAGAACACCGAGGTTCTTGTGAGACCAAGTGTGTGATCCGACCGTATGCCCCGCGTCGGCCACCTCTTTCACCATGTCAGGTGCTGCGACAGCCATCCTGCCGACCATGAAGAAGGTCGCCTTCGTGCACTGGTCCGCGAGCGCCTTGAGAACGGCGCGCGTATGGGAGCGCATTGGGCCGTCGTCGAAGGTCAGCATCACCTCGCCCGGCTCCAGGAAAGAATTGAGGCTTCCATGGCTGCCGCCGAAGTGCGGTCCGCCCTTGGTATCGATCTCGACGACGCGCGAAATGCCGAGGTGATCGCCCGACGTGGCGCATTCGTCTATATGGACGGGGCGCGCTTCGGGATCTGGTTGAGCAACGGCGGGAATGGCGACGCCGGCCACGGCCAGCAACCCGAGTACGCAAACACGCAATTTTGCTATCCGCATTTGTCCCGCCGTGTCGTATGACCTGCCGCGCGGCTATCGCGGCGAACGCCAAATACCAATCGTGCACCAGCCTGGGCTGGCGACGACAGGTCCGATCCGCCATTTAGTGATTTTAGTTTACGCTGCTTCGGAGGCACAAATAAGGGGCTGAGGCAAAAGCGCCACGCTGCTGGGCTTGATTGAATCAGCCGTCCTTACATGAAAGTGCGTGTCACAGGTCTGTAACGCAACCGGTGAACGCACGACCTCATTCCCCACACCTTACGACGACAGAACGAGGCCGGACTTGGCAGAAGAGCGCAGCCACGAAAATCCGAACGACCCCGAGACCCCGTCGGCCGAGCTTGTTCACGCTGTCGGCGACGCTATCGCGGCGGGCAATCTGTCGGGGGCAGCGGCGCTGGTCCAAGACCTCAAGGCGCCCGATCTCGCCGAACTGATTGAGCTGCTCGAACCCGACCAGCGCGTGACCCTCATCGAGGCGCTGGGGCCCACTTTCGACTTCGAGGTTCTATCCGAACTCGAGGAGAGCGTCCGAGACCAAGTTTCGGAGGCATTGCCAAACGAGATCCTCGCCAGGGCCGTAACGGAACTCGATACCGATGACGCCGCCTACGTCATCGAGAGCTTGGAGGATAGCGACAAGGAGGAGATCCTTGCCCAACTGCCCTCAGGCGAACGCGAGGCGATAGAGCGTAACCTCGAATATCCGGAGGACACGGCCGGCCGCCTGATGCAGGCGGATTTCGTGGCCGTACCTCCCTTCTGGACAGTCGGAAACGTCATTGACCACATGCGCGACAGCGAGGATTTGCCCGATCACTTCTCGGAAATCTTCGTCGTCGATCCGACCCACCGGGTGTTGGGCTCGATCGACTTGTCTCGCCTATTGCGGTCCAAGCGCGAAGTGCCGGTGTCTAACATTATGGACACCGATCGCCATGTCGTGCTCGCGACCGAAGGGCAGGATGAAATCGCCCGGCAATTCCAGCGCTACGACCTGATGTCGGCGCCTGTCGTGGACGAGCACAACCGTCTCGTTGGCGTCGTGACGGTCGACGACGTCGTGGAGGTGATCCAGGAGGAAGCCGAGGACGACATCAAAGCCCTCGCGGGCATCGGTGACGAAAGCCTGGCCGACACCGTTGTTGAGACGGTTCGCTCGCGTGTCCCGTGGCTGATCGTCAATCTGGGAACCGCGATCCTGGGCTCGTTCGTAATTCAGGCCTTCGACGCGACCATTTCACAGATGGTAGCGCTCGCCGTCTTGATGCCGATCGTAGCGTCGATGGGTGGCAACGCCGGCACTCAGACGATGACGGTGACTGTGCGCGCCTTGGCGACCAACAAGCTCGGTCCCGTCAACGCGCCCCGCGTCATCACGCGCGAGGCGCTCGTCGGCTTGCTGAACGGCTTGGTGCTGTCCGTCATTGTCGCGTCCGTCGTCTTTCTATGGTTCGGCTCGGGCAAGCTTGGCGCGGTGATTGGCGCGGCCATGATCGTTAACGCCTTTGCGGCCGGCCTCGCGGGCATTCTTATTCCGCTCACGATGGACAAGTTTGAGCTCGACCCGGCACCCGCCTCGGGTGTGTTCGTGACGATGGTGACGGATGTGGTCGGGTTCTTTGCGTTCCTCGGTCTCGCGACTATTTGGCTCGTCTGAAAGCTGACCTCGGGGGAGGAATCGAGATGGTTGTCCGCGTCAGACCGGTTGTCGAAGCCGACCTGCCGGCTTGGTTGGGCCTCTTTCGCGGCTATATCGAATTCTATGAGGAGCATGTTCCGGATGAGGTGATCGACATGACCTGGCGGCGCATCGTGACGTCGTCGGACAATATGTGCGGCTTGATCGCCGAGACCGCGGAGGGCCGTGCGCTCGGCATCGCCAATCTCGTTTTTCACCGATCGACTTGGTCGCCGACCTGGTACTGCTACCTGGAAGACCTTTTCGTCGCGCCAAATATTCGTGGCGAAGGGATCGGCCGCGCGTTGATCGAAGCAAGCTACGCGGAGGCTGACCGTCGCGGCGCGACACGCACCTATTGGGCGACCAAAGAAGACAACCGGGTCGCGCGTGCGCTTTACGACCGCGTGGGCGTGCTGACCGAGTTCGTGCAGTACCGCCGCTAGAGCCTCACGCGCCGGTCATACTGCGGATGTCGCTGAAGACCTGCACGACCTGCGGATAAGCGTGCAGGATCTGGGACAGATCACGTGTCAATTCCCGAATGCGCGACTTCTGTGAGCTGGTGGCAGCACCGGAACGCATGAGAAGCTCGAGTTCCTCTAGCCGCTTTTCCAAATGCTCGGCGCCCTGCTGGCGCGCGTAAAAGCGATGCATCTCGACGACGACGGGGATCAGCCGGGCGAAGTCGATCTGTTGATCGGCGGGTGTCCCGTTGACATACGGATTTTGCGATCCGGATGAGGTGATCTGAGCACCGTGAGCGCCGTGCCCCGCCTCTGCCGGAGCCGGACGGGAAGCGCCGCCGCCGGTTGCCGGGAGCATGTTTCCGCCGGACACCGCACGGCCACCATTCCCCGCGCTGGATGGAAGGCCTTCGATTGCTCCGGTAGTGAAATTGATGCTGAATGTGCTCGCTTCGTCGCCGCGGTTGATCTTGTCCGAAAGCATGCGACGCACTTCGTCAAGCATTCTGCGGTCCGGGCCGGTGAACCGCGTTATCACGCCGTCGTTCGTAGCAATGATGAGGTAAGGGCGGCGGTCGCCGGGGCGCAGGAGCATCACGAGGAAAAGAAGCGCGGCACCGGCGAAAGCGCCGGCCGAAATAAAGCCACCCGGAGCTCCAAAACCGCCCCACGGTGAGGCGGCATACGCGACCGCTGCGCACATCAGGAAAAGCGCAAGCCAAACGATGCGCGGGCTCCGCTCGACGTGAGTGCCGACGCTCACAGTGGAAATGTTGGAAATGGCGATGGTTCTTGACACGGTAATGAGCACGCGCCTATCGACGGTCAACGCATCGAAGGTCTGCGTTGCCGCTGCGCTCTCGCCAGCATTTCCTCGAATGCCCATCTCTCGTTCCCGCAAGAGCGATCGGGCCAAATCCCGCTTCGCGAGCATATCCGAAGTGCACTCGCGTTAGAAGCGCGCCTTTCCGGCGACAGGCATCAGCTCGAAGGCACGTCTAGCTTGCGAGTCAGATTTTCGAATTCGCGCCGCAACTCGTCGTTCTTGAAGATCTGCTCGAAGCTCGGTGCTTCAAGCTTTTGAATGGCCTCGAACGAGGCGGAGCTTTCACGCATCAGATTTCTGAGTTGCACGCTCGCTTCGACGGTCTCAAATGTGTTATCCGCTATTTTGAGGTCATGCGTTGCCTTGAGGCGCGCCTTCGCGATCTGTTCGCGCTGCTGCTGAAGATAGCGGCGGTAGGCCTTCGCGGCGTCCTCGGCAAGCTTCTGGCTTTCGCGGTTGGCGTCGAGCGCGCGCTTCTGATCTGGCCGGTTCTCGGCCTTCAAGAGCTCGGACGTCTTAGCCTTCGCCGCTTGGATGTCGTCGATGATGGCTTCGAGCTTGGGCATGTACTGCGTGTCGATCTTGGCAATTGTCGCATCCTGAGCCTGCACCAGCATGGCAAAGAGTGCCGCGTGCATGGCGAAGTATTTGCGCGCAGCATTCATATTCTCGCCCGTTGCCCCGATCAGCCGCGCCAACTGGCCGTCGATCAGCTTGGCGGCGTTGAATACCGCGACGAGGCGAACGAGATCGCCCGACAGCACGCTGTCGAGCAGCAGGTCGACCTGCGCCGGATCAAGTTCGACGCCAGCCGTTTTGAGACCTGTTGAGATTTCGTCCTTAGCCGCCTTGATCTCGGCTCTGTTGGCTTCGATGCGCTTGCCGCGCTCGTCGATGCCGCTTTGCAGCGAGGCGACCGTGTCGGTCAGAAGGCCGGGCAGGGTCGCGTCCTTGGGCGCGACGAGCTGCTTTTCCTTCAACGTTGCAATCTGATCCTCAAGCTCGCGGATATTCTTGCGCAGACCCTCGACTTTCTTTTGCACCTCGACCACCGGCGCATCGGTGACGATGGCAAGAGCGCTGTCGAGCAGCGCGCGGACCTTCAGATTGCGTTCCTCTCGCGTCTCGGTCCACATCGGCGGCAAAATGTAGTCCTTGCGGCTCGGAAGCTTGGCCGCACCGGCCCGCGTGTCAGCCGCGTCTTTGAGGACGGCGTCGATCGCCGCCATGAGCGCTCTAGCCTGTTCGAACTGTTTGTCGCCCTCGCGCGGATCGGGCGGAGGCGCCGCCTCGGCCGTCCCAGTCTCCGCGCTCGCATCCGCCGATTTTGCGGTCATCAGCCAGTCGCCGATCAGGTCGCGGCGAGCCGACTGCGCGAGCGCGGCATTCGCGGCGACGGCAAGCATCGCCGCGGCGGCGCACACGGCAAAAAGCCTCGGCGGCATGGCAGGTGTCATCGGGGCAGTCTCCTTCCCCGACAAACGCGTCTAAAATTCCGGCAAATCCGTGGTCTAACGGCGGGCGTGCAGGCAACTCCGTGTGGTGAGACTTAATTCAGGCTCGGCGCTGAACAGGGACAGGAGGTGCCATCGCGCGAAGGGCATCACGCAATCCGTCGTCAATCTGGCGCGCGTCGTCGAGCAGGAGCATGTGTGGAAAGGGTGGCGGCGCTTTGTTCACGGGCTCTGCCGCGAGCGCGATCACGTGTTCGGCGGTTGAGAAATCGGCATAGAGTTTGAGTTTCTTCGGGCCCGGCAACAGCGCTGCGTAGCTCGCCGGCGCGGCGGCGACGACAAGCGGGCCATCTACGAAGAGCTGAGTACCGGGTACGATGGACATCAGTTCCCGCAGCAGGAGGTCGGCAAGCGGCCGAAGCCCCTTTGCCGGGGCAAGCGTGCTAGCGATTTCGGTCTCATGTGAGCGCGACGCGGTAGCGGGAGCACAGCTTGAAGGTGGTGGCGCGGCAACGGCGGGCGGGGCCGAGGCGACACTCGTGTTGCTCGCCGGCGACGGTGGTGCGGATTGCGGCGCGGTGACATCCCCGTAGATCAGCTTGCAGCCGTTGTTATGAATTCGCTCCAGCCACGAGGCCTTGGCGAACGTGAAGCGCTGGTGGCGCAGCCAGTCAATGATGTCGTTGCGCTCGGTCAGACCGCACGACGAAATCGCGGCCATCCAGGCGTCCAGGCCACGCCCCGTGTCGGCTTCGAGCGAGGCGACAAACTCTCTCTCTTTTTCGGCGAAATCCGCGCTCATGGCCGCCTCATATCCAGCGCCGGCTGCGCGCCTTGTAGGCGCGGTAAGCTTCCCCGAAGCGTGCTTCGAGGTGACGCTCCTCAGGCAGGATTTGCAACGATGTGACGAGCAGCGCGAAAACGGCCGCAGCTGCCACATACCAGATCGATTTGCTGATTTCGGCGAGCGAAAGAAGGATGAGAACTTCGCCCAGGTAGAACGGATTGCGCAGCAGTGCAAAGGGCCCACTGGTCACGAGCACTGTTGATGCCCGATCGGGCATGATGGTCGTTCCGTGACGGCTCAACGTCCAAGCTGCCCACAGAACGAGAGCAAGCCCGAGCACTCCGAAACCCAGTCCGACCACGCGCGCGGCGAGATCGTCAAGCCCCGGCCACGGGAGCGGTAGGAAATGCGTCAAAAGCCACGCGCAGGCAAAAGCCGCTACAAACAGCACGGGAGGCCAAGGAAATGTGTTCGCCCGCTCGGTCGTCACCGCCGGAGTTTGAGTCTCAATCATAATTGCAAGTGTACAGCCATTTGCGCGCAAAGCCCACCAGGCCTGCCGACGGCTCACAGCGCGATGTGAGTGAATGTGGGTTAGTGAGCTTCGCCGGCGGGCTTCACGTGCGCCGTGGGTGTTTCCCGCACGTCTTTCGGCTGCAGTTCGGCAGAAAGATCGTAGCTCTTACAACCCTTCTGTGCGAGTTCGGCATTGTAGGCTTCAAGCATTGCCACGTCGCGAGCATACGCGCCTGACGGATTCGTTCCGCGGGTGGGTCCGCCGATTGTACTCGCGACCGCCGTCTGCACGAGATTTGAGAAGCCGGACGACTGCATCCGCGTGTTGTAGTCCCGGATTTCGAGAATGCGGACCTGCATCCGTCCCGCCAGTTGCTTGCAGGAAAGCTGCTTTTCCGAAGGCGAAAGAACGTACCCGGCCGTAGAGCCGGTGGAGATCGGAGCCTCGGGAACGGTTCCCGTCGGCAACGAGCCGGCCGCGGCGCAACCGCCGAGCGCGATCATGGCTCCGCAAACGAAGCGCGATGGAATTGTGGCGTTCCGCATTGTGGCTCCCGTCACCACCCCCTTGCACGCGAAACGCGACGGAACTGTGTGTTAGGCGAGGCCGGTATCGGGCAAAGCATGCGGCTTTACCAAACCCCGAGACATCAAGCCCCCCGAACGACTCTCATACAAGACTTCGATTGCATCAGCCCGCCGATAGCGCTCCAATGCGCGCGTTCCACTGTGCCCTGTGACATCTGAGCCGCAAGGAATGCCCACCATGTTCGTCTGTCGGATGCCGCTTATCGCCGCCACGCTGATGGCCGCCGCCCCAGTATTTGGCGCGGAGGAAATGCCGACGCACTTTGTTTGCGCGTTCGATCAAGGACATATCTGGAGCTACGAAGCAGGGCGCTTTACCTCCGAGACCCCGTCCGCGCTGACGCTCGAAATATCCGACATCGATCTTGAGGCCCAGTCGGCAAAGCTGGTGATGGACGCTCAAAGGAACGCCACGCTCCGAATCGTACGCGCGCTGAACGCAAACCACTTCCTGGAAGTGGCCAACGAGGGCTTTCTGAACCTGACGACGATATACGACCTCGACCCCGCCAACGGCGTCTATCCGGCGGTCCATTCGAGGCATTTCGGCCTGCTCGGCCAGCCGGTGTTCGCCCAATATGCCGGGACCTGCAAGGCGAAGTAGAAGGAACGCACACGCCTGTGGACAAAGCCGTTGCGTTCGGCGCGTCCCGGACGCACAGATTTGCAATGCCTCTGCATCTTATAAAGCTCTGTGTCGGCGCATCCTCGATCGAGGACTTGGCCGATTGGCAAACTAAGAACAGGCGCCGCAAGACGGCAGACGGCAAGCCGTGCGTCTACCATACGACATTCCAGTCGCCGAAACGGCAGACGGAACTGCTTGATGGCGGTTCACTTTATTGGGTCATTAAGGGCACGATCCTGGTACGTCAGCGCCTGGTCGGCTTTGAGGACGGCGCAAAGGACGATGGGTCGCCCGCCTGCCTGCTTCTTCTTGACCCTGCGCTCATGCCGGTTCGCCCGGTGCCCCGTCGCGCTTTCCAAGGCTGGCGCTATCTTACCGCCGATGATGCTCCGGTGGATCTGAAGCGTGGCAGCAAGGATCAGGTTGCGGCCATGCCCGCTGTCATGCGTAAACATCTTGCGGACCTCGGACTCATCTGACCGGGCCGTAAAGTACCTTGCCTCTATGACGCGCCGCCGCCCACCCTTCACGCCGACGATCGCCGCCCTGCCGTCTTTGGTACCCTTCGTCGGGCCCGAAGCGATGGAACGGGCGCGCGGCCGGCCGTTTCGCACCCGCCTCGGCGCCAATGAAAGCATCTTCGGACCTTCACCCAAGGCCGTTGATGCCATGCGGATCGCGGCAGCCGAGAACTGGAAATACTCAGACCCGGAAAATTTTGAGCTGAGGACCGCAATCGCCTCCTATCACGATATCGCCTCGGACTCTGTTGTTGTCGGCGAGGGGATTGACGGGTTGCTCGGTCTGACGTGCACACTCTTTCTGTCGCCCCGCGATGCTGTGGTAACGACCGATGGCGCGTACCCGACCTTCAATTTTCATGTAGCGGCTCATGGCGGTCGTTTGTTGAAGCTGCCGATGCGCGATCTGCGCGAAGACGTCCCGCGTCTGATCGAGACAGCGCAAAGGGAAAAAGCCAAAATCATCTATGTCTCGAATCCCAACAGTCCGATGGGCACGTGGTGGGCGGGATGCGAGCTTGCGCAGCTGATCTCAGCCCTGCCAACAGGCGTGCTGCTGATCCTTGACGAGGCCTATTGTGATACCGCGCCTGAGGATGCGGTCCCGCCGCTCGACGTCAGCAATGATCAGGTCCTGCGATTCCGCACGTTTTCGAAGGCCTACGGCCTCGCTGGCGCGCGCATCGGCTATTGTCTCGGCACGCCCGACACGATCGCTGCCTTTGAGAAGGTTCGCAACCACTACGGCATCAACCGCGTCGGCCAGATCGGCGCAAAGGTTGCCCTTGAAGACCAGGCCTACCTGAAACAGGCGGTGGCGAAAATCGCGCGCGCTCGCGCCCGCATCACTGCGATCGCAGACAGCCACGGACTGACGGCGGTTCCGTCGGCGGCAAGTTTCGTTGCCATCGACGGCGGCAGAGATGGGGCCTATGCCGCCCGCCTGCTCGATGGCTTGCTCACACGTGATGTCTTCGTCCGCAAGCCTTTCGCCCCCGCGATCGATCGCTTCGTTCGCGTGTCCTGCGGCCCGGACGAAGACCTCGAAATCTTTGCCGCGGTGCTTCCTGGCGCGCTGCGCGATGCCGGCTGACCAATCCCGGCGGGTCGCGTGCAGCACGGACAACCTGCACTATGGAGACAGCGCCACCCCGACCGGCTAAGGGAGCCGGATGGAACTCACCCCACGTGGCCGCCGGCTGAGCCTCGCTGCTGTCATCACCTCGTCCTTCAGTATCGGAGTTGCCTTCGGCATCGGCTATCCGTTGACGACTATAACGCTGGAGCAATGGGGAGAATCCAAGTGGGTCATCGGGCTGGCCGGCGCGGCACCCGCAATCGGAATCTTGCTCGCCATGCCGGTACTGCCCCTGGTCGTGAGCCGCGCCGGGACAGTTGTTGCGATGATCGCGGGTGCCGTGATCGCGGGCGCGTGTTTTCTGTTGCTTGGCCTCGCCACAAACGCCGCTGCCTGGATACTCATGCGGCTGGCAATGAGCGCAGCACTCGCAGCACCCTGGCTCGCAGGCGAAACGTGGATCAACATGGTTGCGAGAGAAGAAGTGCGCGGCCGTGTAATCGCGGCGTATGCGATCGCATTTTTCAGCGGCTTTGCTTGCGGCCCTCTGGTTCTCTCGGTCGTCGGCACGTCCGGTTTGGCGCCCTTCGCGGTTGGCGCGCTCGGCACGGCGGTTGCGGCGATCCCGATCTTCGCGGCTCGCCATCTGGCACCGGACTTCGGCGCTGACCGCTTCGTCTCGCCGCTGCGCGCAACCCGGCTTGCACCGATCGCCATGGTCTGCGCCTTTATGAGCGGCTTTGCAGAAACCGGCTTCATTTCGCTGATCGTCAGTCTGGGATTGGCGGCCGGTCTCGATGGCGAGCGTGCCCTGCTTCTTTTAAGTATCCTGACCGCCGGCGGTATCGTGCTCCAATACCCGCTCGGTTGGCTTGCCGACCGAACGTCGCGTATCGGCGTTGCCCTTGGCCTTGCCGCGGCATTCATCGTGCTGGTGCTGGCCCTGCCGGGCGCCCTGCCGCGAGCGGGCATCGCCGAAGCCTTTGCTTTTTTGCTAGGCGGCGTGATCCTCGGATTTTACTCGGTCGGTCTCGCAATCGTCGGCGAGGAGGTTGCCAAAGCTGACTTGGCGTCCGCCAATGCGGCATTCATCGTTCTCTATCAGGTAGGCTCGATCGCAGGCCCTGCCATTTCCGGCGCGGCCATGACGCAGGCGCCGATCGCCGGTTTCGTCGCGACTGTCGTGACGCTGATGACGGCTTCGGCGGCGGCGATGCTCTGGCTTTGGTGGCGCCGTGGAAGGGTCGAGCGCAAACCCGCAGGATCGTAGTTAACGCATTGTTTGCGTACGGCGTCTATCATTGCAGCTTGGCAAAATGATTGGCGACCCCATGGCGCAACTGCTGCGAGCAACGCTGACGTTTTTCTCCACGCTCGCGGTCGGCATACTGACGGCCGGTGCGCTCGTCGCTCTGATGCCCTCGATCGGTACCGACGCAGATGTCGCCACAGCTGGCCAGTCCGGCGGCTTGCACTTTGAGTCGGTGCTCCTCGGCGTCCTCTTCGGACTCGTTCTGGGAACCGTCGCTCGATACAACTGGGCTGACGTTCCACGCCGCGTGATCACCTGGTTTCTGATCCGCGAGCGCCAGTTCTTCTATTATTTCCTAATCGCGATCTGCATCGGCGTGCTGCTGTTCTACTGAGAACGAAGAGGCGCGAGGCCGGTCTCTGGGCACCGGCCCCGCGTCCGACGGTCGATTCAGGACGAAGCCTGCCTGGGCTTGGCTGGGCGCAGACTGCGTGAAGCCGACGGCTTCGCTGTCACCGGTAGGACGCGTGTTGCGGTCCGGCGGCCCCGCGACCAGCCGTGCCGCAGGCGCACGACCTGCCTTTGCTTCAGCGTCGTCGTCGGGGAATACGGGCCGATGCGATACGCTTGGCCCGCGACCGTCAACGTGTAACCGGTGATCTCGCCGCTGATGACGGCAGTGTTCGCGCTGATGATGCCTGCCTTGAGCGTAAGTGCGGCGTCAACCGCCGCAAGATGAGGCCGGAACCTGGATTGCATTGGAAGTTCTCCAAAGGCGCGAGTTTGCTTGCGGCGGCGGGTCGTGGCGCCAATCACCGGACGGCGGTGACCCGCGAAGCGACGTTCTTGCCGTTCTTGGCTTCGTAAGAGATCGACACCTTCGTGCCGGTCTTGATTTGGTCGGCCTTTACCGTCTTGCTGAGTTCGAACGTCTGGCCGTCGGACAGCACGAGCTCGTGCTTCGCCTTGTCGACGGTTTTCACTTCACCCGACTTCGTGAGGACTGCGGCCATGGTGCCGGTCGCCGCGAGCACCAGCGCGGGCGCCGCAAAGGCGAGGGGGATCAAACGCATATTGGGGGTCTCCGATATTTTGCGCAGGCGGTATAAGCACCGCCTCACGAAGCGCAAAATGGGCCCCACAGCTTGCCGCCAGTTGGCCGCAACTTTACGGATTGGTAAGTTGCTCAGCGTGTCGAAATCGGGAAGTCGACCAAGACCTTGAGTCCTGGTTCGTTATCGCAGAGCGCAACATTCGCATCATGCAACTCGGCGATTGCCGCGACCAGCGCGAGGCCGAGCCCGTTGCCCGGCGTAGAGCGCGCAGCTTCAAGCCGATAGAGCCTGCGGAAAACCTTTTTGCGCTCGGCCTCCGGTATGCCCGGTCCTGTGTCCGCGACGATCGCGCGGTAACTTTCGAGGCCCCGCTCCAATGACATGTTGATTTGAGTACCCGCCGGGCAATGCCGTATGGCGTTTTCGATCAGGTTCGCGAACATCTGTACGAGGAGTTCACGGTCGCCCCGCACGGGCGCACGCGTCAGCACCGGCGGCATGCTGAGCTGAAGACCGGAGTCTTCCGCGACCGGCTGATAGACCTCGCCCACTTCTTCCAGCACATCGGAAAGGTCCGTCTCCCGAAATCGGGACTTACGCGCCCCCGCTTCGATTTGCGTGATGCGCAAAAGCGCCTCGAACGTGCCGACGATCGACTCCAGCTCGATCAACGACTCATCGATTGCTGCGCGAACCTGCGCAGGATTGTTGGCTGCCACGCGCGCCCGCTCAAGCGTGTGCTGTAGCCGGCTCATTGGCTTCTTCAAGTCGTGCGCGATGTCGGATGAAGACTGATTGACGCTCTCGACGAGCGTTTGCAGCTTGGAGACCGTTTGATTGATCTGCCGGCCGATGTGATCGATATCGTCGTTCGACCTCGACAGTGGTATGCGCGCCGCGAGGTTTCCCTGCGCCGCCGCGTCCAGCATCCGCGTCACCGCACGCAACCTCAGGTCCGCGCGCCGAGCGAGAAGCGCGCCAGCCAGAGCAGCCAGCACCGATGTCGCGAGCAATCCCCAAGCCAAGCCAGTCCCCAGCATGCCTTCGATGCGCCGGATTTCTCGGTCGCTAGATCCGACAAGAAGCGATCCTTCAGAAACGGGCTGCCATTTGGCGAAGAAGACATCGTCCGGGTCGCCGCGATCCGGTGTCAACGCCAGCATATCGCGCGGCAACCGCAGCAGGCCCGGCGAAACCTCGATGTCGCGCACATTGCCGGCGCGATATTGCCCAGCTTTGTCGATGAGAAGGAAAATGGTGTCGGCGTCGCGAACGGAGTCGCTCTCGCCCGCAACGACCGCAGTCAAATCTTCGAAGCCCTTGCTCCTGTCGACGGACGCCAGCGCGTCGAGCGTCTCATCGACACGTTCGACGATCTCCCCGGCGAGTTCGGCGCGCAGCGCCGCATAGAGCGCAACAAACAGCAGGATAGCGGTGACGGCGAAGAGCGTAGCGAAGGTTGCCGCCAAGCGAAACGGCGTGCGTTTCAGCAGCTCACGCGCTGTCATTCAGGCTATACCCGCTTCCCCGCACGGTGTGGATGAGTTCCTTGCCGAACGGTTTGTCGATCTTGGCGCGCAAGCGGGAAATATGAGTTTCGACCACGCTCGTCTTTGGATCGAAGTGGAAGCTCCAGACACGTTCGAGCAGCATCGTCCGGGTGATGACGCGGCCGCGGTTTCGCATCAGCACCTCAAGCAGGCGGAACTCGCGCGGTTGCAGATCGACATCCTTGCCGCCGCGCGTGACCTTGCGCGACACGAGGTCCATTTCGAGGTCCGCAACTCTGAGCGTCGTTTCCTTGCTCTTCGCCAGCGGTCTGCGGGACAGCGCATTGATGCGTGCAAGAAGCTCCGAAAACGCGAAAGGCTTGACGAGGTAATCGTCGCCACCCGCATCGAGACCGTCGACGCGGTCATCCACGCCGCCAAGCGCGGTGAGAAAAATTACCGGCGTCTGGCGGCCCGCCGCGCGCAGCGTCTTGACGATCGAAAGCCCATCAAGCCCAGGCATCATGCGGTCGATGACGATGATGTCGTAGTCATCGGTCATGGCGAGCGCGACGCCGTCCCTGCCGTCGTTGACGTGATCGACCGTGTGACCCTCTTCCTCCAGGCCATTGGCAACATAGGCAGCGGTATCGGTGTCGTCTTCCAGAACCAGTATGCGCATGATGCTGCTCCGCCCGGCCATGGGCTGAAAACGTTCTTTTGAAGCTATGCCACGAAGCTTTCGGACGGATTGCCGGAGACTTACGGTTTCGTAATTTGCCTTCGCGGAACGTCACATCCCGGCGCGAAAACAAGAGGGGCGGCCCGTGGGCCGCCCCTCTCTGGTCCAGCAATGTCGGTTACGGCTTAGACCGAGTAGTACATGTCGTACTCGATCGGATGCGGCGTCATCTCGTAGCGCATGTTTTCTTCCATACGCAACGCGATATAGGCATCGATAACATCGTCGTTCATCACGCCACCCGCCTTCAGGAACGCGCGATCCTTGTCGAGGTTGTCGAGCGCTTCGCGCAAGCTTCCTGCCACGGTCGGGATCTGCGCCAGTTCGGCCGGCGGAAGATCGTAGAGGTTTTTGTCCATCGCCGGACCGGGATCGATCTTGTTCTGGATGCCGTCGAGGCCGGCCATCAACATCGCCGTGAAGGCGAAATAGGGGTTCGCGCCGGGGTCGGGGAAGCGGACTTCGATGCGCTTCGCCTTCGGACTCGAAACGTGCGGGATGCGGCACGACGCCGAGCGGTTGCGCGCCGAGTAGGCGAGCAGAACGGGAGCCTCGTAACCCGGCACCAGTCGCTTGTACGAGTTGGTGAGCGGATTGGTGAAGGCATTGATGGCCTTGGCGTGCTTCAGGATGCCGCCGATGTAGTAGAGGCAGAGCTGCGAAAGGTCGGCGTACTTGTCGCCGGCGAACATCGGCTGGCCGCCCTTCCAGATCGACTGGTGGACGTGCATGCCCGAACCGTTGTCGCCGAAGATCGGCTTCGGCATGAACGTCGCCGTCTTGCCGTAGGCCTGAGCAACGTTGTGCACGACGTACTTATAGACCTGCATGTGATCGGCCATGGTGATCATCGGGCCGAATTTCACGCCGAGCTCGTGCTGCGCGGCCGCGACTTCGTGGTGGTGCTTTTCGACGACCACGCCCATCTCAGTCAGAACCGAGAGCATTTCGGAGCGAATGTCCTGGCAGCTGTCGATCGGTGGAACCGGGAAGTAGCCACCCTTCACGCGCGGACGGTGGCCGAGGTTGCCCATCTCGATCTCGGCCGACGAGTTCGACGGCAACTCGCTTGAGTCGACCTTGTAGCCGACCGAGTACATGTCGGCCGAGAACTTCACGTCATCAAAAATGAAGAACTCTGCTTCCGGGCCAAAGAAGACTTTGTCGCCGATGCCGAGCGACATCATGTATGCCTCGGCCTTCTTGGCGATCGAGCGCGGATCGCGCTCGTAGGGCTGGCCCGTCGAAGGTTCAAGCACGTCGCAGAACAGCGCAACCGTGGTTTGCGCGAAGAATGGGTCGATATGGGCGGACGTCGCGTCCGGCATCAGGAGCATGTCGGAGGCTTCGATCGACTTCCAGCCGGCGATCGACGAGCCGTCGAAGGCATATCCGTCGTTGAAAACGCTCTCGTCGACGCACGATACGTCGGCGGTAACGTGCTGCATCTTGCCTTTGGTGTCCGTGAACCTGAGGTCGACGAACTTGGCTTCCTTGTCCTTTAAGAACTTAAGCACATCACTAGCGTTCTTCATCTTCGCTCCCCTAGTGTTTTGGTTTCTGATCTTGCACGAATTGGCGCGACCGGAGTCCGGCGCGCCCTCTCTCCGCGAGGCTTCTGGACTATTGTTAGATGGCGTCCCGGCCGGATTCTCCGGTGCGAATGCGGATGGCTTCTTCGACCGACGAGATGAAGATTTTTCCGTCTCCGATACGTCCGGTCTTGGCCGCCTTTTGGATGGCCTCGACGGCCTTGTCCAGAAGATCGTCACTCAAAACCACTTCGATTTTCACTTTAGGCAGAAAGTCGACAACGTATTCCGCACCCCGATAGAGTTCCGTGTGACCCTTCTGCCGACCAAAGCCTTTGGCCTCGATGACGGTAATTCCCTGCAAGCCGATTTCCTGCAGAGCTTCCTTCACCTCGTCGAGTTTGAATGGCTTTATAATAGCTTCGATCTTTTTCATTGTGGCCCCATGGACAAATGAGACCGGTCTGGCGTTTCTGCACCAAAGTCCGGTTGAGTTGCGTGGAGGCAAGCAGACTGCGTGCCAGCACTTGAATCGCATCCAACTGCTAGCGTTATCAGTTGCTTAGCCTATGGCGCCCGGCGAAGCACGCGCTAGGGCGTCGCCACAAAGCACAAAAAGAGGGCAAATAGATAGAAAAATGAGCGGCGCCAGCGATGAAATCATATGCATACGCTCGCTCAATGAGCGCGCCTCTTCCATTTCGGCGCCCAAACGCAATCTGATGCCGCACCAACATGCATGAATTGTTGACACCCGCCGAAATGGCCGAGGCCGACAAGCGCGCAGCGGCCGCCGGTGTGGCGAGCCTTAAACTTATGGACAATGCCGGAAAGGCAGTCGCCGACGCAGCGGCCAGGATGGTCTCGGCCACGTCGCGCATCTGCGTGCTGGCGGGTCCGGGCAACAACGGCGGCGACGGCTTCGCCGCCGCCCTCCACCTGCGCAATCGGGGTTACGACGTCCGGATGCATCTGCTGGGCGACAGGCAAGCGCTGAAGGGCGACGCCGCCGAGATGGCGCGCAATTGGCAATTCGCCGTCCGGCCGGCCACGCCCGACGCCTTGCAGAGTATGCATCTCGTCATAGACGCTCTCTTTGGCGCCGGCCTGTCGCGGCCTATTGAAGGTGCCGCGGCCGAGCTCGTTGAAGCCGTCAACGCAAGCGGCATACCCGTACTCGCGGTCGACGTTCCAAGCGGCCTCGAAGGCGCAAGTGGTACGCCGTTGGGGCCGGTCATTCGGGCCAAGAGAACGGTGACCTTCGCGCGCAAAAAACCGGGGCACGTTTTGATGCCGGGGCGCATGCTCTGCGGCGAGGTTTCAGTCGCCGATATCGGCATCCCATCCGACGTCATCGCGCAGCTTGGCATAAGAACTTTCGAGAATTCGCCGGCGCTCTGGTCCAGTGTTTTCCCGTGGCCGCGGCTTGACGGCCACAAATACGATCGCGGCCACGCCGTCGTGGTTTCCGGCCCGCCGTTCGCGAGCAGCGCGGCCCGTCTCGGCGCGATCTCGGCGCTGCGGGCGGGTGCGGGGCTGGTGACGCTCGTCGGCTCCACGGCGGCAACCGCGATCAATGCCGCGCACATGACGAGCGTGATGGTCCGCGATGTCACGGGCGCGAGGGGACTTGCGGAATTCCTAAGTGACACCCGGAGAAACGCGGTGCTGATCGGTCCAGGTGCGAGCATCGGCGACGATACGGTCCAGGACGTGCTTGCCGTCCTGAAGGCCGAGGCGTCCGCCGTCCTCGATGCCGATGCATTGACGTCATTCGCCGGTCACGAACAACTGATTGTGGGTGAGGGCCATCGCATGGGTTTTCTCGTCCGCGATGATGACGACAGCGAAGCCGCCCCCGAACCCCTATTCCTGGCAATCCGCGCACGCCGCGCACCTGTCGTGCTGACGCCGCACGATGGCGAGTTCAAGCGCCTGTTCGGCGATATGACCGGTTCGAAGCCGGAACGAGCGCGCCACGCGGCGGAGCTCTCGGGAGCGATTGTCGTCTCGAAGGGTGCCGATACGGTCATCGCGGCGCCCGATGGCCGCGCGGTGATCAACGCCAACGCACCGCCATGGCTGGCAACGGCCGGTAGCGGCGACGTCCTGGCGGGGATTATTACCGGTCTGCTGGCACAGCACATGCCGGCGTTTGAAGCCGCATGCGCCGGCGTTTGGTTGCACGGTGCGGCCGCGACGCGTTTGGGGCCGGGGCTCATCTCCGAAGACTTGCCAGAGCGTCTGCCCGAGGTGCTACGCGAGCTGCATGCAGCGCGCGTCGTTTGACGCTAGGCCGTGCGCGCGGCCTGTTTCATTTCCGCGTCGGTTCGCAAGAAAGCTTCCACCTCCGGCGTGGGTGCCGGGCTCGCCGCCGTTACCCCAATCGACTTCATGAGCGTCGCCATCGGCACGAAGGCACCTTGCTTGCGATCATATAGGCCGCCCTTGAAGAGCGCCTGTGCTGCGGTTTGCCCGGATCGCGGACCACCCTCGATCACGAATATCTGCTCCATCACGACCAGCGTGGCGTCCCAGCACACGATGCGGGTCTCGAGCCGAAATTTTTGAAACAAGCCAAGTTCGCGCCGATAGCGAATGGCAATGGCGCTCGCGATCGGCGTCCAGCGCTCTTTGAGCGCCGTGCGCCAAAGTCCTGACCGCAACATGATGTCGAGCCGCCCAAGATCCATGATTGTCAGATAGCGTCCATTGTTCATGTGGATCGACGGATCGAGATCGTGCGGCCAGACGCGAAATCCGAGAACGGAGGACTCGCCCGGCGGATTGATGGAGCCACGAAAGCGGCTTGTTATGAGGATCGCGAGCAGGCGCAGCCAGAGGTTCATGCGAACTCCCGTTCGATTGCGAGCGTCTAGCCATAGCCAATATTGACGTATACGTCAACTTAGCTCACTGACGTACGTTGCGCGCCGCCCCTCTCATGCCCAGAATGTTGGGTTAGAAGAAGAGCTTCGAGTCGCTCGGTGACGGGCGCTCATGAACCCGAGTGGCCATGCGCAACCTTGCGGCGACAGTCCTTTTGGTGACTCTGGTGGTGGCGGAAATCGGCCACGCGCAGGAAGCGGCCACGCCCCCGGCAGGTCCTGCGGCGTCCGCCGACGCGCCGACCGTTTCGGGCAGCGAGGACGGCGCACAGCAACTCGTCCGCGGCAATGCCGATCAGGCTGTCGAGGCCTATAGCAACGCGCTGAAAGACACGGGCCTCGCCAACGACCGTCGTGCGACCGTTTTGAACGATCGCGCCGTTGCCTACGCTCGTCTCGGTCGCTCCAAGGAGGCCCTTGCCGATTACAACAAGTCGGTCGAGCTTTTCCCAGAATACCCGGCCGCCTACAACAATCGGGGCAATCTGCTCTTATCGCTTGGGCAGGCGAAGGAGGCGGTGAAAGATTTCGATCGCGCGATCCTGCTGGCGCCTTCCTACGCGGCCGCCTACTCAAATCGTGCCAACGCCAAACTGATGCTTGGCCAGCCCAACGACGCGCTCACCGACTTCACCAAGGCGATCGAGCTGATGCCGGCAAGCGCAGCACCGCTTTCGGGCCGGGGGCTGGCATACCTTGCCACGGGCAAACCGCACGCAGCGATCCGCGACTTCTCACGCGCCGTCAACGCCGATGCGCGGTTCGCATCCGCCTATCGCAACCGCGCCGAGGCCCGCATCGGCGTCGGCCAGAAGGAAGAATCAATCGAGGACCTATCGCGGGCGATCGCATTCGATATGTCGAACGCCGAACTCTACATCGCGCGCGGCTACGCTTATATGGCGGCGGCAAACGTGGCATCGGCAATCAAGGACTTCACGCGCGCCATCGAACTCGACTCACGATCCGCGCCGTCCTATGCGGCGCGCGGCCTCGCCAATGGTCTCGCCGAAGCCTATGACGAGGCCTATGCCGATCTCAATAGAGCCCTCGAGATCGATCCAAGGCTGGCGACCGCGTTTGCGTATCGTGCCTACGCCTACAAGCAGAATGGCCAGCTGGACATCGCCAGCAAGGATGTCGAGACGGCTCTGAAGCTCTCGCCCGAACTGCCCGAGGCGCTATGGGCGCGTGGCGAGATCGCGGAAGCACGGGGCGAAGCCGACACGGCCGTCGCCGATCTGCGAAGCGCGCTCACCCATAGGCCGAGCTGGCATTTGGCGTCGGAAGCCCTGAAGCGCCTAGGCGCCGGCCTTGATGACGGCAACGACCGCATCGCCGATGGCCTCGGTATCGACCCCTGGCGTGTCATCATACGTGAAGGCGCCTATTTTGCGGTCAACGACGCTTGGCCCGAACTTCGCGTGCCGCTCGAAATGATGGGAGAGGGCAAGCCCCAGCTTTTGTCCTGGGAAGTCAAGGAGCCGCCCTATAGCGCCTACGGTATTCTGAAGTTTTCTGGCGGGCAGGTTCCCGGCAAAAGCGGTCTGGAGGCGACCGAGCTCGCCGCCATCATCGATATCGAGGGCCGAAAGGTCATCGCCATCCAGCCCCACCGCCAGGGCGCGCGCGTCGCCGGCTGGACGTGGGAGGAAAACCGGCTGCAGGTGGCAAGTATCGACGGTGTAACGGACGAATTCGCGCTGCATACGACGAAGCCGGTGCCGACCGGCGTCCCGTCGTCTTTCTCGTCGCGCCGCTCCTATGCGAGCGAATCGAGCGGCGCCACGTGGGCTCCATGGGACCAGCCGCTAGGCATGCCGTCCTCGGGCCGAGAGCCGCGGCCGCAGAAGAAATACAAGCAAAAGCCTAAGACACTCTTCCAGCTGCTTTTCAACTGAAGCCCTCCTCCAATTGCGGCGCGCCATGTGATCCGCGCCGCCACTCGAAACGTTCCTCACAGGCATCGACGCAACCCGTTGGCGCTCGTGCGGCGGTCGCGATTGGCTGCGACTTCGAAAAGGGGGACGATGACACAGCTGTCTCCGGTAATCCTATGGTTCAGAGCCGATCTTCGTCTTTCTGACAACAAGGCTCTGCGCGCCGCAGCGGCTTGCGGTGCGCCCATCATTCCTCTCTACGTGCTGGATGAGGCGACTCCTGGTCGCTGGACGCTCGGTGGCGCATCGCGCTGGTGGCTCGCACATAGCCTCAAATCGCTCGCCGCCGATTTGGAAGCACGCGATGCCAGTCTGCTCTTGCGCCGTGGTGTAGCCGAGGACGTACTTGCTGAGCTTGTCTCGGAGACGCAGGCCACCGCTGTATATTGCAATCGCCGCTATGAACTTTGGGCTTCCGAGCAGGAGCATGCCCTGAACGAGCGTTTCACGCGCGCCGGCATCGCGTTCAAGCGGTTCGGGGGCCATCTACTGCGCGAACCCGAAGAAGTCCGTACAAAATCGGAGGAGCCCTTTAAAGTCTACACGCCATTCTGGCGTGCCTTTTCGGCGGACTTCCTGCCGGCGGAACCACTGCCGGCACCTCGTAAGATCGTGGTTCCACAAAGATTGCCCGCTGGCGATGCGCTTTCGTCTTGGAAATTGTTGCCCACCAAGCCCGATTGGGCGGGCGGACTGCGCGAGAGCTGGCACCCTGGCGAAGCCGGTGCCCGCGCACGGTTGAGGACATTCGTCCGTAGTGCGCTCAAATCCTATGCCGGAGATCGCAATCGCCCCGACCTGCCCGGGACGTCGCGCCTGTCTCCACACTTGGCCTTCGGCGAGATCACGCCCGCCGCTTGCTGGCACGCGGTGACCCACGCCGTCGCCAACGTCCACGGCTCCGATAGAGGATGCGAAATCTTCCTGAAAGAACTCGCTTGGCGGGAGTTCTCTTATGCGCTCTTGCACAATTGGCCGGACCTGCCTGAGGCGCCGTTCAACGCGAGCTTCTCAGCATTCCCCTGGACGCGAAACAAGGCTCACCTGCACGCATGGCAGCGCGGACAGACCGGCTACCCGATCGTTGACGCGGGCATGCGGGAGCTTTGGCACACGGGCTACATGCATAACCGCGTCCGTATGATCGCCGCGTCGTTCTTGATCAAGCATCTCCTGATCCCGTGGCAGGACGGCGAAGCATGGTTTTGGGACACGCTCGTCGACGCGGACCTCGCTAACAATTCTGCGAGTTGGCAGTGGGTGGCAGGATCGGGAGCCGACGCGGCACCTTATTTTCGTATTTTCAATCCGGTCCTGCAGGGGCGCAAGTTCGATCCCGAAGGCACTTACGTTCGCAAATGGGTGCCGGAGATCGCGCGCCTGCCCAACAGCGTCCTTCATGCGCCTTGGGAGGCCGATGCCGAGGAACTCAAACGCGCGAGCGTTGCGCTCGGCCGGACCTACCCGGCGCCGATCGTCGAGCATGGTGCGGCGCGAGACCGTGCGTTACGGGCTTATGAAACGGTGAAGCGATAAAATCCGCAGTCTGACGGAATTAAGCACATATTGCCGCGCGCGTGGTTCGGCGCTCAGGCCAAGTTGCCGAAGGGTCTCAGCAACCAAAAAAAGATCCGTCTCATTAACCCCGCGGCATAATTCGTCGTACTACTGTCACTTCGAATTCTCGGCTTCGTGTTCGGAGTAGGCTATGTCGCGTATGTATTTTGTTGTTGCTGCTGCCCTTTCGGTTCTTACCGCAGGCGCGGCCTCAGCAAACACTTCGGCAACCAGCGTTGCCGCTGCCGAGCCGCAGGTTGCGGCTGAGGAACCGGCCGCCACCTCCGAGGCAAAACCGGAAGCCGCGCCGGCAGAGCCCGCCAAACCGGTCATCGTCGCCGAGCCCGACCCGACATTGATCGTACGCATCGATCTCGCGACGCAGACCATGTCCGTGTCGGCGAACGGTGTTACCAAGTACACGTGGCCGATTTCGTCTGGTACGGCCAGCTATCCCACGCCGCGCGGCACGTTCCGTCCGCAGTGGACCGCCAAGATGTGGTACTCGCGCAAGTATGATCTCGCGCCGATGCCGCACGCTGTGTTCATCAACGGCGGCGTTGCCGTCCACGGCACAAGTCACGTCGGCGCCTTGGGACGGCCGGCCTCGCACGGTTGCATCCGTCTTGCCCCCGGCAATGCGAGGACATTCTACAATTTGGTGCACCGCCACGGCCTGAGATCGACGAAGGTGTCCGTGTACGGCACGCCGAAGTGGCGCGAACCCGCAGTCGCGAGCCGCAAGACGCGGAACAAATACGCGTCGAACGGAGGCTCAAACTGGTTTTGGGGCGACTGGAGCGACTCCAATTCGGCCTACTCGCCGGGCTTTGTGAACAAGAACCGGCGCAAGTATGCGGTTCCGCCGTCCAAGTTCTACGGCAAGAAGAACGCGGCACGCGCCAAGCCGAAAGGTTACGGCTCGAACTGGTAGAGCGGCCGTCTCAGAACGGGTTCCAGGTTGCCCGCTCGGTGAAACGCACGTAGCCGAGATTTGCGCCGAGTCGCAGGCCGAGACCCGAACGGATCGGTGCCATCAGCACGTCACCGCCTTTGAGCAGCGTGATGCCGACCCCGCCGACGATAAAGGCGGAGCCGTCGATGCCGGTGAAGCTGCGATAGAGGTCTTGCGGATCGCGCAGTTTGTAGATCAGGAACATCGTGCGTCCGCCCGATGCGCCGAAGTCCGTGCCGACCGACGGTCCGTGCCAATAGAGCTTTCGGGTCTCCGAGCCGTGCCGCAGATAGAGCGTACCCTGCCCGTAGCGCAGACCCGCTAGGAACGCCCCGCCGCCCTCTGTGCCCAGCACATACGCCGTTGGCCGGCCTGACTTGCGGAAAGCATGCTCAATGACGCTCGCCAGGCTCGTTGAAACAGTGCCGAAGAACCCGCGCGTCGCCTCTCGAATTTCGTCGATCGAATAGCCCTCGCTGTCGTCGGCATCGGGTGCGACATCCAAGGGCGGCATCGCGGTATCGGGCAGCGGCGGAACGTAGGCGTCATTCGGCTTGGTGTTTGCCGACCAGCGCTCGTTTGATGCGGGCGGCTCTGATGGAGTGGGCGCTGCAGTTGCCGCCGCGGTATCCTTGCGGGTCTTGGACACGGGGGGCGGCGCTTTCTCCGTCGCCTCCGATTTGGCGATCTTCGGCTCCTTCACGGGCGCCGTCGTCTTGCCTTCGGCCTCGGCGATCTTGGCGTCGAGGCGGGACAGCATATAGTCGGACTTCGTCTTGATGACGGTCAGCAATTCGGCGGCCGCGGCCTTCACCTCACCTAGCTTGGCGCAATCGGGCTGCGCGCCTTCCGGTACGCGTCCGAGCGTATCGACCTTCAAGATCAGTTCGCTGCTGCGCGCATCGAGCTTCTCAAGCGTGGCGTCCTGTATGGCATCGAGCGCGGCATTCTCGTATTCCGCGTCCCCCAGCTTGGCCACTTGCCCGTAACGGCGCATGCGCTCTTGTAGCTTCGACTGGGTCTCCAAGGTGAAGGCACGCAAGCCTGCCCCCGAGGCGTCGACCGCGGCCGCGAAATCGGCGGACGTGCACGATGCCACAGCTAAGGTCTGGGTCGATCCGAGCGCGAGCAGGGTTGCGACCGATACGATCGAAAGGAAATGGCGAAAGGTCAAAGTGTTTCTCCGGCACGCCCCGGCGCGTGTGTGATCGACGCGGCGACGCGACTGAGCGTCAAGAGTTCCTCACGCCCGTGGCAGAGATTTGGCAGCCAGCCGCGCCATAAATCTCGGGCTATCGACCACGACGCGAATGTGGGTGCCAGACCCGATTTTTTCCTGCTCATCTCGCGCCTCGACGCTGAACGTCAGTTTGCGTCCGTCAACTGCTGTGAGCGTCGCAGTGGCGGTGACCGTCTGGCCTTGCGGCGTGGGCGCGGTATGGAAGACATCGAGGTGGGTTCCAAGTGTGACGTACCCTTCCGGCAGCAAGGCTTCCACGCAATCGACCGCAGCCGCCTCCATCAATGCCACGAGCATGGGCGAGGCGAACACGCGGACGGTGCCGCTGCCAACCTGCGTGGCGAGCTTGTCGTCGGTCACGACGGTGCGTGCCGTTCCGCTCAGCCCAACCTTGAGCGCCGAAAAATCCGCCATGCTTGCCTCCCTAACGCGTGCCAATACAGGCTAAACGACAACATACGCAATCGGCGATTGCGCGCCGGGGCTACGTTCACCTTGCGAGCCTTGTAGGGCAGACCTGACAGCGCACGTGCCGTTGGATAGAAGGTAACGAGGGGACCACCCTACTGCCCTTGGCGACGGGCGCGGCTGTTCGCTTTGAGTATGTAAATGCCTGCGTCGTTGCAGCGAACGCCGAACCCATGACCGATATCCATGACTGATTTCCTGCACCGCCGACCATACGTCGTGATCGCCGCGATCATTCTGTTCGCGGCGCTCGCGCTCTTTGCGATGGATCGCATTCCGATATGCGCGTGCGGCACGATCAAGTTCTGGCACGGGCAGGTCAATTCTTCGGAGAACTCGCAGCACCTGACCGACTGGTACACGCTCTCGCATGTCCTGCACGGTTTCATCTTCTACGCGCTGATGTGGTGGCTGCGTCCCCACTGGAGCATTGCATCCCGGCTCGTTGCCGCGGTTGCGATCGAGACGGCATGGGAATTGGCCGAGAATTCGCCGATGGTCATAGACCGCTATCGCACAGCCACCATCGCGCTCGATTACTATGGAGATAGCATCGTCAACTCGATCGCCGACATCGCTGCCATGATCGTCGGGTTCGCGATCGCCGCCGTGGCACCGGTTTGGACCGTCATCGCCTTTGCCTTCGTGAGTGAAGCGGGGATGGCCTACATGATCCGGGACAATCTTACACTGAACATCATCATGCTGCTTCACCCGATCGATGCCATAAAGACGTGGCAGGCGGCGGCCGGAGGCTAGTTCGCTTCACTTCTTCGGCGGAGCGATGAGGCCCGGCACGGATGACCCGTTTGGGCCGATCTCCGCGACGGCCGACGAGCAGCTCTTGTCCATGATGACCTTGCACTCGTTGGGATCCTGTTGCCGGACGCAGTTGCGAACCGCGATCCAGGCGTCCAGAATTTTCGCGGTTTGCGATTTGAACGCAACGAGATCGTCGCCAGTGAAGTTGCGGCTGAGTTCGTCCGCGCGCGCGGTGGTGGTCCATCCGGGACAAATCTCGACGGCGCCGAGCGCCTGCCCGTAGCGCGCTCCAGCCTGTGCCGGCGTGAGTGGAACTTGTGCCCCCGCCAGCGCTGCCAACGGCCAGAGCAGTGCCGCCGCCGCGAGCATGACCAGAGTTGAGAATCCCGTCATCTGACGCGCCCTTTCCACCGCATGCCCGCATAGGTGAACGAGCGCGAGGCCCGAGCGGTTCACGAAAAAGGGAGTTCGGGCGGCTCAGGAGAACAGCCAAAGGACGAGCGTCAGGACGATGGAGAGCACAATCGACGTCGTTACGGGGAAATAGAAACGGAAATTTCCATTCGGGCTCTCATATTTAATGTCGCCCGGAAGCAGCGCGTAGACCGGCTTCTCGTCGTCCGACCCGCCGGCATGCTGTTTGTCCGCCAGATAAGCCAAAGCCCCCAGCGTCAACAGGATAACAAGTGCCGTCAGGATCAAGCTGCCCATTTGGCAAGGCTACCACAAAGCCTCGCCGCATCAAGCCTGCCGCTCTGTTGCCTCAGCGCTTGAGGCCGCGGTCGCGCTGCCAGGACAGAAAAGTGGCGGTCACGAACGCGGTCAGCACCATCGTGCCGAGGATCGCTGGTTGCGTGATGAAGTGCATCCAGACATCGAAGCCGTTGAGCCAGCCACCGCGTCCGGTCAGCACGTTGTTGAGCACCAGGATGGCGAGCGCGATGCAGGCGGTCACACCTGTCGCCATGAGGGCTTCCAGAAAGCGTTTGGTCATCTTCGGCATCGAAATGGCGTTGCGGCCGATGGCGAACTGCGTGCGGTCGGACGTCGTCATCAGCAATTGCTCCCTCGCGTCTTTGGCGCCATTACAGACGCCGCGTGCATTTAATCTCCCTTGTAACAGATTCGCCCGATCATCGTGGCGCGGGCGAGGCGGCAGGCGGTCCGTAATGGTCACCAAGAGTTTTTATCGCCGCAGGGCTAACCACCGCTCGCCTTCTTGTTTTTCAACCTGCTGATGCGCGCCTGTCGCTTGGTCGCAAGCGCCAGCCACCGCCGGCAGCTCGGCAGCGCAAGATCGCAGGCCACTGGAATGCGCGGCGTCGCTTTGGTGCCCGCGGGTGCGGCAGCCGCCGCGCGGACGGCCGCGTCCGAGGGTTCGATGCCGGCGACCGTCGTGCGATCCGTCGAAATTTCGCGTGCCGCGCGCCGGATGAGGTCCTCTGCCGACATCCGCGCCATGAACGGGTTGGCACCGATGACAGTCGTGCCGAGGAGCGTTCCGACCGGAGTTTCCGGTTTGGCGCTGAGCACGCGAACCGCGCCTCCGGGTCCGACGAGGAAGGCCAGGCGCAAGTGCGGAAACGTTGCTTTATGGCCGTTGGCAACGAGGTAGGCGGCGTTATCTTCGCTGTAGATTCGCGCCGCGCGCCGCGCCAGTGCCATATCCGTTCGCAGCCTCAGGATTTCGTGCGGTTTCAGGTTCTCGATTTCGTCTACGAAGTGCTTGTGCGCGATCTGAAGCCAGGTCGACGCAATGAATTGATACGGGCCGATTGCCGTCGACTTCGGGTTCTTGGCGAAGATCTTGCCCCCGGATTCCGCCATCATCAGGCGATCCAGGAATTGTTCGAACGTGATATCGGCCTCGATCTGCACGGCGGCCGGACGCTGCACGTCCGAGCCCGCATTCCGCCGGTTGTCCGCGCTGGTCAGCGCGGATGCCGCCGCAAGCACGAGCGCGGCGATGTTGGGCGTGAGCGGTGTCACGGGTGCTCTCCGGGCAAATAACTCACGGGCGACAACCTACGTTCCGTGCACGGTGTTGCCAACCCGAATTGCACAGCGGCAACAACACCTTCTCGAATTTCAACTTCACGCCCTGCTTTAAGATGGCGACCACAGTTCCCAAAATCGCCACACGAATTTGGCAGAGCGCGCGCTCATCTGGAGGCACCGCTCATGCTGCTGAAAATCCTCA
Source organism: uncultured Hyphomicrobium sp. (assembly GCA_964651805.1). Classification (GTDB taxonomy): domain Bacteria; phylum Pseudomonadota; class Alphaproteobacteria; order Rhizobiales; family Hyphomicrobiaceae; genus Hyphomicrobium_B. The sequence goes on along the minus strand of CAZYXX010000001.1, from coordinate 73,056 downwards.
CCGCCATCGTTGCGCTCGTCGCGCTGTTCTTTGGGTATGTGGCGCTACAGCCGGCCGTCGGCACGGTCTCGCGCTCGGTGACGATCCCCGCGCCGCCCGAGGCGGTCTTCCCGCATGTGAACGAACTCAAGAAGTGGGACGCCTGGTCACCGTGGGCGAAGCTTGATCCCAATGCCAAGGTAGTCTTCGAGGGTCCCGACACGGGCGTCGGCTCGGCAATGTCGTGGTCGGGCAACAGCGAGATCGGCGAAGGCAAGATGACCATTGTTGAGAGCGATCCCAACAAGCGCGTCAAGTACAGGCTCGATTTCGTCAAGCCGTTTGCAAACACCAGCGACGCCGATTTTCACTTCGAGCCCGATGGCAGCGGCACCAAAGTGACATGGACGATGACGGGCGAACGGCCGTTCTTCGCGCGCGCCATGTGCATCCTTTTCCAGGCAGACAAGATGGTCGGCGAGATGTTTGAGAAAGGCCTCGCCAACCTGTCGGGGGTCTCCAGCGCCCAACCCGGCTGAGGACGGTTCCGCGAAGCTTTATCTCTGCCGCCGGGCCGAAATGCCGGGCCGCGCGCAGGAATATCTGTGGTTTTGGGACGCGGCATGGTGCCATCCACCATCCCCACGGCGCTCGATCGCTGTAAAATGGTGCGATGCGCAAGGGCATGATCAGCGATGGCTGAGAGCGTCGGACAGGTGACCGGACTGCTCGCGGATGCGGACGGCAGCGCGTTGTCGCGTCTGACGGATCGCGACCGGCTGATTTGGGTCGGCCTCGGATGCGCCCTGCTCCTGCATTCGTCATTCCTGCTCGGAATGATCCGGCTGCCGCAACGAACTGTCGGCGACAAGGATGGCAGCACCGAAGCGCTGTCGGTCTCGCTGGTGACGGAAGCCGAGTTTCTCGCGCAGAACTCCGCACCTCCTAAGCCGCAGGCAGCGCCCGGCAAGCCGGCGGAACGCATCGCGCCGCAGCCGCCGCAACCGGCGCCGCCACCGCAGCCTCCAAAGCCGCCGCAGCAGACGGCGGAGCCTACGCCACCCGCGCCGCCCCCTGAACCACAACAGGCGGAGCCCGCCGAGCGCACGCCTACCGAAACGCCTCAAAAGCCAGAGAGCAAGCCGTCGACCTCGATCGCCGCGCTCGAAAACGACGGGCTGCTGTCGCTTGAGCCCAAACCTGAACCGAAGCCACGCGAATCCAAGGAAACGAAGCCGGTTCAAAAGCCACCTCAGAAGACGGCGAAGCTCGAGCCGCCACCCACCCCGTCGCAGAGCTTCAGCGCGCCACCGATTGCGGGCGGCGGCCGCTCGGGCTCGTTCGCGCGCCCGCCCGGCATTACCAAGTCAGGTTGGAACGATGCGTTTGCCCGCGCCGTGATCCGCGCGCTTCAAATGACCATGCCGCAAATGCGGGCGCTCGGACGGGTGCAAGTGCGTATCCTGCTCGACAACAACGGCAACGTGAGCCAGGTCCAGCTCGTCAAGCCGTCGCCCGACTCCAACCTCAACCAGTCGGTCGTCTTCGCGGCCCGCCAGACGAGCTATCCGATCCCGCCAGTCGGCGCGACGGTCGCCGACCGCACGTTCCTCGTGACCTACATCTACAATTAGTCTCGCCGCGCCGCGCACTGTGCACGATGTCCTGAAACTTGCTAACACTGCGGAATTGACGAAGGCACAGGCCTGCGCATGACCGCAACGCACGATGTCACCAACCAATCGCCGCCGTTCGAGGACGTCAATCTCTTTTCCTCCGATACGGTGCTGCGCGACGCCGTTCGCCGCGAAGGTGCAGGCGACGAGAAGGGGCTCGAAGCCTTCGGGGCCATCGCGGGAAGCAAGGCGTCCTTCGCGGCAGGACGTCTCGCCAACGAAAACCCGCCACGGCTCAGAACGCATGACCGCCAGGGACGACGCCTCGATATCGTGGAGTTCCATCCCGCCTATCACGCACTCATGCAGACCAGCGCCGCCGAGGGCAGTCTGCACTTCGGTGCATGGGTCGCGCCCGCCGGAGGTTCGAACGTCGCCCCGCGCGCCAGCGCCTCACGCGCCGCCCGTTTTTATATGGCGGCGCAGATGGAGGCTGGCCACTGCTGTCCGATCACGATGACGAACGCGGCCGTGCCGACGCTCGCACTTCAGCCGGAACTCGCCGCCGAGTGGCTGCCACGGATAAGAGTCGCCGCTTACGATGAGCGCTTTTTGCCGGCATGCGAGAAGCGGGCGGTCACGTTCGGCATGGGGATGACGGAGAAGCAGGGGGGAACTGACGTTCGGGCGAATACGACGCGAGCCGTCCCCGCGGGCACGGGTGGCCCCGGTCGCGAATACATCTTGACGGGACACAAATGGTTCATGTCGGCCCCGATGTCGGATGCGTTCCTCGTCTTGGCTCAGGCACCCGGAGGATTGTCATGCTTCCTGCTGCCGCGTTTCTTGCCCGACGGCACGGTCAACAAGCTTGCCCTGCAACGGCTAAAGGACAAGGTAGGCAACCGCTCGAACGCCTCATCCGAGGTTGAATTCGAGGGTGCGCACGGCTGGTTGATCGGCGAGGAGGGACGCGGCGTACCCGCCATCATCGAGATGGTGACGTTCACGCGGCTTGACTGCGCGGTCGCATCAGCCGGCCTCATGCGCCTCGCGCTCGCCCATGCGATGAACCACGCGGCCCACCGTTCCGTATTCGGCAAGCTGCTGATCGACCAGCCGCTGATGCGAACCGTGCTGGCTGATCTCGCGCTCGACGTGGAAGCCGCCGTCGCGCTGTCCTTCCGCCTGGCGCGCGCCTTCGACGACGCGGCAACCGACGAAACCGCAGCCGCGTGGCGCCGGGTGATGACGCCGGTGACGAAATACTGGGTCTGCAAGATCGCGCCCAACTTCGCCTACGAAGCCATGGAGTGCATGGGCGGCAATGGCTATGTCGAGGAAATGCCCTTGGCGCGTATCTATCGCGAGCTTCCCGTCAACGCCATCTGGGAAGGCTCGGGCAACGTCATGGCGCTCGACGTTCTGCGCGTCCTTCACAAGGATCGGCGATCCGTGGCAACTGTGATGGAGACGCTCGCCGCGTTCGCCAAAAGCAGCAAGGAGCTACAAACACTGCACGCACGGGTGAGTGCGGATATTCAGTCGGCAGCCGACGAACGCCAGGGCCGGCGGATCGTCGAAGGTCTCGCGGTCCTCGCGGCCGCTTGCATCCTGAAACAATCGAGTCCGCCCGAAGTGTCGGATGCGTTTATCAACACGCGTGTGCAGGGCGCGTCACTTCAGACATACGGGGCGCCAATCGATCCGGCTTGCGAGGACGTGCTGCTGGCGCGCGCTGCACCTCAATAAATCACGCGCGCCGCTTTCGAGCGACGCGCGTTGGTAAGACCTCGAAAAATTTATTGCTGCGTTGTCTGCTGGACCGCACCGCCGAGCTTCATGGGCTCGTAGGTGGGCTCCTCACGACGGCATCCGCTCAACGCCACGGCCGCAAAGCAGACGGCGAGCACGACGACTCTCATGGGGGACACTCCTGGGGTTGGGGGTTCAGTCATCCCGCTGCTTGCCCCACGATACATGCGGCAGTTGCCGTGTCAGCACCCCATTAGGAATTAGCGCAGGTGCGAAAAACTCTACGCACTCGTGACATTGGCTCTCAGCGAACATAACGCTCGCTCCGCACGAAATCGCGATGCAAGCCAGCGGCGTAGTGCAAACCAGCCCGTGCATGCGCTCACTGATGCGTGCGACCGTCCCGTCGGATCTTGAGCACCGCCATGAACCACAGCACCCCGAAGGCGACCAGCAGCGCAAAGAACGGCAGCCCGAGCGGCAGCATCAGAGCATCCATCGCGGCTTCACCGATCAACCCGAAATGCGCCGCCAGTCGCGCGATCGCATGAGCACAGATCGACAGTAAAAACAGGTTGCCTACGAACATCAGGTTTTTCTGCGCGCGGTAGTACTTCGTGAAGATGCCGGTCTCCGGCGGCTTCGAGCCGCTGATGAGGGACGCAATGACGATCGGCAGAAGGAGAACGACGGCAGAGTTGAGCACCAATTCGAAAGGACCGAGCATGAGAACCTCGCGGGGCCGGAGTACACACGAAGGCGAGCATGATCTCTGGCAGCGCTTGCGCGCTGTCCCCGCTGGAACATCAGCTCTAGATGCGCCTTTTCAGAAGAATTCGCACATCGAACGTCTGCACGGCTTCTCCATGCTGGTTGCGCGTAACGATGCGCATTTTACCGCTGCCGCGATCGGGCCGCGAACGCGACGGCACCAGTTCGAGAACCTCGATCTCAACCTGCAGGACATCGCCCGGTCGCGTCGGCGTCGGCCATTGCAGCTCCCCGCCCGCACCGATCACGCCGCCTGCTAGCGGCGCCGTTTCGACGACAAGACGCATCGTGAGTGCAGCCGTATGCCAGCCGCTCGCCGCGAGGCCGCCAAAGAATGTCGATCGCGCGCCATCCTCGTCGAGATGGAACACTTGCGGATCGTAGTCGGCGGCGAACGCCTTGATCTGCTCGGCGTCAATCGTGAGCTTGCGGCTCAGGAAGCGCTGCCCTACGGCAAGGTCTTCAAGATAGAGCGGCGACGGTTTGGCTTCGGCGTGTGAGGGCATGAGGGTATCTCGCGATGGCCTGGCGCTGCGCAACAAGCCAGTATGCAGAGCGCGCTGGCAGAGGGCAAAGGCCGCATGGAGCCGTCGAGACGGGGCTGGCTCAGCACAGCTACCTGCGTGACAGCAAGGCAAGGCTGTGGCCAACTATCTATGGGCCTCCGCACAAACGAGGAGACCTCTGCATGGCCATCACCATTCGCCGCGCGACCGTAGAAGATCAGCAGGCAATCGTCGCGCTCGTCCGTAGCGAGCGGTTGAACCCCAATGCCTTGTTCTGGGCCAATTTTGTCGTCGCCCGCGACGGCAATCTTCTTGTTGGGGCAGCGCAAATCCGCCGCTACGATGACGGTGCGGCGGAACTCGGCTCGCTTGTCGTTGCGCCCGCATGGCGCGGCAACGGACTTTCGGCAGACCTCATCCGCGCGCTCCTGGAAGACGAGCGTGCCGTCGTCCATCTCGTGACCGGCCGGCAGAACGCGCATCATTACACACGCTGGGGCTTCGTGCCCGTGGCGCTCAAGCAAGCTCCTGCAAGCACGCGGCGCAACTGCATCCTGGGTCAGATCCTTGGCGGCGCCCATGCTCTATTGACCGGCCGCCGTATCAACCGGCTGGTGGTGTTGCGCCGCGAGGTTGCGCCTCCGTCTGATGCGACCCTCGCCCGGTGCGCCTGATCTACGGTTCGCCCGCGACGGCATTGCAGCCTGGCGCTATCGGGCTAAAACGTGCCTGCACGGCGGTGGTGGCGGCAAGCGCCGCCCCCGCTCAGCGGAGCGAAGCAATGGTGGACGACGAAGAGACTACGGATAATTTCAAATCGAATGCCGCGTCGATCGCGACCGGCCGTTTCAACGTCGCCGAAATCGCCGCGACGTTTCCTGCGACTGCCGAGACAATGCTCGTCGATCAGTATTTAACCGACCGGCCAGGCGCGAGCGCGCGCATCTTCCGCATCTACAAGCCGATCCCGCCGCACTTCCACCGCGAATGCGACGAATACCTCTATGTGTTTTCGGGGCGCGGAACATTCTGGATGAAAGATGCGTCCACCGTTGCGGCATTCGCACCGGGAGATCTGTTGTTCTTTGAACGCGGAACGGTGCACGCCCTCCCGGAGATTACAGAAGAACCGGTCGTCTTCCTCTCGGTCGACGCCCCGCGACGGAGCCCAAAGGACGTCATTTTCGTCGATCCGGCCGATGGCACGCCCGAGTCGTTCGTGAGGCAGAACCGGCCAGCTGGCTACTGACGCCTGCTCGCCGACCATCGCACGTTTTGGACTCTGCCCTATTCTGACGAAACGCTGACACGCCACGTCAGATGCCCATCAGCGCCACCAGTGTACCCATCGCTCACGAGCGCATAAGGCTCGCACCATGATGACATTGGAGATTGAACCGTGAGACTTCCTGCACTTCTCGTCACCGCCGGTCTCGCCACCGCGGCGCTTTCACCCGCCGCATTCGCTGACCGTTGGCCCACGTCGTCGGAGCGCGCGGAGATCACCCGCATTCTCACAGTCAACGGCTTCAGCTCTTGGGGTGAAATCGAACGCGACGACGGCAAATGGGAAGTGGACGATGCCGTCCACAGTTCGGGGCGCGTTTACGACATCGATATCCGCCGTGGTCGCATCGTCAAATGGGATCGCGACTGACGGTCCAAGCCACGGACGAAAAACAAGAGGGCGGAACGCCTCGGCGCGTTCCGCCCTCTTTTTGCGTGCAGCACTTTGCAGAACAAAGGACCGCCGGCACGCGAGGCACCGGCGGTACGATCCATGCACCTTAGTCGTCGTAGCCGTAGACAAATTCGCCCGTGGACGGATGCACATGCGCTTCGATTTTCACGCCCTTGCCGTCGATCAACTCCACTTCGTAGGCACCGTCGTCGGATTCGATCTCGATGACCTGATAGCCTTGTCCGCGCAGCTTGTCAGCGATCGCCGAGGGGCTCTGCCACTCGCCCTGCGGCACGTTGAGCCGTCCAGTTGTGTCTGCCAGGGCGGCGCCTGCGCTGGCCACCGTACCTAGCGCGATCATGGTGATGAAAAGATGCTTCATTGCGATTAACCTCGTTATGCGTTGACGATGGAAGGCAGCATGTCAGAACGGCACTGACGCCGATCTGATGTGCTTTGTCAGTTGGCTGTCAGCATCGAAGCGGCAGAACAGGCTCATGAACTACCTACGGATATTTGCCCTCGCAGTCTTCGCGGCGACACTCGGTGTCACGCCGTCGGCTGCTGACGACGAGATCGGTCATGAGCAGGCGCGTCGGCTGGTTGAGGAAGGCAAGATCCGTCCGCTTGAGGAAATTATCGAGCGGCTGAAAAGTGAGGTCCCCGGCAAGGTTCTGTCCACCGAGCTTGAATCTGACGACGGCAGGCTCGAGTACGACTTCAAGATACTTACGCCCGACGGACGCGTTCTCGAGGTCGAGATCGATGCGGCGACAGGCTCCACTCTGAGCGTCGAGGACGACGACTGATGCGCGTACTTGTCATCGAGGACGAAACTCGTATCCAGAACGACATCGTTCGCGCGCTCGGAGATGCCGGCTATGCTTGCGACGTGGCCGGTGATGGGGAGGAGGCCTGGTTTCGCGGCGATACTGAGTCCTACGATCTCGCGATCCTTGACCTGGGCCTGCCCAAACTCGACGGTCTTTCGGTTCTGAAGCGCTGGCGCGCGAGCGGTCAGCGGCTCCCCGTCCTCATTCTGACCGCGCGCGGAAGCTGGAGCGAACGCGTCGAAGGCATCGACGCGGGGGCTGACGACTATCTGACCAAGCCATTCCGCATGGAAGAATTGGTCGCCCGCGTGCGCGCCCTCATCCGAAGAGCCGCAGGGCAGGCGGATCCGGTCCTGCGGAGCGGCCCTGTCGCCCTCGATACGCGCCAGATGCGGGTCACGGTCGAAGGCGAGAACGTTCCCCTGACGCCGCTTGAGTTCCGGCTCACGTCATACCTCGTGCATCACAAGGGCCGCGTCGTCCCGACCACCGAGCTTCTCGAGCATCTCTATGGCGACGACGATGCCCGCGAGGCCAATGCCCTCGAAGCTGTCGTCACGCGCTTGCGCCGGAAGCTGGGCGCAAGCGTCATCGAAACGCGGCGCGGCTTCGGTTACATCATAGCGGAAGACACGTGACGCAAAGCGGTTCGCTCCGCCGCCGGCTGCTGACGGGCGCCGGGGCCTTCATCCTCGCGGCCATTGCGCTGTCGGCCATCGGCCTTGGCATGCTCTTCGAGCAGCACGTCAAGCGCTGGATCGATGTTGAGCTTGAAGCTCACATCGACCAGGTCATCGCGGGCTTGAACCGTGACAGCTCGGGCCGCCTGATTGTTACACCCGAACCCGATCATCCACGCTTTCAGGAACCACTATCGGGCCTCTACTGGGAAGTGGCCGTCGACCAGGGTTCGACCATCCGCTCTCGTTCGCTCTGGGACTACGAATTGAAACTGCCTCCCAGCGATGATGACGGTCAGGCGCATCATTATCGCGTCGAGGGTCCCGGCCATCAGCTCCTCTATCTCATGCAGCGGCGCGTTGAATTGCCGGTTCGCCTGGGTGGTGCGCGCGCCAGTGTCGCCGTTGCGCTGAACGAAGCGGAGGTTAAGGCGGCCGTCTGGCAATTCGCGAAGGCGCTTGCGCCCTACCTTGCCGTGTTGGCCGCGCTCCTCATTGCGGCAGCCTGGGTACAGGTGTCCTTCGGTTTGAAGCCGCTAGGTGAGGTGAAGAATCGCATTGCTGCCGTTCGCACCGGCACGCAACTCCGTCTAGGAGATAGTTTCCCCGAGGAGGTTCAGCCGCTCGCGCGCGAAATCGACACGCTCCTCGATGCTCGCGACGAGCAGATCGCAAGAGCACGTATGCGCGCGGCCGACCTGGCGCACGGCTTAAAGACGCCGCTGCAGGTTCTCGCCGGCCACATCGGCCGCCTGCAGGATCGCGGGTTGCGCGACGTAGCGAACGACCTCGAAGCCGCAACACGATCCATGCAACGGCACGTCGATCGCCACCTTGCCCGTGCGCGCCTCGCCGCCGGTCGAAAACGGGCGAGCGCATCTGTCGCCGATGCCGTGAACCAACTTCTGTCCGTCGTGCGCCGCACGCCGGCCGGCGCAAAACTGAATTGGACTACAGATATTTCGCCGGATCTTCGTGCCGTCATCGACAAAGACGACCTCACGGAAGCACTTGGAAATCTTCTGGAAAACGCGTCGCGCTACGCCCGCACGGATGTGACAATCACCGCCACGCGCGACGGTGACGCCGTCATTGTCGCGGTGCTCGATAACGGCCCCGGCATTGCCGAGGAAGATGCCGCCAGCGCGCTCTCGCGGGGCACACGACTAGATGCCAAAGGCGCAGGTGCCGGACTTGGCCTCGCCATCGTCTCCGATATCGCAGAAGCGTGGAGCGGCCGGGTTAACTTCGTTCGCCCGGCGGGCTGGTTCGGCGTGACCCTGATGCTGCCGATCGCCGACGCCCAATAGCGGATGCGACGGGCGCAAAACGCGCCATCACTTGTGCTCATGTTGGACCGACCGCTCACAGTCTCGCCGTCAATCCAGCGCATTTGCGTCACGGTCCGGTCCTACCGATTGCTCAGCGGGCAGTGTCGAAAAGTCAAAGCGTACCGAGACTCGCCATGCCCGTTTACACGAACGCTCCCGGCATTGCGGACTTGTCGCCATTGGACTGGCGGCGTGTCGGCGAAGATTTGGATTGGACCGGCACGGAGCCGGTACGGCGCAAAGCGGTACCCTTCCGCGAGCGCGGCAATTCCGAAACTTTGGATACAGGCAACGATGCCTCCTCGAAGTTGAATGGCTTGAGTGTCGTCCCGGATATCGCTGGTCAACCTGACGCCAGATTCCAATTCCTCGCGGACGGTGATCCTCCGAAAGCCTACACGCAAATGAACGGCCTCGCGCACCTGCTTGGGGCACTCGTCGCTGCCGGTGTCGCGGCCAACATGTTCATGCCCGCGTACGACGGTGCGCCGGCAAAACGTGGCGATATTCAGATAGCCGCCTCGACAGTATCGGAAAACGCGAACGTTTCGATGCCATCCGATACTCCGGCCGTTGTTGACGAGGACACCGCGCCTTCTTCCGCAGCGACGACCGTCATGGACGAGAGCGATGCGCCAAAGGCGGTTGCGCAGACAGGTGAGGCGCAACCGGCCTGGCAGACGGACGTGCATTCCGAGCAAGTGGCCGCAAACACTCCAAGTGTCGAACCGCCGACAGGCAGCTCAAGCGGTGTCGCCGACCGGGCGCCAAGCGATGCTGAGACCAAGCAGGTATCAGAGACCATCGACACGCCAGCGGAAAGAACGACCTCCGCGTCGCCGTCGGAGCCTTCGCAAAATGTTGCCGCAAGTGTCGCGGCGCCCAAAACCGTTCCACCCGAAACCGTGCGCGCTACACCGGAAAGCGAAGCGATACCGAACTCAAATCCGAGACGGGCCACCGCTCATCGACCGGCACCAAGTTCGATCGATACGGCGGCCGACGCTGGCCGGCGGCAATTGCGGCTTGGGGAAAAGCTGCTCGCGCGCGGTGACCTCGCAGGAGCGCGACAACAATTCGAGGAAGCCGCGCGACAGGGCTTACCGGAGGGCGCACTCGCGCTCGGCAACACGTTCGATCCGGTAAGCCTCGCCAAAGTCGGGATCTCCGCTCCGGGAGATCCTGCGCGTGCGCGCCGCTGGTATCGCGAGGCATACCTTCTGACGCTCCGCCCAGACCGCACCGGAAGCAACGGTCAGGCGCGCGCGGCGTCTACCGGAACGCAGAACATGGGGGACAGCCGCGATGGGACGAGGACGCCGTAAACCGTCGAATGTGAGGGTCCTGTCGGCCGCGCTGGCGATGCTGGCGATCGGCGGCTGTGCTTCCGACGAGCAGACGTCTCGGACTGGGTGGGCGGGTCTCGAATCCGCACTCGGCTTCACGCATACGATCAGCTGCGACTCGACCGCGCTGGCCGGCCTCGCCGACACGCGCGCTGCGCAGCGCGCCGATCCTGAAATCATGCGACAAGCCCGCGCCGAGGTCGAAAGCAACTGCACGCCGGCCGAACCCGGCTAGCGTGATTGCCCGTCGTCACTTTGTTCATTGATGATGACGGTGCCGCTCGCTTCTGCTGCCCATTCGCCGTGGCTGCGCGTCATGCCAAGAAACGTGATCCTGTCCGGTTTGATTTGAAATTTATAGGAATCGAGCGCCAGCAGACTCGGGTCCGACACTTCGTATCCATCAAGAACAGCAAGTCCTCGCGCGCGGTCGTAATGGCCGCGCACGTATTCGATGCCGGTATCGCCGACGCGCTTTTCGAGGAATGAACCCGGCGGCGTAGCCATGAGCTTCCAATTGATGCGTCCCTCCGCTGTGCCCCTGTCGGCAACACCAAGCTGCATGGCGAAATTGTAGGTGAAGCCCTCGCGCGACTTCCAAGTTCCTTGCCAGGTCGTGTCCAGGCGCGCCGGTGGGTTGGCCCAGCGGCTCCACAGTTCGGTGGCGGAATTGAGCGCCGGCTGCGCATTGGCGATGATGACGAGCACGCTGCCGACGGCACCGACGATCGCCAGCGGATTGCGCATCACACGCGCCAGCCATGTTCTCGTGCCGGACTGAGTATCCACGGTCTATCCGCGCAAGATCGCGCGCCCCCACAACCACATGGATCGCGGTCGAGTGATCTAGCACGTCGGCGTACCCGTGTCATTGTGGCAGCGACGGGTTTCACAGGCGCATGTGCCGGAAAGCGACTAGGAAATCGCTTCGCAAGAGCCCTTGGCTTGCCGGACTCGGCCCGCCACCCTATTTGTGGTAAGATGTGAACCGTTCTTAAGTCGCGTTCGCGACGTGAGCTAAGCCTATGACCCGGACAACTCTTGCATTTTTGGCATTTCTTGCGGCTGCTGCCAGCTCAACCGCAGTGCTGGCGGACTCGTTGTTCGAGGTCGAGCACGCCCGCGCCAACGCCCGCGTTGGCGGCCCGATCGACTGGCGCGATGCCGAGCTTTTGGAGCGCTGGGGAACGGTCAGTGGCACACCCGACTGGCGTCACCGCTACTATGGCGCGCGCGAAGTCCGGTCGGAACCGAAGCGCGCCAACCGGCACAATCGACGGCTGGAAGTCGAACGCGATTAAGTTGCGCGTATCGCTTGCATTTTTTGCTCGCAATTCTTCCGACCGGAACACGCGCAGTTGGTTGCGCGTTTTGTTCCCGTAGAGGCGACTTCAAATGACGCGGGTCGCATGCCAGAGGCGAGGAGAAACGCCACCATGAAACACGATAGAATTTCGCGCGCTTTGACGGCGCTTTCTAGTACCGCGGTCCTCGCGCTGATTGCGACCGCGACCCCCGCAGCCGCCAACTCGATCAGCGATGTCGAGAATGCCCGTGCCAAGGACCGTGCTGGCTACTCCACGACGCGTCAGGACAGAGAAATGCTCCGCCGCTATGGTCGCAACGACGGGGGTTATGGCTACCGTTACCGCGACGACTATGGCTACGATGACGGTCCGTATGGCGGCGTCTCAATCTACATCGGTCCCCGCCATCACTACTACGACCGCTACCGATACTGATCGAAGCGTCCAAGCTCCTTCGTGACCCGAAACGTACTGCGCCCTACCTAAGCATGAGGGCGATGCGGTGGTCACACCGTAGCCATCGCGATACTCTACGGACCGATTTGCGCGGGATACGGGGAGGACGATGGATTCTCATCGGATACGCGCAGCATGCGCATTTTTCGGAGCGCTCATTGCTGCCGCGCTCTTGAAGTTTGTTCTTATCGATCTCGGAGCGCTGAACGTATCGGACGAAGGCGCCGCCGCCGATACGTCGTTCTGGCATTCCGTATTGCAAGTTATCGGCTACGGGCTCCCGCTGGGTGCCCTCGCGATCGGCGCAACAGAAGCTCTTCGTCTGCGCCGGCTCGATGTTCATCTGGCGATCGGCATCTTTATCGCCTTTTTCGCGGCTTACCTTTCGACCTGGGGCGAACCGCTGACGTCGCACGTCTTTTCCGGCGGTGTATTGACTGCGTTGGCGCTTGCCACCGTTGGCGCAGCAACCTCCGCGATCTATTGGGCGGTTGCGGGACGCCGTGCCGGCTGGCGCGGTGATGCGGTCGAACGTGGCGACGAACTCGATGCCGAAGCTTTCCGCCGCGCGAGCGCGCAGGCACAGTTCGAGCCGTGCCGGGGCTGTCTTGCAGGGCTCATCGCGGCGGCCCTTGCCGGGTTCGCATTTCTCTCCTGGATTCTGATCGACGCGACCGGCCTTCGCGGCCGGGTGGTGGCGGAAGTGGAGCGCCAGGGACATCTGGCGCTGAAGAGCGCCGGCTACAACTGGGCGCGCTTCACCATCTTTGACGAACGAGGCGTCATCGAGGGCCACGCGCCCGATGAACTCCAGAAGCGCGCCGCCTACGACATCGCCCGCGAAACATTGAGCGCGGCAACGGGCTTTCCAGGCGTCCTGTCGCGCATTGAGGACAAGGCTGCCGCGCGCGTCCCGATGGCGGACGTGTCGCAACAATTGGCCGAGGCGAAGCTCCGCGAGGAGCAGGCGGCACGCGCGCTGGAGGAGGCGCGGCGCGTTGCCGAGGCGGCGCGGCTTGCCGGAAGTGAGGCCGAACGGCGGGCCGCTGAGCGGGCGCAAGCCGCCGAGGAAGAGCTGAGAGTCGAACGCGAGCGCCAGCAGGCGCTGCGCGAAAAGGACGATGCGCAACGGCAGGCGGAAGCAGCGGCGCAGCAGGTGCAAAAGCCAGAACCGGTTGCCGCGCCGGAACCCGCGCCGCGCGAAGATGCGGTAGCAGCGGTTGCAGCCGTCGCCCCGACCCCCGAGCAGGTCGGCATTCGCGAAACCGAAAACGGCGGCGGTCATCATTGCACCGAGCAAGACGTGGCCATGGTCGAAGACAGCCGCATCTACTTTGCGTCCCAGACCTTCGAGCTCCAACCCGCTTTCGAACGAGACCTTGACCGCTTGGCGGCATCGATCCGCGCCTGCACGCCCCGGCCGGTCCAGCTGACCGGCTACGCGGAAAGCACAGTCGATCGCCTTTTTAATCCGGCGCTCGGCTTGGCGCGCGCCAATGCCATCCAGCAAGGGCTGGTCGCGCGCGGTGTCGCGGAGACTCGCTTCGTTGCTAAGACGCCGCCCCACGCGCTCGTGCCGGAGACGCCCGTCGACGACAACCCCCTATATCGCCGCGTGGAGTTCAAGTTCCTCGAGTTCGCGGAACTGAGCCGCGACGCCACTCAGAAAGCGGATGAACGCGCCGCCAACTGCGAGCGCGACCTCAAGGGGATCATGGAGCGATCGGTCATCCACTTCCCGACCGCGTCCGCCCGCGTCAGCCCCGAGAGTATGGGACTGATCTACAAGCTCGCGACCGCCATTCAGAACTGCGGCAGCGTGATCGTGACGGTGGAAGGCCACACCGACAAGATCGGCACGATCGAACGCAACCAGCAGCTTTCCGAGGCGCGCGCCTATTCGGTGCGCGAAGCGTTGGTCACCTACGGCGCCGACCCGACGCGCCTCGCCTCGCGCGGCTTCGCATCGCTCAGGCCCTACGACGAAAACGAGACCGCGGAAGCCTATGCGCTGAACCGGCGCATCGAGTTCCGCGTCACCGGCAAATTCACCAACACCAACACCGCCGGGCCGTAACGGCGGCCTGCACGCACGACAACAAAGCAAGCAACAAAAACAAGAATGAGGAAACGTCCCGATGTATCTCCTGTCCCAGATGGTCGCGTATCTCTTCATCGCGTTTCTCGCCGGCATCGGCGTCGGCTTCGGCCTGTGGCGCATGTGGGGCGAGCGCGAGGTCGTGGAGCGATACAAGGCGGCCGAGCGCCGTCTCGCGGAATATGTGGCGCGCATAGAGGGACGGGGCTGAGCGACGGCCCGCGCGCGCGGCGTTCGCAGCCGAACAAAAGGCGCAGCGCCGCGCGAGGTGCGTGCGCGAGACGCGGCCCGCCTCACGCCGTCGGCTTCAACGGGCCCGGCGGGTTCGACGGCTCGCGCCGGAAATATTTGAGCGTCAGATACGCGCCGATCCACGAGCCAATGACGGCGAAGCCGACATACACCCAGTTGTTCGTGTAGCTGATGACCGCGAACGAGGAGAGCATGTACCAGACGCTGCTCCAGTTCGCGGCTTTGAGCGCGTTCTGCGCGACGACGGCGGACGTGAACATCACGTAGGCGGCGTCCGTCGCGGCCGTTGCGATCAACACGCCGATTGCAACCCATACGTCGATGTTCATGTGTGCGGCTCCCCTTGTTGCGCGAACGCGCGATGCTAGCGGAGAAGCCCGCGTCCCTCACGCGCCTTGAGGTGGTAGGCGCTCGCACGAGCGGCGGCGGGTCGGCCGTCCGGCTTGCGGTCGAACCCGCGTGCGGCGCCGGGCGAAGTTTGAGCGCACGTTTCATCGCCGTCTCACCAGGTCAGATCGACGTCGTCGTCCCAAAGGTCGTCCGCCCGGTAGCCGAGCAGCGTGCCGAGCCGGTCGCACACCTGGTCGCGCTGGGTCGCGATGCAGGGCGCGCCGGGCGCGGAGCAGCGGTGCTTGCGCCGGCAGCGACGGTGATGGCAGAGCCGCGGCAGTCCGATGAGATCGGCGATGGTCTGCCGCCGCCAGGCGCGGAAGTCCTCGGCCCGGGCATCCGCGACGGCCTCCGTGTCGGCATTGGCGCGCGCGTGGAAGGCGGCTTCGATGGCCTTGCGTGCCGCCGCGATGCGCGCGTCGGGCACCGGCGCGCCGTCGCGATCGTCACGGAGCGCTGGGGTCTGTTTGGTTTGCCGGCCCGTCATCCGTTATGCGCCTCGCATCTCATCAACTGGTCCTCTTGCCGGCGCCATTCCCGGCGCGCGTTGCGCGCTCGCGCGAGGATGACGCTCTTGTTTGCCCATTCAGCCAGCGCTCTGCTGCTCCGCGCCTTCCGGCCGGCTCCGCGAAGCGGAGTCGGAAGGCGCAAGTAAAAACTGCGAGGGCGCGCGGGCGGCGAACCGCTGCGGTCCTGTTGCAACTCAAGGGCAGCGTTTGGCCACCCGCGCGGCGTCTTTTTGCGGGGGTTGACCGGCCGCTCATGGGTCCGCGAGCGCTTTCGAGCCTTCAGGGAGGACGTGACCTCCGGCTCGGAAGCGGTGTGCCGGTTGATGCGCGCGCAATCCGAACGTGGATCGCGGCTCGCATCAAAACGGCCTCGCGCCTGGGCCTTCCCGCGCACTGTCACCGGCGCGCGCGCTTCAACCTGATCCCGCCTGCGGGCGCTGAAGGACGCGATCCTTCAGGGACCGGCTCACGTGGCCGGCGACGCCAGCAAGACGCCTCCGCTCGCGACTTCGGCGCTTCCGGAAGCCCCTCGCACGCGGCGGATGGGTGGCATTATGGGGGCGGCGCAACACCCGAGGATAAGTTTATTTTGGGGGCAGCGGGGACAGGGAGGAGCGTCGAGTAGGCCCATAATGAAAGGGCAAAGATAATCGCTTTGTCCCAACAGCTGTCATCGGCGACGCCTATGGTCGTGCGCTGAGGCATCCGCAAACCCACGTCCGCTTCCAGGCCGAGAGCGGGCATCAAGCTGCGTCTGCGAACAGTCGCTTGTGACCCGGAGCGGACATTTGCCCGGGATATCGATGCACTTACCTCATCTGGACAACGACCTTGCCCGTCGCGCGACCCTGTTCGAGATACGCAAGAGCCTCCTTCGCTTCATCGAATGGAAACACCTTGTCGATGACCGGCCGGATGCGCCCGGCCTTGAGAAGTTCGCCGATCTCTGCAAGTTGACGGCCGTCGGGGTGTACGAACAAAAACGAATATGTGGCGCCGCGTTCCCTGGCTAGGCGAATAATCTTGCGGCTCAGAAATCCGAACGCGGCTCTCATGAAAAAATTCATGCCTCGCGTGCGTGCGAACGCGGTGTCCGGCGGGCCGATGAGCGAAACGACGGTGCTATTGGGCTTGAGAATTTGTAGAGATTTTTTCAGCGCATCATCACCCCTGACGGTGCCAAGCACGGCATCGTAGTCCCGAAGGACATTCTCAAATTCCTGCTTCGTGTAATCGATGACCTCATCAGCGCCGAGGCTCCGCACGAGATCCATTTTAGCGGTGCTGGCCGTTGTCCCCACCTTTGCACCCAGGTGTTTTGCGAGTTGGATCGCGAACGTGCCAATGCCACCAGCACCGGCGGGAATGAACACCTTCTGTCCTGGCTTGAGGCGCGCGCGCTCTTTGAGCGCTTGCCAAGACGTTAATCCAACCATCGGAATCGAGGCCGCCTGCACAAAATCCAGATTATCCGGTTTGAGCGCGGCAGCGTGCTCTGGCACAACCGCAAATTCGGCGAGTGCACCTCTGCCTAGATCGAAGATGCTGGCGAAGACGGCATCACCGGGCTTGAAGCGAGTAACTCGGCTTCCAAGCTCAACCACAACACCCGCCAAGTCACTGCCGAGAGCGGCTGGAAGCTGAAACTTGAGGAAGGGCTTGAACGTCCCTTTCGGGATCATTGTATCGATCGGGTTTAGTCCGGCCGCGTGAACCTGTACGAGAATCTCGTCGGCGTTGGGTACGGGCCGGGGCTTATCGGCGAACGCAATCTGATCTAATCCGCCGTAACGCTTGAAGACGAGAGCTTTCATGGCTGCACCCGCGCGTGGTTTTCGTAGCTTGGCTGCGATGCTGTCAGCATATCGAGTTGCAAGTCCTTCCGAATTCCGGCGTCCATGATGCTTGCTGGCGCAAATCTGCGAAGCAATCGCAGCCGGTTTGCGAGCGCACCGGCCGTGTATCGCAGCTGCGGGCGCGCCGCCGAAGCAGCCTTCAGCACGACGTCGGCTACGACGGCGGGGTCATCTCCGGACGCCACTAGCTCCTCGATTTTTCTGGCTAGGGCAGCACGAATATCGCGGTGCTCGTCGCGCTTAACGTCGGCTTCTAGAGCGTTCGCATCGAACGCCGTCTTTGTGTAGGCAGGTTCGATGACGGTGACCCGGACGCCCTTCGTGCGCAGCTCGTGATCGAGCGATTGTGAGTAACCGGCGACGGCATGTTTGGTTGCGGAATAGAGCGCCATGTACGGCATCGGCAAAAACCCCAGCACGGAGCCGATGTTGATGATGCGCCCGCTATGTTGCGCTCGCATGTGTGGTACGACCGCGCGTGTCATGCGGACGAGCCCAAAGAAATTTGTATCGAAGATCGACCGGGCCTGATCGAGAGAGCTTTCCTCCGCTGCAGCAGGCGCGACGCCGAAGCCGGCATTGTTCACGAGCACGTCTATGCGGCCGTCGCGCCGCATCACCTCACTAACGACCGCATCCACCGACCCGTCGCTGGTCACGTCGAGAGGCAGCATTGTGAAGGACCGCTCGCCCGCTTGCGCTCCCCGCCTGCTGGTGCCGTAGACCTTGTAGCCCGCAGTTACGAGCCGCGCCGCCGTGGCTTCTCCGATGCCCGATGATGCGCCGGTAACAAGCGCTACTTTGCCCTTTAGCTTAGCCATGAAAACCACACCCTTTTTTGATGACGATCGTAATCATTGATTTAAATTACGATCGCAATTATAAGAGTCAAGATCAAAGATGACCGGAGCCTGCGACATGCGCGTTTCAAAAGAACAAGCCGCCGAAAATCGCGAAGGCATTCTTAAAGCCGCATCTCGCCTGATGCGTGAACGCGGGATTTCCGGCGTGAGCGTTGACGCGCTGACCGAGGCAGCCGGGATGACACACGGCAGTCTTTACAGTCAGTTCGGCTCTAAAGAACGGCTGGTTGAAGAAGCAATCGCCTACGCGATTGCTGCCAAAGAACAGGAAGTGCCTGAGGTGTTTGCTTTCAGAGAGTTCGTCTCAAGGTATCTCTCGGCCGCACACCGTGACGCCCCGGGAAACGGCTGTGCGTTGGCAGCATTGGCTTGTGAGATGTCGCGCCAGAGCCGATCTGTCCGAGCGCGGTTCACGGCCGGTTTGCAGGGCATGGTCGAGCGCTTGAGCAACCGCA
The DNA here is from genome assembly GCA_964651805.1 of uncultured Hyphomicrobium sp. Taxonomy (GTDB): domain Bacteria; phylum Pseudomonadota; class Alphaproteobacteria; order Rhizobiales; family Hyphomicrobiaceae; genus Hyphomicrobium_B. Next base: position 54,372 of record CAZYXX010000001.1, on the reverse strand, counting down.
TGCCGTCCGAGAAGACACAACGGCAACGCCGTGATGAGGCGCTGGCCACCGTCGCGTCGCTGGTTGGGGCAGTCGTGCTCGCCCGTGCCGTGAACGATCCCAAGCTATCGGACGACATTCTCCGCGCAACTCGGAGCAGGCTAGGCGGGTGATCGCACATCGCTATCAGACCGAGAAGACCGAGTGCAACAATAACCGCTCATGGCCCATAGCGCCGGAAACCGAATGTCTGCTCGGCGAGGAGTCGCGGTCATGCTGTCTAGATCGCAGCCGAAGCAGCAAGTTCGGAGCGGTGGCCGCTTTCTCGGCAAACCCGCCGCCGCAATTCTATACACGCGCATCATCCGCCCCAGATGCGCGGTTTGCCGTTCGCCCTACACCCCCACCGTCACGCGCAGGAACGTCGCGGTGATGGCGGTCGCGCCATCGCTGCCGCTGCGGTTCTGCGCGGCGAACAGCGCTTCCAGTTCCTTCTGAAGATCGTCCGCGCGTCCGTTCGCGGCCGCCGCGTCGAACGCATTCATGGTCGGCCCGTAGTAGGTGCGGAAGAGTTCCAGAAATGCCGCCGGCGGCGCGGCCAGATTGAACGTGAAGGAATTTTTTTCGAATCCGATGTTGCCCTCGGGGACGCCGGCGTCCGAGAAACGCTCGACGACGCGCTCCTCGACGCCCCACGTCATCGGGCTGACGAAGCCCTCGGGCGGCGGCGGCGAATAGGCCGAGCTGATCTTCAGGACTTGCGCGACGAGGGTCGGGTCGTTGGGAATCCAGTTGCCCATGACGATGCGGCCGCCCGGCCGCGTGACGCGCACCATTTCCTTGGCGACATCATGCGGCCTGGGCGCGAACATGGCGCCGAAGACGCTGACGACGAGGTCGAAGGCGCGATCTTCCAAGCCGTGCAGGTTCGACGCGTCGCCCTCCTGAAAGCGGCAGTTCGCGAGGCCTTCGGCGGCCGCCCGCGCGTTGCCGGCCTCGACAAGATTGCGCGCGATGTCGACGCCGAGCACGTTCGCGCCGCGCCGCGCCGCCGGCAGTGCCGTCGTGCCGTCGCCGCAGCCCAGATCGAGCACCTTCATGCCCTTCGCGATGCCGAGCGTTTCGACGAAGGCATCGCCGCTCTCGCGCATGGTTTGCGCAATGCGCGTGAAGTCGCCCTTTTCCCAGAGCGCCTTATTTGGGTTCGTGCTCGCAGTCATGTCACCGCCTCTGCCGCCGGCCTTGCAATTCTAGGCAACGGCAGCTGGCATAGCGAAGTGCGCAGCTGAGCGCAAATCCGCGGCACGCGCGTGCAATAGGGCCGCGGGCCTCAGCCTTTGCGCGCCTTCTCGATCGCCGCCACGTCGATCTTGCGCATGTGCATCATGGCGTCGAACGCGCGCTTGGCTTCCGCGCCGCCGCCGGCAAGCGCATCCGTCAGCACGCGCGGCGTGATCTGCCACGAGAGGCCCCACTTGTCCTTGCACCAGCCGCACGCGCTTTCCGCCCCGCCGTTGTTGACGATGGCGTTCCAGTAGCGGTCGGTCTCTTCCTGATTGTCGGTCGCGACCTGGAACGAAAAGGCCTCGTTGTGCTTGAAGACGGGACCGCCGTTGAGGCCGATGCACGGCACGCCGAAGACGGTGAATTCCACCGTGATGACGTCGCCTTCCTTGCCGGACGGGTAGTCGCTCGGCGCGCGGTGCACCGCGGTAACGGCGCTGTCGGGGAACGTTTGCGCGTAGAAGCGGGCGGCGTCTTCCGCGTCCTTGTCGTACCAGAGGCAGATCGTGTTCTTGGCTGTGGTCGTCTGAGCCATCGCTGCTCGTCTCCGCCCTGAATAGTTTTTGCCTGAATGGTTCTGAACGGCTGGCCGTAGGCCAATACTTCTAAAACGCCGCGCTGCCGACATGGTTGCCTGCAACGCCCATCTCGCAGCCGCTTTGGGCAAAAGGTTGGCGACGTAGCGGTCTTGGCCGTGCGAGTTTGTAGCCCATATTCAGTGCGTGCAGCGAGGACGCCGTGCGGCCGCCGGACTTCGACATCATCTCGCCAGCCTTTCATGCCGACCCGGCGCCGACGCTGGAGCGCATTTGGGCTCTCAGAGAGCCCTTCGTGCGGCTGAAGCTGCCGATCCTCGGCACCATGATGCTGTGCGTCACGCACGAGGCCTGCGGCGCCTTGCTGAAGGACCAGCAGACATTCGTGCGCGACCCGGCCAACGCCGGCAGCAAGACGCAGGAGCGCATCCTGAAGCTTCTGCCCCGCTCCATCGGTTTGCTCGCGCTCAACATGCTGGGCAAGGACGATCCCGAGCATCGGCATCTGCGCGGCCTCGTCGATCAGGCCTTCCAGCGCCGCGGCATCCAGGCCATGCGGCCAATGATTAGCGCCGTGGCCGACGGCTTGCTCGACCGGCTGGAAGACCGCCGCGACGTCGACCTGATGGACGGCTTCTGCCGCGACCTGCCGCTCGCTGTGATCTGCGCGCTGCTCGGCCTGCCCGATGCCGACCACGAGCGCTTCAAGAGCTGGCTCGGTGGCCTGCGCGATACCGCGAGCGTCACCGCCGTCGTTCGCGCCATACCCGGCGTGCTGCGCGTCGTGCGCTACTTGCGCAAGGTCTCGCGCCCCGGCGGCGGCGCCAAGCCGGACGGGCTCGTCTCCGCACTGCAGGACGCGGCGATCGACGGCCGGCGGCTCACCGAGGACGAGATCGTCTCGATGATCTTCCTGCTGTTTGGCGCCGGTCAGGAGACGACCACGCATCTGATCGCGGGCGGCCTTCTGGAGCTCTTGCGTCACGACGACCAGCGCCGCCGGTTGGCGGCCGATCCGGCGATGATGCCGCTTTGCGTCGAGGAATGTCTGCGTCAGGTCTCACCCGTGCAGCTCACCAAGCCGCGCTGGGCGTCGCGCGACGTCGTCTTCGCCGGCCGCCAGTTCAAGCGCGGCGACAGCGTCGCGGCGTTTCTGACGGCGGCGAACCGCGACCCCAAGGTGTTCGTGGATCCGCACCGCTTCGACATCACGCGCCATCCCAACCCGCACCTGTCCTTCGGCACCGGCGTCCACTTCTGCTTGGGGTTCCAGCTCGCCCGCGCCGAAGCGGCGATCGCGTTTGAGCGGGTACTGGCGCGCTTCCCCGATATCCGCCTCGCCGTTGCACCGGAGCGGATCGCATGGCGTAAACGCGTCGGCATCCGCACGCTCACCGGACTTCCCGTAACGCTGAGCTGAGGCGATTGCGTATAGTGGGGCGATGCTTGAGCCAAACCGGGAACGAGACCGTGCAAAGCCAATCCCTGCTCGATGCGTTGATTTCTTCGCCGATGCGCGCAGGCACGCTCGTGTGGATCGGCGTGCGGCCCGAGCGCCGTGCGCCGCTCATCGAGCACGCATCCGCGGAACTGATAGCCGGCAACGGCATCGCGGGCGATCACTACCGGACGCTGAACAACGGAGCGCGTCAGGTCACTCTGATCGCGGCGGAAGACGTCGCCGCAATCGCTGCCTTCCTCGGGCAAGAGCGCGTCGATCCGCAACGGCTGCGCCGCAATCTCGTGTGCGCCGGCATCAATGTGCTGGCGCTAAAGGGCATGAGGTTTCGCATCGGCGCCGCGCTGCTCGAAGGCTCGGGCTTTTGCGCGCCCTGCAGCCGGATGGAGGAGAACATGGGGGTGGGCGGCTTCAACGCGGTGCGCGGGCGCGGCGGGATCACGGCGCGCGTACTGGAAGCCGGCGTCATCCGTCTGGGAGATACGGTTGAGACTATCGCCGTCGACGCTGCGCCGGCGGCGCCGTGACTCTCTCGCAAGCGGTTAGCAGTGCCTGCAGGTCCAATAGTACGTTACAGGAAGCTCGTCGTCGTTCTCGATGCGAGCGAAGACCTCTTGCGCGTAATTAGTGCGCACTTTGCATTCAACGTACGAGCCGACACGCGGATCGCAGTACCCTTGAACCGCGAGCGTGAGCATCGCTTTGTCACCGTTGCGAAGCCGTGCTCTCCTCACGATGAGTTTCGCGCAGCCATCGACGGTGAACGAGCGGCCGTTGTCGGCCTCGCCGGCAGGTATGGTGTGTTTCACGTCCCTGATCTGGCCCGCGCAGCGGGCATGCGCCGGTGTCGCGACGGTCGCCGCAAGACACATCGCGCCGGTAAGCAGAAGGATGCTTCGCATTTTCCGACCCTCCTGATGGCTTCGACTTCCGGCGACATTTTATCCCGCCCGCGGCGCCAGACACAGCGGCGTGTCTCGCGCGCGCACATTTCTCCCTCGGCGCCGACGATCCAGAAGAGAGTTCAAGCGGTTCTTGCCGTTTGGCGCGAGCGATTGGCTGCCGGTACCCTGGCGACCGTGTCCGTTCCCCGTTAGAATTCGCGACCGTCTGTTTCAACGGAGCGAGCCATGGCCGACCCCGGATCAGCTCCCGCCGTGCGCGAGTTCAACGCTGCCGAGGTCGGCGCGCTGGCCCACCTCTATCGCGGCGAGGTGTACCGCAGCACGATCTGGCGCACGCGCCTCGATAACACGACGAACTGGGCCGTCGTTGCGCTCGGCATCGCCGTCTCTGCGACGTTCTCAAGCCCCGAAGCCTCGCCCTTGCCGCTGGTGCTGATCGGTATCCTGATCGTCGTGTTCCTGGTCTTTGAGGCGCGCCGCTACCGCTACTTCAATGTCTGGCGCGCCCGCGCCCGCTGGCTCGAAACGCATCTCTATGCGCCGTTGCTGCGCGGCGAGGGCGTGAACGTCGGCGGCGGATGGCCGCTCATTCTCGCCAACGATTACTGCGAGCCGCGCTACCACATCAGCATGTTGCGCGCCGTCGGTCGGCGCTTGCGCCGCAACTACATCTGGATACTGGCGATCCAGGCGCTCGCCTATCTCGGCAAGCTCGCCATCCACCCGACCCCGGTTGCGAGCTTTGCCGAGTTCGCAGAGCGCGCCGCCGTCGGCCCCATACCCGGCGAGTGGATGCTGATCGCGGGCGTGCTCTTTAACGGCGGTTGGATTCTGCTGGCGCTTGTCACGCTCTATCTCGACAGCAGCAAGCGCGTGCCGGGTTCGCCCCGCGTCGCGATGGGCTAGCCGCGCGAAAAAAGAGCGGGCCGCTGGCCCGCTCTTGCATGTGACGATGATCATCGTTGTTGGCAACCAATCAATTTTACTGCGCGCTGCCCGATGAACCGGACGAGCCGCCCGTGCTGGCAGAACTCTTCACCAGACCGGCGTTGCAGGCAGCGACCCATTCCTTAGAGTCGATCGTGGTATCGCCGTCGGGGTTCGCGGCCTTGAAATTGCTGACGTAGGGCGCGGCCTGCGACTCCGTCACGCCCGCGGCGTTGTCGGGATTGGCCTTGTGCCAGAGGTTCGTGCATTCCGCCTGGCTCAATTTCTTCATGCCCCCGGCCTGATTGGCTGCCGGATCGGCGACGGCCGCGCCCGACAGCGTCACGAGTGCCACGACGAGCGTTCCAATAGACTTCATGGGTTTTGAACTCCTCTTGTGTGAGTGTGGCACCGTCGCCGGTGCCTCGCGTAAAACAGCTCTGACCCGCGATCCGTTCCACGCTTTGCGTTTGCCTCGGCGCGAGCGCTCTCTAAACTCCCGAAATCATTGACGGCTTGCGAGTCGGTGGCGCGGGGGCTGCGGCATTGAGCAAAAGCGCGAGATTTGGCGGTTCGCACGCGGGCGTGCGCAACATCAGCCGTTTGCTGGCGCTGCTTGTCGCGCTGTCGTCGCCTATTTCTGCAAACGCTTTCGATTACGGCCCTTTCGGCCCCGAAGGCCCGCGCATGCGCGAGCAGCTCTGGCTTTTGCCGAGCGGCGATAACGCCCGCACACTGCGCGCGACCGTGTTCCGACCCGAACAGCAGCAGGAGGAACGCCTGCCGCTCGTCGTCATCAATCACGGCACGGACGAGGCGACGCGCCTGTCGCTGTCGATGCCGGTCTACTATTGGCTATCGCGCTGGTTCGTCGAACGCGGCTACGCGGTCGTGCTGCCGCAACGGCGCGGACATGGTGCAACGGGCGGGGAGCTTTCCGAGGCACGCGATAGCTGCAGCGCGACGCGCCATGCGGAGGCCGGCAATATCGCCGCCGACGATATTGCGGCCGCCATCGCCTACATGGAGCAGCAGAGGTTCGTCGATCCCGACCGCATCGTGGTGGCCGGCGTCTCGACCGGCGGATGGGCATCGCTCGCCCTCGCCGCGCGCAATCCGCCGGGCGTGAAGGCGATCGTGAATTTCTCCGGCGGTCGCGGCGGGCACGCCTACGGACAGAGACACGAGATTTGCGGCGAGGACGATCTGGTCGCATCGGCTGAGCAATTCGCGGCGACCGCACGCATACCGTCGGTGTGGTTCTACGCGAGCAACGACAGCTATTTCGGACCGCGCCTCGTCGGCCGCCTCGCCAGCGCATGGGCGGATGCGGGCGCGGACGCACAGGTGCACGTCTTCCGTCCGTATCGCTCGGAAGGTCACGCGCTTGCCGAGGATCGTGCCGGCTGGGACATCTGGGGCCAAGAACTCGACGACTTCCTCGCGCGCACCGTGCCACCGCGCGATGCACCGGCGCTAGCATCGACCGGCACCCCGCATCCCGACACCATGCCGGCCGTCAGCGGCCCATGATCCGGGCCTAAGGCGCGTGACGGCAGAGGCAGTTCTGCGTTTGAAAGTCGTCGCTAGATCACGCGCCGCTTAGTCGCGCAAATGATGCTGTTGCGCCGCCATTTCGAAGGCGCGCCCGAGGCCTGTCAAAAGCGTGCCTAGGCCGAACAGGGCAAGCACGATCCACTGGATGTAGGTTTCGACCTGCTCCTTGTCGATCAGATAGTCGGAAACGTTCGCGTCGGCTGTTTGGTATTTTTCGATGACGCGCTTCTTTTCTTTTTCCGCCGCCGCGATGTGCTCGGCGGGCGCCTTCATCATGTTGAGCAGCGCGATCCTGTTCTCGAAGGTGGCCTCTGCCTGGATTTGCCCCGACTGCTGGATATTGAAGGCGACGAGCCGCCAGTCGATCTCGCGCCTCAGCGGGTCGAGATAGAACATCTGCGTAGCGACCGAGCCCAAGATCAGCGCCACACCCAAAAGCTCGCCGAATTGATACGTGCGCAGCGCCATGCCGTCCCCCAATGCTGTGTTCCCGCGGACCGTCACAACTACTACGTCACTCCCTGACCCACGTCAGCACAATGCGGTGTCAGCATTTGATCTTGCGCAAGGCGGACAGGCGCAGGGCGTGCTCCGCTATCCTGGGAAATTGCAGGCGAAGGAGCCGCCAATGGATTGGCCAGTATCTCGTCAGGTCGAGCGACAGGCGCAGCGGATGCGCGAGATGGTCGAACGCATGGGCGTCGACGCCGGCCGCCTCGTGCGCCAGGACGCCGGCGCGGCCTACGCGCAGGCGCATACCCGGTGCCTGAATTGCAGTACCACGCGAGCGTGCTTGAGCTGGCTCGAAAGCGGCAAGCAGGCCGAGCGCACCCCGGAGTTTTGTCCGAACGCGGCGCTATTCGACGCGCTCATCAAGCCGCCGGCGCCCGATTGGCAGATATGAAACAGTCATAAAAGTTCCTCGTGGAGGCGCCGTTCACCTGCCTTGCGCCGAGAAAGGCGGGACATCGGGCGGCGCCTCCCGGGGTCATGAGCGACATTCGGGCCGCCGCACCGATCTTGCGTCGCACGGAGCTTGGCGCTAGCACCCAGCAGAACCACTGCAGGGAGCGCCCATATGACCGACACCAATGAAAAGCTTGCCAAGCTCGAGCGCGAGAACGCCGAACTCTCGGGCATGATTCTGGCAACGGGCGTGATCCTCACCCAGCTGCTGCAATCGATCTGCAAGCGCGAGTTGAACCCGCAGGCCGCCGCTGGCCGCATCATGCAGACGGCGCGCGAGGGCATCGAAGGTTACGCTGCCGCGACCGATGCCGACCCGCGCGTGAAGGAGCGCGCGTTGCAGGCCGTACAGCAGTACGAGGATCAGATCCGCTCCGTGCTTGCGGTCTGAAACCGGCCGGGAGTTCGAGCAAGGCAATCTTCGGGCCGTCGCCGTCGCGGCGGCCCTTTCCGTGTCGGCTCGCGCGATCTGACGAAGCACCTTCATGGCACAGCCACATTGCTTGCCATCAATGCAACCGCCGCCCAGGTGCGCGCGTTACTTCCGGGCGTGAGAGTGGCCGCGTGCGTGTGTGTACCGGCTTGGCAATCCGAAGGTGATCCATGGCATCAGCTGCAACTGAAAGCGCGGTCCTGCGCGATAAGCTCCTGAACCTGCTGACGGACGAAGAGACCGCCCGCGTCAGCACGCGCGAGGACGGAAGGGCCATGCACGGCGAGTTCATCGACCTGGAAGATCTCGGTCGAGGCGTGCAGAACGGCGGCTTCACCGGCACCGTGGGACGCGCGTTGCCGAGAGACGCCGTCAGCAGCGCGACCTGGAATAAGATCGTGGCTATGCTCAAGCCGTAAAAAGACGAATACACGCTCGAAAGCACCGGCATCAGGCGGCACGGCAGGCGCGGCTATCTGCGGCGCCTATTGTTGGGGTCGTCGTCTGAGAGGACTCCGAAATCCGTCGACCGCTGTTGCGGGTCCGCCGTCCCTTTCGTCTCGATTTCAAGCGCGATCTGCAACAGCCGCCGTATCGCCGACGCGCGGCTCGGCATGCGTTGCTCGAACCGCCACGTGTCAATTTTCTCAAGCTCGTTTTCGTCGAGCATGATTTGCAGGCGCGTTTCGCGCGTCAGTCCGGCCACCACAGCCTCCCGATATCGCCGGACATACAACACGGCTTGGCTAATTTGGTTCCTTTTTAGCCGCTTACTCACTTGTCTGAGAGTGCGCATAAATTGCTATTATGCATCAATAGGTTGAAAGCGGGTTCTGTGGATTTACGCAGCCTCGGCGGAATGTCATCGATGACCTATAGGTATTCGTAGGAAGCGCCGGTGGCGCGGCTGGAAGGCCTGCAAATGCCTGTGCCGGACGCTCTATCTCGCTGAGGACTAAAGATGAATATCGCCTGCGATCACGCGATCATTCGTGATCTGAAAAGTAGATTCGAGATCCTTTGCCGCGAACAAGGCATCACCGATCCGGCCGTAAGGGCGAACTTGGCGCGTGAACTGTTCGCCGATTTGGACGCCGCCAGCATCGCGGCGCTTGCGGCTGCGCCAGCGAGGACGGGCGAGCAAAGCACGCTGTGAGCGAGCCGGAACGGACAACCCGCTATCGATCCGGCGAACGAACCGTTACGTCGCGCGCACGTCGCGGAAGCGCGCGCGAATGGCTTCGAGCACGGCGTCGTCCGCGCTCGTTATTTCGCAGAACGTGCTGTCGACGAAGCGGACGCTGACCCAGGGGCCGTCAGAGGTCTCGGGCCGTTGTGCGGTGAACTGCCCCCAAATGACCTGCATCGTGTCGCGCGCGATCGCGGACAACTCAAGCCCGGATACGGTGGCGCGCGCGTCCGCGAGCGCTTCGAGCTTTTTTCCGCCGCGTCCGGCCGCCTCGAACTCCGGCTGCGCGGCAGAAACCGGCGCGATTGTCCATGATGCCTTGAGCGCCGGCGCGCCAAGCACCTCGATGAGATCGCCCAGATGGGCCGCCAAATTATCGCCGTCGAGGTCGTAAATGCGGACAGTGGGCATGGGGCGTATATCTCGCGTTTGGCGCAGCAAGCCCGTAACAATACAACCAATAAAGTCCTTCAGCAGCACGCGCGCAGGAACGACATGGCGCCTAAGCAAATCGCCGGCAACGCCGCCCACAAGCGCGGCGCGGCCAAACGCCCGGCGCCTCGCAAGGCCGGCGCGAAACCGCTCCCTCGCAAGGTCGCGGCGCCGAAGCTCTTGTCGGGCGGCAATCCGCAGATCGCGAAGGGCTATGGCGACGCGCCGGTCGCGGCCTATATCAGCGCCATGCCCGGCTGGAAGCGCAAGCTCGGCCGCCGAGTTGACGCGCTGATCGTGCGCGCCGTGCCCGGCGTCTACAAAGCAGTGAAATGGAATTCGCCGATGTACGGCGTCGAGGACCCGGCCCAGAGAAGCGGCTGGTTCCTGAGCTTTCACTGCTTCGCGAAGTACCTGAAGGTGGCTTTCTTCCGCGGGGCATCGCTGCGGCCGATGCCGCCGGGCCCCTCCAAGCAGAAGGACGTTCGCTACCTCGACATCCATGAGGATGACGAACTGGATGAAGCGCAATTCACCGCGTGGGTGAAGCAGGCGAGCAAGCTGCCGGGCGAACGGATGTAATTGGCGACGGGATCGACGCGCGCGACGCGACCGGGCATCCTCGAGGCATGAGCAAGCTTCTACGCTTTTCCGGGGCCGTCCGGCGCGACCCTGAAATCGAAGGCTGGTTCTCGGTCGTCGATCCGCTGCGCGCGTTTGTGCGGCCATGTTTCGAGCGCATGCGCGGCTGCGGACCGGACGTCCGCGAACTGCTGCACGACGGCTGCCCGGTCATATGCGTGGGCGACGCGCCGTTTGCCTATGTCAATGCGTTTACGGCGCACGCGAGTGTCGGCTTCTATCAAGGCGCGGAGCTTCCCGACCCCGCCGGTCTGCTGGAAGGCGCGGGCAAGCGGATGCGGCACGTGAAACTGCGCTTTGGCGCGGATGCGAACGACGCGGCATTGGCCCGTCTGATCGTGGCCGCCTATGCCGACATCCGGCGGCGGCTCGCCGCAACGAGCGCAATGTCGGAACCGGCCGGGGCACGCATGAAGAAGAAATCGGTGACGGCCGCGAAGGCGGCAAAGAGCGGCGCGGCGGAAGGCGAGAGCGGCGGCAACGACTCTCGGTTGATCGACGCGCGCATCGCGGCGCTGGGCGATTGGCGCGGCGCGGTGCTGGCGCGCGTGCGTAAGCTGATCCTTGAGGCCGACCCCGCCGTCACCGAGGAATGGAAGTGGCGCGGCGTGCCGGTCTGGTCGCACGCGGGCATCATCTGCACCGGCGAGACCTACAAGGACAAGGTGAAGCTGACGTTCGCGAAAGGCGCGTCGCTCGCCGACCCGTCAGGCTTGTTCAATGCGAGCCTCGACGGCAACGCGCGGCGCGCGATCGACATTCGCGACGGCGAAAAGATCGACGCGAGAGCGTTGAAGGCGTTGATCCGCGCGGCGGTCGCGAAAAATACAGGCCGCGCTTAGTTGCCCGGCGCGCCCGACATGGGGCCAGGGCCAATTCCGCCGCTGAAATGCCATTGGTAGACCGCAAAGGGATCATGAGCGCGTCGACGTGCGTTAAGGACGATCGTGATGCTTGAGGTCACACAAACATAAAGAAGGAGGAGGATGCCCGTGTCCGACAAAACCAAGACCAAGGCGAAGCCGGCCGCCACGCTCGCGAGCGGAAAGGCCGCGAGCGCCGCCACCGGCACCGTGCGCCTTCATCGCGTTTTTGCGACAAAACCAGAGAAGGTCTATCGCGCCTTCCTCGACGCAGGCGCGATGTGCAAATGGCTGCCGCCCCACGGCTTCACCTGCCAAGTCGAACATTTGGACGCGAAAGTCGGCGGCACCTTCCGCATGGCGTTCACGAACTTCAGCAGCGGAAACTCCCATTCGTTCGGCGGCGAATATCTGGAGCTGAAACCCAACGAGCTGATCCGCTATACCGACACGTTCGACGATCCGAATTTGCCGGGCGCAATGCACGTGACGGTGAAGCTGCGCGCCGTGTCTTGCGGAACCGAGGTCAACATCGAGCAGTCCGGCATTCCCGCGCTGATCCCCGAGGAGCAGTGCTACCTCGGCTGGCAGCAATCGCTGATGCAACTGGCGCTGCTGGTCGAGCCCGACATTCCGGGGTGACGGCACACGCGCGCGCGGGCGAATTCACGGCGGCGCAGGCGGCGCTCCCGGTACTGGCGGCGCAGTTTGTGGCGGCGGCTGAGGCGAAGCAGGTACAGCAGGTGCCGCCGAAACTGCCGGTGCGTCGGTCACAGTAGGTTTGCGCGTGCAGTTATCGGCGACGCGCTTTTCCGACACCTCGCGGCCCTGCAATCTGCTTTCGGTATAGAACGGCAGGAACGAGAGCTTCGTCAGCTTATAGAGTTCGTTCGTGAAGGTGGCGCCGCAATCGAGCACGAACTGGTGCAGCTCGGCCATGTTGCAGGCGACGAGAACGGCGTTGCCGTCGCCTTTGGCGAGGCTGACGTCGTAAGCCTTAGTCAAGCAGCGATCGAGATCCGCCATTCCGGCGATCAGGCCATCTTCGTAGTACTTTTCCAAGCCCGAAATCATGTATTCGCCGGTCACCTCGCGGATCGCGAATATGTTCTGCATCACGTTCTTGTTCCAGTCGACGTAGGCCTGGTCGTAGGCGCGCTTGCGGTAGCGCAGCTCGTCTTGATCGGTGCCGCGGCGAATGGCGGAGGCCACGAGCCCGGCGCGCGTGCGGCGCTCGTAGATGAGCTGCACGAGCTGTTCGATGGCTTGTCTGCGCCATTGAAATTTGGCGTAGGTCTGGCCGAGCCACGCGCCGACGCTCGCGGTGATGATGCCGTTGAGGATCGCGGAAGCGAGCGCGAAGCCGATGATCTGCCGGCGCGTCAGCCGCGCGTGACGCATCAGTCCGAATGTCGAACGTGTGGCCATGTGTGGCGCCCCCTCGGAGAATTGGGGCGAGCATAGCGCGGGCGGCGGTAGGGACAATGGCGGTCAAAATATCGAATCTCGGAGGGCGGCGGCCGCAGGACGCTGCGTTCAGCAAGACGCGCTACTCCGCGCGGAACACATTGGCTGCGCTTTTCGCCCTATGCTGCGCGCAGTGTGCTCTGGAGAAGGCCTTGGCGTCGATGCTGCGCATATTCGATCGTTTGTTCATCGACCAGCTGCTCGGCAGGGCCGAAAGCGGAGAAACGATCTATTTTCCGAACGGCCGCGGTGCGCGCGGTTATCTCGTTCCGCCTGATCGCGAGGCTCACGTGAGAGCACGGCTCCGGCGTCTTGTGCTTGCCGCCTGGGTCGGGACAATCGTGTTCGTCGTGATCGTCCCGAGGTCGGTCGAATGGTCGTTCGGCTTCACGATCCCGATCAAGTGGTTCATAGGCGGGGTGCTTGTCGCTTTCCTTGCCGCGTTCGCCGCCATCGTTCGCGCGCTGTGGCGCTTGACAGACGGGCTCGCACCCGCAGGTCCGTGACGTCGGACGACGCTATTTAGCGCAGTTCGCCGACGCTGCCGCCGCGGCTTCAGCGCTTCGGCGCGAACAGGCTCATGATGAGGCCGATCAGCACCGCGACCGGCAGCGCGAAAAGCAGGATGGTCCACACGGTGAGCGCGACGCCGAGCATCAGCCCGCCGATAACGACGAAGGCGATCGCGCCCGCGATCAGCATCAGCCATGCCCGCCAGCCGGTGATAACCTTCGGAACCCCGTTCTTGGAATAGACGATCATCATGGGTGCAGCGCGCCTCCAAAACCGATGCGGGCGCGAGCGTATACCGCGATTGTCGAGCCGACAAACGGGGTAGGGTGCTCGCCGGTTTTGATCTCGACGACGGCGGGCGCGGGAAACTAGAATTGCGGGCGCGGGGGGGGAAATGACTGGAGAACGCTCATGCTTGACCCGCGCACGCTTGCATTCGCCGCATCGCTCACCGCTGCGCTCATCTTCGCGCCGCTTGCCGCCCACGCCGGACGCTACGACGGCACCTGGAGCATGACGGCGATCACCACCAAGGGCCACTGCGGCGTGATCCCGGTCGGCATGTTCATCAAGCGCGGCCGCATTTCGTCGACCGGCGGCTCGTTTGCGTTCTATCCGATCAGGCTTTCCGGCAGCGTGAACGGCACGGGCAGCGCGAACCTGAAGGCGATCACGGGGCCGCGCATCGCATGGGGCACCGGCCGGTTCAGGGGCGCGCAAGCGAGCGGCAAATGGCACGGCACGGGACCGTCCGGCCTGTGCTTCGGCGTGTGGAGCGCCACGAAGGGCTATTAAGGCGCGAGAGCTGCGGCATCCGTCTCGAACCGGAACGTTTCCGGCCGTCTCCCGTTTCACGCTCAGTGACGCCGGAAGGGCGGCAGCTTTCTTCGATCGGAGACTGGGCCGTGAGCTACATCGACGACAGTCTGGGCGACCACGAAGCGGTGCTCTATCGCGCACGCTTTCACCCGATGATCGCCCTGTTCGGCGGGGCGACGTTCATGCTGCTCGCGCTGCTCGGCGCGTACGCGTGGCTTGAGGGCTATCCCGTTCTCGCAAGCGCCGCGGTGCTTACGGGCGCGGCGCTCCTGGTCGTGATCATGTACCCCGTTTGGTCGCACGACATCGCGGTGACCAATCAACGGATTATCAAGCATCGGGGCATTCTTTCGCGCGCGACGGAAGAACTGCAGCTGGATGCGGTTGAGGAAATTCGCGTCGAGCAAAGTTTTCTGGGCCGCCTCCTGAACTACGGCACGGTCGTCATCACCGGCAGGGGCGAGCGGACGATCTGGCTGCCCGCGCTGTTGCTCGATCCGGTTGGCCTGCGCCAGCAGCTCCAGAATGCGGTCGCGTCCCCGAGCGCCCATCCGGTTGTCGAGACGACGGCGCCGAGGCGCGTGCTGGCGTCGTGACGGCCAAGAGGTTGCGGGGCAGCCTTTCTCAAAGTGCAGAGGGGACGGGCGCGCTCCGCTCTCGAAACCATGCCCAACGGGTATTGGAGGCGCGGGCGTCGCGGGCGCTAGGCTCAGCCGGTAACTTAGACCCGGCAGGTGACACATGCCCAATGATGCCAGCCTTCGCATTCCCCACCCGGTCGTCTTCATCCGCGCGCCGGAAAGCGACGCGCGTGCCTTCGTCGAGCCGCCGGAGGCTTATCTTCGCCGCCCGGCGGCCGCTCTCGACGTCAGGCCGGACCCGTTCGAAGATCCGCGCTGGGAAATATCGCTGCGTCCCGATGACTTGGAAGACGCGGAGGACGACTGATGTCGCGTCATCGCGCACGCCGCCTCGGCGTGAGAGCCGCACGTGTGGCGGCCGTTGCCGCTGTGCTGATACCGGGCTTGATCGCGGGCGCGGCTGATCGCGCCGCCGCGCAGTCGTCGCCGCAGATGTCGGCGGATATCCTCGCCGTGCAGGTGCGCAAGCAGGGCTTCACATGCACGAATCCGAAAGATGTGATGCACGACGCGGCGCGCTCGACGCCGGGGCATTCCATGTGGCGGCTCACGTGCAAGAACGCAACATACATGGTGCATCTGGTGCCGAAGATGTCGGCGCGGGTGGAGCAGGTGGAGTAGCGCGCGGCCGCCGCACGCTTCGATCCCCGCAAACTCGCTCACGGCGTCGCGGGCTGGCCGCCCGGCTTCATCAGCTCAGCATTGAGTTCGTTTAGCGTGTCGGTCAATTCGTGCGTCTGCTGCAGATAATAGGTGAGCAGGAAATACTTCGCCGCCACCTGGTTCTGAAACTGGAAGTCGTCGAGCAGCGCGCGGTGATCCTTCAGCGGCGGCAGCGGTGTCAGCGGCTCGGGCGCGGGGCCGGCGTCGTTCTGCAACGCATGGCGCGAGATCTGCGCCATCTGGATGTTGGCCAGCACGTAGGGATCGAGCTTCTGCTGCTGATGCTGGAAGGCGTCGAGATAGGTCTGCAGCGCGAATTCGTACTTTTGCTGGAAATGAGCCAGCAGGCGGCGCACCTTGGGATTGGAAATGAGCCGCAGACGTCCCGATGTCTGCAGCTCCTTGTGGGTGGCGGTTTGCAGCGTCAGCGGCGGCACGTCCCACAGACTGTGCAGCACGGACGCCATGCGCGCGGGATCATACGAGCCGGCGTCGCCCGCGCGACCCGCCGACAGCGTCTTCAGGTTTTGAAGATCGGCCTCGACGCGCGCCCGCGTGCTGGCGATCAGCTTCAGCGTGGCCGCGACGTCGTCGTGGACGGCGGCGAGGATCTTGTGTTCTTCCGCGCGGTCGAGGCGGTTGCCCCACCAGTCGTTGACGGCGAGCGCGATCAGGATGCCCGCGATGATGATGAGAACTTCTTTCAGCGAGCGCGTCGCCAGCGCCGCGAACGAGGCCCGCTTGGTTTCGTGTTCCATGGCTCGCCGTCGTTGCGATGACAGGTCCCGGCGGCAACCGGGCTGACGCATCTACCGGGCCGACGCATCTGACGTCAATCCAGGCCCGGCAACGGCGTTCCCAGGCCCGGCAACGTCATCCCCGCGCAGGCGGGGATCAGGGCAAGTCGCTATGAGGTTCCGGCTCTGACGACAATCGTTCGACCTCCGCCGGGCCGAACGCGATTTCACCCGTGCTGGCGTCGTAAAGGTTTCGCCACTCCGGGTTCATCTGCTCGGTCAGGCGAACTTTCCAAACGCGGTTCCAGCGTTTGAGGAGCTTTTCGCGCTTGATGGCGGCGTCGAACGTCTCGTGCAGTTCGTAGTAGACGAGCGTCTTGACGCCGTATCGTTTGCTGAAGCCGTCGATCAGACCTTGATCGTGCTCGGCCATGCGCGTGGGCAGATCGCCTGTGACGCCGACATAGAACGTGCCGTGCGGACGATTGACCAGGATGTAGACGCAGGGCCGTTTCATCGCGCGATCGTAGCATGGGCGGCGGGCTGCACGGATCCCCGCCTGCGCGGGGATGAGACATTCATCATAATTATCTGTATTTCCTCAACATTCTTTGCTACAATGGTCTATACAAGGCCTGCACAGACACGGCAAATCAATGACTTATGCCGCCGTTCTGCACAGAATCTACACAGAAACGAGCATGTCATGGCGTTCATTACAGATAAAGAGGAATTGAAACCGGGGCTAATCATCTTCCGCAGGGCTGATGTAGACCACCGCAACTTTTATTGCCGCATCAAGCTGCCGAAGGCGGACCGCTACAAGACGTATTCCCTCAAGACAGCCGATATCAATGCCGCGCGCGATCGCGCGTTCGATTACGACGCCGATGTGCGTTTCCGCATCAAGCACGACGTGCCGGTGTTCAACCGCCCCTTCCGCGACGTGGCGCAGGAGTATCTGGCCACGCAGGAGGCACGGGCAAAGCGCGGTGAGATCAGCGCCGCGCGCCCCAAGAAGATCAAGGCCGTGATCGAGGGCGCGCTGGAGGCCTATGTCGGATCGACACAGGTGCATTTGATCGGTGACGAGCTTTGGGGCGGCTACCCTGCATGGCGGCGCGAGAACGGCGCGGGCCGCAACAAGCGCAACGGCGTGCGCGAGGTGTCCGCCGCCGTCGCGGAAGAACTGGCGGCTCGCGACGCCGCCGCCCGCACCAAGGCTCTGCAAAGCCGGGGATTCAAGCACTTCAAACCCATCGAAGCTAAGGCCGCCGCGTCGCTTGCAGAGAGGACGGTGGCATTCATCAGTGACTCAACCATCCGCTTTGAAATGTCGATCTTCGGTGCGGTGATGAACTACGCCATCAAGAAGCGCTACGTACCAGCAAGCCAGCGCTTCGAGGAGCGGCCCAAGCTCAAGACCATGCGCCGCGACGAGTTCACAGTGGAGGAATACCGCAAGCTGCACAGCGTTGGCCGCGCATGGATCAAAGCGGCCCCCAAGCCAGCAAGCGCGTGGTATCGCACCGTCGCTTACAACATGATCCTGATCGCGTGCAATACGGGCATGCGCCCTTCAGAGCTTAAGAACCTTCGCTGGCGCGATTTCATGCCCGCCAAGGACCGCGAAGGCCGCGATATCGTCGTGCTCTTCGTGCAGGGCAAGGGCAAGTCGCGCAAGCTTGTGGGACCTAAGAGCGTTGCCGACTATCTGGAGCGCATCCGCGCCATATCGCGGGCGAGCGCGCCGGATGATCGCGTGTTTACGACCATCACCGGGCAACCCGCCAAATCGCTCTATAAGCACCTGATCGAAGACGTGCTGACCGAAGCGGACCTTCGCGAGGGCGCGCACGGCGTACCGCGCTCCACATATTGCTTCCGCCACACCTACGCGACCTTCCGCTTGCAGGAAGGAGTCGATGTTTACTTCCTTGCCGAACAGATGGGCACTTCCGTCAAAATGATCGAAGACCACTACGGCCATGTAAACACGATCAAGCACGCGGATCGCGTGTTGCAAGGCATGTCCGGTTGGGACCCGGTGGCAACAACTCTCGATGAGGCCGACGCCACGGCATCGAAAGCGGCGGCTACCCGTGACAAGGCGGCGCGGCCCGCGCCCTCCAAGCCGAAAGGTCAGCGCAACAAGCCACGCTGACCATGATCCCGCGTCCGGCCCGGACAGTTGGGCGGGTTCGTCCTCACGCCGATGCGCCGCTGGCGCTTCCGGAATCGGCGCTTATTACGGCAAATTCGCCGACAGCCTACTGTTGATAGCTCTCACTTAGCGGGTGCAAGGTGCACCACTTTTTGTTAACTATGGTGCATTGTGGTGACCGGGGGACGTGATGCCTGTGGATAAGGACAAAACCGTCCGCACGTCAGTAATCGTTCCGGCGGATGTCTACGAGCAAGTGCAAGACCTTGCTGCAAAGCATGATGTGTCCGCCGCATGGATCGTGCGGCACGCGCTGCAAGAGTTTCTGGTGGCCCACGCGCACGACCGCGCGCTGCCGCTTAAGCGGGGGCGCACAGGCCGCAGCGGTACGGCCCCGAAGTAGTCAGCGCAAGAGATAATGCCTCCATACAAGGAGGGGCGTAGTGGTAATGAAATTCGCGCTGAGGGGGCAGCGGCACGATGAACCCCGTTGAGATTGAGGAAGCCGTTTCTGCGCTGGCGGAGCTACCGTTTAACCCGGGGGAGTTTC
This sequence comes from uncultured Hyphomicrobium sp., assembly GCA_964651805.1. Classification (GTDB taxonomy): domain Bacteria; phylum Pseudomonadota; class Alphaproteobacteria; order Rhizobiales; family Hyphomicrobiaceae; genus Hyphomicrobium_B. The sequence goes on along the minus strand of CAZYXX010000001.1, from coordinate 35,646 downwards.
CGTTCGCCTTCCTTGAAGCCTTCGGCAACAAGGAAACGACCATCAAGAGACTTCGCGGCGGCGCATCGAACAAATCCGATCTTGGCGGCGTCCTTCAAACCAACAACATCCACATAGCCGTCAGTCTGTCCGGCGAGGTCACGAAGACGCTGGCCGCGCTGAAGGCAAGTCAGGCCACGGCCAGGGCGAAGGCGCGCTTCATCCTCGCCACCGACGGCGCGGATTTGGAGGCCGAGGACTTGGAGACCGGGGAAACCGTCGCCTCCGCCTATCAGGATTTCCCCGACCACTTCGGCTTCTTCCTGCCGCTGGCGGGCATCACCACCGTCAAGCAAATCCGTGAAAGCTCTTTCGACATCAGGGCGACTAGCCGCCTTAACCGGCTCTATGTCGAGCTTCTGAAAGACAATCCCGATTGGGGCACGACCGAGCGCCGCCCCGACATGAACCACTTCATGGCGCGGCTCATCTTCTGCTTCTTCGCGGAAGACACCGACATCTTCAACGGAGCCGACCTTTTCACGGCCACCATCGGGCAGATGAGCGCACGAGATTCGTCGAACACGCACGAGGTGATCGGCGAGACCTTCCGTGCCATGAATACCAAGGCCGAGGATCGGGATGCAGCGAAGATTTCCCGTTGGGCCGACGCATTTCCCTATGTCAACGGCGGCCTGTTCTCAGGGCAAATGGACGTGCCACGGTTCAGCAAGATCGCGCGCTCCTATCTTCTCCATATCGGCAATCTCGACTGGACCAAGATCAACCCTGACATATTCGGGTCGATGATTCAGGCCGTAGCGGACGATGAGGAGCGCGGCGCGCTGGGGATGCACTACACCAGCGTTCCAAACATCCTCAAAGTGCTCAATCCGCTGTTCCTCGACGACCTGCGCGGCCAGCTTGAGGAGGCGGATGACAATCCGCGCAAGCTGCTGAACCTCCGCAACCGCATGTCGCGGATCAGGGTCTTTGACCCTGCCTGCGGCAGCGGGAATTTCCTCGTCATTGCGTACAAGGAGATGCGGGCTATTGAGGGCGAAATCAACACGAGACGCGGCGAAGCCGACCGTCGTTCCGCAATACCGCTCACGAATTTTCGCGGCATCGAGTTGCGCGACTTTCCGGCGGAGATCGCCCGCCTTGCCCTCATCATCGCCGAATACCAGTGCGACGTTCTGTATCGCGGGCAGAAACTGGCCCTCGCCGAGTTGCTGCCGCTCGATGCCGAGAACTGGATTACCTGCGGCAACGCACTGCGGTTGGATTGGCTGAGCATCTGCCCGCCTACAGGAACGGGTGTGAAGCTGCGCGCTGACGACCTGCTGCAAGCGCCTCTAGAACAGTCCGAAATCGCCTTCGAGAACGAAGGTGGTGAGACGTATATATGCGGCAATCCGCCATATCGCGGAAGTTCCTGGCAAACCAAAGAGCAAAAGGCCGATCTTGAGAAGGTTGCTGACGATGAAGTCAAATCCTGGAAGAGCCTGGACTATGTGGCGGGTTGGGTCATCAAAGCAACGAAATATCTCAGCGCTGTCGATGGCCGCTTCAGTTTCGTCGCCACGAAGTCAATTTGCGAGGGTGAGCAAGCGCCTATTCTTTGGCCGTTTGTTTTTGCGCAGGGACTAACAATCGAGTTTGCCCACACACCCTTCAATTGGTCGAACTTGGCATCCCACAAAGCTGGCGTGACCGTTGTAATTGTCGGCGTGGGTCGAGGCACCAGCGACAAAAGAATCTATGATGGCTCGGCTTGTCGGAACGTCGATGTAATCGGGCCTTACTTGGCCCCCGGCTCGATGGCGGTTGTCTCAAAGACAATGGTGCCGAGCGGACAACAAGGCAAGATGCTCAGGGGAAACATGCCCACAGACGGGGGCCATTTTCTAATGACCGCCGAGGAAGCGCGGCAAAACATCCAGCAAGGTCTCGTCCCCAAAGAGTTCGTGCGGCCATTCATGGGCGCAAGCGAGGTGCTCAGCGGAAACCCGCGATATTGTCTTTGGATAGAAGCGTCGCAACTGGATCGCGCACTCACCATTCCGTTCATACGTCAACGCGTGGAAAGCGTGCGGGACATGAGAAAAAACAGCAGTGCACCCACAACGCGGAATACAAAAGTGCCCCCACATCGCTTTATGCAGATTGAAGGAACTGCGGAGCGGTTCACAATTGCAGTACCCGCCATAACATCCGAGAATCGCGAATTTTTGCCGGTTGCATTACTCCCCGGCGAGGTAATTCTATCGAACAAATGCTATGCACTCTACGACGCTCACTTGTGGAACTTCTCGATTGCGTCGTCGAGCTTGCACCGGATTTGGATAGCCACGGTGTGCGCGAGGATGCGCTCTGACTACTCGTATTCCAACACCCTTGGCTGGAATACGTTTCCACTTCCCCCACTCACCGAAAAGAATGCTGCCGACCTAAGTCGATGCGCGCAAGACATTCTGTTGACGCGCGAGGCCCATTTTCCGGCGACAATTGCCGACTTGTACGATGCCGAAAGCATGCCGGCGGATGTACGCGCCTCGCACGAGCGCAACGATGAGGTCTTGGAGCGAATCTATATTGGCCGTCGCTTCAAGAATGATACTGAGCGACTTGAGAAACTGTTTGAACTTTACACAAAAATGACTGCCGGACAGGGCGCAACGAATAAGAAGGCGGGGGCAAAGGCATGACCGACGAAAAGAAATCAGTTCCCTCAATTTCGGTCACCTACGCCTGCAACGGCGCTTCGACCAAGGCCAACGCGCTCGGCATGAGGCCGATGCAGGAACGGGCCTATGAAAAGCGCGGCGAGCAATATCTCCTCATCAAGTCGCCGCCCGCGTCGGGCAAGAGCCGCGCGCTCATGTTCATCGCGCTCGACAAGCTCGCCAATCAAGGGCTCAAGCAAGCGATTATCGTAGTGCCGGAAAAAACCATCGGCGCAAGCTTCAATGACGAGCCGCTGAAGAAGTACGGCTTTTGGGCTGACTGGCACGTGGAGCCGAAATGGAACCTCTGCAACGCGCCCGGTGCGGACAACGGCGGTAAGGTCAATTCCGTCAAGGCGTTTCTGGCAAGCGACGACAAAGTGCTGGTTTGCACCCATGCCACCTTCCGCTTCGCTGTGGACAAGTTCGGCGTCGAGGCGTTTGACGACCGGCTCATAGCCGTGGACGAGTTCCATCACGTATCCGCCGATCCTGAAAGCAAGCTCGGCCAGCACCTCGGCCAACTCATCGCTCGCGACAAGGCGCATGTCGTAGCTATGACCGGCTCTTATTTCCGTGGCGATGCCATGCCTGTGCTGGCTCCGCAGGACGAGGCGAAGTTCGATACTGTCACCTACACCTACTACGAGCAGCTCAATGGCTACGAATATCTCAAGCAGCTCGACATGGGCTATTTCTTCTATTCCGGCTCCTACGCCGACGACATCCTTGATGTGCTCGATCCTGCCGAGAAAACCATCATCCACATCCCAAACGTCAACTCGCGCGAGAGCACCAAAGACAAGATCAAGGAAGTCGAACACATCATCGGCGAGCTGGGGGAATGGGATGGCATTGACGACGCCACCGGCTTTCAGCGCGTTAAGACGCCGGAAGGCCGGATTCTGCGCATCGCCGACCTGGTCGATGACGACCCGAACAAGCGCGACCGCGTTTCCGCCGCGCTGAAAGACCCCGCGCACAAGAATGACCGCGACCATGTCGACATCATCATCGCGCTCGGCATGGCGAAGGAAGGGTTCGATTGGATATGGTGCGAGCACGCCCTGACCGTCGGCTACCGCTCAAGCCTTACCGAGATCGTGCAGATCATCGGGCGCGCGACCCGCGATGCTCCAAACAAGACACGCGCGCGCTTCACGAATTTAATTGCTGAACCCGACGCCTCCGAGGAGGCCGTCACCGAAGCAGTGAATGATACGTTGAAAGCCATCGCCGCCAGCCTGCTTATGGAGCAGGTGCTCGCGCCGCGCTTCGAGTTTAAGCCGAAGAACCCGCAAAGCGGCCCGGCCCCCGGCTTCGACTATGGCGAAGGCGGCTATGATCCGAATAAATGCAATGTCGGCTTCAATGAGCAGACCGGACAGTTCCAGATCGAGATCAAGGGCCTTGCCGAACCCAAAAGCAAGGAAGCTGCGCGCATCTGTCAGGAAGATTTGAACGAGGTGATCGCGGCGTTCGTTCAGGACAAGACCGCCATCGAGCGCGGTCTATTCGACGAGGAGCTTGTGCCGGAAGAATTGACGCAAGTTCGAATGGGCAAGATCATCAAGGATAAATACCCCGAGCTGGACGAGGAAGATCAAGAGGCCGTGCGCCAGCACGCCGTCGCCGCCCTCAATCTGACGCAGCAGGCCAAGCAGCTTGCGCTCGGCGGCGAGGACGGCGAACCAAGCGCCAACACCGCCCTGATCGACGGTGTCCGTAAATTCGCAATGGACGTGCGGGAACTTGACATCGACCTTATCGACCGCATCAACCCGTTCGGCGAAGCCTACGCCATCCTTGCCAAGACGATGAGCGAGGAAAGCTTGAAACAAGTCGCGGCGGCGATTGCCGCCAAGCGCACGAGCCTGACGCCGGAAGAAGCGCTGCAACTTGCCGTTAGAGCCCGCAAGTTCAAGAAGGAGCGTGGGCGGTCACCTTCCATCAGCTCGACTGATCCTTGGGAGAAGCGGATGGCCGAGGGCGCCGCTGCATTCGTTAAGTTCAAGGATGAGGGACGCTATGAGTGACCTCGACCTAGACGAACTCCGTGATGAACTCGATGAGTTTGCCCAGCCTGAAAAAAAGGGCGGGCGCTCCCCGCGTGAGGAGCGCATCATCGCGGGCTTCGAGGAGATTCAGCGCTTCGCCGAGCAACATGGCCGCGCTCCGCAGCATGGCGAAGACCGCGACATCTTCGAGCGGCTTTACGCCGTGCGTCTTGACCGCCTGCGGGCGGTCGAGGAGTGCCGTTCTCTGCTCGCGGCTCTGGATCATCAGGGTCTGCTGGCGGGTGCGCAAGCGACCGTTTCTTCGGAAGCAGAAAAGGTGGACACAGACGAATTGCTGGCAGAGCTAAAGGATGCGGCGGGTACTGCGGACATCACCGAGCTTCGCCATGTCCGCACCACCGCCGAAAAGCGCGCTGCCGAGGAAATCGCAAACCGGACCCCCTGCAAAGACTTCGAGAAGTTCAAGCCGCTCTTCGATCAGGTGAAGCGCGAGCTTGATTCCGGCATCCGTCAAACGCGCCGCTTTCAGACAATGGCCGAGATCAAGAGGGGCGAATTCTTCATCGTCGGCGGTCAGATCGCCTATGTCGCCGAGGTCGGCGAGGAGTTCAGGACGGAGTATGAACGCCGCGATAGCCGACTCCGCGTCATCTACGACAATGCGACCGAGAGCGACGTGCTGCTCCGGTCCCTCCAGCGCGCCCTTCATCGCGACGATGCGGGGCGGCGGATAACCGATCCCGCCGCTGGACCGCTTTTCGCCGAAGAAGCGGACGATGACGATCTGGCAAGCGGCACGATCTACGTCCTGCGTAGCAAGTCGGACCATCCCTTGGTGGCGCAGCATCGCGAGGTCTTGCACAAAATCGGCGTCACCGGAGGCGATGTCGCCCGGAGATGCGCCAATGCCAAGCTCGACCCGACGTTCCTGATGGCCGACGTGGAAATCATCGCTACCTACGAACTCTACAACATAAATCGGACCAAGCTCGAAAATCTGATCCATCGCGTTTTCGATCCCGCGCGCCTCGACATCCAAATCAAGGATCGGTTCGGCAACCCGGTGATCCCGCGTGAATGGTTTCTGGTTCCCGTCTTTGTCGTGAACGATGCCGTCGAACGAATCAAGGACGGCACAATAACCGAATACGTTTACGATCCGCAGACGGCGCGACTTGTCCCGGTTGCGTCCGGCGTAAAGAAGCCATGACCGATCTTCAGAAAACCTACGCCGCCATTCTGCAGGCATCGCGAGGCCGCGGCTTTGCGATGCGTATGACTCTCATCACATGTAGTATGGGTATTCCGTCGATTCTTTCTGACCGATTGGGACATGCTTGAGCACCTTCCCAACCTGACGGGCGGCGCGGATCGGAATCGGCATGGCGCCGTCAAACTGGGTTGAGTTCCAGTTCATTTTTGTCAGTGCAAGGATATCCTTTGCCACATCACTAATCTGTGTGTCCAGAGAGTGCGGTCGTATCATTATGGGCCGAGGCACGCGCATACCGGGATAGGTCCGGTAAATCGGCACACTGCCCCGCGTGAACAGCAGCGCTTCCTTGCCGAGCCCGATCATTGTACCCCGCAGCGGTGGATAGTCACCCTCTCGGAACATCGTCACGGGTGAGGACTCCGAGATCCACACAAGATCGCTGTAGGCGACATTTGCCTCCTTGAGCGCTTCGCGGAAGCCATTGGCCTCGTCTTGCTCAAATCGTGCCGTTTTCAAGATTACGACACGCGCGGGATAGTGATGATGTTGGCCGTAGTATGCCTTCAACGATCGCCGCATGAGATCGTAGGCGTCCGCCCGGTCGATGTAGGGATGCAGATCACCCTTATCGATCCGTGCGCGTCCGCCGCGCAAGATTAGCCCGCGACCACGTTCGTCGAACATCTGCGCCGTGCTTGTAAGCAGTCTCTGTCCGCTTAGGTCCCGGTAGAAGCCTATACCGACAAACGTAGTCTTGTGCTGATTTTCCGGTCGGGGAAGACGCCACGGCGCGCGGCCTGCCTTGTAGTACAAAGCATTGAGCAGATTCCACGCCCTTGTTGCCGGGTCTTGCACTTTCCGCATGGTCTTCTTGATCTTGCGAGGAATGCGCGCCCTGTCATCCCAAAGGGTCGGCCATACGATTTGCGTTGGCTTCTGCAGATGGAGCGTCTGCGCTTTCAGCAAATCCCGGAAATCGGCGGAATCTTCGTTACCCGCCGCTTCCTCGTCGTCTCCGGTCTCGGATACTTCGTTGACGACTCGCATGATGAGGTCGAAGGGCAAAGCTGCGAGGATTACGTCGGGTCTGTCCGAACTCTCCAGCATGGCCGTAGCCTGGTCTGTAAACAACGCCGCTGCTTCACGCACTGCCTCGGGCTGCTTCTGGATAGCCACGATTTCCCTGACATCGCCGGCGGGCAGGATGCGTTTTGCAGTCGGGCTAACTTCGAAGGGACAGCGAAACGGGTTGTCGTTGCCAAGACCCGGGAACGGAGGAAATAGGTTAGGTTGGCGGTCTGACTTCCCGGAGATTCCGATTTTCACGCGCTCCAGCCACCTCTCGAAACCTTCGACAGTCTCGGAAGTGCCTATCACCCCAATGGAGATTTTATCCCCAAGGGCGGGCTGCAACGGGCCGTGCCGCAGCAGCCCCAACCGCGGATCGATGTGCCTTCCGCCCTCGCCAAATTCAAGTTCGGGCTCGTCGATGAGTAGATGCGTGATGCTCATATCGCCAGCCTCGTTTGCCCCTCATCAATCGAGGCCTCTGGTTCGCTCGACCGCCACAGCTCGTCCGGCACCCCGCGCGGCAAGCCTAGGCTCTCCATCGCCCGGAATCGCAGCACGTGCTGCTTATCGGGCTCCAGATCGAACAGCCCTCCTGCGCCGCTCTTCGCTCCCAGTCCGGTGAGAAGGTGGCGCCACATCACGAATTGGCCGAGAAGCGACGCGTTGAACTCTCGCTGCTTCTTCCCAGCAAGCCGTCCGCTGGCGAAGCGATCAGGTCGGAACCCGTCCCATGTGAATACGAAAGTCGGCGTCACGGAGAGCAACCATGTGTCGCCGACGCGCCAAAACCGGGGTTCGAAAGCATGATGCCGAACGAACTTGAGAGTCCCGTCCTTCTCGTACCTTTTCACCACTTCGGCTGACGCCTTCTGCTTCAGCGATACGTAGTGATAGGTCCGGTCGATGCGATCCGGTTGCGCTGGAAAATAGAACGCTTTCTGCTCTCGATTGAAGGCTAGAAGTCCATCGAGCTGAGTCCCGAGCGTGCGGCGAAGAAGCTCGATGATGTTGCGTTCATCGACCTCGTGTTCAGGAAAGACGATCTCGTCGCAGCCAATATCTTCGACGGACCCGACATCCACGATCTGTTCCAGCGGACCTCCGCGCGGATCGCGGAACGACATGAATTGCCCGCTACGAATGACCCAGTCGTCAGGTGGGCGATCTTCTTTTGTCAACAATTCTTCAAGCGCCTGCCTTCCGAATTTAAAAGGGGAGCCCGCTACATATACGCGCTGCGGAAGTACGACTTCGATTAGGTTCAAGTGGCCTGTTTCGCCGCCCTTGAGGGTCGGAAACCACACGCCCCATCCACTCTTGGCAACGCAAAGCTCGGCGATGGAGTCGCGGGCGCTGAGATCAAACTTGTCTGTTGCCTTGTCTACGCGAAGGCGGCGCGCTCCGCTTCCCTGACCCGCTTCAACGCTCTTCCAATACGCTTCGCGCCGACCAAGATGAACGAGCACGACGATCACCGGCAGATTACTTCCCCGCCAATAGTCCACGTCCCTGCCGTCCATCAAGTAGTCGAATCCGGTGTCGCTTTCGGCTGTGTACGCACCGTCGTCGGTGGTTTTGACCTGCACAGCGACAAGGCGTCCGCTCACTTCTCCTTTGACTGGATCACGCAGCTCCAGCAATCCATCGATGCCAGCTTCAGGCTGGCCGTAGGGGCTAAATAAGAATCCCATTGCATTCGCCCGCTCGCGGACGAACGCCTCACCCTGACTTCCGGCAAGCTGCTGCCGTGTAATCGTCTTGACCATTCGCGAATCCCTTATCCGACGATATTGTACATGATTTGTTCTGGATCGCTGACTGCTTTTGCTACGTTTTCCCCACCTTCTTCCTGCAAGAATCGCCGCAACCCCCCAGAAGCCGGAGCTTACCACCCCGGCTTCGGCCTGCTGGCCTGACGCTGCGCAATCACGCGGCGGATCATGTCGAGCGTTGCAATCGCTTCGCGGCGTTCCGCCGTGCCTTCGCCGTATCCGGCGAGCCGTTCCGTCACGGACCGGAAGAGGGTGTCCAGTTCCCGGTCGGTAAGGCGTTGCAGAGCGGCAATCGTTGTGAAGGTGCTCATGTTTTCCTCCTTGGTTTGGAGGCCCCGGCCATCGGGGCCTTCATGGCCCCGACACACCGACCATCAGCGGGCGAAAGGCCCTCGATGGACGGGCCGGAGGAACGAGGGGGGAAAACAGCAAGCGCCGGAACGGCGATAGACGAACAACACGCCGCGCCGCCGCGAGCGCAGGCATTCGTGTGTCAGGTCAGGGATGGAGCAAGGCGAAGCCGATATGGCGGGCGCGCGAGCGACAAGAAAGCGTTGGAACGCAAGACCCGCGCGTTGCGAACGCGGCGGCAGGCCAGCTAAGTCTAGAGACTGCGATTAGTTGAAAGCACGGCGCTAGCCGGGGAATTGCAGCATGGCGAAAATCAGTGAACCGTCATGACGGCGGTACCCGGACGGGAGGCGTCAGCGCTGACTTGGAGTGGCATGTCGCCCTCGCGTAATGCACGTGATATGAATGTCTTTTTTGCAGCATTTTGCCGAGGACGGGGAGGCAGCGATGGAACGTTGCAGTCTGGCGCTTTCCGGATCATGGACCGCCAAGGAGCTTGCAGACTGCCTAAATGCCTTGGACGAAATCTATCTAGTGTTCTTAATAGCGGAAGCAGTTGAGTCCCTGCGCGAAGAGCGATCAGGAACTAAGGACGTAGTGAATGAGATTACCCTTAACGCAAGGATCTCGGACTTATCCAATATCCTGCGCACGGGATCGATTCCGCAAAACGCCGCCAAATCAACTGAACTCGTCCCTTCCAAGAAGCTTGAGATAGAGAAGGCCGACTACGACGACAGTAAAAAACGCGGCTCACTTATTTTGAGAGGCAGCCGAAAAGCAATCGAGGGCCTGAAGTGGGCGCTACAAATGCTAACTAGAATCGCAGAGGCAATGGCAGAAGGCGAGGAACAAAAAGCCAAGCAGGCCAAGATTGAAACAATTGGAAAGATCGACGAGATATTGGCTAAAGCAGGTGTGCCCGAGGAACGTCGTCAACAGATAGCACTGGAATCTCTCGTCGAACAACGCGTCGTCTCCGAAAAGATAAAGAATGGAAAGATATCCGTCGAAGAGAGCGGAAAGGAGCGCCCGCGCTAACGAGACAGTCAATTGGGACGAGGTTCGGCAGAGCTTCGCAGTAGCTTCCCGATCCGCCTATAGCCAGCGCGCTCCGCAACTACGGCCGGGCTATCGCCCGTATAATTCTTGGTCTGCGGATTTCCACCCAATCTCAATAATTCGCGCACTGCTTCCTCATGCCCACGTCGCGCAGCGTAATGGAGCGGTGTATTGCCTGACGGATCGACTTTATTGGCGTTGGCGCGGAATTGACCAACGATCAGCCTAATTCCCGCGGCTGATCCTATATGGGCCATATAATGAGTGAGGGTTTGTCCGTCTCTGTTTACGGCGTTGATGTCGCGTTTAAGGCGCTCTGCCCACTCTTTTGCTTCGATTTCCTCTGCTTCCATTTCTTTTCTTGTAAACAATGTTCAGTGCAATGTCAATTTCCGGCTATTATCGTGCAAAAATACACTCCAAGCTCTCTGATGAATACCCTCGGATATAATTGTTTTTCACATTGAGGATGCGTTCTTTAAGGCCTTGGATAATTGCGAAGTTGATTACTTTCGCCCGCGTCGGCGCGGCTCCCAACACGCTGGCAAATCGAGACCACTAAGCCAGCGTAGATTCTTGGGGCTCCCGGTCGCGATGAGGAACCGCTGCGGGCTGCCAGTCCCGGATCATGGCTTCAACTGCCGTATTCACCTGCGTTCTTACGCTCGGATAGCTGCGCAAGGCGATCCGCTCTTCGCGTTCTGTCGTCTCGACATGGATATGCGTGCCTTTGCGCAGCCGCACCCACGCCTCGAACATGGTGTTTTCACCAAGTCCGATCGCGATGTCGATTGCGGGCCGGTCGGGATATACGAAAATCCCGCAGGCCGACCCGCTCCGCCAGTTCGGATGCGTCATCCTGACCGCTGCGCTGGCATTCACGAGATTGCTCAGTCCGGTGCCGCAGTCCGGACAGTGATCATCGGCCATGGGCGTCTTGAAGAATACAATCTTGACGTTCCTCCCGACCTCCATCACCTCCCTCATGATGTCGTCGGTCCAGCGGTCCATGTCGCCGTCGCGCTGGTGGTAGACCTTGCGGTACTCCATGCAATACGGCCACTGCATGACGAGCTCCGCGGCATGCACATACTCTTCGGTGCCGTACGCCGTTACCGTCGCGAGCACCCTAGGGTTCTCCCTGCGGGCCTCCGCGACGAACGCCTCCCACCACCGCTTGTACCCAAGGATGGCCTTCGCCGTCAGCTCCATATGATTGACGCCACGGTTCGCCGAAGCGCGGTGATGCCGGTCGTGATCCGTGACGCACAGCACGGCAATGTTCGCATCGGTTGTGTTAGACGGATCACCGTTAATGTGGTGCAGCTCAAGGCCGACACCAGCGGCCTTGCACACGCAGCATCGGTGCGCATTCCACGCCAGCAGCCGCTCGCGCATTTCCCGTGTCGGTCTGATGCGGTTTTTCCTGCTCATGGTTGCCGCTGCCGCATGCGCGCACGGCAGGTCGGCGCGACAATAATCCCGCAGCTCACGCCGCCTGCCGGATGCCGAGCGCGTTGCCGAGCCAGCCTTCGATGTTCTCGGCGATATAGCCGTAAACGTCCTTGCTCTGCCAGAAGGGCGGATCATAGACGGGGACGAGATCGGCAAGCCGCCTGCCGTCCTTGAGCGTGAAGCCCGTGAACGGGCTCGTGCCCTTCGCGCTCTGCAATCCGTTCCGGCCGTTCAGGTTGTGAATATGGATTCCAAGCAGGCCCTTGCCCCGGTTCCACGACTCCGCGATCTCGTACTCAATCCACTTGCGTCCTGCCGTGCCCGCGCCGATCAGCACGACAGTGCAGGAGCGCCCGTCTATCTGCCCGTCGATCCACCGCTTGATCGCGGCTTCGCCCGCGCGGCACACGGACTCCCAATCGTTGTCCGTGCAGGGGCGGTTGCCCTCGATGACGCCGATATTCCTGACCTGTGCCGCCCGCCAGTTGTCGGGCACGTAGTGGAAGCTGAAAAACGCGCGCTTTGCCATTGCCATCCCTCGACGCTCATGACCTTAGCGCGAGCGCCACGATCAGGAGCGCCGCGAGCAAGGTCAGATAAACCGCATTGACGGACCAGCTTACAGCGATTCGTAGCGCGCTAGGCTCCTGCGCATCGTAACGGTGCGCGTTCATGTCGAACGCCGCCACCGCCCCGCCGCCGCGCACGTCGTCGTAAAGGCGGCGGAACAACCGCTCAAGCCGCAGGTAGCGCGCGTCGAGCCACCAGAACACCCCGAGGGGCAGCGTCGCGCTCAGCACGAACAGCGGTGTCGCCTTCGGCAGCGCCCCGGCGACGGCGATGGCGCCCGTTGAAAGGGTGACGGCCAGCGCCTTCAGCGCGAAGGAGTTTGTGCTCATCCGCCCGATCACGCCCTGTATGATCGCCAGGTGCGCCATCCGCCCTTCGTCGAGCTGTGTCTTTGTCGCGTCTTGCTCCATGGCCATGCGGATCAAGCGCGAGTCGGTGTCCGCATCATGACGCGCCAACGTCTGCAGTGAACTGGTGCTGTTCACTGCGTTCCTTCCGGTCTTCACATGGCAGGCGGGCAGAAGGCGAACGCGCGATTCCGCATCAGCCTGCTGGCGCCCGTCCGGTTCGTTGCGTCCCTCGGAAACCCGCAGGAGCAAGCGGCAACCGTCTGCACCGCCAACCCGGCACTTCTCGCAGTAACGTTTTCGCCGCTTCCGCCGTTACAGCGCGCCGAGCCCACGCTTTGTGCACCAGCGCGCCTCCATGTCCTGCCGGAGTTCTTTCGCAGATCGCAAACGGGCGCCGATGAAATCACACAAAGAGGTTCTTCCGTCTGCTTCGTCCGCTGACCTGTTTCGTTTCAAATCTTGAGCACCGCGCTCTTTTCTCTCCTTTCGCACGCTGTTTCACGATGACGCCAACCTGCCCGAACGCATCCGCGCCGTAAAAACCGAACAGGGGCCCATCCCATTACGGCAAGGGGCTGTCGCCCTTTTGACAGCGCGTCTGACGCCCGGAGCAAACGGATGGCGTTCGAAACAACGTACGAAAGGAGAAAGATCATGGTACGCAAGAACGAAAAAGGTCAGCAGAACGAAGCAGACAAAGCTCCGGGTTTCATCGTCTATCACGTTCGCGACGGCGAAAGAGGCAAGAGCTACTGGATGCGCCTTGGCGCGGCGTGGGCTCACCGCGACGGCGAGGGCTTTAACGTGCAGCTCGAAGTTCTGCCGGTTGGCGGCTTCGATGGCCGCCTTGTCCTCCGGGCTCCGAAGCCTGAAGAGGACGGCGGCAAGTAAGCCAAAACGGGAGGCGCAATTTGCGCCTCCCGTTCGTCTTCAGCATGCGGCCTACAGGTACAATTCCGCTATGGCATATTTCTTTCCGTCTCGGGACAGCACGACATCCATATCAATGGTCTCATCGTCGAGGTCGAGAAAGTAGCAAATCTCATCCCCGACGCGGATAATCAACCCTGCTGTTTTTCTGATCGGCAGCTCCGCATTGCGCGTCGCAATCTTGAAGTAACTTCCCAAATCAACAACGGTTTCAATTATTTCATTCCTGGTCAAACTCACGCCCAGACCACCTCCATATTTCATATTACCACAATAACGAATAGCTGTGCTCAGTCGCGGAATACGAAAACCTCATTTGCAGCGGCCAATGGGAAAACTTTCCTCCTAACCGCGCTGCCGATGAATAGGACGGCTGACCGGCGGGAAGGCCGCGCCTTTGCCCGAGGATGGTCGTATAGCGGCCCTTTGCATATTTTCATAATTCTTCACGGGCCGCCCGCAGGGCGCATGGACGGGCCTCTTTGCGGCAAGAGGAAAGCCTTCCTACGGAATCTCGGGCGCGGTCCCGAATTCGCTCTTTGCGCCGCCGGGAACCATCTGCCCCTTCGCCATCCTGCGCACCGCCTCGTCGATGCTGTCCGCGATCGTTTGCAGCCGGATCACCAGCGCCTTCGCTTTTTCGATCTCGGTCTCGGGCAGTTCGGCGATGGCAACGCGCTTCTCGTTGTACTGCATGACGACTTCAACCGCTTCCCGGTAGGTCTGCGGCCCATTTCGTCCGCGCGATTGCGCGCGCTGATACTCGGCCAGCGCCTTCTGGTGCCTTTCGATCTTGAACTCGATTGGCATGCTTCGGTCGTAGGCCTTGTACCCCCAGCCGCCCCGGACCAGAATCTTGTCCGGCGTGATCTTCACATCGACCTTCTTGCCGAACATGTTTGTCATCGTGCTCTTCCAGACCGAATAGAACACCCACATCGCGACAGCGATGAACAGGGGCGCGATGATGTTTTCGGTCGCAGCCAACGCGAAACCGCAGAGCAAAAATCCGATGAAGACATATGTGCCAGGTATCGAGCGCACGAGGCTCGGGTGCGCGTACCGTCCCGTGACATGAAAGCCCGCTTCCTTTTTCAGCATCGCCGTCTGCGGCCACTCGGCGACGGACTTCTCGAACTTTGCCACGGCCCTTTCCTCCTTAGTCGGGCGGGTCGAACTTTCCCTTGAAAAGCTCGTGCCTGTCGTACTTCACGCGCTGGATCACGGCGGGCGGCAAACCCGGACGGATCAGGATTTGGCGCTGCGCCTTGTCATCGCGCCCGAAGAACCGCGCCGCCTCTTCGGGCGTCAGCAGCTCGCGCACTTCAAGCGACCATGACAGGCCCGTCGCGCCGCTCGTGCGCTGATCGACCGTCACATCGCTCTTGCGCTCGACGATCAGCGAGGTCTGCCCGCAGCGCTTGCTGATGTAATCGAGCGTGGTCATGTCGTTATTGCCGAAGAAGATCATCATCCCGGCATTGCCGAGGAAGGTTTCCCAGCCGTCCTTGTAGTGGCGCTTGAGCTGCGTAAGGTCCTGCAGCACGATCAGCAGCTTCATGCCAAAACCCGCAGCAAGGCCTGCGGCGGTTTCGATCTGCTGCATGTAGCCAACGACGTGGAATTCCTCGAGCACGGCAAGGACGGGGATCTTGGGCTTTGACCGCTCGCGCTCCATCGCCTCAAGCATCAGGTTGACGAACAGGCGGAACCACCTGTTGCACGTCGCCATGCGCCCTGCCGGAAGGCACAGATAGACGGTCAGCCCGCCCTTGGCGGTTTTGAGATCGGCAAGGTCACAGCCGTGCGAGGACAGGTTCGCGCGCAGCTCGGGATAGTCGAGGAATTTCGTGTTGCGAAGGGCGACCGAGAGCACGGAAGCGCGCTCGCGGTCGGCCTTGTCGTAGAAATCCCGCGCCGCCCCCTCCAGCGCGACAGACAGTCCGGGATTGGACTCGGCCACAAGCCCGGCATTGTGGACGAGCTCCGCCCGCACCTGCGGCGGCGGCTCGCCCTCAAAGCCTTCGGGAAGATCGGCCACCTTATCGAAGGCGCGCTTCAGGAGTTCCCGCACCGTGACGAGCGTACGCTCGTTCGCGTACTTGGGGTATGTCGCCACATGCAGGATGATCCCCTCGATCAGGTTGCGGGCGCTTTCATCCCAATGGGGGTCCGCCTGCGCCGAGCCGACCACGATGGCATCGGCGACAAGGCCCGCATCCGCAATCAACGTGGGACTTTCGGGAGTCAGCAAACGTAGTGGATTAAAGCCAGTCCGGCACGGACCGAGGCGGGCCGCCGTGACACCGAACGGATCGAGGATGCAAACGCGCTGGCCGAGTTGCTGGCGGCGGCGGGCTGTGACATTGGCAAGCTCGCCCTTGGGGTCGATGGCAAGGACCGAGCCCGCATATTCCAGCAGGGTCGGCACTAGGCATGAGCGCCCCTTTCCGGCCCGCGATCCCGCGCACAGGACGGCATGGCGGTCATCGCCGATCCCGATAGGTTTGCCCCCGGCAACGCTCCATTCACCGCCGCCGTTCTGGGCCGTGCCACCGACTGTGCCGAGGAATATCTTGGCCGGGGTGAAGGCGAAGGTCTGACTGCTTGCAATGGCGGCAGGATCGACCCAAGCGGACAGGGGCGTCTGCTGTTCATTCAGACGCCGGGCGCGAACCCCACGCGGCAGGTCATCCAGCACCTCGCGCGCTCCATCGGCATGATGTGAAACTCTTCGCGGAATCACGCGCGGCAGCAAAGCGCTTTCACAGGACAGGGCTAATTTCCGGCCCCCGGAATCCCCCTACAGCGCAACCGGCATGCGAGCGGAAGCCACCCGGACCGAATCGGTCTAAGGAGGTCCGAAACGGACCGCGTTATCAGTTGCTAATTTAGCGGACTCTAATCTTCCCTCTGCGCTCAAGTTTGTAACCATGTGAATATTATGTAAAACTAATGATTGCGGAGGGCGCACTTTTGGGTTTGCATGCGCAAACCCTGGTGCGCCTCGCCTCTGATGGGGATGCAACAGCGCATCCCCCGGCGGAGCCACCCCCTTAACGGCCCTTCGTGTCCGCACTGCGGGCCGTGACGCTCATAGCCGCGTCGGGGCCTAGTCCCTCAAGCGCCGGGACGGGCTCTTGCGCCGCTCTTGGGGGCATTGCCCCCAGCCGCTGGGCATCCCTTTCGCCTTGCGGCGAAGCCGCCCGTGGTCGGGCGGCGCACGCCAGCCGGGCCGGACGGCTGGCGAAGTTCGCGGGGCGCGGGCCGGGACGGGTGATGTGCGGGGAGTGTGTGGTCGCGCGTCATGGCGATCTACAGTTGCAACCTCAAGAGTATCGGCCGCACCACACACGACGCGGGCACGGCGGGTGCCCACATCCGCTACATCAGCCGCCCGGAGGCGGAGCCGCACATTCTTTCGCGCCACATGCCGGGCGATGCCGTCGCCGCCCGCACGTGGATGGACAATCAGGAGCGATTGTCGCGAAAGAACGCCCGTGTCATCGATAAGCTCCGCATCGCCTTGCCCCGCGAACTTACGGACAGCCAGCGCGCCGCATTGGTGGCCGGTTTCATGGAGGGGCTGACGGGGGGAAAGATCGCGTGGTTTGCCGCGATGCACCAATCGGGCAAGGACGCTCACAACCCCCACGTCCACATCGCGATCCACGACCGCGATCATGAAACCGGAAGGCGCGTGCTGCGGCTGTCCGACAGCGCCCGTGACCGGGTCAAGGCGGGGTTGCCCGGACCGAAGGCGGTCGAGTGGGTCCGCGAACGGTGGGAGGCCTCGGCGAACGCCGCCTTGAAGGCGGCGGGCCATGACGTGCGGATCAATCGCAAGACGCTTGACGCACAGGGCATCGACCGGGCTCCCACCATCCACGAAGGACCGCGAGCCCAGCATATCGACGATCATGTGGGGCGTCCGAAGTCCCGCGAGCGGGTGAACGGCCTTGGCCGTGTGATCGACTATCCGTCAATCGACAAGGGGCGGACGCGGCGCGAGTTCAACGCGCACATCATCGACATCAATCTGGAGCGGGCATCGCGATCCAAGAACCCCGCCACGGCCCTGTGGGCGCTGTTTGAAAAAGAGCAGGCCGCGCTCGACGCGGCGCTTGAGCAGCGCCTTGCCAGCGAGCGCCGCCAGCGCACGGCGGAGGCGCGGAATACCTCGCAGGTCTATCTCGCCCGCATTCACCGGCTGGGGGTCGAGACAGGCCTCAAACGCCGTGCGGCAGTGAAAACCGTGCGCGAGCGGTTCGAGCCGATCCGGGATGACTTGCGCGCTCGGCAGCAGAAGGATCGGCAGTCGCTGCGCGACAAGCAAAGCCGCCTCTATATCCGGATCATCACCTTCCTCGATATCACCGGCATCACGCGGCGGCGGCAGGAGGCCGCCCGGAAAGCGCTCGCGAAAACGCACACGGCGGCGCGGAAGGAATTGAGCGAGCGCTATCACAAGGCGCGGCTCGATGCCGACCGCGCTGTCAAGGAGCGTTACGCGAAGCAAATCGCGGGCGAGCGCGACAAGCGCCTTGCGCATTTGGCCCAGCTTCGCGGACGGCACGAGCAAGCCGAGAATTTCGCCGACATCGAGCGCCAGCAGCGCGAGATCGAGCGCGAGCACACGCGCGACATCACGCAGGCAAAGCTCGACACCTTCCAGCGCGAGCAGCGCGATACGGACAAAGGCGACAAGCAGACAGGGCGGACTTCCGGCGATTTCGCCGACGCCATCCGCCGTGCCGCCAAGCAGGAAAACAATCGCGACAGCAAGGACCGGGGGCCAGATCGGGGCCTCGAACGCTAGGAAATTAACGCTCGCCGCATCCGGTCGAGCGCACGCCTCCCGCGTCGGCTACGATTGCCGCCGCTTTCCTTATCGGCTTTGCGTCTCATGACAATGCAGCCGGAAAACCCGCTACGGCCCGCCTTCGAGAAGGCGCTTGAATGGGCGCGCGAGCAGGAACGCCAGCTTACAGAGCGCCAGCGCGATGTGTACGACGCGCTCAAGCACCGGCAGACAAAAGAACGCGAGATCAGGCAGAAATGGCTGGACGGCGTCCGCGAACAGCTACGCGAGCGCGAAAAGAACCGAAAGCCGAAGCCCGAGCTTGCGCTGAAGCCGCCCGTACTCGTGAACGACCCGGAGACGCGAAGGCTCGCCCGGCTTGCAATCGCCAATGAAAAGCGTCTTGAGCGGCTGGACGCCCGGCATCAGGGTGAAGCGGTCAAGATGCTTCAGAAATTCGAGCAGGAGCGCGCCAAGGAGGTCGCCAACGACCTTGGCAGCGCGTGGCTCAAGGCCGTCGGCAAGGCGGCAGAGCAGGAGAAGGATCGCAGCCGGGAGAAGGCGCTCGAACGTGAGCGCGATCCTCTGGACAGGTCGCGCTGACCGACTTGAAACTAACGGCTGCCGTCAAGGCATAGGAGCGCGAAATGCTCACCCTTTCGTAGCTTCGGAGAAGGTTGCGGGACACGTGTCTCTAGGCTCTCCGACCTGCAACATCCCATGATTGGGGGCGCGCGACCTCAGTCGCGCCGGATCGGCAGACGGCGGCCGGAATTTGTACCAGTACATGCGGTAGTCGATCGCATTCGAGCGGTCGGTCAGATACGAGCAGCCGAGAACGTAGGCTTTTTCCTTGCGCGTTAGAAGCGCATCGTCCCAGTGAATAGCGTTGGTCGGATCGTAGTTCGGAACATAATAGCAGCATGGCGTTATCGAGAATCTGTAAAGCGAACCCGGCAAGGTCTTTTGCATATCGTACCCGATCGAGCTCAATGAATCCGCGGGGTGGCGGTCGATCGTCGGCACGAAATTCTCAGGCACGGCGCCGTATTTTATATTCGTGAAATTGCCGACCTGCTCGATCGTGGGCGCCGCTACTTCGACCGGACCTTTGCTCTTGAGAAGCATATCGTCGAATTCCTGCTGTCGTCCGACCGCGGCGAACTCGGCCCGGTCGCGCGCGATCTTGTAGGCGTCGTAGGCATCTTGAACGTCCTTCTGGGCGAGCGCGCGCAGGATGGCTGCGGGCGTCGGGACGATGATGTCGGGTTCCTTGATGCCCATGGCCGGATCGGCCATGTGGTTCGTCGCGCCCAAAGCTTCGCGGATTTTGAAAACCCAGGCGTAGAAGAATGTCCTCGGCGCCTCGGGAATGCCGCCGTCGATCTGGCCACCAATGCCAGCGGCCACCTTGGCGCGAATCGCGTGCGGGCCCTGCGGCGCGTAGATACTCAAGTAGCTCCAATCCTTCGCCAAAAGCAGTTTGGAAAATTCGGACTCGGCTGCCTCTCGATCCTCGCCGTTGGGGTATGCCGACCAAAATCTGGCGCGCGCGCGGGCGATCTCAACTGAAAGATCGGATTTGGCTGCGGCGAACTCCGTGGCGGCGTTCATTGCCCCGACGATGTTCGATCCTATTTGCCTGCCAAGCAAATAGCTTGGGACTGCCCCTTCCGGGATCACAACCGTCTGTTGCGCTGACGCCGGCAGCGAGATCGCTAGAAAAATGCTGACAAGCGAATGCTTCAAATAGCGAGGATGGCGTTCAGGTGACAGGATATGCCTACGCATGTGAGCACCATATTTTGAGCAATTCGGTCTATTCGCACCAGCCTATTTCAGTTAACGCAGCGATTCTTCAGTAAATCTGCAGCTTGACCTTCAATTTTCGTGGCTTCCGCAAGCGTATTCCTCGTAAAGCGGAGTTCAAACATGCTGCAGGGGTTGGGTTGTCCGCACGAAGTTTCGCGCGAGCCAATTGTCACGACGCACGCGGCGGTAGTTTCATCTTTTTTGCTCGAACAATACCAGACCGCGCGTGTTCCGGATTCCTCGTCCGGCGCGCCGACGCGCTCCCGAAACTCGTCCAAGACCTTCTTGGCGCCGTCAACACCGTCGGGACCGGTACATCCAGCGATCGCTATTGTCTCTCCGATAAAATTGACGTGACAGCCACTGGCCGTGAATTGCGTGCCTGGGACCGATCGCCCGGCATAAGTAAGCGCATGGCTAACCACGAGCTTAAATGGTCGGCTGTCTGACTTGACGACGCGACCCCTAATTGCGTGTTCCGCAGTCACCATGACGCGCTGACACTTGTCGTCGATGCCCTGTTTGACCCATACGAGCCGTTCGTTCTGCTTTTCGGCAAGCAGGGCTGCGAACACATCCGATGGAGACATCTTGGCGCTCATCCACAGCGCGGAGAAGTCTTCGGGCGCGGCCAGCTTGTGTGGTTGCGCCGTCGTACTCTGCGCTTTCACCGGTACGCCGGCGGCAAGCATCCAAATGGCAGTGGCAATTACAGGCACGAAGCCTACTTTGAAATTTGAGTGCCGAGACATAGCTCACCACCATTGACGCTCCTGCAAGCCGCAGCGCTCGCCCTTTGCATCAGTCCCAATTTAATTGGGTTCTTATGTCTCCGACAAGCACTTTCCCGATGCTCCGACTACTTCCTTCGCGCAACAAGTCGTACGGTTCGCTCACTCCGAGGAGCCACCTGCGCCTCATTGTGGAGGAGACATCGCGAGGACCAGATTGGGACACGCCGCATCTGATGCAATGTTGTCGGAGCTTGAACCTCGACCACGGAGAGAACGTTGATCCGGCAGGACGCCCGACTGCCTGATAAGCGAACCGTCTTTGTGACGACCCGACACAGCCAGCGTGCCGTCGTGCTCGATGCTGTCAAGGCCAAGCCTTCGGTGGCCGCTAGTGGCGGCCAGCCTTGACAGCGTCTCCGCGCGTCGGCCGCGATCATTTGCGGTCGGGGCGGAAGTAAGCCTCCGGCGGGGTCGAACAAAAGTAAGGATGGGGACGTGCGGCTGGGCGCCGGCTTGAGCCGGCGCGCGCAAGACCTCAACCGCCTGAGGGAGCCGATGGCGCGGCACTTCAAGAAGGGCATCGACTTACGGCCGCGTTCGCGGACAATGGTGCGAAGAGAATCGCTGTGCAGGCGGGCAAGTTGCTTTGTTAACTTGAGGATGCAACGAAAAGCACCTGCACAGTTCATACACAGGCGAAATAGGAAGTATTTTTGCTTTGTAAATCAATATATTAGAAATAATGCCTCATTTCGCGGGGATGACGGAGGAGGGTGGGTCTACTCCGCCGCCTGCTTCTTGCTCTTTATTTGCGCCGGGCGACTTTCCTTCGTCGAGCCTGCCGCTCGCCGCACTACTCCGCCGCCTGCCTCTTGCCCGTGGTCGCCTTCCCCTTCCGCCCCAGCACCGGCTTCAGATACTTGCCCGTATAACTCCGCGGTTCTTTGACGATGTCTTCCGGCGGGCCTGAGAACACGATCTCGCCGCCGGCGTCGCCGCCTTCGGGGCCGAGGTCGATGATCCAGTCGGCGGTCTTGATGACTTCGAGGTTGTGCTCGATGACGACGACGGTGTTACCCGCGTCCGATAGCTCGTGCAGCACTTCGAGCAGCTTCGCGACGTCGTGGAAATGCAGCCCCGTCGTCGGCTCGTCGAGGATGTAGAGCGTGCGTCCCGTCGCCCGCCGCGATAGTTCCTTCGACAGCTTGATGCGCTGCGCTTCGCCGCCCGACAGCGTGGTCGCCTGCTGGCCGATGTGAATGTAGCCGAGGCCCACGCGCGCCAGCGTTTCGAGCTTATCGCGGATCGACGGCACCGCCTTGAAGAATTCGGCGCCTTCTTCCACCGTCATGTCGAGCACGTCGGCGATCGACTTGTCCTTGAAGGTGACGGCCAGCGTCTCGCGGTTGTAGCGCTTGCCCTTGCATTCCTCGCACGTGACGTAGACGTCGGGCAGGAAGTGCATCTCGATCTTGATGACGCCGTCGCCCTGGCAGACCTCGCAGCGCCCGCCCTTGACGTTGAAGGAGAAGCGGCCCGGCTCGTAGCCGCGCGTTTTGGCTTCCGGCAGGCCCGCGAACCATTCGCGGATCGGCGTGAAGGCGCCCGTGTAGGTCGCGGGGTTGGAGCGCGGCGTACGCCCGATCGGCGACTGGTCGATGTCGATGACCTTATCGAAATGTTCCAGCCCCGTGATGCGGTCGTGCTCGCCCGGGTGTTCCTTCGCGTTGTTGAGGCGGCGCGCCACCGCCTTGAAGATGGTGTCGATCAGCAGCGTGGACTTGCCGCCGCCCGAGACGCCCGTGACGCAGGTGAAGAGGCCGACCGGGATCGACGCCGTGACGTTCTTCAGGTTGTTGCCGCGGGCGCCGGTGACGGTGAGCAATCGGTTTTTGTCGGGCGCTCGGCGTTTCTTTGGCAGCGGGATAAATCGCGTGCCGTCGAGATATTGCCCGGTGATGGAGGCGGGCGTCGCCATGATGTCGGCGGGCGTGCCTTGAGCGATGATCTCGCCGCCGTGGATGCCGGCGCCGGGGCCGATGTCGACGACGTGATCGGCGGACAGGATCGCGTCCTCGTCATGCTCGACGACGATGACAGTGTTGCCGATGTCGCGCAGGTGCTTGAGCGTCTCCAGCAGGCGGTCGTTGTCGCGCTGATGCAACCCGATGGACGGTTCGTCGAGCACGTAGAGCACGCCGGTCAGGCCCGAGCCGATCTGCGAGGCAAGGCGGATGCGCTGGGACTCGCCGCCCGACAGCGTGCCGGACGAACGCGACAGCGTGAGGTACTCGAGGCCCACGTCGTTCAGGAATTTGAGCCGGTCGCGGATTTCCTTCAGGATGCGCGTCGCGATTTCGGTCTGCTGCTTCGTGAAGGTCTTCGGGATGTCGCTGAACCAGACGTTGGCGGCTTTGATTGAGAGATCGCAGACCTCGCCAATGTGTTTGCCGCCGATCTTCACCGCCAGCGCCTGCGGTTTCAGGCGATAGCCGCCGCAGCTTTCGCACGGATGCGCCGCCTGGTAGCGTGAGAGTTCCTCGCGCACCCAGTCGCTGTCGGTTTCCTTGAAGCGGCGCGCGATGTTGCCGATCACGCCCTCGAACGGCTTTTCGGTCGAATAATTGCGCGAGCCGTCCCAGTAGGTGAAGGTGATGTCTTCATCGCCCGAGCCGAACAGGATGGCGAGCTGCACGTGCTTGGGCAGCTTCTCCCACGCCGTCTTCATCGACACTTTGTAGTGCTTGGCGAGGCTTTCCAGCGTCTGCTCGTAGTAGGGCGAGGAGACGCCGGTCTTCGCCCACGGATAGATGGCGCCTTTTTCGAGCGACAGTGAACCGTCCGGTACCACCAGGTCAGGCTCGAAGCGCAACTCCGAGCCGAGCCCGTCGCAGGTGGGACAGGCGCCGGCGGGCGCGTTGAAAGAAAACAGCCGCGGCTCGATCTCGTCGATCGTGAAGCCCGACACCGGGCAGGCGAAGCGCTGCGAGAAGATGATGCGCTCGTGCGTGTCGTTCTTGGATTTGTTGGCGCCTTCGGTTTCCGATTTGGGCAGCGGCTTGTCCACGAACTCGGCAATGGCGAGGCCATCGGCGAGCTTCAGCGCCTGTTCGAATGAGTCCGCGAGCCGCGTCGCGAGGTCCTTCTTGACCACGATGCGGTCGACCACGACGTCGATGTCGTGCTTGAACTTCTTGTCGAGCTTGGGCGCATCGCCAATGTCGTAGACCGTGCCGTTGACCTTGACGCGCTGGAAGCCCTTCTTCTGCCACTCGGCGATTTCCTTTTTGTATTCGCCCTTGCGGCTGCGCACGACGGGCGCGAGCAGTAACAGCCGCGTGCCCTCGGGCAGCGCCAGGACGCGATCGACCATCTGGCTGACGGTCTGGCTTTCGATGGGAAGCCCGGTTGCCGGCGAATACGGCACGCCGACGCGGGCGAACAGCAGGCGCAGGTAGTCATAGATCTCGGTGACGGTGCCGACGGTCGAGCGCGGGTTCTTGCTGGTCGTCTTCTGCTCAATCGAGATGGCGGGCGACAGGCCGTCGATGTGATCGACGTCCGGCTTCTGCATCATCTCGAGGAACTGGCGGGCGTAGGCCGACAGGCTTTCGACATAGCGGCGCTGGCCCTCGGCATAGATCGTATCGAAGGCGAGGGAGGACTTGCCCGAGCCCGAAAGCCCCGTGAACACGACGAGCGCGTCGCGCGGAATTTCGAGATCGACGTTCTTCAGGTTGTGCTCGCGCGCGCCGCGGACGTGGATGGTTTTCATCAGTTCGGAGCGCGAGCGCTCGGCTCCGACGGCGGCGGATTTCTTCGGGGATGAGGCCATGGGACCGAGGTCTAGCCGAAGGGAGGAGGTCCGGGCAATGCGGCGGGCTTGCCGGTGGACAGGAAAGCCCGGAAATATGGCGGATCGGGCGCGGGCCGGCGGCGGGCGCGCGGACCTAGGTCGTGGGCTATTGGCGGAGGGCGCCCTCCCAGAGTCCGCAAATGACCCGAAGCGGTCATCTCGGCATTCAATCCAAAAGCTCAGGAGAGACCGGACAAACTCGTTTGCCTATTCGTCGCCCTGCGCACCGCTATCGCCTTGTTGACTGGGCGGAGGTGCAGGCCGGACGAAGCGCGCCCAGTGCCGCGGCAACAACCCGACTACGATACCGGCAGCTAAACCGACGCCCACAACGCGACCCCACGAGCTTTCGACGAACGCGTTGATGCCTGCGAAAAGCAATCCCAAAACAACTGCGTTTGTGAGAACCAAGGTGATCGGCCAAGTGCTGATTTTGTCAACGCTGAACGCCACATCGTTGCCGATCGCGCCGCGCCGCCTTGTAATGTACCACATCAGGCCCCATACGATCACTACGAGGGGTACCCAGTATGCGATCTCGCCGCCAAAATCGGACATTCTCTTCCTACTCGCTCGCGGGGAGGCAGAAGGTGTCGCGCAAGTATACTCCTAATCTGGCGTAGACCTGAACAATGGTTGGTATTGGCACATTGCGTCGGTTGCTGCGTCTGTAGAAGAGCGATCGTTATCGGAGCGAAGCCGACATCGCAGTGATTTATGCGCGCGCGCCCTAGCTGGCGCCGCCTGCGGCAGCGTCCGGTGGCGGGCTATCGAGGCTCGCGAGCATCGACATGGCCGTTTCACGCGATCCCTGCACGACATCGGACGCGCCGTAGTCGCGCAGATACTTTTCTTCCGCGTCCGAGTGCGCCCGCGCCACGATCTGCAATTGCGGATTGGCAACGCGAGCCTGCTCCACGATTTGCCCGGCCTCGAAGCAATCGGGGACTGCGATGACGAGCAGTTTGGCGTCTTTCAGATTGGCCGATGCGAGCGACGTGACCGCATTGGCGGAATAAGCATCGACGCCGCGCTCCTTCAGCTTCGCGACCTTTTCCTCGTTGTCCTCAAGTACGAACAGCGGCACGCCGCGTTCGATCAGCGTGTCGCCGACGATGCTGCCGACCCGGCCGTAGCCGACGAGCACGGTGTGGCCTGTGAGCGGGGTCACGTAGATCGGCTTTGGTTTCGGCTTCGGCTTCGCGGGCGCGGCCTGCGGCTCGCTCGTCACGGCCGGCGGCTCCGAGGCGGCTGGCCCAGCTGCGACGGCCTCGGCGCGCTCGCCGTATTTCTCGATCAGGTAGAACAGCAGCGGGTTGAGCATGATCGAGATCATCGCGCCCGCCAGGATGAGTTCCCGCCCCTCGACCGGCAGCAGGTTCAGCGTGACGCCGAGCCCCGCCAGGATGAACGAGAACTCGCCGAT
Organism: uncultured Hyphomicrobium sp.; assembly: GCA_964651805.1. Lineage (GTDB taxonomy): Bacteria > Pseudomonadota > Alphaproteobacteria > Rhizobiales > Hyphomicrobiaceae > Hyphomicrobium_B. Next base: position 9,514 of record CAZYXX010000001.1, on the reverse strand, counting down.
CTGCGCCAGGCTGGCCGCGATCAGCAGTGCGGTGCGCATCGGGTGGCCGAACGCCAGCACGATGAGCATCGCGGCAATGGACTTGCCGAGCACGATGATCGCGACCACGCCCAGCACGTAGAGCGGCTTTTCGACGAGGATCATCGGGTAGAAGAGCATGCCGAACGAGACGAAGAACAACACGGCGAAGGCGTCGCGCAGCGGCAGGGATTCGTTGGCGGCCTGCTGACTGAGCTGCGACTCGCTCAAGATCATGCCGGCGAAGAACGCGCCGAGGGCGAAAGAGACGCCGAACAGTTTGGCCGCGCCGAACGCGACGCCGAGCGCGATCGTGAGCACGCCGAGGCGGAAAAGCTCGCGCGAGCCGGTGTGTGCGATGTAGTGCAGGATGGCCGGGATCACCTTTCTGCCGACGATCATCATGACCGCGAAGAAAGCCACGACCTTCAAGAGCGTGAAGGTCAACGCCATGGACAGGCTCCCGTGCTCGCGCACGAGTTCGTTGCCGGCGGCGCTGTCGCTCAAAAGCGGCGCAACCGCCGGCAGGATGACAAGCGTGAGGACCATCACGAGGTCCTCGACGATGAGCCAGCCGACCGCGATGCGCCCCTGTGGGGAGGAGACGAGGCGACGTTCCTGCAAGGCCCGGAGCAGCACCACGGTACTGGCGACCGAGAGCGCAAGACCGAGAACGAGACCGGCCCCCACCGTCCAGCCGAACGAAAGGGCGAGGCCGAGCCCCATCAGCGTCGCCACCGCGATCTGCACCAGCGCACCCGGAACCGCGATTGAGCGCACGGACAGGAGATCAGACAGCGAAAAATGCAGGCCGACGCCGAACATCAGCAAAATGACGCCGATTTCCGCAAGCTCGTTGGCGAGTTCCTGATCGGCGACGAAACCCGGCGTGAACGGCCCGACCGCGACGCCCGCGAGCAGGTAGCCGACGATGGGCGAGATACGTAGCCGCTGCGCGAGCGTTCCGAACGCGAAGGCGAGTGACAAGCCTACGACGATCGTGGCGATAAGCGGCGTATCATGCGGCATAGACTGACGGCCCCTCCTGGTCGGCCGTAGAGCATATGGGACCGCGCTTCGGGATTTCGTTCGCTTGCCATCGCAGCAGGAATGTGCGCGCGACGCAACCCATATTCGCGGCGGACGCACGCCAATCGCGGCCGAGCGCCAATTGCGCCGATCGAGTTAGCGGCCGATTGCAGGCGTCAACGGCGCGCCGCGCGTGCTCGCGTCGCTCAAAGCTTTGCGAAATGCGATGCGCGAGTTGAGAAAAGCAACAGAGCGCAACGACTGTCGGCACGGCCACGAACAATTTCGCGGTGCGCACATATTGGCCCGGCCACGAGCGTCGACGGCGGCAGTTGGGCAGCGTTTCGCAACGTGCTTCGATGCTTCTTTGCGCGCCTGCAACGGCACCGACGAACCGCTGCGTGGGGGTCATGGCAAGTGCGATCTTTGCGGATTGCCGCGCAATACGATCGAATAATTCGTCCATATCGGCATGGACGGAATTGGCGATAATTTGATCGGCGAATATCGGCTTCGGTAGAATCCTAACAATTCGCATTAGTTCCCGGCATGCCGATTAAGGCTCCATTAGCTCCGGACATGCTAGAGATTGCAATGTCGGACGAATTGCAATTTTAGAATGCATATCGCTGCCGGCTATCTAGCGTGCCAGTACGGGAGCTTTATGCAATGGCTACAGTTACTTACTCGCAGCCCTTCGACGCCGCGAATTTCTGGGCCTCACCCACGGGGCTTGGACTTCTGAGCGGCCCTGACCTGCTCGGATTAACCACGTATCGCTACCCCTCGGCCGCCGGATATATCGAAGTCACGGGCAGCGGACTGGCACTGAGCATTCTCGGAATTCCGCTGCTCGGCGTATATACCGATATCAGGGTCTATTCCGACGCCGGTTATTCGAGCGAGATCGCCAGCTTCCATTCCGAAGACCCATTGCCGTTTCTCCTCTATTTCTCGGGCACTGTGCAGGGCCATCTGTCGGGTGACGACACGTTCATCGGTTCGAGCGGCGACGATACGATCAACGGTTACGACGGCGACGACATCATTCGCGGCAACGGCGGCAACGACACCATGGACGGCGGCCATGGCAACGACACCTATTTCGTCGATCAGCCGGGCGACGTCGTCGTCGAGCTGCCCTCGCACGGCATCGATACGGTGCGCGCGTCCGTCAACTACACGCTGGGTGCGGGCCAGTCGATCGAGGTCCTGGCGACGAGCGACGACGGTGGCTCGGCCCCGATCAGGCTCACCGGCAACGACCTCGACCAGACGCTGATCGGCAATGCCGGGAACAACGTTCTCGACGGCCGCGGCGGCGCCGACGCGATGATCGGAGGCGCGGGCGACGACTGGTATTACGTCGACAACGTCGGAGATACGATTACCGAACTCGCCGGCGGCGGCTCGGACATCGTCTGGTCCTACCTGTCGTGGACCGCAGGTGCGAACATCGAGTCCGTGCGGCTGCTCGGCACCGCAGCCATCGACGCGACCGGCAACGAGCTCGACAACTATCTGGCCGGTAATTCCGCCAACAACACGCTGATCGGCGGCGGCGGCAACGACGTTCTGACCGGCGGCGCAGGCGCCGACACGATGATCGGCGGCGCAGGCGACGATTTCTACGTTCTCGACGATGCCGGCGACGTCGCGATCGAAACCGATCCGTCCGCCGCCGGCGGCTTCGACACGCTCTGGTCGTTCGTGACGACGACCGCGGGCGCCAACATCGAGGCAATCCGGCTTCAAGGGACGGCCGCCATCAATGCGACCGGCAACGACTTGGGCAATCTCATCACCGGCAATTCGGCCGCCAACGTGCTGGACGGCAGAGGCGGCAACGATACCATCTTCGGCTACGACGGCGACGATACCCTGCGCGGCGGCGACGGCAACGACCGGCTCGAGGGCGGCGACGGCAACGATACGATCGAAGGCGGCGCGGGGGCCGATCAGCTCATCGGCGGCACCGGCGCCGATACGATGGTCGGCGGTGCCGGCGACGACTGGTACTACGTCGACAACATCGGCGACACGGTGACGGAGACCGATCCCTCCGCCGCCGGTGGTTCCGATATCGTCTGGTCGTACCTGTCGTGGACGGCGGGCGCGCATATCGAATCCGTGCGGCTGCTCGGCACGGCGGCCATCGACGCGACCGGCAACGATCTCGACAACTATCTGGCCGGCAACTCGGCGAACAACATTCTGATCGGTGGCGGCGGCAACGACGTCCTGACCGGAGGTGCGGGCGCCGATACGATGGTCGGCGGCGCCGGCGACGACTTCTACGTCCTCGATGACGCGGGCGACATCGTGATCGAAACCGATCCGTCCGCCGCCGGCGGCTTCGACACGCTCTGGTCGTTCGTGACGACGACCGCGGGCGCTAACGTCGAGTCGATCCGGCTGCAGGGAACCGCCGCCATCAATGCGACCGGCAACGAGCTGGATAATCTCATCACCGGCAACTCGGCCTCCAACGTCATCCATGGCGGCGCGGGCAACGACCTGATGCTGGGAGGCGGCGGCGCCGACATCTTCCGCTTCACCGCGCTGAGTGACAGCGGCAAGTCGCTGGCGACGGCCGACCGTATCGCCGATTTCGCGGCCGGCGACAGGATCGATGTCAGCGCCATCGACGCCAATGCGCTCGTCGCGGGCGATCAGGCCTTCGTTCTGAACACGGATGCCTCGTTCGATGCCGGCGAGTATCGCGTTCTGACCGCGGGCGCCCATCTGCTCGTCGAATTCAACGTCGACGGCGGCGCGGCCGACATGAGCATCCTGCTCCAGAACGTGGCGGGCGTCACGGGCGCCGACTTCATCCTGTAGGGCGCGGGCAATAAAAAGCGCGAGGCAGCGAGGAGCGGGCTTGCGCCCGCTCCTCGTTTTTGCTTGAGGGTTCGGCAAGTGCGCCTGAACGGCAGATGAATCTTGCGATCAACTGGCGTTCAAACCGGCTTCGGTAGTGGTTCTGCCACAAGCCCGCTATAGTTTGCGCAGCCGGTACCAATCGCGATGCAATTCAATGAGGCTCTCGCCATGTCCAGTCTGGATGCCATTGCCAAGCCCGTGAGCCACACGGTGACGTTCATCAAGTTCGCCGTTTTAGCGGTATCCGTGGCGGCCGCGATCCCGACCGCGCGCAATCTCTATTTCTCGTGGAAAAACGGCGTGCCCTTCAATCAGGTCGAGCATCGCCTGAATCAGGCGGCGCTGCTGGAAAAGAATTTCGACTGCCGGATCAAGTACAGCACGCTTGCCGTGAGCGACACGACCCGCGTCGAGGTCGGCTCGTGCAACAAGACCAACGATATCTCGATCAAGGTGACGGGCACGAACGGCCAGACCAACTACGAATGGATCGCCTTCGATCAGTTGCCGAAGCCGACGTCGCAGACGGCGGGCTTGCTGGATATGATCGTGGGACGCGCCATCGCGGGCGAGGTTTTGCAGTCCGTCGGACCGCAGCAGTCGTTCCGCCTCGCGCAGGCGACCGTCGAAGTTCTGTGCCAGGCCAAGCAGAAGGAAGCGATCGTTCGCGTCGTGAAGGAGAATGGCAAGTGCGTGCGCGAAACCGTGTCTATCTTCAAGGGCACGGTTGAAGGCCGTAACGAAGTGCCGTGCGACCGCGCCTGCCCGATTAATTGAAGCTTCCGCGAAAAACAGTTGCTTTCGAACACATCAAGAATTGTGATCGCGGAAAGCTCATGTCGCATCTTGACGACACGGCTTCAGAGGACCACTCTTCAATGTGTGAAGCCTCTGCTGAAGTGACCCAGAGTGGCGAGTTCGCAGGCCGCAGCGCCGGCCCTGATGAGTTCCCCGGTCACAAGAAAGCCCTGGCGACGCATCGCGGGCTGTCGCGGCGGCTCACACGTGTTCAACAGATCGAGGAGGGCGGATGACTCCACCGGGTAAGACCACTGGACCTCGACTGAAACTCTCGAGGTCAACAGCTTGACGGGCGCTCTCGAGATTATGGCCGCGCTCACGATAGCTGCTACGCTCACAATTTGGAAAACCCGTATGAGGACGACAGCCGTGAAGGTGCGTCAGGGCCTCAAATCAAAAGCCCGGTTTTAGTCTGGGCAATCCATCGAAGGATAAGCGACCCCGCGCGGATCTGAGGATCCGGCGGGGTTCGTCTTTTTGTGCCGGCGCTTTATTGTGATCGCGCTGAATTGTCGACGCGCTGCGTGCAGGGGCGATTTTCCGCGCCGCGCCGGTCTCTACGGCCGGTACGATTTCATCTATGAATTTTCGAGGGGCGAGGTATGGCTGGGCTCATTCCGTTTCTTCTTGCGAATTTCACGCTCACCTTCTTCATCATCGGCCTTATCGCCGCCGCGATTTCGATCTGGCGCGCGCCACGGCCGGTTGCGACGCAAGCCATCATCGAAGCGTTGCTCAAATATTTTCTGCTGTTCTCGATCGCGGCGTCATTCTTCTACAACTTCGTGTTCCATGTCTTTTTCGGCGAGCTGGCGGCAAGCTTCATCGGCTGGGCCGATAGTCCATTCCAGGCGGAAGTCGGATTTGCGAGCTTGGGATTTGCCATCGTCGGGTTGATGGCGGTGAAAGGCGACGCACCCTTGAGGCTTGGCTCGATCGTCGGTCCCGCCGCATTCCTGTGGGGCGCTGCGGCCGGCCACGTCTATCAAATGATCACGGCCGGCAATTTCGAGCCCGGCAACGCCGGCATCATCTTTTGGACCGACATCTTCATTCCGGTGATCGGCCTCGTGCTCTACTGGCTGCGCTATCACCGCCACGGCTGACGCGACGCGCGCTAGGGCAACGCCGTTCAGTCCTTGTGATTGGTGATCGCGACGAACGTGTCGTCGTTCTGCGCGCGCCGCTCGTGCATCAGAAAATCGTAGTAGCCGCAGCGTGTGTTGACGCCGGGATAGTCGCGGCAGGCGGCCGGGCGCGCTTTATAGATCGTGCAGCGGCGCTCTTTCGTGTCGAAGAACTGGCAGATGCGGCCGAAGTGTTTGTCGCCCTTGCGCCGCATCAGATATTTGTAGCCGTGGCCTGCGCGCGTGTAGCGCCGTTTGGCCGTCTGGTAGGAGACGCCGAAATAGCGGGCGAGGCGCTCGATATCGCGCTTGGTGAGCGCGATGACGGGATACGAGCAGCAATATCCGGGGCAGTTGAGGCAGTTATAGTGTGCCATCGATTTCGGGCAGTCCTTGCCGGGCGCAAGCGGCCACGGGTCCACTACCGCCATACAGGCTGCCATGACCCAGTCAAGCTCATGAGATGCCGGTAATATTTTGCGCTGTTGGTGTGTGTCGCGGACGCCGAGGGACGAAATTGGCGCTTGAAGTTTCCTCCCCGAGACACTAGAACAATAAGAGAACAAAATTTCGCGCCTAGGCTCATCTCTAAAGGCGTGGAAAAGGTGCCGATCTGCGCGGCGCACGCGTGCCGGACTGACTAGTGTCTGCACAACACGGCAGATTCGCTTTCGCTGGACAGGCGATGGCGTCCGCACCTTTGAAGCCCGTCAGGATGGCGGTCGCGAGATCGGCCGGATTGGCGCGCAAGGTGCGCCTCGAAGATTTTTGCAAGGAGAGTGAGATGGCCGGATCCGTGAACAAAGTCATTCTTGTCGGCAACGTCGGCAAGGACCCTGAGATCCGCCGCACGCAGGACGGCCGCCCGATCGCCAACCTGTCGCTCGCCACCAGCGAGACGTGGCGCGATAAGACCACCGGCGAGCGCAAGGAAAAGACCGAGTGGCACCGCGTCGTGATCTTCAGCGAACCGCTGTGCAAAGTCGTCGAGCAGTACGTGAAGAAGGGCTCCAAGCTCTACATCGAGGGTGCGCTTCAAACCCGCAAGTGGACCGACCAGTCGGGTGCCGAGAAGTATTCGACCGAGGTCGTGATCCAGGGCTACAACGGCTCGCTGACGATGCTCGACGGCGGCCGTGGCGCGGGTGCCGGCATGCAGGAATCCGGCGGCGGCGACTACGACAGCGGCGGCTTCGGCTCGGGCTCTGGCTATAGCGAACCGCCCAAGCGCGGCGGCAAGTCGGGCGGCGGATCGGCCAAGTCGTTCGACAAGGCCCTCGACGACGAGATCCCGTTCTAGGGCGGCTCGAGTTCTCGCGCAGCGTCCGCGCCTGTGGGCACGCGCTCGCGCGCCCCAATGGCCGCGCCGAATCGGCCTAAACCCTAGCGCTGAACACACGTGACGCGGGGGTGGGGCATGGGCGCGGTTCGCAAGCTGGCGCTGGACGCAGGCGGATCGGCCGAGATCGCGGGCACGCCGTATCTCGGCGTCGCATCTTCGTTGCGCGGCTTCGCCTGGCGCGAGCGCCTGCCGTCTGATCGCCGCGCCGCCGCACTCGCCATCAGTCAGCGTCACGGCATTTCCGATCTGATGGGCCGCGTGCTCGCCGCCCGCAATGTTGCGCTCGACGACGTGCCGGTCTTTCTCGATCCGACCGTCAAAGCGCTGATGCCGGACCCGAGCACGGTGCGCGACATGGACAAGGCGGCCGAGCGCCTGGCTGACGCGATCGTCGCGCGCGCGCCCGTTGCCGTGTTCGGCGACTACGACGTCGACGGCGCGTCCGCATCCGCGCTGCTCGCGCGCTTCCTCGCGCATCACGACACGCCGGCGCGCATCTACATCCCGGATCGCATCTTCGAAGGCTACGGTCCGAACGCGGCGGCCATCGAGACGCTGGTGAAGGAAGGCGCCAAGCTGATCGTCACCGTCGACTGCGGCACGACCAGCTTCGATGCGCTCGCCGCAGCAAAAAAATTCGCAACCGACGTGATCGTCGTCGATCACCACCAGGCCGATGAGCGCCTTCCAGACGTCTACGCGGTCGTCAACCCGAACCGCCAGGACGACGTGTCGGGATTGGGCGATCTGTGCGCCGCCGGCGTCGTGTTCATGGTGCTGGTCGCGACCACGCGCATCCTGCGACGCCGCGGCCACTATCAAAAAGCGCGTGAGCCGAACCTGCTCGGCGAGCTCGATCTCGTCGCGCTCGCGACCGTCGCCGACGTCGTGCCGCTCAAGGGCCTGAACCGCGCTTACGTCACCAAGGGCCTCGCGGTCATGCGCGAGCGCGGCAACGTCGGGCTCACGGCATTGATCGACGCCGCCGGCCTGACGCAGCCGCCGACGCCCTATCACCTGGGCTTCATCTTGGGGCCGCGCATCAATGCCGGCGGCCGTATCGGGGACGCGGCGCTGGGCGCGCGCCTGCTCTCGACCGACGACCAGCTCGACGCGCAGCGCATCGCCGAGACGCTCGACCGCTTGAACAAGGAGCGCAAGCAGATCGAGGCGGGCATGCTGGAAGAAGCGATCGCCGCCGCCGACCGGCAAGTGACCGACGACCCCGACCGCGTGATGATCGTGGTCGGCGCCGACACCTGGCACAAGGGTATCGTCGGCCTCGTCGCAAGCCGTCTCGTCGAACGTTTCGGCAGACCTGCGTGCGTCATCGCCTGGGAAGGCAACAGCGGCACCGGCTCGCTGCGTTCGATTGCAGGTGTCGATTTGGGCGCGGTGGTGCGCGCGGCCGTCGCCTCAGGATTGCTGGTGAAGGGCGGCGGCCACGCCATGGCTGCCGGTCTGACCGTGTCGCGCGACGCGTTCGCGGCGCTGCAGGCTTTTCTGAAAACCGAGATGTCGGATGCGGGCACGCTTGTGCGCGCCGCGCCGTCACTCGACATCGACGCTGCTATCGTTGCATCGGGCGCGACGACGGAGTTGATGATGTTGTTGGAGAAGGCAGGCCCCTACGGCCAGGGCAACCCGCAGCCGCGCTTCGTGCTGCCCGCGCACCGCGTGCGCTTCGCCAAAGCGGTCGGTGAAGCGCACCTGCGCGTCATGCTGGAAGGCGGCGACGGTGCGCGCATCGATGCCATCGCGTTTCGCGCCAAGGGCCAGCCGCTGGGCGACGCTCTTCTGGCGGCGAACGGCATGCCGCTGCACGTGGCGGGCCACTTGAAGCGCGACACCTGGGGCGGGCGCGACCGCGTGGAGCTGACGATCGAGGACGCGGCCGACCCGCGAAACTGCCAGGCAAGCCCGTGATTTGGCGATAAAATCGCCGCGTCAGTGTGACTGTGATTGCGGGCCTGCTCGCGCTTGCCAATGCCCCCCAAAGCCGCTTATAGGGTGCGGGCTCGGCGGCGCCCGACGCTCCCTTCGTCTATCGGTTAGGACGCGAGATTTTCAATCTTGAAAGACGGGTTCGACTCCCGTAGGGAGCGCCATCTTCGAATCCGCGATCTGATTTCACTATCTTTTTTGCCCGTTTTTCCCAAACCTAAGACAGGGTTAGGGAATCGGATCGGCGCAGCCGACGATTTGAGCCGATCAAACGCGGACCGCGCCAGTCTCTTCTGTTCGGCCGCTCGCGCCGGCTGCCGTCGACAAAGTCGCTGACACCTTGCGCATGTCCGCTGGCTACGTGCGGAAC